>CAVWJV010000004.1:0-581932 GCA_963755365.1 Terriglobia bacterium | reverse complement strand
CCCGACCCCGCCAGCTTCGAGGCGCCGGAAGTGGTATGATGCCCGCTCATAGGGTTCTTCCGCCATTAGCGCCAGTTCCCAAATGGGCGCTACTCACCCAGGAGGCTTTCCATGGCTACTCCACCCGTCAAGACGGACTCCGGAATTGAGCAGCTGCTTCGTACCGAAGTTGAGCTGCATCCCCCGGCATTCCTGGCTGGGCAGGCGCGCGTGCAGGACTTTACCGCCGAATACAAACGTTCCGTGGAAGACCCGGACAGGTTCTGGGCCGGCGTGGCCGGTGAACTGGAATGGTTTCAGCCGTGGAACAAAGTCTTCGAATGGAAATATCCGACATTTGAGTGGTTTCAGGGCGGCAAATGCAACATCGCCTATAACGCGCTCGACCGTCAGGTGAAATCCGGACGCAAAAACAAACTCGCCTACACCTGGGTTCTGGAGGACGGGTCCGAACAGCAGATCACCTACGGGCAACTGCTTGACTCCGTCTGCCGCACCGCCAATGGTTTGAAATCATTGGGCGTGAAAAAGGGTGATCGCGTCATCATCTATATGCCGCTTTCGCTCGAAGGCGTGATCTCCATGCTGGCCTGTGCGCGTATCGGCGCCATACATTCTGTGGTTTATGCCGGCTTCAGCGTGCAGGCTCTCCGTAGCCGAATTGAAGATGCCCAGGCGCGCATCATCCTCACCTCCGATTTCACTTATCGTCGTGGCAAACGGGTGCCCCTGCGCTCAATTGTTGAGGAATCCATCGTAGGTCTGGAACTCGTCGATAAAGTCGTGGTCCATCGACGGGGAACGCCCACGGTTGAGCTTGGTCCGCGCGAAGTCGATTTTTATGATCTGGTGAAAGCGCAGAAAGCAGATTGTCCCGCGGAAGTGATGGACTCAGAAGATCCGCTGTATATCCTTTATACCAGCGGCACCACCGGCAAACCCAAAGGCGTGGTCCACGTGCATGGCGGCTACATGGTCGGCACCTACTATCACATGACCCGCTTCTGGGACATCCGCGACGACGATGTCTTCTTCTGCACGTCCGACATCGGCTGGGTGGTCGGTCATTCCTATATCGTCTACGCCCCGCTTCTTGCAGGCGCAACCACTGTCTTCCGCGAAGGCGCCATTGATTTCCCGCATCCCGCCATAGCCTGGGAGGTCGCGGAAAAGTATGGCGTCTCCGTGATCTTCACCGCGCCTACTGCTGTCCGCATGTTCATGCGCCATGGTGATGAGCTTCCCAAAAAATACAATCTCTCCAAAATCCGTCTTTTCACCTGTGCGGGCGAGCCTCTGAATCCAGAAGCATTGCAGTGGGCATATCGAGTGATTTGCGGCAACGGCAAGACCGGCTTCGTTGCCGATAACTGGTGGCAGACTGAAACCGGCGGACCGTGCCTGGGGACCATGTGCACATTCCCGCAACGTCCAGCTAAAGCCGGAAAAGCTCTGCCAGGCGTGATTGCTGAAGTTGTGGATCCGCGTGGCAATCGCATGCCTCCCAACAAAGGCGGGCTTCTGGTTCTGCGCCGGCCCTTTCCGCACATGTTCCGCACTGTATATGGCGATCCCGAGCGCTATGCCCAGGACTGGGGCAAAGTTCCCAACGCATACACCACGGGCGACGTCGCCATTTGCGATGAAGACGGTTACTTCACTGTCGTCGGCCGCGCCGATGATGTGTTAAACGTCGCTGGCCATCGCATCGGCACCGCTGACGTAGAAGGCGCCCTCGTCAGCCACCCCGCCGTTGGCGAAGCCGCCGTGATCGGAATCCCCGACGAGATCAAAGGTGAAAACATCAAGGCGTTCGTTACGCTGCGTGTAGGACATGTGGCATCGCCCGAACTGGAAGCCAAATTAAAAGACCACGTGCGTCACACACTGGGATCCATCGCTGTGCCGGTGGCGGTTGCGTTTCCAGATAAGCTGCCCAAAACGCGTAGCGGGAAGATTATCCGCCGTCTGCTGAAAGCGCAGGAACTCGGCCGCGACGTGGGGGATCTTTCAACACTTGAAGAGTAAGCAAGAATCTCATGGGTTTATCCCGAGTTCTTCATTCTTTTTCCCTAGTCTTCGTTCCTGGTCCCGAGTGGACGAGGGATTGCTATTGTCTACAGGAATGCTTGCGGCCCGAACTGGATCCAACGATGAGTCCCTTATTCGTCGACTCAGCCAGCCTCAACCACCACTGATATGCACTTAGGTAATTACGGCAAAAGCTGCAAGGGATTAAGGGATTAAACCTTGTCCTATTAGGTTACGCCTTATTCCTAAACCGGACTTTCCCGGCAACAATCCGCTCACCGCTTTCAAATTGATCGCAAGCACACATACAAGAGTGCCGAAGTAAGAGGCATGACGCACAGCTCTCATTTTGCGAGATCTGTTTTGGGAGACCTGGCATGAAATTTGCCGCTGCTTTACTTGTTCTGCTTTCTACGTTGTCCGTCAGCGCCAACGCAAAGGTCATGTTCACCAATGACGCTGAAAACAGCACACGCGTGATCGCCTCCAGCACTTCCGGCAAAAACCTGACACCTGCGCAGCCTTTAGTCTCAGAACCAGCGACCGTCCAGCCCATGGTTGCGGCGGCCATGGTGAAGTTGAAACCCGAACAACCGCATCGTTTTGTCGATCGCACAAATTCCTTCGCCTTCGCGTCACTCGCCGCATCGCTGACGGCCGACGCGCTTTCCACGCAGAGAGGGCTGGCGTATCCAAACTTTCATGAAATGAACCCGATCGCCCGGCCATTCGTGCAGACTCGGACCGGAGCCGCCTTTTACACCGCCGGCAGCTTCGCCTTTTTGACTGGTGGCATGTACCTGGCACATAAAACGAATCACCACAAGCTGGAGAAAATCACGCCATTCGTGATATCCGGGTGGGAAGCCTTCCTTGCCGCCCGCAATTACCACTTGATATCCATTGCTGCCCGCCAGCATTAGTCCTCAAACGAAAAAAGGCGAGCGCCGCAGCACTCGCCGGATCTGTCGCGATTGGGAGTCAGGATTACAACGGTAAAACGACTTTGCTGCCATTCAACATATATTCCAGCTGATACCTGGCGTTTTTCTTGGCTGGTGCGGAAAAGTAAATGTACCCTGCCACCGACGTGGCCGTATTGCCTTCTGGAAGACCCTTCTCCTTCAATTCCAATTCCATCGTGCGACGATCAGCATCGGTCGATCCCGGCTTCGGCGGCTGCGGACCTCCCACACCCACGCCAACCCCAGTCGATGTGACTACGCCTCCAGGGCGGCGTTGCCCCGTAACGGGATCGATCCCGCCGGTCTCATATCCGACGCCCACGCTCGGTGAAATCGTCACATCTTTGCCACCGTAATTGGGCTCGGCGTGTCTTTGCAATTTTCCGCGCGACAATCGCCGCGCTGGTCGGCTTGCTTCCTATGTCCTGGCCGGTAATGCGAAGGACAAAATCAGTCAGCGAGACCTCCAGCATGCCACCTTTCTGCGGATACAGCGCTACTTCCACCACCATGCAGCACTGGTCTACGTCTGTAGCGAATTCCTTGCGAGCTTCTTTGACACCCAGCAATCTTGCCCCCAGACTGCTTCCATTTTGCTCAGCGTGCGCTGCGTACTTTTCCGCGCTCGCGCGCGGCACTGTCCCTCGAGGCGCGTCGGCTAACAGCGTCGCTGCGAAAACAAAAACCAGGGGCAGAAGCTTCTTCATTTTCATTCATTCTCCTCCACTTTCGGTTCAGTCCTGATTATTGCGCGCTGAGTTGCGCTCGTATCTTCAATGTCTTCCCGCTGATCACGTAGATTCTTTGTTCGAATTTTTGCTGCCCCGGCGCGGACACTGACAGATTGTAGGCTCCAGGATCCAGCCACATGTTCTTGAGCTTGTCCGCCGGCCCTGCGTACGCGCCATCCAGATACACTTGCGCGCCTTTCCCGCTGGTTGATAGCTTTACCTCACCCTTGTCCGCTCCATAACCCAGGCTCCCGCCATAGATGCCCGGATAGTAGGGACCGTAAAACGGATCATAAAACCCATAGGCAAAAGGAGAATAGAAAGGACCGAAGCCGCCGAATGGATAAAGCCCGTAGCCATAATAGGGAAAGAAACCAGCGGGAAAGTGAACATACGACGCGCCGATAGTTATCGTACCCAGATGGATATGACTTCGATGATGAGTGGTTTGGTCTTTTTCATCATTGTCACCGGATTGGGCGGCGTCTTTGGATTGAGCGGCGGATTCCTGATTGGGATTCGCGGAACTCTGCGCAGACGCGCTACTCTTGTTATCCGGCATGGCCGCATCCCGCTGCGAAGACTTGTTCTGATCTGGTACAGACTTGTCTGTCGCCATCTGTTCCACCGAGCCGTTAGCCGGACCACCTGCCTGCGTCAACTGCTGGCTCGTCTGGCCCGAAGCCGCCCCGGTGAAAAGCGATGCAGTTAAAAAAAGTCCCGACATCAGCACTTTGCGTGAGTTGCGCATCTGGCGGCTCCTTCGGTGAAAATCTTAATCCAACCCTGTCTTAAGAGCACGCGGGTTGCCAGTTTCTCCCAATGCTAAATACAGCGATTTGAATCACTTCTTCGGCTGAACGAACCAGGAACTAGCGCTTGATGGTGGTTTTCGACCACGGCACTCGGTGCTTTTCAACCAGTTGCCCAACCGTCCATCCTTTACATGCGATCTTCAGTGGATTGCAAGGATGCATCTAAAATCAATGCCGCCTCTGGTATATACTTGCGCGCCGTGAAAATATAACCGGGCCGAATGGTTCGGAATTCCTGGGAGAGTCCGACTTCATGAATGACCTTCCGTCGTTAATACAGCAAGCCCCTGAATCAGCTGTCGCAGTCATCATCCCTGAAACGGGAACATCAGTCACTTACAAGTCTCTTCGAAAACAGGTACATTCACTCGCGGAAAGTCTGGCCGGAGCCGGTATCGGTCGCGGGGATCGCGTGGCCAATGTTCTGCCCAACGGGTTGGGAACCATTGTTACTTTTCTCGCATCATCCATCGCGGGAACCGCTGCTCCGCTGAACCCCGCTTACAAATATGAAGAGTTCATCTTTTACCTTGAAGACACCAACGCCAAGATGATGCTGGTCCCGCCAGAAGGCGCTGAGGATGCCCGTCGCGCCGCTGAGCAGATGAAGGTCCCAATTTATGTTGTGGCGACCGACGAGAAGGGCGAAGTAAGCATGGTCAACGGGCCCAACCCGATTCCCGTCTCCCCGCTTTCACCCGATGACGTCGCACTGGTCCTTCACACCAGCGGCAGCACTGGACGCCCCAAGCGTGTCCCGCTTAAACATCGCAACCTCGCCATTTCCACCGGCAATATCGTTGCAACCTACGGTCTGACTGCCGACGACAGATCTCTTTGCGTAATGCCACTGTTCCACGTGCATGGATTAGTAGCCTCGACCCTGGCCACCTTTCGCAGCGGAGGAACGGTTATCGTGCCGGAGAAGTTCAACCCCATGTCATTCTGGCGTACCGTGCGCGACTTCAAACCCACGTGGTACTCATGTGTCCCCACGATCCACCAGCTTTCCGTGGCTCGTCTAAACGAAAAGCCGGAAGGCGTGGGCAGCCTGCGTTTTGTCCGTTCCTGCAGCTCTGCGCTCTCTCCAACGTTGATGGAAAAGATTGAGAACCTGATCGGCGTACCAGTACTTGAAGCTTACGGCATGACGGAAGCCTCCCATCAGATGGCTTCCAACCCACTTCCACCGCGTGCACATAAGGGCGGATCTGTTGGCCCGGGGACCGGAGTAAAAATCGGCATCATGGATGAAGCCGGCAATCTGCTGGCGCCCGGAGAATTGGGGGAAGTCGTAATCCAGGGTCCCAACGTCATCGAAGGTTATGAGAACAATCCTGAAGCCAACGCCAAGTCTTTCACCAACGGCTGGTTCCGTACCGGAGACCAGGGACGGCTGGACAATGAAGGTTATCTCCACCTCACTGCCCGCCTCAAGGAACTTATTGTCCGCGGTGGTGAAAAAATCGCCCCGTTGGAGATCGATGAAGTCATGCTGACGCACCCCTGCGTGTCGGAGGCGGTCGCCTTCGGCATGCCGCATCCCACCTGGGGAGAAGAGGTTGCCGTTGCCGTGGTACTCAGGGAACCGCATCCTGAATCCGGCTTGATCGAACATTGCAAGAAGTACCTGGCGGACTTCAAAGTTCCTAAAAAGATTTGCATCGTAGAGAAGATTCCCCGCACGGCCACCGGCAAAATCCAGAGGCGTGCCGTGGCTGAGGCACTATCAGGGGTCAAATAGTTGAGATATCTCATAGTAGGTGCGGGAGCAGTTGGCGGATACATCGGTGCCCTGATGTCGCGGGCCGGATACGACGTCACTCTGCACGCACGCGGTCCTCATCTTGCCGCCATGCAGAAGAATGGCGTCCGCGTGATCACCGCCGATGGCGATTTCATTGCAAACCCCAGAGTAATTTCTGACCTGAAAGATGGCGCTCCGTATGACGTCATATTTCTGTGCGTGAAAGCCCACGGGCTGCCTCCTCTGGCTCCGCAACTTTCCGCTGCCATCGGTCCGGAGACCGTCTGCGTGAGCACGCAAAACGGCATCCCGTGGTGGTATTTCCAGAATGACTCTGGTCCGCTCAGTGGCATGCGCCTGGAGAAGGTAGATCCCAACGGCGCAGTTTCATCCGTGATTGACTCTAAACGTGTCGTTGGTTCGCTGATTTACTTCGCCACTGAGATATTGGAGCCTGGCGTCATCAAGCATGACGAGGGAAATCGCATCTCCCTGGGTGAGCCCGATGGCTCACGTTCTGACCGGATACGTGACATTGCGCAGGCCCTTATAGCGTCCGGGCTGCGAGCGCCGGTTACAGCCCGGCTACGGAGCGAAATCTGGGTAAAGATCCTGGGCAATGTTGCCTTCAATCCCATCAGCGCACTTACCGGCGGCACGCTGGCCCAGATTTTACGCAACCAGCACACCCGTGAACTGGTGCGCAACATCATGGAGGAGACGGAATCAGTCGCAGCAAAACTGGGTATGGAACTGCCGGTCAGCATTGAACAACGCATGGCCGGTGCAGAAAGAGTCGGAGAACACAAGACGTCTATGCTTCAGGACCTGGAAGCCGGACGTCCGCTTGAATTGGAAGCAATCGTCGGAGCTGTGCTTGAGATCGGTGAGAGGCTGGAGATTTCCATGCCGCACACAAGAACGGTATATGCCTGCGCCAAGCTGCTGGCCGAGCGCCGCGCGGCAACGCAGAAAACTTAGCTTTCCACGAGGGAACAACTATGTACAAACGGTGGATTCAGTTCGTTTGCGCCATTGTGGCGATGATCATGATCGCCAACCTGCAGTATGCCTGGACGCTCTTTGTTAAACCCCTGCAAGCAGCTCACAAAGATTGGTCTCTCCATGGCATTCAGCTCGCCTTCACTCTCTTCATCTTTTTTGAAACCTGGATTACGCCCGTAGAGGGCTGGATGATTGACCGTCTTGGACCACGCATTTTCCTTTCCATTGGCGGCGTCTTGTGTGGCCTGGGTTGGACCGGAATGGGATATGCGCGAACCCTCACCGAGCTCTGCGTCTGCTACTCGCTGGCGGGTTTTGGTGCAGCTTTTGTCTATAGCGGCTCCATTTCCACCGCCCTAAAGTGGTTTCCTGACAAGCGCGGCACCGTCTCCGGGTTCATCACCGCGGGATTTGGCGCAGGCTCAGCTCTCTTCATCCCCATGATTGCCGACATGCTGAAGGTCGCCGATTACCGCACCGCATTCGTCTATACCGGAATCGGACAGGGCTTAGCGATCCTCATCGCAGCGCAGGTGCTGCAGAATCCTGGCCCGGACTTCAGCGTCTCTCCCGCAGCCAAGAAGCCTGTATCACCTAAGTTGCGCCGCAACACGGGTCAATTCAACAGCGGCCAGATGATGATGACACCGCAGTTCTGGCTGCTGTACGTGGCGTTCGTGCTGACTTCAGTAGGTGGCTTGATGATCACCGCGCAAGCCGCACCCGTTGCCAAAGGCATGGCTATTCCCGCCGCCGCGATCGTCACCGCTCTGGCGCTTAGTCGTGTTGCAAACGGCGGTGGCCGCATTTTCTGGGGATGGCTTTCTGATCACGTAGGACGCGAAATGGCCATGGTCATACCTTTTACCTTGCAGGCACTCTGCATTGTGAGCGTTCTCACCCTGGGCAAGCTATCCGGCGGATGGTTTGTTGCCACCATGATCGCGGTTTACTTCACCTGGGGCAGTATGTTCTCCTTGTTCCCGGCGATCATCGGCGACTACTTCGGCGCCAATCACGCCACCTCGAACTATGGATTCCTCTACACCGCCAAAGGCGTGGCTTCCATTGGTGGAGGCTGGGTCGCAGCCAAGATGTTCGAGAAATTTGGAAACTGGAATGCCGATTTTTACACCACCGCCGCTCTGACGTTGCTCTCTGCGGTTCTGATTCTGGTGGTCAAATTCATGCCGCTCCCAACAAGACAGGAAGGCGCAGACACGGTGATGGTGGCTGCCAAAGTCAGTTAACGATTTCATCATCAACAAGTAAAAATGGCCGCGGCGTTCTGCTGCGGCCTTTATTTTTGTCAGTAAAAAACTTCATTCCGTCTGCTGTGTGATATTCAGTAGCACACCTACACTCGCCAGCATCACAAACAGTGACGATCCCCCATAGGAGATAAAGGGTAGCGGAATACCTTTGGTCGGCAGCAGCGCCAGCACAACGCTCATATTGAAGAATGCCTGCATTACGATCATCGTCGTGATGCCCGTCGCCAGGAAGCGCGCAAAAGGATCGTGTGAGCGAAGCGCCGCGCGGAACCCGCGCCAGGCGAAAATAGAAAACAAGATTGCAATACTGACTGCGCCGATCAGTCCCAACTCTTCGGAAGCCACAGCATAGATAAAATCGGTATGTGGTTCGGGAAGGTAGAAGAGCTTCTGCTTGCCTTCCATCAGGCCAATTCCGGTCAGACCGCCGGTACCAACTGCAATCAATGACTGCGTAATGTGAAAGCCGGCGCCCTGCGGATCAGACCAGGGATCAAGAAAGACCGCCATGCGTCGTGCACGCCAGCCTACGTGGAACAGAAGGTAGTACATGGCCGGAATGATCGGCAGCAGCGCATAGCCAAAAAATCTGAGCCGCATTCCCGCCACATAGAAAATCGCTGCGGTAACACCCACGCAGACAACGGCCGTTCCCAGATCAGGCTGCTTTACAATGAGCAAGGCAAACAGCGCCACGGGTACAATTGCCGGCAAGAGCGTATGACGCCAGTCATCAATCGCTTTAACCCGGCTCTCCAGAAAAAATGCCAGAAACAGAATCAGCGCAGGCTTGGCCAGTTCCGAAGGTTGAAACGATGCCGCGCCAAGTTTGATCCAGCGATGCGTATTATGCGATCGATCAAGGAAGAAGACCGCCACCAGCATCAGCGTAGTCAGGCCCAGAAAAGTAAAGACTATGCCGGGACTTTTCCACCGGCGATAGTCAACCTTCATAATGATCGTCATGGCCGTTAAGCCGGCCAGGGCCCAGCCAAGCTGGCGGAAGAGGAAGTAATACGCGGACCCGAAACGATCGTGGGCCATCACGGCTGAAGCACTGAAGACCATGAGCACGCCGATCACAACCAGAAGCAAAGTGGAACCAAAAAGCCATTTATCTATTCCAACCCGCTTTGCCACTAACTTCTGTCTCCCAGCGTCACCGGCGCAAGTCCGAGCACTTGCTCCTTAAAAACGCGCCCGCGCTGCTCATAATTTTCAAACTGGTCAAAGCTGGCGCATGCCGGCGCCAGAACAACAACGTCACCGGGCTTGGCCGAGTCGAATGCCTGGCGCACCGCTCGTTCCAGCGTTCCTGAATGTGTGATCTCGGTGGCGCCTTGTATCTGTGAGCTGATCTTTTCCGCCGCGGCGCCAATCAGATAGGCTCTTTTGGTCCGTGCGCGCAACAGCGGAACAAGTTCTGTGTAGTCGCTGCCTTTGTCTTTGCCGCCAAGAATGATGTGAATATTCCCGGGAAATGACTCCAGCGCTTTCACGGTGGCATCAACATTGGTGGCCTTGGAATCGTTGTAGAAACCGACGCCGTTAATGGTCGTCACAAATTCCAGGCGATGTTCCACGGCACGGAATTCGCTCACCGCTTGCCGCACCTGCTGAGCGGTGCATCCGGCCAGCATGGCCATCGTCACAGCGGCCAGAACGTTTTCGATATTGTGTTCGCCTTTGAGCTGAATGTCAGAGCGGCCCAGCACCACCTGCTCTTTTCCGTTTTCGCAAAAAATAATCTGGTCGCCTTTTAAAAACGAACCATTCTCTAACGTCCGCTTGCGGCTGAACCAGTAAAGCCTGGCTTTAATCTTCGACTGCAATGCAGCCGAAGTCGGATCGTCTGCATTGAGAACCGCGAAATCATTCGCTGACTGGTTTTCGAAGATCCGTGCCTTGGCGTCAACGTAAGCCTGAAATGTGTGATGGCGATCCAGATGGTCCGGCGTGATGTTCAGGATTCCCGCAATCCATGGGCAGAACTGCTCAATGGTTTCCAGTTGAAAACTTGATATCTCCAGCACGGCAAAACTGTCTGCTGAGGACTTCCCTGCCAGTGAAATCACCGGCGTCCCGATGTTGCCGCCTACCAGCGTCTTCTTCCCACTCTTGGCCATGATCTCGCCCACCAGAGTGGTGGTCGTAGTTTTGCCGTTCGAGCCGGTAATCGCCAGCATCTTGCCCTGTAGAAAACGCGACGCCAGCTCAACTTCGCCGATGACCGGGATCCCCATCGTCCGAGCATGTTGCAATGACGGCTGGTCAGAGGGAACTCCAGGGCTGACGACAATCAAATCCTGATCGCGAAACGTACGTTCGCCATGATGGCCGGTCTCAATCGATATTCCGCGATCCAGCAATGCGGCTGCTTCACCTTGCAGCTGCACTTCACTCTTGGCGTCAGAAACAGTTACTTTGGCGCCGTGCTCCTGGAGAAAAATTGCCGAGGCTGCGCCCGAACGTCCCAGTCCAACCACCAGAACGCGTTTTCCTTTCAGATTGTTGTCACTGTTCCACTGAGCCATGTCTGCACCATTGTGCCATGAATCGCCGTGGCTTAACGCAACTTGAGCGTGGTAAGTGCAAAAAGAGCAAAGATCAGGGCAAGAATCCAGAAACGTATGATGATCTTCGATTCTGACCATCCCGCCAGCTCAAAGTGATGGTGCAGCGGCGCCATCTTGAAGATACGTTTCTTGCGCAGCTTATACGATCCCACCTGCAGAATCACTGACAGCGCTTCAATCACAAACACGCCGCCGATAAAGGGCAGCAGCAGTTCCTGCTTGATGATTACGGCCACCGTACCGATCGCGCCGCCCAGGGCCAGCGAACCAACGTCGCCCATAAAGATCTCGGCCGGATGCGCGTTGTACCAGAGAAAGCCAATACTGGATCCCACCATGGCTCCGCAGAAAATGGTCAGTTCCGCTACCTGCGGCATCTTCTGCAGTTCCAGATATTCTGAGAACACGGCATGTCCGCTTAAGTAAGTAAGCACCGTAAGCGCGCCGGCAGCGATCACCGTACACCCGATCGCCAGCCCATCAAGGCCGTCGGTGAGGTTGACCGCGTTACTTGATCCCACCAGCACCAGCATCACAAATGCGACAAAGGGCGTAAATGCCATAAACCATATGTGCGGATAATGTCGCAGGCTCTCAATCACCAGATCAGGACGGAACTGTTTCACGAAAGGAACCATCAGGTGGGTGGAGTACTGCCGTTCTGCCGTAAGAAAGACCAGCGCAATACCCACCGCGCATGCCACCAGGAATTGCAGAAGAAGCTTGGTGCGTCCAGTCAACCCAAGATTTCGTTTATTAACGATCTTTAAATAATCGTCCGCGAAGCCAATCGCACCGAAAGCAATCGTGGAAAGCACAGCCATCCATATGTAAGGGTTGGAAAGATCCGCCCATAGCAGCGTGGGCACGATAATGGCGATGGTGATAAGCACGCCGCCCATGGTCGGCGTTCCGGCTTTTTTCTGGTGCGCCTTGGGGCCTTCCTCGCGTATGTACTGGCCGATTTGAAATTCCCGCAATTGCCGGATAATGGCCGGACCAATGATCAGGCCCATAAACAGTGCTGTGAGGCTGGCAAATGCAGTGCGAAACGTTACGTAACGGAATATGCGGAACGGAGGGAAATACGCGAACAGTTTTTGATAGAGAAGCCAGTAAAGCAATATTCCTCCGTTACGTTATGGGCAAAGCCGCTTGCTGATCATATATTGTCTAGTGAAATTAAATGCCGCAGGTCGTTGAGAGGAAACCTTCGTGTAACCCCCGGCCATTGATCAGGGTGTCAGGTTCATGCCGGTTTCCCGGTCAAATTCTCCTGAACCATCTCCAGGGCTCGTTCCAGCTTCACGCTGCGTGAAGCCTTCATTAAAACGGCGTCACCCGGACGCAATTCACGGGCCAGCCACTCGCCCGCTTCTTCCGGGGTATCCACAAAGTGTGACTGGACCCCGGCTCCGCAGGCCGCCTCCGCCAGAGCTTTGGCCAGACCGCGAACGCCAATGACTATGTCGATCTTCTTTTCCGCAGCATGCCGGCCCGATTCGCGATGTAAAGCTTCCGCCGTTTGTCCCAGCTCCATCATCTCGCCGGCTATCAGGATGCGGCGCTCAGCCTTCATCCCCGCGAGCGCATCCACCATGGCGTCGAGCGCTCGAGGGTTGGAGTTATAGCAATCGTTGATGACGGTAGCGCCGCGCAGCTCGGTGATCTGGCCACGCTTGTCGGTCGGCTGTACGGTCCCAAGCGCCTTTGCCGCATGCGAAGGCAACACTCCGCGCTCAATGGCCGCGGTGCAAGCCGCCAGCGCATTCATCACGTTATGCTCACCCACCAGCGGAAGAGTTACATGCTCGCGCACACTTCCCACCACCAGCTCAAAGGTGGAGCCTTCCACCCCCAGCGACTGTAAGTTCTGCGCAGAAACATCCGCCGCGCGCTTGATCCCAAAAGTGACTACCTTGCCTTTGAAGTCGCGTCCAAACTGGCTCACATATTCGTCGTCGGCATTCAGTACCGCCGTCCCGTTGCTGGGCAGCGTCTCCACAATTTCGTACTTGGCGCGCGCGATGTCGGCAATCGAACTGAAAAATTCCAGATGCACGGGCGCAACGCACGTGACCACCGCGAGATCATGCTGGGCCAGCTTGCCCAGTGCGCGAATTTCACCCAGATGGTTCATGCCCATCTCAACCACAGCAATGTCATGCTCAGCTTCCAGCTTCAGCAGCTGCAAAGGCATGCCAATGTGGTTGTTCAGGTTGCCACTGCTTTTCATTACGCGAAACTTGGTACCCAGCAGATGGGCCAGCAGCTCTTTCGTGGTAGTTTTCCCTGCCGACCCCGTAACCGCAAGCAGAGGTTTGCCCCACAAACGACGTGCCGCCGCGCCTAGTGACTGCAAGGCCGTCAGCGTGTCATCCACGCGAAGCAAACGATGCGCGTCAGCATCCAGCTTTCTCTTTCCGTCAACGATGGCTGCAACCGCCCCTTTTTCCAGAGCGGAGTTCACATAATCATGGCCGTCAAAGCGGTCGCCCTGCAAAGCGATAAAGAGATCACCTGGCTGCAGTGACCGCGAATCAATGGAGTAGCCCATGGCAACCTGTTCCTGGTCCACCGCGCCCTGCGCGCCGGTAAACTCAGCAATTCGCCAAAGTGGTAACTTCATTGCCTTCCTTCCTCCTGCTTTGCGTATCCCATCTGTTGTAATGTTTCCCGCGCCACCTGAACATCATCGAAGGTGAAGGAACCTTCGCGCGTAATTTGCACCTTTTCATGTCCTTTGCCGGCAATCAGCACTACATCGCCCGGCTGCGCTTTTTTCAACGCCAGCCGGATAGCTTCCTTCCGCTCCGGCTCCAGCACCTGCCTGTCACGATTGCCGTCAAGGCCGGGCAAAACATCATCCATGATTTTCAGGGGATCTTCACTCCGTGGATTGTCTGAGGTGAGTACCACGAAATCACTGCCTTGCGCCGCTGCCTGACCCATGAGTGGTCGCTTCGTCTTATCACGATCTCCACCGCAGCCGAACACTGTGATCACGCGTCCGCCCGACCCGGAACGGGAAGCAAAATCGCGAGCGATGGAGGTAAGGTTCCGCAAGGCATCGTCTGTATGCGCATAATCTACAACCACGGTAAAAGGCTGACCGCAATCCACCCGCTCGAACCTCCCCGGCACCTGATTGAACTGGCTGAGGGCTTCCGCGATTTGGGGCAGCGAACATCCCCGCGCCCAGCAGGCGGCTGAAGCTGCCAGCAGGTTATACACATTCACCTGGCCAATGAGCCTTGCGGTAATGTGTTGCGTTCCAGTCGGAGTCGCAAGATCAAAGCTGGTTTGGGTTGGTTGCAGGTCAATGGCAGTGGCGCGAAAATCACCGTGATGAATTCCGTAGCTGATCACCAGTTTGCTGGCAGCGTGACTGGTCTTCAGTAACGCGGTGCCGTAATTGTCGTCGGCATTGATTACCGCTGCGCGGGGCGCGGGAGCGCCAGTCCCTTCAAATAGCATTCGCTTGGCCGCAAAATAGCTGTCCATGTCTTTGTGATAATCAAGATGATCGCGTGTGAGGTTGGAGAAAACCGCCACTTCAAATGGAATGCCCCAGACCCGTCCCTGTTCGAGCGCGTGCGATGAAACTTCCATGGCAACGTCGGTTGCACCTGCCGCCAGCGCTTCTGCGAAAATCTGATTCAGTTCCAGCGACTCCGGCGTCGTGTGCGGTGCAGGCAAGACCTTGCCCCCGACGTGATACTCAATGGTTCCTACCAGCGCTGATTTCCTGCCGGTATAGTTCAGAATAGATTCAACCAAAAATGTAGTGGTAGTTTTACCGTTGGTTCCTGTAACGCCGCATATCTTTAATCTATCCGCCGGATGGTCGTAAAAGTTCGCTGCCAGCACGGCGAGTGTCTTGCGACCATGCGGGGCCACGGCCCACGCTACGCCCTCGCGGGGCGATTCGTTCGAACCATCCGTCACCACTGCCACTGCGCCATTCTTGATCGCCACATCAATGTAGCGATTGCCGTCCGTGGCTTCGCCGCGCATGGCGGCAAAAGCCCATCCCGGCTTGACACGTCGCGAATCGTAATCCACCCCGGCAATCTGTGGATTTTCTCCAACCGGCTCCAGACCGGTTCCCCGTAACAAATCAGAGAAGTTCATTTTGTCCTGATTATAAGCAAAGTGGATGAAGTTACCCTGGCTCTCTCAGTGTCATCAGGTGTTCATCAGCGGTAAGGTTTTCCGGTTTCCAATTACCCGATTACCAAATTACTCAATTACCAAATCTCGGGAGGGGGTCACCCCTCCCCGGCTCACCCCATCCGATCCCACTCATCCCAATTTGGCGTAGGTTTCCGCGATACTCGTGTGGAACAGCCGCCCTCGGCTGTTCAGATTCCTCTGTGTTCCTCGGTGACCTTTGTGGCTACCCGGGCTTCGGTTTTGCCTTTCCAATTTACCGATTGCCCAATTACTCATTCCCAAATCCGACTGGGGATCCCCCGTCACCAATCCCAATCATCCCAATTTGGCGTAAGTTTCGGAAATTTACCCTATGATCAGTGCCCACTTTCCCAATGCCCTCAAACCTTGTCATCCTGACCGAAGCCGAGCGACGCGAGTCGTGAGGCTGAGTGGAAGGACCCCGAGGATGCTAATCGTGCCGAATGTCGCCTCAGGGAATTCTCTCGAGACACTCGTTTTATTCATGCTCGCGCTGGGGTACCCCCTCCCGGTTTACCCCAGTCATCCCAAGATCTAAAGGACTTACACGATTCATCCCAAGCGATGCTCGTGTGGCACAGCCTCCCTCGGCTGTGGCTGATTATTGCGCTGGCTTCTTTTTGATCAGCGTTAATCCGCGTTCATCAGCGGTAGGGTTTTCCAGATCTCGGGCGATGACGGCGATCCCGGCGATATTCACTATGACTCATCTCTGAGCAGGAAACAACTAATCTAAAGTTTGCGTTCAAGGACTTTTGAGACTCACCACCATGGGATGGATCAACATGCCATGCCTGCGGTTTAAGGAACTTCAACCCGTTGCCTTCCGCGACGCCTGTTTAGCCCCTGCGTGCCCCCGCAGCCACCTTCGCTCCCAGCTTTTCCGGCAGAGTCTTCAACCTGCGGCAAGCTTCATTCAACTCGGCTTCCGTCTTGGCAAAACAGAATCGAATCAGCTCCTCGCCACCGCCGCCATGATAAAAAGCGCTGCCTGCCACCGTGGCAACTCCTGTTTCACGCAGCAGGGCCATCGACTTTTCTTTGCTCGTCTTGCCGGGAAGAATACGCGCATCCGCCAGAACGTAATACGCACCATCGGGGACCGAAGGGGTGAGGCCGATTTCTTTCAGCACGTTGCACAACTGGTCACGCTTCTGCACGTACTCAGCTGAGATTTCCTGGTAAAAGCTCTCGGGCAGGTTGAAGATACCTTCCGCCACGCCCATCTGCAGTGGTGCCGGCGCACACACATAAATAAGGTCGTGGAAGTAAGCGATGGCCTGCGTCCACTTGGGGTCGCACACGGTATACCCAACGCGCCAGCCGTAATGCTGAACGTCTTGGAATAACCGGAAATCGTGATCGTGCGTTCAGCCATCCCGGGCAACGTTGCCGGACTGATGTGCTTGCCGTCGTAAACAAAGTATTCGTAGATCTCGTCAGTGAAAACGAACAGATCATGCTTCTGCGCAAATGCGGCGATCCACTCCAGTTCCTGCCGGGTAAAGATCTTGCCGGAAGGATTGCCCGGTGTATTGATCATGATTGCCCGTGTGCGTGGCGTAACCACGCGTTCCAGCTCTTCCGGTGAAAAGCTCCAGTCGGGCGCGCGTAAAGTCACAAACACCGGCTTGAGCTCGGCAGCAATGATCGTGTTCAGGTGATATCCGTAAAACGGTTCGAAGAGAACGAACTCATCGCCCGGATCGAGCAGCGCCAGACACGAAGAGTAAAACGCACCTGTCGATCCGGAGTGAACAATGACTTGAGTTTCCGCATCGCACTGGATACCGTTGAAGCGAGCCATCTTATCGGCGATGGCCTTGCGAACCGACGTCAGGCCTTCCGCACGCGTATAACTGTTGATGCCCTGCTCCATCGCGCGACGGGCGCCCTCGCGTACAACTTCCGGCACCGGCGTATCACACACGCCCTGGGCAAGATTGACGCCTTTGATCTTTTCGCACTCCAGGGACATCACCCGGATTTCAGACTGCACGGTGCGCTTGGCGCGCTGGCTGGTGGAAAGGCCCATGTTGGACGGATCTCCCTCTTGCAAATATCCGTCTATTGTAATCTGCGCCGGCCTGACGAGATATGTCCTACTCGTATCGCAACGCCACCATGGGATCCACTCGCGTTGCCCGGCGTACAGGGACCAGGCATGCCGTGAGGGCCACCACTGTCAGCAGCGACACCACGGCGCCGAACGTCAGCGGATCGTGCGCCTTTACGCCGAACAACATGTCAGTCATGAAGTGCGCGGTCGCCAGCGCTGCGGCCAATCCGGCAAACATACCAACACAGATCAGCACGGCAGCATGCCGCATTACCAGATTCAGCACGTGGCCTTGTTGTGCGCCCAGGGCCATGCGGATACCAATTTCACGCGTGCGCTGGGAGACCAGATAGGCCAGCACGCTATAGAGACCGACTGCGGCAAGAATCAGAGCAATTGCAGCCAGGCTGCCGAACAGCCACATCTCCAGCGTCGCATCCTGTATGTCTCCAGCAATGACCTCTTCCATGGTTCGTGGCGAATAGACTGCAAGTGTCTCGTCAATGTCGTGCAGTTTACCGCGAATCGCCGCAAATACACTTGTCCCCGTGCCCATAGTCTTTACAAGAATCGACGCGCCAAAGCGCGGTGAGTCCTCATTCAACGTAAGAGGGAAATATGCTTCGGGATAGGTAGCGGCGCGAATACCCGATTCCTTAACGTCACCTGCCACGCCAATGACCTGTGTGTTGGTTCCTCCCCATACAAAGATCTTTCCCACCGGATCCTGGTCTGGCCAGAACATTCGCGCCATGGACTCATTAATCACTGCAACATAGGTAAGCTCGGGCGGAACCGTCTCCAGTTTTGGGTTCTTCTTCACCAGTTCATTGATCTTTAAATTGACCTCAGCAATGCGTTCCATGTCCTGTTCGGTGAAGATTCGGCCCTGCTTTTGCGGAATGCCCAATGTGCGGAAGTAATCCGGAGTAATGTAGTTGAACTCCACCAGCTGGCGGTTGTGCGCCGGGTTGGTATCTCCAGGGACCATGATGGTGCCATTCCACCCACCTTCAATCGGGATCTCAGTGGAAAGGGCAGCGGATTTTATTCCGGGAACGGCATCGAGTTCCTGTACCAGACGGTTGCAAAAGAGCTTACGCGCCTGCAAATCCGGATAACGGGAATCAGGCAACAGCACGAATCCGGTAGTGACGTTATGCGCATCAATACCGATGTCTGTGCGGTGTAGATGGGCAAAACTACGCAACAACAACCCGGCGACGATCAACAATGCCAGAGACACGCTCAATTCCAGCACCACCAGGCCATCACGCAAGATCCGCGTGAAGCGGGAAGCGTTCATTAATGTCTGCGAAGTGGACTTGAGCTCTTCGCCCAGGTCCATTCTTGTGGTCTGGAAAATCGGCGCCAGTCCGAAAACGATCCCCACCAGAACACTCAGCCCAAAGGTAAACATCAGCACCGGCGCGTCAATGCGAACCGGATTGTACCTGGGAATTGGAAGTTGCTTGGATGATTCGATCAGCCTGACCAGCCAGAAACCGCCTGCAAGACCAATAACACCTCCACCCAATGATAGGATCAGGCTTTCTGTTAGCAGTTGGCGCACCACGCGAAGCCGGCTCGCTCCCAGCACCGTACGAAGCGACATTTCTTTTTGCCTGCTTGAGGCTTTCGCCAGAAGCAGGTTGGCCACGTTTGCACATGCCAGTAGCAACACCGCGCCAACAGCGGCCAACAGGAGTAGCAGACGCTGTCTGGCGTTCCCCAATACCTCTTCGCGCAACGGGACCACCACGGCGCTCACATGATCATTGCTGTTGGGATATTGCTTTTCCAGGTTCGCTGCAATTGTTTTCAGGTCAGCTGCCGCAGCCTCGGATGTCACGCCTGGCTTGAGCCGGCCAATGGCTTTATATCCATGATTACCGCGTTTGCCAACGCCTTGCGAACTCATATCCAGCGGAACAAAAACCTCTACTTCCGCAGGAAACCGAAACCACGGCGGCATTACGCCAACCACGGTATATTTCTCATTGTCCAGGGAGAGACTGCTGTTCAGTGCGTCTTCACGCCCCCCGAATGACTCCTGCCAGTAGCGGTAGCTCAACACGGCAAGGTGGTTGGTGCCGGGCTGGTCGTCTCCGTCGGTAAAGGTACGGCCGATCTCTGCATTTACACCCAGTACAGCAAAGTAAGTTGATTCCGTGCGTTGCACAAGGACTGATTGCGAAAGACCATTGTGGCTGCCATTCGCGGGCGAAGGGTAGCGGTAAAGAGCTGAACCTTCCAACGTGTGGTTCTGGTTCTTCCAGTCCAGATAATCAGGTCCCGCAAAGGGAAATTTTCCCGGCGATACTTCCGTTTCCCACAGCTGCACCAGCCGGTTTGGCTCTTTCATTGGCAACTTGGCCAGGAGCACAGCGTTGACCACCGAAAAGATCGCGGTATTCGCGCCTATGCCGAGCGCCAGCGTAAGCACCGCAACAAAGGTAAATCCCGGGCTCTTGCGCAGCAGCCTGGCGCCGTAACGCGCATCCTGAATCAATGTTTCCATGAATGGGAGTCCACGCTGATCACGATGGGCTTCGCGCGCAGCGGCAATATTGCCGGACTGCACCAGGGCTGCTCGCCGCGCCTCTTCGGCGGACATCCCGGAACGAAGATTATCTTCAATCTGCATTTGCAGATGAGATTGAAATTCCTGCTCCATCTCGCGTTCAGCGTTACGGCGGTTGAATAGGCCGGAGATTTTCGCGATCAAGCCACGCATCGTGCTCATACTGACTCCTTAGGCGCAAGGAAGCGCGCAAGAATTGCAGTCGCCTGCTCCCATTCCTTTGTCTCGCGCTTCAATTGATTTCTGCCTGTGCGCGTAAGGCGATAAAAACGAGCGCGACGGTTGTTTTCTGACGCGCCCCACTCGGCAGTGATATATCCATCCTGCTCCAGCTTAAGAAGTGCCGGATAAAGCGTCCCATAGTTGACTGACAATTGATCGCCGCTGGTCTGCTCAATGCGGCGGGCAATCCCATAGCCGTGCTGCGGCCCCATACTTTCCAGGGTCGTCAGGATCATGAGTGCAAGAGTTCCCTGCCAAACATCAGTCTTGTCTCCAGTTTTGCCGCCCATGCACCTCTCCTCTGGCTATCCAATAGAACTACCAAAGGAACATACGCCTGCTCCTATGGGAAAGCAAGATAAGCATCTGAGAGCTTAGACGGCAGGGTGGAAGGATCGGATAGCAGAAAAGAGTCGCGCAATTGTGCGCCGGGAACCCGGCCAAAAAAGATATATAAGAGGGCCTCAAGACACTTGTTCCTAAGGCCCCCTGGAGTCGCAGGGACTGAAATCGCCCAAATCATTCCCTGCACTCATCTAGTAGGACAGTTGGTGCCACCCAAATGGAACACGTAATTGTTGAAGTTCTGCTAACAAACAAAAGACTAGAATACGCTGCTTTGGAACGACAAAGGCAAGGTTAAGGGTGAGGCCGAACACGCGCCGAGCCCGCTGCGACAAGGCTGGCGACTGTGACCAGAAAAATGCTTTTAAAGCGGTTTGGAGCGAAGCGACAAGCTGATCGTTAGGGCGAGGCCGACTCGCGCGCCGAGCCCGCTGCTGCAGGCCCGTAAGACTCTGTTCCAGAATGTTGAAGCGGTTGGGAGCGAAGGAATGGAGCCGACGATCGGACTTGAACCGATGACCTGTCGATTACGAATCGACTGCTCTACCAACTGAGCTACGTCGGCCGGGAAGTATCCATTTTAAGAGACAATGTTCGGACAGTAAAGCGCGGCAAGCCAATGGCCTCTTGCCGCGTTCGCAGATTGATTTGTCGGTTTAGCTGAACGAGGCGCTACACACTACTCGTACCGCAGAACGATCATAGGGTCCACGCCCATGGCGCGACGCAGAGGGACCAGACTTGCCAGCAGAATGGCGCCCACCAGGACCAGCACCGCGAGAAGATATGTTGCGGGATCGTTGGTGCTTACGCGATAGAGCAGGCTCGAAAGCAGGCGTGCTAGTTGCCACGCTGCCAGCAGACCAATGCAGATTCCGGCCAGCATGAGTTTCAGATTCCCTTTCAACACCAGCCACAGGATTGTGCGTGCCCGTGCGCCACATGCCATGCGAATCCCAATTTCGCGCGTCCGGCTTTCCACCAGAAACGCCATCACGCCGTAGATGCCAATGCCGGCCAGGAACAACGCAAGCCCGGCGGAAAAGCCAATCGACTGGCTGAAGATACGGAAGGGCGCTTCTTCTTCACTGATTTGCTGTTGCAACGTAACGATGTCGGCGACCGGCTGGCCTTTATCAACAGCCCAAACAGCCTTGCGTATTTCAGCAGCGATTGTGGATGGCGCAGCCGTGGAACGCACGACGAAGGCCGCGGAACGGCTGGGCATCTGCACAAACGGAACATAACTCTGGTTGCGCGGATCTTCAGATAGATCACTGGTCTTGATGTCATTCACTACGCCGACAATGGTTCTCCAGGTATTATCCTCACGACCAAGACGAACTCTGTGTCCCAGCGGATCTTCATGAGGAAAGAGACGGCGAACCAAAGTCTGATTGACCACGATCACGGGAAGCGCATCGCGTCCATCCTCCACGCCGATGTATCGGCCGCGTATCAGACGGAGTCCGAGCGTGGACAGATATTCCGGACCGGTAGCGTTAAGCTGCGTATTCGGCACGTCACTGGGCTTGGGAACAGGACGACCTTCCAGCGTGAGCTCAGCTCCTCCGGAAGAATGTCCGAAAGGAATGAACTGGCTCAACGCCGCCGACTGTACCTGCGGCAAAGCCTGAACGTGGCTCAGCACCTGATCGTAAAACTCAAGCGTCTGACCGGTTTCTTTGTAACGAACAGCGGGAAGGCTGGTACGCACGGCCATTACATCGTCTGCCCTGAACCCTGGATCTTCCCGATAAATGTTCGACAAAGACTTTGTGACCAGCCCGGCTGGGACCAGGGCAACCATGGCAAAGATAATTTCCATGACCACCAGGCCTTTGCGCAGATGACGGCCTTCAAGGTTTGCCGAACCCTGGCTCGCTTTCAATACATCCGTAAGGTTCAGTTTGCGGCTTTCCAGCATCGGCGCCATGGAAAACAAAAGCAAGCTGACCAGCGATATTCCCGCGGCATAGAGAAACCCGGCATAGTCCATCGAAACAGCGCCATAGTTTGGGAGATAACCGCGATTCTCAAAGGGGATGTTCGTTGTGGTCCACTTGCCTCCGAATTGAGCAAATCCAAGTCCAAGGGCCACAGCCAGCGGAAGAAGCATCAGGTTTTCCGCCAGGAGCTGGCGGGCCAGACGAAACTTACGGGCTCCCAGTGCCAGGCGCATGGTCATTTCCCTGCGGCGAGACAGCGCCCGCGCCAGATAGATGCCGGCAATGTTGGAACAACTGATCAGCAAAATGCAGATGCTGACAACAAAGCCGGTGTAGATTCCCTGCTCCCCCGTATGTTTGCCAATCTCCTGGTTGAGGCTGTTCACGTGGATCCCGGAGTCCGTGTTGGATTCAGGAAACTGTTTTTCCAGCCGTGCCGCGATCGCGCTCAAGGACTGCTGAGCGGCATCTTCCGTGGCGCCGGGCTTGAGTCGTCCGATAACGGTGAGCCAGCCGGTAGAACGATCTGCACGTTCCTTGTCAGTGAATTCCAGCGGCACCCAGACGTTCACGCGTCCCATGAGAGTCAAATGAAAGTTATCCGGCACCACGCCGACCAGCGTGTACTGTTCGCCATCCATCAGGAACGTACTGCCGAGCGCCTGCGGATCGCCATTAAAGCGCTCATGCCACATGCCCGCGCTGATCATGGCAACGTGTCCCTGGCCCGGGTGGTCTTCTTCAGGGCGAAAATCGCGGCCCAGCGCCGGGGAGACCTCCAACATGCGGAAGAAATTGGGGCTGACGCGCGCACCTAGAATGCGCTGCGGTCTTTCATCTCCGGTGAAATTGAAGTCGCGCGTGGTCCAGCCGGAGAGATTTTCGAATTCGTGGTTCTGCTCCTGCCAGTCCAGCAAGTCCGGCGCAGAGGCCTGCATGATCCAGCCTTTGCGCGTGTTCTTCTCCCAGACCATCATCAGTCGATCCGCTTCAGGAAAGGTAGTGGCCTGCATCACCCACTGGCGCAGGATGTTGAAGCTCCATGTGCTGATGCCAATACCGAGAGAGAGAGTCGCAATGGCAACCAGTGCGAACGCGGGAGACTTGCGCAAGGCACGCAGACCATAACGAATGTCCTGCAGCGTGGTTTCAATCCAGTACACGCCTCGCGATTCTCTGCATTCCTCACGGACCTGTTCAACGCCGCCGAATTCCATGCGCGTCTGGTAGGTGGCTTGTTCGCGCGACATCCCGGACTGCATGTGCTTTTCAATCTGGCGTTCAAAATGGAAGCGAAGTTCGTCATCCATTTCCGTGTCCACGGTGTTGCGACGGAAGAAGGCGCGCAAACGATAAACGATGTCAGCGATCATGCCGTGTTCTCCTCAGGCCATCTCCAGCACTTGTCCAATCGCAGCTGTTAGCTTACGCCAGGCGTCTTGCTCCGCTTCAAGCTGTTTGCGCCCGCTGGCGGTGAGTTCGTAATACTTGGCGCGACGGTTATTTTCAGAAACTCCCCAATGTGCCTTGATCCATCCCCGTCGTTCCAGGCGATGCAATGCGGGATACAGTGATCCCTGCTGCACTTGCAGAACGTTGCTGGAGATCAGTTGAATGCGCTCCGAGATGGCCCAGCCATGTTGAGGTTCAAGAGCAACGGTCTTCAAGATGAGAAGATCAAGCGTTCCCTGGGGTAAATCAAGACGCGGAATAGACAATGGATTACCCTTTCGCTTCGACAGGAGATTAACATAATGACCTGTAGAAGCACAAGGGGAGCCGACGAAAGAGGGCGCGCTGGTTTCTTAGTTCGTTGCCCAGGTGACAACCATGGTTCTCTGCCGCTTTCGCCTCCTGTTTGCGGCTGTTTTTCCACATGAAAATCAGGTTACGCCTTGCATTTCTTACAGTTAACGCCCATAATGCGTTTGTATCGGGAAGTTCTAAGGTTGGTTGGTTTGAAACGGACCAAAGCAATTCAAGGCTAAAGTGGAACGATACCATCGAGAGGACGTTCTAAGGATTCTTCGCATCACGGCGCGACAGCTCGCTGGCTGGGAGAAGGGCGGTCTGTTTCCCGTGAAGGAGCTGTATTCTTTTTTTGATCTTCTCCAAATCACAAAATTGCGTGATCTGCGCGCCAAACGTGTGCGCCCTGCCATGATCCGTGATTCTCTCCGTGCCATGCAGCAACAAGTGGCAGGCATGGAAAATCCTTTGCTCGAAGCCGGCACTTTCACCACTCGTTCTCGCGTTGTCTATCGCCATCGTGGAGCGGCTGTTGAACCTTTGGCCGGCCAATTTGTCATGGACTTCACCGATCGCGAAGTCGTAGAGCCCAGGATGGGCAAGGTGCATGCCATGCGCGCTGCTGAAACCGCCGCTGATTTCTTTACTCGCGGAGTTGGACTGGAAGAAGACCCCGCTACCCAGGATGAAGCCATTGATTCCTACAAAAAGTGCGTGGATCTTGATCCCACGCACGCCGCGGCATTCATCAACCTGGGAACGCTCTACTACAATCGCCAGGATTATATTCTGGCGGAACGCTACTATCGCAAAGCCGTAGAAGTCGATCCACGCTATGCGCTGGCTTATTTCGATCTCGGCAACGTACTCGACGAAACCGGACGCCTGCCTGAAGCCATTCGCGCCTATGAAGCTGCCATATCACTGGCGCCCACTTACGCTGATGCTCATTACAATCTGGCGCTCGCGTATGAAAAAGCCCGCCAGCCACGCAAAGCTTTGTCACACTGGCAGGCATATGCCCGGCTTGATACGGTTGGTCCCTGGGCCATCCATGCCCGCAATCAGGTCAAGAAAATTCTCTCCACCGATAGCCTGAAACTGGTTCCGCCGAAGAAGTAACTTCAATACGCCATCATGATCCGCAGATCGCGCACATTGTTGCCCGTTGGACCAGTCTCAATGGCGTCGCCAAGTTTTTGAAACAGCTGATATGAATTGAATCCGTTGAAGTGGGATTCAACATCCAGGCTCGCGGTACGCGCGCGCTCCATGGTTGTTCCGTCAGCCACGGCGCCTGCCGCAGGACTATTGCCGTCAATTCCATCCGTTCCCGCACTGAGCACGGCAATGTTTTCTCCGGCGATCTTCCGCGCGCAGTAAAGAGCAAAATGCTGGTTGCGCCCGCCGGCTCCCGCGTTGTTCGGTACCTTTACCGTAACTTCGCCGCCGGAAATAATGCAGGCCCTGGATACCTCGCTGCGCAGCTTTCGTATCCGCGCCAGAAGATGGTCGGCTGCAGCCGCATAATCCCAATCATCACAGGAATGATCAATCTCCACGGCAAAGCCCTGCCGTGCCGCGGCTGCCGCCGCAGCCCGTTCCGCGGTTTCGTTCGACAGAATTTTCCACCAGCGTGAACGCGCAAACGCCGCATCATCTTTCTTTGGCGTCTCCTCCAGCGCGTGCCGCTCAAACAGCTCGCGCACCGATGCGGGAAATTGCGGCAGCAGCTTATGTTCGTTCACAATGCGGTAACAATCATCGAGTGTCGATGTATCAGGCATGGTCGGCCCGGATGATAGCGAGTCCAGCGCATTCTCCGGCACGTCAGACACCATGATCGATACCTGTTGCGCTCCCTGCGCCGCCTGTGCCATGCGTCCACCTTTTACGGCGGATAGATGTTTGCGCACCGCATTGATCTGCGCGATCGGAGCTCCCGAGTGAACCAGAGCTTTGTATGTGGCGATTAAATCAGCGAGAGAAATCTCTTCATCCACAGGCTTCTCCAACGCAGCGGAACCGCCTCCGCTCACCAGGAAGATGGCCAGTGATTGCTCATTGAGTGTCCCGAGCGACTTGAGCACCGCCTCCGCACCCTTCACGGACTCCGCGTTGGGCTGGGGATGGCCGCCCTGAAAATAGCGATACCCGGGAAGCTGGTAGGGATGCTGGTTCGGATCCACCACAATTCCCTGCACCGTCGGCCCGACCTGACGGGCCAGAATCTCCGCCATACGATGAGCTGCCTTGCCGAAGGAGACGGCCAGAACACGCGAATAGATCTTCAGATCGTAAAGGTCTTCGCAGACGCGCAGCACGCCGCGCTCACACTGCACATGGCGGTCAAAGGCCTTGCCGATTCCAGCTTCGGCCAGTGCATCAAGAAAGATGTCGCGCGCAATGGAACGCATGGAGTGGGCTACCGACATTTATTCTGCTTCCGCCATTTATTCTGCTTCCGCCTGGGGCTGCAAATGAAATTGATCGCTCACCCAATCGCGAATGGCTGCCTGCATCACTGGGAGCTGCCCTTCAAAGAAATGATCGGCGCCATCCACGATCACCAGTTTTTTCGGCTCCTGGAGTGAATCAACCATTTGCGTCAACGCTTCCCGAGTGCTGAACTGGTCTTCTGATCCGCTGATAAAGAGCTTTGGTTTGGTGCAGCCCTGAAAGAACTCATACGTATAGGCGCGTCCTTCAACGTTTACAGGCGTGCCCAGAGAAATCAAGCCAACCACGCGCTGGTCATTCCAGGCAGCACGCAAACCCGTTGCGGCGCCAAAAGAAAATCCGCAAAAAATGATCGGAAGATGAAATTCGTTATCCAGCCAATCCAGCGCCGTGCGGACATCGTCAACCTCGCCACGGCCATGATCATGTTCGCCTTCACTCATTCCGGCGCCGCGGAAATTAAAACGCAGCGCGGGAAAGCCAAACTCATTCAGCGCCTTCATGGCCCGATAAACCACTTTGTTGTGAATGGTTCCCCCAAACACCGGATGTGGATGGCACACCAGCGCGGCGTGCGTCGCACTGGGAGCGCCCGAGTTCAGCAGTGCTTCCAGCCGTCCTGCCGGGCCGTTCAAAAAGAATGATCCAAGTCCTTGAGGCACATTATTTTTTATCACAGAGGGCTCGCCAACACGCGAATCCGCCCCGCCATCTATGACGAATCGTCAATTCTTATTTATCCTGTTTCTCACATCATGGATCCCGTCAAACTCACGCGCAGGCTTATCGACATTGAATCCATCAGCGGCAATGAGGGCGCCGTTGGCGCGGAGCTCTATGACGAGCTCTGCCGGCTGGACTACACCACGCACAAAATGCCGGTAGAGCATGAGCGATTCAATGTGATCGCTACAATTGACGACCGTCCACCGGAAATCGTCTTTTCCACCCACATGGACACCGTGCCGCCATTCATCCCGTCGTCCGAAGACACAGCCAACATCTACGGTCGTGGATCATGTGATGCCAAAGGCATCATCGCCGCGCAGATGGCGGCCTGCCAGCGATTGCGTAAAGATGGCATGGCGGTGGGAATGTTGTTTGTGGTGGGCGAAGAGCGTGACAGTCTGGGCGCAAAAGTCGCCAACCAGACGCCGCCCGGCAGCCGCTTCCTGATCAATGGCGAGCCAACAGAGAACAAGATCGCCGTCGCGTCCAAGGGCGCGCTGCGCGTGCAACTCACCGCCAAGGGAAAGATGGCGCATTCGGCCTATCCGGAGCTGGGTGAATCGGCCATCGACAAGCTCGTCCTTGCACTCGCCCGTCTGCGCGAACTCAATTTGCCGGAAAATCCTGAGGTCGGCCCGTGCACCATGAATATCGGCCTGATTGAAGGCGGCCGCGCTCCCAATGTGATTCCCGATCATGCGCGGGCTCAGCTTCTTTATCGTCTCGTCGGTCCCTCAGAACCAGTGCGAGCGCAGATCACTGCCGCGGTTGCCGGACTCGCCCAGGCCGAGTTCGTCCTGGAAATTCCCTTTGTGAAGCTGCGCACTGTTCCCGGAATCGAATCCATGGTCGCCGCCTTCACCACTGATATCCCGGCGCTCTCGTCCTGGGGTACGCCGGTGCTGCTTGGTCCGGGATCGATTCACGTGGCTCATACCGACCGCGAATTTATTGCGAAGAAACAACTTCATGACGCAGTGGACCTTTACTGCTCCGTGGCAAAACAACTCCTGCTATAAGCCCAGCTAACCATTTACGACTGGCAACGGAAACATGGGCCTTTAACCCGCTGAGTTGAAGCCATTCGCTCTCTTCGCGTATCCTCATAGTCTGCATACTTGGGAAAGGAAACACCTCAGTCATGACCCTTCGCGAAGAACTCGATCAGCGGATCGCCAGGCACGATCTTCTCTGCCATCCCTTTTACGTGGCCTGGACCAAAGGCCAGCTAAGCAAAGACGATCTTCGTGCCTATGCGCAGCAATATTTCCATCACGTGGCGGCTTTCCCCGAATACCTGGAGACATTTGAGAACCGCTCCCTGAGCTACTCACCGGCTTTGTCACGCGTGGTCGCCAACAATCGCGCAGAAGAAGAAGGTGCCGACTCGCCAGATGGCCGGCCCCACGCCGAGATGTGGCTGGACTTTGCTGAAGGTATGGGCGCGGAGCGAACAAGTGTCGGGGCCACCACGCCGCTGCCGGATGTTGAAAATCTCGTCAGCACGTTTCAGCGGATCGTGCGTGAAGGTTCTGCTGCCGAAGCCCTGGCCGCGTTCTACGCGTACGAATCCCAGGTACCTCGCATCGCCAAAGAAAAGGCCCGCGGACTTACTGAGATGTACGGCGCTGATGAGAGCACGTGTGCCTACTTCAACCATCACCAGACGGCTGACGTGTATCACTCGCTGGTCTGGAGTGAGCAACTGGAAAAGGAGATCAGCGCCAACCCTGATCTACGCGAACCTGCTCTGCAGACCGCAGAGGCAATCGCCAAAGCGCTATGGCAGGCGCTCGACGGCATTGAACTGGAGCGATTGGCCCGTGCCGCATGAGCTGAATACGATCGTAAAAAAGTATAAAGCGCACCTTGCAGGGTGCGCTTTTGTTTGCTTCGAAGAGCGAAACCTAGGCTCTCTTAAGCTTTTGTTCCTCCAGCGCTATGCCGTTTGCAATCATCGGCAAGCGTGCAGCGCCAATCAATCCAGCATCGCTGCCGAGCAAGGCCTGGGTAACGATGGTTGTGCGGCGCGTAGGCAGAGAGTCATCATGGATTTTGTTTCCCACCACTCCGGGAACATTCTGCGTGGGAGCAGTAGCGCGGTAGACGAATGAGTTCTTGCGGATCTCTTCCATCATGGCCGGCGCAAAGGCTTCCCATGCGCTCGAAACTCCGCCACCGACAACATACATGGGCAAATTGAAAACGTTCACGAGATCAGCAACCACCACCCCCAGCGCTTTGCCTACGGTCTGAAAAATCTTTCTGGCTGGTTCATCGCCCTGAATTGCCATCTGGTAAACCACCTTGGAGCTGAATTCAGGCTCTTCATTCATAGCGCGGCCAAGCTCCGGCGCGCTGCCGTCGGCAACCGCCTGGACCGCCATGCGTTTCACAGCAGTTGCGGACGCGTATTGTTCCAGACAGCCTTGACTACCGCAGCCGCACGCCGGACCATTGGGATCCACTTGAATGTGGCCGAGTTCACCGGCCATACCGGTCATTCCATGCCAGACCCTTCCGTGTAAAACCAATCCGCCGCCTACGCCGGTGCCCAGCGTGATCATGCACATGTCTTCTACATTGGAAGCCGCGCCCAACCACTTCTCTCCCAATGCCGCGGAGTTAGCGTCGTTCTCCAGGACGACTTTGGTTCCCAGGCGACGCTCTATTTCTTCGCGCACCGGATAGTCTTCCCACCCTGGCAAATTGGGTGACTGACGCAGCATACCGCTCTGCATCTCGATGATGCCAGGAACCCCGATTCCGATCCCTGCCAAATGTCCCTCGCTACTGCGGAACTTCGTCGTTAGTTCCTGGATTGCCTTGCACATCTCAAAGATCACGGTGTCACGGCCGCGTGAGACTTCTGTCCCCGTGGTTATCTTTTCAACAATTTTGCCGTTCTCGTCCACGGCGGCAATGCGCAGGTTGGTGCCACCCAGGTCAACTCCAATGGCAAACATAGTCATTGTTCGGCAATCCCTTCCACAAAATACGATGCTTTATCCGACAGCGAGAAACGGATGTCAAGATAATCATTTGCGCCCTTAGCAGGGCAACGATTTGGAGAAATACGTTTACCAGACTATCTTCTTCTGCATGAAAATCGCGGGGAAAGTAGCAGTTGTTACCGGCGGCGCCAACGGCATTGGCCGCGCGCTATGCCTAAGGTTCGCCAAAGAGGGCGCAAAGGCTGTCATCATCTCTGATATCGACACCAAACACGCAGAGGAACTTGCCCGCCAAATCAGCGTCCAGGGTACCCAGGCGGAAGCCATCCCGGCAAATGTCGCCAAAGAACCCGAGGTAAAGAACCTGGTTGAAGCAGTCAGCAGCAAGTACGGACAGGTTGATATCTTCTGCTCGAATGCCGGAGTAGGCGTCGGGCGCGGGCCCGATGCTCCTGACTCCGACTGGGCGTTAAGCTGGGACGTGAACCTGATGGCCCATGTTTACGCGGCACGCGCCGTGCTGCCGCAAATGCTGGCTCGCAAGGAGGGCTACCTTCTGCAGACCATCTCGGCCGCCGGTCTCCTTACACATGTTGGCTCTGCGCCTTACTCCGTCACCAAGCACGCGGCCCTTGGCTTTGCTGAGTGGCTGGCCATCAATTACGGCGAACGTGGCGTTCGCGTCTCCGCTTTGTGCCCTCAAGGTGTACGGACAAACATGCTGCTCAGCGGAGGAAATGAATTTCTGCTGGCCGGCGCTCTCGAACCAGAGCAGGTTGCCGATGACGTGATCAAGGCCATGGTCGAAGAGCGCTTCCTGATTCTTCCACACCCTGAAGCCGGCAAATTCTTTCTCAACAAGGCGACCGATTACGATCGCTGGATCCGCAACATGAGGAAGATGCGCCCGGCCTGACCGATGGCAAGAATTACTTTTGGCATTTGGGACAATAGTGTGTTCCGCGGCCACCGACTACGATTTTTTTGATCGGAGTTTTGCATTTAAGGCAAGGTTTACCTTCGCGGCCGTACGCGCGATGCCGAAACTGGAAAAAACCCTTTTCGCCATCAGCATCTACATAGTCAGAAATGGACGATCCGCCGGCGCGGATGGCTTCCTGCAGCACCTTCTGCAATGCGACATGCAGTTTCTTGAGTTCAGCGCTCGTCAGCGTGTTGGCCCTGCGACGTGGACGCACACCGGCACGAATGAGACTTTCGTCCGCATAAATGTTTCCTACACCGTGCAGAAATTTCTGGTTGAGCAGCGCTGCCTTAATCGGCGCCTTGCTGCCATGAAATAATTCCGCAAACGCTTCGAAGCTGATATTGGTGGGCTCGGTTCCCGGTCCGGCAAATTTAGTTTCGCGAACTTCAAGCCGTCCAAAGCGCCGCGGATCAACAAAGCGCAACTCTCTTCCAGATTGCAGGTGCGCTGTCAGGTGAGTGTGAGGGGGCATTTCAGCATCTGGACTGGCCACCAGCATACGTCCCGTCATCCCCAGATGCACAATGAACTCGCCCATCTGGCCGTCCTTCCCGATCAGGCTGAACACAATATGCTTTCCGACTCTGTGCACCCGCTCAATGCGGGAGCCTTCCAGGGCGCGGACAATTTCGGAGGCTGATGATTTCAGCGGCTCAGGCTTGCTGCCCACCCAAACGGACTCGATTGCATCTCCGGCTACGCGTTTATTTAGACCGTTGGCGATGGTTTCAACTTCAGGCAGTTCAGGCATACAGGAAACTATTATCTCAGTCCCTTAGAACACAAAGCGCTGGTGTGCTGGAATCAAGCTTTGCTGAAATCAAGCATTCTTGGAATCAAGCTTTCATGCAAGATAGAAAAGCGAAGCCTATTGCTTAATTCCACGAAGTTACAACGACACTACTCCATTTCGAAATTCAGTGTTAACCTCAATCTGCGGTCGCTTAGAGACTCCGCGCTTTCCAAAATGCACTCTGTCGAAGATTCCACGAAGCCCATCCTTCTGGTTGAGGACGAGTCAGGCGATGCCGAGCTTTTGATGAGGGCATTCAAGAAAGCTGGCGTTCAGAATCCAATCCGCCATCTGGATAACGGTGATGCTGCACTCTTCTACCTCAGAGAAACCGAGGTTGCAGCGAGTGTTATCCCGAATCCCATGCCGGTACTCATTCTGCTTGATCTGAAACTCCCCGGGATGTCGGGCCTTGAGTTGTTGCGCTGGCTCCGCCAGCAGAAGCATTTACGCCGTATCCCGGTGTTGGTCCTGACTTCGGAAACTGATGACAAATATATGAATGCTGCTTACGACGCAGGAGCGAATTCCTACCTCCTGAAATCACCTAAGCCTGAGGAAGTTGAGCGTGTGGTAAACCTGATAACCAATTATTGGTTAAACCTCAATGAGTCTCCTCTGATTGTTTCCCGGAGATAGACATATATTCTCTCTCCGCACGCTCGCATCATTCAATTAGAATCAATCTTTCACGGTGGCTACACGTTGTGCAGGTGATTCCTCATCTCACGCTGTACAGCAACTGCAGTTTGCAACTCAGGCGTATTTGCGCTGATGTTGAGCGGGGGTAAGAGTTGAGGCTTTTCCACAAGAAAACCGTGCAGGTATTATTCACCGCGCTGATGTTTGTCATCGTCCTTCTCTTTCTTTACTCCGCCTGGCGCGCGATTATCGCATTCCTGTTCGCTATCTTCTTCGCTTACTTGCTGGAAGCTCCGGTTTCTCGTCTGGAAAGGGTATTCCATGGGTCGCGCGGAAGCGCCATTCTGGCTGTTTATCTCATCTTTATTGCTTTACTGACTGCGATTTTCGTCGTCGCGGGACCACCCGTGGTTGACGAAGCTCAGAAGCTTACGCGGCAAGCACCCGCGCTGGTAGAAAATATCAGTTCCGGCGATCTTGCCAAACAGCTGGGCCTGCGGCACGGCTGGGACGAGAAGACTATCAATGAGTTCACCTCATACCTGAATGCTCATAAAAACGAGTTGATAGCCACAGGTCAACGATTGGTTTTTGGCTTCGCGCGATCGCTCCAGGAAACCTGGTGGCTCGTTCTGGTGCCGCTCCTGGCGATTTTTTTCCTGAAAGACGGCCGCCTGTTCGCTGAAAAAATCGTCGACTCGGTGGAAGACCCGCGCAACCGTGTCGTCATGGCGGCAACCATCGCGGAGATGAATACCATGCTGGGCCACTTCATCCGTTCCCAGCTGATCCTGTCTGCTCTTGCGATTGTGGTAGTGACCAGCGGTCTGGCGGCCATGCGCGTCCCATACGCTATCGCCCTGGGGCCCGCGGCTGGAGCCGCTGAATTCATTCCAGTGGCGGGGCCGTTGGCCGGCGGACTACTGATTGTCGCCGTAGCGTTCATGGCGGGCTACAATCACATGCTTTGGCTGGTATTGTTCCTGTTGATCTGGCGCGGGATTCAAGACTATGTCAGCTCTCCCAGAATCATGGGGCAGACCCTGGAACTCCATCCCCTCGTTGTGCTCTTCGGTGTTTTTGCCGGAGGTGAAGTGGCCGGAGTGATCGGCGTTTTTCTATCGATTCCCGTCATGGCCGCGCTCAGGATTTTGTGGCGCGCGTGGCAGTTTACCCGCAAACAGCCCGAAGAGAAGACCCTGCCGCAAATCGGATTAGCCCACGACTAAAAACGTCCAACTAAGTCCCGGTTTTTTTCTCGGGGTGGCTGGGCAAAAGTGTCTGTATTGCCTTGAGCAGGAGTTCAGAACTTGCGTTCATCCCCAGAATCAGGTTCACGAAAAAAACCTGAGGCGTACCTTTATCCAGCGGATCGCATAAAAGAAGAATAGGGATATGCGCGGCGACATTCTTCAGCCGGACGGCAAGCAATTCACCCTGCACGCAGGAGGCAGGACTTTCCAGGACGATCAACTCGATCTCTCCGCGCCGCAGTACCTGCAAGCCTTCCGAAATGTCCCTGACCTGAAACTGGCGACATCCGGCACGGGACAAACCGGCCGCGATGACCGGTGAAAGCATCTCATTGCCTATCCACAAGACCGTGTAGATTTCCGCCATGGCCTGAATGTCCCTTCTTAGAGAACCTGCTACGCCAATTTAAGTTGCTCGTACTTGGAGGTACTCTTTGTAATATGTGAGTCTCTGTTCCAAAATGGGTTCGTTGTCTTTACACAATCTTGAATATGCAAGAAATCTCAGTTGGATGTTCTTGCGGCCAGCATCTCTGGCTGGCCGCGCATCTCATCCGCTGACATGCCAGAGAGTACCCGCAGAAGCGCCCTGGAATTCTTGAAGAAGTTGTTGAGAGTGGAGAACCGGTAGCGGAGGCCGCAAAACGAAAAAATAGGCGCACCTCACAGGACTGAAATCGCCAACTAGCGGCCTGCCCGGTCCGCTCCGGTATAATCAAACGTTTGTTATCTCAAATTTGAGGCTTATGTCATGGCCGTATCAACCATTGCAACCATTCCGGCGCTGAAAGAAGTTTACACGCAGTTGAAGACCCGCATGGACAAGGCGGTTGAAGACTTCCGCACCAACATGGCGGCTGCGCGCACTGGCCGTGCATCCGTTCATATGCTGGACATGGTCCGGGTTCCCTATTACGGGTCTGAGATGCCGATCAATCAGGTGGCCAACATACACGTGCCTGAGCCGCAGCTGATCACCGTTCAGCCATTTGATCCCAGCATCATGGCAGAAATTGAAAAAGCCATTCGTGCCGCGGGACAGGGATTGAATCCTCAGAATGACGGCAAACTCATTCGCGTTCCAGTGCCGCCGCTGACGGAAGAACGTCGCCGGGACATGGTAAAGCACCTGAAACAGATTCTGGAAGATCACCGCACCGCCGTCCGCAACATTCGCCGCGACGGCAATGACGCCATCAAGAAGACGCTGAAGGATAAAAAGATCAGCGAAGACGACGAGAAGAAAGCTCTCGACGAAGTGCAAAAGCTGACTGACGTGGAGATCAAGAAGATGGAAGAAATGTGCGCCTCCAAAGAGAAAGAATTGATGACCATCTAGCGCAAGCGAGGTTGTGTTGCGGAAGCCTGGCTGCGGCCGGGCTTTTTTCATGGCATAGCGTGAACAACCTCCGCCAGATTGCCACCGATCATAACCATAATAAGCTGGAAGTCCCGAGGATCGATTGCTGGTAGAACGTCATTTACAAGCAACGGAACTAATGCCAGAATAGCCGCCGGCTTAAAGGCCCCTTCCGGGCCAGACCCATGTCCACCAGCGGAACTATCCACGAAGGCAATATGCCTCGCCAGCCCATGCTGGCCCGCCTGATTATCGGCTTGCCCAACTGGGGACTACGCATTCTGCTTTGGATTCTGGCTCATGTTATCTATCGCATCAAGATCCTGGGCAGGGAAAACATTCCCCAAAAAGGCGGAGCACTGCTGGTTTCCAACCACCTCTCGTTTGTTGACGTGGTATTGATCAGCGTGGCTGCCAATCGTCCGATTCGCTTCCTGATTTTCAAGGACGTTTACGACAATCCGCTGATCAAGCCGTTCGCCAGGCTGTTGCGGGCGATTCCCGTATCTCCGGAGTTGCGCCCCCGGGACATCATTCATTCGCTGCGCGAGGCCAGCGACGCCATCCGCGCGGGAGATCTGGTATGCGTATTTGCAGAAGGCCAGATTACGCGCACCGGACAAATGCTTCCATTTGGCCGCGGCATGGAACGAATCAGCAAAGGTCTGACGCAGCCGATTGTCCCCGTCAATCTTCATGGCGTCTGGGGCAGCATCTTCAGCTTTGAACGCGAACGCTTCCTGTGGAAGATGCCGCGGCGCATGCCTTATCCAGTGACCGTCAGCTTCGGGAAGTGGCTGCCTTCATCCACGAAAGCCGCTGAGGTCCGGCGCGCCGTGCAGGAACTCCACGCAGCCGCGTTTGAAGCTGACCGTACCCCATCGCGCACACTCGACCGTATTTTGATCCGCACTGCTCGCCGGTACCCCTGGCGTTTTGCCATGGGAGACGCTCGTTTCCCGCAGGTCACCTTTGCCAGTATGTTGCTGAAGCTGATGTTCGTCACGCGCCGGTTGCGTTCGCAATGGGGAGATCAGAACATGGTCGGCGTGCTGCTTCCTCCATCCGTCGGCGGAGCGCTCGTAAATCTCTCGGCCGCCATGCTGGGCAAAGTCGCTGTAAATCTCAATTACACCGCCAGTAGTGAAGTGCTGGCGTCATGTGCCGGGCAATGCAAGCTGGAAACTGTAATCACTTCAAGGTTGTTTATGGAGAAGCTGGCGACCATCAACAAAATTGCAGTCCCTGCCCGGACCATTTTCCTGGAAGACGTATTGGCCGCGCCGCGCAGTTCAGAAAAGATCGTCGCACTCCTTCTGGCGTTCGCGACTCCTTTTCGTCTCATGAAGCGTTTGCTTGGCGCCCGCAAGCAGACCACTGACGATCTGGCCACCATCATCTTCTCCAGCGGCAGCACCGGCGATCCCAAGGGCGTGATGCTCACGCACAACAACGTACTGGCTAATATCCGCCAGATGACGCAGGTATTTTCCTTCACCAGTGAAGACAAGATCCTGGGTATATTGCCCTTCTTCCACGCCTTTGGCTACACCGTGACTTTGTGGTTGGCAGCGACCTATGGCGTTGGAGTGGTGTTTCATCCCAGTCCACTGGAATCGCAGATCATCGGGGACCTCGTCCGCAAATACAAAATCACTTTTCTTGTCGCCACGCCAACATTCCTTCAGGCTTATATGAGGCGTTGCTCGAGAGAAGATTTTGCCAGCCTCCGCTGTGTGCTGGTGGGAGCAGAAAAACTTTCAGAGCGCGTGGCCCACGCCTTTGAAGATCATTTCGGAATACGTCCTCTGGAGGGCTATGGGTGCACGGAATGCGCACCCGTTGTTGCCGTGAACATCTTCGACTTCCGCGGACCAGGTGTACATCAGGTGGGCGCGCGGCCGGGAACCATTGGACATCCTTTGCCGGGCATCAGCGTGCGCATCGTTGACCCCGACACCCGACAGCCTTTGCCCACCGCAACTCCGGGCATGCTACTGGTGAAAGGCCCCAACGTGATGCAGGGATATCTGGGACGTCCGGAAAAGACAGCCGAAGTTTTACAGGACGGCTGGTACACCACGGGTGACATCGCCAGTGTGGCTGAAGACGGATTCCTTACGATTACGGACCGGCTCAGCCGCTTCAGCAAGATCGGCGGCGAGATGGTCCCGCACATCAAGGTGGAAGAGAAGCTCCACGAGTTGGCTGACACCTCCGATCAGATATTTGTGGTTTCCGCCGTGCCGGATGAAAAGAAAGGTGAGCGTCTGGTGGTGCTGCACACCATCGAGGAGGAACGACTCACGGAAATTTTGAACAGACTGGCGACCTCTGATTTGCCGGCATTGTGGAAACCCCGCAAAGACCAGTTCTTCCACGTCGAAGCTCTTCCCTATCTCGGGACGGGCAAGCTGGATCTGCGGGCACTGAAATCGCGTGCAAATGAGCTCGCAGTCCTGGCTGTACCATAAATCCGCGTAACTTCAGCCGAACATCATAGTTTTTTTGAACTGACTATAATGAGTGCATGAAAAAGGTCGTCCACGCCGCCTGCCCGCATGATTGTCCTGACGCTTGTGGAGTCCTGGTCACAGTTGAAGACGGACGGGCCACCCGCATACAGGGCGACCCCGCGCATCCGGTAACGCGCGGCTTTCTATGCGCGAAGGTGACGAAATATCTTGATCGGGTTTATGCTCCGGATCGTGTGTTGTATCCCATGCGACGCGTGGCGCCTAAAGGGCAGGGTAAAGGCGATGCTTCTGACTTCATCCGCATCTCCTGGGACGAAGCTCTTGGTGAGATCAAGACCCGTTTTGAGAAAGTCTCCGCCGAGTTCGGCTCCGAGGCGATTCTTCCTTACTCTTACGCTGGCAATATGGGCATGCTGACCTATGCCGGCATGTCACACAGATTCTTCTATCGTCTGGGCGCCTCGCAGCTGAACCGTACGATATGCGCCTCGGCGGGCGGCGACGCATTGGTAACGGTTTACGGACGCCGTCTGGGTACCGAGCCGGAGCAGTTCGCAAAATCGAAGTACATCATTGCCTGGGGCGCGAATATTCATGGCAATAACATCCACCTCTGGCCTTTTATTGAAGAGGCCCGTCGCAACGGCGCCAAGCTGGTGGTGATTGATCCATACAAGACGCGCACCGCGAAAGCCGCGGACTGGTATCTGCCGATAAATCCCGGCACTGACGTGGCGCTCGCGCTCGGCATGCTGCACGTGATCATCAACGAAAAGCTTTATGATGCCGATTACGTCAGCAAACATACTCTCGGCTTCGACCAGCTCAAGCAGCGCGCACAGGAATATCCGCCTGAAAAGGTAGCGCAGTGGACAGGAATCTCCGCCGACGACATTCGCACTCTGGCGCGTGAATATGCCACAACCCATCCCGCTGTCATTCGGGTGAACTACGGTGTGCAGCGTTCACAAAATGGAGGCATGGCCGTGCGTACCATCGCCATGTTGCCCTGTGTGATCGGCGCGTGGAAAGAAGAAGGTGGGGGACTGCAATTGTCCCTGAGCGCTTCATTCCCTGTGGACCGCCGCGGGCTGGAACGTCCTGAGTTGATGGATAAAAGCTTGCTGGGCCGTCCGGCGCGTGTGGTCAACATGTCAGAGCTCGGCAAAGTCCTGAACACGCTGGCCGATCCGCCGGTGAAGGCGGTATTCGTTTACAACTCAAATCCGGCGGTCGTGGCGCCCAATCACGGCGATGTGGTTCGTGGTTTCCTGCGGCCTGATCTTTTCACCGTGGTGCACGAACAGTTTTTTACTGACACCGTCAATTACGCTGACATACTTCTGCCTGCCACCACGTTCTTTGAACACAAGGACCTGCTGGGATCGTACGGCCACGCCTACGCACAGGTCTCTAATCAGGCGATTGAGCCGCTCGGCGAATGCAAATCCAATCATCAACTCTTTCAGACGCTTGCCAAGACCATGGGCTTTGCAGACGAGTGCTTCAACCAATCTGAAGATGACATGATTGACGAAGCGCTGAGCGCGCGTGAAGGCACGCTTGATCCGCAAGGCTGGCTGCGAGGAATTACGCGCGAAAGGCTGGAAGCTGAAGGCCACGCCCGGCTGAACTTTGGCGATGGACCGTTTCTTCCCTTCGCGAACGGCGGGTTCACCACTCCCAGCGGCAAGGCTGAGTTCTACACTGAATCGTTGAAAGCCCTCGGGCTCGACCCAGTCTCTTCTTTCATTCCGCCGGCCGAGTCTCGACACTCGCAGCAGGCAAAGTCGTATCCACTGGAGCTGTTGTCCCGTAAGGCCGATAATTTCCTCAACTCCAGCTTTTGCAATGTCCAGTCCGTGCAGAAAATGGAGCAGCCCGATCTGCTTGAAATCCATACTCGCGACGCCGAGGCTCGCGGTATCCGTGAAGGCGCCTGGGTACGAGTATTCAACGGCCGTGGGGAAGTCCGCTTGCGGGCTCATGTAAACGGCAGTGTTCAGCCGGGAGTGGTGGCCGCAAGGCTCAACTGGGCGCGGCTGGCCCCAGACGGCAAGAGCATTAACGTCCTTACAAATGAAACCCTCACTGACATAGGCGGCGGTCCCACATTCTATTCGTGCCTGGTGGAAGTGGAGCCGGCGGCCACTTCCTGATTGCCGGTGCGCAATCAAGAGCCTCGCGCGGCTAAGAATTGCTCTTCGCGAACCGAATTTTGCGTGCTATGCCAGCTTCTCCGATACAATCAAACGAAAGATTTCCGACGAATTTCTTGCAAGTTTCCTGAGACGTCACGTTCAAAAGGCACGGATTGAACCGTCCGGATGCAAGCACGGTCTCTGGAAAACTTACCAGCGATGGGACCTTTGTAAAAGTATTGTTCCACGCAGCCGGGGTTTGTGGCACTTGTGCGCTAACTCCCGTATAATCTGAGCTTTTCCCAACTTGTTCTGAGGATAGTCATATCTTGGTGTTCTTTCAGGATTCCAGACAGAATTGCGCCCCGCGGATTGGACCATTGGCGCTGGTCCTCGGCCTTTTTCTTATCTGGCTGGTTCCCACCCTTTCCATCGCTCAGCAAACCGGGCAACTGATCCAGGAAATCGAAGTCAGCGGAAACCGCAAAACCCCTAAAGAGACCATCAAGGCGCGCATTTACACACGTCCTGGTGACGTTTATGACGACGCCGCCCTGCAACGCGACCTGCGCTCCGTATGGAACACAGGCTATTTTGACGATGTCCGCATTGAGCGCGAACAGACCAGCAAGGGCTGGGTCATCACGTTTTACGTCACCGAAAAGAAGACCATCCGCACCATTGAATACAAAGGCCTGAGTTCGGTTTCGCAAAGTGACGTCCTGGAACGCTATAAAAAAGTCAAACTGCCGTTGACAGTGGACAGCCCGTATGACGCCACCAAAGTGATCAGGGCAAAGGTCGTATTGCAGCAATTGCTGTCCGAACACGGCCGCCAATTTGCTGACGTGAAGGTCCAGGTACAGCAGATTCCGCCTGCTTCCGTCGCGGTGACCTTCAATGTGAAAGAAGGTCCAAAGATCAAAGTCGGGAAAATCACCTTTGTGGGCAATAAGCACGTAAAAAGCAGGACACTGCGTGCGTCCATGCATAGCCTGAAACCGGTTGGCATACCCAACTCCATATTCCTGGAAAACCTGTTCTCCAGGACTTTTGACTCGTCGAAGCTGGAAGATGACACAGAAGGCGTCCGCCGTGCATTGCAGCACGCCGGTTATTTCAAAGGCGTGGTGGAAGACCCCAAGACCAATCTCCGTACCATTGACGGCGGTTTCCACCTCCCGGTGATCCAGAAACGTCCCGCCAAGGTCATGGATATCACCATCCCCCTGGAAGAGGGGGCAAAGTTTAAGCTCAAGGCAATCACCTTCAAGAACAATAAGGCCATTCAGAATTCAGCGTTGCTGCGCAACCTCTTCCCCATCAAGGACGGCGATACGTTTGATACGTTCCTGGTTGGCAAAGGCATTGAGAACCTGCGCAAGGCTTATGGTGAGATCGGGTTCATCAATTTCTCCGCCGTCCCAACCACGGAAATCGACGATGAGAACCACACAGTCACGCTGAACATTGAAACCGACGAAGGGAAGGCCTTCTTCGTACGCCGCATTGAATTTCAGGGCAACACGACTACACGTGACCGCGTGATCCGGAGAGAGCTGCTGATTCAGGAAGGCCAGATCTATAACAGCCGGGCCTGGGAAGTGAGCGTGCTGCGCCTGAACCAGCTCAACTACTTTGAAGCCCTCAAACCAGAAGACGATACCGAACGTAAACTCGATGAACAGAACGGGACCGTCGATCTGATCGTTAAAGTGAAGGAAAAGGGCAAGAACAGCATTGGACTCACCGGTGGCGTGAGCGGCCTGGAAGGATCATTCATCGGCCTGAATTACGAAACCAACAACTTCCTTGGCTTGGGTGAAACGTTGCAGGTACAGGCCAACGTGGGCAGCCTGTCACGCGTGCTGCTCTTTGGTTTTACTGAGCCTTATGTGTTTGACCGTCCCTTGCAATTGGGATTCACGGTTTACAGCCGGCGCTATGACTTCAACCAGGCGCAGCAGGCTTCTATCGCGGCCGGACAGCAAATTAACCTGCCGCAGTCCGTTTTGAACCAGTTACTGAACTACAACCAGTCCAGCACAGGCGCCACTACGTCATTACGCTATGCGCTGGGCCGCTCATTCAAGACTGTGGGGGTTACGTATTCGTACGACAACACCACCATCAACACCTTCAGTGATGCGTCACGCAATCTGTTCCAGACACTGAATTTCCGCAGCATCTCAGGACCGGATGCTCTGCGCGGTATTATCACCAGTTCGGTCACGCCGTCATTTGGCTTTAGTACCATCGATAGTCCGATTCGTCCGCACAAGGGCAAGAGTTTCTTTCTATCCACTGAAGTGGCCGGCCTGGGCGGTAATGTAAAGTTCTACCGGCCTGTGGTTGCGTACACACAGTGGAAGCCTCTCTTTCATCAGAACACCCTCGGATTCCGTATCCAGGGCAGCTTCATTGGTGGGTTCGGCGGCACTGAGGCTCCGCCCTACCAGCGCTTCTATCAGGGAGGCGAGGCCGACCTCCGTGGCTTTGACGTGCGCACTGTCTCGCCGTACGTCTTCGTGAATACCGTCCAGAACGTACAGCTGACGAACCCTGATGGCAGCCCGGTCCCTCTTGACCCAACGAATCCGCGTCGCGGCAATGTGCAGATTCCCGTTCCGGTGAACAACATCACGCTACCCGGCGGCGACACATCAATAATCAGCAACCTGGAATATCGCATCAAGGTGATTGGACCCGTTGTCCTTGCGCCTTTTGCTGATTTCGGTCTCGACTTCGTAACCCTTGACTCTCAGCTTAAGATTGCGCCTGACGCGGTAACCCAGCTCAACAGCACGGTATTTGGCTGCCCCGGAATCGGTGCCAGCTTCCAGTGCACCGGAGGCTCAGCCATTCCCATCAGCGGGAACTTGACGCCAGTGCCCGGAACCAACTTTGTACCTCGACTTTCCACCGGCTTGTCTCTGCAGGTGATGTTGCCGATTGTGCAGCAGCCGTTCCAGATCTATTACGCCTACAATCCGCTGCGACTGGACACGCTTGTCCGCTCTCCCAGCCCGATTGTTCGTTCCATGTTCCCCGCAGGTTCGGCGGGTGATTTCACCTTCCAGCAAACCATAGCCACGCTGGCGCCGGACTTCCGTTTACAGGAGCCGAAGAAGACCTTCCGCTTCACAATTAGTACCACTTTTTAAGGAGATTCACGGTTTGATTAGTACGACTTTTTAAGGAGATTCACGGTTTGACGCTGCTGGAGTTCGCACCTATAATCAAACGCATTCGACTCATCTGCAATCCAGCATTCCAGACCTGAAGCCGTCTGTTGAGACCGATCCAGCGTAAGGTGTTTGAAGGATCGGCAGCCGAGTTCAAAAAACGCTGTGAAAAGATTCAAGGAGTAACAATACCCATGTTTGGCAAGTCAACAACTCGTAACCTCGTGCTCAGCCTTGGACTGGGCGCCATGATTTCTGCAGCAGCTTTCGCGCAGACCACAGCCTCAGCGGCTTCCCCAACAGGCGCCGCGTCATCTGCTCCCGCCACCCCGGCACTTACCAAGATCGGCATCGTCAACATCAATGAAGCCATCATCTCGAGCAATGAAGGCCAGAAGGAATCTGAGGCTCTCCAGCAGAAATTCAGCCCGAAGCAAGCCGAGCTGAAGAATATGAATGACGATGTGGACAACCTCAAGAAGCAGTTCCAGGCGCAGAGTGACAAACTCAGCGAAGAGGAAAAAGCCACCCGTGCCAAGCAGATTGAGATCAAGCAGAAGAGCTTCCAGCGCAACTACGAAGATTTCCAGAACGAGGCGCAACAGGCGGAAGGCGAAGTCCTCAATCGGATTGGGCAAAAGATGATGGCTGTGCTGGACAAATATGCGAAGGCGAACGGCTATGCCGCCGTGCTTGATGTCTCCAGCACGCAGACCGTTCTGTGGGCGAACCAGGGCAATGTCATCACCAAAGAACTTGTAAGCGCTTACAACGCTGAGTATCCGGCAGGTGGACCGCCGGCCGCCAAGCCAGCAGGCGCCACAACACCCAAAGCGCCCGCGACCGGGCCTAAGCCGGCCGCTACCACGACACCGAAAAAGCCGTAATAGTTTCCAGATTTCTCAAATGGCCGTCCTCAGGGACGGCCATTTTATTTTTCACGAAGTCCATTTATTTTCTCTAAACCAGCGGATTCGCGGAACATGCCATTACTGGCCCGGTGTCAAATGCTCCAGTGCCGGAGGTGGCAAACATGTTCAAAGAAAATCTGCTGGAATCTTCCAACATCGCGCGTAAAGATAAACGCTGGCCCATGACGCTGGCTTTTGTGTTGGAACTAATCGCTGTGAGTTTTCTTCTGATTGTGCCGTTGATGTCCACGGGTGTCATCCCCGTATTGGCGCACGTCCCGCTCATTGCTCCGTTTCATTCAGTCGAGGTGGTTGATCACACGGCGAGCAACAGTACCGGGAGCGAAGGCGCGTCGACTGGACCGGCATCCACGTGATCAGAGTGGTCAACAACAAGAATGTATTTGTACATGGACGCCCAAGCGAACATCGATTCGGACCTTGACCTGCTTGGTAGGATTCGAGTCGGAACTTCCGACCGACAAATCGGCGACCTCATCATCTGCAAGTCAAATTGCGAGACCATCGCGCGTCCGCCCGAGCCCCCGAAACGTTTGCGTATCTCGAATCTTTCGGAAGCGCTTCTGATTAACAAAGTGAATCCGGTCTATCCCAGGACTGCGGTCCTCACTCACACCTTCGGTCCAGTAAAGTTGCACGCGATCATCGCCAAGGACGGTACTATTCAGAGTCTGACCGTGACTAGCGGGAATCCCATTCTGGCACAAGCTGCTCTAGATGCTGTGCGCCAGTGGCGCTACAAGCCCTATATATTGAACGATGAAGCAGTGGAGGTTGAGACCTTTATCACCGTCAACTTCCGGCAGGCAAACAACTGAGTTTGGCAGCCATTGACGTGAGCGATTTCCTGTGGAAAAAACTGTGCAATTCCAGCGTCACTGTTATGAGAGTCCTCAAATTAATCGGGCTCTGAGCTTAGACTGCCCAAGGTACGTGGCATGTTTTAAGTGCCATATTTTCAGCGGGATACAGGCAAGGAGAGATAAGGGGAATACAGCAAGGTTAGAAAGATACTAGAAAGATGCTCAAAAGAAAGGATTTGCACAATTTCAACTGTGCACCATTTTCAGGTTTTGTGGCATCAGCTTCCCTCTCCAACTTTAAGCACGGCGAGAAATGCTTCCTGGGGAATATCGACTTTGCCGATGCGTTTCATCCTCTTCTTGCCTTCTTTTTGCTTTTCCAGAAGTTTGCGTTTACGTGAGATATCGCCACCGTAGCACTTGGCGATCACGTTCTTGCGGATGGCGGTAACCGTTTCGCGAGCGATAATTTTTGCGCCTATCGAAGCCTGAATTGCCACTTCAAACATCTGCCGGGGAATCAACTCTCTCATTTTGGAGACCAGAGCGCGTCCCCGGTCATACGCAAAGTCGCGATGCACGATGATGGAGAGAGCGTCCACGGACTCTCCGGCAACCAGAATATCCAACTTCACCATGGGTGACTCCCAGGAGCCCGCCAAATGGTAATCGAGGGATGCGTAGCCGCGAGACACCGTCTTCAGCCGGTCATAGAAGTCGAGCACAATCTCATTCAGAGGCAGCTCATAGGTAAGCATCACGCGTGAAGAGCTTACATACTCAAAATTCTTCTGCTTGCCGCGCTTGTCCTCCACCAGTTTCAAGATCCCGCCGACGTATTCTTCATTGGTCAGGATCACCGCGGTAATTACGGGCTCTTCAATCTTCGCGATCTCACTCTGTGACGGCCACCGCGAAGGATTATCGACGTCAATGACCTCTCCATCGGTCTTGGTAATTTTGTAGCGGACGCCAGGCGCCGTAGTGATCAGTTCCAGGCCGAATTCCCGTTCCAGCCGCTCCTGGATAATTTCCATGTGCAACAGTCCCAGGAATCCGCAACGGAACCCGAAGCCGAGGGCCACTGAACTCTCCGGCTCAAAGAAGAATGACGAGTCATTGAGCCGCAGTTTTTCCAGTGCTTCACGCAGTGCCGTGTGTTCATGAGCGTCCACGGTATACAGACCCGCAAATACCATCGGTTTGAGTTCTTCAAAACCCGGCAGCGGCTCAATGGCGGGACGCGCATCCTCCGTAATGGTGTCGCCAATCTTTGTGTCGGCCACATTTTTGTTATTGGCCACAATAAAGCCGACTTCGCCGGCCTCAAGCTGATCGACTTCCACCGGCTTCGGCGTGAGCACACCAAGCGTCTCGACGTCGAGGGTTTTGCCGTTCCACCAGAGACGCACCTTCATACCCTTGCGGAGGGTACCCTGCATGAGTCGAGTGAGGACGATAACGCCGCGATATGGATCGAACCAGGAATCGAAGATTAAGGCCTGCAAGGGATTTTCGGGCTCGCCTTTCGGCGGAGGCAGCCGCTTAACAATGGCTTCCAGCAACTCCGGAACACCCAGACCACTCTTGGCGCTCACCAGCATCGCGCCACTCGTGTCCAGGCCAACCGTCTGCTCGATCATCTCTTTCACGCGTGGAATATCCGCGCTGGGCAGATCAACTTTATTAATGACGGGAATAATATCAAGTCCGTTGTTGATGGCCAGATATGCATTCGCTAAGGTCTGCGCCTCCACTCCCTGAGAGGCATCCACCACCAGCAGTGCGCCTTCGCACGACGCCAGTGATCGCGAAACTTCGTAGCTGAAATCCACATGACCCGGCGTGTCAATCAGATTGAGCTGATACTCCTCGCCGTCCTGCGCGATGTACTTCATGCGCACGGCATGGGCCTTGATGGTGATGCCGCGCTCCCGCTCCAGGTCCATGGCATCCAGCACCTGCGCATGCATCTCCCGCATGGAAAGCGCTCCCGTCAGTTCCAGAAGCCGGTCAGAGAGCGTGGATTTGCCATGATCGATGTGGGCAATGATGGCAAAATTTCTGATGTGTTTTCGATCCATGAGGAGAGGGCTTAGTCCTCTATTCTAGCATCCATGACGGAATGGTACGGTCTAAGGCCGCGGGCGCGGCGAATGCGGCTCAATTCTCTGCGTCGGCTAAACTGCTAATCTACGGTGACTTTTTCAAATCCGAGCCCCAGCAGCAGGCTCACCAGGGTGTTGCGAGCGTTTTGACTGGCGCTCACAAGTATTCCGCCACGCACCGCTTCTTCCAGCAGTTCACCTTCAGCCTGCTGGCGCACCTGGCCCTCAAAGTTTGGATCAACGGCAACCAGCAGCCCGGTGCTGCGTGAGTAGACACGCGTGCGAGCATTATCAATGCGTGTAAGCAGAACACGAGCCGGCGGAGCTTTGACATGAACATCCTTGCCCGTAATCTGAATATCCGCAGGACGGAACTGGGTGAAATCAATTCCTGCCACCACCTGGCCATGCACGATCATCAGCAGCCGGTCGCCGACCAGGAAATCCGGTAAAAACGGGCTCCCTTTTTCGCCCGTGACCACTTTGTCCATGTTGAAGACCACGGTCTCCATGCGCTGCAGTCGCTGTATGCGTTCAACCACGCTGGCCTGGCTGGCGATGGTGGTGGACCTTCCCTGCCCAAACAGAGAAGACCAAAACCTGGATGGTGACGCATTCTCTACATGAACAACAAAAAGAGTAAGCACGCAAGCAGCGATCGCTCCGGCAATTATCCCGACGGTAATTCCCATGGCCGAACTCAGCCTGGGCACCAGATGCGGCTTTGGCGTTATGGTGGGAGTTTCTGTCACGCAAAGCTATTGTATGTTTGCCATCCAGCTGCAGCAAAAACGTTTTCGAGTGACGAAAGGCCCGTAACGATCTGCCCGGAAAATCCGCAAGTCCGGACATGACTTACCTTTGTTTGCCGGCGAGCTGCTGGTAATAAGCTTCCGCGTTGTCGGCGAACGTGGCTTCATATTTTGGATATTGCCGGAACCCGGAGAATTGCGGCAGAGATATGCCTTTCTTGATTTCTTCCAATGACATTCCCCTGGATCGCATATCGCGGACCTGGTTACCCAGCGCGGTCAGGTAATCACGAAAACGCGTGAGCTCCACCTTGGTAGCCAGCTCAAAATGTCCGGGCACCACGTGTTCTATCGGCAAAGCAAGAATGTGGTCCAGCGCTGTAATCCAGCTCTCCATGTCTCCCTGATCCATCGCCGGGCAGGAGTTGGTGAGGAAGAGATCTCCCGTGGCGACAGTCTTCTGATCAGGAAAATAAACGATCAGATCGCCCATTGTGTGTGCCGGCCCGGGATGATAGATCTCAACCCGATGCCCACCGACGAACAATGTGACGCTGGTTTGGAGAGTGATGTTAAGGCCGGAATTCGAGACCCTTTGAGCTTGATCTGTTCCGCCCGACAGATGGTCTCGCGTAAACGGTGTGTCGATGATGGTGGCCTCAGCCCCAAATACGCTGTTTCCTCCACGATGATCGGGATGATAGTGCGTGTTCACAATCCAGCGCACCGGCGCAGCAGATACCTTGCGGATCTCCACCAGCAGCTTTTTTCCTTCCGTTTCATTCAGCCCGGTATCCACCACCAGAACACCGGCATCACTGACCAGAAAAGTTGAGTTGGCGCTGGAGTCGTTGCTGGAAATATAGGCATAGAGGCCGGGCCCGACTTTGTGGACTTCGCCGGCAAATGCCGATGTGGCTCCCAGCAGAAACAAGAAGATGACCCATCTTCGAACATCGAGCATGCTTATGCGATTCCCTCCTTCTGGGGTAAGCTGATTGTAAATGTCTGCTACTTTGCTGATCACTATTTCGGGACGTGACACGCCCGGCCTCACACACGCCTTTTCCGGCGTGCTGGCCGAAGCAGGCGCCATTATTCTGGATATTGGGCAAGCCGTAATTCATGATGCTCTGGTCCTGGGCATCATGGTACGTGTTGACGCACTGCACGTGAGTGCGGTGGAGAATGCCGTAAGCCGCAAGGGCAGCCAGCTGGGCGTGGAAGCGCGAACAGTGGTGGTGAATGAAGCTGAGCAGCGCACATGGGTGGACCGCCAGCACAATCGCCGTTTTGTGGTCACGGTGCTGGCGGCACAGGTTTCAGCCGCGCAGCTTGCTGCCGTCACGGATATTTTCGTTGCCCAGGGCATGAACATTGATCTGCTGGATCGCCTGTCGGGCCGCCATGCGGCGATCGATACCGGGATCTCCGCGGATGTGTATCGACTTTACGCTGTCCGGTGATCAAGTGGATGCTGACGCGCTCCGGCGGCAATTACTTACGCTTGCTGATCAACAGAACTTTGACATAGCTGTACAGGAAGACTCTATTTTTCGCGGGAATCGCCGTCTCATTGCCTTTGACATGGATTCCACGCTGATCCAGATGGAAGTGATCGACGAACTCGCACGGCTTGCCGGAGTGGGTGAGAAGGTCTCTGCGATTACGGCGGCTGCCATGCGCGGCGAGCTGGATTTTCAAGCCAGCTTCCGCCGCCGGCTCGGCTTACTGCGCGGGCTGCCAGAAAGCGCCCTGGCGAGGGTCGCTGACAGCGTTCCCGTGACACCGGGCGCCCATCGCCTGCTGCGAACTCTGAAATTGCTGGGCTACAAGACAGCCATTCTCTCCGGTGGCTTTACCTTTGTTGCGAACCGGCTGCAGAAGGAACTTGGCTTTGATTTTATTCATGCCAATGAACTGGAGATCAAAGACGGTGCCGTCACCGGTCTGCCGGTGGGTGCAATTGTGGATGGCGCCCGCAAGGCACAATTGCTTGAAGAGATCGCCCGGCGCGAAGGAATATCGATGCAGCAAACCATCGCCGTTGGAGACGGAGCCAATGACCTGCCGATGTTAAGCATTGCAGGGCTGGGCGTGGCATTCCATGCGAAACCGCTGGTCCGCGAAAAGGCACAGCACTCCATCTCTCGTATGGGACTGGACGCGCTTTTATATCTGCTGGGACTGCGGGATCGTCATACCGATGAATCCGAGATTCTCCAATAACAGGGATGGCAAAAAACACTACCACAGAGGACACAGAGGAACACTGAGGAAAACCGCACACGCGGGAGTTTCTATGCTCCACAACTTCGTGAGACTTCGTGTTCCTTGTAGCTGAGGTTCCTTCTTGTTACAGTCTTGGTTAGCGCCGAGGCGGATGTATTTAACGATCATAGATGCGATGACCTAAAGCTTCTGTTCTCTGTGTTCCTCTGTGTCCTCTGTGGTTAAACGTTTGTCGTCAGCGGTACGCGACGATAAATATCCGTTTAAAGGGAAACAGCACCTTGCCCTGATCATCAGGGCGATAGACTTTCTCAATCTCTTGCAGGCAGAGCCTCTCAAAATCCGCACGCTGGTCATCATTCGCAAGCTTCTCCAGATAAGCGCGCATGCCGGTGCTACGGATCCACTCATGAACGGCCGTAGGGCCAGCCATGATTTGCAGGTACTCGGTTTCCCAGATGTCGAGGTTTCCTGCCAACTTGCGTAAGGCGTTGTAGTAAAAGTCGACCGGCTGCACTCCATATTTTTCTGAGACGTTGCTAAGAACGGCTGCCCAGCGTGGATCGCCTGCCACCTTCTTCATCGCCTGATGCGCGCCGGAATGGAAGTTGTTGGGCATCTGCACCGCCATCGCTCCACCAGCGGCGACAAGATGGAACAGTCTGGGAAACAGTTCTCCATGATTTCCCAGCCAGTGCAGGACAGCGTTGCTGAAGATCAGATCAAAGCTCGTGTGGGGTTTCCAGCTTTCAATGTCGCTAACAACCCACTGCCAATCTGGATGCCGTTCGCTGGCCTGTTTCAACATGCTGGCTGAACTGTCGATCCCGATGATTTCGGCCTGCGGCCAGCGGGCATGCACCTGCTCGGTGCTATTACCAGTTCCACAACCTAGATCGACAATACGTTGGGGATTTTCCAGCTTAATTTGCGCGATCAAGTCAGCCGCGGGACGCGCGCGTTGATCAGAGAATTTGAGGTAGAGATCAGGATTCCAGTCGGGCATCAGTGTTCATCATAAGACATCAAAATCCTGCTAAACAGATACCGCTTTTGCTTTCTCGGCTTCAATGGCTTTCAGCATGTCTTCATCTTTATCGAACTTGAACCATGGAATGCCGCGCTGCTGGGCAATCTGTTCTTCCGCTCGGGCCAGACATTCCAGATCATCTTTGGTAATTGCGCGCAGACCTTTGCTTTCGATCTGGCTGAGAATCTGTTGTGCGGTTGGGCAATTTCCTTCGGGCACGCCTTCAAGATACTGAAGCACGTGGGTAGCGCCAACTTCGCCGTCATGGCGCGCGATGCCAACCAGACCGTCACTGGCTTTGCGGGCCCATCCCACGGCATACATACCTTCCAGGACTTTGTTCGCGTGCGGATCGTAGAGTTCGTAGGCCGCGCGCTTGGGGTCCGTCTGATCAGGGTTCGTAACGTAAGCGTCGCGAGTGTAAGGCAGCCCGATGGCAGGATCAGCCACATCGCCAATGGCGAAGATCATGGTATCCACATCCAGCTCAGCCAATTGATCGGTGGCTTTGCATGCGATGGATCCATCGCGCTCCGCCAGGATATTTTCTATCACGCTCAAACGATTGATCCGGCCAGTGGTGTCAGCGTGGATCTCCTGAGGCGAGCATAAGAAGCGAAAACGCAGCCTTGGACCGGAACCATCCTGTGGCGGCTTGGATAAAACTGGAAAAGTCTCATCGGCCAGTTTGCTGATGTCCTGCCCGATTGCGCTCAGCTTTGGCTGTATCCGGCGAAGTTCATCGTCAAAGTCCCTGCGATCAAGAAAGTGTTCAATGTGGTCAAATTCTTTGTGATCGAACTTGGCCTCGAATGGTCCGCGGCGTGCCACCACCACAACTTCTTCGGCGGTCTTTACGGGCGCATCCAGCAGCAGCCAGCGAGCAATGTCCACCATCACGTTGCCCATGCCAACAATCGCTACACGTTTGCCGGTGGAAAAGTTATGCGAAGTAAACGGCGGCAGGAGATTGTAGTGATAGACAAAATCTTTTGCGGCATATACGCCTTCGGCTGTCTCACCCGGCAGGCCCAGCTTCTTGGTACCCTGCGCGCCCACGGCAAACACAATCGCGGCTGGATTCATTGCTTGCAGCTCAGCCACGGAAATGGCCGAATCCCGACTCACGGGCACATGGCCAAAGTAATGAAGATTGCTTAAGCTCAATACCTTGTTGAACTGCTTGCGCAGGCCAACTTTCATTTTGTCTTTGGTGGGATAAATGCCGTATTCCGCCAGACCGCCCGGCTTGATGTCACGATTAAAGATAATGGTCTGATGCCCGCCCTGGGCAATCTTCTGGGCGGCAAACATTCCTGCTGGTCCCGCTCCGATGACGAATACCGTCTTCAAGTCTTTTCCTCCCCAACTGCCCACTTCAAAACGTGGCGCTCAAAAACCAGCAACGCGCTAGCAGTCTAACCCGCTTAGACGCACCTATCCAACTCGATTTGCTGCAAGACTTGAATTTATTATCACCCGGTTGCGTCCTGTCCCGTGGGCAAAATTTGGTTGAACGTGGAAGCGGGTGTTGTATGAACAACCCAGATCCACGAACACATCAGACTTTTACCGACTTGTTAAGAATGAGGTCGCCCGCGGATAAAGAGAACGGGTGTGATGCCGGTCACGGTGAGTTACGCCGGTTCACTGGCCGGGGCGGGCGCTTCTTCCACCTTCACCGTGGAACCTAATAGCTGCAGACGCGGCTCGCGATCGATGGCTTCAATCAATTCGCGCGTAATGCGATCATCAATCTCCGCGGCGCCGCTCAGTTCCACGGGATAGCGGATCACAATCTCCAGGCCGCCTCCGGTCAGCCGCAAGCGGCTTTCCGGTTTGAACTCGCTGATCCTGGCTGAATTGAGCGCCCGTTCCATCCCTCGCCGCTGCTGCTCCATCTTTTCGTGGTACTCGGCGTAAACTTTGTTCACGGCCTCAAGCAGCCGCTGCTCAGCTTCATGGTAGTGCCCTTCAGAACCAATGGTGAGCTTAATCTCATGCCACACAAAGCTGGTACCCGGAATCTGTTTGAACAATCCAGCATTCGCCTGGAAAACAACGGAATTCGAAAACACAACCACACGGCCGGTTGGGCGAGGGCTGCCTTCGCCAGTGACTTCCATCAAATGAAGGCGCACAAGTCCGATATCGACAACATCGCCGGTGACGCCTGCCACCTGCACGCGGTCGCCTACACGAACACCGTATTTACCTATCAGGAAGAAGTATCCCGCCACTGACAAGATCACGTTTTGCAGCGCGACGGCAATACCTGCAGTCATCAGTCCGGCGAACGTGGTGATGGTCCCAAGCTCGCTGGCAAAAGCCACAGCGACAATGATGGCCACAACGATCCACAACACGATCCGGCGGAGCAGAAGAAACTGGTAGCGCCGTCTGGGGTCCGTAATGTAACGGAAGGTGGCCCGCCGCCATAGCTCAGATACGCCGAGAACCACGGCAAGGATGACCGCAAGCCCGCCCAGACGCAACAGCAAGCCTTTCAACTCCGTGTCATATTGGCTTTTTACCGCATTGCGCCAGTTCGTGGTGCTGCGCTTATAAAGATCAAGCAGGATGTTCTGCTTACCGAGCGGCAACATGCTGGCGGAAAGCTGTTTGTATTGCGATGTGAGGGCGTCCAGGTCCTTGCGCTCCTGGGCCAGCGCAGCGGGATCAGAAGTGTCTGCCTGGGCCGCCAGTTGATCACCGTGCTGCGTCAGTTCGCGGATCTTTGCCGTAAGCGGTGAACGCAGGGCCTTGCTGGCTTGCGAAAGACCGTCTGTGACGTTTATATCGTCTTCCAGTGATTTGATTTTGCGATGCAGCGTGAACAGGTTGGCGACAATATCCAGAATGCCATTGGGCTCCTGCTTCCGTTCACGCGCCGCCACTGCCATGGAGTTGGCATTGTTATTGGCAGAGACGTTCTTATCATTGTCCGTCTCCTTCGTGTTCGCGTTGACGGAGGGTACCGTTCGTGCCAGTTCTTCAATCTCTCCAATGAGGGTGCCTGAACCCACGCCGCCGGCGGTTGCTCCGGTGGCGAACTGCACCATATTACGCAACGTGTCCCGCCGCGCCTGAAAAAGATCGACCTCACTTTGCGTTTCGTCCAGCGTGGCTTGCAACTTCTTGCGTTTCGCGCCGCTGGCGGTACTCAGCTGCTGGCGCAAATCATCAACTTCTTTTTGCGTCTCCTTGTACTGCTGATCGGCCTTGGCCGCAAGAGTGGCCAGCGTCTGATACTGAGAAGCATTACCAGGATTGCCGCTGGTGTTTGGCTGGGCCGCCAGCGCTTGTGCACGAGCGCGCGCGTACTCAAATGCCAGCCGCACAACCTGGTCGGCGATCTGGCGATTGTCATTGAAAAACATGACATCGCTAGGCTCAGTAGCCAATTGTTGCTGCTGAGTCAGGTCACGGTACCAGACGATCGTCTGGTTCAGGTACGGAATAATGGCCTCAGCGCCGCTCCCTGTGGAAGCGGGCGGAGCCGCACTTTGCGCGATGCCGTTGGAGGTAGCCATCAGCAGGACAGCGCAAAGCGAAATAATGAGAAAACGCAACTTGGTCATTTCTTCCATTCCAGGCCAGATTTATTGAAGCATGCGAGACTGATTCGCACAACCGCAGATGGGCTTAAACATGGATGACATGAGCCTCATCGCCGGCAGGCCGCTCGCAGGAAAACCAGCGGCGGAACTATCCTGCGGAGAAAGCGAAGGAATGGCGCAAAGTGGAACCTCTCTAGAAGTTGAGTTGCGGGAATATTGATTCAATTATAAAAGCAAAAGCCATCGCCGCCGCGTTCGCAGGAAACGCGAAGAACAGTAAAAGTGCTTAGTTCCTGGAGTTAAAGCTGAGGGAAAGAAGCTCCCGGCATGAAGAAAAAATGTTGAGAAGTTTTGTGCGAATGTCCCAGCTGAGAGATATCCCACAAATAAAAAGGGGTGTTCGACTGAACACCCCCGCTTTAACTATTTTCCCTTGAAAAAAAATTAACGGAGACTTTGCTCCGCTACATGACTACTTTTTCTTTGCTTTTTTCTTCGCCTTTTTCTTGGTTGCCATGTGCGATTCGTCCTCCTTGCAGATTTGCTTCCTTGGGCCTTGAGCAACCCTACGACTAGTGGGCACGCTCGTCTACACCCAAGATATTGAGGTATGAGTGTTGCAATGTCAACCAAAAAATGCATATTAGCAATCAGAGTCACTGCCCGGGGGCGAAGGCGCAAGCGTGCCGATTCGGGATTTTGGAGGGTTTGATTTTGGAAGTAGCGACCGCTCATTTTCTCCGAGGCCTCTCACGGTAACATTTTCAAAACCAATTCTTCTGCCTGCGTCTGCACATTTGTTGCGTGGCCGAAGCCATTGATCCAATGCACGTCTGGTTCGCGGCGAAACCAGGTCATCTGCCGTTTGGCGTAATTGCGATGGCCCTGCTGGGCCGCCGTGATCGCTTGTTCCCGGGACAACTCGCCGGAAAGAATCTGCGCAGCTTGTTTGTATCCGAGCGAGGTGAGAGGTCGCGCTGAATCCCCGTAGCGGCTTTTGAGCATCTGCATTTCCTCCACCAGCCCTTCTTCGAACATCGTCAGCGCCCGCTTGTTGATCCGCTGATAGAGCGCCTCGCGATCAGGATTGAGGCCCAGGCGCAAAATCCTGAAGCCGCGCAAGGGGTCGCGCCCGGTCCTCCACATCTCTGTCATGGACGTGCGGGCACTCAGGCAGACTTCGATGGCGCGAATGACTTTAGGCACATCGTTGGTGTGAATGGTCGCCGCCGCGTCCGGGTCAAGCCTGCGCAGAATACGATGTAGATATTCAGCCCCGCGGGCGGCCAGGATTTCCCGGAGCCGTTCGCGTAATTCGTCTGAGCGGGCCGGACCAGCGAATAGCCCTTCCAGCAGCGCGCGCAGGTAGAGTCCCGTTCCGCCGACAATGATCGGCAAACGGCCTCGACTTTGTATGGCAGCGATCGTGGCACGAGCCAGGCGGGAGTAATCTCCAGCGGTAAATTGCTCCGTGGGCGCGGCTACATCAATGAGGTGATGCGGGACACGCTGGCGATCGGCAAAAGATGGCTTGGCGGTACCGATCTCAAACTCACGATAGACCGCCACTGAATCGCAACTGACAATCTCGCCCTGGAAGCGTTGCGCCAGATAGAGCGATAGAGACGTCTTGCCGCTGGCCGTGGGCCCCAGCAACACCACCAGCAAGGGATCGCGTGTTGAGAAGGCTGCAGGCGTCAAGGCCGCACCCAGAAATGCCGGACCAGAACGAAAAGCAAAATGGCAATGGCGATTAGCGTAAGCCCAAGCGTCTGTTGCCGGTGCGCATTCATTGCCACGGAGACATTCTAATTAGAAGTCATCTCATAAATCCTGCTGTTTGAAGAACGGGCAACCTGTGTGGCCACCTTTTGGGGACCGGGTACCAGAGGCCTGACAATTCAGTTCTCACGCACTTTCTGAAGTCCAACTCTCTTGCGGTCATGAATCATGAATTAAGATAGGCAGCTAAAATTCATGGCAGGCGTATTGAAATATAAATTCGGGGAGTTTGAGGCAGACCTTCGTGCTGCTGAGCTGCGCAAGCGCGGACATCGGCTCAGGATGCAGATGCAGCCCTTTCAGATATTAGTGGCGCTGCTGGAGCGTCCGAACGATGTTGTGACTCGTGAAGAATTGCGGCTACGCCTGTGGCCGGAAGATACGTTTGTGGATTTTGATCATGGGCTGAACACCGCTGTGGCCAAACTCCGGGAAACTCTGGGCGATTCCGCCGCGAGCCCAAAGTATGTAGAGACGATCGCCAAGCGCGGCTACCGTTTCCTGGCTGACGTGGAAAAGCTGGAAGAGGTGATTCTTCCTGGTGCGGCTCCGACTGTAGCCACCACTCCGTCGGTCTCTCCGCCAATGCCTGCATCCGTCACAGACGCGGAAGAGCAGCCACAAATTACGTCCGCCAACGCGGAGGCGAAACAAACTGACCTGCCCCGTGCCAGCCGCAAAACATCGCGCACGCTGTTTGTGCTTTCTCAGGTGATGTACATTGCTTTTTATGTTTCGGCGCTTTTCCGGCTCGACCGGCTGCATGAATCGGCGGACATGGCGTGGCACAACGCGGGGCAGATCGCCTTTGTCATTTACCTGGTCACAGCATTGATCGGATTGGTGGTCCGGTTATATCTCATCTCCGCCACCGCGCTTGACTACCATCTTCTGGGCGCCAAGTTCCGCGTAATCTTCCCTGCCCTTTTCGTTCTGGACATGTTGTGGGCCCTGGCGCCGTTCATGCTGGCTGACCGTATTGGACTTGGGCTGGCTCTCGGATCAACTGCCGCGCTCATTTACATGCCATTCGCACAGCGGACGCTGGTGAAGATGATGCAGACGTAAGAGGCCTTCTCATAGGAAAACCAGCCTCAGAATGCTAGAACAAACTGTCGTGATCAGGCAGCCGGCAAAACAAACCAGTTATTCGAGATCGTTCTTGTCAGGGTTGTAGAGGAAGTGTGCGCGCAGCAGAAGGTAGTCACCATTGAAATTGGCGGGCAGTTGCGGCAACGGGATCGCATAGGTAATTGCGCCATAGGCAGCGCGATCAAGAGCCGTGTCGCCTGATCCATTGATCACCCGCAGTCCGGCAACTTTTCCATCTTTCAAGATAGCGAACTCAATGATGACGGTGCCGCGTTTCATTTCCGGCGGCATGGCCGATTGCGGAATCAGGGGATCCCAATGTTCCTGCACAGCCTGGCGCAGGCGCCGCATATAGGGCCCGAAGTCAACGCCCATGGTGTCACTCAGGATTTCCAGGTCGCCGCGGGTATCCACTTTGGGACGAATACCAGAGCCGTAGTTACCGCCGCCCAGAGGAACGCTGGTGGTGCCGTGTGAGTTGGCAACGGAGTTGATCGCATTGCTCACGGTTGATCCGGGGGAGTTCACGGGAAATGGAATTTTTGGTTTCGGCGGAACCGGCGCATCCAGTTTTGCGGTTTGCGTCGGCTGCTGCTCTGGTGGCTGGCTGGCGCCCTGTTGCGTCGCCGGCTGCTGTTGCGGAGAAACCTGGGCCTGCTGCTGCGCTGGCGCTGGAGGCGGCGTTTTCGGCTTTCCAGGATCACGTGCGTCAAGCAGCTTGCGTAACGCTTCCTTGCTGGGAACCGGTGTGCGCGTCTGGGCAATGCGATTTGCGTCTGATATGCGATCAGTCTTCGGCGGCGTTTTCAGCTTTAGCTGATCGGGAGGAAGTTCCAGATACGTGGTCTGCTGCTTTTGAATCATCGGCATCACGTGAGGGGTGTTCCCCATCCACTTTGGCGCCAGAATGAGAAGAATGATGATGACCGCATGCACAGCGCCGGAGATCCACGCCGCTTCTCGCCGACGGTATGAGGATACGTCGTCCTCGTAACAAGTCAGTCAGAAGCAGATGAAGCTCTCCGTCACTTTGCGAAGACGAAGTGTTATGCTCTCGAACTTTTTCTTCTTCCATCAGAGGGATAAAACACCGCCGCAGCGTGGGTGAAGCTTTGTCTTTATTCTCTCATTAGAACGACGTTTGTGAGATGTCCTTGCGTGCCGCGGAGCGTCAAAATGGTAATAAACTAATGGAAATCACTGAATTACGATTGTGCATTCCACACTGCTTAACAGATATTTACAAGCAGCTTACAACCGAGTTACCCATTTACAGAGCTGTTCTTAGCTGACCGGCAGCAACCCAGCCCGGCGGCTATGCTGGTCAATTGAGGAGAGAATTTCCAAAGCTACCGCCAGGGCCTTGCGACCATCGTCAAGCGAAACTACGGGAGTACTACGACGGCGCACAGCATCCAGAAAGGACTTCAGCTCTGAATGCAAGGGCTCTTCCGCTCTGACGGGAGGCTTGTTAACGGTGACGCCGGGAATCGGCACGTCTGCTGGTTCGCCCACGATGCCCAGCAACTGGTCCAGGGAAAACTTCTCTTCCTGGCCCACACGCAGCTGCAAGACATCCTGCCGTCCGTAATCCACTGACACATATTCTCCGGGCTGAAAAAAACGCAGCTTGCGAACTTTCTCCGTGCTGATTCGGCTGGCAGTGAAGTTGGCAACGCAGCCGGATTCGAACTCCAGGCGCACGTTGGCTATATCGACCTTGTTGGTGACCACAGGCAATCCCACGGCGCGAATCTCAGTGACCGGCGACTTCACGAATGAAAGCACCACGTCAATGTCATGGATCATGAGATCCAGCACAACGTCCACGTCCAGACTGCGCGCGGTGAAAATGCTGAGCCGATGAACTTCAAAAAACATGGGCCGAGTAAGGATTGGGAGGGTCGCCTGCACTGCCGGATTGAAACGCTCCAGGTGACCGACCTGGACCACCCTTTGATTTGCTTTCGCAATGGCGTCCAGCGCGTCAGCTTCTTCGAGCGTCGATGCCAGAGGCTTTTCAATCAACACATCCACGCCGGCTTCCATCAATGCGGACGCAACGCGCAAATGATGTACTGTGGGCACGGCAACGGACACGGCATCTACCAAACCGAACAGGTCCTGCACGCGGGTAAAAGCCTTGCAGCCAAATTGCGCGGCCACCGCCTGGGCCTGCGCGGCGTTGGCGTCTACAACGGCCGCAAGTTGAACACCCTGCTGCTGTTTTTCCAGTTCGTGATACACACGGGCATGGTTACGGCCAAAAGAGCCCACACCAACGACTGCTACGCGGATTGCACTTTCGTTAGTCAAGTTATTGATTTTCTCAGAGGCTGCAGCCCATCGCAAAGGCTATGATTTCAATTCGGGCCAGAAAGTCTCCAGTCAATAGCCAGAACGTCGCGACAAAATCAAGCGCTTGGGAGGAACTTGAAAATGGGGCGCGGATTCGGATTTGTAACTTTATTGTTCGTTCTTGTTGTGGGTATGTGGTTCTATATGCGCCAGGGCCAGGCAGCGGCCAGTGCAGGGACCAATAATCCGGCTGCCGCGATCGACCTCACCGGCGTCCGCAATGATCTGCTCGCCATGGCGCAGGCTGAACGCAGCCACGCTGCCATGAAAGGCGGCTATGCTTCGCTGGACGATCTTCGCTCCCAGGGCGATCTAACCATGTCCCGCTCCAGCCGTGGTCCTTACAACTACTCGTCGGAAGTGAACGACACCAGTTTCCGCTTTCTGGCTACCTACTCTGGTCCAGAAAACTCCGGCATGCCCAGATCGCTCAGCATTGATCAAAGCATGCAAATCAACCAGGAGTAGCCGGTTCACTACTTCTTACGTGACCTGCAAGGTGCGCAGGTGGTCGATCATATTCCAGATCTTTTCGTCAGTCTCTGTCTTGCCGAACGCGGGCATTCCACTCAAGCGAATGCCGTTCTTTACTATCCAGAACAACTCCTGGTCTGAATAGCCCTGCACTTCACTCGAGGTTAAGTCCGTTGCGCGGGGATACATCCATTGTCCAAGAGGAGTCTTGGACTGACCATCTTCACCATGGCATAACGAGCAACGCACGGTGAAAGTGTTGTCTCCCTGCGCCGCGCTTGCTGCGCGATCCAGTGGGCGGGGCGGAACGCCTTCTCGAACAGCACGCGCGATGAGCAGATGCTTGGCCTTTGTCGCCATATAGGTCTCTGTCCCGCCAGGTTCTGCGACCGCGGCAAGACTGAAGCTTGAAAAGGCAAGCCATCCAATCAACAGGCTGCACGCAACCACCGCTCCGCAATGATCAACACTCGTTTCATGAAATCTTTCTCCAAGACAAATCGGCCTCCACAAAAAAGGGCCAGACGATATTCCGCTGGCCCATCGTGAACTTAAGGAGACCTTGTCAAAACTTTTGCTGCAAAGATTTACTGAATGCTGCTTACGTGGATGGAATCGCCCTCGAGCGTTCCCTTTACGGTTACAGTTTGTCCGGCAAATTGCTGCGGCTTGGTCTGGTCGTCCAGTTGATAGACCTTCTTGCTGGTTTTGTTGTAAAGGACATATTTGTTGCCGCCCTTCACGCAAGCTTCGGTGCAGTCTTTGGCGGTCTTGAGACCAGCCTGTTTCATCATGCCGTCATGCGATCCAGCTTTAGCGCAAGCGCTGTCCATGATCTCGCCTTTGAATGTGCCCTCTTTGGGAGCAGCCAATGCTGCGGTTGAAAGAAGTAAAAGTGCTGCTAATCCCAATCCAATCTTGTTCATTTTGATTTCTCCTGTGAAATTGAAATGTCAAAAATCTATTCACGCGCTTGCAACTACCGGCCCGTGAGACTCGGCCTATTCGGCGCCAGACGCTTTACGCTCGATTCGCTCAAACACAGCCTTCACTACGCGATCACAGCGCACGGCATGGAATGCATACAGCTCGGTAAGGCGGCCTTGTGCCTGAGTGTGAAGGTGTCTGCGTAACATGGCGTGGGCACGATGCAGTCGCGTTTTTACCAGAGACTCGCTCAGGCCCAGAGTCTCAGCGGTTTCGGCCACATTCATTTCCTCGATCTCGCGCAAGACCACAACGGTGCGGAAGGCTTCCGGCAGGCCCTCAATTGCGTTCTCAAGCAGCCCACGCAATTCTGACTGGGCCAAATTCTCTTCCGGACCAGGCTTCCCGGATTTCAAGATCATGGTGGAATCTCCCTTTGCCTCGGCAATGGCATCCAGTTCGTCATAGCGTCCGCGACGTTTTTTCCTTGCCAGCGCCTCATGAAGAGCAATCCTGGTGACCCATGTCGAGAAACTGGCTCTGCCCTCGAATTGATTGAGATGTTCATAGGCGCGGAAGTAGGCATCCTGCATCACGTCCTCGGCTTCGTCATCATCCCGAAGTATGCTGCGCGTTATCCGGTAGATCCGTTGGTTATAACGACGGATCAGGATCTCGAACATTGGAGTATCGCCGGCGAGCACACGTTTGACGATTTCCTCGTCGCTCAGTGCCTGTCCTGCCAGAACTGCCTCAGAAGCCAAATTGCGGTCCCTCCTGCTGTTGGATAGAGTGCGGTGTACCTTAAAGGTTACAGCCAATTTTTCGCTCGTATTCCGGAATTACGTAGCCGCGAATGCACGCGAATGAAAACTAATCAGCAGATTATTCCGGGGTGAAAGCTGGTGTACTGAGCTGGCTTCCCTGAATACCCAGGGTACTCAGGTTTTGGTCATCATTACGTAGCCTAAGCAGTCCACGGGAAGGTCCATTTTGTTTCTGGCCCTTTTCGCGTTCATTCGCGGCCGAACTTGCTTTTTCTTAGCGTTCCTGTCTCCGTGGCGAGATCTAGTCGCCCACGATCGCGATCCCTGCCGCGTCCGCTGCATGAATGATGCGATCGCCATCCAGGAACAAGCATTTACCTGCATCCACGGCCAGACATGTCGCTCCGGCCTGTTTCATGGTTTCCAGCGTCTTCTCGCCGATCACTGGAACGTCAAACCGCATGTCCTGATTCGGTTTGGCCACTTTGACTACGGTCAACGCCCGGCTGAGCGCTGATTCGCCTGTCCCGGAACCGCCAAGGCTGCCCATGATTTCACCAGCACGCAGAATCGTGGCATCAGTGCCTTCCATCGCTTCCACGGCCACGCAGGCCAGCTCGGCGATCACCACCGTCTGTCCAATGTCATACTGGGCAAGATGTCGGGCAACTTTCCGCCCATATTCCACGTTTCTGCTTTCAACTTCATTAGGGGCGCGCCGGGTAAGCACGCCAGCTCTGGCCAGAAGGGGCTCCAGATAGGACGTGGAGCTGATCAGGTGTATGCCTTCTTCTTCCAACACCTTGGCAACTGCGCCTATCAGCGAATCCGTATTGCGTGTTCCCAGTGATAAAAGCACCTTGGCCAGCTTCCAGTCAGGCCGGATGCTGGAGAATATCTGCTTGTGCCTGACCTGACCGGCCATGATTGCGGTATCCACACCTTCACGTTTAAAGGTCTCAATCAGCTTGCTTAATTCCCCCAGCGACATCCAATGCACCGATGCCGCGCCACGCCCTTCAATCAGAGGCGAAGTCTCTTCCTTGATGGCTGCCACCACTACATCTGCGCCCTGCGCACGCGCCGCGTCCAGCAGCAGCAAGGGAAAGCTGCCATTACCGGCGATTAACCCGAGTTTTCCCTTTTGGCCCATTTTCTTTCGATAATTCTAAACAATGCTTTACAACAGGCATCTATTGCGCCACAGACGCATCATAACTATTTGGTAAACACTGCTTTTTGATATGACCAAACGGCCCTATTCCTATATCCCATCCTTTAAAGGATATTCTTTCAAACCTCTTGAACCGGAGAGTGAAGAAGAGCTGCCGGCCGCGGCGACGGATCCTTTGTTGCAGCCTGAAGAGCAGGGCACAATCAAGCGTTATTTGCGGTATGCCGACACGCTGATCAATAGTTCTCAGCCGAATGACGAAACGCCTGCGGACAACCAATCCACTCACGAAGTGTCTCTGCTGGGCACACACCGGCCAACCGACCCGCATTTGCCCCGTCACGGTGATGACTTGACCAGCAACCGCGAACCCAGCGGCCGTGATAGTGATCGTGACAAAGACAAAAAAGCTAAAAAGGCAGCCTGATCGTCCCCACGGTCGTCCACCTTCAGGCGACAGCTACTTAATCACGCCCCGCTCAGCACCTTCAATGAACTTAATCAGCATACTTACATCTTCACCCAGGTCGGATTCTGCCTTCAGTCTCTCCAGCGCCTGGGTGGTATTGAGTTTGGAATTGAGCAATAACTTGTAAGCATGGTGGATCTTCCGGATCCGCTCTTTGCTGAAGCCCCGCCGTTCCAGACCAATGGCATTCAGTCCATAAGTTTTCGTATGCCGTGGTGTTACGCACTTGGCAAAAGGCATCACGTCCTTGGTAACAACCGTTCCACCGCCGATATACGAATGCGCGCCGATGCGTACGAATTGATGCACCGGGCAGAGTGCACCCACCACTGCCCACTCTTCCACCGTGACATGACCAGCCAGAGTAGCGCCATTCACCAGCATCACTCGATCGCCAATCACCGAATCATGTCCCACATGGGCATAAGCCATGATCAGCGTATGGCTGCCAATGCGTGTGATCCCGCCGCCCTTCGCTGTTCCGCGGTTAAGCGTTACGTACTCCCGGATTACGTTATGGTCCCCGATCTCCAGCCGTGTCTTTTCACTTTTGTAGGAAATATCCTGCGGTTCGCTGCCGATCGCGCCAAAAGAAAAGAACCGGTTGTTCGACCCGATCCTGGTCACCCCGGAAATCACCACGTGAGACATCAGCTCACAGTTCTCACCCAGCTCAACTTCACTACCAATGTGACAGTAGGGCCCAACCGAGCATGATTCCGGGACCTTAGCTCCTGGCTCTATGATGGCGGTGGGATGGATCATTCTTGATCGTGTCATTCTTGACGGCGTCATTCGGCGGTGTCGGCCGGCGTGGCGTTCTGGGAAGAACTCTTGCCCCGTGAGCGGTCCACAAGCTGGCAACTGATAGTGGCTTCACAAACCACTTTGCCGTTCACAAACGCCTTGCCGCCCATGCGGACAGCCGTCCTTCTCCACGCCAGCACTTCCACTTCAATACGGACCTGGTCTCCGGGAACCACTGGCCGGCGAAAACGGGCCTTCTCGATGCCGGTAAATACCATCAGCTTGTCATGCCGATCTTCAATTTCCGTCAGCAGCAGCGTTCCGCCCGCCTGGGCCATGGCTTCCACAATCAGAACGCCTGGCATGATGGGAAATGACGGGAAGTGTCCCTGAAAGAACGGTTCGTTGATCGTCACATTCTTCAGCGCGACGATCTTTTTCATCCGATGGATCTCCAGCACACGGTCAATCAGCAAGAATGGATAGCGGTGCGGAAGAATGGCCTGAATCTGGGCAATATCGAGCGGTCCGCTTACCGTGGCGGCCGTCTCAGGGGCTTACAGCTTCGGCGGGTTCTACGGTCTTAACGTTGGTTTCACTCATCTCTTGCCGCGAATTATAGAAGATTTGTCCAGCAAACCCAACCCGGCTACGATATCTATATCGTATCGCGATACATCAAACAGACTGCTTGCCGAAATGCAGGGCCTTAGTGCGGCCTTCTACTCTGAATATGTACCTGGGTTCCACTAATGGACGTTGTTCTACATTCCTTTTCAGCTTTTCTGAATTTTTCTGAGAGCAGCAGCTTGGCTTTCGAATTGCTCATATGAAGATTCAGCAAGTGAAATCAAAAGCAATTCAAAGGGCCGTACCCAAAAATGAAATCGCAGTCCGTGTCGCCAATCGTCTCTCTCTTCGTCGCCACATTCTTCGCCATCGCCGTCACCATACTGCCCAGCCAGGCAGCCGCACAATGTGCAGCACCCACCACCTCGGGCATACATATCTGCCAACCCAGTGCTAACTCCGTCATCAGCGGCGCGCCGCACATTGAGAGCGCAGCCGAGCCTTCCTCCGGCAGCATCACTTCAATGACCGTGACAGTCGATGGCCATCAGATCTTCACCAACGCCGGCCCTGAGGTTGACCTCTTTCCCGGAGGGATTGCGAACGGCACTCATCACATGGTGATTACCGCGCACGACAATTTTGGACACACCTACCAGGCCAGCCGAGACATTCGCCGTCACCGGTAATCCTCCGTCTTCCTGCCCCACATCGACCGTGGGCGTGCGGATCTGCTATCCCGCAGCCGGCCAGTTCGTCTCCCAGAACCTGCTGATGACTTTCGGCTTCAAAGGCGCTGCCAACATCACCCATGTCCGCACCTATGTCGACAACAAAGTGAATTTCGATGATTCGCCTTCTCCCGGGCAACAATCCATTGAAGGCCAGGGATCGCCAACCACACCCGGCAACCACACTCTGACCGCCGTGGCGTGGGATGCCCAGGGCCACGTCTACTCCAGCAAAGTCGCCTTTACCGCCTTTTACGATGGTAGCTGCCCGCCCAAAGGCGACGTCTGCCTGCCGGGCATCTACTCCAACGGTCCTTTCGATGGCGACGATGTTACGTCCCCCTTCCGGGTCTCATTTAACGTCGAAAACAATCCGAAGCCGATCACCACAATGAAGGCCTACCTGAACGGCCATGTAGTGGCCATCTCTTCCGGCCCCTCCCTTGACCAGCAGATCAACGCCAACAAAGGCACCCAGATCCTGACCATTCAGGCCTGGGACACCGCCGGAAAGCTGTATCGCTCCGTCCAGAACGTCAACGTTGAATAGCGGCGACAAAAAGTTAACGCCGCTTCGTCGGCAGAGAACGGCAGTCGAACCTGGCTGCCGTTTTTGCGTTTACGCCCGAAGTTGGCGGATCCCCTCAGCCTTTAGATCACCCGATCACCGGATGTCGAGATCACCCAATGAACGTGCCTACCTCACCCCTGCATCCCAAGATCTAAAGGACTTAGCCGAAACATCCAAGCCGTCGTTCGAGGGTTGTTCTTCGATCACCGGATCTTCCGATCACCAGTCACCCGATCTCATCAATTCCCGGCATACTCTCGGCCCTTACAATCTTGGAATACCCAGAAACTGAGGTGCACTGCATGGCAGAACCGACATACGAAGAGCTCAAGGCAAGATTAGCCGAACTGGAATCCAAGAAGCAGCGCACTGGCGCCATGCAATTCAAGGTCAGCGAAAAGGGCGGCGTAAGCGTCTACGGACTGGGACGTTTCCCTGTAACCCTCTATTACGAGCAGTGGGTCCGCCTGCTGGACCAGGCCAAGGAACTGCGTGAGTTTCTGGAAGAGAACAAGAGCAAGCTCAAACTGAAGGAGTAGGCCGGCGATCGCCCGGCGCGCAACGCCGGTTCTCACTTCTTACTTTTATTCCCTCTTCCGGTCTCGACTCCGGCGGCTTGGAAGCATCTTTCCCTGGCATCCCAGTGAATCTGGTCCTTGTGCAGGTTCCATGCTTTCATCCATGCCTGCTGAATCGACTCGCGTCCGTTCTTTTTGACGTACTCGCGCCAGCAGCCTTCCACAGAACTGTTGCAGCCTTTAATCACCGCCTTCCATGTCGGCACATCGGGCAGGTTGAAGTCCCCATCGTGAGTGGTAAACAGACTGATCAGGACAATGTAAGCCACATCGCCTGCGTCGGTATAACTCCACTGGTCTTCGATTGGCTTTTTGGTCCGTTCGGAATCTGTGAGCTGCGAAATGAGAATCGGAATAGCATCCTTCCCCCTGGCCAGAATGTCCTTCATGACCTGGTTGGGACAATCCTGCGAGCGCGCTTTGAAACGGCAGCCTGTGCTGTCATACGACGATAGAGGGAATTTGGCTGATTTGGCTTCGGCAGGTGAGTACACCACGATCGCGGTCACGGAAACAATGAATAGGAGTACGCGAAGGCTGCTTTTCAGCATGCCTTGATGCTAGCTCATGGAAGCGAGGCGCGTCATTTCAAATCTTGTTTGTAGCCACGATCCGTACGTAACGGCCTTCAGTTGCCTCGTTAAGGGCGAGGCCGACTCGCGCGACGAGCCCGTAGTGACAGGAGCCTGACGCCGTAACCTCGATAAAAGCGCCATAGCGGTTTGGAGCGAAGCGACAAGAACGAAGCGCCGGAGGCGCGACAAGAAGATAGCCCAGTGTGTTCCCGAGTTCCGCAGCGTGGAACGAGGGATAAACGCTGGGTAAGCTGAGACGAATGACTCACTACCGCACTGCCGTAGGCTGGAGCGCAGCGCCTGCGGAGCGACATAAAAAAACTGTTCATTGGGAGCGATGTCAGAGTTCCGCAACTTGTAATTGGATAATTTGAACAAAAAAAATGGGCAACTTGGCTGCACTTGTGTGCGAATCCAAATTACCCATTTACCAAATTACACAATTACCCAATTCCCTACGGCAGGAATCCCAGGTCTTCCGGCAGGGGGCCGGCAATTGGCACCTCAAACAACAGTCCCGGACCATCAGGATCAATGGTTAAAGCGCCATCGGTCGCAAAGAAAATTGCGATCTGGGTCTGGCCGCCTACGGCTGCCCCTGCCACCGGCGCCGTGCCGCCAATGTTGGTAAGGAAGGTGTGCGGGTTCTTGCCGAAGCCAACGCCCAGAGCAAAAGCCAGGTCATTGCGGAAGAACGTTGCGCGGTCAGCCAGATCGCCGGAGCGAATGAGAGCCGTTGCGGTGGGATTGGGTACAGTCTCATCGCCACGGGCAAACTGGATGATCACGCTCTTGGCAAACTCGCCCGGCAGCGGCGATTTGCGTATGAAGGGCGCCCATGCAACAGGATCGCCTGCCTGGCCCAGCCACCGGCTGCTGTCTTCCACCGTCTGAATCGCAACTGCGCCGGGAACGTTATTGATTACCGTGGGCAAATTGCGCAGCGGAGAGTTGTCATTGAAGAAGAGCGGCGGTCCGGCATTAAGCAATTTCGGCGTACGCACGTTAAGGGCTTGTGTCAGCAGCAACTGGAATGACGGGCTGAGCCGCACAATGTCAATGATGGAGCCACCAGGAACGTTGGGCACTCCGGCACGGATATCAGGTTCAATGCCCATGAAAATGGTGCCGTAGATGCCTCCGAATGACTGGCCGGCGTAATAGACGCGGTTGGCATCCAGGTCCGGCAGGCCGTCGCCATCAGCGTCAATGCCGCCTTGAATCGCGCGCACCAGTTGCATCAGGTCAGCCACCGTTTGCTGCAAAGCGTCACGTGATCCAATGGTCCCCTGCGGCCCGGCAAAGAAAGTGGAAGAGCCTTCAGAGGAAGTGATCACGCCATTGCCGTCCTGGTCAAAACCGCGACCGCCCTCCGGGAAAGTGACGGACGTGGCGCCCTGATTGATCGGTCAACGTGCTGTTGGGGCCAAAACCGTGGCCAACAACATTGATCGCAATGGAGGCGATCCCGTTGTGCGCCAGAGTGGAAGCGACGGCAAACGGTGCGCCCTGCTTGCTGTCAGTAAATCCGTGGCCAAAAATCGCCACCGGCCAGCCGTTGGTTGGGCGCTTGCCAGACGGAATGAAGAGATTGAAGAACACATCCTGCGTTGACTGTACGGGGACGTCATTGCGCGTTGGCACCGCAGGAATGAACACGCCGGCGTTCGTCCATTGTTTTGAGCTGAATTTCCCGAAGGCGAGGGTGCCAACGGAGCCGGGGAAAACCTGCAACGCCGCCAAATCGCCAATGAGATTCGCGGGAACCAGCGGTCCAACGGTATGCGTCTGCTCATTCCAGGTAAACCCGGAGACAGTGTTCACCGGAAAAACCGTTTTCTCACCGTTCGATCCAATCGTGAAACTTACCTGCGGGGCGGCAGCCGACCTGACCTGATCGCGAATACTCTCAAGGGTCGCGGTAGCGCTCTCCGTGGTGAACAGACTGGCGGCGGCAATATCGCCGTCGTTCAGTCCGGGCGCAATGGCGTGCAGAACGTCGCCACGGAGCAAACCTTGCAGCGAACGAAGATAAGAGCGCAGTTGTGCATCGCCACCGTCATCTCCGCTATTTAAGCCCTGAGCGCGACGAATGGCCGCTCCGGATGCATCGTGAATGCCTCTGGTCACCACCAGCAGATAGTTTGACCGCTGGTCCAGATGCTGATCAGACTCCGCAAACAGCGTGAGCGAGGCGGGGTCCCAGACAATCTGGTTGATGCCGATGATATTGGGCTTGAAGCCGGCAAAGGCATCATCGTCCTGATCGCGGCCGGGTGTGAAGCGCGCCGGCAATTGCACCAGGAAAACTGTTTTGCTGCTCACCGTGGCGGGATCAATCGCGCCGTCAAAAGGGATTGAGATCCTGGGCTGCAGGTTGAAGCCGTCAAGCTGGTTGAGCAGGGCCACGTCAGCGCAGTCAGAAGGATTGGTAGTGCAATTCGGCGTGGGAAGGTTGACACGCAAACCGGTGTCTTGCCGGGGATCGCCTACCGTGAAGCGATCACTGGGAAAAGGCGACTGTGTTGTCGATTGCAAATTCAAATTAAAGAGCGGACGGGTTTGCGCCGCTGCGAATGAGGGTACCAACAAAATGATCGCGCAAAGGAACAGTCCAGCGCGACCTGATGGAAACCTGTTTCCAGCAAAGTGCTTACTCATATTGGGGAAATACCTCCGGGGAGAGTGGGAAGGCAGCGCGCCAACGATAGTCCTGCACGGACGTTATGTCAACGTTGTGTGAATGACAAAAAGTGGCAGTTCCTGGCTTGGGCTTAAGGAAACGGCATCGGGAGAAATGTGTTCGTTTTTGGGCCAGAAATGGTGGGAAGAAACGGGTGGAGCAGGCCTTTAGGCCTGCGGTAAAGCACGAGAAGACATCGGCTTTAGCCGCTGAGGTACGGGATCTAGCTCAAAGAGCGGATTGACTGATTCTCTGGCACCTAAATGCTCTCAGGTATTGAGAATGCTTCTGCATTCGAGCAATATGTTCCTCAGCCCCCTTTTCCGCTGACGAACCTCGGCATATCTCGCGGATTCGCGAAAAGTTGGGGGGATCTCATCGAAGATCCCAGGGCAAGGCCAATAGGACCGATTTGTTCTGAGCATCGGATCTCGAACGCACCTGGCATTTTGCTCCCCCATAGCTCCAGCAATCCCTTTTCGGTCAAATGGGCTTTCACGGTAGGAATTGCCAATTCGGAAAGTGTCATTTGAATTTCAGCCTCAACGGCAACAAGAGACTCTTCGCTTGACAGTGTCCACCAAATGTCGTTCCGTTCTGGCATCAGGACGCCAATGCGGATCGTCCAATGACACGCGTAGGTTGGTGGACAAGCATCGACCTCTTTTCCTTCATAAGCAAGGATGCGCTTGGCCGCTATCGCAAGATTGATGGTGAAGCGCTTTTCTTCAGCGCCGAGTAACGGCTCTTCCGAAAGTTGATACATCCCCAGCACTCTAAAGATTCGCAAGTGAAATTCTGGCCTCGTCGCAGGAATCCATTTGATCTCAACAAGAGCTTAAGATTTCTGATCTGGCGTTGGAACAACATCTCTGAAGAAGACATGGTCGGCTTTTACGGCAAGAAGATTATCAGGAACATTTCCAAAACAGCGAAATTTTTGTTTCGCCCTCGGAATTTCGATGATATCGGCATTTATCCAATTTACCCATTTACCAAATTACTCACTCACCCAATTGCTCCCGCGCTATCATTATCCTCAACCTATGCCCACTACCACTGATAACGCCACGCTCCTTCAATTCTGCCAGGAACACCATGCTCACATGCTGGAAGTACTCAAGCGCATGGTGGAACTCGAATCGCCCAGTGACAACAAGCAGGCGGTCGATCATCTCGGCGAATATCTGGCCCACGAATTTGAAAGCCTCGGCGGCAACACCCAGTTCTTCGCTCAACAAGATTGCGGCAACCATCTCAAGGTAGAATTCGCCGGATCCAGCAGTTCGGGCGGATCAGGTGCCAAGCCCGTTCTTTTGCTCGGACATTTCGACACCGTATGGCCTTTAGGAACGCTCAGCACTATGCCATTTTGCGTTGAAAATGGACGCGCCTGCGGTCCCGGCGTGTATGACATGAAGGCCGGCATCACCATGATGATGTTCGCCCTGCGTGCCCTCCGCTCTGCCGGACGCAATGTGCATTCCCGCCCTGTCACCATTCTCTTAGACACCGACGAAGAAGTAGGCAGCACCACCGGACGCCCCGTGGTCGAATCCACAGCCAAAGATTGCGAAGCCGTCCTGGTGCTGGAGCCTTCACAAAGCTTGAAAGGCCAGCTCAAGACCGCGCGCAAAGGCGTGGGCGATTACACCATCCGTGTGCGCGGACGCGCTTCCCATGCCGGAGTGGATTTCGAAAAAGGTCACAGTGCTGTGATTGAACTCTCACGCCAGATTCTGGAAATCGCCAAATTCACTGACGTTGCCCGTGGCATAACGGTTAACCCGGGCGTTGTCCACGGAGGCACGCGCACCAACGTGGTCGCCGCGGAAGCCATGGCTGAAGTCGATATCCGCATTGCGCGTGCGGCAGATGCCGCTGAGCTGGAGAAAAAGTTCGCTGCTCTTCGTCCCATGGATCCGAACTGTACCCTGGAGGTCACCGGAGGTCTCAACCGTCCTCCAATGGAGCGCACCGAAGGAACTGTTCGCCTGTTCCGGCTGGCGCAGGAGCAGGCTAAGTCCATGGGCATGACCCTTGACGAAGCTTCCACCGGCGGCGGCTCTGACGGAAACTTCACTTCCGCCATGGGCATTCCAACCCTGGACGGACTGGGCGCCGTGGGCGAAGGAGCCCACGCTGCGAATGAATCAATTATTCTGGAGGAACTGCCTCGCCGTACGGCGCTTTTGGCGGCTTTGATCCGAAGTCTTTGAGATATAAGGGTTTGTTAGAAAAACTAACCAGTTACGCTGGTAAGTGGGTTTCTTTTCAATGATTCTTTGACTCTCTTATCAAAAGTGGCCTAAAATCAGCTTCGACAGTCAGCCCTAAAACACAGGCGGAACGCTCCTTCATCTGGTGGTTCCGAAATTGGAGTTCAACATGTTCGGTGGAAAACTTGGCGTTCCGGAACTGCTTATTCTTCTCGTAATCGCTCTGATCTTCTTCGGTCCCAGCAAGCTGGGCGATCTTGGCAAGGGCCTTGGCGATGCGATTAAGAATTTCAAAGGCGCGATGAAAGAAGGCGAGCAGCAGCCTCCCGCTCCCGTCGACAAGAAATAAGCAGCCGTCCCGGGTTTCACATAAACGGGCATCACATAAACTGGTTGGTCTGTAACATCTCTTCTACCAGCAGAAGTGGTAACCCCACTACATTGGAATATTCCCCCTCCATGCGTTCGGCAAAACCAGCGGCCCCGCCCTGTATGGCGTAGGCGCCGGCTTTGTCCATGGGCTCATTGCTGGTCACGTAAACCTGAATTTCCTGCTCCGTCAGTTTTCGAAAGAACACCTGCGTGGTAGAGGTACGCGTATCAACGGTTCCGGTGGGAGTAACCAGGCTGACTCCGGTGATTACGTTATGAGCGCGTCCGGAAAGCAGGCGTAACATTCGTGCAGCATCGTGGTGGTCAAGTGGCTTTTCCAGCACCTCTTCATCCACCACGACTATGGTGTCAGCACCCAGTACAAAGCGATTGGCAAAGCGATGCGCTACAGCGAGCGCTTTTTCACGCGAGAGTCGCTTCGCATAATCAATGGCCGCTTCGCCGGGTAACCGTTGTTCCGTTATGTGGGCTGGATGGATTTCGATGGCAATACCGGCTTCACGCAGCAACTCCTGCCGGCGCGGCGATGCAGAAGCAAGAATGAGTAGCTGTTTTTCGATGGTGAGCATCCTCAATGACAGATCAGGTCTTCTCAAGATACGTGAACGCTGATGTCCTGAGCAAAACCGGTTTGGGCGCCTCGCTGGACCCGGACCGTCGCGGCTGCGAATTTCGCGTCTGGGCCCCGCTCGTTGCCAACATGACTCTGCGCCTGACTACTGCCGGCGGCACGCGTGATCTGCCAATGCAGCCTCAGGAAGACGGCTATTTCGCCGCACATGCGTCAGCTCAGGCCGGCGACCGGTACTTCTACATTCCTGACAGCCAGAAACCGGTCCCCGATCCCGTCTCACGCTTGTTGCCCGAAGGTGTTCATGGCCCCACTGAGATCGTTGATCCGGAAAAGTTCGCCTGGACAGACCATCAGTGGCGCGGCCTGAGCCTGAAAGACTACATCATCTATGAGCTTCACATCGGCACCTTCTCTCCGGAAGGCACGCTGGATGCCGCCATCACGCATCTTCCTTATCTGAAGCAGCTCGGCATCACCGTCATCGAACTCATGCCGGTCGCCGCGTTTCCCGGAACCCGCAACTGGGGCTATGACGGCGTTTCTCCTTTCGCCGTTCAAGCCAGCTATGGTGGCCCGGAAGCTCTCCGTCGCTTTGTGGATGCCGCCCACAAGTTTGGATTTGCCGTGATTCTGGACGTGGTCTACAACCACCTCGGCAATGAAGGTAACTACCTGCGCATGTTTGCGCCGTACTTTACTGACCAGCACACAACGCCGTGGGGCGAAGCCGTAAATTACGATCAGCCCGGCGCCGAAGGCGTTCGCCATTACGTGACCGAGAACGCGCGCTACTGGATCCACGAATATCATCTCGACGGCCTGCGACTTGATGCCGTGCAAACCGTCAGAGACGATTCCTCGCCGCATATTCTCGCCGAGATCACCAAGGAAGTTGCCGAGCTTTCCTACGAACTCAATCGCGAAATCTGCGTGATCGCCGAGAGTGACGAAAACAATCCCCGCCTGGTGCTTCCGCGTGAACAGGGTGGTTACGGCCTGGACGCCGTCTGGAGTGACGACTTTCATCATGCCATCCACGCCTTCTTTAGCGGAGAACGCCAAGGCTACTACCAGGATTTCGGCCAGCCGGAACAGATTGTCCGCGCGCTGACGCAGGGTTTTGTATTCCAGGGCGAGCCTTTTCAATTCTGGGGTGGTAAGCCCCGCGGCGCCAGCAGCCAGGGAATTCCTTTGTCGTCACATGTCATCTGCATACAGAACCATGATCAGGTTGGCAATCGCGCCATCGGCGACCGCTGCACCAAATTCGTTCCCCGTGGCGGACGCATGCTCATAGCCGCCCTGCTTCTTCTCTCGCCGGCAACGCCGCTCATCTTCATGGGACAGGAATTTGATGAAGGCAGCCCGTTCCTGTTCTTCACTGACTACGGTGACCCCGCTCTGCAGAAGGCCGTCAGTGAAGGTCGCCGCAATGAGTTCAAGGACTTCAACTTTGACGCCCATGACGTTCCCGATCCGCAGGACCCGCAGACCTTTGAACGCTCCAAACTCAACTGGCCGCTGAGTGAAGGCGTCAATCTGAAAGGCAAGTGGTACGCGCAATTGATTGAGCTGCGCAAGAAGTTCGTGATCAATGCGCCGCGTACCTGCAAAGCCGACATCGTCGATGGCATTCTGCGCATGCAGGTCCCGGCGCAAAATCCTCACGTGAGAATCTACGCGCGCCTGCAGGGCTCTGCCGAACTGCCGCAACCTGGCATGGGCTGGAAAAAAGCCCTCACCGAAGAAGCCGACGGCTTCGCCGCCAGCGTGTATACCAAAGCGGCAGATAAGAAATAAAGTTGTACTTCTTTTTTTTAATCCCGAGTGCAGCGAGGGATCCCTACATCTGCTGTGCCCTCTTCGCGGTGATACAATCGGAGCGATTTTCTGGGCGATAAAGACGCGAGCATGCCGACTGCTCACACATCAAAGCTGCCGACTCAGGCGCAGACTTCACCTCGTCCCCACCTGCCCCTTCACTGACTCCACCAGCTTCTTCGTGTCCCAACCCACGCCATCTTTAAACACCACTTCCACATTCTCAATATCTTCTATCTTCGTGGACGGATCGCCTTTCACAATCATGATGTCCGCCTGCTTGCCCGCGGCCAGCGATCCAATATGGTCGGCTTCGCCCAGAAACTGCGCGCCATTGAGCGTATAGATTTTAATGGCCTCCAGCGGCGTGAATCCGGCCTCTACCAGCAGCTCCAGTTCGCGATGATCACCATACCCCGCAATGTCCCCGCCGATGCCGGTTGGATCCAGCCCAGCCAGCAGCGTTCCTCCAGCTTTCACAAACGCGCGCTCAAATTCCATCTCGCGCTGGAACATCATTGGCCACGGGCTGTCTTTGTTGTCGGCAATGCGTTTGCGATTGCCAAGGTAGGCTTTGCGCGCGTCGTCACTCAGCAGGTCCAGAACTTTTTGCGGCTCATCCGGACGCGAAGACACAAACTGCTCAAACACCGGCAACGTGGACGTCACCGCCACGTGATGCTGAAGCAGTGTCTTGATCGTCGTCTGGATCGGCTCGCTGCTTACGTCGAGCTTTGCCGCGGCCGCCGCTGCCTGCGTGGGATTAGGACAGACATCGGGTTTCTTGTCCGGGAAAAACTCCGTGTCCACTGTAAGCCCGTGTTCCAGATCGTCTATGCCGATCTCGGCAGCCTCGCGGAAGCCAATCGAACAAAGATGGCCCGTTACCTTGATGTTATGTTTGTGCGCCTCTTCCACCGTGGCTTTCAGTTCAGCCCGCGTGAGCACGTTGTAAACCTTGAATGATCCCACGCCTTCGGAAATCCAGTAAGCCACAGTCTGCCGTGCATCTTCAGGATCGCGCAATGCATGCATCTGCCGCGTGAATGCCCCTTCACCTTCAATATATGGCCCGGTAATGTTCATCTTGGGCCCAATCAGCTTGCCCTGGTCGATTCCCTTCCTCAACTCCAGATCAAAATAAGGTTCAATGCTTCCTGTAGTCCGGATGGTGGTCACGCCCAGCGCCAGATAGAGGCGCGGAAAGCTGAACGGCATGTTGTGATACAGTGCGCCGCCCGCCGGATAAAACAGATGATCATGCATGCCCACCAGTCCGGGAAGAGCTGAGTACCCGGTGTAATCGATGTGTTGTGCATCGGCGGGAACCTGCACAGCGCCGGCATTGCCGATCGCCGTAATCTTTCCGCCTGAGATCACGATCGTCTGGTCGGCCTTCGCCGCTGCGCCCGTTCCATCAATCAGGCGCACATGTTCGAGGGCAATCACCGGCGATTGCACGCGGATGAAGTCTTTGATCTGCTCGGGCTGCCGTTGTGCGAAACTCTGGTGCGCAGAAAAGATAAACGCCACGGACAAGACAAAAGCCAGGCCTGTTACGATGCGACGCATCAATGATCCTCCGGAATTCTTCTCAACAAATTGTGGGACGTTGCAGCATAACGGCCCAGCGACAGATGTGCAAGATGGTAGGTCGCATCTAAAATGATCGTTGAGTTTTTCGCACTCCAAAGGACCCACTGATGGAATACACAAATCTTGGCGCTACCGGCACAAAAGTGTCACGACTTTGTCTTGGCTGCATGACCTATGGCTCAAAGAAATGGCGCGAGTGGGTGTTAGACGAGGAACAGGGACGCCCGTTCATCAAACGCGCGCTTGAACTCGGTTTCAACTTTTTTGATACCGCCGACATGTATTCCCTGGGCCGGAGCGAAGAAGTTCTCGGCCGCGCCTTGAAAGATTTTGGCCCATCGCGCGACAAAGTGGTGATCGCCACCAAAGTCTTCTTTCCCATGGGCGATGATCCCAACCAGAAAGGCCTTTCCCGCAAGCACATCATGCACGCCATTGATGACAGCTTGCGCCGGCTTGGCACCGACTACGTGGACCTTTATCAGATCCACCGCTTTGACTATGACACCCGTATTGAAGAAACGCTGGAAGCGCTGCATGACGTGGTCACGGCCGGCAAGGCGCTCTACCTCGGCGCGTCGTCCATGTTCGCCTGGCAGTTTGCGCGTATGTTGAATACCTCTGACCGCAATCACTGGACGCGCTTCGTCACCATGCAAAACCATTACAACCTGGTCTATCGCGAAGAAGAGCGTGAGATGGTCCCGCTGTGCCTGGAGGAGGGCGTAGGGCTTCTGCCCTGGAGTCCGCTCGCGCGCGGGCTGCTCGCCGGCAATCGTAAGGCAGGCACGGATCGATCTAAACAGGATGACTACGCGCACAAGCTCTACACCCGCGAAGCCGACGATCGCGTGGTGGATTGCGTTCAGGAACTCGCAAAAGAAAAGAATGTACCGCCTGCTCAGATCGCTCTGTCATGGTTGCTGCACAAGCCCGGAGTGACAGCCCCGATCATCGGCGCCTCCAAACCACACCATCTGGATGATGCCGTGGCGGCCCTGGCAATTAAACTGACCCCGGCGGAAATCGAAAAACTGGAGTCGGTGTACGTGCCGCATCCTGTGCTGGGACATCACTAGCTGCATGCCGTCCAGGAGCCTCGAGGGGCGCGCCGTTGGCCCTATCGAAAAACTCTCTCGATATCATAAACACCGTCGTCATCCCGACGGCCGTTAAGCGAACGCGCGTTGTCATCAGCGCGTGAGTAGGACGGAGGAACCTTGTGCTTGATTTTCATCAAACATCATAGAGCGATGGTTATTTGCCCCTGCTCTATTCATACAATCCCCGATAAACCATCAATGGAGACGCAGCAAGTCCGCGTCTCCGCTTCACAGCGAAAAGCTTTAATCGCTGCTCTTTCTTCCCAGCACCAGGCCGGCGAATAATCCCACAGCAAACGCGGCGATACCCACCGTCGCAACCGCCGTAATCGGTTTGTCCTTGATGCGATCACGAGCGTCATCCAGGCTGCGTTCTCCGGCCACCTGCGCACGGCGCACGCCTTTCTCAAGGTCGTGATAGGTGTCGCCCCATTGCTCTTTTACCTTGTTGGAGATGTCGCGTGCCTTGTCAGCGATTTCGGCCACATTGGCTCTCACCTGTTCGGTTGCATGATGTATCTCTCGTCTCATTTGCGCGTACTCCTGTCTTCAAATCTGTCTGTCTCAATTTTCTCGAACCGCTTGAATGCGCCAGCAGCAGCTTCCGTGACGTGGCTAGCATTATCACAGATATTAAGATGCATGGTACGGCCCGCGCACCCGCCAGTTCTGAAATCTGCCAATTCGTTATAATCTGCGGCATGGAAGCCTGGCGGAAAGCTGCGCGGTGGCTACTAGGGCCCGAACCCGCCACCAGCAGCACACACGCCGGACATCTGGTGCCGCGCTGGATTTTTCTGCGCGGACTCGGTCTCATCTACTTCTCCGCTTTTTATCCTCTTTTGTTTCAGATCAAGGGCCTGATCGGCCCTGAAGGCATTCTGCCCGCCGCCAAGTATCTTGAGGCGCTGGAAAAATACAACTCGGGCTTTGAACGTTTCTGGATCGCGCCCACGCTGTTTTGGTTTTCATCCGACAACGGCATGCTGATGCTGGTGTGCTGGCTGGGACTGCTGGCCTCAGTGGCCGTGATGTTCAACTTCTGGCCTCGCGTGTCTCTGCTGATATGTCTGGTCTGTTATCTATCGTTCGTTGCCGCGGCCCAGGATTTCTCCGGCTATCAATCCGATGGCATGCTGCTGGAAGCAGGCTTCATCTCATTGTTCTTTGCTCCGCCCGGATTGCGTCCCGGACTTGCCGAAGAGCATCGGCCCACTCGTGCCAGTCTCTTTCTGCTTCGCTGGGAATGGTTCCGCATTTATTTCGAATCCGGCGTAGTCAAGATCGCCAGCGGCGATTACTCCTGGCGTCACCTCACCGCCATGGACGACTATTACCAGAACGGCCCACTGCCTTCCTGGATCGGCTGGTACATCCAGCACCTTCCCCACTGGTTTCACGCCTTCGCCACACTTTTGACTTTGTTCGCCGAACTTGCGCTGGTCTTCATGCTCTTTCTGCCGCGCCGCTGGAAGATCCTGTGCTTCCTCATTGTCACCCCATTTCAGATCACCATCATCCTCACCGCCAATTACACGTTCCTGAATTACCTGGTGCTGCTGCTGGGAATTCTCCTGCTCGACGACAAGTTGCTGGCCAGCATGTCGCCGGCCGGATGGCGGCGGAAGTTGCTGCCCATCGTTCCTCCTCCTGATAACCTGACGGAGTCCGAGCACGACGACCTTGACGAGGACCGCCATTTACGCGGTGGTTTGCAACGATGGCTGCATCCCGGCAAACGCGTGATCGCCGCGTGGTCGCTCGCTCTGGTGTTCTACGTGACGCTGGCCGGACTGCTCGACACATTACAGATCGGCAACTTTCTGCCGGACGCGCCCGTTCGCGCCCTGTTGCCTTTCCGCATCGCCAACAGTTACGGTCTATTTGCCGTGATGACGCACGAACGGTATGAGATTGAGTTCCAGGGCAGCAATGACGGCACTACGTGGACCGCCTACCCTTTCCGCTATAAACCCCAGAACATATACAAGGCACCCGGCCTCTATGCGCCGTACCAGCCGCGCCTGGATTGGAACCTGTGGTTCGCCTCACTCGGGCAGTGGCGTCAGAACGTTTTTGTCCTGCATACAGAGGAACGTCTCCTGCGCGGCAGTCCTGACGTGTTGAAACTCTTCGCCGCAAATCCGTTTCCCGCCGCACCTCCGCAACGCGTGCGCACCGTGCTCTGGCAGTACTGGTTCACTGGCTTAACCATGAAGCACGCTACCGGAGCCTGGTGGCGACGCAAATTGCTTGGCCCATACTCTCCTGGGCTGGAGCGGGCGCCAAACGGACAGGTGATGGTCAGCGAAAGCGACGATGGAACAGAGATATCGCCGCCCAATGATCACTAGGAGCAGTGATCTTCTATCTTTTATCCCGAGCGCAGCGAGGGAACCCTACCTTTCTCTTTATCCCGAGCCTAGCGAGGGAACCCTACTTTCTGAAACGATGTCAAAGGGCGCGGTGTGGAGCACGCACTCGCAATCACGGGGTGGAGCACACTCCCCTTTTTGTCATCCTGAGCGCAGCGCGAGTTTAGGCGAGCGCGCAGTCGAAGGATCGTTTTGCATTTTGCATTTTGCATTTTGCATTTTGTCGATCATCGCATCCACGGAGGAGACAACTGTCATGGCAAAATCGACTCCAGCTATCACGGGGTGGAGCAGGCCTTCAGGCCTGCGGTAAGAGGAAAATAGAAGTGGGCTTTAGCCCCTGAGGACTGGGTAGCGGATAAAAGAGAAAAAAAGCCCCGTAGGTGGCGCCACACAACGCTGCCGCCGGCAGGGCAAAAAACGGGACGCTCCTCGGAGCGTCCCATGCAGAGAGGCAGTCTTTTTACCGGTGAATGCCGCCGCCCATGTGCACTCCACCACCGAAGCCGCTATGCGCAAAGTTGCCACCGCGCGCAAAGCCGCCACGATTAACTGGGGCGGGTCGGAATGCCGGGACATTCCGCACAACCGGCCCGCGAGCGAATACCGGGCGACCTCCGTTCACAATCACCGGATGTCCGTAAAACCCGCGGTGAAATCCTCCAAAGAACAGCGGTGAACGGTAGACCACCAGCGGGGAGTAGAATCCCCATCCGAACGGGCTGTAAAGGATTCCGTCGCCCGGGATATAGGTGTAACCAAAGCCAGGTTCCCAGTACCAGCCGGCACCGACCCAGCCAGGACCGTAATATCCGTTCGCCACATAGACCCGGGCAGCATCAACATTGGCCTCCGCCAGATACGATGAGCGCAGGCTGCTCCATTGGTAGAGATCGCTCTTCTTGTAATCATCTTTATTGAAGCCGTGAGACTTGAGTTCGCCTTTGCCGCCCAGATAAAGAAGATGCCCGCCCTTCACTGAGACAGTCCGATCGCCATCTTGAACATCCGCTTTGCCGTCAAACACCGCGACCTCTTGCCTATCGGCATCAAATTCATACACGCCTTTTTTCACCAACTGGGTTTCCACGCCGTTTTCGCTCACACGCAGATGGTTCTGGTCATGCAACTCATCCACCTCCACCATGGCGCGCCCCTGGTCCAGCCGGACTTCCGTATTCGTGATGCTGGATGAAATCATCTGCACGGCGCTGTTGCCATCCACGCGCAGGAACACGCCCGGCGTGAGCAGAATTTCAGCTTTGCCATTGCCGGTCTCCAGTGACTGGCCGTTTGCCAGCGTGGCCGATCCAACCGAGTTCGCATTCAGCGTATCCGAACCGATATTGGCTTGACCTTCCACAAAATTGAGCGTTCCGGGCAGTGCAGAGTGTGCGTCGCTTGTTGTTGCGAAAGCCGATGCAGCAAATCCCGGCGCAAACAGTACCACTGCCAGGAACAGACTTGCGATTGAAGTGATCCTCGACAGTATCCTCATTGAATTAACTCCTTGGTTAATTAGATCAAGTCTGAGGAGAAAAGTTTCGGTCGCGGGGCGATATGTCTCGGGAGAGACTGATAAGAATTGTCAGCCAACGTAAGCGAACAATAATCAGCGTAAAGCCCGCGCGGTTAGTCGACGCAAAAGCAAAAAGAAAGGCGCAGCCAAAGCAGACTGCGCCTCAATGATCTTGCGGTATCCCTTAAGTGAGGTCGGCTACTTTCAATTGGATGTCCGTCGCCTTCCATGATGACTGGAATTGCTTGTCCACAAACTGAGCATCGTAGTTGCGCTTCTGGGCCTTGAGCGATTCGCTCAAACCGTAAAGCGAACGCGGGTTTCGCCGATTGTGCTCCAGGTCCTCACGAAAAACTTTTTCAGCATCAGCAGCATTGCCATTGAGCAGCAAGACCGCGCCTAGCGATTCACGCACGGGGAAAAACCAGTCTGGCGGTTCGGCGTACTTCAGCGTGTCCTGCATGGCGACGGCCTTACGCAGCGACGCAATCGCAGCGTTGGGGTCCTTCTTCGCCAGTGCAATTTTTGCGGCAAGAACATTATCTGCAATGGCGAGCACGTCTTTGGTTTTATTGTTCACCGGCATGGCAAAGATGGCGTCCGGTGGAGTTTGTTCGGCCGCAGTACGCACAATCTTGAGCTCGGCCTCTGCTTCGGCGGTCTTCCCTTGAGAGGCCAGGGCCATACCCCGCGCAAAGTGCCAGTAGACTCCAACCACCTTCATGGAAGGGTCAGGCGCCTTCATGCTCATGATCTTGTCCCACTGCCGGAAGCGCACGTCCACCGCCAGCGGGATTGTCATAAAACCTTCGAGTGGCGGCATATCTTTCACGTGCGGTCCAACGTGCGCGGCCAACTCCTGTGCGGCCTTGGTTGACTCAGCGTAGTTGCCGTTCATGCTGGCACACATGGCAATGAAGTGGAGATTGTGGCTGTAATACATGAGCGGGTAGATTCCCGGCGGACCGCCAGCCTGAATATAAGCCAGGTCCACGGCGGCCGCCCGCTGGTTGGATTTCACTCCAGCCTCAAAGTCGCCGGTGCGAATATAAACGTGGGACGGCATGTGTACCAGATGTCCGGCGGCAGGAGCCAGCGCCGGCAGCCGGCTGGCTGGCGCCAGCGCCCGTTCAGGACTGGGCGATGCTTCCACGGCATGTATGTAGTAATGGATTGCGCCCATGTGATTTGGTTCGCGGCGCAGCACTGACTCCAGAGTCGCTACAATTTCTTCTGTCCCGATCTCAGGTGATCCATCCACGTGCCATAGTCCCCAGGGATGCAGGTTCATGCCAGCCTCAGCAAAGAGTGTGGCCGCATCAAGATCGTCGGGAAAGTTCTTGACCACTTCGCGCATGGCATCATGCGACTGTACCGCGGCCTCACGCAGGTCCGCGTTAGGATCGGCTGGAAAACGCAATGCCAGGGCCTTTATATACGCCTGTTCATTGGCGGAGACACCGGGTGAAAGCTGGACCGCTTTCTGGATGGCATCATGTGCCCTCTTGAAGCGTGCAGGGTCAGCGGGATCATTGTAGTTTGGGCCTACCGATTCAGCGATGCCCCAGTACGCCATGGCACAGTTGGGATCGAGTTGTGAAGCACGCTCGAAAGAGCGTGTAGCTTCATCATGGTTGAAGGCAAAAATATAGCGGAGTCCCTGATCGAAGAATTTCTGCGCTTCAGGGTTGGTGGTAGTCACTGGATGGTGCAGATCACCATAACCAACTACAAGGCGATCGGCTTTTGGTGGCGGCAACGGCGCCGGTGGATTCTGCGCTGAAGGCGCATGCGGCTGCTGGGCAATGAGCATTCCGCTCAATAAGACGGCAGGCAAAACAAGAACGAAGCGATTCATCCGTTTTCTCCTATACGCAGATTGACTCGCACTCTCCCGGTGATTGAGGGAATTGTACACCCGCCTCTATTCACAAATCTCGCGCGCCAAAATGCGCCTGAAACCTCCGTGGCATGGAGAAACCGTCTTGTCTGAAAACATTGAGAAACAAATCAATCTCCGACAACTTGAACCACAGCTGCCAATTGGTTTAGTTAAGCCGATACTCGTACTCGGCCCAACGCCTTATTACTTTGTGCCTGTGACCTAAGTAAGTGCGAAGCTAAAAGCTAATTGCTTACTATAGGTTGATAGCTGCGAATAGTACGGAACCTCTGGGTAAGGAGCAGGTATAAGCATGAACCATGTATGTTCTCAACTGGTCCGGCTGTTGACCGTAGCCACGCTCGCGATGATGACTGGATCGCCATTCATGGTCGCTCAGGACCAACAGCCTCCCGCCAAGCCTGCACCTGCAAAATCCCTGGCTGATATAGCGAGAGAGAACCGCGGTGAAAAAGCGGCGCCCATTGGTCCGGAAACCAAACAGCCCGCCAAGAGCCTCGGACAACTTGCTCAGGAGCAACGCTCCCACCGCCAGGTCGAAGTAAAACTGACTGACAACGAAGGCAAAGAGCTGCTCTCTGAACTGGATGCCATCACCGAGTTCGCCAGTACAGACACGGGCATGCCGAAACACAATCCCATCAAGCACCAGATTGTTGCCCAGCAGGACGTGAAGCTGCATTATGCTGCCGCATTATCCGGCAGTGCGGAAGCCCAGCGTTTAGCGCGCTCAGAATTGGTCCTGAAAAAATTTGGTTACCTGCCAAAGGATTTCACCATGAAGAAATTTATGGTGGATAGCGCCGGAGAATCCATCGCCGGCTTCTATGACTTCCGCACCAAGACGATGAACCTGGTCAACTGGATTGCCCTGGACCAGCAAAGGCCAATCATGGCTCATGAACTCACCCATGCCTTGCAGGACCAGAACTTTGACCTGATGACGTGGGAAAGCCGCGGAATACACAAGAACAAAGTCGAACCAATGCGCGTGGACGCAGATCAGGGGTTGGAGACGATTGGACGCCGGGCGGTCGTAGAAGGCCAGGCCATGGTGGTTTACGTCGATTATTTACTGAAACCGTATAATGCCACGCTGGCTAACACTCCCGCCGCTATTGATTATGTCCGCGACCGGCTCACCGCGACCTATGACACGTCATTCGTATTGAAGAACGCACCGCTGCTTTTCAAGGACTCCGCGATTTTTCCCTATCGCGAAGGATTGATGTTTGAGGTTGAGTTGCTCGGCAAAGGCGGCATCGAGCTGGCCTTCCCTGATACGTTTGCCCGTCCTCCGCTGGATACACATCAGGTGCTGGAGCCCAAAGCTTACCTGGAAAACGAAAAGATCGCTGCCGTCGTCATTCCGGATCTGGTTCCTTTGCTCGGTGATAAGTATGAACCCTATGACACCGGCAGTATGGGACAACTGGACGTCCGCGTGATGAGCCAGCAATTCGGCACCGAGAATGACATGTTCACCATTACTCCGGGATGGAAAGGCGGGTCCTATGTGGCCGTGAGGCGTAAATCGGTGAAGGAAGCCGACCTGACGACCTCAGACGTTGCACTGTTGTACGTCTCGCGCTGGAAAACCGCCGAGACCGCCGAACGCTTCGCCGAGGTTTACAAAAAGTCTCTGGCTAAGCGCGTTAGCGTGAACGGCGAATTGAACCTGGACCACATGGCCTGCACCACCGACCGCAAATGCGCACTATGGGCGCAGCGGGTCGACACCAATGAAGGTCCCGTCTTCATCGAGATTTGGCCCAACCACACTGTCTTTATCAGCCATAGCTTTGATGATGCCACTGTGAGTCGTTTGCGGCAGACCGTGCTGTTTCAAACCGGTGGAAGCAACACCGCGGCCGCGGGTCCGGAACTAAATCAGACTCTCACCACTCTGCCCGGATTCAACGCGTTCAGTGAGCGCGTGGAGCGCGAGATCTTGAACAACCTGCAATTCCCGCACTAGATAACCCACTCGAACTTCGCGAACCTGGCCTTCTCTGCGGAGAGGGCCTTTCCTTGTCCACAATTTTTTTGTGGAGCACATGCGCGCGAGATTTCAGCAGCGCGGAAAGCAAAAAGCGCGTAGGCTTACCTGCTCGACCAAAATTCATCTGTTGTGCCAGGGAGCTTACGTGCGTCAACCATTCCGGTCCCTCTTTTTCATCACTGCATGCCTGATCTGTCTCTGCTCGTTCGGCTCGTCCCAGCAGACGCCACCCCCACAATCGCCTTCACAACAGGTCTCGGGCGTAAACCAGCCCTTTGACGTGGTGATCCTGAACGGCCACATCATCGACGGCTCGGGCAATCCCTGGTACGCGGGCGATATTGGCATTCGCGCCGACCGCATTGCTGCCATCGGCAATCTGAAAGGCGCAGCGGCAAAACACACCATAGATGCACGCGGACTGGTCGTCTCACCCGGCTTTATTGACATGCTTGGGCAATCTGAGACGGCGCTGCTCATTGATAATCGCGCCATCAGCAAACTCTCTCAGGGAATCACCAGTGAAATTACGGGCGAAGGCGGATCCATTGCTCCGCAAAACGCTAAAGACGCTTGCGCCACTGGCGCCGGCTCTGGAACTCTATCACCTGAAGATTGACTTCACTGATCTCGCCGGATATTTTGCGCGTCTGGAAAGGCAGGGCACGCCGCTCAACCTGGGAACGTATGTCGGCCTGGCCCAGGTGCGTGAAGCCGTGCTGGGTGATGACAATCGTGCGCCCTCCGCCATCCGAGATGGAGCAGATGAAGGCGCTCGTGGCCCAGGCGATGCAGCAAGGCGCCATGGGCGTATCGACCGCGCTCATCTATCCGCCCGGGCATTATGCGAAAACCGAAGAGCTGATTGAACTCTCCAAAGTAGCGGCTCAATATGGCGGAATTTATGCCAGCCACATGCGCAGCGAAGGCAAGAGCGAAGTTGCAGCCATCGATGAAGCATTGCGCATCGGTCGGGAGGCAGGCTTGCCGGTGGAAATATTTCATCTCAAAGTTGTGGGCCAGCCGCGCTGGGGCACCATGCCGCAGATCGTCGCCAAATTGCAGGCCGCACGCGATGCCGGCCAGGATGTGACCGCGGATATGTATCCCTACGTCGCTGGCGGAACGGCGCTGGTTTCAGCACTGCCGCCCTGGATGGCCGATGGCGGCATGGACAAGCTGCTGGAACGGCTGCGCGATCCCGCAAACCGCGCGCGCATCAAGCGCGAACTGGCCGAAGAGCACCCTGACTGGGAGAACCTTTATCTGGGCAGTGGCGGGGCCACCGGAGTCATGCTTTCGTCTGTGCTGAATAAAGACCTGAAGCCGCTCACCGGCAAGACCATCGCGCAAATCGCGCAGGAACAAAAGAAGGACCCGCTGGACACATTGTTTGATCTCGTCCTGGCCGACAAAGGCCAGGCCAGCGCGCTCTATTTCATCGCCAATGAAAATGACTTGCAGTACGGGCTCAAGCAGCCGTTCACCAGCATCGGTCTGGACGCCGGTGAAATGCCGCTCGATGGCCCGCTCTATGAACCGCACAGCCATCCCCGGACCTTTGGCAGCATGCCGCGTTTTCTCGGTCACTACGTTCGCGACCTGAAACTCATGCCGCTGGAACAGGCCATCCGCAAAATCACCTCGCTGCCCGCGCAACGCGACCACATTGCTGAACGCGGATTGCTCCGTCAGGGATTCTTTGCCGACATCACCATCTTCGATCCGGCAACCATCATCGACAAAGCTACCTACGCCGACCCCGCTCAGCTTTCTGAAGGCGTAAAGTATGTGCTGGTCAATGGACAGCTCACCTTTGATAACGGCAAGCTGACCGGCGTGAATGCGGGCAGGGCGCTCAGGGGGCCAGGAGCAAGATAAATCCCGATCCTGCTGGCGCTCGCGAAAAAGCAGTCAAGGCAGCGTAACGCCCAATCTCGCCGCGCGTCTAACTTGAAGGAGTAAGGAGTAAAGACCATGAGTACCACGCAATATCCGTACGACACTCGCCTCAATGTATTGCACCAGCACCTGGAGTTGATAGATGAGAAGGCCCTCTCTGATGCAGCTCCATCCAAGTGGTATAACCAGACGCTTTGTCAGGTGAACGCATCTGTCGTCCGCGTTGGAGTGATTGAAGGTGAGTATCACTGGCACAAACACGATGACGATGACGAATTTTTTTACGTGGTTGAAGGCAGGTTGCTGATTGACCTGGAAGGCCGGACCGTTGAACTCGCTCCCCGGCAAGGCTTCGTGGTTTCCAAAGGAGTGCTGCACCGCACGCGAGCGCCGCAACGCACAGTGATCCTGATGGTGGAAAACAGCGGAATCATTCCCACCGGAGACCCTTCATGACGACGCGCCCTGGTTCTCACAACCAAGGTTCTAACAATGACTTGCAGCGTCCGCAGGATTGAAGCTCGCGATGAGCAACGCTGGCGTGAGTTGTGGGACGGGTACAACCGTTTTTACCAACGAGAGCCCTCCGCCGCTATCACCGCGCAAACCTGGCAGAAAATCATGGATCCTTCCTCACCGATCTATGCAATTGTTGCCGAAAATAATGCCGCCGAAAATATTGCTGCGGAAAACGCGGGGCAACGTGAAATTGTCGGCATGGCCAACTATGTCATTCATGACAGCACGTCTTCGCTCGCTCCGGCATGCCTGATGCAGGACCTGTTTGTTGACCCGGCCATGCGCGGGACAGGCGCGGGCAAACTCCTGATTGATTGGCTGGTGGCGGAAATGTCAGCTCAGGGCTGGTCTCGACTTTACTGGCACACCAGAGAAAACAATTACCGTGCACGCGGACTCTATGACAAATACACACCTCACAGCGGCTTCTTGCGCTATGTCATCCTCAACCCGCGTGCTTGAGCAAATGAAGTAATGAAGTGAGGAACACATGATTGACGTTCGTGGAATGGCGCCGCTGCTGTCCGTCTTCGATATGCCCACATCGATCAACTTCTATTGTGACAAGCTGGGCTTTCAGATTGCCGGCTCAGACCAGAAGCCTACGCCGGACTTTGATTGGGTGCTGCTGCGGCTGAACGGCATCGAACTCATGCTGAACACCGCTTACGAAAAACCAGAGCGCCCTGCCAATGCGGACCCCGTCCGCATTGCAGCCCATGAGGATGTCTGCCTGTACTTCGCAGCGCCTGACGTAGATGCCATGTATGAACATCTCAAAAAAGTTGGCGTAAAGGCGAATCCGCCCAGGGTCGCCCCCTACGGAATGAAGCAGCTCTATGTCACCGATCCCGACGGTTATCTTTTGTGCTTTCAGTGGAAAGCGTAACGTACGCAAAAACAAAATGGGCACCGCCGTGATGACGGTGCCCGAAATTGTTCTTCGTCTACTGAGCTTACGCCCGGGCCGGGTCTTTCTTGTCCACGTTGACGTTCAACTCGCCGAAAGCTTTTTGGGCTTTCTTCACGTCGAACTTGCCGTCGCGTGCCAGGCGTGACAGCGCGGCAGCGGCAATAGATTCAGCGTTCACCTCAAAGTGACGGCGCAGATGTTCGCGGTTATCACTGCGGCCAAAGCCGTCGGTTCCCAGTGTCACCATGCGAGTGCCAAGCCAGGGTGCAAGCTGGTCGGGCACGGCCTTCATGAAGTCTGAAGCCGCCACAATCGGTCCATCAGCTCCTTCCAGGGCTTTGTGAATGTACGCTGTCCTGGACTTTTCTGCCGGATGCATCCAGTTCCAGCGTTCCACGGCCAGTGCATCCCGTCGCAGTTCGTTGTAGCTGGTCACGCTCCACACGTCAGCCTGCACGCCGTACTTCTCCGCAAGGATGGTTTGCGCGCGCAACGCTTCATTGAGGATTGACCCGCTGCCGAACAGATGGATGGCGGCCGGCTTCTTGCCTTCGCTGGCCTTGACCTTGTAAATCCCGCGGACGATTCCTTCTTCCACGCCCTTGGGCATTTCCGGCATGGCATAGTCTTCGTTGTAGAGCATGATGTAGTAGAAGCGGTCTTCGCCTTCCTGGTACATGCGGCGGAGTCCGTCCTGCACAATCACGGCAACTTCGTAAACATAGGCCGGATCATAGCTGGCGCATGTGGGAACCGTGCTGGAGAGAATCAGGCTGTGTCCATCCTGATGCTGCAGACCTTCACCGGCCAGAGTTGTTCTGCCGGCGGTGCCGCCCAGCAGGAAGCCCTTGCCTCGTGCGTCAGCGAATGCCCACACCAGGTCGCCAATGCGCTGGAATCCGAACATTGAGTAGTAGATATAGAAAGGAATCATGGGCACGCGGTAATTCGAATACGCACTACCTGCGGCCGTGAAGGAGCACATTGATCCCGCTTCCGTGATTCCTTCTTCCAGAATCTGCCCGTCTTTCTCTTCGCGATAATAAAGGAGCATGTCCTGATCATGCGGCTTGTAGAGCTGGCCCTGGCTGGCATAAATGCCCACCTGGCGGAAGATGGATTCCATGCCGAACGTGCGCGCTTCATCCGGCACAATCGGCACAACCAGTTTGCCGATGGTGGGATGCTTGAGCAGTGTACGCAGCATGCTGACATATCCCATCGTGGTGCTGACGCCGCGGCCTTTGGAGCCGGCCAGCGCTTCCGCAAAGTATTCCAGCGGCGGCGTTTCCAGTTTAGGAGGAGCAGGATTGCGTACCGGCATGTAGCCGCCAAGCTTGGCGCGGCGTTCCTGCATGTATTTGATTTCCGGACTATCAGCCGGCGGACGGAAGTTCAATGCATCTTTTGCTTCCGCGTCTGGAATGGGAATATCAAACCGCTTTCTGAACAGCACCATCGCCTCATCGGTCATCTTCTTTTCCTGGTGCGTAGCATTACGCGCCTGGGCAGTAGAAAGTCCGTAGCCTTTGATGGTCTTGGCCAGAATAATGGTGGGCGCTCCGGTATGCTGCACCGCGCGATGGTAAGCGTTGTACACTTTTTGTGGATCCAGACCGCCGCGCTGAAGATGCCAGATCTCATCGTCGGTCATGTTCTCCACCAGTTTGGCGGTCTCCGGATACTTGCCGAAGAACTCCCTGCGGACAAATGCGCCGTCTTTGGCTTTGAAGGCCTGATATTCGCCGTCAACGCACTCTTCCATGCGCTTCATCAGCATGCCGCTTTTATCGCGTTCCAGTAGGGCATCCCAACCGGAGCCCCAGACCACTTTGATCACGTTCCAGCCGGCGCCTTTAAAGGCCGCCTCCAGTTCCTGGATGATCTTGCCGTTGCCGCGCACCGGGCCATCCAGACGCTGCAGGTTACAGTTCACCACAAAGATCAGGTTATCCAGTTTTTCCCGCGAAGCCAGTGTGATGGAGCCGAGCGATTCGGGCTCATCAGTTTCACCATCGCCGATGAAAGCCCAGACCTTGCGTTGCGTTTTCTTCAGCAGCCCGCGATTTTCCAGATACCGCATGAAGCGCGCCTGATAAACCGCGCTGATCGGGCCAAGCCCCATGGAAACCGTGGGGAAGCCCCAGAAGCTCGGCATCAGCCAGGGATGTGGATAGGACGATAATCCGGGTGTCTCGCGCAGTTCATGGCGATAATTGTTGAGCTGGTCCATGGTGATGCGGCCTTCCAGAAACGCGCGGGCGTAAACGCCAGGTGAGGCGTGTCCCTGGAAATAGACAAAGTCGCCCGGCTCATCGCCGTAGCTCGCATGGAAAAAGTGGTTGAATCCCACTTCCAGCAGGGTTGCCAGGGATGCATAGGTGGAAATATGGCCGCCAATGCCAGGATCTTTCTTATTCTGGCGATGGACCATGGCCATGGCGTTCCAGCGGACAAGACTCTTGATGCGGCGCTCCATGGCGCGATCACCGGGGTAAGGCACTTCTTCGCCGACCGGGATAGTGTTGACGTAGGGCGTATTGAACTGGACTGGCGTATCAACGCCGGCTTCACGCGCTCTGCGGGAAAGGGCTTCTAACAGGCGGGCGCCTTGCGCCGTACCATCCTGGTCCACGACCTGGTCAAAAGCTTCAATCCACTCCGCGATCTCCTGGAGATCGGGCTCCAAAGCAAATTTCGGTTTTGCATGCATACCACTAGTATGCCAGCCGGAACCGCATTTTTGCTACTCTGATCCGCTCCAAGGTAACGTGGACTATGTAAGAAATGTTAAGCATTCTGCGTGATAAGACTTAGATCGTGCGTGCATAAGCTGGCTAATTTTGCATAAAGATGCGCGCGGCACGCGCTGCATCAATGCACCCTCGCCGTCTCCATGCGCGACTCACTGCGCCGCGGTTGCTTCGCCGGTTTTCCCTTTTCCAACTCCAGCTTAGCGATGGCTTCTGTATGCACTTCATCCGGGCCATCCGCCAGTCGCAGCGTACGGACATTCGCCCAGGCGCCGGCAAGGAACGTATCATCGGAAACACCCGCACCGCCGTGCGCCTGTATCGCGCGATCCAGCACGCGCAAAGTCATATTCGGCGCGATGACCTTGATCATGGCGATCTCAGCTTTCGCTTCCTTGTTCCCGACCGTGTCCATCATGTAAGCCGCCTTCAGCGTGAGCAGCCTGGCCTGTTCGATCTCCATGCGCGAATTGGCAATATCAGCGCGGATGGTTCCCTGCTCCGCCAGCGGCTTGCCAAATGCAACGCGCTCTTCCACGCGTTCGCACATGCTCTCCAACGCGCGTTCCGCCACGCCGATGCAGCGCATGCAGTGATGAATGCGTCCCGGCCCAAGCCTGCCCTGCGCGATTTCAAATCCACGCCCTTCGCCCAGCAGCATGTTCGTCACGGGAATGCGGACGTTGGTGAACGTGATCTCGCCATGGCCATGCGGCGCGTGATCATAGCCAAACACTTTCAACAGGCGCTCGATCTTTACGCCCGGCGTGTCCAGCGGCACCAGCACCATGGACTGCTGCTGATAGCGATGCGCCGTGGGATTGGTCTTGCCCATAAAGATCGCGATCTTGCAACGCGGATCGCCCGCGCCGGACGACCACCATTTCCGCCCGTTGATCACGTACTCTTCGCCTTCGCGGCGAATGCTCGCCTCAATGTTAGTCGCATCAGACGACGCGACTGCAGGTTCGGTCATGGCAAAACAGGAACGAATCTCGCCTTTCAGCAGCGGCTTCAGCCAGCGTTCTTTCTGCTCAGCCGTGCCATAGCGCGCCAGCACTTCCATGTTGCCCGTGTCGGGCGCGGAGCAATTGAATACTTCCGCGGCCATCACACTGCGGCCCATGATCTCGCACAGAGGAGCATATTCAAGGTTGGTGAGCCCGGCGCCGTCTTTACTGTCAGGTAGAAAGAGGTTCCACAGGCCGGCGGACTTCGCCTTGGGCTTGAGTTCTTCAATGATCTTGGTCGGCTTCCAGCGGTCGTTTTCAATCTCCCGGTAAAAACGGGCTTCATTGGGATAAATGTATTCGTCCATGAAGGCGCGGAGATCGCGCTCCAGCTCTTTCACGCGAGCGCTGTAATCAAAGTTCATATATGCCTCACTGCCAACCCGAAACTATCTGCGGTTGCCGCATGCCCTGTCAAGGTGCAAATCCGGCGAAGGATGTAGAATTCTTGGTTGTCTTATTGACGCCGGTTTATTGACGCTGCGCCGCCCCGTGGACTCCAAACCACTTTCACCATGGAATCCCGCTCGGCGGAAAACTGTCGCCCAAAGATCGAAGATTACAGAATGCTCGGGAACACTTAAATAGAGACCTTAAATAATGAAAGCAGCCGTACTCCGCGAACCCAAGTCCCCTCTCCTCATCGAGGATGTAGCCCGGCCCACGCCCGATGCCGGAGACGTCCTTATTAAGGTCGAGGCCTGCGGCGTCTGCCACTCTGACCTGCACGTGGCCGAAGGAGACTGGAAACAGTTTGCCGGCATCACCAAAAAGCCGCTCATTCTTGGGCATGAGATTGCCGGACGCGTGGCTGAAGTCGGCTCCGACGTTCGCGATCTTAAAATCGGCGACCGTGTTGGCGTTCCCTGGATTTTCTGGACATGCGGTGAATGCGAGTTCTGCCGCGAAGGCTTTGAAAATCTTTGCACCAGGCAGAAGATCACCGGCGTTACCGTCGACGGCGGCTACGCTGAGTTTGTCAAAGCTCCGGCCACGCACGCCACCAGAATTCCTGACAATCTCAGCGCCGTGGAAGCAGCGCCGCTGTTTTGTGCCGGTGTTACGGTTTATCGCGCGCTCAAGCAGGCCAACCTTGCCCGCGGACAGCGTTTGGCTATCTTCGGCGTCGGAGGTCTGGGACATCTTGGTATTCAGATCGGCATAGAGATGGGCGCGGAAGTAACTGCCATTGACCTTACCGACGATAAGCTGGCGCTGGCGAAATCTCTGGGAGCATCCACTGCTCTGAATGCAGCCACTGACAATGTGGTCAAGCAGATGCGCAGCAAAGGAAACGCGCACGTCGTGCTGGTCACGTCAGGCGCCAAGGCGGCCTATGACATGGCTTTTTCCTGCGTTCGCGCTACCGGAACTCTGCTGGTCGTCGGCCTACCGGCCACGGACATCTGTTTCCCACCCATCATGATGAGTGCGCGTGAAATGCATATCCAGGCTTCTGCCGTCGGGACGCGCAAAGATTTGGCTGAAATGCTGGCCATGGCCGCAGCCGGCAAAGTCCGCTGCCTCACATCAACCCGGCCGCTCGAAGATGCGAATGCAGTACTGGATGAAATGCGCCAGGGAAAAATTGCCGGACGCGTGGTGCTCACGCTGTAGCGCCGCGCCAACACATTTGAATTAAGGACAGGACTGAATCCATGAATAATCTGGTTAAACTCAGCAAAGACAATGACGTTGCCATCATCACCATTGATAACCCGCCGGTAAATGCGTTGAGTCCGGGAGTGCCGGAAGGAATCGGCGAAGCCATCGACCAGATCAACCAGGACAGCTCGGTGAAAGCTGCTGTGGTGATCGGCGGCGGGAAAACTTTCATTGCTGGCGCCGACATCAAGGAATTCGGCAAGATGACGTCCGGCAAGAACCGTGGTTCGGGGTTGCTGCCTCTTCTTCTCAAGATTGAAGACTCGCGCAAGCCTGTCGTCATGGCGATCCACGGCACGGCTTTCGGTGGCGGACTCGAAGTAGCCATGGCCGGACATTATCGCGTCGCCTCGCCCGGCGCGCAGATCGGCCAGCCTGAAGTGAAGCTCGGCATCATTCCCGGTGCAGCTGGAACGCAGCGCCTGCCGCGACTGGCTGGAGTGGCCAAGGCTCTCGAGATGTGCGTGGACGGTAAGCCTGTTCCAGCCGAAGAAGGCGCGAAGCTGGGCGTCATCGATCGCATGATCGAAGGCGACCTGCTTAAGGGCGCCGTGGCTTTTGCCCGTGAAGTTGCAGGAAAGCCCGCGCCAAAAACGCGCGAGCGCAATGAAAAGCTGGGCAAGCCGGAAGAAAATGCCGCCATCTTTGCCGCCGCGCGTGACAACGCCCGCAAGAAGCAGCGCGGACTGATGGCGCCTGTTGCGGCCATTAACGCCGTGGAAGCCGCCACCAAGATGCCTTTCGAACAGGGTTGCGCCGAAGAGCAGCGTCTCTTTGTGGAATGCCTGTTCTCCGATCAATCCAAAGCACTCATCCATGTCTTCTTCGGCGAACGTGAAGTCGCTAAAGTTCCTGACGTTCCCAAAGACACGCCGATCATACCGGTGAAGAACGTCGCGATTGTCGGCTCCGGCACCATGGGCGGAGGCATTGCCATGGTTTTCGCCAATGCCGGCTTCCCGGTTCTGCTCAAAGAAGCGGACCAGCCCGCGCTCGATCGTGGCATGGCCAATATTCAGAAAAATTACGCTGTCTCGGTAAAGCGCGGACGATTCACTCAGCAGTTCGTGGACGAACGCCTCAAGCTCATCACACCTACTTTGTCCTATGACAAGTTCGGCGAAGTGGACATGGTGATTGAGGCCGTTTTCGAAGGCATGGCCTTGAAGAAAGAGATCTTTGCCCAGCTCGACAAAGTCTGCAAGCCCGGCGCGATTCTCGCCAGCAACACCTCCACGCTGAACGTGGACGAAATCGCCTCGGCCACTTCGCGTCCGGAGATGGTCATCGGCACGCACTTCTTCAGTCCCGCCAACGTCATGCGCCTGCTCGAACTCGTCCGCGGAAAAAAGACCAGCAAAGAAGTCATCGCCACCTGCATGCAGCTGGCAAAGAAGATCGGCAAGGTCGGCGTGCTGGTCGGCAACTGCCGCGGCTTTGTCGGCAACCGCATGTTCGGTCCCTACCGTCGCGAAGCCCAATTCCTGGTGGAAGAAGGCGCAAGCGTGCAGGCAGTGGACAAGGCCCTCTACGATTTCGGCATGGCCATGGGCCCGCTTGCCACCGGCGATCTTGCCGGACTCGACGTGGGCTGGCGCATCCGCAAGGAATATGCGCACCTGGAAAAACCGGGCGTTCGTCAGCCAGTGGCGGAAGATCGTCTCTGTGAGAATGGACGGTTCGGTCAGAAGACCGGAGCAGGCTGGTACAAGTACGACGAGAACCGCAAGCCCATCGCTCGATCCGCAGGTGGAGCAATGGGTGAAGCAATGGGCGTCGGAGAAAAATATTCCCCAACGCCAGATCTGCCGCAGACGAAATCGTTGACCGCTGCATCTATGCCCTGGTGAATGAAGGTGCGCGTATTCTGGAAGAAGGTTACGCGCAACGCCCCGTAGACATCGATATCATTTATCTCACTGGCTACGGATTCCCTGCTCACCGCGGCGGCCCAATGTTTTACGCCGACACAGTCGGCCTGAAGAAAGTCTATGAGCGCATACAGGAATTCCACCAGCAGCACGGCGAACTCTGGGAGCCGGCGCCGTTGCTGAAACGACTGGCGGAATCAGGCAAGACGTTTGCCGACTTCAACAAGGAACAACTGGTGACGGCCTAATGAATAACGAAGCTGTGGTGATTACCAGTTCGCGTACGGCCGCTAGCCAAATCATTGCGCGGTTCATTCAACATAACGCGTCCCGATGAACTGGCCGCGCACTGTATCAAAGATGTATTGCGCAAGACCTCACAGCTCGATGCAAAAGAAGTCGAAGACGTGATCCTCGGTTGTGGCCAGCCACACGGCCCGCAGGGTCACAACGTGGCGCGTGTGGCTGCCATGCTCGCTGGGTTGCCAACGTCGGTAGCCGGAACAACCGTCAACCGCTTCTGCTCTTCCGGGTTGCAGGCCATTGCCATGGCTGCGCACCAGATCATTCATGAAGGCGCGGACGCGGCCATTGGCGGCGGCGTGGAAAGCATCAGCATGTCCATTCGCGATAACAGTCCCAATCCTCGCCTGAAGGAATCGCTCCCCGGAATCTATATGGTGATGGGTGACACAGCCGAAGTCGTCGCCAAACGCTACAACATCAGCCGTGAAGCCCAGGACGAATATTCCCTGCGCAGCCAGCAACGCACTGCGCGGGCCCAGCAGGAAGGTTTCTTCAAGAAAGAAATCGCACCTATGAAGGTGACGCGTGGAGTTCTCGACAAGAAGACCAACGAGATCGCCGGCACGGAAGAGGTCTGTGCCGATAAGGACGAATGCAACCGTCCAGACACCACACTCGAAGGTCTGCTCTCTTTGAAGCCGCACTTTGATAAAGACAGCGGCAAGGGATCAGTCACCGCTGGCAACTCTTCGCAACTTTCTGATGGCGCTTCCGCCACTTTACTCATGTCGCGCGCGCGCGCCGACCAGCTCGGCATTCCCTACCAGCTCATTTTCCGCGGATACCAGGTTGCAGGTTGCGATCCCGATGAAATGGGCATTGGTCCGGTCTTTGCCGTTCCCAAACTCCTGAAACGCACGGGCGTAAAGATGAACGACATCGATATCTGGGAACTCAATGAGGCTTTCGCCGTGCAGGTGATTTATTGTCGCGACCGGCTGGGCATCGATCCGGAGAAGATGAACGTGAACGGCGGCTCCATTTCCATCGGACATCCTTTCGGCATGACCGGATCACGCATGGTGGGCACCATGGCCAATGAGATGGATCGACGCAAAGCCCGTTTCGGTGTCGTGACCATGTGCGTCGGCGGAGGCCAGGGCGCAGCCGGATTGTTCGAACGCGCGGGGTAAAAGACTTTTTAACGAAATTTATTCGTAAGGGGCAGTTGTAACCCATGGCAATCGTGCTCTGCGGAAAAACTAAGTGTTTGATTTGCGGACTTGTGTTCGAAGAAGGCGATGATATCGAGTCTTTTCCTGCGTTTTTGAGGAATGATCATGCCCTATATCGATATTCAGACGCTGCTATGCATCGCCGATGTTACGACAGCTGCCCGGACAAAGTAGCTCTCGAAGATGTCTACGGAAGATGGGATAAGATTTGGGCGAGTCGGCCAGTGCATCTGAAAACAGAGAACGAGATGACGGAGTGGCATGAGAAAGCATTCAAGGATTTCAAGTAGCACGGTCTGCATTGCCCCGACGCGGATGGTCCACAAAGCTTGTGTAAATTCGCGGTGAGGCCGACTTGCGCGCCGAACCGCGTGCAACAGGAGCATTTACCATGTCCGCCCACGCCAAACCCTTCGGCGGTTTGGAGCAAAGCGACATGTATAAGGAACTATCAATGACCACAGCCACAACGCTCCCCACAAAAAAAGGCATGTCCTACCTCACCGAAGACACGGCTCCTGAGCAGGTCTTCACCCGCGAGGACCTCAGCGACGAACATCGCGCTGTAGCCCAGACCGTCGACGACTTCTGGGCCAGGGAAGTGGAACCCAACCTTCCCGCCATACGTGACAAAAAGCCCGGCGTTGCCCGGGACATCGTGCGCAAGTCGGCCGAGCTCGGTCTCACCGGCATCTCCATTCCGGAAAAATTCGGCGGCATGGAAATGGACCTGGCCTCCACCATGCTGGTCGCGGAACACATCGGTCGCGACGCATCTTACGCGGGTTGGCATTCCGCACACACCGGCATCGGCACGCTCCCGATTCTCTTCTTCGGCACTCCGCAGCAGAAAGAGAAATACCTTCCCAAGCTGGTAAAGGTCGAAATGCTTGCCGCCTACGCTCTCACCGAGCCGCTTGCCGGATCAGATGCCATGGCCGCTCGCACGCGCGCCGATCTCACCGCTGACGGTAAGCACTACGTCTTGAACGGGCAGAAGATGTGGATCACCAATGGCGGCTCGGCTGATCTCTTTACCGTATTCGCCAAAGTGGGCGGCGAGAAGTTCACAGCCTTTCTGGTCGAACGCAGCTTTCCCGGCGTGAGCAGCGGCGCTGAAGAACACAAAATGGGCATCACCGGAAGCTCAACCACCGCCATTTACCTGGACAACGTGCATGTGCCGGTAGAAAACGTGCTGGGTGAAGTGGGTCGCGGCCATGTGATCGCCTTCAACATCCTGAACCTTGGACGGCTTAAGCTGGGCCCGGCGCTCATGGGCTCGGCGAAGAATATTCTCTCCATCAGCACCAAATATGCCAAACAACGGAAAGCGTTTGGCTCGGCCATTGCGAATTTCGGCGCTATCCAGCACAAGCTGGCGGAGATGGCCATTCGAATTTTTGCCACCGAATCGATGGTGTGGCGCGTGGTGGGACTCATTGACAGCCAGCTCGCACACGATGCTCAAGATGACGATCATGCCAAAGCTGAACTCAAGGCCGTGGAAGAGTACGCGGCCGAATGTTCCATGGTGAAAGTCTTCGCCGCTGAAATGCTCAACTACGTCGCCGATGAAGGTGTGCAGATCCACGGCGGCTATGGCTTCCACAAAGACTACGCCGTGGAGCGCTACTACCGCGACGCGCGAATCAATCGTCTTTTTGAAGGCACCAGCGAAATCAATCGCTTTGTGATCACCGGAATGCCGCTGAAACGCGCTGCGAAGGGGCAGAGCACTTTGCTGGAAGCAGCGAAAGAAGCCATCAGCAAATCCGGAACTCCTCCATCCCCGGCGACAGATGCAGAGCTCGTACAGAATGCCAAACAAATTGCACTGCTCGCGCTTGGCCTGGCCTATGGCAAGCACGGCGCGGAACTGGAAAAGCAGCAGGAAGTAGTGATGAATATCTCTGACTGTCTGCTGGAAGCGTTTGCCATGGAATCAACCTGGCTGCGCAGTGGCAAGATGGGGAGCAACGGCAAAGGCGCCATCGCCGCCGACATCTGTTCGGTCTTTTTGCGCGACTCCGTCGGTCGCATCGAATCGGCAGCCCGTACCGTGATTGGCGCGTGCTGTGATGAAGCCGCCGCGGAGCAATTCACTGAAGTCGTTCGCCGGCTGGCCGCGTACAAAGCTGTCAATTCGGTGGCCGTGCGCCGCCGCATCGCGGACACGGTAATTTCCGGCGAACGTTATCCGTTCTAAGTGCATCATCTTTACGTGGCGAACCTTTGAATTGCAGACCATGCCCGATCTGGCGAAGCAAAACTCGGTCCTGTCGATCAAGAGCTGGCTGTTCACGCCCGGAACCAAGCCTGATCTCTTTCCCCGCGCTGGTGAAACCGGCGCAGGCGCGCTGGTCATCGATCTGGAAGACTCCGTGGCTTCAGCGGACAAAAACACAGCTCGACGCAACGCCCTTGACTATCTCGCGGCAAAATCTGCTGACCATATTCCCTGCGCTCTCCGCATCAATCCCGCGGATTCCGAGCTTGGTGACCGCGACATGCAGTTGTTTCTGGCATCTTCAGTCACAGCCGACTTCCTGGTTCTGCCCAAGAGCGAGTCGGCCCACACCATACGCCGCATCCTTGAGGCGCTTACGCTGGCGGAAAAGCAGACGCGGGTCATCGCACTCATTGAAACCATAGCCGGGATCCAGGCGCTTGATCAGATTGCATCCGGTGAACGCCGGCCTGACGCATTTCTTTTCGGCGCCGCCGACATGGCTGCTGACCTCGGCGCAGCCGTGGAATGGGAACCTCTTCTCTTTGCTCGGTCCCGTATTGTCATGGCCGGAGCCAGTGCGGGAATTCCCACACTTGACGCGCCGTACTTCAACATCACGGACCAGGAAGGCCTGCAGAAAGAAGCCACCGCCGCGATGAAGCTGGGCTTTCACGGCAAGTGCGCGATCCATCCTTCCCATGTGCCGGCGATCAACGCTACATTCACTCCCGGCACGGAGGAAATCGATCGTGCCCGTCGCGTGCTCGCCGCCAGCCAGCAGGGTGTTGGGCAGGTTGACGGACGCATGGTGGATGCTGCGTTTCTCCGTAGTGCCCGGACAATTCTCGCCCGCGCAGGAATTGCAGTATAAGGGCTCGCGCCGTTCACGCGCGGCGAGCCCGCTGCAACAGGCGCCTTCGCCGGGCGAAGCGACGGATTGAAGGATGCCGTAAAATATCCTTCGTCCTGGTTCCGCATTCAGAAGCCATCAACGGAGACTCCATGAACAAGACACCGTCACAGTTTCGTCAGCTCGGCCCCAAACGCTATCGGGAAACTTCCGGTTTGTACTTCGAAGACTTTGAGGTTGGAGATGTGTTTGAACACCGTCCCGGGCGCACCATCACGAGAACGGACAATATATGGATGACGCTTCTGACCATGAACGTTCAACCGATCCATTTTGACGCCGAGTTTGCCGCCCGGACTGAATGGAAAAAGATGCTGGTGGACAGCACCTTCACGCTCGCCCTGCTTACCGGCATGAGCGTGCGCACCGTAAGCGCGAAGGTTGTGGCCAACCTGGGCTGGGACAAAGTCCGCGCCACCGCTCCTGTGTTCGCCGGAGACACGCTTTACGCCGAATCCACCGTGCTCGCCAAACGCGAATCAAAAAGCCGTCCCACGCAGGGCATCGTCACCGTTCATACGCGAGGCGTGAACCAGGAGGGCGTGGAAGTAATGTCATTTGAGCGCACCATGCTCATTTACAAACAAGGTCATTCGCCCGAAGCCGAAGCCAACTACTGATCACCTACTGCTTCACATGTTCGCTGAGCGACAGCACGTTGCCGTCCGGGTCCTTGAACCACGCCACTTTGTCACCGTTGGGCGTAATCCATATTCCGGTTTCCTGGTCCTGGACGAACGGATATTTTTCAAAGACGACGCCGCGCGCAACCAGCGCACGCACCTCGTCCTCTATATTCGTCACTTCCCAGCCGAGCACCGTGTATGGAGCAGGCTTAAACTTTCCTGCCTTGGCGACGCGCACCATGTTGTCGCCAGCTCGCATGACCAATGCGAACTGATCGTCGCTCACAAACTGGAATCCCAGCTTGCTTCTGGTAAAAATCGCGCGCACGCGTGGAGTCCGTGGTGGGAACAAAGCCGATCATTTTGCCGGAAGTCAGCATATTTTCTCCTCGCAAAGGCCTCACGTTATCACAGAAGCAGCGTCACCCGAACGACATCCTCAATCTGCGCACTCGTGCCAGCTATAATCCCTGCGGAGGAATTCATGTCGAAATCGCGCAGGCAGTTTTTGACCGAAGCATCCCTGACCGTTTTAAGCGCTACCATCGCCGCCCGAGCTCAAGCTCAAACACCCGATACGCAAAAGCCTGCGGAACAGAAACCTGAAGCACCTCCTCCGGGCGCGCCACCTGCTTTCGGCACTGCACCTTCCGTGGGACCGGAAGTTTCTCCCGCCACTTTCGCCGACGCTGAAAAGCTGGTGCAGGTCCAGATGACCGCGGCGGAGCGCGAGCAGGCCGCAGGCAATTGGCGTAGCTCAATGGCGCCGCTGTATGAACGTCGCACCGGCCCTAAGAAGGTCGCCATTGAACCCTCTGTTTCTCCGTATTCGCTTTGGAATCCGATTCTACCCGGCCAGAAAACTCTGCCTTCGCGTGATCAGTTTGTCTGGAGCAAGCTTGATCCCGGACCGCTTCCCAATCGCGATGAAGATATTGCCTTCGCCCCGCTCACGCAACTGGCGCGCTGGGTGGAGAAGCGACAGCTCACGTCTGTCCGGCTGACCAACATTTACCTCGACCGGCTTCAGCGTTTCGATCCCAAACTGCATTGCGTGATCACTCTGACCCGTGATCATGCGCTGGCCCAGGCCCAGAAGGCTGACCAGGAAATTGCCGCGGGAAAATATCGCGGGCCGCTTCACGGAATCCCCTGGGGAGGCAAGGACCTTCTCGACACCGCGGGTATTCCCACAACCTACGGCGCGGAGCCATTTCGCAATCGCATTCCCACCGCCGACGCCGCCGTGGTCAGGCGACTCAACGACGCGGGCGCAGTTCTGGTCGCCAAGCTAAGTCTTGGCGCCCTTGCGCTCAACGACATATGGTTCGGCGGCCAGACCGTAAATCCCTGGCTGCTGGAAGAAGGTGCTTCCGGTTCCAGCGCCGGCCCCGGCGCGGCGACTGCTGCCGGCCTGGTTGGCTTTTCCATCGGCAGTGAGACCGGCGGCAGTATCGTAAGCCCCAGCATGCGTTGCGGCGTCACCGGACTTCGTCCCACATACGGCCGCGTTCCCCGCAATGGCGCCATGACTCTCTGCTGGTCACTCGACAAATTGGGACCGATGACTCGCGGCGTCGAAGATGGAATGCTGGTTCTGCACGCCATCTCCGGCCCTGATCCGAGCGATGTCAACAGCGTTCCCAGCAAGCTTGACTACAACGCCGGCGCCCCGGTGAAAGGTCTGCGCGTCGGCTACTTCCCGGCATGGATGAAAGAGGCACCTGCCACGGACGTGGATCGCGCAGCGCTCGATGCCGTGAAGAAAGTCGGGATGGTGCCGGTGGAAGTTTCTATCCCGGACTGGCCTTACGATTCACTTCAGGTCATTCTCTTCGCTGAAGGCGCCGCCGCGTTTGAGGAATTGACCTTGTCTCATCAGGTCGACCAGCTCAAGGCTCAGGTCCCGGACGCGTGGCCAAATCTCTTCCGCCAGTCCCGTTTTCTTTCGGCGGTCGATTTTGTCCAGAGTGACCGTCTGCGGCGCAAAGTCGCCGTCGAGATGGCCCGCGTGTTTTCTGAGGTCGATATGTTACTCGTCCCCTCTTTGCGCGATGAAATGCTGACCATCACCAACTTCACCGGACATCCTTCACTTACGTTTCGTGCCGGCTTCGTTGAGGTTGCCGAAGCACGCAGTGACTGGGCGCCCGATCCAGCCCATCCGCTTCCGAAATTTTCACCGCCGCGGCGCGTCCCGCACGGCATCACGCTCATTGGCCGCCTGTTTGATGAAGGGACTATCGTGGAAGCAGGACTTGCTCTCGAGAAAAACTTCAACGTTGCAGGGGAACGGCCGCCAGGATTCTGAACTAACAAGATTCAGCCGCGAATGAACGCGAATTAAGCACTGGTTAGTTAAGCACGCTTTTAGAGAGGATTCGTCTCGGAGATGACAAGCACTTGTCTAGGACTAATCTTGTCTAAGAGTAACGATCTGACATTTATTCGCCTTCTTGATTGGTGTTCATTCGCGCGATTCGCGGCAAGCTCTGACTTTGTTCTTCCTGATCAGTGTCATCAGTGAAAATCAGTGGTAAGGTTTTTGATCCGCGCTTTTCCGCGTTAATCCGCGGTAGGAAGTTTGTCTCTTCTAAATACCAGCACCTTTGACGTGAACTGGTGAACCACGTCACCATTCTGGTTCAACGTGGTGCTGCGCACGCGCACTACGGCTTGATTGGGCTTCGACTTTGAGGGCATGATCTCCAGAACTTCACTTTCCACATGCAGTGTGTCACCCGGACGCGTTGGCTTGGGCCACGCAAGCTCACCGCCCATTCCGATTATGCCATTTCCCAGCGGTAGGCCTCCGTTGACCATAAGTTTCATCGCGACTGCCGCCGTGTGCCAGCCACTGGCAGCCAGCCCGCGAAACACCGTGTTCTGCGCGGCGGCTTCGTCAAGATGGAACGGTTGCGGATCGAATTCTTCTGCGAACGATTTGATTCGTTCTTCGGTAATAACAAACGTTTCGGAAGTGAATCGCTGCCCAACGTGCAGATCTTCCAGATAGAGTTTCGCTGGCATATGTCACGAGTTCCTGTTTAACGGGTCCTGACTTCTGGCTCTACGGACATTCCGGGGCGTAACCGATGATCGCTGTTCTCACCCTGCTCCAGCACGATTCTCACGGGCGACCTCTGGACCACTTTCACGTAATTACCAGTCGCATTTTCCGGCGGCAGCAGGCTGAAACGCGAACCTGTCGCTCCGGGCAGATCATCCACGTGTCCGCGATAATCTTCCCCGGTCGCGTCAGCGTGGACTGTGACCGGCTGGCCGGGTTTCATGCTGCGTAGTTGTGTCTCCTTGAAGTTGGCGGTAATCCAAAGCCCCTCGACTGGGATGATAGTCAGCAATTGTTGTCCTGGCTGCACGCGCTGGCCTTCTTCGATCGTCTTGCGGCCAATGATACCGCTCACAGGAGCAATTATTTTTGTGTAGCCAAGATTCAGGTCGGCTGTGGTGAGCTGGGCCTTTGCGCGCACGGCATCGGACACGGCCGCAGCCGCTTTGGCTTTTGAAGATGCAATCTGTTGCGGAGCTGAACCCGCCGCCAGCAAATCAGCCTTGCGCTGGATCAGTCTGCTCTGTGCCGCGGATACCCGCTGCTTTGCCGCTGCGACCTCGGCTTTGGTTCCTGCCACCGCTGATTTATCCGTGTCCGCTTCCGTAGCCACGCGATCATATTCTGATTGCGATATTTCGTGCTTCGCCAGTAGATTGGCATATCTCAGGCGATCGGCTTCCGCGCGCGTGTAGTTGGATTGTGCCTGCGCCAGCCTGGCATCCGCGGCTTCTAATGTCGACTTCTCTGACTCTACGGCATCTTCCGCCTCGCTCACCGCAGCATTGGCAAGATCAAGCCGTCCGTTGCTGCCGGACGAAATCACGCTGATATCAGTTTCCGCCGCCAGCGAACCGGCCTGAAGGCGGTTGTAGTCGGCCAGCGCCCGTTCCCGCTCTGCCTGATAATCCGCCGGATCAATCTCTGCCAGCACCGTGCCGGCCTGCACAAAATGGCTGTCTTCCACTTCGGGATTCACGTGCAGAATGGTTCCACTAATGCGCGCGCTGATGGGGTGCAGATGTCCGTCAACCTGGGCATCATCTGTGCTCTCATAGGCGGCAAAGAAGTACCAGGTCAGGCCTCCCGCTAACAGCACAACCAAAGCGGCGCCAATCAGCAGTGCCTTGCGATTGTCCTTGATTACGGCCAGCACTCCTCTGCGCTTTGCCGGTACTGGTTCCAGTTGCGGACGTCCAATTTCAATCTGCGGAAGTTCTGTTTCCTCGTCAGGCAGAATCTCTGGATGCGGCGTTTGCAGTTGCGTGCTCATATTAGTTTCCCCCTAGATATTTGTTCACGTCTTTTTGGGCCGAACCCAGCGCGCGCAGCAGCGTTAGCTTGGCCAGATTATGTGCGAAAAGACTGGAAATGTAGTTTTCATTGGCGGCAGCAACATCCTGTTGCGCCTCGATCACTTCAAGGTTGTTGGTAACGCCGTTCAGGAAGCGGTCACGTGCCTGCGCCAGCGTCCGCAGAGACAACTGGCTGTTCTTTTCCGCGACTTTGACCGCGCTGTCCGCGGCCTGCAAATCTGTAAACGCGTTGCGCACTTCGTAGTCAACCCGGCCCACAATGTCGGCATATTCTGACTGTCTGCGGTCCGCTTGTGCGGAAGCATTCTGGATTTCGGAGCGAATTCTGCCTCCGGTGAAAATGGGAAGAGAGACTGTTGCAGCCAATTGATACGTGGAATCCGAATGTGCAAGAGTGGTGCCGAGGCTTCCGTAATATCCGTTCACGCTGACTCCGGGCACGCGTTCTAGTTGCGCCGCCTTCCTGCTGAGTTGTGACGCGCCGGCAGTAGCCTGCGCGCTCTTGATGTCTGCCCGCTCGGCCTGCGCCTGTTTGAGTGATTCCTGCAGGTCACCGCCGTTCCATGATTGATAGCCTGCCTTGCTGCTGATGTTGAACTGCTGCCCGTTGGGCAATCCGATGATGCGTGCCAGTGTAAGCCGGTCTTTGTCCAGGTTTGCTGCCGCAACAATTAATCGCTGCTCGCTGGTCTGGCGTTGGACCGCGGCGCGAAACCCCTCGATTTCCGCAGCCAGTCCGGAATTCACCCGGTTGATGGCCTGGGCTTCCAGTTCACGGGCGGAATCAAGCTCAGCTTGCGATGTGGCCACCCGCGCTTCACTCGATTGGACCTGCAAGTACGCCGTACCCACAGCCAGGGCGACCACGTTGCCTGCATCTTCCAAAGAAAACCGTTGCGCTTCCGCATCCAGCCGCGATGCCTTGTATTGATAGAGCGAATTCAGACTCAGTCCTGTGTCGGAAAAGGTGAGATAGCTTTCCTGATAGCTGAACTGTCCGGTTGAGCGCGGCACCCCGGCAAGTTTTATGCCAATGGCGACCGTGCTCAGCTGATCAAGGTTTTGCCGCAGTAGCCCGGAGACACTTGGAATCATGGTTGAGAGAGCGCGCAAACGGAGCGCTTGCGATTGCCGCAATGACGCCTGATTCTCAATCACGCCCAGGTTATATTGCAGCCCGCGATGGATCGCGTCATTGAGTGAAAGCTCAATTGGCGTGTCCGTTGCCCGTCCGGTGGGAACAGAACCCAGGAAGGGATTCTGCTGCTGCCCTGCCAGCGAACTGGGAGTGGTGCTGTTGGCGGCGGGATTGATGGTGCGCGGCGTGGCGATGCTCCCCAGTTCGAATGAGGTGGAGTTCTGCTGTGCTCCACAGAATTGCGCCGCGGCGAAAATCCCCCACGCGAAAAACCCAACGATGACTTTTAAGCGAATGCTCTTCACGTCTTGTTCCCTCTTTTTACTGCGCTGACGTCTTAGTGTTCCGTAGGCGCCGCTCCACTGCGGAATGGCTTCGTAGCCAGGCCCAGAATCAGTCCGGCGAGCATGATCCACCCCAGCAGGCGGAAGCAATCCATGGAACCGAGAAATGCCGCCTGCTGATTGGCCAGTCCGGCGACCATTGCCTGCGCCTTGTCCGCCGCGTCTGCTGTGCTTGAGCCCGCGCTGGCCAGATATCGTGTAATGTTGTCGAGCCTCTGCGTAAATAGCGGGTTTTCCGGCGTTAAATGCTGGACCAGAACACTGTGGTGGAACTGCGTGCGCCGTTCCAGCATGGTGGTCACAAACGCCACGCCAAAACTTCCACCCAGATTGCGGAATAGATTGGTGATGCTGGAAGCCTTATTGTTCTTGTTGATCGGCAGGTATGAGTAGGCCAGGGCGCTTACCGGCACAAAGAAGAAGCCGAGTCCCACACCTTGCAGCGCGCGGGCCAGCGCATAGGAACGATAGTCAGATGCAAGAGTCAATGATCCGTATCGCCACATTGCCAGACTGACAAAAATCGATGCGAAGACAATCATCTTTTTGGCGCCGATCTTTGGAATCAATCGCACTACAATGGGGGCCATCATCACGATCACAAAAGCGCCGGGACCAAGCACCAGGCCGGCATCCGTGGCCGTATATCCGTAAAGTGATTGCAGCACTTGCGGAATCAGCACGGTGCTTCCGAACAATACGAAGAAGAATGTGAAATAAAGAACGTTGGAGATGGCGAAGTTGCGCTCTTTGAAGAGCTGGATCTCCACCACCGGATCAGGATTGCGCCATTCATGAACCGCAGCCGCAATCAATGCAGCCACAGCAATGGTCAACACGATGACGATAAAGTTGCTTTCTAGCCAGTCTTCACGCTGTCCTTTATCCAGCACAATCTCCAGCGCGCCAAAGCCGATGGCGATCAGCGCGATGCCGATGTAATCAATGCGCAACTTACCGCCGCTTCTGGCCGCCTTCACTTCTTCGGTAAACTGCGGAGGATCTGAAACCAGGCGGCTGGTAAGAATCAAACTGACCAACCCGATCGGAATGTTGATGAAGAATACCCAACGCCAGGAGAAGTGGTCCGTAATCCATCCACCCAGAGGCGGGCCTACCGCGGGAGCAGTAACGATCGCCATGCTGTAGAGGGCGAAGGCTGCGGCGCGTTTTGCTCCAGGGAACGTATCCACCAGAATTGCCTGTTCCACCGGCGCCAGTCCGCCGCCGCCCACACCCTGGAGAATGCGAAAAAAGATGAGCAGCCCCAGGCTGGGAGCGATGCCGCACAGAAAGCTGCTGATAACAAACAGCGCCACGCATACCATGTAATAGTTCTTGCGCCCGAACACCCGGCTTAACCACGCGCTCAAGGGCAGCACCACTGCGTTTGCCACCAGATAGCTGGTAAGCACCCAGGTGCTTTCGTCATAACTAACGGCCAGGCCGCCGGCAATATGCGGCAGCGAGACGTTGGCGATGCTGGTATCCAGCAACTCCATGAATGTGGCCAGCGTTACGGTGATGGCGATAAGCCAGGGATTGATGGCAGGTTTAATTGCGACGGGCTTGGCGTTGGCGCTCAGGCTCAGCGGACCTGAAATGGTTTTCGAACTCATTTGTCTGCCCGCTCCTGGTGACGTGTCATAGTCGCGTGTCATGGTCGCGTGTCATGGTCGCGTGTCATGACCACTTCTCGCGTGTACGCTGTAAACCCGTGCAGCTAAAAAGATGCGTACGCTGTACGCAAGACGCAAAAAAATTTTGCCTATTCGAATTCCCTGGTTACCAGCGCAATAGTCTCGACTTTCATACGCTCGGGGTCCTTCCAGGGATAACATTGCCCCTGCGTAATCAGTGAGCTGGCCAGTCCATGGATTGCGATGCGGATGATCTGCGCTGTCATTTCCACGTCAACATTGATCCCCTTGGCCTCTGCACATTCGCGAACGCCGGCGCGCAACCGGTCCATCACCTTCTGTCCAATGGCAACCTTACGGTCTGCCACCGGCCCCGGGGGCAGCACAGTCATGTAAGTGACTTTGTAGTGGTTGGGATGGCTGAGATGAAAATCCACGATGGTGCGCACGCAGCGCCGCAGTATCTCCACGCGCGTGCCCGGCCCTTTACGGGTCTCATCCAGCAGGCGGATCATGTGCTGGAACGTCTCTTCACAAATGGAAAGCAGCAGCTCTTCTTTGTTCTCATAATGGCGATAAATCGCCATGGCTGAGCACCCAACCGCAGTACCGATCCTGCGCATGGAGACGCTTTCATAGCCTTCACGAGCAAACAGCTCGCGCGCCGTATTGCGTATCTGGTCACGCAAGGTCGCATTGGACCGCGCATGGCTGGTTTGTTTGACTCTGGTTCGCTTGACTAGTGTGCGATGTTTCGGGGCAACTGGCATAGCGCTTCGATCCGAAGCAATGTTTACACTGTACACATCAAAAGTCAAGACCTCCTCATTCCAGAGAAGTCCCTCCGACCGCTGTCCGAAATCCCCACCTTGACTGCCCGTTGGGCCATCACACGCGTTGCTTTACGCATCTTTACATATCAACGCGCCACTCGAATTGAATCTTGGAGGAAGAACATGCTCACTAAACGGATCGGATTTCTGTTGTTAGCGCTGGCTTTTGCCTTCCCGCTAACAGCCCAGAAACCTGCGGCTGAAAGAATCATTGGTCAACCTAAGGTGGAGGGAGTAGGTGATACCTGGGCGGTGATTGCCTGGACCACCAACACCGGGGGCAGCACGGTTGTACGTTACGGCACTGATCAAAACAATTTGAGCCAGATGTCCGAATCACCTTATTCAGACAATGAAAAAACGATGGCGCAAAATCATCGTGTGCACCTGAAGAACCTGAAGCCTGGAACCAACTACTATTTCATTGTTGACTCCGCGCAGGGTGAAGGCACAGGGACTGAGGCCAGGAGCTCTATTGGACAATTCACTACCAAGCCCGGAGGATCGCATGCCGCAGGCGGCGGTGAAGCCGGAGAAGCTAAAGATGCCGCGGTGAAAATCACCAACGGACCGAAGGTTGAAGGGACTGGTACAGACTGGGCCGAAGTAGCCTGGACAACCAACTCGGCCAGCGGCTCCGTGGTCCACTACGGAACGGATGCGAACAATCTGGGCCAGACCGCGCAATCACCTTATGTGGATAAAGATAATGCGTCTTATCAGATGCATCGGGTTAAGATCACGGGACTTAAGGCTAAAACAAAATATTACTTTGTCGTAGATTCCGGACACGGCGAGGGTACGGGAACTGACGCCAGGAGCCAGGTAGCTCAGTTCCAAACAAAGTAGTTTTTTTGATTGCTTGAAGCAGTTTTTGATTCTTAAGGTGGCGCGGGTCCTCCGCGCCATTTTTTCGCCCTCTCTATCACATGGAAACTTTTACCCCGGGAGCGTACCATCTCTCTGTTACATATTGTGTTCGCAACATTTGTGTCGCAACAATGTGTTCGCAAAAAGTGTGTTCGCAAGAAGGAGAAAGAACATGGTTCTGGGAATGTCTCTAGCCACTTTCACTCTGATTCATGTGATCCTTAGCCTGATCGGGATTGGATCCGGGCTGCTTGTTATGTTCGGACTGTTGAACGGCAAGCGGCTTGGCGCCATGACCTCCATCTTTCTCATCACCACGGGGCTGACCAGCGCGACCGGGTTTCTGTTCCCTGTACCCCACCTTCTGCCTTCGCATATCGTCGGAATCCTCTCGCTGCTGGTCTTGGCCATCGCCATTCCATCGCTCTACATGTTCCATCTATCCGGCGGATGGCGAAAAACATATGTCATTACCGCTGCCATCGCTCTTTATTTCAACTGCTTTGTGCTGGTGGTCCAGAGTTTTCTAAAGATACCCGCGCTGCACGCCTTGGCGCCGGCGGGAAAAGAACCGCCATTTGCGATTGCCCAGCTTGCGCTGTTAGTGGCGTTTGTTGTGTTGACAATCCTTGCCGTTAAAAACTTCCACACTGCAGCCGCCGTCCGGGCGACCGCCGCCTAATTGAAGATAGAAATTGAGACAAACTTTCGAGATTTGCCCAAATGTGCAGAAATATAAAACCGCTCTTCAATTTTGATCCGCCGGTCACCGACGATGAGGTGCGGGCGGCTTCCCTTCAGTTCGTAAGAAAGATAACCGGGTTCAACAAACCTTCCAAGGCCAATGAAGCCGCCTTCGATGATGCGATCAGAGATATCTCCGGAATCTGCTCACGGCTGCTGCACTCACTTGAAACCTCAGCCGCGCCAAAGAATCGCGAAGAGGAAGCTATTAAAGCCAAAGCCAGATCAGCCGAGCGCTTTCCCAGGGTTTCATAGGTCTGTCGCGCTTCAGCCGCGGCCGCGAAACTGAATGATCTTACGGCGATCACGCTTGGACGGACGCGCCGCGGGCATGGGTTCAAACTGCATCGCTGCCTTACGCTCCGCTGCGGCTTTCAGGCGCGCCTCGCGGCTGGCCTCAGTCTCCCGATAAAGCGTCTGCGCCACAGAAGCCGGTCCGCGCACTTCACTCAGTTGCAGCACTTCCACATGGAACTCTCCACCTTCGTTCGTTACGCGCACCATGTCGCCAACCTTCACGTCACGCGACGGTTTGGCAAGCTGGCCGTTGGATTGAACCCTGCCAAGTTCACACGCCTTTCCTGCCAGCGAGCGCGTCTTGAAGAATCTGGCTGCCCATAACCATTTATCCATGCGTACGGAATTCATTCGGTTATTTTCCTACAAATCCCTCACCGGCGTTGTCTCGTTTCGCAAAGAATCCCAATCGGGAAACGCAGATGGATCAAATCGTTTCGATCTGGTGTCCAAAGTATGCAGCACACATTGGTGCTCGGTCCGGAATCTCAGGGAGACTCCATGGCAACTCTCGCTCGCAACAAAGCCTCAAAAATCAATTCTGTAATCAACGTCACTCCTATGGTAGACGTCATGCTGGTTTTGCTGATCATTTTTATGGTCATCACTCCCATGTTGACGCCAGGAATACCGGTAACACTGGCCCAGACCAGGAATCCTGCTGCAATGTCCGACGTCGACAAGGAAGACGCGCTCGTGGTCGCTGTTCTTCGCGACGGACGAATTTCTCTCGGCAACGAACTAGTCACCGAAAAAGTTCTGTTCGATCAGGTGAAAGATCGCTTGGCTGGTCGCAACAACAAAACCGTGTATGTGAGAGCCGACGCGAGAGCGCGATACGAATATGTCGTAGATGTCGTGGACAATGTCCGCACCGCGGGCGTGGACCAACTAGGCCTGCTCACGGAACAGGTGCGCCGCCCAAACTTATTCTAGGTCCGAGATCCTTCCTGTGGCGTCACCACATAAACTTATGATATGCTCCTGTGTGAATAACACAGGAGACCCCTTTGGCTGATTCCAAGCTTGATCTACTGCAAGGGACTTTGGACCTGATGGTCATGCAGACACTGTCCGCCATGGGATCTCTGCATGGTTACGGCATTGCCCGAAGAATTGAGCAGGTAAGCGGAGACAAGGTACTTCTCAATCAGGGGACCATCTATGCATCGCTGGTACGCCTTCAGCATCGCGACTGGATCTCCGCTGAATGGGGCACCTCTTCCAACAATCGCAAAGCCAAGTTTTATTCCATCACAAAAAAAGGGCGTAAGCGCCTGGCCGAGGACGCCGCTTACTGGCAAAGGCTCTCCAGCGTAATGGGTCGAGTTCTCGGGACACAAGGCGAAGGTGAAAACTCATGACCAATTGGCTTCGGCAGTCTTTCCACCGTCTGTTCTCCATTTTCCAGCGGTCCCGGATGGAGCAGGATCTGGACGCGGAACTCGCCACCCATCTGGAACTTGCCATGGAAGAAAATCGCGAACGGGGAATGTCCGCCGAAGAAGCACGCCGCCAGGCCCTGGTGAGTGTAGGCGGCATGCAGCAAGCCAGAGAGCAGCACCGTGAGGCCCGCGGCCTTCCGGCGCTGGATACTTTCTTCCAGGATATACGTTACGCGGCGCGTGGGATCGTGAAGAGCCCAGGTTTCAACCTGGCAGCGGTTGCCACTCTGGCCATGGGAATCGCGGTAAACACCACCATTTTCAGTATGGTAAGCGGCTTTCTGTTAAGGCGTCCGCCCGGGCGTGAACCGGAACGAGTGCTGGTGATCACCTCCGTCAGCCCTACTCGGGGATTTCTTCCCGACACAAATCCTGTTTCCGCCCCTAATTTCCTGGCCTGGCGGGCGGCCAGCAACCTCTTTGAAAGTATGGCGGCCGATGACGAGAACCGCGTATTCAATCTCACCAGACAAGGTCAGACAACGGCGAAGCCTGCGGCCGCTGTGAGCCCTGAATACTTCAGTGTCCTGGGTGCAAATGCGCAACTTGGTCGCATCTTCAGAGCAGGAGATGACCAGCCCGGACGAGACCACGTGGTCATTCTGAGCCATGCATTATGGGACCGCGAGTTTGGTTCCGATCCCTCCATCGTGGGAAAAACAATTCGCCTCAGCCGCGAAGATTACACGGTTGTCGGCATCATGCCCGCGAGCTTTCGCCTGCTTGGATTCACCCCGCAACTATGGACTCCATTGGTTGTAGACGCCGCCGACCAAGGCGCAGCCGCGCGCAAGAACCGTTCCTTATTGCTCTTCGCCCGCTTGAAACCCGCAGTCACTCTTGCCCAGGCCCGCGCAGAAGTAAATACGCTGGGCCACCGCGCCGAGCAGGATTTTCCTGAAACGGAAAAAGGCTGGGGAGTTGCCGTGCGCACACTGCCCGACTTCCTTATTCACTTTTTCGGTATTCGTGCTGCTCTGGCCGTGATGATGACCGCGGTAGGCTTTGTTCTCCTGATCGCCTGCGCCAATGTGGCCGGTCTCTTACTGGCGCGTGCAGCTACACGACGAAAAGAACTGGCCATTCGTCTGTCACTTGGCGCCAGCCGCCTCCGTATTGTTCGCCAACTCTTAACTGAGGGACTCATTATCGCATTTCTCGGCGGCAGCATCGGAGTCTTGCTGTCTTACTGGGGTATCCACTTTCTTCAGGCCAATATGAATTTCAATGAAGCTGTGGCAGCCGTTCCCTTGAGTCTCGATTGGAACGTCCTGCTCTTTGCCCTGGGCATCTCGGTGCTGTCAGCGATATTGTGCAGCCTGGCTCCAGCCATTACGGCCTCGAAAACAGATGTCAATTCGGGCCTGAAAGACGAAAGCCGCGCAGCTTCTGCTGGGCGCTCCCGCAGCCGGCTGCGTACCCTGCTGGTCACCTCTGAGATTGCTTTGGCTTTATTTCTTCTGATAGGAACGGGCCTCTTGCTTCGCGGAATTCTTAAAATCGAAAATCAGGATCTCGGCTTCCAGCAGGAAAATCTGCTTACGGCAAGCGTGGCGCTGGATTCAGCCCGCTATGGCGATGCCACAAAGCAGGTGATCTTTGTTAAGGACCTGCTCGAGTCAGTGCAGCAGCTTCCCGGCGTAAAAGGCGTGGCTGTTGTCTCTGATTTGCCCGCAACCGGGGCCAACGGCGTGAGCTTCCTCAAACAAGGTCAGCCCGACCTGCCATCCGGCCAACGTCCTCAGGCTGTGCACTATCGCGTCACGGCCGGCTATTTCCAGACCGCGGGCATTCCTCTGCTGCGGGGTCGCGCCTTCACGGAAATGGATAATGCCGGCGCGCCACCTGTAGTCATCATCAATCAGGAGTTTGTTCGGCGCCATTTCAAAGATGGCGAGGACCCGCTCGGCTCGCAGATACGTCTTGATGTTAACAATTCCACTGCCGTCTGGAGCCGGATCGTCGGAGTGGTTGCTGATGTAAAGACCTATTCTGAACTCTCTCGCTACGACCCCAACGTTTATGAGCCCGTTCTTCAGCGGCCCCTTACGTCTTTTTCGCTGATGATTCGGACCAGTTCCGACCCAGACAATCTCTCCTCTTCGTTGCGCAAAAACGTGGCCCAGATCGATGCTGAGCTTCCTCTCGCTCGCGTGATGAGCATGTCCTCGACCATCGAGCAGCAAAAAGGCGGGAACGTGTTATTTGTGCAGATGCTTGCCAGCTTTGCTCTTCTGGCGCTGCTGCTGGCGACGATCGGAATCTACGGCCTTATCTCTTATTCCATCGGCCAGCGCTCGCATGAACTGGCCATCCGCATGGCTCTGGGTGCCAGTGGCCGGGAAGTGCGATGGATGATTCTGCGTGATGGTTTGAAAATGGCGGGCCTGGGGTCAGCCATCGGGATCATCGCGGCCCTGCCTTTACCCGTGGTCTTCCGCGCAACCTTGAATGACTTGCAGACAGGTGGACCGTGGATCTATGCCACAGTATTTTTCATGATTGTCACCGTGTCAGTAGTGGCTACATACATTCCCGCTCGCCGTGCGTCCAGCATCGACCCCATGCGGGCCCTCCACAGCGAGTGACGGTCACTTACTCTCTAACACCGGTCGGCCGTTCAGTGGTTGAATAGGTCGGGCATTGTTGGGATACACGCTGGAAAACGTCGCGATTTCTTCACTGGTGATCGCGCCTGCTTGTTTCAGAACAAACCAGGTGACGTTTTCGCTGCAAGGGGGCGTGGTGAGCGATCCTGAGAACGTGTAATAACCGCGGTCAACAGGAAGGAGTTGAGTCGCATCAATTTGAACTTTGTCCGGTGCTTCTTCCTTTTCTTTTTCTTTGGGCAGATTCTTCCAAAGCTCATGAATGAGTGGGTTAGCGCTGCCTTGGTCAAGCAGGACCGCCACTACCGCCAATTTTCCGTCTGAATCTGCGTGCACCAGGTGCGCCACCATCTCGAATGACTTGCCTTTGATTTTCTCTTCGCTTGGCTTGTGGAAATGAAATTGTTTCAGTTCATACTGCCTGCCACTGACTCGGATGAAGCTGCCCGGGGCGTAATTGATCATGATGGTGTGGCCGTTGTCGATAATGCGCAAAGGAGAGGCTTTGTAATTGAACTCGATGGCCGGCAGGTCTGCCTTCTGAGCAGCTTCGATATCGATGGGTGATTGGGTGTGCCCAATTTTGCAGACTTCATACTCGGGTTTCAGCTCACCCCAGTGGCTGGGTCCGAGTGCTCCGCCGCTGTAGTCCCACGCATGCTCTGCTGGATGACTCTGACCGGCTTGATGACTCTGACCGGCGACGAGCGCGAAACACAGCAGCCCCAGTCCGATAACTGCGAAAGGAAATTGTCGAAGGTTCATGGATCCCCTGCATCTTCATCAGGCGAGATTTGTTCGTCCCGATTCTGAGGCGTGAACTCGCCTTTCGACACTGTCAGAATTGACATGATCGGGATTGTTCTCGGTCGATTAGAGAGATGTCGCAGGTGGACAGCCTGATCTTGTTTACACCTGAAATGAGCGACGGCAAGCTACAGAGCCAACCTGGTTCTAGGGGAAGAACGTCGGGCTCATGATCCGCGGATAAGAGCGATGTCTGCCTCCGCTGCCCAATTCCGTAAATCCTTTCCGGTGAGCGCGGATGCCATCATCGATGGAAACTGATCTGGGGTGCAGGTGAACACCGGACAGCCAAGGCTTGCGATTGCTTCGGCGTGTTTCGCGTCATAACCGGGGTGGCCTGAATCTGAAAGTGCGAGCAGCACGATGAGGTTAACACCGCTCTGCTTGATAGCGGCGGCACGCGCAAGCATCGAGTTGGCATCGCCTCCCTCATATAAATCGGTTATGAGGACCAGGTGAGTCTTCGTGGGGCGCTCGATCTGCTTTTCACAATAGGCGAGCGCGGAATTGATATCGGTTCCACCTCCGAGTTGGACTCCAAAGAGCACCTCAACCGGGTCCGCGAGCTGATCGGTCAGGTCCACAATGGATGTATCAAAGCAGACGAGCTTTGTGGAAAGTCCAGGAATCGATGCCATGACGGCCGCGAAAATTGATGAGTAGACCACCGAGGTCGCCATCGAACCAGACTGATCGACGCACAAGATAACATGGTCGAGTTCAGCGCGGGTTTTCGTATGCCGAGTGTGTCCCACCAGGGTCTCCGGAACAATCGTGCGATGCTGCGGTTGATAGTGACGCAGGTTCGCGCCGATGGTCCGCGGCCAGTCAATGTCGGCGTGCCGAGGTCTGCGAGTACGCTGAGACCGGTTGAGCGCGCCTCTCAGTGTCTCGCGCGCGTTGTGCTCCAGCCGGCGCAAGAGGTCGCCTACAACTTTGCGGACCACTTGCCGAGCCGTTTCTAGAGTCTTGCCTGGAATGGCAGCGCGCAATGCGATGAGATCGGCGACAAGATGGACATCTGCCTCCAGCGACGAGAGGAATTCCGGCTCGAGCATCAGCGCCTTCAAGTTCAGTCGCTCGAATGCATCTTTTTGGACAATTTGCACGACAGGAGATGGGAAAAACTCGCGGATGTCTCCGAGCCATTTTGCTACGCGTGGAGAGGATGCGCCCAGCCCACCTCTCCGCTTCTCAGTGCCGCTGTCATAGAGTGCCGAGAGAGCAGCGTTCAGACGCCGGTCACGGTCCGAAAGTTCGTTCTGCTCGTCATCGACACCAAGGGCGAGTTGCCAGCGACGCCAGCGCTCTTTCTGCGAGATCATGCTGGCTCCCCCAGGCCAAGAATTCTATAGAGCAGTGGCAACGCCGCTTCAAAGGCAGGATTCGATTCGGCTCCGACGTCCGAACCACCGGACGTGATTTGCTGGCGTCCTCGCTGAACTTTCTCAAACACCCGGCGGCGCGAAACGGCGTCAAAGCTCGACATGCTGCGGCGCAGGAGCGGAAGAGAATCAGTGAAGTCGGTTTCACTGAGCTCGCAGAGCCAGGCATCAAGTAACTGCAGTAGAGGCTCGTCTTGCAGAAGAACCTCCGATCCGCCACGCAAGAAACCTTCAAGGAAGGCCCCTGAATCCTTTGGTTGACGAGAGCCTGTGTGGTGCGCAAACTCGGTTGCAACTCTTTCCAGCCCCCAGGCGCCCACGTCGTGCAGGCGGCGAAGACTCAGGCCGGCAATGGACGGCGTAACCTGGTCATCGCATACAATCTTGCCTAACTCATCCCGCCACAAGGAAGTCAGCGCGTCATCGCCAAATAAGCGTAGTGCCTCATCGTAGGCTTCCATGGCTGCGATGCGTGTAGCCGCGGTCTCTTCATCCAGTCCACGCGATCCCATGCGTGCGCCGGCATTGATCTCTGCGCTGATTGACAGAATCAAGGAGCGAAGCGCCTCCTCAGGGAGGCGGCGGGCCGTGCCATAACGAAGAACCCGCACCAGGGGTGAGACTGCCTTCATCAGATCAGTAATATCGCTGGAGTTGACGGCGAAAGCCTGAAGTTGCTCAATGCATGTAGCAGAAGTTTCTGGCAGGTCGGCGACGAGAGCACTCTGGATGAGAGCAGCAAGATCCGTGATCGAAGTACTTTCACGTGCTTTTTTCAACGTGGCATTCGCGGCAGCCTGTTCGATGGTGACTCCATAGACCACCGCCGCTGCCAGCGAAACCGAATACCACGGCTCCCATTCGATGACCCAGATCTCGCGGAAAGTGCCGCGGCCAGCTTGTGCGTCCAACAGCTTTCCCCATGGGACATTGATCAGATTCAAACGGTGCAGCAGTGTTGACTTCAGCAGGCCAGCCTCGGAACGCAGATCAAGCTTGATCTCCAGTTCCTCGTCTTGCGACTTCAAGCGCGTCCTGCGTTGCCATGCGGCCAGATCTCGCGCCAGCGGGTTCTGCGGAACCCGTTCGCCAATCTCGCCCACGCGTTCTCCGATGTACAACTTGCGCTCCAACATCGCCAGCGGAACCGGATTTCCGTCGCACATTGCGGCCAGCGATGCCTCGCGCATTTCGGCAATGCCGGGCATCGGCAGATCGCGAATGGCTGCGAGCCCTAGAGCCAGCCGAGTCGCTTCAATGGCGGAAGCCGTGGGTGCGGTAAGACCTTCTTCGCGAAGCTTGAACGCCGTTCGCGACTGCCATACTGACGCAAATTCCTCTGCGCTGGGCAGCTTCTTGCGCGTATAGACCGACCATAAATGGTGATACCATCCGGGAGAAATTACTCCTGCTCCGTAGCCGGAGAATGCGCTGAGGCGGCTGTCTGTCCACGGTACCCATGTGACTTCGACCTTGATGCGGGGCAAGTCCTTTATGAGTGCGCGGTCATCCGCGGGCTTTCCCTGGCGAAGGCCGCTAACGTGCCAGGCGCCGGTCACGACCGTGATATTTCCCTGAAACTCTTTGAGCGCCGCTCGGATGTTCGTGCGCATAAAGGCCTCACGCTGATGGTTGTGTAATACCTCAGCGGACGATTGCGGGCCCAGACCTTCTTCCGCACGCGCCTCCGTCATTGCCGTCTCAATAGAGGCAAATACCGAGAGTGCTTCTCGCCCGCTACTGCCATGTTCTTCGATCAGGCCATTCCAAAAAGTCTCGCCGTCTTCGTATCCGGCCGCACTTGCAAGCAAATCGAGCGCGTCGGCGCGAGGCTGCGAAGGCTCGCTTTCAGGATCTTCTCGTGCGGCTTTCTGCAACGCGAGCGAGACAGCTGCAGGCCAATCAATGAATCGCATCGGCCGCTCATGTTTCAGCGCCCACTGGATCGCCTGCCATTCAGGAGAGAATTCAGCAAATGGCATGAACGAGGCAAGGCTCGCCTCGTCCGCAGCATGCAGCAACATGGCGACGGGAGGCTTTAAATCCGGATCAGCGATGTACTGAATCAGCTCATCTCCTTCGGGGGGGCCCTTCCACCAGGACACATGCGGGGTCGAGCAGGTCCAGAGCCTTGCGCAGCAAGGCGGCAGATCCAGGGCCATGATGACGTATCCCGAGAATGTGCAAGCGTTCGTCGGCTGGAGCAGGCATCGTCTGACTAGAGAACCTCGCGAATTGCGGAGTATAGATCCGACCAGCCGTCGCGCGTACGCACGACGCTTTCGAGATACTCCTGTAACGCGACCGTATCTTGCACAGGATCTTTCACCACCGCGCCAACAAGGTTCGGCGCAAGGCTTTCCGCCGTAATAACTCCATCTCCGAAGTGCGCTGCAGATGCCCACGCGCTCACGCCAACCGAGATCGCTTCCGCCGTTGAGAGCGATCCGCTGGGAGACTTGAGCTTCGTCTTTCCATTCAAGGTCTTGCCATCGCGCAACTCGCGGAACAGAGTCACAACCCGGACTAACTCTTCGTCAGCGGGACGGATGGGCGGCAGCTCAAGATTCGAACCAAGTTCAAGAACGCGTTTCACGACGATGCCGGTTTCCTCTTCCAAAGTAGCGGGAGAGGGGAGGACAACCACATTGAACCGGCGTTTGAGTGCAGATGAGAGATCGTTCACACCTTTGTCGCGATTGTTAGCAGTCGCGATAACGTTGAACCCACGTATCGCTTCTATGGCGTCATTGAGTTCAGGGATGGGCATGGTCTTTTCGGAAAGAACCGTGATCAGAGTATCTTGTACATCCGAACCCATGCGCGTGAGTTCTTCGAGGCGAACGATGCTTCCCTCCTCCATCGCCCGTGCCAATGGAGTTTTGACCAGAGCTTCGCGTGACGGTCCCTTGGCCAGCAGCAGGGCGTAGTTCCAGCCATATCGAATGTGGTTTTCATCGGTTCCCGCAGTGCATTGCACCATGCGTTGCGACGATCCAGAAATCGCCGCCGCCAGGTGCTCCGACACCCAAGACTTCGCCGTTCCCGGCAACCCCAGCAACAAGAGCGCGCGGTCTGTCGCGAGTGTGGCAACGGCGGTTTCGATCAGACGACGATTTCCAATGTATTTCGCTGAAATCGCGGTGCCGTCCCCCGCCTTGCCTCCCAGAATGTAGGTCACGACCGCCTTAGGCGAAAGACGCCAGTTCGCTGGTCGAGGAAGCTTGTCTCCCACCGTTAGAGCAGACAACTCGTGTGCATACACTTCTTCGGCGCTCAGCCGGATCCGGCCAGAAGCTTCTTTTTTAGACATAGATGCGGTCGTTCTCCATTCCATCGAGGATATCAAGCAGTGCAACGGGGATAACGGCTTGTGATTGGTCGAACTCCGAGAGGTGCTGGCGAAGCTGCTCTCGCAGCGACGCCGGACATAAGGCCGCGATGACTTCCAGCCAATGGGCGCTTCCGCGCTCTTGTTCAGGTACCTTCATTAACAACTTCGCTTTCAGGACAATCGACATGACCGAAGGCGCAGCCTCTGCATCCGTGATTCGGTGCAGCCAATCCCATAGAAACCAGGTGGCCGGCACATCTTTGCGATAAGGATGCACAATGATCTCCTCCCACCGATGGCGTTCTGATTCCGTCATCGCACCCAGGGTATCCAATCCGCTTTGCGCAATCCGCTCCCACGCATCGGGTAGGTTCGCTACCACAAGTTCGAGCAAATCAAGACGGGGTTCGTTTGTGGCCATAAGCGCCAATGCAAGAAGCAAAGGCTCGTCTTTTCCAGCAGCTTCAATCAATTCGCTTTCCGTAATTTTGAATGCGCCGGCCAGTTCACCGAACGATACATCAGTGAACGTTTGCAGTATCCAACGCGACGCAGCCTGATCGCTTACGTTCGCCGGAAGTTCAAGTTGCAATGTGGTGCGTTTCCGAAGTAACCCGCTCTGGCTTTGCTTGATTCGTTCCAGGCATGCGGCCAATGCCGGATTATCAGTTCCTGCTCCGAGGCGCGATAGCAATCTGGCCGCAAGTGCTCGCACCCGCGGCGCTCGATCCTTTTCCAACGTGCTTAGGAATGACTCGTCGGCCATGCTTAAGCCGGTCTGGAATACCTGTAGCATACGGAATCGAGCGTCAGCATCTTCGCCCGACCATGTGGACTCAACCAGAGCGCGAGCAGCCTCCGCGTCATCTCGCCGCCGCTGCTCCAGATACGCCGCCCTCCGGGAAAGTGTCGCTTGTGCCCAGTTGCTCTCATCAAGCAGCTCTGGATCGAAATAACTTTGCATCCCCGCGTCTGTTTTCTGCCTATCAGCCCAATGCTGCGCAGTTGGACCAAGCTTCTCCGCATTTGAGCGAACAAAGGCATCGATCAAGGGCAAATCAAATGGGTGCGGACGCAATCTCAGGCGATCAAAGACACGCGCCAGAGCACGCGCCGGATGCTCTGTAACGTTCTTCGCCGTAAGCAAGCGAATCAGCGGGCGGCGCAGAGGATCGGCAAGGATCTTTCGAGCATCTTTTATCTCAGGCTCGACGGCAAATGAATCTGGCGTCACAGGACGTGTAAAACGGAGTGCTTGTCCCATCAGGCTGAGCATTTCGAGTCCACCATCAGAATCCGGAGTCGAAGGAGGAAACAATTCGCCCGGCAACGGCTGCCGTGATGTTCCTGCCAATAGCGGCGGAAGGATCTTTGCGTGCAGCGTGTTCCAGTTCACGAGTGCAGCCACCTTCCGAGCTGCGTTTCTGCCCACGCTAATATGAACTCATATCCATTCCACAAACCGATTCCGTCAATACGATCGATGCTCACGAGGGGCAACGCATGATTCGCCTGCGATGTATGCAGCGGCAGAGATAGTTCTCGTTCGTCATCGCAAAGATAGAGTTGTTCGCCATTTCGGCGCACTCTGGCCGAATGAAAACTCAGGGGAAGCGTCCCAAGCCATGGAAGCTGAGCCAACGCACGCTCGTAGTGGGCATAGGAAACACTGAGGGGTTGTTTCGGCATTGCGAGCGGTTGACTGCTTTGTTCAGCGCCTCTCCTCAGGGTTGTTATCTGTGCGCGGAGCGGGATGGTGGAGCGATAAAAGGTCAACTCAGCGTCGATTTGATCCCCAACCAGATAGCCGCCTGCCGCCGCCCCAGTAGAGACCGGCACGAAGTCGATCAGCACCGCGGTTTGAGGCCCTTCATCTGTCCCGTTTTCACGCCACAACCAGGTCTCAACTCTGCGCAGGCGGTCCGGTTGTGCCTCGGAAAGCACGGCGAAGACCCTCCACTTTGCGTCCACCGATAGCGCTTCCGAGTCGCTGAGGAGCGCCTCTCGGGTCACCGACCAACCCACAGATTGCCTTGCATCCGCTGCCACCATTTCCGGAAGTTCCGACGCGCGCCGGTATGCCTGGCTGATCAAATGGACTTGTCCCAGCTCTCGTATCGCGGCTGAGGGACGGGCGGGCCCAGGTAATGTAAAGAGCCTTGTCGGTAGGGCATCGAGCCGTGCCGCAAGCCCAGACGCTTTTGCGTCTACGAGTCTTTGGGCGATGGTGCGGCACGCCTGTGCAGTTTGTGCGACAAAACTCGCCATCCCGTGCTGAATCTGGTCTGACAACCAGATGTCGAGGTCTTCAAGACCCGCCAGCACCGCCGCTTCGCGCTCGGACCTGTTTCTTTCGCGAGGCGGATGGACGGCCGAGATCCAGACTTCTGTACTTCATCCTCGGCCTTGCTGGCGGTTGCCGATGTTCCGCGCCTGCGTGAAAGCCAGTCCTTCACCCACTCGGGAACCGTCGCCGGAGAAAACGCAGCGGCTTTATCGGCTCGCATCCACATAATCGCGAGCGCGTGCTTGCATGGGAATTTTCTGCTGGGACAGGTGCACTTGTATCCGGCATCTGCCTCGGTGACTACGACGCGATAAGGAGTGGCACCAGACCCCTGGCATTCACCCCAAACAAGCCCTTCGCCTTCCGCCAGTGTCGGCCAAAACCCCGGCTTCAGTAACTTTCGGGCAGCCGCAAGCGAAGCCTGATCCGGAGCAAGCGCCTCGATTCTCTCCAACGTGAGTGACATCCTGCCTCATAGTAGAGCAGCCATGCGATGATGCCAAATACTTTGGCCGATGATACATGCTCGCATTCAAAATTCGAGAGAATTGATTTCGAATTGCGGTAATGAAAAAACTGAGTGCTGAAAAGATGGGCTAAGTGGTCGTAAAAGACATGGTAGGCACGAGGAGACTCGAACTCCTGACCTCTACCGTGTCAATGAGCCACTAGCCTTTGTCATTAACAACTTGCAGAGCGCGGGCCGCAGATTTACCTTGCTTTCGCAGGCTTGCGCGGACTGGGAACGAACCCGGTCCACGCAAGGGTTGCGTTAAGAAGGGCAGTTAAACTATAGGCCGAGGTCGCTTAACCCTGGGTGGCCATCGGGACGCCGCCCCAGCGCCCAGTGATATTTGCGCTCTGACTCCAGAATGGGAATGTCGTTGATTGATGCAAACCGTGAAGCCATCAGCCCTTCATCATTGAATTCCCAGTTTTCATTGCCGTAGGAGCGATGCCAGTGATCCGAGTCATCGTGCCACTCGTAAGCGAAGCGTACCGCGATCCGGTTCCCGGTAAACGCCCACACTTCCTTGATGAGCCTGTAGTCCAGTTCATTGGCCCACTCACGAGAAAGGAAAGCAATGATTTCGTCTCGTCCGTTAATGAACTCCGATCGGTTCCTCCATCGTGAATCGATCGTGTATGCCAGAGCTATTTTTGCAGGATCGCGAGTATTCCAGGCGTCTTCAGCGAGGCGCACCTTTTGAATTGCACTGTCGCGTGTGAACGGCGGGAAAGGAGGACGGCCGGGCGTGGTTGCTGTTGCCATAATTTCTTCTCCTCGGATTGATTTCTTTAGATTGATTCTTTCGGCATATCCATAAACTCACGTACTCGTGCCGCGGTCTGGGGCGGCGTCGAGGGCGAAATGGCCGTCAATGACAATGTGAACCTACGCCGATGACTATTGTTTGTGCGTTTGCACAGCGGCGATCGTCCCCGCACTTTCGGGTTCGCCCCAATAGGATTGGCTGCGTGTAAGCAAGAGATAAATGACAGCCAGCACCAGCACCATGAGAGCATCGACAAAGAACCAGCCATATCCCAACACGAAAATGTGACTGAGAATTACGCCAGTCATCCACAACGCAGTCAAGCCCGCTCCCAATCGGGCTGTCTTCGGAATCAGGAGCAGAACCGCCACAATTGTCTCGAAGGCTCCTGACCCTAACCGGAAGACAGGCTGAGATACAAAGCCGTGGACCGCTTGCGACATCTGCGTGAACAAGGCCACCGAGCCTGGCACCCCTGCAAACTTGAGAAAGATGGCGGCATACAGAAGGTTCACCGACATCAACAGGCGAATTGCCAGGAGTGCGAGTCTTTTATCCATAAAATGCTCCCTTGACCACCTCGAACCGGCCAATGCTTCGCGAACGGTAGTAATTATTTCTGCGTCTTCATGAACTGACCTATGAGCGCCGCAATTTCATCCGCAGCCGTATCCAGCGCGAAATGGCCACCATCGACAATGTGGACTTCAGCATTGGGCACATCTCGCCGGTAGGATTCCGGCTCCGAGGAATCAAACGATGATTCATACTTGCCCCAAACCACCAGCAGGCGAGGCCGCTTCTCACGCATCCAGGCTTGCCACCTGGGATAGTTTTCGACGTTGGTGCGGTAGTCATAGAAGAGGTCGCTCTGAATCTCGATCTGGCCGGGCTGATTCAGAAAGGCAAATTCATCCGTCCACAGATCGGGGTCATAGCGTTCCACGTTGGGATCGCTTCCGACATGGCGCGTTCGCGTCGTCTGCATCGACAGCAGGTTGGTACGAAGCGCGCTTTCGTTGGCGGAGCGGTCGGCCCAAAAGGCGCGACGCGTCTTCCAGATCGCGCCCAGGCCCGTGTTGTGCGCCACCGCATCCTGGACGATGAGACGCTCGATTCGATCCGGATGCGCCAGGGCCATACGAAAACCCACGGGACCGCCGTAGTCCTGCATGTAAAGCGTGTAGCGCGAGAGCCCAAGAGCCTCGGTGAAGTGATTCATGGTTTCGGCGATGTGATCGAACGTGTACGCGAATTTTTTCGAGTCCGGCCAGTCACTGTGGCCGAAGCCGGGGTAATCGGGCGCGATCAGGTGATAGCGATCGGAAAGCCGGGTGAAGAGAGGCTCGAACATCCGCGAGGACGACGGAAGTCCGTGCAGCAGGAGAAGCGTTGGCGCGTCTTTCGGCCCGGCCTCTCTGTAAAAGATGGAGAGTCCATCTACCTGTATCGTGCGATAAAGAGTCGGGTATTTCACTAGACGTTCCTTTCCCTGCGCCTGGGCGAGTGCTTGATGGCCCGGCAGTTGAAATATTGCGAGCATCATAGAAACCGCCAGCGCCGTGCGAGAAACGTGCAAGAATCCGGGCCAGCGGTGCGAGTAGAAAGGATGCATAGTTTATCTCCGTGTTAGAAGTCCTGCGCCGTGGGGCGGACGACAATTTCGTCGATTTCCACCTCGGCTGGTTGCTCAATGGCATAAGCGATTGCGCGCGCGATCGAGTCAGCAGGAATAGCCATCTTGTAAAACTCGCGCAAATACTTTCTGGTTGCCTCGTCCGAGCTGCTCTCCGGAAGCTCCGTACCAACAGCACCCGGTGAAATCATGGTGCAGCGGATATTTTGGGAATGTAGTTCCATCCGGAGCCCTTCAGTCAACGCACGTCCCGCGGCTTTGGTTGCGCAATATACCGTTGCACCCGGAGCGAACACTTTGATTCCGAAAACAGAAGTAATGTTAATGATGTGACCGCTCTTCTGCTTCTGCATGTAAGGCAACGCAGCGGCAACCCCATATAGAAGTCCTTTGATATTGACGTCAATCTGCCGGTCCCATTCATCTACCTTAAGGGCCTCGATCGGTGCGATGGGCATAATGCCGGCGTTATTGAGGAGCACATCGACGCGGCCGAACCCGTCGACGGCCCCCTGGATGAGCGCTTCCACTTCTGCGCGCTTCGTCACATCGGTGGCAAATCCAATGGCCTTGCCGCCGCTGGCCGAGATCTCTTGAACGACTGCATCGATCCGGCTCGAACGCCGCGCTCCTAGTACAACTTTTGCTCCTTGTTTTGCGAGAAGCTTTGCGGTGCTTTCCCCAATGCCGCTACTGGCCCCGGTGATTACTACAACTTTGCCGGTGATATTTGACATTTCGATTCCCTTCTTCTCCTATTTAAGAACATGCTTTTCACGGCGGGCTGCGCTCCACTGACTAATGGGCCCCGCGATTTCAGAAACCTCCTCGACCAATGAGCTCAAGAAAGCCGATACATTCGTACAAGTCGAAAGATTGGCGCTTTGCCCCGCCCACATAGGAATAAGGTCTGCCCGGCCCGCAGCCTCAGCTGCGATTGTGAGATTTCTGACGAGCTCTCGTTGCAGCGGATATGGCAAGATTTCGGTTCCGTTTCGATTCAGGTCTTCCATCACACGGTTGTTGATTGCCCGTGCAAGTCTTCCTGTGAACCCTTTGGTCAAGGCAGTATGTCCGCCATTGCGTCGTCGCAAAGTTTCGCGATGAAGAGGGCTGGCGCCGGATTCCTCGCACGCCAGGAATACCGTTCCCATTTGCACGGCCTCTGCGCCAAGAGCCAGGGCGGCGATCATGCCACGCGCATCTGCGATGCCACCGGCGGCAATCACCGGCACATCGACGATGTCGACGACCTGTGGGACTAGCGACAGCGTTCCGGTAAGCGAATCCTCCGCGGCGCGCAGAAATGAACCGCGATGCCCCCCTGCTTCGAAGCCGGAGGCGGCAATGGCATTCACGCCGGCTTCCTGAAGTGCTGCAGCCTCTTCGGGTGTTGTCGCCACGCCAATGGTGACGATGCCTTTCGCCCGGCACTCTGCCATGATTTCTTGTGGTGGGATCCCGAAGATGAAGCTGAACACGGGGACGTTCGCGTCCAGTAACACGCGGGCCTGCTCTTCAAATCTCTTTGGCGAATATGGCTTGTACTCTGGACGCGGCGCTCCCAAGGCTGCGATATGGGCAGCAAGTGGCGCAAGGCTTCTGTTGAACGCTTTTTCATCAGATGTTCGAGCACTTTCGTCTTCCATCGATACCCACAAGTTCATCGCGAACGGTTTGGATGTAAGAGAGCGAATCTCCGCGATCACGTCTTTGATGGCATCAGGCGATAAGCTGTGTGCGCCAAATGATCCGAGTCCGCCGAAGTTGGAGACCGCTGCCGTCAATCTTTGCGATGACAATCCGCCGAGCGGACCTTGAATCACGGGATAGTCGATCCCGAGTTTCGCTGTGAGCCGGTTCTGATTCCAGGAAGCAGGCATTACGCGGATACCTCAAAAATCAACTCCAGCTCGACCGGCACGCCGAGTGGAAGGCTTGCAACGCCATACACTAGCCGGCTAGGGTTTTTGTCCTTTCCGAAAACGTCTTGCAGCAACTCTGAAGCGCCGTCAGCGATTTTCGGCTGATCGCGGACATCTCCCGAAGTGGCCACAAACACCCCGAGCCGTACGATTCGCGTAACTTCATCGAGCGATCCCAAATGCTGCTTCGCGACAGCGAGGCCATTGAGCGCCGCCAGGCGAGCCGCCGCGCGCCCTGCTTCCACATCGAGTTCGGCGCCAACGCGCCCGATGAATTTCGCTTCGCCGCCTGCAGTGGAAAGCATTCCGGTGAGAAAGAGCAGGTTACCTGTCTGCACCGCTTCCGCGTAGACACCAAATGGCTCCGGCGGAGTCGGGAGCTTGATGCCAAGTTCTTTCAACCGCTGCTCGGCAGTGGCAAGACCGGAGCCATCCCCGCGTAAGATTTCTTTTTTCGAACCCATATTCATTGATCTCGCTCCAGCGCGTACGGTTGATCGTCCCACATTCTGATTTTTCACGGTGCCTCATTGGAGGCTGCGCCGTTATAGCTGCTCAGCGCCCGAGTTGCCCCACGTGATATCCCAGCCGGTTTTCCACATCGCCCGCCTGATGAAAGCCCCGCTCCATCAACTTCTTGATCCTCTCCTGCGCCGCCGGCCGCATGATCGAGGCAAGGCACACGTCCCACTCCGGTGCGATTTCGAAGTCAGGCGGCAAGCTGGCCACATTGACGAAGTGCTTGGTTTCGCTGATCGCTTGCTTGTCGAAGGACGCGATCCGGGTTGCGAGCGCCTCAACAAACGCGTCGAGGTCGGTATCCGGCAACGACCGGTTGACGTATCCGTATAGTTCGGCCAGATCACCCGGGATGTCGTCGGCCCCCAGAAGCACTTCCAGTGCGCGTCCTCGTCCCATCAGACGCGGCAGGCGTGCCATTGGGCCACCACCGGGGACCACACCTGCCCCGACTTCAAAGTGCGACAAAATGGCTTTTTCGCGGCTGGCAAACCGCATGTCGCAGGCCAGAGCAAGCTCACTTCCCACACCAGTGGCACGGCCGCGAATTGACGCGATGGAAACAACCGGAGCCCGGCTCAGGCGCACGAGCATGTCAGGCAAGGGCTGCAACCCGGTCGGTCCCGGTGGCAGACTGGTTGTATCCTCAATTTTTGCCAGGAAATCGTAATGAGTAAGGAAGAACCCTTCCACGGCGCTGTCAAAAACAACGACTTTGACGTGCTTGTCAGTTTCGAGCGCTGTGATGATCTCATTCAACTGCGGAATGCTTTCAGGACCGAAGACGTTGAGCGGTGGATGGTTGAGCGTCACTCTCCAATAATGGCGCGAGCGCTGCTCTAGATACATCCGCTTCGTGACCGTCGGCGTGTGAGTCTCCGTCTCAGTCTGTGTTGTCACTTTGAATCTCCTTGGTCTGATCAATTTTGGTTTGATCAATTCGTTGACGCGTGATCACCAGATCTAACCGGCCTTCCGCACCACTAGCTTCAGCCATCACAACATAAGCATGGAGGCGGAACAATTGGACGATGGTATCGACTACACCTTCGTATCAGTTGGCGCGACCGGCCTCTCGCATCATTAGGAATGATGCCCAATCGGCCGCCACTTCGCTTATTGCGCGTTAATCCACGTGTCTGAGCCCGTCAGCTTAACGGCCACACCCGTAAAGAAAATCCGCAGCGGCTTGCCGTCGCCTGTTCCGCGATGGTCCAGGGAAACAAGCAGAGGGCCGACCTTCTTGTAATCCAGCCACTTCGCCATAACAATTTTTACGATGACTCGGCTTCCCGGGGCCCCGGCGCCAGAGAAGTTGCTGGATCCGGTTGTCAGGGCCGACGTACATTTCCCAGGTATCGCCTGGGGTATAGCCGCCGCCCTCAGGCGGGTACGTCATAACGACACGCCTGGCGGAACCCCCGCCCATCGGCAGTTTGTGCATGCCAGAATCTTCCACTTTAGCTGCGGTGTCCCAGCAGGTATGGAAAGGAAGGAATAGCCAATACTGATTGTTGTTGAAACTCGGATCGATTTCATTCTTCACGTTGTCAGGCTGGCTGCTGAGCTGAGAGCGCACGTAAGTAATCTTTACCGGATTGCCTGCCTTGTCTTTTCCCTCATAGGTGACCCGGTCGGCTTTGGGCTCCCAGATCCAGCTTTGAGAGATCTTGAGTCCGGGAAAATCTATGTTGAAGGTGGAGCGAATCGCCTCAATTTGCCCGAACGAATCGAGTCCGTACGCCTTGGCGAGTCGCTTCTGCCGCTGGCGGACACTGTTGCGCCCAGGAAGCTGAAGCCACAAGCAGCACACCCAAAATCAGAAGACCGATCTTTGTAATACGGCTGGAATTTGTCATGGACTGTTCTCCTTAAATGAAATTAAACAAATGTCGTGTTGGAATATGGGGGTGCTCATGTAATCAGCACTGACCGCATGGCCGGAAGAACTCCGGTCTGGTTTCATGTTTGATTTTGCATTGCGGTCGTCTCATGGGACGCTTTGCGTCACGCGGTTTTGGTGAGGTGGTCCCACATAGGGAAACTCGGGCAACAGATCGCCGTGTGGCCCTACCTTGTCTCCCGTGACCTTTCCATTTGTAAGGGTGCGAATAAAGGAATCGAACGCATCGTCGATGAGTGTCCGGCCGTTATCCGGAAAACACGCCGGGCGCGTAGGGTCATAAGGCAGAACATCTGGGAGCAATGTCCCCGCCACGCGCCTCGCCTCAGCCGGCGTATATCCACCTGTGTGCTCCAGAGCGTGCGCGAAGGCGGCAAGGAAACGCCTATCGTCCGCCGGCGCACCTCCCATGTAGGCATCTCTTTCTTCGACAAGTATGACTGCTTGCGCAGGTCGCGCTCCGCGCTCTACCTGGATCCAGCCGTCGCCATCACCAGGCATAAGCGTTCGCGCCCACAGGCGAACCTCTTTCGCCCCAAGAGCAGAGTTAGGTACTTCAAGAACGATGCTGCACACATCTTTGTCAGCGAAGAAATCGTCGCCCGTGAACTGCAAATTGTTCTTCGCGCCTTCCACGTCGCAGAAGAAAGGGTCGCTTCGCCAGCCGGCAAAGAAGCGAGTACCGCCTGCCTCTGTAATCCTCGCCTCGCGCCCCATTGAAACCGGCGCCCCATCAACGATCACCCGCCCGCCAGTGCCGGTACCGGCGGCTTGCGGACCATCAACGCGGAAGAGAATCGCGGTTTGTACGCCGCGCTCGAAAGCTGAGAAGCGCACCCGGTACGCGATATCGGCAATCGCATCACCATCGGTATCAATCTTGAGCTCGTACAATGCTTCGGGTGCGAAAGGCTCGCTCGTTGTAGGCCCAGGAGGGTTTTCGCCGGCAGACGGATGCACGTTCATAATCAGGATGGATTTCCCACGTGTCTCCCGGTTTGGGAAAGGCATACAGATCAGTGAAGTCCAGTCGGGCGTCCCCTTGGGGAAAGCCGAAATCAGGGCCAGAATAATGATGCGACATGGATTAGTCCTCCTCTTTGCAGGTCTGCTCTGTCCGGCGGGATTAGAACGCGGCGGCACCGGCAGCGGCAACGGCATGATCCTGATCGCCGGAGCCACCGCTGACGCCAATCGCCCCTACTACCTTGCCATCCCGCTTCAGCGGAATGCCGCCGGCAAAAATCATGATTTTGCCGTTGTTGGAAACATGAATGCCGAAGAACTCGCCTCCCGATTGAGAGTGCTTTGCCAATTCCTTCGTTTCAATGTCAAATGCGCGCGACGTGTAGGCCTTCTTCATAGAGATGTCAATGCTGCCAATCCATGCATTGTCCATACGAACGTGCGCCACGATGTTTCCGCCTTCGTCAGCCACCGCGATGTTCATGGGCTGGCCAATCTCCCTGGCTTTCTTTTCCGCCGCGCTGATTACGCGGCGGGCATCTTCCAATTTCACTGCTGTCACGGGTTCTCCTTTTATGTGCAGGCACGCCAGGAGCAACCTGGCTTGCTGTTCGTTTCTGCGTTTGTCCTCGGCATCGCATTCCTCCGCCATGACTTGCTTGCGCAGATCTTCTATCGTCTCCACGCTGTTGGCCATCCTGTGTTATGAGGCGAGCCCAGATAGGAAAACTGGCCGAGAAGATTGCTGTAGGGACCTACTTCGTTTTCCGTCACCTTCCCAGACTCCCGGCTTTCGTGGCAACTTGCCCAATTGAGTCTGCGATTGCTTTCCGGTGAGAATGCATTGCTTACACCACGTTGACCGTAACTTCGATGTTGCCCCGTGTGGCGTTGGAATATGCACATGTTTCGCCGTGCGTGGCGTCCACAATGGCCTGGGCAACTTCGCGCTCCAAGCCCGGCAGGCTGACTGTAAGCCGTGCTCGGAGGAAGTAAACGTCGCCAGAATTGCACAGGTCTATTTCGGCATCGACGGCTGCCTCAGCCGGAAGTTTGACCTTCATCTTGTTGGCCACAAGCCCCATCGCACTGATGAAACAGGCCGACCAGCCAGCGGCAAACAACTGCTCCGGATTGGTACCAGTTCCTGGGATTCCTGGAGCCGAGAACTTAACATCTAAACGGCCATCGTCACTGCGGGAGACGCCGCCGCGCCGACCGCCCGAAGTATGGGTCTTGGCGGTGTAGCGCACCTTCATATCTTCCTGGCTAGAACCAGCTACTGCGCTGGTTTTCTGATCGCTTGTCATCCTTGTCCCCGATAGATTCGTTCTGTTCCGTCTTCTGGCGTTACCAACGGCCGGCGTGCACACCGCCGTCGACGTGGAGCACCTCTCCGGTTACTTGACCTGCCTGGGCGAGGTAAAGAACAGCGTCGGCAACGTCTTTTACGTCGGAGATGCTTCCCATGGGTTGCAATGTCTTAAGAAAGTCCCTGGGGCTGTCCTTATGCATTGGCGTATCCACCACGCCCGGGGCAACGGCGTTGAAGCGGATACCTTGTTTTGCATACTCAATCGCGAGACTCCGAATGATTGCATTCAGGCCTCCTTTAGTGATCATTGGGACCGAGCCATTTACGCCAAGGATCGGCTGATCGGCAAGCGCCGCGGTGATGCTTATGACGCTTCCTGAGTTCTGCTTCAGCATCTGTTTCACAGCAAGCTGGGTGATGTAGAGGAATCCCAGCAGGTTCGTTGCGACCAGAGAGTTGAAGTCCGCGGTAGAAAATTCGGTGAAAGGCTTGGTGAAAAAGATTCCGGCGTTAGTTACCAGAACATCGATACTTCCGAAGTTCTTGATTGCTGCTTCGACGACCTTGGCGGCAGTCTCCGGCTTACCAATATCGCCATCGATGAGAACCAGGGCGGTCGAGGCAGTCAACTGTTGACTTACATTGCGAGACGTCGCAACAACGTTATAACCCTGTTTCAGGAAGGCCTCGACTAAACCGGCTCCGATTCCGCGCGATGCTCCTGTAATGATTGCTGTCTTGTGGTCTGGCATGTAACTCCTGTTTAAAGCTTCAGATCCTTGTCAGAGAATGTGAACTTGAGCTTTTGGAACGTCCTTGCGGTATCAAAACAGAGCTGCGAAGGCGAAACAATTGGACGAAGGTATCGTCAACACCTTCGTATCAGTCCGCGTGTTGGGCGAACGATCGATCATGCAGTCCGGCGTTCAATCGATTTGCAAGCCGCGCCGAGGCCGCGATCGTGACCGCTCGCCAATCCCGGCTTGTATATCCGCGCTGGCTATCCATTAATTCCGACTCGTCGAGCCAGTCCACTGCCGAAAGCTCGGCCTGCTCTGGACCGAGCAATTCCTTCACCGCGCTGATGAACGCCGAGAACTCGCGCTCCGCCATCTGCGTCTGCTCCTTGCAAATTGAATTGGAAAACGATTGTTTCGTGATCATTGGATCCTCGTCTGGTGTGATCACATCAGATGCGTAGACACGAAACAATTGGACGATGGTATCGACGGTACCTTCGTATTGGCTGGCGGGAGTGAGACGTATCTGTCCGTCTTTTCTCTTTAAGATTAGTCGCCCTTGACGTTTATCATGCTGTTGTCGATCCAGTACTGGAGAATTGATACCAAAGTACAATAGACATGCACCTGGGGATGGCCCATCCTTCCTTTGGGAACTGACGCGGGGAGCCACTGCCGAGGCATCAGGTGAGGAACTCTATGAGAAAAATCTCGGCGCCCATCTCTTTGGCTGGGTCGCAACTCGGCCAAACACGTCATGTCTGCGCGTTTTTCAACAGCGATGAAGAAGAGTATCGCGTGGTATTGCCGTTCATTAAGGATGGGTTCGAGCGTGGAGACAAGGCGATTCACATCGTTTGTTCAGATCACCACCGTGACCACCTGCAGCGGTTGGCTGGCATAGGAATTGACTCCACCGCTGTCCAGCGAAGCGGCCAATTCGAACTTCGGAGCAGCACGGAAACTTACCTTCAAGACGGCCGGTTTGATCAGGATCGCATGCTGCAGTCGTTCGAGCAGATGGCGAGCGGCAATGCCGAGGGAGGATTTCCCCTGAGCCGCATTGTCTGTCGCATGGATTGGGTGCCTGACGGCCAGTCGCACATCGACGATCTGATTGAGTTTGAAGCGAGGGTCAACGATGTCTGGTGTCGCCACGATGATGCGGTCATCTGCACCTACCGCCTTTCGAAATTCAGCGGAGACGCTGTGATTGACATCATGCGCACGCATCCGTTGGTCATCATCGGCGGCATTCTCCAGCACAATCCGTTCTTCGTGCCGCCGGCGGAATTCCTGCATGAAATACGCGCACGGCGGGCAGGGCCCCCTGCGCGGCCCGCGACTGCGGGCTGACCATGAAAGCGCAACTCGAACATCCCGCCGATGAGATCAAGCGCCTTCAACGTTGCATTAATGATCTGGTCAGCCTCCTTGCCCTTCCTGCCATGTGGAGTGGCAGCAAACCCAGTGACATTGTTCATACCGTGCTTGACTCGCTCCTTCGCATGCTCGATCTGGACTTCGTGTATGTGGGCCTGACAAACCTGGTCGACGCGGCGCCCTCGGAGACGGTCAGGGTCGCTCAATCGCAAGAACAGATGTTCCAACCACGAGAGCTCTGTGCGTTCCTCGATCGCTGGTTGGGAGATGACCCACAAAAACGTTATCTCCAGGAACGCAGCCACATTGGGGACGAAGAGGTTTCGCTCGTGTCCTGGCCTCTCGGGGTTCAGCGTGAAATCGGGGTAATCGTAGCGGGGTCTCGTCGAGCAGATTTCCCGCGGGATACCGAGAAACTTCTTCTGAGCATAGCGGCCAACCAGGCGTTGATCGGGCTACAACAGGCACGACTGTTAAGCGAACAGAAGCGCGTTGCCGACGAACTCGATCAACGCGTCGCGCAACGGACCGCAGAACTTGCTGCAGCCAACGAAGTGCTGAGAAAGGAAGTCGCCGAACGCAGGCGCGCGGAGGAAGCCCTGGCGGCGAGTGAGCACAATTTACGCTTAATCGTCGACAGCATACCCGGCTTGGTAGTCACTCTTGACGCCGGCTGGTGACGTAGAACTCGTCAATCCCCAACTCGTGGAGTACTGCGGCAGAACATTGGAGGAATTGAGGCTCTGGGGGACAAGCGACACGATTCATGCCGAGGACCTTCCTCGTGTCGTCCAGCTCTTTGCACGATCGATCACTCAGGTAATCCATACGACTTCGAGACACGCCTCCGGCGTTTCGATGGCGTATATCGCTGGTTTCAGGTGCGCGGACTGCCCGTTCGAGATGCAAATGAGCGCATCCTTCGCTGGTGCTCTCTGCTCACCGATATTGACGAGAGGAAGCGCGCAGAGGACGCACTCAAGCGCAGTGAAGCGTTTCTCGCCGAAGGCCAACGTCTCAGTCAAATCGGCACTTTTTCCTGGCGTGTGGAAACAGACGAAATCACGTGGTCAGAGGAACTCTATCGCATTTTTGGGTTTGAACGGGATGTGCCGGTGACGCTTGACTTGATCGGTACTCGAGTCCATCCAGAAGACATCCCGCTGATGAATGACATGATCGAAAAGGCGCGAGGCGCGGTCAGAGATATTGAGTACGAACACCGGTTACTCATGCCTGATGGTTCGGTCAAATACCTGCACTTGATCGCGCACGGGATTCGCGACAATGACGGGCGGCTGGAATATATTGGCGCGGTTCAGGATGTGACGCAGCGGCAAATTTCGGAAGAGGCACTTGCCAGGGCCAGGTCGGAGCTTGCACACGTCGCCAGTGTCACGAGCCTGGCTACCTTAACGGCGTCAATCGCGCACGAGGTGAACCAGCCGCTCTCAGGTATCGTCACTAACGCCAGCACCTGTCTGCGCATGCTGACATTGGATCCACCGAACGTCGACGGTGCGCGTGAAACGGCCCGGCGAACGATTCGCGATGGCAACCGTGCGTCTGATGTGATCACGCGATTGCGCGCGCTCTTCAGCAAAAAAGATACCATCGCTGAGCGGGTGGATCTGAATTGCGCTACGAAAGAGGTGGTTGCTCTGTCATTGAGCGAGCTGCAAAGAGACCGGGTTATTTTGCGATGCGAGCTTGCTGAAGACCTTCCGCTTGTCACAGGTGACCGAGTCCAGCTTCAGCAGGTAATCCTGAACCTCCTCCGGAATGGTTCGGACGCGATGAAGACCGTCCATGATCGCCCCAGGGAGTTGCTGATCACGACCGAACGAGACGAAGGCGATCGGGCGCTCCTTAGCGTGAAAGATGCGGGGATCGGTTTCGACCCTCAATCGATGGACAAATTATTCCAGGCCTTCTACACGACCAAAAATGACGGGATGGGGATTGGCTTGTCGGTTTCTCGCTCCATCATTGAACAACATGATGGCCGTTTATGGGCAACGCTCAATGATGGTCCAGGAGCAACATTTTCATTTTCTATTCCTTGCACAGCCAATACCTAAGTGCAATAGACTCTTTACCCAGTCTGCCCCATTCTTGTGTTATGAACTCCCGTCCGGAAAACGAAGCAGTGGTTTCCCCAGGAGACGATTTCATGGACGAGAAAAACTCAGCAACAACCATAAACCGTCGGGCGATGCTCAAACTTTCAGCTGCTTGCCGCCTTGATTGGAACATCTGCCATTCCCGACAAGATTCAAGCGATGCAAACCGTCGCCATGAAGCCCGTATCTTTGCCTGACCTGCCGCCGAAGCCGTCGCAGGATGTCACGGCAAAGCTTTTTCCCGGCTTTGTGCAGTCTGAGGTTCGGACCAGCGGAGCGACCATCCCTGTTGTTCACAAAGGCGACGGACCACCGATGCTGCTTCTGCATGGATATCCCGAGACCCACGCTACGTGGCACAAAGTGGCGCCGAGACTCGCCGAGCGGTTTTCGGTCTACATACCTGACTTGCGTGGATACGGGGATTCGAGCCGACCAACCGACGGAGATCGCCACATCAATTACTCGTTCCGTGCAATGGCGTTGGACCAGATGGAGACGATGCGTCATTTTGGACACGAGCAGTTTTTTGTGGGCTCGCACGATCGCGGTGCTCGCGTCGCGCATCGGTTGTGTCTCGACTTTCCCAAAAGCGTCAAGAAGGTTTGTTTCATGGACATCGCTCCAACATTGACGATGTATCGACAAACGAATCAGGATTTTGCGACCAAGTACCTGTGGTGGTTTTTCCTTATACAAGCGGCCCCACTGCCAGAACATCTAATTGGGCTCGATCCTCAGTACTATCTGGGAGAAATGCTTAGCGGGCTGAACAAGACGCCGGGAGCCCTTACGCCTGAAGCGGTGAGCGAGTATCGTCGCTGCTTCTGCGCCAAGTCGACGATTCATGCCACGTGCGAGGATTTCAGAGCGGCTGCGGATATCGATCTTGAGATGGACGAAGCGGACGACCGTGCGGGCAACAAGATCGTGGCACCGGTTCACGCGCTCTGGGGGGCAAAAAACAGCGTAGGGCAGTTGTGGGATGTCCTTGCGACCTGGCGGGCGAAAGCGACCTCAACGGTAACCGGGCGGAGTCTCGATTGTGGACATTTCCTCCAAGAAGAACGTCCCGAGGACACCTTCGAGGAACTGCAGCACTTCTTCGGCACAGGGTAAGGTCAGAAGCAAATCGTGTCGACGCTCTAACCCGGTAACGCTTCCCGGCCTTGCTTTATCCGACTTACAGTCGCCCTGACCGACCTGCGAGGTTAAGGCGATTCGAGCGACAACTAAGGAGTACCTATGCATTTCAGGAAGATCAACGAATCGCCCAAGACGTTCATCCTTGTGTTTGAAACCGGAGATGAACTCGCGGAAGGCCTTCTTCGGTTCGCTAAGGAACAGAAGCTATCAGCCGCTAGCTTCAAAGCTGTCGGCGCACTCTCGTCTGTACGCCTGGGATGGCTTAGCTGGGAAAGCAAGCGCTATGAGCCGTCGGTGACGCTCGATGAACAAGTTGAGCTCTTAACACTAATCGGCGATGTTGCGCTAAAGGATGGAGAACCGGTCGTACATGCTCATGCAGTGGTTGGTAAGAAAGACGGCACCGCTCATGGTGGCCATCTGTTAAAAGCGCGCATTCGGCCAACATGCGAAGTTTTTCTGATTGAGAGTCCGGCCCACCTGCAGAAGTTCGTCGATGCAGAGTCAGGCGTGGCCCTTATCGCGGCGTGAGGCACCTCCCATGGTCCGGCAGCAACGTTTTCATTTTCTATTCCTTGCGCAGCCAATACCTAAGTGCAATAGACTCTTTACCCAGTCTGCCGCATTCTTTAAGTTATGAACTCCCGCCCAAAAAGATCGCCGGCAAATATCCACTTGTGGCAGTAGTGGATGATGATGAATCAGTACGCGAATCATTGCCTGACTTATTGCGGGAGTTCGGATTTGCGACGTGCTCCTTCTCATCTGCGGAAGAGTTCCTCACTTCCGACAGCCTGGTTCAAGCCGGATGTCTCATCCTTGACATCGCCATGCCGGGCATGACTGGATTTGATCTCCAGCGAGAATTGAGGCTCCGCGGACACCGCATTCCGATCATCTTCATCAGTGCTCACAAGGACGAGGTTGTCCGCAGGCGAGCGTTCCAGCAAGGAGCCGTTGAATTCTTGTTCAAGCCATTCAGCGACACGGATCTGCTGCAAGCCCTCAAGGTCGCACTTCGAGTGAGTTAGGTGATCTGCTGTGTGCTGCGCCAGGAGGATATAAAATGAATTTAGCCCGCGCACTTGGCCATGAAGTGGGGTCTCCACACATGTCGGACGGCACACCAATCGTGTTCGTGGTTGACGACGATGTCTCCGTACGCGAGTCGCTGGAGTTGTTGATTCGCAGCGAAGGCTGGCAGCCCGAAATATTTGCTTCCGCACAGGAATTCCTCAGCCGGCCACGAGTCCTTGTTCCGAGCTGCCTCATCCTCGACGTTTCTCTTCCAGGTCTCAATGGTCTCGAACTGCAGAAACGCATCGCCAGTGATCGGAACGACATGCCGATCATCTTTATTACGGGTCACGGGGACATACCGATGTCCGTCCAGGCCATGAAGGCGGGCGCGATCGAGTTCTTGACGAAGCCATTCGGCAACGATGTGCTGTTGAGTGCCATCCGAAACGCCATCGAGCGCAGCCAGTCCACACTTGGTCGCGAGGCGGAGACACGGGCGCTGCGGGACTGTTATGCGTCGCTCACACATCGTGAGCGGCAGGTTATGGCCCTGGTGGTTTCCGGTCTGTTAAATAAACAAGTCGGCGGGGAACTCGGCATAAGCGAGATCACGGTCAAGGCACACCGCGGCAAAGTAATGCAGAAGATGAAGGCAGACTCCCTCGCTGAGCTGGTGAAGATGGCCGCGAGGCTCCGACTCTCACGTGTGCCAAAAGCTTGAGACCTCAATCGTGATTCAAATCGCTTTAGAAACAAGAAGCTGTAGATTTGGGTGGGGTGCTGGGCCGCTCCAACAAGAAATGGTAGGCACGAGGAGACTCGAACTCCTGACCTCTACCGTGTCAAGGTAGCGCTCTAACCAACTGAGCTACGCGCCTAAATCAGGTGAGCAGAAATCATTTTAGCACTTTGCCGGTATTTCCACATGGTTTTCAGCGAGTTCGCAACAATCGGGCACACCTGGCGGCGGCCTGCCTGCCAACAACATTCGCAATGGCGCGACGACATTTTGGGGCAACCGTACATACCTTTGCAGCGACTAAGGAGATAAAGCAAAATGCTGATTTCGCAGCATCAGGCGTCCGCTGATCTTCGTCAAGAGATCACCGGAGCAGTCAGCCTTTTCAGGAGAGTGCATGAAGTCTCATTTGTTGTCCGCAATCACCATCACAGCCTTAACTTTTTTTAGTCTTGTGCCCGCATTGCAGGCACAGCAAGACGAGCAACCGGCCGCCGATGCTTTCTTCGGTTATTCTCATTCCAGTAACTTTGACACCGGTTTGAATGGCTGGCTGCTTTCCGGCAATTTGAACTTCGCCCAGAGTCTGGGCCTTGAAGGTGATATCAGTGGTAATTACGGCAGCCACGGACTGGGCGGCCTTCCCTTCGTCATTCCTAACCTGCCAAGCCACGTGAACACCAATATGTACAGCTATGATTTTGGACCGCGCTATACCTGGCGCTCACCGGACCGGCCTTTTAATATTTTCGGGCATCTGCTGTTCGGCGTGAGCCACGCCAACATCACGGCTACGGGCGTGAATAAAAATAGCGATACGTCATTCTCATGGGTGCTGGGCGCCGGCGGCGACTACAACTTCCATCCTAACTGGGCAGGCCGTGTGCAGGTTGATTACCTCCATACTGATTTTTTCAGCCAGGGTGAAGGGCATCCCCGAATTTCGCTCGGACTGGTTTACCGGCTGGGCTCATAGTAACGATTTTATCTTTCACCATTCTTGATTTCGCGATCTTGTTTCCGCGACCCCGGGCCGGGAGGCAACAGAATTTCTGTCTCTGCCTCCCTCAATTTCGTCTAACATTTTCCCTGCGACGCGTTATCCATGTATGGCTTAAGATTTGGCAGGCCTCGTATCCCCGCATACAGCTTGCATTTTCAAGCACTTACGCTGAAAATCAATGACGGAGCTGCTGCGCATACATGGAACCCGGTCGGTTGGTCCTGGTCACACTGCAAAATCCGCGAGAGAAATTCTGGGGCCTGCTCATTTCACTTACCCCCGCGGGCGTAAACGTCCGCGGTCTGGACCTGCAATCGCTGGACGATTTCACCCAACTGGTGAAGACCGGCGAGGCCGCCACAGCCAGCATGGTGTTCTTTCCCATGCACCGTGTGCAGCGCATTGAATTGGACGTAAGCAATGGCGACTTTCCCTCGCTCGCCCAGCAATTTGCGGCCAAGACTGGTCACGATGTACTCAGGTTTTTCGAGGAGCCTCTTTCATGATCGGCCAGCTGCGTTCTGCTCCAAACCTGCTCACGCTCTTGCGGCTGATCTTTATTCCATTCGTAATCATCGCAGTTCAACAACACTGGTATCTGTGGGCGTTGGGGATCTTTGTGGTGGCTGGAATCACTGACGGTCTGGACGGTTTACTGGCCCGCTTGATGGAACAGAAAACCACTCTCGGCCAGTATCTGGACCCGATTGCCGACAAGCTGCTGCTCAGCACCATGTTCCTGGTACTCTCGCTGACGCATCTGATCCGTTGGCCGGTCACTGTCCTGGTCTTCAGCCGCGACATTATGATTCTGGTGGTTTGCACTCTGCTCTACGCCACTGGAACCATGAAGGTTTTCCGTCCCAGCCTGCTGGGCAAAGCAAATACACTGGCGCAAATCATTACCGTGCCCTTCACGCTGCTTACGGAAACCACGCCCATACGCTGGATCCACGCCGGCAAACACTGGGGCATCTACATGACGGTGGCGTTGACCATTCTTTCCGGCGTGCATTACGTTGTGCGGCTGGCCTTTGACCTTCGCCACTCTCCGGGCAAGTCCGGAGAACCGCCAACTAGCGCAGCGACTTCCTGATATTCACGTACATCAACATCAGATAGGTGAGCCCGAGCCCGGCCATGAACGAGCCGACCAAACCCAGCCCAGCGTTCGGATTATCACTTCGCAAAAGATATAAGCCAAAAAGAGTTACGAAGTTGACAGCAAACAGCTGGAGTGCCAGAAGCTTACCTTGCATGTTACCTCTCCTGTTTTGCGAGAAACAAACTGCCGCTGCTTATGCTTTTACTGTGTGCGCTTCTTCCACCACCGCTTCGCGCAGGAACTTTGCTGCTTCTTCAGGTGGCGTAGGATTGATGTAGAAACCGGTACCCCATTCAAAGCCGGCAATCTTCGTCAGCTTGGGAATGATTTCAAGATGCCAATGATAGTAGTCATTGGTATTTTCCTGGATCGGCGAAGTGTGCAGGACCAGGTTGTAGGCGGGATCGTCAAGTACGCGGACGGCCTTGTTGAGTACCGTTTGCAGCATCTTGGCCAGATTTTCGTAGAGGCTCGACGGAGAATTCTCAAAAGCGGATTCGTGACGCCGGGGAAGGATCCAGGTTTCAAATGGATAGCGCGGAGCATAGGGACACAGCGTGACAAAATCCTGGTTCTCTGCCGCAATGCGCACGCGTGACTCCGTCTCCTGCCGCAGAATGTCGCAGAAAATGCAGCGTTCTTTATTGGAGAAATATCGCTTGGCGCCCTCCAGCTCTTCCACCACCTGCTTGGGCAGAATCGGCAGCGCAATAAGTTGCGAATGAGGATGGTCAAGTGACGCTCCAGCAGCTTCACCGTGGTTCTTGAATACCATGATGTACTTGAAGCGGCGGTCCTGTTTCAGGTCCAGAATACGGTCCCGGAAAGCCCAGAGCACGTCTTCCACGCGCTTCACCGGCATAGTCGCCAGGGTCTCCATGTGGTTCGGAGTTTCGATTACCACTTCATGGGCGCCCACGCCATTCATCTTGTCAAACATTCCATCAGCCTGACGGTCCAGGTCGCCTTCAATACCAAGCGCTGGAAACTTGTTAGGCACAATACGTATATTCCACCCGGCGTCATCATGGGGGTTGTTGCCGTTTGGACGGAATGCCAGAATTTCCGGCGGTGTCTTGCTCTCATTTCCGGGGCAAAACGGACAGAAGCTACCAGACTTAATTTCGGCGCGCTCGCGCGAAAAATCACTTGGACGCTTGGAACGATCTGTGGAAATGATGACCCAGCGGCCGGTGATGGGATCTTTTCTTAGCTCAGGCACGCATTTAGTGTACAACCGCCACAAACGCGTTTGCGAATCATAATCTCCCCTGAAACCGCCTCAATGAATACCTTAGATTTTCAGCGCAGGAATCTGAGCGTCAAGGTGATTCAACCATGGAACGCGTCACGAAACAACGTAATCTCCGGCTCCGCACCCGCTTCCAGATAGACGCTCACAATATCAAAGCGGTATGGTGGACTGCCCTTTACTTTGCGGAGAAATTCACTCGCAATGCCAGCCAGGTCTTTTTGTTTAGCGGGATCCACGGCCGCTTCAGCCGGTTGAATGGCTCGCGTGGTCCGCGTTTTCACTTCAATAAAACATAATGTCGCATCGTCCCACGCCACCAGATCAAGTTCGCTGCGGCTCCTGGCACTGCGGTAGTTGCGCGCTACCATCACATAGCCAAGCTGGCGTAGATGGAAATACGCTTCTTCTTCACCGCGACGTCCAGTCAGCAGGTGGCCGGCCTCCTTTTTTCCAGGCAGGACTCTGGCCATGGAATCCAGGGCACGTAATGTGAAGCGAGTCAGGCGAGCTGCGAACATGTTTCTCTTTCCCGAGCCGCGCGATCTGCACGTTGATTCTGCCTATAGCGATTAGCGCGCAGCGAGGGAGCCCTATAGTACCCAAAAAGCTTTTGGAATTGTATGTTTTATGGTTCGCCGTTACAGATTTTCCGGCTATAGAGTTCCCTCACTCCGTTCGGGACAAAACATCTCGGGCCCAAAAATAAAGGGCCGCGAGTTAACGCGGCCCAGGTCATCACTAACAACCGTTTGTAGTGTTCTACTGGTTTTCTTTCTCTACGATCGAGATGCACTCTTCCAGGATGTCCATGCCTATGTCAGCCTGTTCCGCAGTCAGGATGAGCGGAGGAGCAATGCGGACGGAGTTTTCACCCGCGCCAAGATACAACGCTCCGCGCTCAAAGGCCAGATCCACAATGCGATCACGCTCATCATGTGCCGTGGCCCGCGTCTTCTTGTCTTTCACAATTTCCACGCCGATCATCAATCCACGTCCGCGAACATCGCCAACCATGGGGTGCGTCTCCGTCCACTTGCTGATCCGGCGAAGAATGTGGTTGCCAACGTTGTCGGCGTTCGCAATGGCTTCGCGTTCAAGAACATTCAGCGTAGCCAGTGCGGCTTCAATGCAGATCGGGTTTCCGCCGAAAGTGGAAGCATGTGAACCCGGGACCCAGTCCATGATTTCCGCGCGCGACATGGTGACGCCCAGCGGCATGCCGGAAGCAATGCCTTTGGCCATGGTGATGATGTCGGGCTCCACGCCGGTGTGCTCGATGGCCCACATTTTGCCGCTGCGTCCGGCGCCGGACTGCACTTCGTCGGCCACCAGCAGGATGCCGTGCTTGTCACAGATGCGGCGCAGTTCCTGCATGTATTCCGTGGGAACGGGCACGTATCCGCCTTCACCCTGAATCGGCTCAATGAAAATGGCGGCGCATTCTTCCGGCGGCATGATGGTCTTGAAGATTTTGTCTTCAATGAATGCCACGCATTCCTTGATAAATTGCGCCTCATTCATGCCTTCCGGACGGCGATAGCTGTACGGAAACGGCGCATGCACTACGCCGGGCACAACGGGAAAGAAGCGCCGGCGCTGCTGAACTTTTGACGCCGTGAGTGAAAGTGCTCCCATGGTGCGTCCGTGGAACCCGCCGTAAAAGGCGATAATTCCCTGACGCTTGGTGTGATAACGCGCCAGCTTCATGGCCGCTTCAATGGCTTCCGTACCGGAGTTGCCGTAATAAACACGCACCGGGCCGGACATGGGCGCGGTTTTGGCCAGCCGTTCTCCCAGCGTGACCATATTCTCGTAATAGAAATCCGTGCCGGACATGTGGATCAGTTCAGCGGCCTGTTTCTGTATCGCGGCAACTACTTCAGGATGGCAGTGCCCGGTGGAACAAACGGCGATTCCGGAGGAAAAATCCAGAAATTCATTACCGTCCACGTCTTCAATGATCGACCCGCGGCCTTTTTTGGCCACCAGCGGGTACGACCGCGTGTAAGACGGAGAAACGTATTGCGCATCGCCCTTCAGTATCTTCTGAGCATTGGGGCCGGGCAATTTGGTGCGGATATTCGGACCCGCGGAAGTAATGGTCTGAGTTGGCATTGTCATCCCTCTTTTTTTCAATGTTGGTGACGCGTGGATGCATTCAGCCCTGGCTGGCACGGCTGAGGTATAACGAGGGAAAGATGGAGAGATTAGTCTCCGGCGAAAAGATTGGCGCGTGCGTGGGAAGGCAGCACCGCCAGGTATCGGCGCGGGCAGACTAGAAAATCCACCCAGCAGGCCAGAGAGCGCTCCGGCGTACTCAGCAGAAACCATGATGTGCGGGCATTCTTCATGGGAGTCTTCATTATATCCTGATTTCGGCCTGCCTTAGCCGTTACTATTGTTCATTCGGATGCTGCTTGCGGGCTGAGTGGATTTTTCGCAACGTGCGGCGATTTCCTGCGTCTAATTTGTACTTTCCTTTATGACTTCCCCAGCCATCCATAATGAAGGCCATCGCTTCCGCGTGATGTTGTCATTCGCCCTGGTTTATCTGTTCTGGGGATCTACTTATCTGGCCATGCGGGTGGCGGTTCGTGACCTGCCGCCATATGTGATTGGCGCCACACGATACCTGGTGTCGGGCCCCATTATGCTGGCCTTTTGCGCGCTTTCAGGGCGAAAGATTCGGCTCTCTCGCCATGATTTCCTCCGCCTGCTGGTGATTGGAATTTTTCTGCTCGCCATCGGCAATATGGGCGTGCTCTGGGGCGAGAAGTTTGTGCCCAGCGGACTGGCTGCGCTGGTTGTCGCCATTGTGCCCATCTGGGTGGTCGCCATTGAAGCCTGGGTCTATCGTGCCGGACGCATCACGCGCCAGGGCATGATCGGGCTGGCCACCGGACTGGTGGGGCTACTGATCCTCATGTGGCCACGCATCACCTCTGGCACGAAGCTCGGTCATCTGGAGCTGATTGGCTGCGCCATCCTGAGCGTGGGTTCGCTGGCCTGGGCGTTTGGCTCGGTCTTTTCCCATCGTTTTCAATTGAGCGTGGACGTCTTTGTCTCCGCTGCATGGCAGATGACGCTTGGAGGAATGGTGAATGCATTGATCGCCGGAGCGTCCGGAGAGTGGCAACAGGGCACGTGGACGCGCAACGCCATCTTATCGATCATCTATCTTGTGATCTGCGGATCCTGGATTGGCTACAGTGCCTACATATGGCTGCTGGAACACGTGCCCACACCCAAGGTGGCGACCTATGCATACGTGAATCCAATTGTCGCGGTATTTCTGGGCTGGCTGCTGCTGAACGAAAAAGTTGATCAATATATGCTGGTCGGAACGGTGATCATCATTGGATCGGTGGCATTGGTGAATACGTCAAAGCTGAAACAGCACGAGACAATGCAGGAGGAAATGCCGGCGGCGAATGTGGCGGGAGACTAGGGGAGATTGGGTAATTGGGTAATTTGGTAATTTTGTAATTGAAAACCAAAAGCGCCCGCAACAAAGGGTTCTCATTTACACAATTACCAAATTAACCAATTACAATGAAATTCACTTTCTCTTCCACCGAATCCCCTCTTTGGTGTCTTCCACCACGATTCCCGCTTCGGTCAATTGCTTGCGAATGGCATCGGCACGTGTGAAATCGCGGGACTTTTTGGCGTGGTTGCGTTCGGCGATGAGATCGTCTACCTCTTTGTCCGATATGACGCTGGCCGGTAGCTGCGAGCCTTCCAGCAGGCCGTGCGCCCTGGCCCACTCCGTGGCGCGAGAGATCTTTTCCTGGTCATCGTCTTTGATCACGGCAAAGATTTCGTCAAACTGTTGCAGAGCGGCCAGCATCGGGGCTTTGTCTTCCTGTTTCAGTTCGCCGGCATCGGCGGCGATATTGCCTTCGCGAACCATATCAAACATGGCTGCCAGTGCACGCGCAGTATTGAGATCGTCTTGCATCCCGGCCGTCATCTCAGCGCGGGTATCTTCGGCGAGCTTTTGAATTTTCTCGTTCCTGCCGGGCGCAAGCTGCGCCTTTTCAATACGCGATTTGAAATCGCGCAAACGCTCCACTGACTTGGCGCCCTGGGTGAGCCCGTCAAAGGTGAAATTGAGCTGCTTGGTATAGGGGACCGAAGTAAGCAGAAATCGGATGGCCGATGGCTTGATGCCCTTGAGAAGCAGATCGCGCAAGGTATAGAAGTTGCCTTCACTCTTGGACATCTTCTTGCCTTCCACAAGAAGAAAACGGACATGCATCCAGAAGCGGGAGAACGTCTTTCCCGTGAGTGATTCTGATTGAGCAATCTCATTTTCGTGATGCGGAAAGGTCAGGTCTTCGCCACCGGCATGAAGATCAAAACTATCGCCCAGGTACTTCATGGCCATCACGGAGCACTCGATGTGCCAGCCAGGACGCCCCGGCCCGATTACGCTTTCCCAGAAGGCTTCGCCCGGTTTAGGCGCCTTCCACAGGGCGAAATCACGGGCGTTGTCCTTCTCATATTCGTCAACGTCAACGCGGGCTCCGGCTTCCATGCCGCCGAAGTCCTTCTTCGATAACTTTCCGTATTCGGGAAACTTGGCGATGCTGAAATAGTACGAGCCATCGTCTGTCCGGTACGCAATGCCTTTATCGGCCAGTTTCTGAATGAACTCCGCCATCTCCGCGATGTGTTCTGTGGCGCGAACAATCTTTTCCGGCCGTTCCATGCTGAGGGTGCTCATGTCCTCAAGAAATGCCTCTTCGTAGGGGCGCGTGTACTCCTGCACGGACTTCCCTTCCCGCGCAGCGTTGCGGATGATCTTGTCATCCACGTCCGTAATATTCATCACCTGATTGAGCTTGTAACCACTCTGCAGCAGAAAACGGCGCAGGATATCCACGGCGACGAAGGTCCGGAAGTTGCCGATATGCCCGTAGTCATAAACGGTGGGACCACAGTCATACATGCGAATTGTATTGTCCTGGGCGGGAGCAAACTCTTCGACCTTATTGGTGAGCGTGTTGTAAAGCTTGAGTGGCATGCTGTTATGGACGTTTGATTGTAGCAAAGGACTCGCTGAAATCCGGGAGCGCCGGCGGGAAAGTCTTGCGCGGAACAAGCGTCCGGCGCAACTCATTCCCAGTTCAAATCGAGATTCCTGCTGCTGAAATTGACCAGCAGAGTTTTCTGGCTATAGGGATTGAATTGTCCGGGGATGGCGGTATCGTGGTCATAGATCTGGCCATCGGCGTCTACCTGGACGCGAATCATATGACGACCTGCGCGCACCGGCAGGGTGAGAGCAATTGCGCCTCCACCGCTGGTGGCTGCGTGGGCTACGTTGGTGTGTGAGTGCAGCGCGCCGTGGACTTCGTCGTGATAGCGCAGATCGCCGTCCACCCATATATAGATCTGGGCGGTGCGAAACGGATACTGTCCAACAATCTGCAGCGTGGCCGGCAATGCGCGATTGGCGCCGAGGGCGAAAACCCCCGCGACGGCAATAGTCACAAGCAGAAGCGCAAGCCACGCAAAAGTGATCAAACGGCTTCGCCTGCGTGCATTGGGCGCATCCGCGGAAATAGCCGCAGACGAACCGCTCACGCCTGGCATTGGCTTTGATCGTTTTTGCTGCGCTCGCCACCGATTGGAGCGTCGCCGGCGGGAGTGCGACTGTCTTCTCCACGTTTCCCTGCGCGGATGGGGCTATCGCCGCTGCGCGAACGAATTGGTTTGCCGGCGCGCAGGTCCTGGGCGTCTGCCGCAAAATCTTTCCCTCGCTGATAGCGCGTGTCCGGTTCTTTGGCGAGCGCCCGGGCCAATACATAGTCACAGTCTCTACTCAGCGTCGCATCCACATGGCTGGCAGGCGTTGGCTCTTTTGTCGCTACTTGCACGCAGATGGCAGTCACGGTCTCGCCATCAAAAGGCTTTACGCCGGTCAGAAGCCAGTACGCGATCACGCCAAGAGAAAAGAGATCAGAACGACCATCCACCTGCTTGCCATTGATCTGCTCAGGCGACATATAGGCGGGCGTGCCCATAACCTGGCCAGGCAGCGTGGCTTCCGTCTGGGTGATTTTAGCGATGCCGAAGTCGGCAATCTTGGTGCGGCCTTCGCCGCTGACAATGATGTTCGAAGGCTTGATATCGCGATGCACGATCCCCGACGCATGCGCATAATTCAACGCTTCAGCGATCTGCTGAATGATGTCGAGCGCCTGGTCAAAAGTGAGGCGTCCGGCAGCGGCAACAAATTCATCCAGGGAGCTGCCATCGGCATACTCCATGACGATAAAAGGAGTGTGCGTTGGCGGATCTTCGCCTACGTCGTCTTCCCCTACATCAAAGATGGTTACGATACCAGGATGGGAGAGTCGTCCAGCGGCCTGGGCTTCGCGAAAGAAGCGCTCGCGGTATTCGTCCAGGCTCTGTGCGCTTGCTCCGGGAACAGCAATGGTCTTAATGGCTACCGTGCGATCGATACGTGGGTCACGCGCACGAAAAACCGCGCCCATGGCGCCGCGGCCAAGCTCGGCGAGAATTTCATATCGCCCAAGTTGCTGCATGGTTTGCATCAGAGCTAACTCTGGGGGCCCAATATCGAAAGATTGCGGCGATGATAGCACGGTAAAAAGCGAGGTTTACCGTTACGCGGCGGCCAATGGTGCATGTCCATTGGTTAAAGGAATACCGCCTGATGAAAGTACTGGCTGATGAAGTACTGGCTGTTGAAGGGCTCTGGATTGATCCGCTCACCTGGTCAGTGCTTTGTTCTCAACCGATGGTCTCAGGCGATGGAAAGCTCACGCAGCTTTTTGACCGCTTCAACCACCAGGTTGGCCACATGATCAATTTCTGCCTGCGAATTAAACCGGCCTATGCCAAAACGAATCGAGCTACCGGCATCCTCATCACTCAATCCCAGGGCTTTAAGAACGTGCGAAGGATCGACCTTCTCCGAATTGCACGCAGATCCGCTGGAGACAGCCACATCACGGATTGCGGTCATGAGCGTTTCGGCATCCACGTTGTGGAAGCAGACGTTCAGATTGCCGGGCAGACGATGTTCCGGGCTGCCGTTGATGCTTACATCGGTCAGCTCAGCCAGCAGGCGGTCGCGAAGGCGGTTCCGCAGTCCGGCAATGCGGCAGCTTTCTTCCGGCATATCCTGCAACGCGATTTCACATGCTTTGCCAAAGCCTACGATTCCCGGCACGTTGAGCGTCCCGGAACGCATCCCTTGCTCATGTCCGCCGCCGTCAATGAGCTGAGCAATCTTCACGCCTCGACGCACATAAAGCGCGCCACAGCCTTTGGGACCGTAACATTTATGCGCTGTCAGTGACGCAAGATCCAGATTCAAGCGCTCAACGTCCAAAGGCACACGGCCCAGAGCCTGTACCGCGTCTGAATGGAACAGCACACCGCGCTCACGGCACAGTTTGCCAATTTCTTCCAGCGGCTGGACTACGCCGGTCTCATTGTTCGCCGCCATGATGCTCACCAGAATCGTGTCTTTGGTAAGAGCGGTGGCGAGTTGTCCCAGATCGATGCGACCATCCGGTGAAACCGGGAGCCGAGTGATGCGGAAGCCATGCTTCTCCAGGTGCTTACAACTATCCAGGACCGCCTTATGTTCCGTGGCGACCGTGATGATGTGATTGCCGCGGTCGCGAAGGACTTCTGCCACGCCCTTGATGGCCAGGTTGTCACTCTCCGTGGCGCCGGAGGTAAAAACGATTTCGTTCGGCGAAGCATTGATCAATGCAGCAATCTGCTTCCGCGCTGCAACTACGGCTGCGCCGGCTTCCCATCCAAAGGAATGAGTATGGCTGGCCGCGTTGCCGAACCTGGCGGAGAGAAACGGCAGCATGGCATCCAGAACGCGAGGATCGATCGGCGTGGTGGCATGATTATCGAGATAAATGGGAAGTTTGACCGTCGCGGGAGCCGCGGAGGTGTTTCCGTTCGCGCTCATTCTCCCATTTTACTCGTGCCGTTTTGAGAGTAGAAAAAATTTTAAGATGGCGGAGCATTATGCGATTTCGCAGAAAAAAGGGGCGCTCATGAAGAGCGCCCCCGAGGTTGGAAAAGCTTGAATGGTTAGAAGTTGAACTTTGCGCGAAGCTGAACCAGGCGACCAGATGCGGCCGAGGTGATTCGTCCAAAGTTTGCTGACGCAATGTTGGTGGTCGGTGCGCTGAATTGCGTGTGATTGAACACGTTGTAGCCTTCTAAGCCCATCTGGAAGACATATCTTTCATTGAACTTGGTGTCTTTCAGAATGGCGAAGTCGGTGTTCAGCAGTCCAGGACCAACCAGTGAGTCACGTCCCGTATTGCCGAAAGAGCCGATGGTCTGGCGTGCAAAGCTTGCCGGGTTAAACCAGTAGTCAAGCTTGTTATTGAACGTGGAGGTACGAGGATTAAGAGTCTGGACACTCGATACAACCTGGTTCGGGTTGTCCGGGCAGCCATAGAATGAGAAGGCATCGCAAGTCAGCGATCTGAAACCAGAATCGCTGAAATTGACGGGGAAGCCGCTCTGGAAGGTGCTGATGCCGGTGAACTTCCAACCGCCAAAGACCTTCTCAGGAGCCCAGCTCATCACTTTGTGCAGGCTTGGAAGTTGGTAGATGTAACCAAGAACCAAACGCTGACGGGCGTCATTGCCGGAACTGCCATAGTTCAGGGACGGAACCAGGACATTCGTGCCGCGAACGCCGAAGCTGCTGTTTTCCAGGCCGGAACCATCATCAATCGCGTGGCTCCAGGTATAACTGGTGATCAATTGCAGACCGTGGGTCATACCCTTGGTCAGGTTGAACTGCAACGCGTGGTAGCTTGAGCTACCGTCTGTCGCCTGCGTGCCTACGCTGGCGAAAACATCACCCGGCAAGGCTGAATGTGTCGGGAACAGGAAGTGTTGGATCGTTCTTCCTGAAACGCAAGAAGGACTTGCCGCACATGCCGCTGCTCCGGCCGCAGTGATCGTATTGCCTTCAAAGGCACGATAGAGGTTACGTCCTAACGACCCATAGTAACCAAGTGTTACCACCGTGTTCGATGCAAATTCGCGCTGAACGTTCAGGTTGAAATTCATCGCATACGGAGTCGACAGATTTGGACTATTGGTGTTAAGGCTCAGAGGTTCAAACGCGCTGAAGTCGATTGAAGCATCGCCCGCCTTCGGGAAGGCCGTGAAGGGGAATTTGTTGGTCAAAGAGCCGCCGCCGTTGACGGATGTAAAGGGAGCCGCGAAGGCGGGAGAAAGGCCGATATCGCCTGCGCCTGAAGATCCGATGCCAAACGGCGGAGCTCCAAGGTTCTGCAGGGCGGTTTCTTCTTCCGTACGGTTGTAGTAGATGCCAAACGCACCGCGGACTGAGAACTTACCAGTCGAGCCTGTGAGTTTGCCGTAGGAAGGAGACCACGCGAAGCCGAAGCGGGGTGCAATGTGACCGTATTTGATGGTAGTACCGCTGGTGGTGCAACCAGGATCGCCAGGATAATCCAGGCCGACTGGAGCACTTGGGAAGATTTTAGACTGCTGGCCAGGAATGACGCAGTTGTAAGCCAAGCCACCAAACTGGTTGTTATTGTAAGGCGTGTCGACTTCGTATCCGGCGCCGTAATTAATGTTCAGAGTACTCGAAATCTTCCAGCTATCCTGGGCATAAGCGTAATATTCGTACGCACGGGCATTGATCAAACCGCCGGCGTTTTGGGTATAGCTGTCTGGAATACCGAGCAGGAAGTCTACACCCGGGCTGCCCGTAGAGAAGCTACCCGAGCCGCCAAAGCTGAAGGCACCGTTGTTGCTGAAGAAGAACGGATTGTCAACCTGGAAGCGGCGAACGTCCATTCCGAATTTCATGGTGTGCTTACCCATGATCTTGGAGAAGTTGTCCGTGACCTGATAGTTCTGGTCCTTACGTGGTTGCGGGCCGTTGTTGCTGAAGCCGATGGTGAACAAACCAGTAACCGTGATCAAAGGTGCGCTGGCTGCGGCTGCATTCTGCGGACTAATCCCGGTGAAACCAAAGGAGGAAGGAAGCGCCGGATTTACCGGCTCAACCGCGTCAAAGTTCAGACGGGCGTAGCCGAGGCGAAATTCATTCAGCATGCTGCTGCTGAAGGTATGGCTGTAGCTGACCGTGAACTGCTTGGTGTTTGCGGTATTGACGGAGGCAAACCCGGGCAGCGTGGAACCTGTGAACGGCAGATCAGCGGTTGTGGGGGTCTTCTGCAGGAACATGACTCCCCAGATCTGATCAGATGCGGTCAGGTTGTGATCAACTCTGAGAATTTCCTGGTCAGTCTTAACCGTTTGAATTGGATTGAACGTGAATTGATTGTTGGTAGAGTTCGGCAGCGGAATAAATTTCGAGAGCAATCCAGCAGCCACTGGGTTGAAGTCCGAAGTCGGCAAATGGCCGAAATTGGCGTTGGTGGCGTTAAAGATTGCTCCTGAAGCGCCAGCCCCGAAAAACGCAGTCCCTGCGGGATGCGATACACCATCGTCGCCAACCATTGCAAACGGAGTAACTGCGGTGGAGGAGACGCCTGTGAGTAGTCCACTCAGATCGCCATTGCGTTGGGCCTGACTAAACACGGTGTTCACGCCGACAGCTATCGGCTGGCGTGCGCGCACACCCTGATATGAGAAGAAGAAGAAGGTTTTATCTTTCCAGATTGGTCCGCCAATGGTCCCACCAAACTGGTTCTGGTGAAACACCGGAGCGGTCTTCTGGAAGAAATTGTGAGTGTTCAGGAAAGTGTCGCGATAGAAGTCGAATACTCCACCGTGGAACTGGTTAGTTCCGTTCTTGATCACGGCGTTTACGATTCCACCTGAGTTGCGTCCGTATTCAGGATTGATCGTGCTCGAAATCAGGTTGAATTCCTGGATCGCGTCCGGGCTGGGCAGAACCAGCGGCGTGTTCAGCGCGATATCGTTGGAATCGGTTCCGTTGACCAGATAGCTGCTCTGCTGAGTCTGGCTACCATTCACTGAAAACGTTCCGAAACGGTCACTGGAGGACATAACGCCAGGCGCCAATTGCTCCAATGAGGTGAAATTCCGGTTGATCAAAGGCAGATCGACCATCTGCTGGGAGCTGATCACTGTGCTGCTCTGCGTGTTCGTGGTTTCTACCTGAACAGCATCCGCTTTAACTTCAATTGTGACCAGCGGGTCGCCGACCTGGAAGCCGATTGGCAAGTCGTAAACCATGTTCGTTTTCAACGGGATTTCAGTAGACTTAAAGGTTTTGAAACCCGGCTTGGTGGCAGTAATAGTGTAAGATCCAGCATTAAGCTGCAGGAACTCGTAAAGTCCGTTTGACCTGCTGGTAATGGTCGTTTTCACGCCAGTCGCTGTGTTGGTTGCTGTAACCTGGGCATCCGGAACGACTGCACCGGATGAGTCAGTTACAACACCACGAATCGTCGCATAGACGTTGTCAGCAAACGCGGCGTGCGGAGCACAAATCAAGCACACTACTACCAACGCAAGTAGTAGTCTTATGGTTCTGTTATTCATTCCGCCCTCTCTTTTCTCTCTTCTTGATCGTCCAGGGTGGCATCTAAGCACGCACAAGTCGGCGCTTAACGCAGTCCCCCCTTACTCCCGAAAAGCAACTGCAAAGCCAAACCTACTCAGATTAAGTTTCAGCTACTTAGACGGTGATATACCGCCTAAGCCATATTGCTTTTTGTAGCCAAAAGGGCTGCCAATACTGTTTTTGGTATGAGAGTGAGCGCTTTAGATAACCACCACATTCGGGAAGGCAGAGGGACTTCCAATTTTGGAATATGTTGGTGAGCGGGGCCGGCCCTCGGCCTAATTTCGGGAAGGCGGAGAGACCTCCAATTTTGGCAGATGAGCGGAGCCAGCCCCAAGACTTTAGGTGATTCGTTTACTGGATCTGAAGAGGCGTTACGATGCTGCCCAAGGTGCCTCTCAAGTTATCGCGAACAACAAAATGGACTTTATACTGCCCGGGCGGAAGGGTGAATTCATTTGCATAATCCAGCCCTTTGGTCTCGATAGTATTCGCATCGTCGGCCGCAAGGTTTGTTTCCATTTTCTGGGCGATATTTGCCACTGCCTTTCCCGTTGCATCTTTGGCGACAATCCTGAAGTCCATGCTGATGTGATGCTGATGATCGGCGTCAATCATCGGCACCCCGGCTGGGATGGAGAGCATGAAACGCACCTTGCGCTGATCGCCCACAGGCTCAATGTGGCTCCATTGGCCGCGCATCGGAACTGAGGCAAAGTTGAGATCAGAAACCATCGCCATCAATTCGTCTGCCTGGCGGGTCTGCTCTGACATGCCGCCATTAGGATTGTAATAGTACCCGGCGCGCGTGCGGACCTTTGCGCCGTCTGCCCGCACCTTCACCGACAACTTTCGCCAACCCGGCTTTCCGCTATTCGAGGTGGAATAAGCGATCATGTAATATTGTGCGGAATCCTCGCCTGCCCGTCGAAAAAGTCCGCTTAGATCATTGTTGTTATAAAAAGCCTGCCCCCCCGTCATGTCGGCCAGGTTCCTCATGGTCTGCTGGCGTCCGATGGTTGGATCAATCAGAGATCCGTTGGATACCGCGTCCAGCTGCCCGCGGCGCACCCCGACTCCGCCTTCCCCGCCCCCGGTTGAAATTGCACCTGAGTTCAAGGTTTGCAGTGTGTTGGCTGTACCAACCTCCCCCAGACCTCCTACATCGACCGGATACACCGCGATGTTGGCGTCCTGCAACATGTGAAATGTGCGCTCCCAATCGTCAAACGTGGTTCCACGGGATACTTCTCCAGGGGTGCTCCCCAGGGAGAACGGGAAGGCAGTAGACGCCCAGATCAGGGATTTACGTCCGGGAACGCCGGAGAAGTATTGGGCTATTTCCTGAAAGCATTCAAGCGTAACAAGCGCTTCCTGGTTTTGCCGGGATGAATCGATTCTCGCATTTGCCTGGGCTCTGGATGCCCTCATCGCCGCAGCCAACTCATTGGCGCTTCCCCCGCCCACATCAGTGTTAGACAGCAAAGCCTGAAGCATGTTGGCTTCAATGTCAGCCGGTGAGGTGTCCCCAAGATTGTCCTGGGTTTGCGTATCGCGCGCCGTAAGATTGATTTGCACTTTTTTCAATGCTTCGCTCAGAACGGATGGATCGCTGGTGAAATTGTGAATCACGCGAATGCCGTTGCGCTGCAATGCAACCAGCGCAAGCAGCGTATTGGAATCAACGCCTCGTGAGAGGAAGTTGATCAGCCCACGATGAGCGTCTGCCGTGGATGCAAAGCGTGTGTTGATCTGATCGAGGACGATGATTTCCAGCTTCTTGGGATGGTCCACCATCATTTGGTTGGTGAAGTTGTTTGCATCCTGGGCCGGTTTTTCAATCTTCACGGTGTCAGTTGTCAACTCATCCAACTTCAAAATCTTCTGCGCCGACCCTTCTTCTTTGATTTCAAAATCCTCTGCCTTCAGACCCTCGATGTGATTGCCCTTTTTGTCGGTGACAATCACCGGCACAAGCACAAGATTCGTGCGAACAGACATCTTGAACATATCCTGCTGCGGCGCCGTAGCGGATGGTTGGGTTTTGCCGGCGCTTTGCGCGTCTTTGTCGCGGTTTGCTTATCATTTTGCCCGGCGACTGGAACACACATTACGGTTGCAACGGCCAACAGAGCACTTGCCAAAATCAAATTCGTGTTTTTCATGTGTCCTCTTGCAGCTCGTGCGCTGCTGGTTAAACAGACGGGTCGTGGCGTATGAGTGTAGCCCAATGCTTAAGCAATGCCAAATAGAGACTTCGATTTTTCAACCTGATTAAAGTTAGTTTTTGTAAAGCGACAGGCTCACCATGCATTGTCAACTGTTTTGATCTTGCGTTGAAACAGTTTCAGAGTCCCCAGTTTCAGAAACCTGAAGGAACCGTTTACGGCGGGCAGGAATCCGTTGGGCGAGCGCTGATACGTAGAGCGGAATTTAAAAAACCCGCCGGAGAGGCTCCGGCGGGTCGAATGTTATTTGAACGGTGTTTTAGAAGCGCACGACTCCGCCCACAAGCAGGCGCCGCGTGGCTGCTGCTCCAAACCCGGGAACAACCGAGTTGGTGACGCTGGGAACGCCAAATCCAACACCAGCCTGGCCGGTGATTCCAGCATCGTCGATAAATGGATCGATGCTCTGGAAGTTCATATGGTTGAAAACATTCAAGGCAGTGGCACGGAAATCGAATGTTACATGCTCACCTAACTTGAAATGTTTAAGAAGGGATGCGTTCGCGATATTGGTGATGGCATCCTGGGTGATATTGCGAGATACGTTGCCAAACGGAGTTCCGAAAACAGTTTGCGCAACGCCGGTATTAGCAATGAACCGCACCTGATTGCTGGTGATTGGCGCAATCCCTACGCCACCTACTCCGGCTCCGTTATTCAATTGATTCAGGCTTACAAGCTGGGTTGGCGCCAGCGCGCAAACCGCATCCCCTGGGGAGCCGAAAAGAGCGCATCCATCGCCGGCGAAGATGCCAACGGAGCTGATGGGAGCAGAGTTGCTGCCCAGGAACGGCAGCTGAGTATCCGTTCCAGCAAATGCGTTGTCAAATGCGTTGTCCTGATAGTTGCCGTTGGACGTGAGTTGAGCAAGGATGCCTTGCGAAGGTGTATACCGCTGTCCTGAAGCGTAAACGTAGTTGGCGGAAATTTGCCAACCGCCCACGATATGACCAATCACACCATGCTGGTCCTTGTAGAACGGGAATTCTTCGGTCGCCGTGATGGTCCATTGGTTAGGAATATCCAGGCCGGAGAAACCATATTCCCCGGTTTGATTGAAGGGATTCTGGGCAAAGGCGACGGTGTTGCCAGCCCCAGCCGTGCCGAAGATTTCACTCACGTTGTCCAGGTTCTTGCTGAACGTGTAGCCTGTCCGGATCGTCAGCTGCTTCCACAGGTTGTTGGCGCGGAATTCCGCCTGGAACCCGTTGTAGTTGGAGAAGCCGCCATTGGAGCGGAGGCGGATTACGCCCTCGTTGCAATTTTCACGCCCAAGAGCGGGGTTTACCGTCTGGCCAGGTCCGAGCACCAGGTTTGGAGTGGTGCAGGGAGTTATGCCTGCAGGCACCAGATTCGGGAAGTCCGTTGCCAGGTCGGCGATGAACGGATTGCCATTGATTGACTGGAACAGGTTGGTGGCATGATTTCCGACATACCGCAGCTCAAGCGCTGAATTCTTGCTGAGTTCGCGCTCGATGCCCAGGCTGTAAGAATTGACTCTGTCGGGTCCGAAATTCGGCGTAAGAGACGTTTGGTTAAACGTTCTGGGATCGAACACGCCTTTCAGGAGCTGCGGCTGAAGTTCGGCACGAACGTTAGGGCCGGTAGGATTAACAGGCAACGGTATGCTGGCAGCCGGGGGAGTGGTGGCCGCGCTGAAGGTGTTGTTGAAGACTTCAGGAGCCGCGGTGGCCATGTTGGCATAGATGTTGTAGAACGGCGGATCATACAGCAGGCGATATCCACCGCGAATTACAGTCTTGCCATGGCCGGTAAACATGCCTCCCCCCTGAGGAGAGTAGGCGAAACCTACGCTGGGTCCAAAGCTGGTCTTGACACTCGGGAAGGTTGGGAAGGTGCGAACCGACAGCGGCAAACTCGTGTTGAAGAAGGCCGTTGACGGGTTGGATTCACGATCAGTAGTCACCTGATTGAAGAGGTTGGCCGGCTGACCGTAATAGGACCAGGTAAGTCCCAGGTTCAAGGTCAGATTCTGAGTGACCTTCCAATCATCGCCCACGTACAGGAACGTATCATGCTCTCTCAGATCAAAGGAATCCGATCCGGCGGCCTGGCTTACGGTTCTGGGCGTATTGGCCATGAAGTTCGCCCAGTCCAGGAACTGGAACGAGCCGTTCACGGTGGGCAGGAATCCGTTGGGTGATCTCTGATCCGTGTAGTTTACGCCGGCTTTGATCTGGTGCTTGCCCATAACGTAGTTGAAGTTGTCCTGCGCCTGATAGGTATTCACGATGCGAAACTGCGGGAGGTTCGTCGCTGTCCCCACAGACAGCAACCCACTTGGCTGGGCAAAGGTGATACGCGTGACTGCGTCAGAAACACCCGTGGGCACGGTGCCGATCGTGTTTCCGCCGAAAAGCACGTTCAAACGGCCATAGCTTACACGCAGTTCATTGACCATTTTCGAGTTGATGTTGTGTGTCCAGCCAACGAGAAGGGACTGGGCCAGGGCCGGTTCGCTGACGGGATAGCCGGCGGCCGCACAGTCTGTGCACAAGTCCAGGTTGAAGAAATTTCCGCGATTGAAGATGTAACGAGCGGTAATAGTGTCGCTACCCAATTGCAGGTCCTCGCGGGTCACGAAGTTGAACTGATGCACCGGAGCCGCAAGAGTGCGGGTCACGCCGGCGAAATCGACCCCGGGGCAGGTGGTGCCCACATCGATGGGCGTATTGCTGCCCGGAGTAACCGTCGGGTTACCGGCGGAAATTCCAAAGGGCCCCAGCTTGCTGAACGAGGTCAGGTTCTGGCTTCCAGGAAAGCATGCAGCCAGCTGAGTGAGGCCAGCCGGGGTAGGAGTAAGTCCGCCAGAGGTGGAGGTGACATGCTGCGTGACAATTTCATCATTGAAGCCACCGAACATGAACACCTTGTTCTTCACCATCGGGCCGCCAATGGTGAAGCCCGTGAATTCATCGTTGAGGCGCGGCGGGTGGGAAAGATTCTCAAACTGCTTGTTAAAGTTGGTCATCGAGTTCATGATGGAATTGCTTTCCGTACCATAAATGCTGCCGTGCCAGGCATTGGTGCCGGATTTGGTAATGACGTTCACCACTGAACCCGCGTTGCGGCCATATTCCGGGCCAAACTGGTTTGTGATCAAGACATACTGTTGCACGAATTCGGTGTCTGACACGAAGAGGCCGGGACCGGCAACGCTGTTGTCATTGTTGTTCTGACCATCAATCTGCTGGTCATTGTTGCGGCCGCGGAGTCCGTTTACTGAGAAACCGGCGCCGCCGTTGGTGTTGGAGAACGCGCTGTCGCGCACCGAGACTACACCGGGAACAAACAATGCCAGGTTATCCAGACCTTCATTTTCCTGTACTCCCGCAAACGAGGTAAGCGCGGTCCCGGAAAATGTGTTGGTTACCTGAGACTGGGTGGTTTCAATGAGTGGAGCGCCTGCGGTGACCTCCACTGTAGCGGTGGCATCGCCAACACTCAGTTTCACCAGGCCAATACCGCTGTCACGGCCTGACGTCACCACCACGTTGTTCTGGATGGCGGTTTTAAAGCCTTGCGCCGAAACTTCAATCTTGTAAGTTCCTGCTGGAATCAAGTTGAAGTGGAAAGAACCAGTATTGTCACTGGTTGCTGTAAGAACGGTCGCAGTTTCTATCTGCGTGGCTTTTACCTGTGCACCTGAAACTACTGCACCCTGAGGATCAGTTACTGCTCCTGAGATTGAACCCTTAAGCACCTGTCCAAAGGACGGAACGCACAAAGTCAACGCCATGCAAGCCGCGACAAGGAAAAATACTCCGCGCAGTTTACGATTCGATTGCATAATGCATCTCCATCTTTTTCAAAACGTGTGCATACGCAAGTACTAACCCCAACTACATTGGTCAGGTATATTGCATTTGTCGTGCCGCGAAAAGCAGAGACAAACCTATGAAATATCAACTACTTACGATCTATTGCTATTCACAGAGTCTGACTTCTTGTATCGGGGGGCGAGCGTTTATCCGGGATTCGGGATGACAGATTCTTCAGGACAATTTCTGGGATCACGTTTCTTAGTCACAGGCCTAAGGTGCAGGAACCTTACGCGGAACTAAGAAGACCCGCCGGAGAGGCTCCGGCGGGTCGAGTGTTATAGAGCGATGTTTCTAGAAGCGCACGACTCCGCCCACAAGCAGGCGACGCGTGGCAGCTGCACCAAACCCGGGAACAACCGAGTTGGTGACACTGGGAACGCCAAATCCAACGCCAGCCTGGCCGGTGATTCCAGCATCGTCGACAAATGGATCGATGCTCTGGAAGTTCATGTGGTTGAAAACGTTCAAGGCAGTGGCACGGAAGTCGAATGTTACATGCTCACCTAACTTGAAGTGTTTGAGAAGGGATGCGTTCGCGATATTGGTGATGGCATCCTGGGTGATGTTACGAGATACGTTGCCAAACGGAGTTCCGAATACAGTTTGGGCAACACCCGTATTAGCAATGAACCGCACCTGATTGCTGGTGATTGGCGCGATCCCTACGCCGCCTACTCCGGCTCCGTTATTCAATTGGTTCAGGCTTACAAGCTGGGTTGGCGCCAGCGCGCAAACCGCATCCCCTGGGGAGCCGAATAGAGCGCACCCATCACCGGCGAAGATGCCAACGGAGCTGATGGGAGCAGAGTTGCTGCCCAGGAACGGCCGGAGGGTATCCGTTCCGGCAAATGCGTTGTCAAATGCGTTGTCCTGATAGTCGCCATTCGACGTGAGTTGAGCAAGGATGCCCTGGGACGGCGTATACCGCTGTCCTGAAGCGTAAACATAGTTGGCGGAAATTTGCCAACCGCCCACAATGTGACCAATCACACCATGCTGGTCCTTGTAGAACGGGAGTTCTTCAGTCGCCGTGATGGTCCACTGGTTAGGAATATCCAGGCCGGAGAACCCGTATTCGCCGGTTTGAGCAAAGGGATTCTGGGCAAAGGCGACGGTGTTAGCGCCCGTGCCGGTGCCGAAAATCTCGCTGACGTTGTCCAGATTCTTGCTGAAGGTATAACCCGTCCGGATGGTCAACTGATTGGCCAGGTTATTGGCGCGGAATTCCGCCTGGAACCCGTTGTAGTTGGAGAAGCCGCCATTGGAGCGAAGACGGATTACGCCCTCGTTGCAATTTTCACGCCCAAGCGCGGGGTTTGCCGTCTGGCCAGGTCCGAGCACCAGGTTTGGAGTGGTGCAGGGAGTTATGCCTGCCGGCACCGTACTCGGGAAATCCCGTGCGAGGTCGGCGATGAACGGATTGCCGTTGATTGACTGGAACAGGTTGGTCGCATGATTTCCGACATACCGCAGCTCAAGCGCTGAATTCTTGCTGAGTTCGCGCTCGATGCCCAGGCTGTAAGAATTGACTCTGTCGGGTCCGAAATTCGGCGTAAGAGACGTTTGGTTAAACGTTCTGGGATCAAACACGCCTTTCAGGAGTTGTGGCTGAAGCTGGGCACGAACGTTGGGGCCGGTAGGAACGGCAGGCAACGGCAGGCTGGCAGCCGGGGGAGTGGTGGCTGCGCTGAAGGTGTTGTTGAAGACTTCAGGGGCCGCGGTGGCCATGTTGGAATAGATGTTGTAGAACGGCGGATCATACAGCAGGCGATATCCACCGCGAATTACGGTCTTGCCATGGCCGGTAAACATGCCTCCCCCCTGAGGAGAGTAGGCGAAACCTACGGCGGGTCCAAAGCTGGTCTTGACACTCGGGAAAGTTGGGAACGTGCGATCGGCCAGCGGCAAACTCGTGTTGAAGAAGGCCGTTGCCGGGTTGGATTCACGATCAGTGGTCACCTGATTGAAGAGGTTGGCCGGCTGACCGTAATAGGACCAGGTAAGTCCCAGGTTCAAGGTCAGGTTCTGACTGACCTTCCAATCATCGCCCGCGTACAGGAACGTGTCATGCTCTCTCAGATCAAAGGAATCCGCTCCGGCGGCCTGGCTTACGGTTCTGGGCGTGTTGGCCATGAAATTCGCCCAGTCCAGGAACTGGAACGGCCGTTCACGGTGGGCAGGAATCCGTTGGGTGACCTCTGATCCGTATAGCTCACGCCAGCTTTAATCTGGTGCTTGCCCATAACGTAGTTGAAGTTGTCCTGCGCCTGATAGGTATTCACGAAGCGAAACTGCGGGAAGTTCGTCGCCGTCCCCACAGACAGCAACCCGCTTGGCTGCGCAAAGGTGATACGCGTGACTGCGTCACCAACACCCGTGGGCACGGTGCCGATCGTGTTTCCACCGAAAAGCACGTTCAAACGGCCATAGCTTACACGCAGTTCATTGACCATTTTCGAGTTGATGTTGTGTGTCCAGCCAACCAGAAGGGACTGGGCCAGGGCCGGTTCGCTGATGGGATAGCCGGCGGCCGCGCAGTCTGTGCACAAGTCCAGGTTGAAGAAATTGCCGCGATTGAAGATGTAACGAGCGGTAATAGTGTCGCTACCCAATTGCAGGTCCTCACGGGTCACGAAGTTGAACAGATGCACCGGAGCCGCAAGAGTGCGGCTCACGCTGCCGAAATCGACGCCGGGGCAGGTGGTACCCACATCGACGGGCGTGTTGCTGCCCGGAGTAACCGTTGGATTACCGGCGGAAATTCCAAAGGGCCCCAGCTTGCTGAACGTGGTCAGGTTCTGGCTTCCTGGGAAACATGCAGCCAGCTGAGTAAGACCAGCCGGAGTAGGAGTAAGTCCGCCAGACGTGGAAGTGACATGCTGCGTGATGATTTCATCATTGAAGCCACCGAACATGAATAGCTTGTTCTTTACCATCGGGCCGCCAATGGTGAAACCCGTGAATTCATCCTGAAGGCGCGGCGGGTGGGAGAGATTCTCAAACTGCTTGTTAAAGTTGGTCATCGAGTTCATGACGGAATTGCTTTCCGTACCATAAATGCTGCCGTGCCAGGCATTGGTGCCGGATTTGGTAATGACGTTCACCACTGAACCCGCGTTGCGGCCATATTCCGGGCCAAACTGGTTTGTGATCAAGACATACTGTTGCACGAATTCGGTGTCCGACACGAAGAGACCAGGACCGGCAACGCTGTTGTCATTGTTGTTCTGACCATCAATCTGCTGGTCATTGTTGCGGCCGCGGAGTCCGTTTACTGAGAAACCGGCGCCGCCGTTGGTGTTGGAGAACGCGTTGTCGCGCACCGAGACTACACCGGGAATAAACAATGCCAGGTTATCCAGACCTTCGTTTTCCTGTATTCCCGCAAACGAGGTAAGCGCGGTCCCGGCAAATGTGTTGGTCACCTGAGACTGGGTGGTTTCAATGAGTGGAGCGCCTGCGGTGACTTCCACTGTCGCGGTGGCATCGCCAACACTCAGTTTCATCAGGCCAATACCGCTGTCACGGCCTGACGTCACCACCACGTTGTTCTGGATGGCGGTTTTAAAGCCTTGCGCCGAAACTTCAATCTTGTAAGTTCCTGCCGGAATCAAGTTGAAGTGGAAAGAACCAGTATTATCACTGGTTGCTGTAAGAACGGTCCCTGTCTCTACTTGCGTAGCTTTCACCTGTGCACCTGAAACTACTGCACCCTGAGGATCAGTTACTGCGCCTGAGATTGAACCCTTAAGCACTTGTCCAAAGGCGGGAAAACACAAAATAAGAGCCATGCACGCTACGACAAGGAATGTTACTCCGTGCGATTTACGAATTGATTGCATCTGCATCTCCATTTTTTCAAAATGTGAGCATACGCAAGTACTACCCCGGGCACGTTGAGCAGATACCATGCAAGTCTTGTGCCGCGATTAAACCGCATAAATACTGAGGAAAATCAATCACTTGTAAAATAAACGCACCTGCAAACATTCCGTCTTTTGTATGCGCAGGCAAACCGCCTCTCCGGATTTGCGGATAAAGAGGCCAATCTCATGAGTCTCAATGGGTCTTAATGAGTTTTAATCAGGCTTATTGGCGGTCGGGACCTGGCGTGCTCGGGTCCGCCGGGCGGTCGGACATTCTGAAACGGGTGCGAAAATGTTCAGACAACAGAGACACAGCCTCTTTGTTCTTATCCGGGTCCTGTTGAGCCAGATATTTCATCGCTTCAACCAGCAGGCGCTGGCCTTCAATGTAGCGGGGATCAAAATTCCGGGGCTGGCCTTTGCGGCGATTGGGATCGGGAACTACGGACATCGTAAATACTTTAGCCACTGCTTAAACCTCACCGCAAATAATTGCTACCAATGTTGGATGCCGAAACCGGGGAATGTTGAAGGTTACCAGAGAAAAGACTCAATCGCGAACGTTTTCCTTGCAAATACGCACATCGGAAGGACTAAGGCGCAATCCCGGGCTCTAGGGCTTTACGGTGGTAGTACCGGCCGGAGTCTTCAGCTCAAAAACATCGTTGGAAATCTTGTTGTTGATGTCAATATCCGTGTAATGGGTGAGCCGATAATTTCCACCCGGCTCCATGAATTTCTGCTTCAGCGAAATGTCCCGCTGCGGATCAAGCCACAGAATGATATTGGTGACCGATGCCTTGAGCTTTTCATTTTTCGGGACCAGATTTAGACGTGCGGTTTTCACGCCATCCACTGTTTCCCAGCCTTCCATTTTCACTTCATAGGAATTCAGGATGTCATCCGCCCGGCTGCCAAAGCCGATGTTCATCAGCGACTCGACTTCCGTGCGCTTCGTTCTGGCGTCATAAATTGTTACTTGTTTGATTTTCGGCTGAAACAACTTGAGAGTGCCATCCACAAAAACTACCTGCTTGGTGTCCGGGGAGGTTACCCGCACAGCGGCGTCCATACCGGTCTTGGTGCGGCGAAAGTAGACCTCTCCCTTTTGCACCTCGGTCTCATCCACGACCTTTTCATACTGGTCCCACTGGAATTTTGCTTTGGCTGATTTGAAGGTCTCCGCCGCCTTGTTCGCTTGCGCCAGCACGTTCTTCAGATCGTCTGCGCCGGCTTGCCCAGTAGCCTGCGAAGGTCCTGCGCCTTTGGGATCGGTTGCGGCTTGCGCTTCAGTTTTCGGTTGGCGACGGTTTTTCTCGGCTGGGAGAACCAATGCGACAAAGCAGCACACCAAAACCAACAGGCTTTTTATCATTCGAAATTGCCTCCGTGAGGTGCCTACGAATCATGCCGACTGCAGCAGTTTATTCCGGATGTTTGATCCATGCCCGATACGCCACAATATGTCCCACGGCGTCTCGCACGGGCTCAATCCGGGAAATGGTGACCTGGCCGAGCATGGGCTGAAGCAGGCGAACAAAATTGGCCTTCACCATGGCAGCGTCCTGCGCATCTACCGCAGCCGCATCTGCCTGGTAGATATAACCCTGGTTTGCGTCAGCAGTTACGACAATTTCGTTGGGATGCGAGTGCTGCCCTGCCGGTTGGTCTTTGAAATCGACGAAGCGGGGCGCCACAAAGATGAACAGCAGAATCACCGTGACCATCACGTCATAGTGAAAGCTTCCGCGCTCAAACGTCCAAAAAAGATAGCTCTTGATCGTGCTCCAGATGCGGGACATGGCAATAGTCTATCGAAGCGGACGGAGGGGTTCAAACGGCAAAGTACGGCGTCCAAAAAGCTATCTGCGTGGCCACACGAATGATCGCGCAGACTCAGAACTTCTTCGCGGTGATCCTCTCTGTTCCCATATAAGGACGCAATGCTTCCGGTACCAGCACGCTGCCGTCCGCCTGCTGGTAGTTTTCCAGGATCGCCAGCCACGTGCGCCCGATCGCCAGACCGCTTCCGTTCAGCGTGTGCACATACTCACTTTTCTTGCTGCCCTCGGGACGGTAGCGAATATTGGCCCGACGGGCCTGATAGGCCTCGAAATTCGAGCAGGAAGAAATCTCGCGATAGAGCTGTTGTCCGGGCAGCCAGACTTCAAGATCGTACGTCTTGGAAGAATTGGCGCCCATGTCACCGGTACAGAGCAGCATGGTGCGGTAGGGCAGGCCCAGCTTTTGCAGAATGGTTTCCGCATTGCGCGTGAGTTGCTCATGCTGCGCGTAAGAATCTTCAGGACGGGTGAACTTTACCAGCTCAACTTTCTGAAACTGATGCTGGCGAATAATGCCGCGCACGTCTTTGCCATAAGAACCAGCCTCACTACGGAAACACGGCGTGTATCCTGTGACGGAAAGCGGCAGTCGCGGCGTCTCAATGGTCTCGTCGCGATAGAGGTTGGTCAGCGGCACTTCCGCCGTAGGAATCAGCCAGAGGTCGTGACCTTCGCACTTGAATAAGTCACTGCCGAATTTGGGCAACTGACCGGTGCCATACATCGACGCGGAATTCACCATGAATGGCGTGAGCACTTCGGTGTAACCGTGCTCGCCCGTATGTACATCCAGCATGAAATTGGCCAATGCCCGTTCCATACGCGCACCCAGGTCCCAATAGACAGCGAAACGGGCGCCGCTCAGCTTAACCGCGCGCTCCATGTCCAGAATGCCGAGTTGTTCGCCCAGTTCCCAATGCGGTCTGGGCGTGAAGCTGAAGTTCGGGAGCTCGCCCCATTTGCGAACTTCCTGATTGTCGTCGGCTGAACGACCTACCGGCACAGACTGGTGCGGCATGTTGGGGATGCCGGCCAGCAGCGTGCGCAGTTCCTGATCGATTTCAGTGGCTTGCTTCTCCAGAGACTCGCCTTCTTCGCGCATCACTTTGGTGGCAGCCATCTGCGCCGAGGCGTCCTGTCCGGCTTTCTTCAGCTTCGCGATTTCTTCTGAAGCTTTGTTGCGCTGTGCTTTCAGCGTCTCAGACTGGGTGATGAGCTGGCGGCGTTGCGCATCAATTTCACGGAAACGACCTAAAACCTGGGCAGGATCCATCCCCCGCTGGCGCAGCATCTCTTCCACTTTCGGCAGGTTGTCACGGACGAATGCTAGATCGAGCATAGAAGCATTTAGCTTATCAAAAGCTAAAGAGAATGCCGCGTTGTCTGCGAGTTCAGCGGGACGCAGGCGCAGCTGCGGCGCAGGTTGAAGATTGGCGCGTCGCTTGCCGGTAAAAAGATAAACCGCCGCGGCCAGAGATGCGGTGACGATGATCGAGATCAGAAGATAATGCAGGGGGTGGCGGAGGTAGCGCAGGAAGTGTCGTCCGTAATGGGCTGCGACCAACGTCAGCAACGCATAACGCAGTGAGCGTCCCAGCAGAACTCCGCTGATGAAACGCTGTCGGGAGAAATCAAATGCGCCCGCCACCAGCAAGAACCAGGCGGTAGGAAATGGCGGCGGCGCAATGGTGGAAACAAAGATCGCGCCGAAATGCCAGTGCTCAATGGCGCCGCCCACCTGCTTCAGGCGCTTCGCTCCGATTTTCTTTTCGATCCAGTCCGTCCCCATCTTCTTGCCCAGCCGATAGGTAAACCATGCTCCAATGACGGCCCCCGCCGTGCTCATAAGCGCGTAATACCACCACAGCCGAGGTGTACCCGCAGCCAGCCATGCAGTCAACAGATCGAGGCTGCCGAAGGTGGGGATGATGGAGCTATCGAGAATGGCCAGAGGTACAAGACCAATGCCCCCAAGGTGCTGAACCAGCGTCAATGAGCGGGAAGGATGCCGAGCCTGAAGTACCTCGCCGAGAATGGGTTTCCAAATGTTTAAATTCGGCATCGCCCATAGATTAGCGGACTCCGGAACGGTTGGTACACCAGAAAACAAAATTTAACTGCGGTGTAAATTTGGCGTGAAGTCCCGAATTTGGCTGAGGTTGCATCGGCCCGTGTCGCTCGCCGAATAGGGGCACGTATCTCAACAAGACTTGATTCAACAAAATACCCCAGAGTTCCAGGGTAAAGACGCGATGCCCCGGCCAAGCCAATCAATCAAGGATGACCACGGTGTCACCCGCGTCACGGGAATCATCCTCGGTCGCCGGGCGATTCTCACTGGTGCTATGCAAGCCTCGGTCCGAAGTGAGCAGAAAACCTTTCACGCCGGTTTTCCCAAATTCGAGGGGAGTCGCGCTAAGCTCGAAGGTCCCGCGGTCGTCTGCGTCGTTCCCGCGCATGATTAAAAGGTACCTAAACTCATACCCACTTATGATGAGTGGCTCTGTCGCGAATGTTTCATCCAGCAACGGTAGATATGCAGGAGACGCTTGCCGAGGATGCGCCGTGAGCGGTTTTAGGCGCGAAGGAAATCCCACTCTCTCATGCAAGCGTGCGTAATTGTAAAGCGCATTGCTGATCGTGAGCAGAGTATTTCTGGCCGCCTCTTCGTTCTTCTCAATCTCTGTGGGCTCGTGCAGCAGCTTCGAAATTCCCATGTCAGACTTCTGCCAATTTCCAAAATCCTGAATGCGCCACTCGCTGCCCTCAAGATGCAAGGTGACGATTAAAGTCTCCGAGTAATCCGCCGAGTTGATGTGCATGGGCAAGAGCGCGTCGAGACCGGAAATGAAGGCATTCTCCAGTTTTACCGTGCCCTGGCTCTTGCCATCATGGTCTACGATCTCCCAGGTATCGCCGCTGGCACGACGGACCGTGCAATGATCGAACTGCTCTGCCTTCATCTGCATCAACTGCGAAAGCACTTCTAATTTCTTAGACTTGGGGAGGGCTTCGATGCTCTTCTGGACCGTTTCCGGCAAATGACGAACCAGAATTTCAGGCTTGTCCGCGGTAGCGATTTCTTCCAGAGCGCTTTGTGGAGTGTTGGCCTGTAGCGCATGAACAGGAGTCGGGACAGAGAGTGAAAGAAGGGCCGCAACAACCAACCACGGGTTCTTGTTCAAGTTCGAAATCAAACTCAACATCGGAGGCTTCCTGTATGACAAAAAGACACCGCAACGGAAACCAGAGTTCCGTCAGTAAATTCAGAACGGGCGGAATCGAGCTTCTTGCGTGAAGTCAGGAGTAAAGTCTTTTTTAATTTGTTGCGGTGCAACAAAGAGGGCACACCTCAATTCTGAAATCTAACGGCAAGACGCCACGGTCACGGTCCTAGACCTGCCGTAATTTCAATAACTTCCCTGCCAGCGTTTACACTAGAGCCAATGGCTACCCCCACGACCACAACGCCAGTCAATCGCGAGCCCGGCGCCCGCACCAAGCCGGACCTTCGTGTGAGCTTTGCCGGCATCCATTTCAAGAATCCCATCATTGCCGCGGCCGGCACGTTTGGCTATGGAGTTGAATTCGAAGACATTGTGACGCTGGAAAAGCTGGGCGGCTTTGTCAGTAAGGGTCTTTCACGCGAACCCATGGTGGGCAATCCTCCGCCTCGGCTGTTTGAAACCGCGGCCGGGATGCTGAATTCCATCGGACTTCAGAACATAGGCGCGCGCGCGTTCATTGAAGAAAAAATGCCCAGGCTGGCGGAGAAGAAGAACGTGGTGGTTATCGCCAACGTGTTTGGCTACACCCGTGAAGAGTACGTTGAGACAATCCACATTCTGAACCAGGCGGAAGGGATTGCAGCCTATGAGCTCAATGTGTCCTGTCCGAACACGCATGATGGCGGCATGGTTTTCGGCACCAATCGGACGATGCTGGAGGAGCTGGTGGCCACGTGCAAGTCAGCATCACAAAGGCCGCTGATCGTTAAACTAACGCCCAACGTAACCAGTATTCCCGCCATGGCCAAGGCCGCTGAGAACGCAGGAGCAGACGCGATTTCCCTGGTGAATACTTTTCTCGGCATGGCCATCGATGCAAAGACACGCAAGCCGCGAATCTCAAACATCACCGCGGGCTGAGCGGGCCGGCGATCAAACCGATCGCCTTGCGCATGGTGTATGAAGCAGCGCACACGGTGGAGATTCCGGTGATTGGCATGGGCGGCATCAGCACAGCGGAAGATGTGGTGGAGTTCATGCTCGCCGGCGCGGCTGCGGTGGAAGTAGGCACTGCGAATTTCTGGGACCCCTGCGCCACGGAAAAAATCGTGGACGGCTTGCAGCGCTGGTGCGCGGAAAACCGCGTGAGCAAAGTCACGGACCTGATTGGCACCCTGGAAATCTAGCGTAACAAACCTACCCTTCTTCGCATCTGAAATTCATTCCCCTTTTCGCCGATCTTGTTAAACTCTCACGGCCGGGCTGCTAACAGGCAGGCCGGGGTTCCGTCTGTAAAAGCATCGCGTAGGGGGCCGCATGTTGAAAACAGCAACTGCCAACGGTTCGGCGACTGCGTCCGCCGCAGCCACCAGCGCCGAGCAAACCAAGATGCCGGCATCGATATCCCGTGTGGGATCCATTGATATTGTTCGTGGAGCGGTAATGCTCCTGATGGCGATTGATCATGTTCGCGTCTATTCCGGACTGCCGGCCGGCGGCCCCACCGCGGGCATCTTCCTTACCCGATGGATCACCCATTTTGTAGCGCCCGCATTCATCTTTCTCGCCGGCACCTCAGCCTTCCTGCATGGCCGCAAACTGGCAGATACCTCTGGGTTGGCCCGCTTTCTGCTGACACGCGGTTTGTGGCTGATACTTCTTGAACTGACCGTGCTGCGCGTGGCCTGGACTTTTAATTTCGATTTCAGTCACTACCTGCTTGCCGGCGTGATTTGGGTGATTGGCTGGTGCATGGTGCTTCTGGCTGGACTGATCTTTCTTCCAATGCGTGCCATTCTAGCTTTCGGTTTCCTGGTGGTCTTTGGACATAACATTCTTGATCGTTTTTCCCCGGCGCTATACACGATGATGGAAAAGAGTCATGGGGGATGGCTCTGGCAGGTCTTTTACTTTGGCGGTCCCATACAGATCGGCGAACGTGGACCCACTCTGTTTGTTCTCTATTCGATAGTACCGTGGGTGGGAGTCATGGCCCTGGGCTACGTTTTTGGACGGGTCACAATAATGGACGCACAATCCCGTCGCAGAATATGTCTGGCGCTGGGATCCACAGCCATCCTTCTTTTCCTGGTATTGCGTGGATTTAATCTTTACGGCGATCCGCGACCGTGGACGGCCCCCAAACCTGCGGCCCAGACTTTGCAGCAGGCAGCGCCGGCTTCGGCAAATGCGAATTCAGGCGCGCAACAAACCGCTCCAGCGACTCCGCCCAGGCGGCCTCTGGCGCCGGCGTGGATATCATTTCTCAACACCACCAAGTATCCGGCTTCCCTGCTGTTCCTGCTCATGACGCTGGGGCCTGCGCTGCTGGCTCTGGGATTTCTGGAAAACGCAACCGGACCGATCACGCGAACGCTCTCCATGTTTGGCCGCGTGCCCTTCTTTTACTACGCATTGCATATACCGCTGATTCACCTTCTGGCGATAGCGGTTTCACTTCTCCGCACGGGCTCGGTCTCACCCTGGCTCTTCCTGAATCACCCGGTCATGGTTCCTCCTGCACCGGCAGACTATGTCTGGAGCCTGGGATTGCTCTATGCCGTCTACGCCGTTGCGGTCGTGTTGCTTTACTTCCCGTGTCGCTGGTATGCCGCTTTGAAACAACGACGGAAGGACATTGCGTTCCTGAGCTACCTGTGAGGGCAGGAGACTTGGCCGCGAATTTTCGCGAATGAATGCAAGTGTTAGTTGGTTGCGGAGGGATTAGGAATACTTCAGTGGTCGCCCTTTTTCAGAAATTCCTGTGTGACCTCAGGAAGTTTCTCACGGATGTTGCTGGGAAGCCGGTCATGAATGCGGCGGGCGTGTATGCGGGCTACATCGGCCACAACCACAGGCGCAGGCGTGGCAACGGCCACAATCAGCCATACGATAATGAAGAAAAGGCACCCGGCCAGGGCGATCAGTTCCAGTACCTGAGCGTGGCGCGGGGAGTAGTGACGGACAGCGCCGAAGGCGACCAGAAACATGACGGCGGAAACGGTGGCAATCACCATGAGGCCGATGTCGATGGTGCGATGAAGGACCTGGCGTCCACGGCAATGGTCGCATTCGCCAAGGTGCTGCTCGTAGTCGCCTCGCATCTCAGGCGCGATGCCAGAAATGTCGAAACGCCACCCGGCCAAAATATCTCCGATCACCTTATCTGTACAAGCACTCATCGAAAGTTGTCTAAAGAAGCATCCTCTGAATAAAGGAGTGTAAAGTTGTATGCTCTCCCGCCTTATGTTCTCACCCCAGAGTAATAGGTTGCAATGGCTTGTCCTGGAGGGCAAGAGTGACCGAGGCCGACTGGAACAGGCTCATTTTGCCGCCCAGGGCCTTATAGGCAGTCTCGCGGGCGATTTCGGGATGGTTGTTTGGTTCGGAAAGATGGGCCAGCACGATGAACCCTGCCTGGCCGTCATAATCCGTCGCAAAAAAGTCAGCCAGCGCAGTATTGGAGAGGTGGCCGACGCGGCTCATTACCCGCTGCTTGACCATCCAGGGATAGGGTCCGTTGCGCAGCATCTCCAGGTCATGGTTTGATTCAATCATCAGTCCATCACACGCGCGAAGGTTCTCTTTTACATTGGCCGGCATATAACCCAGGTCAGTGACTACGGCAACTTTCACGCCGGATGCCTTGAAGGTAAAGCCACAAGGATCAGCCGCATCATGCGGAATGGTAAATGGCATGACCGTGATATCGGCGATCATGAAACTGCGGCCGGGTTGAAAGTGCTCTCGTCTCTCCAGTTTCGCAGGTTTGCCTTCCGGATCCCTGGTGGAGCGGCGCCAGCTCTGATAGGTGGCTTCCGTGATGTAGACAGGAATCTGAAGTTTACGGGCCAGCACCTGCAATCCGGCAACGTGATCATTGTGCTCGTGCGAGATGATGATGGCCTTCAACTTTTCCGGATCTTCACCCGCCAGGCGCATGCGCTTGAGAGTCTCACGGCAGGAAATGCCCGCATCCACCAGCACACTGCCGCTGTTGCCGGAGAGCACGGTGCAGTTGCCGCGGCTGCCACTTGCCAGGACTGTCATGCGTACTGCCATCAGGATGAAGAATAACGGCAATCAGGCGCGAAGGGAATGAGAAACTTTATCCGGGCTGAGGAAATCATGGACGGATGCGTCTACAGCACGCGGACTTCAGCAAAAGTTTCGCCACCAACCCGGCACTCGCGATAGATCCACACGTTGTGCAGTCCGTTGCCGTTCTCGCCCATGTAGGAATCCACCATGCGATTGAGTATCTGCTGCACGGTGGCGTTTTTCATATGCAGCACCTTCGGACCTGACTTGCCGTCAACTTTGACTAAATCCGCATGCCGCGAGGCACGAACATGATGCTGCCTCATATACGCCATGACTTCTTCGGCCTGCCACAGCGCAGATAGCGCGGCCTGCGGCGGGCGATCCTCAATCACAAAAAATTCCTTGAGGCGAACCTGGAGCAGGCTGTCCTTGACGGTAGTATCCCGGACATTCACATGTCCTTGGCCGGCGTCCTTCCATTTGACTTCAGGAAAGCGCGTGCTGATTTCCTGCAGAGCCTCATCCATGGGTTCCAGTTTCACCGGAGGTTGCAGCAGATGAGTTGGGACCAGCGTGCCGCGCGCACCGCACTGGACGCGTTCGACGATTGATCCGGTGCGATGCGCCGCGCTCAGAATTCTTACCACCGCGGTGGACAGGCTCATGTCGGCCTCTTCCGGCGAAGGAGTCGGCGAAGGCGAAGGCGTTGCGCTGGGAACATTCAGCGCCGCATGTCCATCATCTATGGGTGGACGCCGGCAGCCGGAACCACAAAGAATGGCAGCCCCCAACGCCAGCAAGATGAACGGGCTTTTGCTCACTGGGCTTTTCTTCGCAGATCTCGTATTCGGAAAGGTGGTCACGTGCAAGCAGAATAGCGGGAAACGTGAAATTGAGAGTAGAAAAAAATGGCTGCCCGTTTACTCTTTGGTACTGATCCCTTTCGCAGTGGTCCCTGCTTTCTCTGCGCCTTTCGGCCCCTGCGTGCATCGAAGGGTGTGGAGGACGTTGCTGCCATGCCTGAAAGCCAGCCCGTGGAAGTCGCCACGATCGGTCGTGACGAGCTGAAAACAAAGATCGACCGCAAAGACAAGTTTCTTCTTGTGGAGACGCTTCCCGTGCAGTTTTACAACCATGATCATCTTCCTGGAGCCATCAACCTGCCGCCGGACCAGATTGCGCAACTGGCGCCCAGGGTCCTGCCGGACAAGACGGCGGAGATCATTGTCTATTGCGCCAAACTCACTTGAAACGCCTCAGAAAACGCCGCCCGTGAATTGGCGGCCATGGGATACACCAACATCCGTGATTACTCAGAAGGCAAACAGGGCTGGATAGAAGCGGGATTGCCGACCGAAGGCCATAACCACACCCACAAAGTCCAGTAAGTCCAACTCACCACGAGATTGGGCGAAGGTCTTCGCCCAATCGAATTCTGCAATGTAGCTTTTCAGCCAGGAAATTCAAACCATCAAATCATTCCCATCCATGCGATGGTTACGAAATCTTTCTCCGTCCAAAAATTAACCGCGCGCCAGAATACTTGTCGGCGTTCCTGTTGCATCTGCGAGTGCCAAAATGAACTCTGCCGAAGTATCTGAAAACAATATATTTAAGTGGCGAGGCGGCGCGAAATAAATAACTGGCATCTAACCCCGGATTGCTAACGCCTGCCGTTAGGAGTGCCATGGATAAGCTGCCCAGACTGTTATTTGTAGACGACGAGGATTCAATCCGAATAACCTTGCCGGCCATCTTGACGCAGGAAGGATTTGACGTGACGACTGCCGCCACGGTCGCACAGGCCATTGCGATCATCAACCGGCAGAACTTCGACATTCTGCTTTCCGATCTCAACATCGGGGAGCCTGGGGACGGCTTTACCGTAGTCAGTGCCATGCGAAGAATTCAGCCGACGGCGCGGACTTTTATTCTTACCGGATATCCTGATTTCTCTTCAGCGCTGGAGGCAATTCGCCGCCAGGTGGACGACTATCTGACCAAGCCCGCGGACATACCCACGCTGGTGCGAACGTTGAAAAGCAAATTGCAGCGGGAAGCGCCGCCAATGCCGAGGTTGAAGAAATCCGCCGCTGTTCTGAGCGAAAACGAAAGCGAGATCATTGATCTCTGGTATCAGGAAGTACAGTCTGACCCGGAGTTCGAGAAAATTCCCATGTCGCGGAGAGAACGGATCGATCATCTACCCGGATTGCTCAAAGAGTTAGTAAGACGAGTCGAGAAAGGTGATACCGGCGCCGATCCTGCAAGCGCGCGGAGCGCTTCCATCCATGGGCGAAAGCGCCGGGAACAAGGCTACTCTGCAACTCAGATCGTGCAGGAAAGCCGGTTGTTCTACCGGGTGATTGCGAATCGTCTGCAGCAGAATCTGCTGGACCTGGACATCAGCACGGTCATTCCCGACCTGATCCGCATCAGCGAAGTTTTGAATGAAATGCTGCAGGAGTCGATTCGAGAGTTTCACCACCCCGAAGGCGTAGCCGCCTGAGTTCCCGATAAAAATTGTTTAGTCTGATGCCAGACATTAGAGCTATACTAGATCAGCTTTTGCTGCGGTCCGCCTGACCTGCCATGGGGCTCTTCAAGCTCTCTTAGCTACCAAAAGCCCGGGAGGTATTCGGGCATGTCAGGACAACGGAAACCTCGAATTTTGTGTCTTTCCAGATCAACCTCTCATCTGAGGCTGATTCTTTCACATATTTCACAAGCAGAATTTGAGGCGGTTCCCGTCTCTTCTCCCGAAGAGGCAGTGGCCTTTTGTACGGAAGACCATATCACCGCGATTGTGCTGGACTCTGAATTTATGACCGAAGGCGGCTGGACCGTGGCCCAGAGCTTCCGCATGGTAGCGCCGCAGCTTCCGATTGTTCTTCTGCAGCCAAACCACAATCATGAAGTACCTGCAGGCATTGATGCAGTAGTTGCAGAAGCTGATTTCGTAGGAATTTTGAAGAAGCTGCTGGCGAACGGTGCCCCGGGCACGCACAATGGAGCTTTAACGCCGTCCAGACTGCCGTTCGAACGGCTGGTCTTTAATCAGCAGGTCTTAAATCAGCAGAACAAGGCTGACGCTGCCGTCAATAAAGTTCCAGAGGATGACGGAGAGCCGAGTGGCAGCTAGAAAGCGCAGCCTTACCGGTTGGCTCGGCGAATCCATCCCTGATGTGCAGGAGCTCTTCTGGCGATTAATATTCCTAATCCGGTTCTAATTCATTTATAAGGCATATCGGGCATTCTATCCGTGCAGCCCATTCCCCCCAGGCTTTGTCGCGCTTTCTTGCGGCTGGGCCAAGGAGCTGACCGATGTCGGTTACACCCGCAGATAACGACCTCATTACTTTAATGAGCGAATTGCAGAGTTACGTCCGCCAACACCTGGAACAGCCGGAAGTGCAGGCGGAAATGCGCCAATGGATGATGCCGGCGCAGGCTCCAGCTACCCGCTACGGGTCCCCTTCTCGCATCGCCATCAGTGAGCTGGTGCGTGCGTTTGAACTGCTGGCTCCGGGATTGATGGTGGATTTCCTGGCTGAGAATCCCGAAATCATCAACGTGGACGCACTACGCCGCTGGGCCGCCGAGCGCGAAAACCTGAATGAGATTGTGATGAACATGACGGCCTAAAAACGTTATGGCCGCGAACTTACGCGAATCAACACAAAATCATCTTTAACTGATTTGCGCCAATTCGCGTTCATCCGCGGCTACAGGTTTTGAAAAGTCGTATTCCAGAGATTTCTTTAGTGATCTTCTTTAGCGACCTTCGTCCTGCGATCCCAGCGGACGGAACCGCGTACGGATTTTTGAGACAGTGAAGTGCCGAACCTGAGCACACCACTGCGAATCGACCGCCTCAGGCAATCCGAAAACACGTAAATCCAGAGCCAGATTCGTCACATACATGAATTCGCCACTGGGACTGAATGCCGGACTGGCGGGAAACAACAGGCCGTGCGGCAGACCGCGGCGGTCCACACCTTCAAAATCACCCAGGCGAGCCAGCAATTTTCCGGTGGGATCGACAACATCGATTTCATCCGACTGATTGGCGGCGACCCAGAGATTGTCATGCGCATCGATGGCGATACCGTCAGCACCATTGATGCTGTTCACAAACACAGCCGGCGCGCCTGGCGTTCCATTATTGACCGGGATGCGGACCACCGTGTCATTGCCAGTGTTGGCCGCGAACATCGCACTCTCATCATGATTGAACTCAATGCCATTGGCGCCGAAGGGCGGAATACCGGTAGTGGTAAGCAAAGGATCGCTGACCCACGCAGTGCCCGCGCCGCCGGAAGGACCGGTTTTCCAGATGATGCCCTGCGCTGAATCCGACGCATAAACATTGCCGGCATGATCAAAGGTGATGCCGTTCAGTCCTGAGCTTCCCGTCACCGTCATGAATACGGAAGATGCTCCGCTCAGCGTATCGACTGAAAGCACTTTGCCGGCGCCGAAGTCTGCGACTAACAGCAAGCCACTATGCGGTTGAAAGGCGATTCCCAGCAGATGCGGGCTGGAATTGGCAACCGCCACCTGACGCAGAAAATGACCTTCCGGATTGAAAACATAGAGTTGTCCCAGGCCTGTGACAGAGCCGTTCTGATTGAAGCCAAATGTTGCAACATAAATGTTGCCATCAGGGCCGACGGTGAGACCTTCCGGGCCGCTGGCTCCGTTCGGCAGTGTGGCAAACAGTTGCGCCGCGCCGCGATTACCATTTTCTTCCGCAGCCAATTGAGGTGATACAACCAGGGCGGTGATCAATGCCAATATGGCTCCGGCAGTCTGGAGCAATCGCCGGGCGTGATGTGAAACTTCATGGTTTGAAACTTCATGATTTGAAACTTCAAGGTTTGAAAATTTCATGGCTTCTCCTTGCGTGGGTTTCCTTGAACTTCGCGTTGACGAATTTTGCGCTCACGAACGATGCGCTCCTGAAGCTCGACCGCCTGTATGGGAAGGCTTGGCCAGGCGTCCGGTTCAGGATTCTAGTACATTCAATCGATTCCGACCATTGACGTGCACCAACATGCAGACGCAGGACGCGCGACACGCGGCACCGGCTGCTAAACTCACTGACTGGAACCAGCAAGACTCTTCACAGGGAGAATACATGGAAGAAAAGACCGTGGTGATTACCGGCGCCACTTCCGGAATTGGGCGGGTTACCGCTGAGAAGCTGTCAGCCATGGGCGCGCACCTGGTGCTGGTGGCGCGTGATCCCAGACGCGGCGAAGAGACGCTGAGGAGACTGCGGCAGGTTGGGCCGGGCAATCACAGCATCCACTATGCTGACCTCTCACGCCTGAGTGAGATGAAGCGCGTGGCGGACGAGATTGCCGCTGCGGAACGCCGCATTGATGTGCTCATCAACAATGCCGGCGCCATGTTTGGTGAGCGGCAAGTCACAGAAGACGGACTGGAACTGACCTTCGCGCTCAATCACATGAGTTATTTTGTGCTGGCCAATCGTCTCTATGATCGCCTGCGTGCTGCTGCGCCAGCGCGATTGATCAACACAGCCTCAGATGCGCACCGCGGACGGAAACTTGATTTTTCTGACCTGCAATCTTCGCGCGGTTATCAAGGCTTTCCTGTTTACGGCCGTACCAAGCTATGCAACATCCTCCATGCCGGCGAACTGGCGCGGCGATGGGCCGGCAGCGGAGTAACAGCCAACAGCCTGCATCCGGGTTTTGTGAACACTCGCTTTGCCGGCAATGTGAGTGGCGTATTTGGTCTGGGGATCAATCTGGCCAAGAAATTCGCGCTCACTCCGGAGCAGGGAGCGGAGACCATCATTTATCTGGCATCTTCGAAAGACGATTCAGTGGTGAGAGCCAACGGTCTTTATTTCAGTAAGTGCCAGGTGGCAACGCCGACGGCTGAAGCGCGCGACGCAGACTCCGCGCGGCGATTGTGGGACGAAAGCGAGAGACTGGCGGGAAATTGAACATGATTTTTCAGTCGAGCGAAAATCCGATGCCAGAAACAACAAGGCCACGGGTGAAGATCCGCGGCCCTGCGTGCTATTCGACCAGCCTTCGCTGGTACTCCTGAAATCACTCAGATGGCGAGGCCATCTATGACCAGGAATTTTCACTCAAGTCGAAGTATACGCCCAGGCAACTGGCCACGAAATTCACAGTCGAAGAAAAATAACCTTAGAGTCTGGAACCGGACAGATGATGAAAATCTCCTCACCTAGCCGTTTGTGCCCCATGCAGTGATCCAGGCAGGCCGCTTGCAAACATTCCTACAGCAAACATTCCTATAGCAAACAAGGGTCGTCGCTCACCTTGGAATCATCGCCTAATTCATAGGGGGACTCTCTTCTATCGCGCAAGTATTTGCTTTGTTGCTCAAAATGGGCATCAATGGCGGAAAGTCTGATCCAGAAGGTTAAGCGGAAAAGAGATGGAAATACGGTACGTGTAGCCTGCGTTCTGTTCCAGACCATGCAGCACTACATCGCCGTTGTTGATTTCATATCCGCTGAATTGATAACCCGAGGCGGCAGTTTCGGGCGTCCAGCGTTCGTTGAAATGGTGGTCCTTTCGTCCTGCGAATGCCACACCACGATGACGAAGGAAAATCTCCTCGAAACGTGCATTGAGCGCTGTTTCTGCTGCCGTGTGCACGTCCAACAGTTTTCGCATTGTTAGGCTAAAGGTCATAGTTGGTTATGTGCCCGCTTACGGAAATAGATCATATCTCATCTTTTCTCTAATTCAAGTGACTTTCCTTCAGCGCTAAAAACCGTCCGCGTTGCCCAGCCTCCTGGTTGCTTCCTGCTATTCTTAATTCCAGACCGCACAAGATGTGCACCACGCGTAAAGGACCCGGGAAATTTGCCACCGATTATCAATGCACAGGGCATCAGTAAGCGTTTTGGCGCCGTGCCCTTGTTTGAGGACATCAGCTTTACCGTGTCCGAAGGCGATCGCATTGGGCTGATCGGCCCAAACGGCTCAGGCAAGTCCACACTCATGCGCATTCTGGCCGGCGAGATGGAACCCGACAACGGCGTTGTGGCCACACGCAAACGCACTCGCCTGTCCTATGTTGAACAGCAGTCAGAGTTTCCTCCCGAAGCAACCGTGCGTTCCGTGGTCACGCAATCGCTGGAGCGTGCCAACGTTCCTGCTGATGAGCGCGAGAAACGCCTGGTGGAATGGCTGGGGCGCGCCGGATTTACCGAACGCCCAACCATCCACTTAAATATCGGGAACCTCGCCAATGATACGAACGGCGCCAGCGCCACTTTTGCAGAGCAAACGTCCGCTCTCTCCGGCGGGTGGCGCAAACGTCTGGCGATTGTTGAAGCGCTGGTCCAGGGCCCACAAGTTCTTCTTCTGGACGAGCCCACCAACCATCTTGACCTGGAAGGCATTGAATGGCTGGAAGAGTTGCTGGCCGAAACCAATTTTGCCTGTGTTGTGGTGAGCCATGATCGTTACTTTCTGGAGAACGTGGCCACTCAGATGGTGGAGCTGAACCGCGCCTATCCTGAAGGTCTTTTGCGTGCTCCGGGAAATTACAGCGCGTTCCTGGAACGCAAAGAAGAGTTTCTGCACTCTCAGGCACGCCAGCAGGAATCGCTGGAGAATCGTGTGCGACGTGAAGTGGAATGGCTGCGTCGCGGGGCCAAGGCGCGCACGCGCAAAGCAAAAGCCCGTATTGACAATGCCAATCGCATGATCGCCGAACTTGGCGACATGACTTCACGCTCCCGTACCTCGACAACCGACATCGACTTCTCTTCCACGGACCGCAAAACCAAACGCCTGATCGAGCTCAAGGACGTCAGTTATTCCATTGGCGAACGCAAGCTTTTTCGCAATCTCAACTTCCTGATCACCTCCGGCAAGCGCGTTGGACTGGTTGGCCCCAACGGCAGCGGCAAAACCACTTTACTTCGTCTTCTTCGCGGAGAACTTACGCCTGCATCGGGCGAAATCCGCCGCGCGGATTTTCTGCGCGTCGTCTACTTTGATCAGAATCGGCCTCTCGATCCTGAGATCACTCTGCGTCGCGCTCTTGCGCCCGAAAGTGACAGTGTCATTTTCCAGGACCGAGTCACCCACGTTGCCAGTTGGGCGCAGCGATTTCTTTTTACCAATGAACAATTGAATCAGCCTGTGGGCCGTCTCTCTGGCGGCGAGCGCGCACGCGTGCTGATTGCGCAGCTGATGCTTCAACCTGCGGACGTCCTGCTGCTGGACGAACCCACGAATGATCTCGACATTCCGACCCTCGAACTGCTGGAAGAGAGTCTGATGGAATTCAACGGCGCTATCGTGCTGGTCACTCATGATCGTTATATGCTCGACCGTGTTTCCACCATGGTGCTGGGACTATCCGGCAATGCTGATGCCCAAGCCGAAGCCTTCGCTGACTACGCACAGTGGGAAGCGTGGATGGAAGACCTCAATGTCGCGGCTCAACTCGAAATCCGCTGATTCTGTCGTTCGACAGGTCTTCGATCTGCGAGGAAGAGCTCCGCCGATTCTTCTTCCTACCGCTTCCAAAAAGAAACTTTCCTACATGGAATCCCGCGAGTACTCGACCATTGAACAACGCATCGCCGAAGCGGAAGAACTTCTTGCACAAAAGAAAGCCGCTGCTGAAGATCCGGCAATCGCCACAGACGCGGCCCGTCTTCTCTCCGCGCACGCGGAACTTGAAGCCGCACAAAAGAAAGTCGACGAGCTTTTTACGCGATGGTCTGAGTTGGAAGCAAAACTTAGCTGAACCACGCAATCTCACATTAGATGCAAAACCCGCGGCGGCTCTCCCGCCTCCAGCCCAACGAACGGCAAGAAAACGGCAAACACTGTTCCCTGATGCTGCGGCGATTGAGAACTCCTGACTCTGATCCGTCCCTGATGCTTTTCAACAATGCCCACAGTTACCCACAAACCCAGTCCGGTACCGGTGTTGCCTTTGGTGCTGAAGAACGGCTCAAATATCTTGCGACGCGTGTGCTCTGACATGCCTTCACCCGTGTCAGCCACAGTGATGGTCACGCCTTTACGTCCATTGCGCCAATCGGTGGCCCGGCGTGTGCGAATCACAATCTTTCCATTGCGCGTGGCATCAATCGCGTTGCCAATCAGGTTCGCGAGCACCTGACGCAAATCATTGGCAAAGCACATCAGCTCCAGGGGGCCGCGGTCGCGCCGGTGTAACTCAATGTTGCCGCTTGCAACGCGGCCTTTGTAAAGTGTGACCACCGAATCCACCAGCTCTCCAATGCGGGTCAGCGCCGGACTGGTTGACTGGCGATGGAAGCGCAGCGTCTGCGTGGCCACATGGGCAACGCGCTCAAGCTGATGCTGAGCTTCATGAACAAACACTTTGGTCTCTTCTGAAAGCCCGGGATCTGAGGACATGAGGTAAAGCAGATTGGTTACGGCTTCCAGAGGATTATTGATCTCATGTGCAATGCTGGCTGCCATGCGTCCCACGGCGGCCAGTTTTTCCGCGCGCTTCAAGGCGTCTTCAGCGCCTTTGCGCGGCGTAATGTCATAATTCACGCCCAGGACACGCAGCGGTTTGCCGGAGGAATCGCGAAATACCTTGGCACGCGTGCTGGCCCACCGCTGCGCTTCCACAGGACCAAAGCGAAATTCAATATCGATGTCATCGGCCCCGCGTTGAATGGCCTTGCCCGCGCCGATGATCAGATGGCGGTCCTCTTCATGGACAACCTGCAGAAACTCCTCCGTGGATGGCGTGCCCGCAGCGGGATCAAAACCGAACAAGCGATAATTTTCCTCTGACCAGTTTTGCACGCCGGTGATCATGTCCATGTCATAGATGCCGGCGCTGGCCACGCTCTGGGCCAGAATCCAGCGCTCCTGGCTGGCTTGCAAACGCTCTTCCGCCCGCTTACGACTGGTGATATCAACGCAGGCTCCGGTCATATAAGAAGGACGGCGCTCTGCATCGCGAAAAGTCTTGCCGCGATCGTAAACCCAGCGAATGGTCCCGTCCCGCCACACCACGCGGAACTCCATCTCAAAATCCGCACCCTCGGCGGCACAGGCTTCGCAGCGTCGAATCACTTCTGCGCGATCATCGCGATGCACCATAGCAACAAACTGGTCCAGGCTGCGCGCCGTCTTGCCCGGCTCCAGCCCAAACAGGCGATCAAGATTCTGGTCCCATTCCAGGCCGTTGGTCTTAATGTCCCAGCGGAAGGTTCCCGTACCGGAAGCAACCAGCGCGGCTTCGAGACGCTCCTGCCCCTTGAGCAGCAGTTCGTCATTTTCCTTGCGCGCTGAAATATCTTCAATCGCGGAAATGTAATGTTGCGTCTCTCCCTGCGCATTGCGTACAGCCGCCACCGTGAGATAGATCCACACCACGCGTCCACTCTTGTGGAAGTAACGCTTCTCCAGGGAATAACGATGGATCTGGCCCGAGTTCAATGCGCGCAACTGGTCCAGGTCCCTGGCCAGATCGTCAGGATGTGTGAGCTGGATGAAAGTTCAGATTCAGCAACTCTTCCCGGGTGTAGCCGGCAATCTCACACAAGCGGTCATTCACGCGAAGAAATTTGCCATGCACGTCCACATGCGCCATGCCCACGGCTGCCAGTTCAAATGTTTCGCGATATCGTTCTTCACTTTCGCGCAATGACTCCGCGGCCTGCCTGACATCGGTAACGTCCATCATGATGCCGTGCATCTGCATGGCCACGCCATTGGGACTGGGACGCGGACGCCCAATCGCGCGCAGCATCCTGTGCTCACCATCGGCGCGCGTGATAGGAAACACAATATCAAAGCCCACACCGAGCTCGCGCGATCGAGCAATCTCCTCATCAATGCGGATACGCTCCGCAGGCGCCAGAAAGCCGGTAACATCGGCGCCTTCACGCTGGAACGAAGCCGGCACGCCGAACAGGTGCTTGATGCCATCGTCCCAGGTGGTATTTTCTTTTTCGAAGTCGCGCACCCATGCGCCAATGCCGGCCGCTTCCAGGGCCAGCGTGCGGCGATCTTCACTTTGCCGCAGCGCCGCTTCGGTCTGGTTCAGCGCGGCCTCGGCTTCCTTGCGGCTTGTGATATCAAGCGAGATGCCGTGCATGGTCAGCGGCTTGCCATGCTCATCACGCACTACCTCGCCTCGACTCAGGATCCAGTGGACGCTTCCATCCGGCCATATCACCCGGTATTCGTGGTCGTAAGGCGCATTCTCCTCAAGGCTCGCAGTCAGGTCTCGCCGAATTCTTTCGCGATCATCCGGGTGAATGCTTTCCCTCCACTCCCTGGCATGAAAGCCCTCAAAGGAACGTCCGTATACCTGAGCGCGCTGTGCTCCTCCCACGACGCGCGGCCTTTCTCAATGTCCCATTCCCAGGTGGCGGTTCCCGCTGTCTTCTGGGCCAGACGAAAACGCTGTTCGCGACGACGCCTGGCTTCCTCCGCCAGCTTTTGATCGTGAATGTCCTGCGCGACGACGAAAAATCGATAGGGATTACCGGCTTCGTCGCGAATCAGAGTCACCTGAGTGAATGACCATAGAAAGGACCCGTCCGGACGCAGATAGCGCTTCTCCAAAAAGAATGGCTGACCGCTATCCAAGGCGTGTTGCGAGGATTCGCGGGTGCGTTCAACGTCAGCTGGATGGGTGATCTCAGAAACGGTAAGCCGGAAAAGCTCTTCTTCACTGCGGCCCAGCATGCGGCAGAACGCCGCATTCACGGCAACAAAGTTGCCATGGCAATCTGTCTGGCACATGCCGATCGCCGCCTGATCAAACATGGCCTTCAACGGATTGGAGACGCTGGCTTTCTCCTTCAACTGCGCTCCCTCAACTGCCCCCGGACTGCACTCTTCTCGGCTGCCAATCGCGGGACTGCGAACCGCTCATCCACTCTCTTTGCCAACTCTGCTCGGCGAACCCTTTAGTTGGCCCGTGTAAATCCTGAGCTTTATTCTACTTTAGGAAGTGGATGCACTCTCCTCCGTTTCCGCAGAAGAATTAAGAGGCCTTTTTGGCCGCTTCGAATCGTCTTGCGATCTCCGAATCTACGTGCAAATCAGTGTCATCTGTGTGAATCAGTGGTCAATTTCTCTTGGTTTCTCCGTGTCTCCGTGCCTCCGTGGTGGGTGTGCCTTGTAATTAAGGTAGAATTCCTGCCGGCGAGTTTCATGCAAAGTACGCATTCCAACATCCCGCCAAGAAGGCCCGGATTTGCCGGAAGAAAGCCCGGCTGCCTGGGGCAGCTCGTCCTTCTTCTTGTGATCATGGTCGTTGTCGGTCTGGGGCTTCCAGCCTTGCTCACGCCCTGGGGATTTTTCATGGGCGGACGCCTCCACCTCATCCCCTACTGGTACGGCTGGGGCACGATGCACTCCAACACCGCCGGCGGCGACTACGTGATTCAGGTTTCCTTTTATCCCAAAATAGACAGATATTCCGGCCCCAGACACGTCAACGGCAACGCATGGCTATGCACCCCGCGCGGCGAAAAATTCCGTTTGCGTCTGGGCGGCGACTTCCAGAAAGACCTCCAGCGCGACACCAACGGCAAGACCGCCAGCTTCTACATGAACAACTACACCTTAAAAAACCAGTTCAACGGCCAGTACCGTCCCAGCCTGGAACTGCGCGGCAAATGGGTGAACCCGGATCTGGTCCTCGACGACCATGGCTCCATCGCCCGCAACTTCGCCCCGGATGGCACGCTCTATGGGCCCAAATCTCCCTCGCGTCCCTACATGGGCGAGGTAGTGCCAGTCACGCTGCATGAAGGCAGCAATGCGGAGTATGAAGCAGCGTGCAAGGCGGTGAAGGGGACGAAGTAAATCAAAGACGGCGCTGACAGCATAGAGCCGCCTTGTCACGTCATTGCTTTCGCTGTACGCTTCCCAACGAATGCAGATTGCAGCTGATCTAACCTCGAAGGAGTTCAGGCACGACCCTTATCCTACTTATGATCGCCTCCGCCAGACGGCTCCCGTGTGCCGCGTCCGTATCGGCCGCAACAAGTTTGCCTGGCTGGTGACTCGTTATGACGATGTATTGGCAGCTTTAAAGGACACCGAGATTTACCAAGGATCGTCAGTCTCTTCCAGACGTTAAGCAGCCGTGGGTGCCTGCTGTTCTTCGTCCGCTCGCGAAAAACATGCTCGACTCGGACCCTCCGGATCACACCCGGCTTCGGGCGCTCGTTCAGAAAGCGTTCACTCCGTCGATGATTGAAGCGCTGAGAAAGCGTATTGAGGAATTTACGGATCAGTTGATGGATAGGGCGCTGCGAAACAAGCAGTTCGATCTTATTGCCGAATATGCTTTGCCCTTGCCCGCGACAATCATTGCGGAACTGGTTGGTGTTCCAGCGGAAGATCGCCACCGGTTCCACCGATGGTCAGCCAAAGTCGTCGCTCTGAGCCCAACCGCAGGCCCTGAGATGCTTTTTTCATTACCGGCTGCGCTCGCATTTTTGAAATACATTCAGCAGCAGATTCGGAAACGACGGACTACGCCAGGCATGGACCTGTTAAGTGCCCTGATTGCCGCCGAGGAGAAAGGTGACAAGCTAAGTCCAGGCGACAAGCTGAGTCCAGGTGACAAGCTAAGTGAAGACGAGCTTGTAGCCATGATCTTTCTGCTTCTGATTGCGGGTCATGAGACGACAGTAAACCTGATTGGCAATGGGACTCTCGCCCTCCTGGAAAATCCGCAGCAACTTGCAAAACTTCAGGCAAACTCCGGCATGCTCCAGTCGGCTGTAGAAGAGATGCTGCGATATTACAGCCCCGTGGAACTGGCTACTGAGCGCTGGGCACGCGAAGATCTACTTGTGGCTGGAACGCTGATACCCAAAGGTGAGTTGGTGTTTCTTGGCCTGGGCTCGGCAAACCGCGACCCCGTCCAGTTCCCTGAGCCACATGTTTTCAATATCGATCGTAGTCCGAATCGCCATCTCGCCTTTGGTCAGGGAGCACACTATTGCCTGGGAGCTCCGCTCGCCCGTCTCGAAGCTCAAATCGCGTTTACGACCTTATTGAGACGCTTGCCACGGCTGGTCATGGCAATTTCACGTGACTCGTTGAAATGGCGAAAAGCATTTTTGCTTCGAGGCCTTGACCGTCTCCCGCTAGTGAGCCGGACATGAGCACCGATAAGCGAGCGAGGGGTTGAGTTTGATCCTTGCGAATCAGTCAGCTCAGCGTAATCAGCGGTATGGTTTGGTTTTCCCGATCTCGGCGATGTCGTGCGATGTCGTCGATCCCGGCGATTCTGAATGGACTGGCACATCCCTGACATTTTAGACCGGGCACATCTCTGACACTTTTTCGTTGTGGTTGAGGGGATGGGGTGCAGGGGAAGGGGACGCTTCCCCTTGCCCTGCGTCATCCGTGTTGTACTCCTTGGCTTTTTTTAACGGCAGTACGCGTAACTGCCGGCTGTCGAAACAAGCAATGGGGAACTGAGCAAAGTAGATGGTGTACCAGCGATCATCCACCGGCAACAATCCCACAGGCTCGCCCCAGAGAACTTCACTCAAAAACACATCCTGCTTCTTCCAACGAAACAGCCCTTGATGCTTCACTTGGCGCACCTCCATGTCGTCGGGATACTCCGGTTCTGGCAGCCGCGCCGGAAAACTTCTCCCTGAGGGCTGGTAAGCCACAGATGGGGTTTGCATGGCCAAAGCTTCGTGCGGACGCACCTGGTTGTACTCCTGTCGAAATCGCTCCATCGCTCGTTGCTGCTCGCGCCAGTTGGCGGCCGGCGGCTGCGCTACTTCCTGCTTCATCGTGCGATGCATCCGCTCATGTCTTCCGTTCTGCTCCGGGTGTCCGGCCTCGATCCGCTCCGGCACGATCCCCAGCTTCATCCACCACACCGCCAGCCGCGATAAGCCAGCTATGGCCGAGGTCGCGAACGGCGCGCCATTATCGGTGCGGATTGCCTGGGGTAGTCCATACTCGCGAAAGGCCGCTTCAAAAACCGCTCGTACCCGCGCTGTATCTGTCTTCTCTACCGCTTGGCACTTCAGCAGATACCGGCTGTGCGCATCTGTGATGGTCAAAGGATCAATCCGCCTCCCATCGCCGGTGCGAAACCAGCCTTTGAAATCTGCGCACCACAACCGGTTCGGTCCATCCGCATGCGCCAGCGGTTCCGTGTACGCTGCGGTCCGCCGCCGCTTGCGTCGCACCACTACCAAACCTTCCCGCTTCAACAGCGTCCCGATCGTGCTCGCGGCCGGCCACGCTCGCCCTGGTTCATCCCGCTCCAGCACACGTTTCAACTTCCGCGGGCCCCAGCGCATGTGCGCCTGCCTTAACTCCAGCACCTTCTGCTCGATCTCGGCCGGCGTCTGATTCTCATGCCGCAACGCTGATCGACTTCGCTCTATCAGCCCCTCGATCCCCTTCTCGCGATACCGCCGGATCCATACATACCCGGTTTCCCGCGCGATCCCGTACCGCTGGCTCAACTCCGTCAGCGACCGATCTCTCTGTTCATACTCAAAGACAAACCGCAGCTTCTCTTCCATCACACTGCTCGTTTTCCATGGCATGCGCTCTGTTTTACTCGCGCCTGCCATCTCTTCGCAGTGTCAGGTATCCGCCCGGTCTATTCTGTCAGGGATGCTCCCGGTCTGTACCATTCGGGGGGGTGCCCCCTACCCCCCGGTTTCACCCAATTACACCCAACGTCACCCAATGTCACCCAAGGTTTTCGTTGGGTGAACCCCGTTTTCGCTTGCTTCTGAGGACGTCGCCCTACCTTCCAAGCTGGGTCTGAGTGCGGAAGGCCGTTTTTTCTAGAAGCTAATAGCCAGTAGCTAGAAGCTGCTTCTATTTTCAAAGATCGGTACCACTCCACCCCTGGGGGCTGACCTACTATGCCACATGGGGGCGAAGAAAACAAGAAAACTAAAGTTTAAAGTAGTGCCTCGAAATCAGAGCCATGACCAAAGTCTAGGCACACCTCACGGCACCGCGCAAACCGCGAGCATGAGATTAGCGCGTACAGGACCCCAGCCGAGCTGACCCAAGGAAACCACTAAGCCAGAAAACCCTGTCATCCTAACCGAAGCCGAGCACGCCAAGTCGTGAGGCTGATGGGCACGCCTCTACAATGGCTATTCTCAGTGACGTCGATTTATGCGCGAGGTGGTGTTGATTACGCTGCATGAAGGTGGTCATGCGGAGTCTGAGGCGGCGTGCAAGACGACGAAGGGGAAGGTGAGTAGGAGGTTCGCCATTGTTTAGCCGTTGGATTGATTTTGTTGTGCGGAGCGAATGAAACCCAGGGTAGACTTTCTGCCCATGAAGAAAGCTCCCATCTCCTGCCCTGATTGCAACTCCGTACTCAAGACTGTGAGCTACCAAATTTGGGGAACCAAAAGGTTCGATGAAAAAACCGGGTCACCTGTCCGAACTGTTCTGCCAAACTAGAGCCGGAGTCGGTCCTTGGCTTCTGAATGTGCTGGATCACCGCTCGGTATCGCCCAAACGTTGCTCCTTGCGCCGCAGGCTTACGCGCAGCTAAGCGGAGCGTTATTTAATTGCTGGCTCTTATCACCGGCATTAACTGCTCGATGATCGGGGCAACAACCTCATCCACGGCCGCTTTCATCGGAGCCGCTGTCATCCACAAATGCAAATTGCGTTCTCCCACCGCAATTTCTGCTTTGTGAAACAACTTGCCCGATTCTTTGAGGTATGTCCACGTCCCTGGCGAGCAAGGATAGACAAGGCAGGAAATGATTGTTCGCGATTCGGCTAGGTTTGCATATGCCAAGACTTGAAGCAGGTCGTTGCGGTGCTGTTCTTTCCATTCCGCCTCGATTGAACCCCAGCTTCGACTCTGTAATTCATCGAAATGCCGTTTGTACTTGGCATCGATCACCAGGGTTGTCGAATTCCATTGCAGCCAGATGTCAGGGATGAGCGATTTCTGAGATCCCAAGTAGGGTGGATCCCAAGCAATAGGTCTTGTGGTCTGGCGAAGACGACCAACCTTTAAGCTTCCCGCGGTGGTCCGGGCGATTGAGTGAAAAAGTGTTTCAATCCATGCCTCGAAAAAGCTCTCCATTTGCATCACCCAAGGGATGCCCTCCAGTTTACTTGCACCCGCCAAGCCGCGTTTTTCGATTGTCCAAAGCAATGCTTGAATTCCATCGACATAGAGTTCGTTCTTCAGCGGCTTTCGTAACCAGCCTTCCATTTGCGTGGACCGCGGAACAAAAACCGGAGCTTCCACCACTAAAAGCAGAAGCTGCTGAGCTAAATCAACCAGTCCGCGAACGAAGGCCCCGTGTTCAATCTGGGACTGCAATCCATCAATGATGCGTTCCAAGCAATAACGAATCGTGCCAAGTAGATGCCGATCTCGACGCAGATCTGGAAACATGCACGGAACGGAAAGGAATTGGCCAGTCGGTAAAGAGCGGGAAGCGTATTCGGTCCACCGGACTTGACCACGCGGCGCAATTAGATCCATTGTGACTAGCTCAAATTTACGTCCGATTGTTTTCAGGAGATTGCTGATCCGTAGGAGAAGCATTGAAGAGAGAACCCACGGGGGAATGCTCCTTTCAGAACCTTTGAATGTATCGAGCTTCAATGGCGTAGGCGCGACGCGCCAACCCATTTGACCAAGCATAGCCCCAATGCCATCCCACGGGAAGCGCGGCTTAACGATAATGCCATAATCAACTTTGCCAGTCGTGGGTGAGATGAGCGGGATGGCGCCGACCGTATTCCCTGTTCTAAGTCGTAGAAACACATCATCGCTTCTGAACTCTGGAACGCACTCAATGGAGGCCGAAGAGAGAGTAGATGCGTTTCGTTTGATCAGACGATCAGTCAATCTAACGGCCGTTGGTAACCGCTGGCGGCGATCCAATTTCCCAAGATGGAATATTTTTACAGCGGACTCCATGGAAGAGGAGTTGTCGTCCAATGTGATGAACGAAGTGTTAGCGATAGGTCGGATTCCTGCCAAAGGAGTCACAGGCCTCGTACCCATTGCAAATAGCTCCTGATCTCCTCAGCAAACCCACCGACATACCCTTGGGCGAGGTATTCCTCAAGAAGGGGTGCGAGGCTCGTCTTAAGTGTAGCCTTGGCTTTCGCTTCGTCTTTTTCAAGAAAATAGGAATGCCCGGGAACTAGATTGAAGGCATCGTCTTGGGCATGTTCCACGAACAACGATACGATTTCGCGAAACGCATCCTGCATTAGCTCGCAGCCGAGTTCTTCGACCACTTTCATCAGTGGCCAAAGGGAAACAAATCCGAACCGACGGCGTACAGCAACGTCCACAATGGCAATGCTTCGGTCAGCCGTGTTCATCGTGCCGATTAAATGCAGATTTGATGGCAGCGAGAATGTGCTGTGAAACGGGTCGCCGAAATCATATGGCAAAGACACGTGCCTAACTTTGTCTGCTTTAGGTTCGAAAAGGTAAATCGCCTCTCCTAATACCTTGCTGAGATCGGCTCTGTTAATTTCGTCTACGTGAAGAAGGTAGGGTTCGGGATGAATCTTTAACGCCGCGACTGAAGCCTGCATAAGAAACCCGGCCTTTGGGCGAAATCTTAGGCCGAGCGATTCTTGGGACTGCTCAGGTGCTAAGCCACCCACAAAATTTTCATACGTAGCATTTGGGTGTAGCTGAATTGTGCGCCCTTTGCCCTTGTATTCATGCTCTATCAACTCCAGAGCCATTCTTGTTTTTCCGGTCCCAGGAGGCCCCTGAATAACCATGAATCGACTCTCATCCAAACGTTTTTTGACTTCAGTTCGCGTGATTTGCGGCATCAGGTAATCAAACCAAGTCGATTGAATACGATTGCGATCCGGAATATTAGCCGCATTTGGGAGGAAGCCACGCTCTTCAAACATTAAGTCAAGGAATGCGGTGAGTGCCTCGGACGTGTGGTCGCGGTTTGCCGTAGGCCTGTAAAGGGCGTACATGACTCCGGAATATTTACCGAAGGCTCCCTTAAACTCAGACCAATCCATTTGAAGCTTGGCTGGAACAGCGATGCCGGTTTGCGTGGGATCGTGTTTCGCCCAAGCTACTTGGTTACCTGCTCCAAATTCGCTGTTTAACCACGAACAGATCGCCTGCGATTTACGGGCATGTCCGGGCCTACCTAACACATTTTCATCAGGGTCAAGACCTTGGGTGCCTACAACAAGTCCAAATAGGGCTGGCTTTTCGTTAGCGGGGAAGATGACAAACGAAAACCCGCCGTATGCTCCCTCATTGGTTGTATTCGAATGGATGTAGGCGGCGAATGGGATTTCATTGTCGGGCGCCCTGAGCTTGATGCTGCTCTTTGCTCTTTCAGGATAGCGGCCGTTAGCGGCCCCAAAAATGGAATTCAGCGCTTCTTGATTTCTTGTTTTCCAATTTTCGTGGCCGCCGGAGTGTATGATTTCGACGATCTTTTCGAGGTTCATGGGAACAACGATTCTAGACGCAGTTGTACTCGAAGAGAGTACTATTTTTTACATATAACTAGGAGTCCATGGTAATGATCAAGAACCTCCCACCCGACGCAACCGCCGACGAAGGCACTACCAACTATCAAAGAGCAAGTTGGGCTGAAGCTGCCGTTTTGGCTTTTGGCCAGCGGACAGGAGCCATCGCAAACGCGATAGGCGATCAAGAAGAACCGTTTTTAATCGTGGCCGACCTGCTGGCCGATCTGGCGCATTGGTGCGATCGGAATGACTTAGACTTGCAGTCGGCGATTCAATATGCGCGTCGACACTATCAGACCGAGAGCGGGGCCGCAGGCAAACAGCTCTCGTAAGATTTGTAGCTTACGATCAAAACCAAACCAGTGTCTCGAGAGAATTCCCTGAGGCGGCATTCGGCACGATTGGCATCCTCGGGATCCTTCCACTCAGCCTCGCGACTTCGCGTCGCTCGGCTTCGGTCAGGATGAGGAGGCATTAAGGGCATTGGTCTTCGCGGAAGTTTCTAGGTTGGCGATCTGCCTAAAAAACACTAAGCCCACAGCCGGTCAGCGCTTCGATTTCTCAATCTCCCGCTTACCAAATTACCCAATTACCAAATCTCCTTTCCCCTTGACACGCTATTACGTCCCGCGTACTATATCGCTATACGTAGTACGCAATACGTACTAGAACAAAGAACAAAATATGAGCAAAGCCAATCAAAATGACGCTCTCGACGATTTTGGGCGATTCTCAGAACCCGCGCTGCTGATCCTGATCAGCCTGGCCGATGGCCCGAAACACGGTTATTCCATGAGCGAGGACATTGAATCCATCGCCGACGTCCGACTGGGTCCAGGGACGCTCTATGGAGCGCTGGCGCGACTGGAATCACGCGGGCTCATCGAGCCGCTCAAGAGTGAAGATCGCCGCAATCCCTATCGCTTGACTGCGTTGGGCCAGCGTGCGCTACGGGCGAGGCTTGATGCCATGGCAGTGGTGGTTCGGACCGGGCTGCGCAGGCTCGCCACAGCATGAGGTGGCCGCAAAGCGTATGAGATGGATGATCAGGCTTTATCCGCGGGCATGGCAGCAACGCTATGGCGAAGAGTTTGCCCTGGTGCTGGGCGACCAGAGGGCGTCACCGGGCATGATCATTGACGTGTTGGGTGGCGCGGTGGACGCGTGGCTTCATCCCCAAGGGTACGGACGAAAGCCGGCGAACGAAGAAGCGCACAAACAGGGGATGGGCAAAGAAGAGCCGGGCCAGCAAGAGGTGGGCCAGCAAGAGGTGGGCAAACAAGAGGTGGGTCAACAAGAGCCACGCAAGCAAGAGTTGAGCCAACAGGATTTGGACCAGGGTTTACACAGACAACAGGCCTTGCAAGGACAAGGAGAAGACACTATGACGAATGCAACGAATGCAATGATGAGAAGATGTGCGACGGGCGGACCCAAACTATCAAGCCGCGAACAGCTCATCGCCGGAATCTGGACAGCGGCCGGCATGCTGACGCTTTCAGCAATCTATGTCGTTTTGCGCCGGTTGTATCACGGCACGCCCGCGGTGGAAGCGCTTGGTTACACCGCGACACCCGGCGTATATGTGCTGTACCTGCAAATGGCCTACCTGCGCAATCGGCCGCTTGCCACACAGGCGTTGATTGTCGTCGGCGTGCTGGGATCGCTTTATCTCGCGCTCTTCGCGATTTGCGCGGTGGCGTGAGGGAGTGGAGCAGATGGCAATTAGCAATTGGCAGGCAAAACCTTACCGCGGATTCACCACTGATCACACGGATTTGCACTGATCAGCACGACAAAAAAAGGCGCCACCTCTCGGCAGCGCCTTTGATCTTAATCAGTGTTATCTGTGTTAATCAGTGGTGAGAATTACGCTTCCCTGATTCCGTCCATAAACGCCTTCAGCTTGCGTGACCTTGAAGGATGGCGCAGCTTGCGCAGCGCTTTGGCTTCGATCTGGCGGATACGTTCACGGGTGACCGCGAACGACTGCCCGACCTCTTCCAGCGTATGCTCAGAGCCGTCTTCCAGGCCGAAACGCATCTTGATGACCTTTTCTTCACGCGGTGTGAGCGAGCGCAGCACCTGTGCGGTCTGGTCTTTGAGATTCACGTTGATGACCGCTTCAGCCGGTGAAACCATGCTGCGGTCTTCAATGAAATCTCCAAGATGTGAATCTTCCTCTTCACCAATCGGGGTCTCCAGCGAGATTGGCTCCTGGGCGATCTTGAGGACCTTGCGGACCTTGGCCACCGGGATATCCATTCTCTTGGCGATCTCTTCTGATGACGGTTCACGACCGAGCTCCTGCACCAGCTGACGCGACGTGCGGATCAGCTTGTTGATGGTCTCAATCATGTGCACCGGAATACGGATGGTGCGGGCCTGGTCGGCAATGGCGCGGGTAATGGCCTGGCGGATCCACCACGTTGCGTACGTGGAGAATTTGTAGCCACGGCGATACTCGAACTTATCCACCGCCTTCATCAGGCCGATGTTCCCTTCCTGAATCAGGTCAAGGAACTGCAGTCCGCGGTTGGTGTACTTCTTGGCGATGGACACCACCAGGCGCAGGTTGGCTTCAATCAGTTCACGCTTGGCGGCTTCCGCATCAACGTCACCCTGGATGATCTCACGCTGTGTGCGCTTGAGTTCCTGATAGGTAACGCCGGCATCGTGCTCCAGCTTTTCCTGATCGTTGCGATGTGCGCGCTGTATGCGGCGATACTCACGGCGAGTTTCTTCCACGCGCGTGGCGTCAATCTTTTTCTCCAGATTGTTGATCTGGCGATCAAGCTGGCGCATGGCGTCCACAGACTTGTTCACGCGTTCAATCAGTCGCTTGCGCTCCGGATTGGTGAACTTCAGCTTGCGGATGCCGGTGGAAACCTGCACTTGCGCGCGTCCCAGGGCCCAGCGGCACTTGCGGTAGTCCTTGGGCTTTTTCTTCTGGACGATGGTCTCCAGCTTCTCTTGAAACTGGATCTGCTTTTTATGGCTTTTGCCGATCTCGTCAATCTTGCCGACAAAATCCTTCAAGCGCGCCTGTACGATCTCATCCGTGATTTCCTCTTCATCAAAGGCGACCAGTTCCTTGATGGAACGGATGCCCTTCTTGAGGTCCTCGCCCAGGGCGAGTATTTCTTTGATCACGATGGGAGAACGCGACAGAGCTTTGAGCACGCGCAACTGCCCGCGCTCAATTCGCTTGGCTATCTCAACTTCACCTTCGCGCGTGAGCAGCGGTACGGTGCCCATCTCGCGCAGGTACATGCGGACCGGGTCGTTGGTTTTTTCCAGTGCGCCCGGGGTTAAATCAAGTTCTACATCTTCGCCTTCTTCCAGATCTTCAAACTTCTGTTCTGAAGGCAGTCCTTTTGCTCCATCCAGGACATCAATGCCCTGGGTGCCAATCGTGGTGAGCAGGTCATCCAGATCATCTGGGGAGTGGACATCACCGGGTATGAGGTCATTGACCTGATCGTAGGTGAGATATCCCTTTTCTTTGCCTGCGTCGATTAGTTTTTTTATGTCGTCGAATTTGTCGTCTAGAGCCAAACCACGATTCCTTTATTGAATTGCCAAGTCGTACATCTGTTGAATGGTGCCAAGTCTTACACTGTTTCCGGACAAAAAACGGGCCTGACGCCTCCCTCTAACAGCGTGAAAGCAAGGGATGTAGGCTAAAATGCGCGCAAAACCCGAAGGTACTTAGCTTATCATATTGAGTCTAGATGCTGTAACGCGCAGATGCCCGTCTTACCTTCCCTAACCGTCCGGTTTCTGTGGGAGAAAAGCCACGTAATATATAGATGCGGCGTAAGTTATATGGTTTCGCAGACCTTCTCTGGATTTTCTTTGAATTTTCGCTGTAACAGACTGGAACTAGGGGTCCTTAGCCCATTTTGAATCTGTCACATACAGTGATGCCGAAGCAGCCGCTGCAGCGCAGCCCCGAAGCAGAGACTTATGTCTGTTGCCGACTAGCGGACTCAGGCTGGGACTCCGTCCGCTACTTCGGGCTGAAAAAATCGATACTCCCGCACACCTGCCAATCGCGGACTACAATTTGTGCATCCAGTGAGTCTGGAAGTGGAGGAACGCCATGACTCTGCAATCGGAAAATGGGGCCCCTTCTTTTTACACATTTGCCAGCTTCCGGCCGGGAAGAATCGCTCTTCTTTATGGTGGAGTGCTGACGATCCTATCGTTCTTCGTAGTTGTGTTCCTGTTTAACTACGGCATCCGCGAAAAATTGCGGAGCTTTGAAAACGTTTCTTACGGCTCTATTTCTCCTTCGCCGGCCTCTCCGCACGATAACACTTCAACCCCAAAGCCGGCCGAACGAACCATTGTGAGTGTGGCTCTTCCAGACTCGACAATACGTTCCCTCATCGGCAGCTATTTCAGCGCCACGGCGAACCGCAAGTACGCCATTACCTTCGAAGGTGATCAACTGAGTCTGCAAATTGACGCTCAGAAAAAATTCGACCTGATCCCTGTGTCAGATCACGCTCTCTACGGCGAGGGGCTCATGATCGAATTTATGGCTACGCCGGAGGGGAAAATCGATCGGCTTCATATTTATGAACGCGGCAGGCACATAGTCGCCGTACGGCAATAACTCGCACCAGCCGCCGCCGTTCATTTACTCTGTTTCGTCATGAAGATCGAAACCAAAGCTGTGCACGGCGGCCACCTCAACGAATCCTCCCGCGACATTACTCCGGCTATCCATCTCTCCACCACTTTTGAAAAGGCGGCTGATGGAAGCCTGCCCGGCGGCCATCTCTACTCGCGTCCCAGCAATCCCAATCGCGATGCGCTTGAACATGCTTTGGCGACCATGGAAGACGGCGCCGCCGCTCTTGCATTCTCCGCCGGAAGCGCCGCCACGCTTGCCGTCCTGCAATCACTGGCCCCGGGCGATCACGTCATTGCCGGCTCTGACGTCTTTTACGGCACACTCACTCTGCTCAAAAACCTGATGAGCAACTGGGGACTTACCTTCTCACTGGTCAACATGCAGGACCTGAGCGCGCTGGAGCAGGCCATCACGCCGCAAACCCGGCTCATCTGGGTGGAGACGCCTTCCAACCCGCTGCTCAGCGTCTCAGACATCGCGGCGATTGTTGCCACGGCGAAAAGGCATGGCAAGATTCTGGTCGCCTGCGATAACACCGTAGCCACGTCCATGAATCAGCGCCCTCTGCAACTTGGCGCCGATATCACCATGCACTCGGTCACCAAGTACCTCTCCGGACACAGTGACGTATCTGGGCGGAGCACTCATCTTTAAAACGAAAACCGGGCGCGAAACCGGCGCTCTGTTTGAAAAAATCCAGACCATCCAGCGCGAGGGCGGCTCCGTACCTTCACCATTCGAAGCCTGGCTGACTCTGCGCGGCATGCAGACCTTTCCCTATCGCATGCGTGCTCACTCTGAAAACGCGCAACGAGTGGCGGAGTTCCTGAGCCGCCATGCGAGGATCGAAGCCGTTCATTATCCCGGATTGCCCACGCATCCCGGACACAAGATCGCAGCCAGACAGATGTCGGCCTTTGGCGGCCTGCTATCCATCCAGGTCAATGGCGGTCAGGCTGAGGCGTTCAAGGTCTGCGGAGCCGTAAAGATATTCACCCATGCCACCAGTCTGGGCGGAACTCATAGCTTTATCGAACACCGCAAGAGTGTGGAGGGAGTGAACAGCCGCAGTCCGGAAAACCTGCTGCGCCTGTCCGTAGGGTTGGAGCATCCAGACGATCTGATTGAAGATCTTGAGCAGGCGCTGAAGTCTTAAGTGACCTTGTGATTGTTTCGCCCTCCTCTCAAGAGGATGTGAGGGAATAGGGATCTCTCGCTGCGCTCGAGATTTAAGGAAAGAGCAGCCTTAACCCGTTTTTACACAAGTTTCACCGTTGAATCTGTTGACTTGCATCCATAACAGGGGTACGCTCAGGATTAATGGTACTGCCTCCACGGCCTCACGCGGGCCAGTCAAAGGGCCTCTCCAAGCACAATACAGTTCCTATGCATCCAATCTGTCTGAGAGGCGGCAGTGTTGCGTTTCGTATGGGAGGAATCGGCCTGTCCAGATGAAAAAAAATATTGAAATCGTCCCGAACATCCAGAAGCTTTTCGGAACACGTGACGAAAACCTTCAGATCATGGAAGTTGGCCTGAAGGTCACCATTGATCTCAAACCTGATTCAGTGCAGATTGAAGGCCCGGCGCGCGAAGTAGCACGCGCAGAGCAGATCTTTACCGACTTTGAACAACTCAACCGCACCGGTCAGGACTTCAGCCCCAACGATCTGAATTCCATGCTTCGTGTGGTTGCAGGCGACGCGAGCACCACTCTGCGCGGCCTGGCTGAAGCGGGCAAACAACGCCAGTTCGGCAAGCGACAGGTCCAGCCCAAGAGCATGAATCAGCGGCGCTACCTTGACGCCATTGAAAAGTACGACATGGTCTTCGGCATCGGCCCTGCCGGTACCGGCAAAACGTATCTTGCCGTGGCGATGGCTGTATCCGCACTCAATAATAAGAAGTGCAGCCGTATTATCCTGGCGCGACCAGCGGTGGAAGCCGGTGAACGTCTTGGCTTTCTGCCTGGAACTCTGCAGGAGAAGGTCGATCCTTATCTTCGACCGCTGTATGACGCTCTCTATGAGCTGATGGAGCAGGAGCGCGTTGATCGTGCGCTGGAGAAGAACGTGATTGAGATTGCGCCCATTGCCTTCATGCGCGGACGCACCCTCAATGACTCTTTCATCATCCTGGACGAAGCGCAGAACACTACATCAGAGCAGATGAAGATGTTCGTCACGCGCCTGGGGTTCAACTCCAAGGCCGTGATTACCGGTGACATAACGCAGATTGATCTGCCCAACGCGCGCCGCAGCGGCCTGGTGGAAGCCAATGAAGTGCTCAAGGGCGTTGAAGGAATCTCCTTCAACTACTTTGGCGAAGAGGACGTGGTACGCCACCATCTGGTGCAGCGCATCATCCATGCCTACGATGAGCGCTCACGTAACCAGCAGATGACATTGGAGATACCGCGCAACGTACAGGAAGGCACTGAACCGCAGGAACCGCCCTTGCAGCAATAAATTTAGTAGAATTCTAGCGGGAGGGCCAACTAGCCCTCCCGATTCTTTTTTGCGAAACGTGATCATCATCGAGACAGCCATGCGTGGAGTGAGCCAGCAATCATTGGCTCGCTTTGCCACGCGCGCGCAAAAGCTGGCAGGCGTCTCCGGCGACGTGGCCGTCCTGATTACCGGAAGTCGGCAGATCCAGCAACTCAACCGGCGTTTCCGTGGCAAGAACAAACCTACGGACGTACTTTCCTTCCCTCGCGAAGAAGGCGGTGACATTGCGATTTGCGCCGACATCGCGCATACCAACGCTGATCGCTTTGGGCACCCTGCGGCCAGCGAGATGAAGGTACTGATTCTGCACGGCATGCTTCACCTGGCCGGCTATGACCATGAAATCGACAACGGCCGCATGGAAGAGAAGGAATCGCTGTTGCGCGCCAGACTTAAGCTGCCGGCATCGCTCATACAACGGACGCACGGCCTGGCGGGCAAACCTGCCCGCCGAACTGGAACGAAGAAGCGACCGAGCGTTCATGCTTCCCCTCACGGCCCCAAGCGCATAGCGGCAACGAACAAGAAAAAGACGACGAAAAGGACACGCGCGTGATCGTCGCCATCGCCATCTACGCGTCCATTCTTCTGCTATGCGCTCTGCTGGCGTTTGTGTCTTATGTTGAGCGTCTGTATAGCGAATCCGGCAAATTTCTTACTCGCGACTTCCAGGAAAACATTGAGGCATTCGAAAATCTGGTTGAGCCCAGGCTGACGGCGGCCAGCGCCCGAGCGCCCATGGCCATCTCGCTTCTCGTCCAGTTCAGCACCGCAACAATCACGTTGCTCATCGGCTATCTCATATTTTCTGACCAGCACTCTACTGTTCCTGAAGTCATACAGGCGGCGGTGGGAATCGTTCTTGTCGTCATCATCTGCAACCGGCTGTTGCCGTACGTAATGTTCACGCGCACCAGGGGCACATGGCTGGTGCGATTTGTGCCTCTGCTGAAAACGCTGGTCTATCTCATGATGCCATTCACAGTTGTGCTGGGCTTTGGACTCTCTGTGGCCGCATTGGCTGAACCACATGAACCGGAAGAACCCGAACATCCCTCTGAAGCCGTGGATGCGCTGATCGAAGCCGGACGCGAAGAAGGCATTCTGGAAGAGAGCGACCGCCAGTTGATCCAGTCGGTGGTGGAATTTGGCGATAAAACAGTACGCGAGGTGATGACGCCGCGTCCTGATATCTTTGCCGTCTCCGCCGATACCACGATCGAAGAATTTACCAGAATGCTGCGCGACCGCCCGCACTCACGCGTGCCCGTGTACGTCTCCACCATCGACAACATACAGGGCATGTTGCTCTCCCATGACTTGATCCAGACCAATGACAGTGAAGCCGCCACCACCATGGTCCGCAAGCTAATGCGCCCGGTGATGTTCGTTCCTGAAACCAAGAAGACTTCGCAGCTCTTGCGCGAGATGCAGAAGGAAAACAATCACATGGCGGTGGTGATTGACGAATATGGCGCCGTGGCCGGCATTGTGACCATGGAAGATCTGGTGGAAGAAATCGTCGGCGAAATCCGCGATGAGCACGAAGAAGATACTGACGTGATTCGTGAGCGTGAAGGCGCGTATATCCTGCGCGGCAATGTAGATGTGGGCCGGCTGGAAGATCTGTTCAATGTACGCCTGGAACAGCGAGACACCTCTACCGTTGGCGGATTGTTGAGCGCACTGGTGGAGCGCATTCCACGCCCCGGTGAAGTGATAGAAGATGATGGCCTGCGCTTTGAGGTGCTGGAATCGACTGACAGAAAGGTGGAGAGAGTCCGTGTTTGCCGCGCGCAACCCGGCGGTCCCGCCAAAGAGGTAACCGTTTAAATGGCATTTCGTTCCGGTTTCGTTTCCATTGTAGGCCGCCCTAACGCGGGTAAAAGTACTCTGCTCAATGCGCTGGTGGGCGAGAAGATCGCCATCGTCACGGAAAAGCCGCAGACCACGCGCACTCGCATTCAGGGCATGGTGAACGTGAAAGCCGCCAAGGGCCGCCCGGGCGGACAGATTGTATTCATCGATACGCCCGGCGTTCACAAACCGGACAGCCGCCTGAATCGCAAGATGATGCAGGAAATCCACGCCGCGCTGGAGAGCCGCGATATTGTTCTGCTGCTGGTAGACGCCAGTGATCGCTTCGGCCCCGCCGACCAGTTTGTGATTGATCTGGTGCAGAAGTCCGGAGGCACGGCTTTTCTTCTGCTCAACAAGATTGACAAGTTGCAAAAAGACAAGCTGCTGCCTGTCATTGAGCACTACAGCAAGCTGCACGATTTCAAGGAGATCATTCCCATTTCGGCAATCAAGAAGGACGGCCTTGATACCCTGGTCGATAAGATCATGCGCACGCTGCCGGAAGGTCCGCGCTATTTCCCCACAGACCAGCTCACTGATCTGCCGGAACGCTTCATCGCAGCGGAGATTATTCGCGAAAAGATTCTCCTGAAGACCGGAAAAGAACTTCCCTACGCGACAGCCGTAGTGGTTGAACGATTCGAGGAATTGCCCAAGCTCACGCGCATCGCGGCCGCCATTTACTGTGAACGCGACGGACAAAAAGCCATCCTCATCGGCAAAGGCGGCCAGAAACTGAAGGAATTCGGAACGTCAGCGCGCATCGAACTTGAGGCGCTCCTGGGCAAGAAGGTCTTTCTGGAACTATTCGTGAAAGTCAAAAAAGACTGGCGCGAATCAGCGGCGTTTGTGGACGAACTCGACTGGCGTCGACAACTGGAAGCCCTTGCCCAACCTGAGCCGACGGAAGAATTGGTAAGACCGAAGAAGGGTTGAGCAATAGCTCTGGCTTTATCAGTTCTTATCCGTGTTTATCTGCGTTAATCAGCGGTAAGGTTTTGTTCTGTGAAGTGAGTCATTCCTTCACCGCAATTCCCAGGGTCTTCATCTTTCTATAAAGATGACTTCTCTCCAGTCCCAATACTTCCGCGGTGCGGGTAACGTTTCCGTGATTTTCATCCAGCTTCTTGAGAATGTAATCCCGCTCATAGGCGGCGCGCGCCTGATGCAACGTCGAAAATCCGGAGGAGGGTTTGCCGGTTTCGCGATGCATCAGAGGCGGCAGGTGTTTACGTTCAATCTTCGGCACCGTGGGATTCATAATGACCAGACGTTCAATCACGTTGCGCAGCTCGCGCACGTTGCCCGGCCATGAGTATCGCATCAGGATTTCTACCGCATCGTCAGTAATTTCTCTCGATCGCCGGCTGTAGGCGGCGGAGAATTCCTTCAGGAAATGCCGGGCCAGCATGGGAATATCTTCTTTGCGCTCGCGCAGCGGCGGCACATAAAACGGAATCACGTTCAAGCGGTAAAAGAGATCTTCGCGGAAGTTACCTTTGGAGATTTCCTCTTCCAGATCTTTATTGGTGGCGGCAATCACGCGGACATCCACGCGAATCGGCTCATCGTCTCCCACACGGGTAAAGATCTGTTCATCCAATGCGCGCAGTACCTTCGACTGTGTCTTCAGGCTCATATCGCCCACTTCATCCAGGAACAGCGTTCCGTCATTGGCGCGTTCAAACTTACCTTCCTTATCGCTGGCCGCTCCCGGCATTGCGCCACGGCGATGCCCAAACAACTCGCTCTCAATCCAATCTTCCGGAATGGCCGCACAGTTTACTTCCACGAAAAGATTGTCCTTGCGCAGGCTGTGCGCGTGAATAGCATGCGCAGCCAGCTCTTTTCCGGTCCCAGATTCGCCAAAGATCAGCACGCGTCCATTGGTGGGAGCCATGATGGAAATCTGCTGGCGCAGGGCCTTCATGGGAACGCTGTCTCCCACAATCACGCTCTTGGATTGGGTGTGCCGTTTGAACTCTGCATTTTCGCGGCGCAGCCGGTGCGCTTCCAGCGCGTTCTTCAGCACGATCAGCGTCCGCTCCAGTGAGAGCGGCTTTTCCAGAAAGTCAAATGCTCCCAGCTTGGTGGCCCTGACTGCGGTTTCGATCGAGCCGTGTCCGGAGATCATCACCACCTCCGGCGTCTCTTCCATCGGCAGCTGCCGGATCTGTTCCAGGGTTTCCAGACCATCGATTCCGGGCAGCCATATATCCAACAGCACCAGTTCAGAACTGCGATTCTTGAGCTGGTCCAGGCAGGCTTCGCCGCTTTCAGCAACTGTTACCTTGTAACCCTCTTCTTCAAGGATTCCGCGCAACGACTCTCGAATATCTTTTTCATCGTCCACCACCAGGATGTTATGCATTCTGCTTTTGCGCCTCTGCCATCTCGCTTGCCAGAGGCAGCTCGACGATAAATTTTGCTCCAATCGGCTTGTTCTCTTCCACGCGGATCGAGCCGTGATGGTCTTCAATAATACGGCGCACAATCGCCAGGCCCAGACCCGTTCCGCGCTTCTTGGTGGAGAAATACGGCAGAAAGAGCTTTTCTTTCATTTCGCGATTGATGCCGTGTCCGGTGTCGGCAATCACAATCTCCACGCCATCTCCACTGTCTAACAATGACGTGGCGATATGGATCTCGCGAACAAAAGTTCGCTGCATCGCCTCGGCTGCGTTGTCGATCAGGTTTGCAAGTGCGCGCTTGATCGCTTCCGGATCAGCCATCGCCAGCGGCAGGTTTGATTCCAGCTGTTTTTCTACGCGAATTCCTTCCAGCCGCCCATTGAACATGGCGAGCGTGGTCTCCACGATTTCATTCACGTCGGCGGGCCGCGGTTGCGCTTCAGGGAAACGCGCCAGCGATGAGAACTCGTCCACAAGTCCGCGGACCGTTTGCACCGCCTCTGAAATGGTGGCTGCGCAGCTATTAATGACTGACAGCGAGTTCTGGTCAGGCGCGCTGCCTCGTTCCAGATGCCGTCGTATCCGTTCCGCGGAAAGAGCGATGGGCGTCAGCGGATTCTTGATTTCATGCGCCACCCGTCGCGCCACTTCACGCCAGGCAGCTTCCTTCTGTGCTTTCAGCAATTCGCTGAAGTCTTCAAACACAATGACGTAGCCAAGCCGCTGGGTCCCGTGCTGGACGGATGATACGGTCACGCTGGCGTTCAGCTTCTGCTTGTCCCCCGGAATTTCAAGTTGTGCCGCCGTAATTGCCATCCTGTCAGCACGGCGCAGGAGATGGTCCAGATCTGAGGCTATTTCCTCCGGGAACACCTGCTCCAGAGTGGAACCCTCCAGTGTTGATCCGCCTTGCGGGCAGAACATGCGGCCAAAAGCGACATTGGTATGGGTCACGCGCCGGTCAGGACCGAGCGAAAGGACGCCGGTTGGAATACTCTCCAGGATCGTCTCGATATGGCGGCGCCGCTGTTCCAGTTCCGTGTTCGAGTTGGTGAGCGCCTGCGTGGCTTCCTCAATCTTGCGCCGGCTGGTTTCCAGTTCGGCCGCCATGCGGTTGAATGACGCAACCAGCTCACCCAGTTCATCGGCCGCCGAGACTTCCACGCGATGTCCAAGATGCCCCTGCGATATCTCGCGTGTAGCTTCAGCCAGTGCTTCCACGGGACGGGTAACCAGCTTGGCCACGAAGAGCGAAAACCAGGTGGCCACAAACAGCACCAGTACCGTGAGCAACGTGAGCAAGAGCATGTAAAGTCCGCGAATGCGCTTGGACTCGCGGCTCAACAATTGATATTGCTGCTGGTCCTGGGTGATCTCCGCCAGTGTGGGAGAGAAATCTTTCGGCAGCGGCAGGCCCACCAGGATCTGGCCTGACTTGCCCACCGGAGCTGCGGCCAGCAGATATTCTATGTTGCCAAAATTCCATTTTGCCGGCGTCTTTTCCAGAGCACCCAGATCGGGCAGCATGGAATGCAAAACTGGCCAGGGACGCGGCGGATTCAAGCTGGCAACGCTGTCATGATCAGCCAGGGCAAACACAAATCCACCCTGCAGCGTTGGCTGGTGGCGGTGAAATTCGTGCAGGACGCCATTGTAGTTGGCGGTCTGAAAGGCGTGCTGTGTCTCTGGCGATGTGGCTATCTCCGCAGCTTCCTGGCGGGCATTTTCAGCCGCATAATTCGTAAGCAGCACACCAATCTGTCCGGAATCCTTTTGCAACTCATTCACCGGCATGGAAAACCATTTATCGATGGAACGGTTCATGAGCCCATAGGAAAACATGAACATGACAATGGCCGGCGCGAATGAAAGTACCAGCGCGCCTATCACCATGCGCGTGCGAAAGCGAGATCCCAGAACACCCAGTCTTCGTTCTGCATAAAGCTTGACCAGGTTGCGGAACAGGACGAAGGTGAGGACCACCAGCAGCAGAAACACCAGTGCTGAAAGCGATACCAGGACCAGCGTTTGCTGGGCCGAGTCGGGCCGCAATTGCCGTAAATTGAATGCCTGCTGGGAAAAAACTGCTCCGAAAAGGAGCAATATCCCGAGCGCCAGAGGTATCAACACGGCGCGCCGCTGGCTTACCGATAGCGATTTTTTTGGCTCGGGCTTAACAATGGGCACAGGTCGATACTCAGATTACATCCGGCAGTTCCTGCCAGGCTGGAATCCATTATATGCGTGCGCCAAAAAGATCCCCGGCTATCAGGTCTGTTCCTGGAGCCGGGGCCACTCATCGAATTTCTTTGGTCTCGAGTCTACTCCGGGGAATCGATCTGGGCGCGTTGCAGCTTATCAGAGTAGTCGATGTAGATCGCCTTCCATTGCGTGTAAAAATCGATTGCGCCCAACCCGCCTTCACGATGCCCGTTACCCGTGGCTTTGGTTCCCCCAAAGGGCAGATGCACCTCAGCCCCGATGGTTGGAGCATTGATATAGGTGATGCCGGCGTAAATGTCGCGCATGGCCCGGAAAGCCCGGTTCACGTCTCGCGTGTAGATGGCAGACGAGAGTCCGTATTGCACACCGTTGGCAATTTCAATCGCGTTCTCAAAGGTCTCGCAGGGAATCAGGCTGAAAACCGGACCGAAGATTTCTTCCTGGGCAATGCGCATGCGCGAATTCACGTCCGTAAATACGGTCGGCTCAAAGAACCAGCCGTAGGAATGCTCGGTCTTATTGAGCGCCTTGCCGCCGGATTCCAGTTTCCCGCCTTCGGCCTTGCCGATCTGGACATACTTTTCCGTGGTCGCAACCTGTTGCTCATTGATCTGCGGACCGACTTCAACGCTTTCATCCAGGCCGTTGCCAACCTTCAGCCTTTGAGCGCGATAGATCAGGCGATCAGCAAATTGCCGGTAAACGCCTTTCTGTACGATCACGCGGCTGGCAGCAGTGCAGCGCTGTCCTGTAGTGCCGAAGGCTCCCCACAACACGCCCTCCAGAGCCAGGTCCAGATTGGCATCGTCCAGTACGATAATGGCATTCTTGCCGCCCATCTCCAGTGAACATGGCTTGAAGCTGCGGGCGGCGGATTCACCCACCATGCGCCCTACTTCGCTTGAACCTGTAAAGGATATGGCGCGCACGTCCGGGTGTTCCACAATGGGAGCGCCCGCATCCGGGCCGAAGCCGGTAACAATATTCACTACCCCCTTGGGCAGCCCGGCATCGGTAAGCGCCTTGACCAGATTGAAGGTGGAGAGCGGCGTGTCTTCCGCCGGCTTGATCACGCAGGTATTACCGCAGACCAGGGCGGGCAGAAGCTTCCATGACGGGATGGCCATAGGGAAATTCCATGGCGCGATCATGCCGCAAACGCCGATTGGCATGCGCACTGCCATGGCGAATTTGTTGGGCAGCTCCGACGGTACCGTAGCCCCGAAGAGCCGCCGGCCTTCGCCGGCCATGTAGTAGGCGGTGTCAATGGCTTCCTGGACATCGCCCCGGGTCTCTTTCAGGACTTTTCCCATTTCGCGCGTCATCAACCGGGCGTACTCTTCCTTGCGTTCAGTCAGGATCTCAGCGGCGCGGAAGATGATCTCAGCCCGGCGCGGAGCCGGCACCAGACGCCAGCGTTCAAATGCCTGCTTCGCCGCGGAAACAGCATCATCGACATCACGCTTGTCTGAACGTTGAAAGACCCCGATCACATCGCGGGTGTCTGCCGGATTTAGGTTTTCATAGGTCTGTCCGCTGCGGGACTCCACCCATTCGCCGTTAATAAAATTCTTATAAATCTTTGCCGCCATAGAAGCAGTGCCTCTCCTCAATCAAACTTCTATCGTACCAAAGAGACTGACTCGCACAGGAATGGGCCTGCAGTCAAAGCGGCCATGAACATACTATCGGGAATCGTTTTTATGCTTTTGGAAACAAACCAAAATAAGTGAATCTGGTTCCTACAAATTAATGTATTGTTTAATGAATTTAATGGGAGTTGGGCGAGAGCAGCAACAGGATGCGACTTCACTACAATAACGAATCTTAGGCGGGTCATCATGGCAACATTGGCACCAAGGTCTCTCTCCATGGCAATCCTACTGGCAGATGATGACGTTCAACTGGCCAATTTTCTCTCCAAATCTCTGGAATCAGAAGGCTATGCAGTCCATACGGCGCTGGACGAAGTCAGTGTATTGGAAGAATTGCGCCGCCAGAATTATCAACTCATTATTCTTGACTTGAACTTTGGCCCGACAGATGGCTTGCAACTCCTGGAGCGTCTACGCGCCCGAGGGCTGGAAACGCCCGTGATTGTACTGAGCGCTCGCGATCGTGTAACCGACCGCATAAAATCGCTGAACCTTGGCGCGGATGACTATATAACCAAGCCATTTTCTTTTCAGGAACTGGCTGCTCGCGCGAACGCACTGCTTCGCCGCAAGGCAGACCCGGCACTGAGTGTTTTACGCATTGAAAACCTGGAGCTTGATCCGGCATCACGCAAGGTCCACCGCGGAAGGCGCGATATCAAGCTGAGCCCCCGTGAATTTGATCTCCTTCACCTGCTGATGCGCCGCGGCGGCGATACCGTCAGCCGCCATGAATTGCTGAAGGAATGCTGGGGCCAGGAAGGTGAAACTGACAGCAACCTGGTGGACGTTTATGTGAATTATCTACGCCGCAAAATTGACGCAGCGGAAGAAGAGAAGCTGATCTACACCGTTCGCGGATCCGGCTATCGGCTGGGCAAAACGCCTCTAGGCCACAGTTTGGAGCTTGTTGACCCGGCGGAAGACCTGGGCTTCCTGGCCGACGAACCCTATTCTTCCCAGGCCCTGCCTGCAACGGAGGCCACCACTCTTCAGCAGACGCCGTTGCGCGCCTTGATTCATTCCCTGGCGCACGACCTGGCGCAGCCTCTTACCAGCGTGCGCTGTTACCTGGAGATGCTGTCAGTACGTGGGGCAAACCTATCGCCGGACGATAAAGACCTCAAAATCATCGAGCAGCAGGCAGATCGGGCCGTTAGCCTGACCAAAGGCATCTCTGCCATGGTCCGCGAAGTGGCCCTGCCTAACGGGCCGTGGATTTCGCTCGATTCCCTGCTGAATGACGTCTTACACGATTTCATCGCTCTGCAAAACGCAGGCCTGCTGGTCTTGGACCGTCAATGGGCCGCCACGATCCAGGTGACCAGTGCGCCGATTCTTCGCCAGCTCTGCATCCTGATTGTCGGCAAGATTGCCGGAAAAAACACTTCCGCGACAAAACTTACACTCAACGCGAAGCTCTCCGCCGGCCATTGCGATCTTTCATTTATCTGGACGATAGCTGGGAACCGCCCAGGGCTGCCTGCCAAGGGTATTATCAATGAGACTCTTCCCTATTTGCAGGAGATGGTCGAATCCATTGGCGGTGAAATGTCAGTCCCCGCAGACCAGGCGGAGATCACGTTGCGCGTTCCCGCCGGACCTCCAGCAACAGGAGCGCAGCAGGGCACGGTCGCCTAGAGTTTTGCGCGCGGGGCGCCTTCATTCGCTTCGCGCATCACTCTCCCATCACCGCGACTACCACGCGCTTCTGCCGCTGCCCGTCAAATTCCGCATAGAACACCCTCTGCCATGTGCCCAGCACCAGCTTTCCATCGCTCACCGGCAGCATTACCTGATGATGCACAAGGATCGCCTTCAGATGTGAATCGCCGTTGTCCTCTCCGGTGCGATGGTGAAGGTATTCTTCGCGAAAGGGCGCCAGTTGCTCCAGCCAGCGATCTATATCGTTGATCAGCCCTTCTTCATTGTCATTCACGTAGACCCCGGCGGTAATGTGCATGGCAGAGACCAGCACCATTCCGTTTCGTACACCGCTGGCATGCAGAATCTTCTCTACCTGCGGCGTGATGTGTATGTACTCACGATGGCCTTTGGTGTTGAAGGTCAGATAATCGGTATGAAATTTCATGTGTCACCCATTTGCCTGTCTTTTTTGCGCTGAAATTTGCCCTTAGTGTAGATGCTCCCGGTCTCTGTGAGAACAACGCCATGGCAAACCAGGGGCCGTTCCTGAAAACAATCACTCAAGCCTGCTTGTCATTTTGTTTGTTATCTTGGTACATTGGTACCAATGGCAAACGATAAACATTCTCTCGAAGTTGAACGCGTACAAACCGGCGTGCGCCTGGAAAAACGCATGCTCAAGGTCCTGAAGGCTGTGGCTGAGTTGAAGGACATGAGCCTGGGCGATCTTCTGGAAGGCATCGTTCTCCATGTTTTTGAGGGCAAGACGCCGTTCTCGGCGGAGTCCTTGCGCGAGATCGAACAATTCCGAAAAATCTACGGCCTCACGCTAAGAGCCTCAGACAGCCACAAGCTAAAGGAGCGAGGAAAATGATTCTGGCTCGTGCATCAACTACAAAGCCCGCGCCCCCACTGTTGCACGTAAGCAACACTTTTGCATTTGACCTGCAGGAGTCGCAGGAGCAGGTGGCTTCGCTCTTCGGCGCGCATCGCGAACGTCTGTGGGCAGAGGGATGGGACCCGCAGTTTATCCATCCATATCCGGCGGAAGACCGCCAGGGCTCGGTTTTCCGCGTTCAACGCGACGACGGCGAAAGCACGTGGATTACCACCATCTTCGAGCCGGAGCAGGGCCACATCCAGCATGTGTATTTCATTCCGGGCGTAATGGTCGTTCTGATCGACATTCGACTCTCGCCCGTGCCTGATTCCGGGAGCCACGTGCAAGTGAGATATGAACGTACAGCACTTTCGGCCGAGATGAATAATCACATTCGCGAACAGGGAAATAAGGACGCAAAATCAGCCGAAGAATGGCGCACGTCGATCGAGGGCTATTTCGAAAGGAGAAAAGCAAAATAGCGTTGGAGCGCAGCGACAGAAAAAATAAACAAGGGCTCGCGCCGTCCACGCGCGTCGAGCCCGCTGCAACAAGCGCACGCCGGTGTTGCAACGACGAACACTCGTAAGCGGTTTGGAGCGAAGCGACAGAAAAACTAGTTCATCATGGCCATTGAACGACGCAGTCCCAGCGCGGTATGGCGAACTTCATCCACGTCAGACGCGTCCGGTGCCATCTTCACATACTCTTCAAAATCGGCGACTGCTCCGGGATAATCGTGCAGGTTGTAACGCAACGCTGCACGCTGCTTTACGTCTTCCGGCGATCGTGGATAGATGACCAGAATCAAATCCACTACCTGGACGGCCCGGCGGAAGTCGCGTTGCGCCAGGTAGATGGATCGCAGGTTATTCAGCATGCGTGTGAGCATCTGGCGGCGCGTAACAATGAGCAGGAACTCCGGTTGCAGGGTGACCTGCCCGGAGTAAATGTCCTTCACTTTTTGCCGGCAATCTTCTTCGCTCAGGATCAAGCCGCGTTCAAAGGCGTCAATCAGAATAGACCGCCCGTTCAGGTCGTAATGTTTCAGCAGAAAATGTCCGGGCATGCCTACGCCGAACAACTGAAAGCCGGCGCGCCGTCCTACTTCCATGTAGATCAATGCCATAGTGATGGGAATTCCCAGGCGGCGATCCAGCACATCATTGATGAATGAATTGCGCGGGCTGTAATAGTCAACACTGTTGCCGCGGAACATCTCTTCCTGGAAAAGCACGTGGTTGAGTGCGGCGATGCAATCCGCAGGATCTTCCGGGTCCTGTATGCGTGCAGATACGCGGCGGGCAAGATCTTCCACCTGGCGGACATATACGCCGGGATCAAGATCAGGATACTCGATCCGCGCAAAAGTCAGGGATGCACTGAGCAAATCAATCCGCTCATCATCGATGCCGGAATTTACCAGCGCCGAGAAAGCTTCCATCACTTCCCGGCTGGCAGCATAGCGCATGGCTGAATTTTAGCCGAATTCCGAACCCGGCGCTTTGAGCAAAGCCCGCACTTGTAACCCAAACGTGCCTTACCTCCCCTGGCCATGAAACGTCGCCGGATCCCCATCTCCTACTCGTTCTCCGACCAGCGGGAAACCCGGCGATTCCAGCTTCATGGTGACAGCGTGGCCGTTCTGCATTACGAACGAAATATGCGACGCGGCGGACGACCGCAGGGCAAAGCTACCATCATCCTGTTTCAGCAGACGTTCCGGACCTTCGCCCAGCGGCTGGATCATCAGTCGGCCATTCTCGTCAAAGACGCGATAAGTCCGGCGGAATTGCGCGAACGAGTCATGCAGATTAGCGCCAACCTCACCCAGTTTCAGTACAAACGTTCCCGCCAGTTGTTTGCGCTCTTCGGCGGAAACAGTTTTGTCGGCCAGTCTGGTTTCGGCTTCAGGTTTGCGTTCAGGCAGCGCCGGCAGGCCAAGGATCGCACGGCCCAGAGTACGGGTAATGGCGTAAGCGTTCTGGTCTTCCGTATTGGTCAAAACAACGATGGTGAGATTATCGTCAGGAAAGTCATACAGGCTGCCACTATATCCCATGAGCGATCCATGCTGGCCGATGCGCCGGTGGTCGTCCTCATGGTTCAGGATCATGGCGAATCCGTATTGCGCTTTTGCGTCCTGCGCGGACATATGTTGTGCTGCGCCCTCGGCGGTGGTCATCTGCTTGAACGTTTCCGGACGGACCAGGTTTTTGTCCTTGATTGCGCGCCAAAGCTGAAGCAGGTCGCCCACGGTGGAACAGAAGCGCAGGTCAGAGTTATAAGCCATTCCGTTCTCGCGGGCTTCAACATAAGTTGTCCCAAACTTGCGGTAGGCGTGGCCGAGTCCGCGAGTGAGCGTGAAGTCGTCACAATACGTTGTGGATTTCACTCCGGCGGGCTTGAAGATGTTCTGCTGCACGTAGTCAGGGAAGCTTTGGCCGGTAACTCGCTCCACAATCGTGACCAGGAGCTGGAAGCCAGAGATGGACCAGTCCCACTTTTTGCCCGGTTCGTTGACCCAGTTCTTACCCGCGTAGAGAGCCATGACCTCATCCAGCGCTTTAGGCTGGCGACTGGTGGCTTCAATGGGATCGCCAAGGTAGTGGTAATCCACGATACCGGAAGTGTGGTTCAGCAACTGCCGGATGGTGACGTGATGGCCTTGCAGCGGAAATTCCGGAATAAACCTTGAGATGTCGTCATCGAGTTGAAGCTTTCCACGTTCCACCTGCTGCATCACCGCTATCCCGGTAAAGGGCAGCATGGGGCCAACGACATGGTAGACGGTCTCAGCTTTGGTGGGAGTTTCCAGTTCGAGATCCGCGAAGCCATATCCTTTGTGCAGCAGGATGCGATCCCCGCGCGCCACCAGCACGGACGCTCCCACCACCCGCTCCTGCGCGATCACGCGCTGAACAATGGCGTCGAGTTTGGCGGTATCTGGATCGGCCGCGACTGCATTGGAGGCTTGTACTGCGTTGGCAGCGGAAAAGAGAAGCAGGATGAGAACAGCGAAGCAGGATGTCATACGCATGGCTGTGGATTATAGCCGTGATGACCTGGAAATAAGCTTCGCAGAAATAAATCGGGCGCCGGAGGCCCGCTTAAAGGAACTCCGGCGCGTTAAATCAATTCAGACCGGCGGGAAGGAATGCAATCGCGCCGATCAAAATGATTGAAATCACAATGGTCGCCACCGTGGAAGCCAGGAAGGCCGCCATGCTGGGGTGAATCTCAGTGGCATCCGGCTGTAACTCCAAAGGACGCGAGCTCGAAGGTTGTTCAAAATATGTCATAGGCCGCTCCCTCAGAAATTGAATGTCATGGCTGCGGTGTAACTTCGCGGCGTAACAAAATGCGTGCCGCTGAAGGTGGAAAGGAAGTTATAGAGCGCTACTTTGTTGGTGAGGTTGATCACGGTAAAACGCGCGCCAACGCGGTAGCGATCACCACGAAAGAGATTGTCGTGCCCCAGAGCAACGTCAAAGAGACTTCTTGATGCGATGCGTGGAGGATTATGGTCATCGTTTTCAGTCCCGGGCGCGGGTATGGATACGCGCGTGGAACCGTATTGTGAAGGCGCGCAGGTGGTCAGCGGCGCAGAAAGCGTCGGGACCACGTTGCCGCAAAAAAGACCGGCTTGTATCTGCTGATCGGCAGTCAGGCCCGTAAGGTCAACGGGAGTTGTAGTATCCGTCGCAAAGGGCACGGCTCCCGCAACCAAACCGCTGTCATAGCGCCAGTTCATGCCCAGCCACGGACCGCGTTTCCACGGTTGGTATTGCAGATGTGTGGTCTCGTTGAATTTCTCATCGTGATCGATGCGGAACGGCAAACCGCTCTGCCCGACTGTGACGCCCAGTCCGCCAATCTGCGGCGGGAAGAAACGCGCTGCCACGCTGGAGAAGACCATTAACGCGGTGAAGCCATGGAAATCCGGCACGCTCACGCGTCCGGCGAATCCAGGAATTTTCGAATTATGCCACTCAATGGGGAAGGTAATCGGCGTACTGCCCAGCACGCTGAAGTCGTACGCATTGTGTGTGTATTTCCAGATATATTCTCCGGAGAAAACAAAATGCTTTCCCCATGCCTGTTCCAACCCGGCGTGGAATTCATTGCGCCATCCCGGACTGAACGGAGCAGGCACACACGGCACCAAAGCGGCAATCACAGCAAAGTTGCAACCGGTGGCTGACAGCACCAGATTTTCATTGAACGGAGTTTCCATGACTCGCGCGTAAGAAACCCGCAGCACGGTGCTGGTCGGCTTGATGTTGTAGGAGATGCCAAGTCGCGGCTCAATTTCCTGATGAGTCGTTAAGCCGTTGTAGATATCGCCGCGAACGCCAAGATTGAATGTCCAGTTGCCAGTGCTGATGGCATCCTGCAGATAGAGACTCAGTTCTTTCACGTCAGCGCGGCCTAGAAAATCAAACTGCGTGCTGCTGCCGCTGACGCAGTTGTCAGCCGCCGCGGGATTGGGACGAGTGAGGTCGAAACATCCGAGGAACGGCTGAAAGGGTGAGGTCGCTGCTGGATTCGCGGCTGTGTTCGGTTGCAGCCCGCGCTCCGGCGCACTGTGACGGATCAGTAAAGCCGGAGACCGAACTTGCCGCTGGCGTCAATACAAGGAGCGTTCAACGTCGGATCAACAATGCCGAGACTGTCATTTTCCCGCAGCAGAGTCTGCTGATACGTAACGCCGGCCTTGATGTTGTGGATTCCTTTTGCGTGCGAAACGTCAGACCGCAGGCCCATGTTGGTCAGGCTGCGGTCCTGCGAAATGCTTTCCTGCTGGATCGGGCCCAGGTCCGCAAACGGATTGTTGCTGGGATAGTAGTTGTATTGATCGCGACGAATGAACGCCCCCAGCGTAAATACCGTGTTCGGATTCAGCAGCCGCGTCCACGAAGGCGCGATGTTGAATGTCTTGATCTGGGAGCGTTGGTCGGTTGGCCCCACCAGGTTTCCGGCCGGGTCAGTTACTCCCACGTTGAGGTTGTCAAAGGAATTAGGGGTCTGAAACCAGGATCGCGTAAAACCCATATTAAGGTGAATGGAATCGGTGTTGGAAGTCTGAAAATCAACCCGATCAAAAATGTTCTCCTGGTTTCCCTTGGCATGTAACACCGTAAATTCCGGAGGATCAAGAAAGCGCCCTCCGTTCAGCCCGCTCACGGAAATAAAGTTTCCCCACTTGGCTCCGCCGTATCCCAGGTTGAAGGCAACATCTGAGGTTCCAAAACTTCCGTAAGAAGTTGTGATGCTTCCTTTCGGCGTGGTCTGCCCCTGACCTGAGCGCGTAGTGACATTGATGACTACACTCGTCTTGTCGCCGAATTCAGCCGGCGGCGCTCCCGCAATCACTTCCATGGATTCAATGGACTCAAGCGGGATCTGGTTGGAGAACACTTTGCTCTGCTGGTCCGTGATGGGCTGGCCGTCCACCGAAAAAGAGTTTTCTGCATGGTCGCCCATACCATGAAAGAGACCGTTTGAGTCTGCTGCGATTCCCGGCGAAGCCAGGGTCACCAGCGAGCTCACCGAAGAGGACGAGCTTTCCAGCGGAAGCTTGTCGAACAGGTTGCGGTCGACATCGGTATGAAACGTGGGAGAACTCTCAACCAGATCAGCGCCTCCTGCTTCCACGTTCACCACTTCTTCTGATCCTTTTACGTTCAAAGAAATGTTCAGGTTCACCGGGACGATCGACCGCACGTCAACATCCTGCGAGTATGTGGCGAAGCCAGGACCGCTGATCACAAGGTGGTAGGGGTTAAAAGGAACGTTGGGAACCACAAAATGTCCGGCTCCATCCGTCTTGACCGTTCGGGACAAGCCGCTTACCGGATTGGTTACCTCAACTTTCGCGTTGGGAACAACGGCCTTGGTTGCGTCAGTAACTGTGCCTTGAATGGTGCCGGAGCTGACTGAGCTCTGGCCCACGGCAGATAGTGGAAGGGCAACGACCGCGAAGAACAACGCGGACGCGAGAATACGGGCGTTTCTAAAAAGAATAGAAAAAGGCATCACTCCTCCATGAGTAAGTGGTGTGGGTTGGCACTAGTAAGTTGTGGTGATTGAAAGAGGAGACTAGGCCGCGGGAGGAGGTCGTGATGCGTACGGCGATGAATGCTGTTCTGCTTTACTCTCCGTCTCCAGCGCAAGGCTGAGGAAGCCAATCTGCTGGAACGTGACGCTGGTGTGGCTAATGGTTGCCACACGCGATGCTGCGTGCAACAGCGGGCATACGGAACAATGACGAGCGTCTTTTTCCAGTCCGTCGACATGGAAATGCAACGCCTGCGCCGCCGCTGAACCCAGCACAAGCACCAGGCAGGCGATAACCAGCCAGGGCGGGATCCAACGTGCGATGTTGCCTTGTTTGTGTTTCATAGCAGTAAAAAAACCAATTCAATTTTGCGCAAACTCAAAATATTCGCTACTCGGATTTCGATCACACCTGCAAAACGTCTCCTTCACGGGCAAGGGTTTTATAGAGCACCGGGTTGATGAAAAATCCAAGGAAGAGTCTGGATACAAGTCCGGCCACAATCACAATGGCGAACGGCTTCTGCGTGTCCGATCCAATGCCGGTGGAGAGAGCGGCGGGCAATAATCCCAAGCACGCTACCAACGCGGTCATCATGATTGGTCGCAGGCGCAGCAGCGCGGCTTCTCGCGTGGCCGTACCTATGTCCATTCCTTCCAGACGCAATTTGTTGATGTAAGAGATCAGGATCACGCCAGTTTCCACTGACACACCCATCAAGGCCAGCAATCCGAGCGCGGAAGATACGCTGAAAGATGTGTTCGTGAGTTTAAGTGCGATCAGCGCACCTACCGGCTCCGTCATAATCACGTCAAGCGCAATCGCCATGGGGAACTTAAAGTTCCCGTAGAGCGCGAAAAGGATAAAAAAGATCAGCAGAACGGCGAGAGGGCCAATGACGAAGAGCTGCTGCTTGGCAGCCAGGAATTGGTCATACTCACCGCCCCAGGCAACGCGGTATCCGGCGGGAATCTGAACATTCTTTTTCACCGCGGCTTGCCCTTCTTCCACCGCGCGTTGCAGGTCACGATGTTCAATGCTGTACTGCACGCCGATATAGCGCGAGTTGTTCTCACGATAGATAAATGACGCGCCGTTACCCTGCTTTATCGTCGCCATCTGACTGATGGGAATCTGTTGCCCGTCAGGCGTGCCGACCAATAAATTGCCGATTTCCTGCGCGCTGCTGCGGAACTGCGGTTGCATACGCACAACCAGGTCGAAGAGCTTTTCGCCCTGGACCACCTGCGTGGCAGCCTGGCCGCCGACCGCGGCCTGAATCACCGCCTCCACGTCAGCCACGTTGATTCCGTAACGGGCGATTTTCTCGCGATCAACGTCAATGTTCAGGCTGGGCTGGCCCAGTTCGTGCACCACGGTAAGTTCGGTAAAGCCGCGAACGTCTTCCAGCGTCTTCCTGATCTCAACGGCTTTCTTTTCCAGCACTTCAAGATCAGGCCCATAGATTTTTACCGCCAATGCGCTCTTCAAACCCGTGAGAGCTTCATCAACAGCGTCCTCCGCCGGTTGCGTATGGTTAAAAATGATTCCGGGAAATGCTTCCAGTCTCTTGTCGATGGCGACAATCAATTTGTCTTTGGTATCGTACTTTCCCTTCCACGCAGGATCGTCATAAGGCTTGAGGCCAACATAGAACTCGGCATTGAAGAAACCGGTGGGATCGGTGCCGTCATCGGGACGTCCGTGCTCTGAGCCAACCACGGTGACTTGCGGATAGGAAATCAGAATGTCGCGGACCTGCGGGACAATCTTGCTCGACTCTTCAAATGAGATGGTGTACGGCATGGTGGCGCGATACCAGAGCGCGCCTTCGTCAAGATGAGGCATGAATTCGCCGCCAATGAACGGGACCAGTGAGATGGCTGCGAGAAAAATCAGAAAACCAATCAGCAGCGTCAACCAGCGATTTTCAAGGCACCAGTCAAGCTGCCGGGTGTAAATCTTTTTGATCCAGTCAAAGGCCCGGTTCCTTGGTTCTTTCACGCCACCTTTGAACATGAACGACGCCAGCACGGGAACCAGTGTGAGCGTAAGGATCAGCGCACCGATCAGGGCAAATGACATGGTGTCCGCCATAGGGTGGAACAACAACCCTGATGGGCCCGTCAGTGCATAAATAGGAAGGTAACCGGCAATGATCACTGCAACGGAATAAAAGATAGGCCGATCAACATCTTTGGCCGCCGCCAGAATCACCTCATTCAGCCGGTACGGCTTGCCTTCACGCAGCGCCAGTTCACGATAGATGTTCTCCACCATGACTACGGTGCCGTCAATGATGATGCCGAAATCAATGGCGCCGATCGACAACAGGTTGGCGGAAACGTTACGCGCGTGCAGGATTACGAAAGCGAAAAGAAGTCCCAACGGGATCGTAAGCGCCACAATAATCGCGGCACGCCAGCTGACCAGAAAGAAGACCAGCACCACCAGCACCAGGATCATGCCGCGCACAAGATTGTCTTCCACCGTTCGCGTGGTGACCTGTACCAGCCCGCTGCGGTCATAAAAAGGACGAATCTTAACATCGGGCGGCAGGACCGAGCTGTTCAGCTCCTGCGTTTTTTGCTCCACGCCCTTGAGGACGTTCTGAGTCTTCTCATCGCGACGCATCAGGATCACGCCTTCCACGGCGTCATTCTGGTTCGATGTGCGCGTCTGAAAACCAAATGACCCCAGACGTGGCGCATTGCCGATGGTAACTTCGCCTACATCACGTATTCGTATGGGAGTCCCCTTGACGCTGGCGACAACAATGTTGCCGATGTCAGACGAGTTGCGCACCAGGCCCAGACCGCGTACGTAATAGAACTGCCCGCCCTGCGAATAAAAACCGCCGCCAGCATTCGCGTTGTTGGCGGAGAGCGCAGTAAGTACCTGCGGGACTGTCAGGTGATATCCGTAAAGCTTGGCCGGATCCAACAGGACTTGATACTGCATCACCGTTCCGCCAAGGCCGGAATCGTCAGCCACACCGGGAACTGATTTGTAAGCGCGCTCGATGACCCAGTCTTCAATCGTCTTCAACTCTTGCGGAGTGCGATCAGGACTTTCCAGAACGTAGCGGTAAACCAATCCACTGGGACTGAACAGCGGCGCCATGCTGGGCGTTACACCCGAAGGGAGTTCCGCGTCACTAATGCGCTGAAAAATTACCTGTCGCGAAAAATAGTTATCCGTACCTTCTTCGAACGTAAGACGGATATCGGAAAGGCCATAGAGAGAAATTGATCGCATCACCACCATCTGGGGTGCGCCGGACATTTCCACTTCCAGCGGCAACGTAATCAGGCGTTCAACTTCTTCGGCGGCGTGTCCGGGCCACTGCGTGATGAGTTCGACCGTGGGCGGAGCGAGGTCAGGATATGCGTCCACCGGCATGCGCATAAATGAGATCACGCCGGCAACGACCAGAAACACGGTCAGCATCAGCACCAGGAAGCGCTGCTTTAAGGCAATCTGTACCAGCTTATGGATCATTGTTTTTGTCGCTTCGCTCCACTAGTCTCTGAACACGCTTATTGCGAACTGGCAAACTGCAAGAACAGGCTGCCATCGCCGACCACTTGTTCGCCGGACTGCAAGCCGCTCACAATCTGAGTCTTGCCATTACTGCTTTCTCCCAGCTTGACCAGTCTTCGCTTGAACTGGCGCTGGCCGGCAGTCACATAGACAAATGGTTCGTTTTCGGCATTGCGCAACACTGCCGCGTCCGGAACCAACAGCGCATTGTCGATCTTTCCGGCAACCACTGTGGCGGTGACGTACATATCTTTCTTCAGTCTGCCGGTCGGGTTTTTTGTATCGATTCGCGCCTGCAGCGTTCGTGATGTGGCATCCAGGGCGGCGCCCATAAAAGAGATTTTTCCCTGAAAAGCGTCCGGGTACGCATCCGTCTTCATCGATACAGGATCGCCCACGTGCACATAAGCAAGCTGGTTCTCATAGACGTTGGCCAGCACCCACACGGTGCTCATGTTGGAAATGGTGAAGCACTGGGTCTGGCCCGCCTGGATCACCTGTCCCGGTGAGCAAAGCCGCTCAACCGCTTCACCGGCAATTGGCGCAAGTACGGGGACTTCCGGCGAAGTTGGATTTTCTATCAGCGTGTCTGGCCGCGGAATCCCCAGAATTTTGAGCGATTGTTCAGACGCCTGCTGGTCTGCCTGTGCCTGTATCTCCGCTGACTCGGCTTGCTGCAAGTCGCGCTCCGCGATGGCATGATGCGCGTAAAGGTCCTGCGCGCGCAGATAATTTTTGTGCGCCAGAGAATGCGCATCACGAGCTTTCAGATAAGCCGCCCGCAGTTGCGAATAATCCGGGCTGCTCACGTACAACATGGCCTGGCCTTTTTTCACCTGCTGCCCCGGTGAGACCATGATCCTGCTGACCGGTCCGCTGACCTGGCTGATGACCGGCGTGGTGAGGAAACTGTTGTATGCCACCGTGCCGGTGAGACGCAGCACGCGCGGCCAACTGGTTGGTTGTACGGTGACAATCTGTACGTGCGAAGACTGTTCCTCAGGAAGTGTGAATAGCTCCGCCTTATCTGACTTGCTGGGTTCCGCGCCGCCATCGGCGTAGCTCTTGGCGCTGGGATCGCCGCTGGAACAGGCCGCCATCGTCAAACTGAGTGCCATCGCCAGCAGCATGGCCGCTCGCGACAAACATGTGGTGGGCCATTTCGACGGTGGTTGAGTGATTGGCGAAGAGTCTTCATGGCAGGTTCCTCACTCCCGTGGCCTGGCGCAGTTGTTCCAGGCTAAGCATGTAAGCCGACACTGCCTGGCGATAAGCAAGTTGTACGGAACGGTAGCTGCGTTCGGCGTCAAGAAAGTCCAGCAATGTGGCAGCGCCTCCCTTATAGGCGTATTGACTGATGTCCCGGGAATCCTGCGCTTGCTTCAGGTATCCGGACACGTAAAGCTTCACCACGTCCTGATTGGAAGTGACCGCTTCGTAAGCATTGGTAACGTCTGTCAAAACAGTGTCCTCGGCGGCTCGTTCGGTGAATTCCGCCTGCGTCAGGGCAAAACCGGTGCGCGCTTTTTCACCCTGACCGCGATCAAAAATTGGTAGTGGCATGCTGAAGAAAAGTGACGTGGAACTGGCCCCCGATACGTGGGAGAAACTTGCCGAACCGTTTATGTCAACCTTGGCGTTGGCTTTGGCCAGAGAAATCTGACTGTTGGCAGCCTTAATCCCGAGCCTGGCCGCCTTGAGGTCAGGGCGTTCCGCAAGGGCCTTTACCTGTAGGTCAGCCAGCGCAGCCGTGAGCGGCTGATACTCCAGATCGCCGGCACAGTCGTAGTCGTGGGGAAGAGAGGTGTAACCCACAAGTTGGCGCAGGCTTCCCAGCGCTTGCACCTTGGCTACGCGCGCTGAACTTACATCGGTCTCAAACTGCAACAACTGGAGTTTGATTTTGAGGTTGTCGCCTTCGCTGATATCGCCGGCGCGGTAGCGTTGGTCACTGATCTTGACTGTTTCCTGAAAGCTGGTCAGGGCATCCACTGCGAACCGCAAGGTGGAATTGGCCAGAAGAACGTTGATGAACTGCTGGGCAACATTGAAGGTAAGCGTGCGCTCGGTGTCAGCCACCGTGGCAGTGGTAACCGCAGTGGCGTCACGGGCTGCCTGAAGGCGGTTCTGGCGTTTGTGGCCCCGTTCAAACAGGTAGCCCAGGCCAACATCGAATTGCTGCAGGTTGTTCAGCGTGTCGGTGGAGAAATCCCCGCTGAAAACGGGAACGAACTGTGAATCGGCATTGAGCGTTGGATTCGGTCTGAGGTTAGCGGTAATTTCCTGTGCCTGGTTCTGCTGGATCTGTGTCCGCGCAGCCTTGATGCTGGGGCTATTGGTCAGCGCCAACTGAATCGCCTGGTCAAGCGTGATAAGAGTGGGCGCCGGGCGATCTTTGCGCGGCGTGCTGCCGGGCGCGGAAGTGCCCCCCTGGGCAGAAGTCTGGCCGTTATTTGGCGCAGGGGTCGACGCGCCATTTTGCATGGCGTTCTGAGTGCCGTCGTTCTGCGTTGCAGCAGAAGAACTTAGCGGAATTGTCGCCTGCCCCACCAGGAGTGCAGGCAGCATAAATAACAATAGAAACAAGAGGGACACCCGAAACATCGTTCCCCTCCAAACCGGAGTTTTTTAGCGCTGATTTTTAGGATTGCTGTGCCTGGATGCTAGGCGAGGGGCGGAGGCCGGCTGAAGAGACTGATTTCCGGGGCATGGGTTGTGCCTGAAATGCGAAGAGGCGCGGTGATGGAGATCACCGTAAGCGCGATTCCGGTCAGATGAAACGTAACAACGGCAGCACTGTTATGCGCGGAGATGCAGATGGCACAATGCGTTCCGTTGCCGGCGCGCTGAGCGTCCGGGTGCGAATGCGTTGATTCAATCGCACTGAAGCAGAGAACCAGCAGGACGCAGATGACCGACAACCAGCGTCTGAAGGAACCCAGCTCGAATTGTGTGCTAAAAGGCAATTTCGTAGGGTGACACCTTACTATGAGAACACGTACCAGGTCACGAAATATCGCAACCAAGTGGCTGTCTCAGGGTTAACTTAGCAGTCAACAGCTACTTTGGAGTAACATTATTCTAGCAGACCCCCGTTTGGACGGAATGAACATCTGAATGCCCAAGGGTCTTACGACCCGCGAGCACTGCAAATGCTCAGGGGCTGCTATGCTAACGTCTTAATAAATTAATAAACCCAACGTTGTAACCAACAAGGATTTGAGAGGCAGTTTTGCGAACCATCCCCGCAGGACTGGACCGCAAGGAAGCTGAACTGTACAGCCAGCTTGACCCGGGCCAGTTCCCCAAACACGTGGCGATCATCATGGACGGCAATGGCCGCTGGGCCAAACGCCGACACTTGCCCCGCATCGCCGGACACCGCAAAGGCGTGGAGTCAGTCCGTGACGTGATCCAGACAGCATCGCGCATCGGCCTGCCGGCAGTGACCCTGTATGCTTTTTCGGCCGAAAATTTTCTCCGCCGTCCGCCCACAGAGATCAGCTTCCTGATGAAGCTGCTGCATCGCTATCTGAAAGATGACTCTGCAATTGATGCAGGACAACAACGTGCGCCTGTCATTCATCGGACGCAGCCACCTGCTGCCGCAAATTGTGCAGGAACGCATGGCCTGGGCCAAGGAGCAGACGGCGCGCAATACCGGCATGGTGATGACACTTGCGCTGAATTACGGCTCGCGATCAGAGATCGTGGACGCCTTCAAGGCCATTGTGAACGCAGCCGCGAACAACGGCGGCCTTGAGCACCTGAAGATCGATGAAGATCTGATCAACCAGCATCTCTACACCAAGAATCTGCCGGAACTTGATCTTCTGATCCGCACCAGCGGCGAAATGCGGCTGAGCAATTTCCTGCTTTGGCAGGCGGCCTACGCGGAGATTTTTGTCACCAAAACTCTGTGGCCTGACTTTCGCGGACTCCATTTGCTCGAGGCCATTCAGGAATTCCAGAAGCGCGAGCGCCGTTACGGCGGCCTGAACGAAACCACCACCGTGAGCTCTCACTAAGAATGAAACGAGTCCTGACAGCGGTGGTGCTGGTGCCGTTCGTGTTGCTGCTTGTTTTCAGGGCGCCGCTCTGGTTGTTTGCACTGGCCGTGGCAGGGATTATTCGTGCTGGCGCTTGCACGAGTACCTGGCGATTTCAGATGCCGCAGGACTCAAACCTTTCCGCTGGTTGACTTACATGGCGGCGGTCTTGCCGTTCGTGCTGTCATGGGCCGACATCTGGCAGTACGAGCAGCGAGGCATTCGCAAAATTGGATTTCAGCCTGTTCTTTCGGTGCTCGGATCGGTCTCATGTGCTGGCTGGCTGTTCTGCCGTTCACTTTGGCATGCCACTGGTATTCCGCAAGAGATTTAAAGATGGGGCTGGCTTCTGTAGCGTCTTCGGCATTCTGGCGATTACTCTACATCGGTGTTCCCCTGTCTCTACTGCTCTGCATGCGCGCTGACTTTCCGAGCAAGACGCTGATCATTTTCACTTTGTTCTCAGTCTGGGCGGGCGACATTGCCGCTTACTACGTGGGCACGCAGCATCGGCAAGACACAAGCTGGCACCCATTGTCAGTCCGAACAAAAGCTGGGAAGGAGCAATCGCATCGGTGATCGCAAGCATGGTGATAGCAATTCTGGTTTTTCATTTCCGCGATCAGATAGACAAATCTTGTTCTCAGGACGCTCGCTGGGTCAGAGCCTACGCGGTTTTCCCTTTGGGCACTAACACCGCCGTTTATCGCAAATTGCCGTGGCTTGCATGTTTTGGGAATTGGATCGTAACCAACGTCGCCGCCCAACTGGGTGATCTGTTCGAATCAGCGCTCAAACGAGGCGCAGGCGTGAAAGATTCTGGCACCTTACTACCGGGTCACGGCGGCATCCTTGACCGCATTGATGCTCTGCTCTTTGCCATTCCAATGGTGTGGTACTATGCGACCCTGACCGGCTTCTCCAAACCTAATAATCCATTCATGAAACGCATCGCCATCCTCGGTTCCACCGGCTCCATCGGTCGCAGCACGCTCGACGTGATCGAAAAAAATCCCGATCGCTTTGAGCTGCTCACCATGGCCGCCGGATCGAACTACGAATCGGCGCTGGAGCAGGCGCGACGCTGGAAGCCGAAAGTACTTTCTCTCGCTTCCGAGCAGGATGCCGACAAGGCCCGCCGACAATTCAAAGCTGAAGGTCTCGGCAATATCGAAGTCGTTCACGGACAGGCCGGCACAGTCCGCGTTGCTACTCACAGCGAAGTTGATTTCGTGGTCAGCGCCATTGTCGGCGTACAGGGATTGAAAGCAACTTACGAAGCGGTGAAGGCCGGCAAAGAAATTGGGCTGGCGAACAAGGAATGCCTGGTCGCGGCCGGAGAGCTGATCACCGCGGAAGCCCGCCGCCAGGGCAAACCACTTCTGCCCATCGACAGTGAACACAACGCCGTCCACCAATGCATGCGCGGCGGCCGGATGAATGAAGTGGAACGCGTATGGCTTACGGCCAGCGGCGGGCCGTTTCTCAACAAGCCGAAATCAGAGTTCGAAAGCATCACGGTGGAGCAGGCCTTGAATCACCCGACGTGGAAAATGGGTCGCCGCATCACCATTGATTCAGCCACTCTGATGAACAAAGGTTTTGAGGTGATTGAAGCCTGCCGGTTGTTTAACCTGCCGGCGGAGCAGGTTAAGGTGATTGTGCATCCGCAGTCCACCATTCACTCCATGGTCGAGTTCAACGACGGCAGCATCCTGGCGCAGCTCTCGGTCACGGACATGCGGCTGCCAATCCTGTACGCGCTGACCTATCCGGAACGCATAGAATCTGACCTTCGTTTTAACGTGCTTGAGCTGAAAAGGCTGGACTTCTGCCCGCCTGATCTGGCCAAGTTTCCCTGTCTGAGGCTGGCCTATGAAGCGGCCGAGGCCGGCGGCGCCAAGACCATCGCACTGAATGCCGCCGACGAGGTGGCTGTGGCCGCCTTCCTTAATACAGAGATCGCCTTTGCCGATATTCCCAAAGTCATAGAGAGAACGATGCATGAAACGCCCGACCACCATCCTGAATCTATAGAACAGGTACTTGCAGTTGACGCTCAGGCCCGGGATTTGGCCCGCCACCTGCTCTCACATCAGCTGTCGCGCTGAGCCCATAATGGGCCGTTTGCAGGTACAATAAGAAAATCCGTAATTATGCACTTATTCAGTAGTCCGGCGTTTATTTCCCTATTGGCGATGCCCAGCTTTGGGCAGCTGACCAAATTAACAATCATTTACCTTGCCGCTGCCGCTTTTGTCCTGGGTGTACTGGTCTTTGTTCACGAATTTGGACATTACGCCGTGGCCAAGCTCTGCGGCGTCCGGGTTGAGGTTTTCAGCCTTGGCTTTGGCAAGCGACTGTGGGGTTTCCGCAGGGGTGATACCGACTATCGCCTCAGCGCGCTGCCTGTGGGCGGGTATGTAAAGATGTCTGGCGAGAACCCCATGGAAGACCACACGGGCGATCCGGGTGAGTTCATTAGCCATCCGCGCTGGCAGCGATTCCTGATCGCCATTGCCGGACCAGCCATGAATATCCTGCTGGCCATCTGTATTCTTACCGCCCTTTACATGTATCACCACAACTTTGAGGCGTACCTTCGCGCACCCGTGGATCTGGTGACCGTTCTGCCGAACTCTCCTGCCACACAAGCCGGCTTACAGGAGGGCGACCGGATCATCAAAGTGGCTGACGTGCAGAATCCTACCTGGCAGCAATTCCGCAATCTGGAAATCATCGGTTCCAATGAACCGCTGGATCTGACCATCCAACGTGGCGATACGGTTCTGCATAAGTCCGTTACTCCATTGCCTACCGGAGCTGACCGAATTGGCGAGATCGGAGTGGAGCATCCGCAGGTGGTGGGCTCACTCACGGATGGTCCCGCACTGGCCGGAGGCGTGCAGGTGAATGACGTGCTTGTGTCAGTGGACGGGAAGATCGTGCACGACATCCCGCAGATGCTGGACCAGCTACAAGCGTCCAAAGATCAGCCCATACACCTTACGGTCCTGCGCGACCGAAAACCGGTGGAACTCACCCTCACTCCAAAGGTCATAGACGGGAAGTACCGGGTTGGGCTGCATGCGGATTTGGCAGAAAAGCTTCCTTTTGCTGCGGCACTTGCGCAGTCAGCCAGGGACTGCAAGGAAAATTCCCTGTTGATTTTCAAGCTGGTTGGCGGAATGGTCCGCAAGAAGAACATGGATTCGGTAAGCGGACCAATCGGCATTGTGAAAGTGTCCGGCGACGCGGCCAGGATTGGCCCGGAGCCGCTCTTCTACATCATGGCAATGATCAGCCTGAATCTGGCGATCTTCAACCTGTTCCCCATTCCAATTCTGGATGGCGGCCTGATCCTGCTGCTGCTGATTGAGAGCGTGATGCGGCGCGATATCAAACAGGAAATCAAAGAACGCGTCTATCAGGCAGCGTTCGTCTTCCTGCTGCTCTTTGCCGCCGTGGTGATCTTCAATGACGTAGCCAAATCATTTCATCACATGTAAGTGAACGCAGTTTGTTTCAACGACCGCCGGCAACACTGCTGGCGGTTTTGTTTTGCCCGCCGGCTGATGCCGCGCCACGAAGTCCCCACAGAACCAGCACGGTCATGGCGAGGGTGGCGATGCCTACTGACATGAACAGTGCGGTGATGAGACTCTCCTGCCACGGCTGGCCATGATGCCCAGCACCGGTGATTGGAGAGAGTGCGAATGTACCCAGGGCCGCCGCCAGTGCCGTCGTCGCCCAGTTCAGGTAAGCGGCGTAAAGCGCCGCCCAGTACGCGATTGCTTTGGTTCGCGCCGGGAGTTTCACGTAACTCCATACGGCGCCCAGTGCCACGAGAAAAGTCCCCAGCATCACACCTTCCAGGTGAGCGGCCAGCCCCATGCGGGGATTAACGAATCTCTGCTCCACAAACCCGGAAATGAGTCCCAGCAAAAACAGGAACATTCCGTGCCACATCAGGCTGCGATTACGATCTTCCATGTTTTTCACGCTTTCCGAGGTTGCAATTTCTGTGCCGCCTCATTCCATCGCCAATCAGCGTGGGCGCCCGACAGGTGCACGCCCCCGAACCACGTGTCGATCCCGTGCAGTGACACATAGTCACTCTTGCCTTCCAGCACAGCCTGCCCGTTCCTGGTGAGTTCGTAGCTCACGCCAATCTTTCGCAGCAACGGCTCCGGCGATTGAGTCAGCGCATCCAGGCGCAAATATACGGAACCATCACCCCACGCGGCAACTTCCTGTTTGCGTGTTACCAGGTAGATCTGCTCTTTTGTTTTCGCACCAGACTGCACGGCCTGAAGGATCTGCCGTTGCGTGCGTGAGAGGCCGTCCGTAGTCCACGGGTATTCTTCACAGTGGCGAATGAGGGCGTCATGCAGGAATGGCATCTCCGGATGATTGACTTGAAGAAATTCCATCAGCGATTCCGGCGTGGCATTGCGGAAAGCCGCCCATGCATCGGTGGAGATGGCCAATTGTTCCGGCAGGACGGTGCGTCGCAACGGAAAGAGACGGGCCAGTTGCGATCCGGAAAGCTGTCCCAGTCCCTGAAAATCTTTTATGCCTGCATGCGAATTGATTTGGACAACGCTGAGCCTGATCTTGCCCATATCCTGCTGCGCAAACCAGTCCATCAATTGAATCAGTTGCAACTGGTCATACAGGTCATGCTCAAACCACAGGACCACTTCTTCAAACTTGCGGAAATCTTCCAGAGTCTGGTCACGTTCGGCAAAACCGGCACGGTTCTTTTCATATGTCTCCCAGCCGAAGTCAGCCAGAGAGCGGGCGCGAATATCAGAGAGCGAGGCCAGGTCAACTGTCTGCGGTACGGGGCCATCGTGCAGGGCATCTCGCCACGCGAGGAACCGTCCGGGGAAACGCACCTGACGAAACGTGCTCAGTACCGAGTCGCCGTTGGTGATATGCAATAGCACAGAAGAAGGCTAACAGAAAGAGCGCTGATCTCACCACGGATGCACGAGACACGGAGAAAACCTTCGGTTGCCGCTTTCGATTATTTTTTACATTGCGATTCCGTCGGAGTAAACGCGAGACTGGATGTAACAGATGGTTGGGTTGGCATCTCCCCGCAATACATCTCACCGTACTCAAGAGCTAGCCGAGGTACTTGAGAAAATCTCTGCTGGTGTTTTTCTCAAACCCCGGGAAGACGCGAGCCAGATTGTCATTCCCCAGGTGATGCGACACAGCTTCGCCCAGCACCTGGCGGAAGTCTGTGGTCACAGCAAGATCACGACCTTCATAGAGTTGATTACTCCCGAGTCCGGGCCACTGTCCGTAAACTTTGCCGCCTTTTACCGGACCGCCCAGCACGAACATTACGTTGGCATGGCCGTGGTCAGTGCCACGGTTGCCGTTTTCGCGCGCGGTGCGCCCGAACTCTGACATGGTGACGATGACCGTGTCTTCGCCAAGATCGCCCAGATCGGTCCAGAAGGCGGCAACGGATTGCGAGAACTCCCGCGTCAGGTTGGCGATCTGTCCCTGCACGCTGCCTTCATTCACATGATGGTCCCAACCGCCGATGTCAGCGAAGGCCACTTCCACTCCAAGGTTGGCTTTGACCAGTTGCGCAACCTGACGAAGACTGTCACCGAAACGTCCACGAGGATAGTTGGCGCCGGCCGCAGGCGTATATTTCTCGGGATCAGCCGAACGCAACATTTTGACGGCTTCAAATGTTTCATTGCCGGTGCCGTGCAGAACACTATCGACCGACTGCTCATACATGGCTTCAAAGGTATTGCTGGCCGCTTCCGCTCCACGTCCGCGACCACCGCCCACGGAAAAGGCGCGAATATCACTCATGGCAACGGCCGGCACGGGACCGGCCAGCGTGCGCGGAACAGCGCCGCCCATGGCTACGGCACGGAAGGGTGAAGGCTGCGGTTCTTTCAGGCCGGCGATTGCGCGATTCAACCAGCCGTCTTCCGTGGACTTCATGCCGGGTGTGCCGGATTCCATATAGTCCTGTGCGTCAAAATGCGAACGCGTATTGTCGGGCGATCCGGCTGCGTGAACAATGGCAAGATGCTTCTGGTCCCATAGTGGCTTGAAAGCGGTCATGGAAGGATGCAGACCGAAGAAGCCGTCAAGATCAATGGCACTATCATTCCCGGCACGCGGACGAGGAATAGCAATGCTGGGACGCATGGCGTAATAAGCCTGCTCGCCGTGCGGAACCACGATGTTGAGTCCGTCGGCAGCGCCGCGCTGGAAGAGCACGATCAGCCGTTTCTTTCCCGGAGCCGCAGTGTCAGCGGCATACACCGCACGCATCAGAAAGCTGGGAACAATGCTGGTGCCAACAACAGCGAGTGCGCCGTTTTTTAGAAAGACTCTTCGAGTAATGGACATTGGAAACTCCGCAGGGGCTAAAGCCCCGTTGTTCTTGTCGCTATGCTCCAAACCGCTGAGAGCGATGCCGCTGGCCACGTTCAAGAGGCTCCTGTGCAGTGGGCTCGGTCGCGTGGACGGCCCGAGCCCTTCTGGCTACGCTTGTTCTTGTCGCTACGCTCCAAACCGCCTTGAGAGCGATGCCGCTGGCCACGTTCAAGAGGCTCCTGGTGCAGCGGGCTCGGTCGCGTGGACGGCCCGGCCCTTGTTGCTCGCCGTGGCTGGCACGTTCAGAGGCTCTGGTGCAGCGCTCGTGCGCGGCCGAGCCCTTCTGGTGCGTTGTCGTCGCCAGCGGTAGCGAGAATGCCGCCAAATACATAGATCCTTCGACTACGTCGTCGCATATGCTCCGACTCCGCTCAGGATGACAATTCAGATATCACGTGACCTCTCAGCAATTTTCATCTTCGCTGAAACTCCGGTGATCCCATAATCAATCCGGCGATGGCGCCATAATTCGGCGGACGATTGGGATCATCGAACTTGCGTTGCGTAACTTTCGGGTCGTTCAACTGTTTGAGCAGGACCTGGTGTGTCTGAGCAGAAACGTCGCCGGCGAGAATGTCGGTTTCCAGGACCGCCAGCGCTGCTTCCGGATCAGGCGGCGAAGCCCCATGCACCAGCGCCTGCTGATCAAGCGAGGTCCCGGGCAGCTTGCCCGATCCCAGCGTCAACGCGAAGTTCATTCGGTTCAGCAATGCCGATGAGTTCACCCATGCGTCCGCCTTCATGGAGTAGCCCGTGGGCGGCTGCATCCCGTACAACGGCATGCCCATGCGATTGAGGAACTGCACCAGCGGCAACGCGTTTTGAATGTCCACGCCGGACGCGCGCACGGACGACGCCACAAACTCCAGCGGCGTTTTCACCTTGGCGCGATACGCTTCCTGTGACCAGAATTCCGGCGCATTGAACATGGTTTTGAGCACTTCTCGTATGTCGCCGTCTTTCTTCTTGAAAGTATCCGCCATCTTGTCAATCAAGCTCTGAGGCGGGTTGTCGGAAACAAAGCGCATGGCCAGCTTGCGCGAGATAAACTTTGCTGTCGAGGGATGATGGGCCAGCATCTCCAGCATCTCAACCCCTTCTCTTTCGCCACGATCGCCAACCTTGTGCCCTAGCACATTTTTATTGCCCGGCTCATGGGCCCGCTCATTGAATTTGAAATCGCCGCCGCGCTGCGGCTGCTCAATGCTCCACCCGGTCAGCACCTTGGCCAGTTCAGTGACATCCTTCTGGTTGTAACCGCCATCCACGCCGAGCGTATGCAACTCCATGACTTCACGCGCGTAGTTTTCGTTCAGGCCGCTGCGGTTTTTGGCGGGACGTGGCTGCGGGCGGAAGCGGGGTCCGCGGCCGTTACGGCGCATGCGCAATCCACCGGGACCATACAGAGCGATTTCAGAATTCGGGCCGATGCTCTGCCAGTTATCGAGATAGAACAACATCGCCGGGCTTTTCGCCGTAGCGATCAGCAGGTCCTTGAACTTGCCGAGAGCGTGAGGGCGAATCACATCGCGCTCATAAGCGGTGATCATGTAACGATCAGGCCCTTTGCCGACAAAGACGTTGAAGTGGTTGTACCAGAAGTCGGTCATCACTTCGTCCAGCTGGCGTTCGCTGTATATGTCGCGCAGCAACTTGGATTCGGCGAGCTCACCGTCAACCACAAGCTGCGGATTAATCATGGCCTGAATCGTCTCCTGATGCTCGGGCTTCATGCCTTCCACCAGCTTCATGGATTTGGGGCCTCTGTAGCCCTGCACCAGGTCAAGACGTTCGTCGGCTGACATCTTCATGATCTTCTTGTAGCGATCTTCAGGATCAAGCTGGAGAAGCGGATCGGTAGCGATCTCGGCGGCCAGCTTGTCCGCCGGTTTGGTGGCCGGTGGCGCTGCTTTCGCCGGCGATGCCGAAGGAGACGCCGGCATTGAGGAAGGCGAAGAAGCCGATGCCATGTCATTGTCGTTTGCAGCGGAAGAAGAAACGGGCGAAGGCTTGCCGCTGTTTTTCGCCTGTTTCTTGGCGACCGAATTCAGCTCCGCGTACATCGCGTCTTCCGCCTGCTTATGGTTCGCTTTGCTCTGCTCTGGCGACGCATCCGAATCCGAGCTCATGCTCATGTCTGTGCCAGAACTTGCAGAAGTTGTTTTCGCCGGCGAGGCTGCCGCCGAAGGCGCAGGCCTGGTAGAGACGTTTGCATCAGTGGATCCCGCATCTGCCTTCTTCTGCTTGCGATCTTCCATGGCGATCATGCGAGATTCATAGATGGCTTTTTTTGCCGAATCGTGCGGCATCGACATCTTTCCGTTCTGCACGGCTTTCAGGATCTGATTGTCGGGAAAATTCTCCACCATCTCCCGCGTGCTCATCTTCAGCGTACGAAACGGCGCGATGCGCGCTTCCAGAGCGCTGTCATTGATCTTGTCAGGATGGAGTTGCTCGTCAAACCATTTGTCCAGTCCCATGGCTCGCACGCGTTCCACGTCACCGGGTTTCACGCCAAAGGTAAAACGATTCAGAGCATGGACAATCTGTTTGTCTTCAGGAATTTGCCCGGCGGCGGGCGTCTGTGTGGAGTCACCGTGTTTCTGCTTTTTGTCTTTGGCAGCCACCATGCCGGCAGGCACCATGCAGGCAGACACGGCGACAACGAGGCCCAGGACTACAAGTGCTTGGCGCGTGGATCGCATGAGAAACTCCGGGTGCTCAGGGTTCCGCCAGGTACCAGACTTAATTACTAACACCAGCCTAAGCAAAAGTTGTGGGCAAAGCCAGATTACGCAAGCGTTATCCGCCCGCGATTGGTGCGATGGTTCAGCTCAGAGACAATCAGATCGATGTCCGTGGGGGCAATGCTGCCCACTACGTTGCCATCGACAAACGGCTTGCGGGCGCGTTCCTGTGCTGAAGCCCAGGGACGCGGCATGGAGGTCTGCGCCACCGCGTCGCGGCGCAACTGCACCAGCAGGGCATGCACCACGTCGGCATCCAGCTTGGCCGGAGCCAGCCACGCCAGTTGGGCGGCGGCTTCGCCCAGTGTCATCCGCTTGCGATACGGACGCTCACTCAGCATGGCATCAAATGTGTCTGCGACGCCCACAATCTTCACCGCAGTGGATACTTCGCCTGAGCGAAGCTTATCCGGATAGCCTGAACCATCGGCCCTTTCATGGTGGGAACGAACGACTTCCGGAATATTGGGCCATGGGAACTGCACGGTGGAAACAATGCGATGACCAAGCACGGTATGGTCCGCCATCTCCTGGAACTCATACGGCTCCAGCGCGCCCGGCTTGGTGAAGATATGCTTGTCCACTGTGACTTTGCCGATATCATGCAGGTAGCCGGCGGCGCGGAGCTCACTTACCTCGCTCACATTCATGCCCAGCGCATCGGCGATCCCGGCAGCGTAGCGCCCCACACGCAGTGAGTGTCCCTGCATCTCCTTGGACTTCATATCAATGGTGGCGGCAAAGGCGCTCAGCGCGTCATCCCAGAAGGAATGCACGGAGGCGATGAGCTTCAGGTTCTCCGCGGTACGTTCTTCAAGTGACTGAATCAGCTGATGGTTATAAATTGCCAGGCCGATCAACGGCGCGATATCGGCTATCTGCTTGAGCGCCTCGGGCGTATATTCCGCTCCGCCTTCGCGTTCACCCATCAGCAATGCGCCAATCAATTTGCCGCGAATCTTCAACGGAGCAACAGCGCGGAACCATACACTGGATATATTTCCGGTGGAGCTGAGAAACGTGTCAGCGCGTTCGCGGCTGATCAGCTGCGGCCCTGAAGCACTGGCCAGGGCGTGTATGTGCTTGTGCTGAAGCGGGAAGACGGCTGTCTGGGGAAAAACCACGAAGCCCGCCGCGGAAATGGAACTGAGCATGGGCGGCTTATCCTGAAAGCGAAAGATCGCGCCGGAACTGGCGCGGACCGCTGCCATCACGATATCCAGGGCGGCGCCGGCTGTATTTGCCAGATCGCGTTCGCCCGTGAGGACGGGTCCCAGTTCGGCCAGAATCTGGGACGCCTGCATCGGAGGCCTGCTTGTAATGAATGAGTCGGCCAAGACGTGTGTGGCGCGAGCTCCAGAGCAAGGCCAGAGTAGCAGCTTAAATACGGGTTACGAAAGTACGAGTATCGGGATAGTAAACACACTGTAAGGTTTAACAGTGGCTTGGCTGGAGATGGATAAGGTGGTAAACAGCCTTTACCGGTCGCCAGCCGGGACGGTTGTATTCGACTGCTTTTCCGCTATTGCCTTCATATTGTTGAGCCCAGTATCAATATGCTTGCCGAATTCTCGCTGCATGTTGAAGAACACTCCCACCAGTTTCATGGCATATAGGTTTGAAGCCTGTATGCTCCAGGTGACATTGGTCCGCGGAGCCTGAATCCCCGGCGCTTGAGTTCCGGCCATATCCGGCTCCAGCTTGAACACGTTCAGGTTGTGGGCTTCAAAGGGACGCACAAAATCCACCATGACGGCGACTCTGCTGGATGGCGCTGATTCGAGGATCTGCATGCGTCCCACACCACCACGACCTTTGCTGTCCCATGCCGAAGCTGCCCCAAGGCCGCTGGAAGGGCTACTGTAGCTGGTCTTCATGGTCGGATCCTTTCTGTCATCAGGCGCCCAAGTATCCCACGCATGGAGATCATTGATCATTGCGAAAATCTTTTCCGGCGACGCGTGGATGGTGACGGTGCGTTCAACGCGGAAGGTGTTGGGCCGGGTCGCGGCAAAGATGAGGATCGCGACGATCAGAACTGCGACGGCGATAAGGATTTTCAGGACCATAGGCGAATCGTTCCTGTGGAGATAATTAATGCAGTGGCGGTCTGCGACATTCTAATCCTTTGCAAGTTGTCAAAGAGCAGCTGTGGCTACTCTTGCGGCCAATCCCGGCATTTGCAGGAAGAGTAAGACAAGTCAACGGACCTGTGCTTGTTCAGAATCGTGTCAGAAATCCCTGCCTCAACGCTAAATATGTGTTAACTTTGCTGCCCATCGATGTTGAAAAAGCTTTTTAGAAATACGCGCACTTCTGCACTACATTGCAGGCCCGAACACGCTCCTGTCCCGGAGATGGTGGATGGTCAGTTGGCGGCGGTTTATTGTGCTCCGCGCAGGTTCGGCGATTTTTGCGACTTCGTACGCATCGGTCCGACGCGCGTCTTGTTTGTGCTGCTCGACGTTGCCGGCCCGTCCCGGCAAAATCAGGGAATCGTAGCAGCGGCGCAGAATATTTTTCGCCGCTCCGCGCCCGAACTCCTGCCCACTGAAGACACCAATGAGGCCGAAGCCATGGCAGATCTCTGCCTGCGGTTGAACGCCAGCATATTAAAGGCTGCCGGACGCGCCTGCTCTTGTCCGGCATTCGCCGGCTGCTATAACGAAGCCACGGGAACCGTCTGTTATTTCAATGCCGGCCATACGCCCGGACTCCTCCGCCATGGACAAGGAATCACCGAACTGCCCGCAACCGGCTTGCCGCTGGGATTATTTTCACATTTGACCGCCGATGCACCTACGTTTGCCGTGGCGTCCGGAGCTACTTTCCTGGTGGCGTCTCGCGGATTGGTTGAAGCAAGGCGTAAATCACAGGAGTTTGGTTTAAGCCAGGTGAAGGAAAATCTTTTGCGTTCCAGTGAAGAAGCTGCGCCGATAATCTGCTCCACCATACTTAAACACGCGCAGCAATTTGCTGCACCCGGCACGCCCAAAAACGATATGACGGTTGTCGCACTGTCACGATGATTGCACCGTCCAGACGTGTCATCCCCACCGCGCCCGCCAACGAGAACCCTCTAAAAATGTTCCCTCAACTCTCCAAACCTCCCCACCCGTAACAGTTTCACGCCATCTGGCGGCTCGTCCACGGTCTCGTGTTCCAGGATCCACGTCATGTCATGGGGCACAAAGACGGCATTGATCCCCGCCGCCATGGCAGGATTGACGTCCGATCGCGGGCTGTTGCCGATCATCCACGTGGACTCCGCAGAAAGCTCGTATTTGCTGACAACTTCGCGATAGGTTGGCGGATTCTTTTCCGCCACGATCTCCACGGCGGCAAAATATTCCTTGAGCCCGGATCGTTCCACTTTCGCCTTCTGCTCCGTGAAGTCACCCTTGGTCATCATGATCACGTGATGCTGCCGATGGTTCAGGTAGGCAAGCGTCTCCGGGACGCCGCTGATGAGTTCGATGGGGTAGGTTGAAACTTTGTGGGCGAAGCCCCAGATGAATTCATGCAGCGCCGGCGTAACCGGCGACTCAGAGAGGCGTTCAAAGCACTTCACCAGCGAGTGAGCAAAGCTATGCGACCCGTAGCCGCGCTCCATGATGGTTTCGCGCTCCACCTGATTCAGGAACAAGCGTACTTCCTGCGGTGACATGTGCCGATGGTTGAGGCGCTCAATGAACTCGGCAATCGCCTGTTCAAAGTAAACGTTGTTCTCCCAGAGGGTATCGTCGGCGTCGATCAGCAGTGTTTGAGAGGTGAGGGGCATGGGCATGGACATGATAAATGGATGAGGCTGGCTTTTTATTGTCGCTCCGCTGGCGCTACGCTCCCGCCTGCGGCAGCGCGGTACTGGGTCTTTCGTCCGCTTACCCAGCGCTTATACCTCGTCCCGCGTTGCGGAACTCGGTAACGCACTGGGCTATCTTCAGTCGCGCCTACGGCGCTTTGGGCGTGGGCAGTCCAGAAGATCGCATCAGATTGCAATTTTCAAGAAGATGTATAAGAGTTACGTTTTTGCGTTCCAATTTCCCTGGCGCTTCTGACGGCCCGGGTTATGTGAACCTTAACGGCACACCTAACACTGTGCCTTCATAAAGCGATTTTGAGATGGCTCATAGTTTCGCCCGGTGATGGCTGCCAGAATCCTTTGGGCTGCTAGAATCAAGGTCGATGAAACTCGAGCGCTCTTTATCTTTATTCATCTCCATCTTTCTACTTGTTGTCACGATTTCCGGCTTGGCCTCAGCCCAGGCCGGCCGCAAGGCTGGCGCTGCGCCCAAAAAGGCTGACCAGTGCGAACTCCATGAGCCGATCCACGAAGACCTGGCCGCGCAGGTGGCGAAGTTCAAGCTGGTGTCCATGCCCTTCAGCGTGGTGGGACTCAGTGACCAGGAACGGCAGATGGTGTACAAGCTGGTGGACGCGTCGCGCCAGCTTGAACTGATCTACTGGCACCAGAGTGATCCCAAAGGCCTGGAACTGCTCAAGAAAATGAGTGGATGTAATCAGGTGCAGAACCAGAAGCTGCGTCGCTTCCTCACCATTAACGGCAGCCGCTATGATCTGCTGGAGGAAAACAAACCATTCGTCGGCAATAATCCGTTTTCTCCCGGACGCAATCTTTACCCCGCCGGCATCACGCGTGCTGAGATTGATGCTTACGTCGCCAAGCATCCGCAGAAGAAAGACCAGATTTATAACCCGTACACGGTCATTAAGCGGCAGGGCGCTGAGCTGATCGCCGTTCCGTATCACATCGAGTACAAGCCATGGCTCACGGCTGCAGCCACCAACCTGAAAGAAGCAGCGGCGCTGAGCCCCGACAAGGCCTTCGCCAATTTCCTGCGCCTGCGCGCCGAAGCCCTCCTGACCGACGACTACTACAAGAGCGATCTGGCCTGGCTGGACCTGGAGAATCCGAAGTTCGACATTATCTTTGCGCCCTATGAAACCTACCTGGATGACGTGCTGGGCGTGAAGGCCTCATACGGCGCCGCGGTCATGATCCGCAATGAATCAGGAAAGCGCGAAGCTGGCGATGTTCATGGAGCACGTGCCGGAAATTCAGGAAGCGCTGCCTCTGCCGCCGGAAGACAAGCCTTCCATGAAAGGTCACAGCACGCCCATGGAAGTGATGGACACACCATTCCGCGCCGGCGACCTGCGCCATGGTTACCAGGCGGTGGCTGACAATCTGCCCAATGACGCGCGCATCCATCAGGAAAAAGGCACCAAGAAAATCTTCTTCAAGAATTTTATGGATGCCCGGGTAAACTACGTGGTCTTGCCGATCGGGAAATTGCTGATGCGTGAAGACCAGGCCAATCTCGCCAGCATGAATGGTTATCTGGCCGCCGTGCTGATGCACGAAATCTGCCACGGCCTTGGCCCGACATTCGCCCGCACCAGCTCAGGACAAGTGGATATTCGTGCCGCCATCGGGCCAACATATGCGGGCCTGGAGGAAGCGAAAGCCGATATGGTCGGCCTGTTCGGGCTGGATTTTCTCATGGACAAAGGCGTGATCCCCAAAACAGCGGCTCCCGAAGTTTACGCTTCGCACGTGGCCGGCATCTTCCGTACCGTGCGTTTTGGCGTGGCGGAAGCGCATGGCCGCGCGGAGATGATGGAGTTCAACTATCTCAGCGAACAGGGCGCCATCACCCAGGATGGAAAGACCGGCAAGTATGTGATCGACTTTGAAAAGATGCCCACAGCCATTGCATCGCTGGCCAAAGAACTGCTGGAAATTGAAGCCACGGGTGACCGGAACCGCGCTGAACAATGGTTCAAGAAGTATGATTCCATGCCGGCTGGGTTAAAATCGACACTGGCCAATATCAAGGATGTTCCGGTGGATATTGATCCGGTCAGCGCCTTTGGCGAGCAGATCCAATGATTAAGCAAATGCCTGGAAGAGAAAACGTGGAAGAAAAACGCCGCTTTGAACGGATCGACATCGCCTCACACGGGATGGTGGAAGTGCTGGGCGATAAGGACCGCAAAGTCGGCATGGTGCGCCAGTTGGCCCGTGGAGGCTTCTCCATGGAAACCGACAAGACCTATCACAAAGACAGCAAGGTGCACAGCTTAGCCATTGTGGATTCGGGTGAGAACATCCGCGCTGATGTGAAGGCCCGCGTGCGCTTCACCGAACCGAACATGGTGGGCTTTGAATTCGTTGATCTGAATGCTGCCGCAGCGGTGGAGATCGGCATCCTTATCGGGAAGTACTATGAGCACGCTAAATAACCCGTCGCCAAATAGCACTTCGAGGTTGCCGATAAGAATGTAGTCTACGCCACTCCGACGCGCCGGAGCGTTCGCTCATGCCAACCTGAAAACAACCATAAACGCAATCCATGCGTCTAACTTTCCAATTCTCGTGCCCGAAGATTTAGCGCCCAGGGTTTCTTGTTCAGCTCATCCGTTTTGATAAGTGAAAGTCAGCAATAACTTAAAAGAGTCAGATTGGTGTTTTTCCTGTTTCGCTGGCTCGGCTGAGAGTGTCTAATTGATTTAGCGGTCCGTAGATCCGGCAGTAATTGGATCGGCTGTTTAGCCGCGCCTTTTCCAGCTCAGATTTATGGCACGCTCCTGGGGTTTCGGGCGGCATCCCGAAACCCTTTTTAATGCCGAATGCTTCCTCCGGTCGGAAACAATCCTTGGGGAGAACGCCCTGAGTCTGCATTTTTGGTGACCGGCATTCTCGGGATGTTTCGACTACGAGACGCGATGATGCGCGTCGACTCCGCTCTACATGACAGGGTTTAGGGAGATTTATGCTGGAAGTACCTTCGTAGTGTCACCGTTTCTCTATCAGACCAAGTCACAATCAAAAACCCCTGACAAAAATCTTGTTCCACCGCTCATCCATCCGTGTCTTAACCAACACAGAACGAATTGATTTGCTCATTGGCTGCGCGGCTATTGGGGCGGCAACCTCGATGGCCCGCTTTTTTTGTCTTCCATTCTCTCGCTCCGCTCCACACCGCCCGAGTGCGACATTCGTTGTAACAGCGACGTGCTCCTGTTACGCGGGCTCGGCGCGCTAGTCGGCCTCGCCCTTTTATGGCGAGGGAGGCACCCAGAGAATATTCTGCAAGCTCAAAAGTCTGTGTCAACCGACCCACAGCGTGTTCCCCCGCCCACGATTTTCTTCGCCTTGCACACACTTAACCCTCTTACTTGCAATACTTAGAGCCTGGCCGCCTACCTGCTTTCTCTCCTGGTGCAGGACAGAGGAGATTGACGATGCGGCGGCACACAGCAATCCCGGTAAAGACTTCAGCGATAGCAGTTCTCATCATGTCGGGCGCAGTTTACATGGCAGCAGAAGCGCGCCAGGCAGTCATCCGGAAACAACAGAGGGAAATCAGCCGGATTGAAAATTCCCCGCTCACGCCATCGTTGTTCACGGCATCCCCATTAACCCCAGCCAGCTCAAGATCACCAATCACGGAATCACCTGTTGCAGTACCTGCTGTTGCACCTGCGCCGGCAATCGCGTCGCGTCCGCAAAGCGCTGAAGTTGCTGCCGAGCGGCAAGCTTCCAGAATGCCTGCACTGATGCCGGTCTCTGGGAATGACGGTCACAAGCGGCAGATCGTGATCAGCATCCCCGACCGTCGTCTTGCTCTGTTGGAAGACGGCAAGCTGGTGAAGAGCTATCCCATCGCGGTGGGCGCACACGTTTCGCCCAGCCCGGATGGCGAGTTCGCGGTCATCAATCACGCCAGAAACCCAACCTATCGCCACGGCGGCAAAGAAATACTCCCGGGCAAGGACAATCCACTGGGCACGCGCTGGATCGGACTGAGCCTGAAAGGCTACGGCATTCACGGCACCAATGTTCCCAGCTCCATCGGCAAGGCCGCATCGCACGGGTGCTTCCGCATGGGTCAGGCAGACGTGGAGGAGCTCTACAGCCGGGTACAAGTTGGGGACACGGTTACGGTTCGTCGCGAACGCGATGAGTTGATCGCACAGATTTTTGCGCACCCTGCCTCGCCACGCACGGAAACAGAAGTGGCTGCCAATAGCGGTCAGACGACCGAGGCGGCCGAGTAACAACATTAAAAGTTTGCCGCGCGTTGCACCAAGCGCGGCCAGAAGAGAGAAGGAAATTGCCATGCTGTTGCTTAAGTACCTGCTGCTACTCACCGGTTGGGGTCTGTTAACGGTAGCCGCCGTTCAGGCCCTCAGAAATCTTTACAAGGTTGTCCAGTATCACCTCCAGTTGCGCCATAGAGCTTCCGCTACGGAACCGCCATCAACCAATGGAGCCGCCGTGGAAAAACCGCAGCTGAACTGGACTACTGCCAAGTGGGCGTTCCCGGCGGCCTGGCTGCCGCTCATTATCGCTGGAGGCATTGTGGTGGTGCCCAGCGGAATGGGCGGCGTCAGAGCAAGTCAGACCGCGGGAACGCTTCCCGGCACGTTGTATCCGGGCGTACATCTGGTGCGCCCTTTGATTGATACGGTGGTTTTGTATGACATACGCGACCAGGTGCTCAGCACGTCGTCCCTGGGAAAAGACGGGCTGCAACCGGTCCGCGAACACGGCGCCGAACCCAGGGAAGGCGGGAAGCCTGACGCTTTCACGGTGCAATCGCGTGAAGGGCTGAGCATTGGGCTCTCCATCACGGTGCGCTACCGTCTTGATCCGCGCAGGCTTGATTACATTCACGCCAACATGCCACAGCCGGTGGAGAAGGAGATTGTGCCTCCGGTGGTGTCCAGCGTGTTCCGCGAGCTGGCGCCGAACTATACGGTGCGCGAGCTGTTTGCCACGCGTCGCGAAGAGATTCGCCAGAACGCCGCCACACGCATCTCCCGGAAGCTGGAGGCGGACGGCATTATCGTAAAAGAAGTCATGCTGCGTGACGTGCAGCTTCCGCCGGAATACGCCAAAGGTCTGGAAGGTCTGCTAATGAAGGAGCAGGAGAACGAAGGACTGGGCGTGGAAACGGAGATGAAAGCCAAGCAGGTAAAGATTGCCGAACTGGAAGCCGAGGCACAGCGAGTACAGCAGGTGAAACAGGCCCAGGGCGCCGGCGAAGCGCGCGTGCTTCAGGCCAAGTCTGAAGCCGATGCCATGCAGTACACATTACCGCTGAAGCAGAAGCAGATCGAGCAATCTCGCCTTGAGGCTGAGGCCCACAAGGAGGCGACGGTGAAAAACGCCGAAGCCCAGGCGCAAGCCAAGGTCATTGACAGCAAGGCAGAGCTGGAGAGGCGGAATTATCTTGCCGATGCTGAAGCCGGACGGATTCGCAAAGTGGCGGACGCCGACGCGCAACGCATGAAGAGTGAAGCCGCGCTGCTGAAGGGGAATCCGCTGCTGATCAACAAGATCATCGCGGAGAGACTGTCTGACAAACTGCAGATCATGATGGTGCCTTCAGACGCCAAGATCTTTTTCAATGACGTGCTGAAAGGCGGCATTACTCCGGACGCGACCACGGGTGCGAAGGCCACGCAGGACGCCGTGGAAGATGAGCAGAGTGCTTCAGATACTCAGTCCCAGCAGTTTCAATCGGAAGACAGCCAGCCATCACAGGACAAGCAGTTTCAGATCAATCAACAGTTTCAGAATTCGCTCCGCAAAAACTGGAAGAGTCGATGAACAGGATTCCGCCGGAAATCACAAACGGGCGCCTGACTCCGCCGAGTCGGGCGCTCGTTCCGGCGGATGCATTCATGGTGCCAGGGACCTGCGGGGATGTGCCCTGTACTTGTGTAACGCTGGGTTCCTCCACGCATTGCCTTATTGCCAAACCGGCGATTTTTGAGTTGAATCACAACACGAAGCCGTTGCTCCATTTCAAGCCAATGTCCAAAGCTCTTCAGCTCCGCTGCTGCTGGATGGTGATTGTCCTGTTCATGGCAATCATGCCCATGAGCGCATACCCGCAGCAGGAAACACAGTCACCCATGCTGCCGGCGGTGTTTGAATTTGTGCAGCGCATTCTCTCCGCCGCCGGAAATCCCGGCACCATGAGCGTTTCTTTTCAGGATATTTCGATCCTACCGACGGATTTGCAGGAAGTTGTGCAGAACGCGATCTTCACCAGCTTTCGCAATTCCGGCGTTCAGGTGGTGAGCCCGGAAAGGGCGGTGGCGCAGACTGAGATTACTTTTTCCGAAAGCTGGCGCGAGTACGTCTGGGTGGCGCGGGTGCAACAGGGCACCACCAGCAAATTGGTGATGAAAAAAGTCCCGCGGCCGGAACATGCGCCGGCTTCGCGCACGCCCATGATGACTGTGCGCAAGAACTTCATCTGGCGGCAGGATGGGCCGATGCTCGACTTTGCCCAGGATGATCGAAACCTGGCTGTCCTGGAACCGACGCAGATCGCAATCTACTCCAATGAGAATGGAAACTGGCGGCCGCGCTACACGCTTTCCATCACACATGCGGGCGCATGGCCACGCGATCTTCGCGGACGCATCCTGATCAACGGCTCCCAAGTCACAGCTTTTCTTCCCGGCACGCGATGCAATGGCAGCACATCGCCGCCGTCGCTTGACTGCCACGCCAGTGACGATCCCTGGCAGGTTGATCAGGGCACGCTTTCAGCTTTCTTCAGTCCGCGGCGCAATTTCTTCACCGGAATTCTTGCCGGACAAAATGCCGGCGGCTCGGTGCTGCCATTCTTTTCCGCCGCGACCTGGCAGGCGGGCGACACGCGCCAATGGCTCTTCACCGGCACTGACGGCCGCACGCGTCTCTATCAATATGATCTTTCTTCTCCGGCAGCTCTCTTCAATATATGGGGGAGCAACATTGCGGCTGTACACTCAAGTTGCGGATCAGGCTGGCAGTTGCTGGTAAGTTCGCCCACCGATTCGGTGCGTCCGGACAGCATACAAGCCATGGAAATTGCCGGACGTGAAGCCCTGCCCGTAAGTTCTCCGGTTGAGTTATCCGGGGCGGTGCAGGCGCTATGGACTTCAGGAAAAAACAGTGAGCTGGCGCACGGAATCATGCAATCGCCCGCCACAGGACGGTATGAAGCGTTCACTCTTACGGTTAGTTGCGGCCAGTAGCTTCCTCATCGTCATGGTTGCCGGCCACGCCAGCTCGCGTCCGCGCTATGGCGGGACGGTGCGTGTTCTATTGCGCGACCGCGTGAACACGCTTGATCCGCAGGGCGACGAGGAACACACCGCGGCGCGCGACCGCGTCTCCGCTCTGATCTTTGAGACTCTCACGCAGATGGACGCTCTGGGGCAGCCGCAGCCACGGCTGGCAACATCATGGAAAGCTGATCCGGCCAGACGCTCATGGCAGTTCAACCTGAGGCTGGCAGAATTTCATGATGGCAGCACGGTCACGGCACAGGACGTGGTGGCAAGCTGGGCAAAAATAAACACGGGCTGGAAGATCTCTCCGCTGGACAAACAAACAGTCATCATCGAAACGCCGGCGCCTGTCTATCATCTACCGGAAATGCTGGCCCTGCCAAAGTTTGCCGTGGTCAAGCGCAATCCAGATAATACGATCGTGGGTACGGGGCCGTACAAGATCAGTGATTGGCGTCCGGGAGAGCGGGTGACGCTTGCCGCTAATGAAGATTATTGGGGCGGCCGGTCATTTCCAGACACGGTTGAGGTTCAACTGGCTTCAACCATGCGCGAACAGCTACTGGAACGGCAGTTGGGACCATACGCCGCAGCCGAGCTGGGAGTTGACCAGGTGCGTCCGCTGGAACAGAACAACCAGAACATCGCTTACTCCCGGCCCAGTGATCTTCTGGTTGTGCTCTTTCTTCAGCCTGATTCGCCCAACAATCGTCCGGGAAGAAAGCCTGTGGACCCGCGGATCCGCGAAGCGCTTTCACAGTCCATCAATCGCGCGACCATCAGTAATTTCATCCTGCAAAAGAAAGCGGTACCGGCCAATGGACTGTTGCCGCAATGGCTCACAGGTTACGAATTTCTCTTTCCCGGCGGCATGAACCTGGAACGGGCAAAAGAATTGCGCGCAGAAACCGCCAGCCTGGTGATTGTTCCACCTATCTCTCTGGCCTACGACTTCGCTGACCCGGTGGCCAAGCTGGTAGCCGAGCGCATTGCCGTGGACGCGCGTGAAGCCGGCATCACGGTGCAACCATATGGTGAATCGCATGTGACTGGATTGCCGGCGCGCGGCGCGGCGAACGCCGATGCCGTTCTCCTGCGCATTCCGCTGCCATCGCTGGAACCGTCAGTTGCGTTATCTTCTACTCTTGACGAGCTTTCGTTGAACGAGCCTCAATCCTCGCCGCTCAATGCGTCCCGGGCTGAAGATTTATTTGAAATTGAGCGCAAGACGCTGCAGAATTTCCGCGTGGTACCCGTGGCACATCTTTCGCAGGCAGTATGGCTGAGCAACAGCGCGCATAACTGGCAGCAGCAACCCAATGGAGCCTGGTCACTGGACCAGCTCTGGATGGAAGGACCTCGGTAAACATTGTCTCTGAATGCCAAGCTGCTTCTGCTGATCTCGCTGAGCATCACCGCCAGCGTGGGCATGGTCGCGTTCCTGATTGAAGAACGCGCGCATGAGGCGTTCCGTCGCATTGAGAAAGAGCGCACAGAGACGCTGGTAGGCCAATTCCGCAGTGAGTTCAATCATGAAGGCGTGGAGATCCTATCCAGCGTGGAAGGCATTGCCAATTCAGACGCCATGCTGCGCACCGCGTCTGAACTCACCAACGGCGCCGATCTGGCCAATTTCATCAATGAAGCCGCGGGATACGCAGCCACCGCGCACCTTGATTTCCTTGACGTGATTGCGCCTGACGGCACCATTGTTTCGTCGGCCCACTGGCCGGCACGCTTCGGCTATAAGCAACGCTGGTTTCTGGACGCAGGCGGGCCAATTCCAGATGCAGCTTTTCTGCGTCATGTGGAAACGCCGCAGGGAGTCGCGCTGGCCATGCTGTGCATTCGTCCCATCAAGACGCATGGCGCAAATTATTACCTGATCGGCGGGCGCAAGCTGGTAGCTGTGCTGCAAACTCTCTCACCGCCTCCGGGATTGCGGTTCTCGATCTACAGCGCTCCTGAAAAAGGTCCCGGAGAAATGATGGGCCCAGGCACCAGCAGCATTGGACTGGATAAAGTGATGCCGCTCATCCAGAAAGCGATGGACGAGCGCCGCGAACAAGCTTCCACTGTGGACTGGGGCGTGGAACATGAAGAGTTCATACAGGCCATTCCCCTGCCTGGTTATGCTGACCGGGTCCCCGCAGTGCTGCTGGTGGGCAACTCACTGGAGCAGGAACTCACGCTGGAAAAGCACATACGCAATATCAGCCTTACCATCGCTGGTGTGGCCGTGTTGCTGGGCATCATTGTGAGTGCGGTGTTCGCTTCACGCATCAACCGTCCGGTGAAGAAGCTGGCCAAAGCCGCCGCTGAGATTGGGCATGGCAACTGGAATGTGCGGGTGGAAACAAAATCCAGAGACGAGATCGGCAAACTGGCTGAGGCTTTCAACCAGATGACGGAAGAGCTGATCGCGCAGCGTGATCGTCTGGTGCAAACCGAACGGGTTGCCGCATGGCGCGAACTGGCACGACGTCTGGCGCACGAATTAAAGAACCCGCTGTTCCCTTTGCAGATCACGGTGGAAAATCTTCTGCGTGCGCGAGAAAACGCTCCCGGCGAATTTGAAGAAATCTTCCGTGAGAGCACAACCACGCTGCTGGCCGAGATTGCGAACCTTAAAACCATCATTGGCCGCTTCAGCGATTTTTCCCGCATGCCCGCGCCCGAGCTCCAGGCCACGGACCTGGATTCGCTGGTGCGTAGCGTTGTCCAGTTGTTTCAAGGCCAGCTCACCAGCGGCGCAAAGAAAATCGATCCGGTACTGGAGTTGGAAAAGCTGCCGCCCGTGAGCGCCGATCCGGTGCTGATTCGCCGGGTCATTGAAAACCTGGTGCTCAACGCGATTGACGCCATGCCGAACGGCGGCAAGCTCACCTTCCGCACGTCGCTGGATGATCGTTTTGCGATTTTTGAAATCGCCGACACCGGAACCGGACTTACGCCCGAAGAATGCGACCGCATCTTCACTCCTTATTACACCAGTAAACAACACGGCACCGGGTTGGGACTGGCGATCGCGCAGTCCGTGGTGAGCGATCATCATGGAAGAATCAGCGTGAACAGTACAAAGAACCTGGGAACGACGTTCAGGGTGGAGCTGCCTTTGTATGCTGCGAACGGTAATTCGTCTTCCTGAAATTTGCGTATTGCGATGTACGTTTAAACTGGTTGGCGATTTGTGATTTGTAATTTGTGATTTGTGATTTGTGATTGGTATTTGGTGAATGCCCCAACTCCTCATCATCGACGATGACGCCAACACGCTGGCATCGCTGGCGCGGGCGTTCCGTCTTGCCGGCCATGAAGCGACTGTCTGCGACAATCCGATGCGCGCACTCGACATCATCAAGCAGGAAAAGTTCAACCTGATCTTCTCTGACGTAATGATGCCGGGCAAAGACGGCCTGCAACTGCTGGAAGAGATACGGGCGGCCGGAATCACGACGCCGGTGGTCATGATGTCGGGCCAGGCGCACATTGAGATGGCGGTCAGGGCCACAAAGCTGGGCGCGCTGGATTTTCTGGAAAAGCCCCTCTCCACGGACAAGCTTCTGCTCACGCTGCAAAATGCATTGCAGCTTGAACGGCTCAAGCAGGAGAACCAGCAGCTTCGCCGGCAACTCGGCAGCGGCGGGCTGGTTTATACCGGCGAAAAGATGCGCCGGCTGATGGCGCAGGTAGAGCGCGTGGCCGCCAGTGAAAGCCGCGTCTGCATACTGGGCGAGACCGGCACCGGCAAAGAGCTGATCGCACATACCATTCACGAGAAGAGCAATCGCCGCGAAGGGCCATACGTTACGTTGAACTGCGCTGCCGTACCTGCGGAGTTGATTGAGTCAGAGCTTTTTGGTCATGAGAAAGGTTCTTTCACCGGGGCAGCCTCGCGGCACGTCGGCAAATTTGAGCAGGCGCACGGCGGGACATTATTTCTCGATGAGATCGGCGACATGCCACTGGCCATGCAGGCCAAACTTCTGCGCGTGCTGGAGCAGGGCGAAGTGGAACGCATCGGCGGGGACAAGCCGATCAAGGTGAGCGTGCGCGTGGTGGTGGCCACGCATCGCAACCTGGAAGAGCAGGTGAAGCAGGGTGGATTCCGCCAGGACCTTTTCCATCGCATTTACGTTTTTCCCGTCGCGCTGCCGCCGCTGCGTGAGCGTCCGGAAGATATTCCCGCGCTGGTGCAACACTTCGCTGCTATGATCGCGCGGCAGAACGGGTGGAAGGAAATCGCCTTTTCGCAGGAAGCTATGGAGATGCTGCAAAAGCAGGCATGGCCGGGCAACATCCGCGAGCTGCGCAACGTGGTGGAGCGGCTGCTGCTGTTTGTGGAAGGCGACACGGTGAGTGCGTCCACGGTGCAGGCCGCGCTGCCGGGACAAGCGGATCGTCGAGTGGTACGGGGCTTAGCGGTACGATGGGCACCGTGATCAGCAACACGGGATCAGGCACGCTGGCCGAGCGCGTTGATCAGTTCGAGCGACAGGTAATTCTCGACGAGATCAAGCGCCACAACCATCACATCACCAACGCAGCCAAAGCGCTGGGGCTGGAACGCAGCCATCTTTATAAGAAGTGCCAGCAGTTGGGAATCGATTTGCAGGAGATGCGGAAGTAGCAACCCCGCAGTCAGCACTCGGCACTCAGCATTCAGCCGCGAAACAATATATACGGCCAAGAGCAGTGTGTTAGGTTTTATAGCTCAGGATGCGCACGCCGGATGGAAAGTTTTGGAATCTTTCGGCTTTACAAACGTCCGGTATTGGAACCTTTTTCGGCGTTGAACTTTTAAGACCTGGAATTCGTAAAATATAGACGAGAGACGGGCTGTGTTTCTGCCAGCCTATTATTCAAGGAGATCGCCATGTTTTGCTCAGGATGCGGACGCCACATGGATGCCGGACAGCAGTTTTGCGCGGGATGCGGACTCAAGAATCCTGCTCCTCAATTCTCCAGTCCTCAGTCAACCAGCATGGTTGCTTCGGCGGGAACCGGCCTGGCTCCAGCCCAGCAGTTCCCAGCCCAGCAGGTGATCATTGTGAGCGAAAAGAGTCCGGGCCTGGCGGCGGTGCTCTCGTTCTTCTGGGCCGGACTGGGGCAGATATATAACGGAGAAATTTCCAAGGGCATCCTGCTCGTTGTGGCGTTTGCCATCTCGTGCGGACTGATGGCGGTTGTGGTCGGCTTTTTCACCACGCCGATTCTCTGGATCTACGGCATGATCGACGCCTACAAGACCGCCGAGAAATTCAATGCCACGCTGCGCACAGGGCGGTAGATTTCCTCTTCATCAACAATGATTTCGACAGAGACGCGGCATGCCGCGTCTCTTCCACGTTCCCCCAAGAACGAACACTTCACTTCATGTCGCTTCGCTAACGCTGCGCTCCTGCCTCCGGCAGCGCGGTAATGTTTCTTTGTCCAGGATACCCAGCGTTTATCCCTCGTCCCGCGCTGCGGAACTCGGGAACACACTGGGCTAACTTCATTCGCGCCTACGGCGCTCTGAGCGTGGACGACTTCGAAAGCGTGGAAGATTGCGGATGCATGCGTTATGTCTAAAGAGGACGAAGATAGAGAGCGGGCCCATCCCTCTTGAGTGGAGTGATGGGCCCAGTCTGAAGCTTACTTCTTCTTGAGACTACTTCTTTTCGCTGGCGGCTTCTTCTACTTTGGCCTTGTGGGCAGCCGTTCCCACTGATTTCATAAAATCACTGGCAATGTCCGGAGTGGGCACGTTTCCCTTAAGCACGGACTGGAAAGTTACATCGCGGCCATAGACGGCCACAGTTGAATCGCGGTCCTGCTGCACAACGGCGCCTTCCAGGGTGAGGCCGGCAAAGACCCCTTTGGATCGCGAGTATGTAAGCATCTGCGTATTCAATTTCCAATCAGTGCCGGCTGAAGCGTGACGGCCAACCGGGCCCGCCGCTGCCGATCCTTCTCCGCTTATCTGGAACTTGCTGGAGAGCAACTGTTGCATGCCCTTGTCATTCATGATCAGCATGATCAGGTCTACGCCCTCAAGACCAATCTGAAAGCCCGCACTTCCTCCGCCGACAGAAATAAAAGCCGGAGCGCTCCAGCCGTCCGCGGTGCGGCAAGTCGCCATGCCGCGTCCGTGCTTGCCGCCCAGAATGAATCCGCCTTTAACCAGGTGCGGAACCACTGCGATGCACTTGGCGCTATCGAGAACTTCTTCCGGTATGCCCTTGTCCGGCTCAGAAGTCATCTGGCTTAATACCTCAGTGGCCATCTGCAGGCGCTCCGTCACGTCTTTTTTCTGCTCGCCCGCCCAGGCAAAACTTCCTAAACAACCCATCAACAAAAACACCAGTACCTTCTTCATACGAATTGCTCCTTCAATGCTGTTGGAAAACAATGAACTTGATTTGGGAGGCGCCGGCGAATTGCTCAGACTGTGGTGAAGTGAGAACTTTCCGGTCTTGTGAAGAAGTTTCGTCAGTCTTGCATTATCTGAAAGAGTAGCGGCCAAACATGTAATTTCATCGGCACCACGATTGCTGCAACCACGCGCAATCAGTGGAGGATTCTCTTGGCCAAAGGAACTGTGAGCACTGAAGTCCGGATTTTAACGGCGAGGAAAAAGAATTTCCGAAGCATCAATGAGTTCTTCGATGCATTTTCCCAAGCTGCTGTTGCAAGCAACATGGCTTTGAGCTCACCGAGAGAGCGCTTATCTGACAGAGCGTTGACCTGATGAAGTGAGGCCAAGCGATCAAGCAAAACTGCGTCACCGCGCGAGCGAGCGGGATCTACGGCCTGTGAAGACTATCTCACTTGCCGAGCTGCACGTCTGTTCTGTTTTGCTCACTGTCTGCTTATTGCAATCCGTAGCCTGGTGAAGCAACATCCAGCTACTCTGCTGCATCACACTGCTACACGAATCATTCGTACGAAAAGAAAAGAGGGCTCTTGCCCCAATCGCTGGTCTTTCAGAATCGCCACAATGTCCTACCGGAACGGTTCCCTGAGAAAATCAAAAAACTGCCCGCCAAAAAGGCAATTCTGTTTGCCGGCATGACGGAAGCCGAGGTGATCGACCGCGCGACTGCGGGCGATATGGATTGCTTCGAAGCGCTCTATCACCAGCACAAGCGACGCGTCTTTGCCTTGTGTCTGCGCATGACGAGCAACCACGCTGAGGCCGAAGATTTCACGCAGGAAGCATTTATACAGCTCTACCGCAAGATTGGAACATTCCGGGGCGAGTCCGCATTTTCCACCTGGCTGCACCGCCTGTCAGTGAACATCATACTGATGTCGTGGCGCAGGAAGGGCCTCAACGAAGTTTCACTGGAAGAGACGCTGGAAGCGCAGGCCGAGAACGGACCCAAAAAAGAGATAGGAAGAAGAGACGATGTTCTCTATGGTTCACTCGATCGCATCGGACTAGATCGCGCAATCCAGGAGCTTGCACGAGGATACAGGACTGTATTCGTGCTGCATGACATCGAAGGCTACGAGCACAACGAAATTGCCACAATGCTGGGCTGCTCGATTGGGAACAGCAAATCGCAACTGCATAAGGCGCGCATGAAATTGCGGACGATGCTCCCCCGAGCCAGTGGCGTGAACGCGCAAATCGCAGAAATGATTGCTAACCGGCCCGCGCCGGCCGCGCTTCAACTTGCAGCTTGAGCACCGTGCTCCTCTAAACAAGAACAACCGGAACAAAGCAGCGTAAGACGTATTTAATTCCTGTTCACTTGCGGCGCTTAGGAAGCCACACGACGGCCCTCGAGTTTTCTCTCCGCAACGCATACATCACAACTACAAAGCCGCAATGTGAGCACGTCGGCTCAGATTGCGATGGTAAACCATGGATCAGGCCCGGGTTCCACAGAGGAATTGGCTCATGCAAGGCGCTGTAAAATCACTGAGTGCACTGTTACTCATCTGCACTTTGAGCGGCGTTTGCAGGGCAAATTCCGTTCTGACCCATGAAGAGATCATTGACCTGGTCTGGGAAGATCAGATCAAGGTCCTGTTGCTGGATAGATATCCCGGGACGTCGCCCGAGGATCTGCGCGTGGCCCACGGATATGCCTATGGCGGAAGCCTGATCCAGGACCTTGGATATTATCCGTTCGGAAACCGGCTCTTTAGTGATTTGGTCCATTACGTTCGCAGTGGTGATTTTGTGCAAGCGCTGCTGGACGAAGCCACTGACGTGAACGAGTACGCGTTTGCTCTGGGAGCTCTGGGACATTACACCGCCGATATCGTCGGTCATCCCACGGTCAATGCGGCCGTAGCGCAGGAATTCCCCAAACTCAAAGCGAAATACGGGCCTGCCATCACCTTCGAACAAAATCCAAAAGCCCACATTCGCACCGAATTCGGCTTTGATGTGGTACAGGTGGCCAAAGGCCGGTACACGTCAGATGCCTACCACGACTTTATTGGTTTTCAGGTATCCAAGCCGGTCCTTGAGCGTGCGTTCCTCAAGACATACGGCATCAAGCTGGGAGACGTTTTCGGCAGCGTGGATTTGTCGATTGGAACTTTTCGCCACTCCATCAGCAGCATCATTCCGGAGATGACTCGAGTGGCTCTACTGGCAAAGAAAGACGAATTGGTAAAAGAAAATCCGTCGCTCGCCAAGAAGAAGTTCCTCTATAACTTGAAGCGCTCTGAGTATGAGAAGGAGTGGGGCAAGGGTTATCAGCAACCCGGGTTCGGCGCCAGAACCATGGCTGTAATGTTCAAGCTCATTCCCAAGGCCGGCCCTTTCAAGGCGATCGCTTTCAAAATGCCGAGTCCGGAGACTGAAACCCTGTATCTGAAGAGCGTCAACAGCAGCGTGGAGCAATACCGAATTTATCTTCAAGATCAGCGGGCAGGCAAACTTGTTCTGGACAACCGGGATTTCGACACCGGCAAGCGGACGATTGCAGGCGAATACAAATTGACCGATGAGGCGTACGCGGTGCTGTTGAACAAACTAACGGACCACAAATTTGCAGACGCCACACCTGCGCTGCAGCAAAACATACTGGCTTTCTATGAACCGCCGGCTGTTCCGATTTTCAATCATAAGAAGCCGGACCAGAGAAACAAGACGCTGCATAACGTGGAAGAGTTGAAGTTGTTGCAGCTGGAGCAAACGGCAGCCGGCCTGCCTATGGCCGCTCCATGAGGCTGCTTGACATGCTGTCTTTATCGGCAGAGTTTGACACACTGCCGCGATGAGAGTAGGGTCAAGAGTGAGTAGTCATTCCTTCCTTTACTCCTTTCAGGTTCTCTGAACTAAGTCAGTCCATCTGGAGCAGTTCTTCTTAGCCATCTGAGCCACGCCTGGGCGTCCGAGTCTTTTCACGCCCGCCGGTGGTTCTCGCGGAGATCAGCTCTGCGCGGAGAACAATATGCCTATCGAATGGGAACACACGGTATCCAATACTTTTGCAGCACTAAAGCCTGGAGCGAAGCTCATTTTGCGAGGAATAACCACCTGGGTTGCTGCCGTAATTTTGTGCACGACAGTTGCGTTCTGGCACATCAATACCGACATTGAAACCATTGTCCCGCGCCTGATTTGGGTGCTGGCTTGTGTGGCGGCGATTCAGGCCGCCCGTTATGCAGGATACCTTTGGGGTGTAGCAGTGGGTGGAATTGCCGTGATCTTTAATCCTTTTGTCCCGAACATGATGTCTCGCATTGCGATCTTCGGACTTTACTTCCTGATCTTTGCAACAGCACTGCTGGGGCTGGCTGCCTTGAAGTTCAGACGTCGCCAGACAGCGCCGGTTTCGGTGAGGCTCAACCCGGCGTTACAGACACGCCGGTAGAGTTCCTGTGCGTTGGGAGTTGTAAACAGAACATTTTCGATTGGCTCGTGAGTAGGCGTAACGCTGGTTTGTGTCTCTTCTCTTAGGCGCTGCGCTCCTGCCGGCGGTAGTTCGGAAGTGTCTGTCGGTCCCGCTTACTGCAAAACGCGCTTAGTTATGACCTTTTGAGCGACGTCGCCCACGCCGGCCGAACTTTACACAAACTAGTTACATAACCCGCGGCAATTGAGGTAACACTTATGAAAGTAATTGGAACCACCAGCACAGCGATTTTGTCGTTGATTCTTGGAATCACTGCTTCAGCCTATGCGCAACCTTATTCCCAACAAGGCGAGCACGAAAAGCAAGATCGTCAGGGGGAGAACAAGCACGATCAAGCCAAGCCCGAAAAGCAGCATGGCCAGGAACAGGGCCAGGGCGACCACAAACAACAGCCTTCGCCGGCCAAGCAACAGCCAGCCCAGCCACAACGGCAAACTCAGAAGGCCCAGCCACAGAATGAGCCAGACCGAAACAAGCAGCAAGGTCAAGCCGGACGCCAGGAGAGATCAAACCAAAGCCAGCCGCAGCCACAACGCGCTGAGCAAGGAAGACAGCAAGACCAGAATCGTCGTCAGGAACACGATCAGGTACACGTAGCGAGCCAGCCGAGCCATCAGCAACGGCAACGCACGCCGGAGCAGCAGCGTGTCCAGCAGGCCGCGTGGCAGCAACATCGCTCAGAAAGCTGGGCGTCTGACCATCACACATGGCAGCAACGCGGAGGCTACAACGGGTACCGCATCCCTGACGCGCGCTACAGTGGATATTTTGGACCGGAGCATGGGTTCCGCATCTACGGTCGGCCCTTCCTGGTAGTTGGCGGTTTCCCCCGTTTTCATTACAGAGGTTATTGGTTCAGCCTGGTGGATCCATGGCCGCAATACTGGTCGAACAACTGGTATGACACCGATGAAGTCTACGTGAGCTACGTCGACAACGGTTATTATCTGTTTGACCGCAGTCATCCCGAGGCGGGAATTGCAATCAGGATCTCGCTGTAGCGATCAACTCGGATGCAGCTTCGCAAGAGGCTGCATCGGATCGTGCATGAAGTTTTATGTCGCACCGCTATCGCTGCGTCCCGCGCGGCAGCGTTTATCCCTCGTCCCACGTTGAGGAACTCGGGAACACACTGGGCTAACTTCTGTCGCGCCTACGGCGCTCTGTATATGGGCAGCCCTGAAGAATATGTAAGATCGCGAGTTTGGAGACGTAGCAGGCTACGTCTCTACGTAGAGATCTTTACCTCAGCGGCTGAAGCCGGTTGTCTTTCATTCCTTAACGCAGGCATAAATGCCTGCTCCACCCCGTGAGGTCGACGAAAATCGTTCCCACTCTGGAGGCATAAATGCCTGCTCCGACCCCGTGAGGGTTCGGCCTGAGAGTCGCAACGAATCGCATTTCGGGGAGAATTCCCTGATGCGGCATGAAATCAACATGCACTGTCGGGATCTTTCGACTACGTCGTCGCATGCGCTCCGACTCCGCTCAAGATGACAGAATCGGGACGGTTTCGACAATTGTCCGCGCGGCTCTTCTCTCAATATGACACTGGGTGAGTGACTCGCGGAATGGGCATGAGGATTGGCAAGGCTGCTGAGCGTGTGCGAAACTTGACGTGGCGGGGCCTGTAGCTCAACGGTTAGAGCAGCAGACTCATAATCTGTTGGTTGTAGGTTCGAATCCTACCGGGCCCACCATGATAGCCCACCATAATAGAGGTCCTTCGCCCAGGCTCAGGATTTCGCCTCGCGGCTCAGACGCCGCGAAAACGGCTCAAGTTCGCGCGGCTGCAATCCTTTCGACACAACCCTCAAAGAGGCCTGAGTATCTACAGCGAGGAGAGGATGATCCCATGTCACACCACTACTCTGGTCCCGACTTTGGGTTTCCCCATGGGGACGCCCGCCTGGATTTCACCGATCTGTTTGCTTTCCCCAAGCCGGGAGAGTCTGGCAAGTCCATTTTGATCATGAATGTACACCCGTCCGCCGGCGTGAACCCGCCAGGGCCAGCCGCCGCCGAACCCTTCTCGCCCGATGCACTCTACGAAATCAAAATTGACACGAACGGCGATGTCATCGCCGATATTACATACCGGGTGCGCTTCTCGGCGTTGGACGGCGGAAAGCAAACGGCAACTTTGCGGAGAGTTGAGGGCGCGCAAGCTGACCGAACTGACGACAGCGGGCAGGTTATCGTGGAGCGGGCGGCTGTTTCAACGGACAGCGAGGCAGTTATAACGCAGGCAGGCGACATTCGCTTCTTTGCCGGCTGGCGCAGTGATCCGTTTTTCTTTGACGTGGAAGGCGCCCTTAACAACCTGCAGTTCACCGGCAAGGATTTCTTTGCCGATAAAGATATCTGCAGCATTGTGATTGAATTGCCCAACTCTGCGTTGGGGTCGGGTAAGGTTGGCCTTTGGGCTCGCACTCTTGACGGCGCAGGCGGGAAATGGGTCCAGGCAGACCGCGGCGCGCGGCCCCAGCAAACTCCTTTCCTTCCCGGTGATGAGAGAAATGCTTACCTCGCGGGGCAGCCGGCAGACGATGCCCGTTTCATCGCCGCCTTTGCGCACTCCCTGGAGCACGCGGGTGGCTATACCCCGGAGAAAGCAAAGCAGGTGGCAGCGACACTGCTGCCGGACATCCTGCTTTATGATCCCAAACGCCCGGCGTCCTTCCCCGACAACGGCCGGACACTCACCGATGACGTGGTCGATGTCTTCATTCCTATCCTCAGCAATGGGAAAGTGAAGGGAGATAAGGTTGGGCCGCACACTGATCTGCTCGACGACTTTCCCCTATGTGGGATCACCGCACAAGGCCTGGTCTAAAGAACTGATTGCCGCCTAAGCGTGGGCTTCAATGAGGGATGACGTGGGTAGAGGTCATCCCTCATTGCATTGTTGAATGATCGAGGCACGACGGGATTTTATCTCCCACCTTTCACGGAAGCTTGTAAACCCAATGGCCGGCTTTCGCGAGATGAAGCTACTAAAACGTAAGGACTAGTTCAAGAGGCTTAAGGTAAACAGCTACTGTTAAAAAACCATGAATTCTTAAGCCAACCGGTCAGCCCATGGTTCTCTCAAAGATTCATGAGGTGCGAGAACCTTGAGACGAGCTCTTTTGGTTTTTTTCAGTTTCCCCATTGTGGCCCTGATCATTGGTTGCGGCGCCGTAAGTTCTTCTGTTTCTTCGTCTCCTACTCCCACGCCAACGCCAACCACAACCCAAATTCCGATCAAGAATGTGTTCGTTGTGATCATGCAAAACCGCTCCTTTGATCACCTGTTCGGCACGTTTTCAGGCGCAAATGGAATCGGCCCCGGAGTACCCGGTTTCAGCCAGGTGGATGCGAAAGGCGCCACTGTAACTCCCCAACTCTTAACCGCAGTCTCAACGCCCGACTTGCCCCACAAGCACGGAGACTTCCTGCGTGTATGGAACTCAGGAAAGATGGATAAATACGCCTTTTACAACGGCGACATCTCAATGGGCCACTATGACAACTCAAATGCTGATATTGCTGTTCTGTGGAACTGGGCCCAGCAATTCGCGCTGGCTGACAACTTCTTCCCAGCGGTCATGGGAGACGCTCCGTCAAACCAGCTCTACCTTGTGGCGGCCGATGACAACAATAACCCGAACACACTTGCTCCTTTTTATCCTCCCTGCAACACAATAACGAAAGCCACAGCAGGCTACGCATTTCAGCACGTTGGAGACCAGCTTGCAACGAAGGGTTTGACGTGGGCCTGGTATCAGGAGAACCTTGGCATCTGCGGGAAATACGTAGCGCAGGAAAACCCATTTCAATTCTTTACTGACAGTCACGCCACGCCTAACGTGCGTGATTTTTCACAGTTTGCTGCCGACATCACTTCGGCGACACCGCCTACTGTGGCTTTCATACAACCGGGCCCCACACACAGCATGCATCCGGGAAGCGGGCCAATCGGCAACGGCATAAAGTGGCTTAACGATTTCATCCTTGGGGTGCAGGCTTCGCCGCTGTGGCCCAATGCGGCCATCATCATCATCTGGGACTCGAGTGGCGGCTGGTGGGACCACGTTCCTCCTCCGCAGGTTGATGCCCAGGGCGACGGGCCACGAGTTCCCATGCTGGTGATCTCACCCGCAGCCAAGAAAAACTACATATCGCACGTGCAGATGGATGATGTTTCCATTCTGAGGTTCATCCAAACTACCTTCGGCCTGCCGCCTCTTAACGCGAGGAACCAGCTGGGGAATGACCTGAGCGACATGTTTCAATAAATAATGTTGAAGAGGCCCCCGCTGCACACAATCCAAGCCACAAACTCGACACAATTCCAAGAACCCCATGTCTAAAAGGCAGAGGCCAATCCGAAATCTTTCCCGTGTTCTCCCCGAAAAGCCATCGAGACGATTTTCGAATGCCTCTGTGTCTGCGATTCGCTCTGAGGGAGTCCTAAAGTCATGCGAGGGTGGGGTGGCGTTCACCCCTGTGGGTCGTCGTGATGATCATGCAAAACAGCACAGCACACACCCGCAGCCCAGACATCCTCTGCGGCATGATTCCAAACGCCCGGCGGCCTTCCCCAACAACGGCCGTGCACTCAGCGATGACGTGGCCGATGTCTTCATACCGATCCTCAGCAATGGGAAGGTGAAGGGAGATAAGGTTGGGCCGCACACTGATCTGCTGACGAATTTCCCGTATGTGGGATCGCCGCACAATACCCGGTCTAGCGAACTCATTGCCGCCTAAGCGTGGGCTTCGCTGAGGGATGACATGGGTTGAGGTCATCCCTCACTGCACCATTGAGAAATCACTTCCGCGCCAGAAGTGAGGAACCTCGATGTTTACAAAAGTGGAATTGAGACTCTAATCTGTCGGTTGTAGGTTCAAATCCTACCGGGCCCACCAAAACCGCAAAGCGGACTTACAGCCGATAAACTCTTCCTCACGAGATTGCGACAATTGCAAGAGTTGAGGCGCAAGCCATCAACATGGAATGCCACAGACCGGTGCTAGACCGGCACGGCCAATGCTGTCAATCAGCAGGAGTTCTTATCAGGGACGAGCTTCACAGCTTACGGCTCTAAAGAGCTCCATTGCTGCGGGGCGCGGTATATCTCTGGATTGACTTCTATCGTAGTTTCTCTTAAACTCCCCCTTCTTCCACAATCACCCCCAATAGTTTCTTCCTACACGGAGGTAGGACAGTGCTGCGTCTAACCAGAGTAACGCTTCTGGCAGTTGGCTTTGTAATCCTTGTTCCATCACTGCTATTTGCGCAAACTGCGCAGCCCGTTCCAAGAAAGTATGTCCCCGGACGTGTTCTCGTAAAATTTCGTCCTACCGTGCAGCCCACCGCGATTCGGGCAGCGCATCTGGCAGCAGCGGGTCATGTCATGCAGAGTTTTTCCAGCGTTGAAGGACTGCAACTTGTTCAGGTAGCAGCCAGCACGAAGTTATCAGAGGCTTTGGCGGCATATCGCGCCAACCCTGATGTTTTATACGCAGAGCCTGACTACATCGTCCATGCGTTCCAGACCCCCAATGATCCCTTGTTTCCCACTATGTGGTCTTTGCTTAATACAGGACAAAATGGCGGCACGCTTGGAGCGGACATTAAAGCAACGCTGGCCTGGAGCATCACAACTGGCAGTTCCAACGTTGTCATCGCTGTAATCGACAGCGGCGTCGACTATAACCATCCTGACCTGGCTGCGAATATCTTCACTGGACCTATCTGCCCAGGTGGAGTCGTTTGTCATGGCATCAACGCTGTCGAAGGCTCAATACTTAGCACCAACGATCCTTTTGATGACAATGGGCATGGTACGCATGTTTCCGGGACGATTGGAGCTATTGGCAACAATGCGCTGGGCGTTACAGGAATTAACTGGAACGTGACGCTCCTGCCTTGCAAGTTCCTCGGGGCTGATGGCAGTGGAGCAGCCTCCGGAGCTATCCAGTGTCTGGATTTCATCAAGTCACTAAAAGACTCAGGATTGAACATTGTTGCCAGCAACAATAGCTGGGGAGGCGGCGATTTTTCCCAGGCGTTGCAGGATGCCATTGATCGGCAGCGGCAAAGTGGTATTTTGTTCATCGCCGCGGCCGGCAATGATTTTTCAGACAACGACGTCCGCCCCAGCTACCCCGCCAGCTTTCCCTTGCCCAACATCATTGCTGTTGCGGCAACGGACCGTAATGACAATCGTCCTTTCTTCTCGAATATAGGCAGGCACTCTGTACATCTTGGCGCTCCCGGTCAGGACATTCTCAGCACGCTGCCCGGCGGCACCTATGGCCTCGATAGTGGCACCTCTATGGCTACACCCCACGTGACCGGTGTGGCCGCGCTGCTTGCCGCACAGGATCCTACTCGTGACTGGCGTGCCATCAAGAATTTGATTCTTGCTGGCGGCGACCTCAACACTGCAATGGCCAGCACCATATCCGGGCGCAGGCTCAACGCCTTTAACTCACTAACCTGCACCAACTCAGTGGTCAGCGGACGCCTGCTTCCAACCGCCGATACGGTTTCCGGCGCGGTCGGCGTGCCGTTGACTCTTGCAGCCTTGAACATCAATTGCGCGCAACCTAACGGCCCGGTGCAGGTTACCGTTACTCCCGGCGGCCAGACGATTCAACTTACCGATGATGGCGTGGGGCCAGATCTCTCCGCAGGCGATGGCGTTTATACAGGCTCTTTCACTCCAGCCTCAACAGGTGTCTACACACTTACTTTCAGCACCGGCGGGACGTCAACCGTGCAGGTACTGAACAACTACGAAGCCGGAAACACTGATTTCAACTATCGGACCATTGCCGGCACAAATCTCAACCTTGCCGACGATGGAGTGGCGCAGATCGCGGCGCCATTCCCAATTCTCTTTGGCGACGGCAGTTTTGATCAGCTCTGGATCAGTGCGAATGGCACCATCAGCTTCACGGGCGCAGTGTCCTCGTATCTGCACATGCCATTACCCACTGGCGCCCCGTTTCATTCGTCAACACCGCTCGTGATTGCGAATACGCTGGTGGCGCCATTTTGGGATGACCTGCTTCCGCAACCGGGAACTGCTCAAAACGTTTTCTGGGATGTAACCGGAACAGCTCCCAATCGCGAATTGGTCGTGGAATGGCGTAACCTACAAACCTTTGATTGTCTCAACGAACCCGATACGGTGAAATTCCAGGCCGTCTTCTTCGAAAACTCAAGCAATATCCTTTTCAATTACGCTGATACGGTTTTTGGTGGCAGCTGTGTCAGGCATGATCACGGCCTTCAGGCGAGCGAGGGAGTGCAGGTCAGTGACAAAGTCGGCGCCTCATGGGGCTTTGAGGGGGAAGATATAACCGATGGTGAGGCCATCCTATGGAAAACCTCTACAGCCGTAGTTACCACTCCGCCCACCCCGACTATCACGTCCATTTCCCCCACCACGGTAATTGACTACGGACCTCCCCTTACGCTCACGGTCAATGGATCGAATTTCACTCCCGACTCGCGGGTTGTACTGGGTGCATTCAGCCGGCCGACCGCTTTTATCAGCAGCACGCAGCTCACAGCTCAGATCCTGCCAACCGATCTTGATCCATTCGCCTTTATTTTGAGCACAGGGCTTACACCAGTTCTTGTCCAAACCCGCCTGCCGGGCCTTCTCCTGGAAAGCAATACCGCGACGTTGACTATTGCGACGCCAACTCCAACGATTACGTCATTCGATACGCCCAGCGCACCGGCAGGCAGTTTTGGTTTCATACTGACCGTGACGGGATCGGATTTTGTGCCGTTCTCCACGGTAAATTGGAACGGGCAGCCGTTAATCAGCGTCACGTTCAGCCGCACGGAGGTGCAGGGGTTTATCACCGGTAATCTTCTGCTGAATCCCGGAATAGTCAGCATCACTGTGACCAATCCGAACGGGGGAACTTCTACTCCGCTACCGTTCACCATCACAGCGGGAGGTCCAGCGCCGCCGGCTGCCGCGCCTTTGTCCTATCGAATCCAGCAGACGCCAACGTCCCGCTCCATTTCCACTGCCAAGCCAGACATCCGGAGCAGGAAATTCTTTGGCTGGAACTTCGCTCGCCAACAAGGCCAGGCATATATGCAGCAGTTCATCCGCCCCTACGGTGGGTTGTTTACCGCATCGAAGGAGCAGGCTGCCGCGCCAAACTTGTCAGCCCTTGCGCTTGGAACGTCACCTGCGCTCGCTGGCCTGGACTTGCCTGAACCTCTTGCATCCGGCTTTCTTCCCAGCGGCGTTGCCGCTGGCGACTTCAACCATGACGGGCATATCGACTGGGTAGTGAGCAACGCTGGAAGCAATAATCTCTGGCTCTATCTCGGCAACGGCGATGGAACAGCGCAGCTGCCGCGCATCATAAACTTGAACGGATCCACGCCGATCGCCATTGCCGCAGTCGATTTGAGGGGCACCGGCAATCTCGACCTTGTATTGGCTGAACCGGACAGCCTGAGCGTGGGTGTGTTGCTGGGAAATGGCGATGGAACTTTTGCGCCAGAACAACTTTACTTCTCACCTGCACCGCCACTTTGCATTACGGTGAATGACTTCAATCGCGACGGGCATCCTGATGTGGTTGTTGGCTTGACAGGGGAAAATCCGACGGGCGCGGTGGCGTTCTTCGCCGGTGATGGGACTGGAAAGCTTCTTCCTCCTGTGACCACTCCACTAGACCGCGAATTCTCGCCCGCAACGTTTGTGTTCGCCATTACCAGCGGAGACCTTAACAATGACGGCGTACCAGATCTTGCGGTGACCGATCAGAACGCGCAAGAACCGGGAACATTCGTTTACCTGGGCCAGGGAGATGGCACATTCAAAAAGGGCCAGAACCTGGGCGGAATTCTTAACGCCGCTATCGGTGACATCAACAATGATGGCTGCCAGGATGTCGTAACCATCGACACATTTGGATTCGCAGCTGCCATGCTCGGCCATTGCGATGGAACGTTCCAAATTGCGGATCCGCTTGGGTTCTTTGGTGAAGGCGAGATCGGAGTTGCCATGGCGCTGGCCGATGTAAATGGCGACGGTAAGCTGGATTTCATTACATCCGGTATTAACATCGGGGGCGGCATACCGGGGGTTGGCCAGGAATCCGGCAGTCTGGTAAGCGTAGCCCTGGGTGATGGCACCGGAGCGTTTGAGCCTGCACGCGTTTATCACGCACAAAGCGCCATGTTCGGACTGGCGATGGCTGATCTTAATGGCGACCTCCATCCCGATATCGTTGTGGTTAGTCAGGACACTGATTCCACTCTTGTCTTGCTGAACGATGGAACCGGCCGGTTCGGTGGCTTCGCAGGCCGCTACATCGGTTTCGGCGAAAAAGGACAAGCCACAAATTTTCTTCAGGGACCCGCCAATGCACCCTTCTCCATGCTTGCGGTTGATCTGGATGGCGACGGAAAGAAGGATCTGGTCTCGGTCGATTTAAATGCATTTGCTCTTCCAGCGAACCTGGTGATCAGCATGAATGATGGCACTGGTAACTTCTTACCGGATAAAAAGATCCCAGTGCTTGACCAAAGATTTCTGTTCCTGGGCAATATGATCGCGGGAGACTTCCGCGGCACAGGACATCCGGACATCATTCTGACGCCTAATCATATTTCGTCCAGCTTCACTGGGAACTTCTATGTTTTCATACCCAACCTTGGCGCTGGAAACTTTGGTACCCCGGTGACGACCAACATCACCGGCCTGCCTGGCGTGATTGCGCAGGGGGATTTCAACGGCGACGGGAAACTGGACTTTGTTATGGCAGGGGGCACCGCCACAAACCAGATACAAACGTTCCTTGGGAACGGCAACGGCACCTTTACTCCCATCGCCTCGCAACCATTCACCGGCACTCCACAAAACCTGCTGGTTGGTGACTTCAATGGTGATGGCAAGCTGGACGTGATAATGCCATTGGGCGGCCAGCTGGTGGAATTTCCTGGGAATGGCGATGGCACATTTGCTCCGCCAAAAATCGCAATTTCGGGTGTCCTCAGCTTCTCCGATATATCTGTTCAGTTTGAAACCGTCGATGTGAATCACGATGGGAGGATGGACCTGATCCAGCGAAGCGGCAATCAGGACGGCCCAATCCCTGTTTTTAATATCTACCTAGCACAGCCGGACGGAAGTTTCATCCTACAGAACTCGTACTCACCCTACTCCGGCCAGCCGTTCACAAACCCCTTCTTAACTCCGGGTCAACATAGCTTCGTTGGCGACTTCAATGGCGACGGGATACCAGACATTGCGGCTTTTCAAATGGAAGCGGCGCTTCCTGCCCGGACTTATGTTCAATTCCTGCTGGGCAATGGCGACGGAACGTTTACCCCGACATTTGAAAAATTCCCGCTGGGCGCTCGTGGTACGGCCGTACCTAACATTGTGACGGACATGAATAACGACGGAAAGGCAGACTTCGTCGAATTGGATGGGTTTAGTTCTTCCTTTAGCATGATTCTCAGCACCACAGGCCATCCATTCCAGATACAGTTCGCCTCCCTGCCTGTAATTGGCGCCACTGGACAAATTCACGCCAGCATCCCGGTGCAGACAGCGCAGGATACGACCCTGCAGCTCTCTTCCAGTGATCCTGCCATTTCGGTTCCTGGCTCGGTCACTATTCCTGCCGGGTCCCTGGGCGTTGATGTAAATGTCACCGTGGGCCCAGCCTTCGATAAGAGTCATGCATTCAGTATTACCGCTACGGACGGGATTAAAACGTCAACCGCGGTAGGGTCGGTTGCCGTGGTCGGCGGTTCAGTCGGCCTCCTTAGCGGGTTCAGCAATGCTCCGTTCCGGGCCTTACTCCCCGGTCAAACGCCAATTGACTTTGGCTTTGGCATCGAATCGCGTGGTGGTTACCAGACAACGGTCACGGTTCATTGTGAGAACCTTCCGCCTGGCGTCACCTGCCAGTTTGGCTCCGCCAATCTTGACCTTCCGGCCGGCGGCTCCAATGCCACTTCTCTGGTACTGAATGTGGCTGCACCCTTACCGGTCGGGACCTATACTTTCAACGCGGTTGCATCTGATGCGTCCATTTCAACCACCGCGACTGGGTCTTTCCAGATCGGCGATTTTGGCATCCAGTTTGACTCTGCCGGGCCATCAGCTCTGACCACCGGTTTCGAAACGTTCTTCGTCGATCTCAATTCGCTCAATAACTATCAGGGCGTTGTCAACGTTACCTGTTCCGGACTGCCGGCAGGGGCTAGCTGCCAAACTGGAACTGGAGTTTTTGGAAGCAGCCAATCTGTGGTTACCGGATTTGACGTTCAAACCACAAATGTGCCCGCGGGTGATTATCCTTTTGTAATTAACGGAGAAACCGGTTTCACTACGCACGGCGTCAACGCCATTCTGCACGTGGGTGATTTCAATATCACCAGTGCTCTTCCCTCTGGTGCCACACTTAGCGTGGGACAATCAACTACCTTTGGCATTGCTCTGAACGAGACGAATGGTGTTAAAGATCAAGTCACCCTGTCTTGTGGAGCGACCGTAGGTGGCCAGCCTACTGGCGCGGTACGGTGTGTCGTTTCTCCAGCAACCCCGAACTTTGACGCATCCGGAATAGCGAACTCGCAGGTTACGGTAACTGCCCTTTCACGCCCAACGACCTCGAATGTGACGGCCATTGCCAGCGCCGTGACCCCGCGCTGGCTCACATCCCTAACTCTGACGGTTCTGCTTGTGGGAACGCTGGTAGCAGCTCCCACAAAACACAAAAGTAAGCTGATCCTGGGTTGCATTTGTCTGCTGACTCTCTCGGTCGTGGTTGCCTGCGGCGGAGGTGGGGGAGGTGGTCCAACTCCGACACCTACTCCGGTGCAGCCGCCACAACCGCAGACGGTTACCGTTACCATTTTCGGGGAAACATTCCCACCTGGCCGCCTGTCCACGACTAAAGCTCTGGGAACATTCAATGTAACGGTGCAATGATACTGTTCGTCCGTTGCTAAAAGTGATAGTGAGAGTCGAAACCCAGGCCTGCGCTTTTGGACAGCCCCGAGTTCATCCGTTTACATTGCCTACCTTATGATCGCGATAGTCGCAAATGGATCTAAACCTTTGACCGTCCAGGCAGCCCTTCGCGTTTTTCTCTTGCGCTGCGGAGTACTTAAGGTCAGTTGTTTTGCTTCCCGAACCGAGGTCGACGCCATCGCACGACATCGCTGGGATCGGAAAAGCAAAACCTTACCGGTGATGACACTGATCCAACTGATCCACACTGATCTGAAGAAACTTCTTACCGCGGATTTACGCGGATCGGAAGAACGGAAGAAAGCAGATTCCTCGCTACGCTTCGGAATGACAACTCAAACTGAGCAATGAAAAATCAGACGGAATGGATGACCGGTTCGGGGCGCTAGCGCGCCCCCTGATCGCCCGTTTGAATCTATTTCAGAATAGTTGAACAGAACGTGGTGTTGGGGCCGAAGGGACCTCCGCACCCAAGCGTCTGGGTAAACTGGTCTGCCTGGCCGAAATCCTTCAACGTGTCCGGGTAGTCAATGCCGTAGTGAAAGCCGCTCTTAGCCAGCGTGTACCACGGATAGATACAGAACGGGCCTCCAAAGGTGGGACAGGACAAGGCCACTTCCGCTTTGCCGCCCTCGTCGCTTACGGCGGCAAAGTTTTTGGGCGATGAGCCGTCACCAAACACCACGCTCTTGATCTGGATGGGAGAAAGGCCTGCCCAGGAGTCGGAGTTGTAAGAATCACAGATGGTCTGGCCGGGAACGCAGAAGGCGTCGCCGCCGGTGAAGATGGAGGCATGCCCAATCTCCCAGACGAAGGAATTCGGAGCATCGTTTACCAGTCCCCAACCCAGTGCATTGCCAATTTGCTGCGTATCGAAAAATGGCATCAACGGGCCGTCAGACTGCGAGTTGAGAATGATGGTGCCGGAATGGCCGGTGCGCAGGTTGGTGACAGTGATGTGAAAGCCGTCGGCGGCCGGCGTAACAAAGTAGTGGACGGTGATGGTGTCACCGGCATTCATGATCAGCGGACTGCCCGGCGTGGTGGAATCTTCCAGCATGGCGTTGAAGGCAGTGGTCTCAGTGAAATGCGCTTTGGTGTTGTTGGGGACCAGTTTGAAAACAGGAGAGCACGCGGTAAAGGTGTTGGCGGAAAAGTTAACGCTGAATCCGCCATTGTTGAAGCACTTGCTGACAATGGAGTCAGGATAGAACTGCAACTCCACGAAGGCCTGGCCGAACAGGCTCTTGGGGTCAGTGACGGTGCCGCCGAACCAGAATGTGGGTCCAACATCAGAAACGTTGTTGCGTCCGCTGGCCGGGAGCACCACGGTCCATGTAAGGTCGCGGGCGGAGCCGGGAGCGCTGGAGACAGGAATAAGTTCAGGCTCGTCATGACCCACGCAGCCTTGTGAGTAATTCACTTCAAGCTGGCCGGGAATGTATTGCGGGTGATGTTCCAGACAAGCGGTAGTTGTCTGCGCCTGCACGACAGCGGTGAAAACAAAAAATGCTGCGATAAGGAAAACGAGTTTACTAGCGAAGGAAGGCCTGGACATGAAACCTCCGGGGGAATTGAGGACTTTGACGAAGGCGAATCGAAAAGCGGCAGAAATATTATCACAGGCAGGCTGCGCCGAGATCGGAAGGGGCAACACCTACCACGGAGGCACGGAGACACTGAGAAAGACAGAGGCTCATGGCTAAGTACTCATGGCTAAGGGCTAATGGCTGTGATTACGCTGAATAGGTAGAGATCAGCGGCCGTCCGGGACCTGGCTTGGCGTTGCGCCGGGCGATCCAGTTGGAGAGGCTGGAATAAGCGTTATCGCTCAGGATGTTGAAGCGCACGCCGGCAAGACCATCGGAAGTTGTCCAGGTGACTTCGCCCTTACCTTCAATGCGCTCGCCAAAGGGCAGCTCAAAGGAAAAGCGGAGGTTTGATCCCGGAGAATAGTTTTGTATGGACCAGATGGCCATGCCAGCTTCGCTCAGGTTTGACATGGTGCTCTCCGTACGGGCACCGTTCACTTCAAGATTGACCGGCACCATAAGCGGGTAACGCGAGTAGCGGCGCTTCTCAGAGGTCATCATGGTGGTGGAGAGGGCAAAAATGTTGGCGATCTTGTCTGGAATGAGCGGTTGGCGCAGCACGAAGTTCACGCCGGCACGGAGGGCACATTGCGTTTGTTCATCGTGCCAGGCATAGGCGAAGATCACCATGGGCTTACCGGTGGTCATGGCGCGAACTCTCTGCACCAGTTCCATGGCGCCTTCAAGGCTCAGGTCAATGACAATACCGTCAACCTTGCGGCGGGTCAGGTAGTCGCGAGCAGCATTTACGGCGGGCGCGCAATTGAGGCGTCCGTTCACTTTGCGGACTGCGCCAGCCACAGCGCGAAACACAAACGGATCACTGCACACCACCAGGAATTCAGGTCCGTGCGAACCTTCGGCGAGAGATGTGACTTCAGGCGAGCGTTTGGCGGTGGATATCATCTGCTTAAGTGAACGTTGAGTAGTGTACTTTTCCTGAGGCGGTTTGTGGAGAAATAACAAAAATAAACATATTAATTTTGAGTTTGGCTGGCACGCAGAAGGGACATGCCCGGTTTCAGTCGATGTCCCAGGCGTCTCCCCATTCAGCATGCCGTGCCTGTTTATATGCAGTTTTTTGCGACTTTGTCACAGTGCGAACCTGTAATCCGGCAGGTGTGCATAAATTCAGGTGCAAAAATCCGGTGTGTTTGCGTGGATGACGCACAATTCTGGCACTGGCGGGGTTAAGGGCAGTCCGGCTGGCGATTAAATAAGAGAATTTTTCATCTTCGTAACCCAGCGATCCGCCTTTGAGCTGACGATGTTCAGCCGTGCGCTGCAGTCGCTGGGAAAAGTGGCACCAATCGCCGGCAACGGCCATGGGACATTCATGGCAATGCGGACACGGCGCCAGAAGATGCGCACCAGCGCCGATCAGGAAAGATCGGGCGCGATTGACCACTGCGAAACCCGGCGGAGTGCCAGGTTCAATGATCACCAGAAACTGGCCGGCGGAATTCCACGCCTGGCGCAGGGTGATCTCAGAGTCGGCGGCGGAGAGCTCGCCCAGAACATAGGAAATCACGACCAGGTCATGCGACTGTGCGGGAAATCCGGAACGGAGGTCCGAACGCAACCACTCAGTATCTCGCGCACCATGGTGAGGACTGGCGGAGATCAACCTCTTTCCCAGATCCAGCCAGCGCTGATCACGTTCCAGAAGCGTGGCCTTCTTCAGTTCGGGAAAGATCTCAGCTGAGGCCAGGAATGAAGTTGCCGGCCCTGCGCCGAGATCGAGCAGAGACGTAATGGCCGTTTCAGGGGCAAGCCGGCGAAGCTCGCGAAAGACATGTTCGTTCACGGCAAACGTAGCGGGAAAACGAACGGCGAGATAAGCCGCCCGGTCCGCGTCGCCCATGATGGCCGGAGTTGCAAAGCTGGATGACTTGTAGCGGTCCGTGAGTTCGCGCGCTGATTTTGCCAGCTGGGAACGGTCAAACTTTCCCGTCTCCGACTGAAGCGCGTCAGCAAGATATTCAGGCAGAGGCATTCAGCGGTCAATACTTGGCGTACTTGACTGAGCAGCCATACGGAGGAGTGGCCGCTTCATTCACCGGCTTGCCGGCCAGAGATGCGGTGAGCGCTGCGTCAACATAATTTTTTGCGCCGGCAACATCCGACTGGTTGGAAGACGGCTTGTCATCAATTGCGCCCTGATAGATAAGCGTGCCGCCGGGATCGATGACAAACATGTGCGGCGTTGTCTTGGCATCATAGAGCCGGCCTAAGGTTCCTCCAGAATCAAGCAACACGTCGGTGGGAACGGCCTTCATCTGCGTCAGATATTCCTTTTCCTGCTGCGGAGTGACAAATCCCTGAGTGCCCGGCGCGGAGGAGATCACAGTAAGCCAGACTACGCCTTTGGCCGTCCACTCTTTTTGCAGGCGCTGCATGTTGCCGCTCTCATAATGTTTGCGCGTGTAAGGGCAGCCCTGGTTGTGCCATTCCAGGACCACGTATTTGCCTTTGAAGTCGGAAAGCTTTTGCTGCTTACCGTCAACGTCAACAGCGGTGAATCCGGGGGCTGGACTGCCAACCTTCACGGCGAGCGCGGTGGTGATCAGCGTGAGCACGGCAATGAATCGGAATGCTGAATTGCGCAATTTCATGGGAGCTCCCTTCATAGATTCTATTTTAATGGAGACTATTTTAATGCGACTTGAGTATTCACGGCGGCATTGATCTGGAAAGCCTGGTCTTGCAACACCAGCACGCCGCGAAGAACAGAAATGGGCTTGAGCAGCAGGTCGGATTTCCTGAGCGTAATCACGCAACCATGTGGCGTGGCTTTCACCCGCTGCATGGCAGAATTTTCAATTTGACCTTTATCCAGGGGATAGAACTCCGCTTTGCTGACCGGCTTACCTGAGTGAATGGTAAGCAGGAAGTCTTCTTTACGCGATTCAGCCGTGGCGATCCATGATTTTGGCCACTCGATGGGGATTTGCTTTTTGGCCTTGGCAAACAGCGCGGCAGTTTGCGGCTTTGTTTCTGCCCGGCCTTCCGGAAGATTGAGCTTTAGTTCAGCGTGGTCAGGGATGCAGACTTCTCGGCAGATCAGCCATTTCGCGAGAACGACAAGATCTAGTTTCCCGCCGTTTAATTTGCCGCCCTGAAATTTATCGGCAGGCACATGGACAGGGACCATCAACAAAACGTCGTCGTTGTAGCCATAGTCAGCGAGTGTGGGCGAGCTCTGCAATTTCCTGGGACGCGGCCATTCGATTTCGCCCGCCGTGAACCCCGGCGGAAGCTGCCACTGGAATGCCGGCGGCTGGCCGGAGTCGCCAGGGTTGATCCAGTAAATATGCCAGCCTTGTTCCAGAATGAAGTGAACGCCCAGGGTAAGACTTTGTCCAGAAGCCGCCGTGGAGGGTTGCGAAAGAAGTTCAACACGAGCATGTTTGGCGGAAACACCTTGCGCGGATAAAGGTCCGGCAAGGAGGCATGCAAACAGGCCGACGAACAGGCCGATCGAACAGAACTAGGCGCGGACAATGCATGGCAACAATTATTGTACGTGTGCGGTGAACACTCCAGTCTCCACTCGTCCGCTACGCTTGATCTGCACAAAGATGTGATAGTCGCCAGGTTTGGGAAAGCCGTAAGGAAAAGATACTTCGCTGGACAGCGGCTTTGACTCCGTCTTCATGTTCATGCTCATCGAAGACATGTCGTGTTCCGCGGGCATGCCTTCCGCAATGTTCACCGCAGCCATGGAGACCGACCCAGCGGGATGGACGTGAGCGAAAATATTTCCGTCATTGCTCATGAACACAGCATGACCGGCCATACCCATGTAGTTCTCCAGATCCTGAGCGGGGTTACCGTTATTATCTTCAACACGGAAGCGGAACCACTTTGCCTGCTGCGCTTTCAGGGGAGCGCCGTCCTGCTGCCAGACCATGCGGTAACCGTCGGCCAGTTGCGCCGTGTTGTTCGTAGCTTTGGAATCTGCAAAACCGGAATCATCGCCGATCAGCGTTCCTCCCGAAATGGCTGGAAGCTCAATATCATTGATCTGCGTTTCAGGAAATCCATTGGCGTGGACGATATCAGCGTAGACGCGATAGTGTCCGGCAGGAAGCGCAGGCAACTTCTGGGTAAACTGCGCGTCGCCGATCTGTTGGGGATGCAGATGCCAGAAGCTCTTCATGTCCGGCATGCGGACCAGAAAAAGATGCATGATGTGGTTGTGGTCCGGAACAAGATCGTCCATCACAATGGCATCCGGCGCAAGAAAGTTAAACCTGTTCTTCTCCGATGTGTTGGGATTGTCCAGTTCCAGGCGCAGGACATTGCCTGACTGCAATTCCGCTTTTACATGCGGCACGCGATAGTTCAGCTTGGAATTAGTGGCTGCGTCCGCGCGCCACATCCTGGCCCCCATGACCAGCGCGACAAAGACAACAATGGTTGCGACGCCTGCTCGCGTGTATCCCCGTCTTTTGTGATCGCGCGCCGGCTGTTCTCCGGGAGCCAGATCGGCTTCCCGACCAGCAGCTCCAACAATGCTGACAATACCAATCACCAAAGTGAGCCCAAGCAACGTGAGCAAAATGCCCAGACCTTTCTGCATGCCCGGCGTATTGGTAGAAATAGCAGGCAGTGGAACTGCGAGTTCACCTTTTCCGCGCGCGCCCTGCGCGGTGATCTGGACTTTCCATGATCCGCGCGCCATGATCCAGAGCTGGCCATGATAAGCCTGCGGATCAGTGGCGGAGCGCTGCACTGCGTCCGCGGCGGGCGCGAGTTTTGCGCCGACACCCACCATCTTCAGCGGCAGAACTTCAATGCGTTCAACATCTTTGTCTGCACTGCGAATCTCAATCTGCGCAATGCCCGGTACCACGGACGGAGCTTTCACCGTCACCAGAAGATGATAGGGACCGGCAAAGCCGTCGAAATAAACGTCCGGACTGTTTACGTGCGCTGGCGTGGAAAGCGGAAGAATGAGGATGAGGAGCAGCGGAAGGAGTTTGCGCATCTTTTATTCGTTTTTGTCTTTTTGATTTTTTTGTCTTTTTTATCGTTTTTAACTTTTATCTTTGCAGCTTCTTGAGCCAGTCACCAAAAACAATGCCCAGCCACAGACTCACCACGGAAAAAGCGGAAGCGATTCCCATCCCTCGCCAGAACATGGCTGCGCTATCGTCAAACTTCACAAATACGTACCGGACGGTAGCGGCAGTTGACGGCGTGAAGTAAGGATAGTTGGCGGGATGGAAAAACCAGTTACGCGCTGCCGGCGACATGAGAAACGTTGCGAATGGCCACTGCACTGCCACCAGAACGGCCATGAACGCGACGCCGCCAAACAGAGCCTGTTGCCAGCGCGGGCGTTTCCAGAACCGCTTCTTTTCAAAAATCGGCCAGAGCAGATCGAGCACAAATGCCGGAATCACCATCAGGATGGGCCAGGGCAGCGGCACCATGTGATCGATCGGCTGATAAACCGGCCCCAGCTTAGGCGATGCCGGAAACAGCGGCAGAATCCACAACATGAAAACGGTGAACAGCGAGTAAATGCCCGTCATGATGGTGCGTGCCCAGCGATGCCGGGCAGCACGCGCCGGAGCTTCCAGCACCAGCAAAAGGCCGGCGCCCAGCGCGATATACGAAACGCTGCTGTGAAGCAGGACCTTGTTGGTGTACTCAAGTCGCAAAATCATTGAGTGGACAATGACAAAGCCACCCAATAACAGAGAGAGCCGCTGAAGTCGCGAACGCTGCGCGCCTTCTGCGCGGTTCATTTCAGCGACGGTAAGCAATAAACCGCCCCAGACTATGCCGGCGATTCCGATGGCGAGCAGAATATGCGGAGGACTGAGGATTTTTACGTCGAGCCCATACGCCTCATGCCACCAGTTGTCGAACGGCGCTGATGTCACCATCGCCAAACCGCCCCAGGCCGCGATGAATGCGCCCAGCGGTCCGCGAAAACCCAGGACGTTCACGGATGTTGTGCGCGCGGTGCTGTTGGGCTGAAAAGTTGCGCTGAAGATCGTCATGGCGCAAACCAGGGCCGTGAGCAGACCCCCAAGTTGGATCAGCAGATGCGCCGGAGTCCAGAAACTGTCCCGGCCAATGGTTTCATGCCAGGAAATGTCCCAGTACAAACCAATGGCGATCAGAATAGAAGCACTGACGCAGGCCCAAACCGTCCAGGGCACGCGGATGGCTGCAGCTTCTGGCGCGGACTTTGCTGCCGTGATTGATGCGGGAAAGCTACCGGCAGAGGTGTTCATTCAGACAGCCCCCAGTCATATTTATAAGGATGATACCCGTACAAGGATACACTGAATGGCCGTTCATTTTGCCAGCCATTGGTTCACGCCCGTTCAAGGGGCGGCTTTTCCGCAGTGTGAGCGAATGAAGTCGTTCAGGCGGCGGGATTGCTTAAGACGGAAGACACCAGCTCGGTGTCCATGTATTCGGTGATTTCGGCGAGCTTGCCGCCGGCCACGCGGACCACGAAGCAATAGCTGTTGTTATAAGGATTGCCGGCCTTGGTGGTGTTGTTGCCGCGGGCTTCCACCACAACAAAGTCATCTTCCGCGATGAAGCGCAGTGGGACGGTCTTAATGCGGCCTTCAATCTGCGCGCGCAACGGCGCCAGCAACTGATTCAACACAGCATCTCTGCCGCGAAACGTACCAGACCATTTGCTGCTGCCGGCCACGGTCCACTGAAAATCTTCAGCCATGTTTTCCACCAGCGGACGAGAATTGCCCTGAGCAAGTTCCCCGAAGATGTGTTGCATGAGTTTTTTGTTTTCAGATGCTGACATGCGATGGCCTCCTGAAGCGACCTGTTAGTTTATTTCCGCGACGGCAGGGACAGGGCCTGCACCAGAGAGTTGAAATCCGCTGGAGGTTTGGAGTCAACGAAGATCTGTTTTCCAGTCCGGGGATGAGTGAAGCCAAGTCGGACAGCGTGCAGGGCCACACGATCAATGCGGCGTTCAGAGGCCTCGTCAGGAGAATATTTTCGGTCACCGATGACCGGATGACCCAGCGCGGCGAACTGCACGCGTATCTGGTTCTGTAATCCCGTCACCAGCGTGACTCGAAGAAGCGAAGCAGAACGCAGAGGACGTTCGACTGCATACCGCAGTTCCGCACGCGCGCCCTGATAGTCACCCGCATGGGTGAGCTTTTGAAACATTCCGTCGCGACGAAAATAGTGAATCAGGGTCTCTTCCTGGTCAGGCTCTTGAGTCGAATCAAGCCGTCCACGGACCACGGCAAGATATTCACGCACTGGAGTGTGCGCCAGGAACTGCTTTACCAGCACGTCACGGTCACGCACGGTTTTGGCAAAGAGCATTACGCCGGAAGTGAAGCGATCAATGCGGTGCACTACGTAGGTTCGCTCGCCGATCTTCTTCAGCTCTTCGGCAACCACCTCCCACGCGGACGGCATGTTGGTGCCTTCCACCGGTACGGCAGTGAGCCCGGCAGGTTTATCGACGGCGATAACAGCTTCATCTTCATAGATGACGCGCAGTTCGCGAGAAGATCGATTGCCGCGACCGGCACCATGGCGTTGCTGCCTCGTGCCTGGCCTTCCGGAGCGGCGTTGATCCGAACTGCGGGGATCCGAGCTGCGTTGATCTGAGCTTCGTTGATCCGAACGTCGTTCATCTGAACGGCGGGCGCCAGAATCCGGCCTGCGTTTCTTGTGATCGCCGCTGTGCGAGGATTTCTTCATTCCACTCCGCTCAATTGGTACGTGGAAATATCATCTATGATCCACGGCTCCTTTGCCAGCGGCGTACTTCATGTCAGTTCTTTATTTCGCCGCGGAAGACATCGGCCGCATCGCCACCGCTCTGATTGGCGCGGACAGTCCGCTCATTAGCTTTGCAAATTCGTCGAGGTTCAGTGACTGCGCTCCATCGGACATCGCACGCTCCGGGCAGGGATGCACTTCAATGATCAGACCATCGGCTCCAATGGCGAGTGCGGCACGGCTGGCGGGCGCGATAAGATCGCGGCGTCCGGTGCCGTGTGAAGGATCGGCGACCACAGGAAGATGCGAAAGCTCGCGCACCAGCGCAACGGCGGCGAGGTCGAGCGTGTTGCGCGTCATCTCACTTTCGAAAGACTTGATGCCGCGCTCACAGAGAATCACGTTGGGATTGCCGCCGGCCAGAAGATACTCCGCCGCGAGAAGCCATTCTTTTACCGTGGCGGACGGCCCGCGCTTGAGCAGCACCGGCGTAGTCACCTTGGCGAGCTGGCGCAGCAGATCATAGTTCTGCATATTGCGCGCACCCACCTGAAGCACATCAGCGTACTGGCTGATCAGGTCAATATCATTGGTGCTCATCACTTCGGTGACAATCGGCAGACCGGTTTCCTGGCGCACTTCACGCAACAGCTTGAGCGCCTCAACACCGAGTCCCTGGAAATCATAAGGCGAGGTGCGCGGTTTGTAGGCGCCGCCGCGCAACATGGAAGCACCCGCAGCTTTCACCGCATGGGCCGTGGCAAAAAGCTGCTCATGCGATTCAACCGAGCACGGCCCTGCGATGACCACAGCTTCTTCGCCGCCAATGCAGACGTCACCCACGCAAACGCGCGTGCGTTCACCGCGGGTCTGCCGGCTGACCAGCTTAAAGGGATGCGCAATGGGCACCACGGTCTCCACGCCGGGAGCAGCCTGCAAGGCCTCAAGCGCGCTACGCGATCCTCCGGAACCGACTGCGGCCACAATTGCGCGCTCCGTTCCCCGCGTAACATGCGGCTGAAATCCGCACTCCTTGACGCGATCAATCACATGTTGCAGTTGCGCTTCGGTATAACCGGCGGCCATGTTGATAACCATTGAGAACTCCTTGAGAAAAACAGCCACTTAGCATTCAGCCATTAGCCGTTAGCTAAAACCTGAACGGTGCGCTTCGAATGTCGATCGACTATTGAAAAGTCTGCTTCCGATCGTTTTTGAAATTGCGAATCAAACTAAACACCATCACTCTCCCAGTCGCCAATTTCACCAAGTGCTGAATGCTAAGTGCTAATAGCTAGCTCACGATCTTCTCCATCCTCTGCGTTCCCAGCCGTCGCGTTTCATGAATGATGCTGCTGAAGATGGCCACCACGCTTTGCTCGTCGAGCGGGCCGGGGTTCCGTGCGGCAATCTGTTTCAGCACCTGCGATTCGCGGTCCGGATCGTAGGCGGGAAGGCCGAAGGCAACTTTGATCATCGCGATCTCGCAGGCGATGGCTGCGCGCTGGTTCAGCATGCGTAACAACTCGGCGTCGAGCGCATCAATTTCCTGACGCCATTCGATCAGCGTCTTTTCTCCGGCAAGCGTCTCTACCCTGTCGCCGGTTTTTTCCGTCGCCCGGCAACGGCGGATGTGTAAGACGGCATCTTTTTCTGGCCCATGTCAAAGCTCCCTGAAATGCAAAAACCGCGATCCTTGAGGGAGTCGCGGCTTGCGGTAACCTATGATGTGTAACTTAGTATTGCGTTGTCAGCACACACCATCCGCTTCGCCGCTACCCGTAAAGAAGTAGCGGTAAATAAATGCGAAGCTAAATCGGCTGGCGTGCATGCTGCGAGGATAGTAGTCTGGCTGTGATTCCAAGTCAAGAAAGTTAAGAAAATTAATACCGTAGTACATGTCTTTTCAGAGATCTCATGAGCAAAGTCACTGATCCGAAGAACTCGCCGGGCGGAGCCTCTGCCTCGCACGCAAAACCAAACGTCGCCGATCCCGCATGGACCAGCTACATAGAAGACTTCCGCCGCGCCGGACATGAAACTGTGGACTGGATTGCGCAATATCTTTCCGGTCTCGGCGACCGTCCCGTGCTGGCGCAGACCAGGCCGGGCGAACTCTTTGACGCGTTGCCCGCGTCGGCGCCGGCGCAAGGTGAATCGTTCTCGGCCATCATGCGAGACTTCGACTCGCTGGTGATGCCTGCGGTAACGCAATGGAACCATCCTCGCTTCTTTGCCTACTTTGCCTGCACGGGGTCAACTCCGGCGATTCTGGGCGAGATGCTGGCTGCTGCCCTCAACACCAACGGCCTGCACTGGAAGACGTCGCCCGCGGTGGCTGAACTGGAGCAGAAAGCGCTGGACTGGCTGCGGCAATGGCTGGGATTGGGGGTTACGGGGAACGACGAATGGTTTGGCATTGTCTATGACACAGCTTCCACCAGCAGCATGCATGCGATTGTTTGTGCCCGGGAGATGGTTGCGCCGGAAGCGCGTGCCCAGGGCAGCCATGGCGACCTGGTGTTGTACACATCCGACCAGTCACATTCGTCGATTGAAAAAGGGGCTATTGCCGTTGGCATCGGGCAAAACAACGTGCGCAAGGTCCCGTCTGACGGCGAATTCCGCATGCGGGCCGATGCCCTGGCTGAAATGGTGGCCGCCGATAAGGCGGCGGGTAAGCGACCATTCTGTGTGGTGGCCACGGTCGGCACTACTTCCAGCACCAGCATTGATCCGGTTCCGGCCATCGCCGATATCGCCGAGACCCATGGCATGTGGCTGCATGTTGACTGTGCGTACGCGGGCTGCGTGGCCATGCTGCCGGAGCACAAGGACATTCTGGCTGGGGCCGAACGCGCGCATTCTCTGGTGTATAACGCGCATAAATGGCTGCTTACGCCCATTGACCTGAGCGCCTTTTACACCCGGCGTCCGGATATTCTGCGGCGGGCGTTTTCTCTCACGCCCGAATATCTCAAGACGCAGGACGACCCGCGCGCCCATAACCTGATGGACTATGGCGTTCCGCTGGGCCATCGCTTCCGCGCGTTGAAACTGTGGTTCGTGATGCGATACTTTGGCCGCGAGCGCGTTGAGGCCATGCTGCGTGAGCATATCGAGTGGGCAAAGAAGCTGGCCGGGCTTATCGCCGCCGATTCTCGTTTTGAAGTGGTGGCGCCGGTTCCCTTTTCTGTTGTTTGTTTCCGCTATCGCGGCAGTGATGACGAAAATAAAAGGATCATGGATCGGGTGAACGACTCTGGCCGGGTCTTTATCTCAGGCACGGTGCTGAATGGCAGGCAGGTCATCCGGCTGGCCATCGGTAATCTGGCGACAGTATGGCAGGATGTGGATGAGGCGTGGGAACTGGTGAAGAAAGCAGCGAGCTAACAAACTTACCGCGGATAGACGCGGATGAACGCGGATTTCAAAAACGTTTTACCACTGATTCTCACTGATGACACTGATCAGAAAAGCTCAGGATGTAAGTTGCCCAAAAGGCCGACAGCTCTCGCCGTCGGCCTCTCGAACGTTCGATTAGAGCCTAGCGATGTCCGTGTGATTCGCCGCCACGTGATCCGCCACCGCCCGACGTTCCGCCGCCTCCGCCATATGAGCCATGACCACCACCGTGAGACATGCCTCCGCCATTGGAGTTATGACCGCCACCGCCACCGCCCGACATGCCGCCGCCATATGAGCCATGACCGCCACCGTGCGACATGCCGCCGCCATATGAGTTATGACCGTCACCTTCTCCGGCGCCACGCCCACCTCCATAATTGTTACGACCACCGCGGTCACCACCTCCAACGCCGTGCGGGCCGCCGTTGAAACCGCGGTAACCTTCGTTGCGGTAACCTACGTCGCGGTTATGCTCGCCTCCACGGGAGCCATGATCTCCTCCCCTGAAGCCATGATCGTCGCCACGGAAGTGATCTCCATCATGGGAGCGGTCGCCATCATGGAAGCTATGAAACCCTTCGCCCCGGTAGCCATCATGATCATTGAAATGATGAAAGCCATCGCCACGGAACCCATCGCCGCGGAAGCTGTGGAATCCCTCACGAAATCCGTTACGAACAATGATGGGGCTATTGAAGTAAAACGGACGGTAGAACCCCGGATGCGTGAAATAGAAGTTGTTCCAGGGGCCCGCGCCGATAAATACTCCGTCCACAAACCAGTTGGGGCCGTAGTAACCGTAGGGAGCGCAGCCAAAAGGATACGCTGGATAAAAGCCGTAGGCGCACACTGGCGGAGCGTTGTAAATGCCGTAAGATGGGCCGATCTGAATGCCGATGGCAACCTGCGCCTGTGAATACGCCACGGGCAGAATCAGCAAAGCCAGTAAAGCGAGATATTTTAGATATCGCATGGAACGCTTCCCTCCAGAAACACGCCAGACACCTGAAAAATTAGATTCCGGAAAACCAGTAGCTCGCACTCCCACATTGCGGGCTGCCCTTAATTCCTGCTTAATACAAACCTGAGTTCCACGATAAAGTTGTGCTCAAGAACGCCCATAACGACTCTTTGCCGAGCGTTAACTTATCTTTACAGTTCGTTCCGGCCGCAAGATCCGCGGCGGTCGTCTAAGGTTCGCTATGCCCGTCACACCGCATTACGCCCAGATATCTGCGAAACGGTCCTACCGATTCGCGATACTGCCAGGCCATCACTCTTGTCAGTTGGTGCAGATGCGTCAGGTCATGGGCTGCCCATGTCGCCAGGAGTTCGCCCAGTTTTACCGTTCCCAGGGTAGGATGGAGACCACGCCTCTCAAGATCGGAAGGTTTCAAATTTAACGCACGCAGTGCATCCAGATTTTCTGATCGCAGCCACGCAAACTCACCCAGAATCTGCGTCAGAGACTTCCCACTGATTTTGCCTTCATCTGGCTGGCGCACGAATGGTTCAAACGCCTGTGTCTCGCCGAATTCCAGGAGCCACTTTGCCCGCGTTATCCAGTTTCCCTTCTCCGCCTGTATCAAATGAGCCACGATCTGGAATGCGCTCCAGGTGTTCTCACCTTCATTGCGATGAGTCCATGTTTCAGGTAAGTCGAGCAACAGGGCTTCGAGTGCGGACGGCGTGCGCACCAGCAATGCCACGATATCGTCAAGATCGTGTTCCATTGTCATTGCGTCATTTCCCATATTTAAGGCGTGGTAATCACCGGGAGCTTGGCTGCTTCCCAGGCGGCGAGCCCGCCGACCATCTCAATCAGATTGGTGATTCCCGACTGATGCAGAATGCTTGCGGCGATGGACGACCGGTAGCCGCCGGCGCAATGAACGGCAATGCGGCGATCGCGCGGGATTTCAGCAATGCGTTCTTTGAGGTGGTTAAGCGGCACGTTCAGACTGCCATCAATGTGTTTGGCGGCCCACTCACGCGGGCTTCTCACGTCTACCAGTAGAGGCCGCGTGCCGCCAGTTAGCTCCTCCTCCATCATCGGCGCACTCACGCGCTCCGTATGGCACACAAGGTCAGGGCGAAGCTAAGAAGCGCTTCGATCCCGCCCTTCAGATAGCCCTTCACATGATCAAAGCCGATACGGCCCAGACGCAGTGCTGCTTCCTGTTCACGGCCAGGTTCGGCGATGATCACAATGGGCGTTGAATTGTCCAGTACGGTGCCTGCCCAGGTGGCGTATTGGCCTCCGAGTCCGATATTGATACTGTCGGTGAGATGGTCAATGGCGAATTCGGCTGGCTCGCGAACGTCAAGAAGCTGCGCACCGTTATTGGCCATGGCGAGCACTTCATCCAGCTCAAGCGGGTGCAACACCTGTTTCAGATTGTTGTCGAGCGAAGTCCGCTCGCGGGTGTTGAGAATCGCGTCATAGGTGAAGTAGGCCGGAGCATCAGGCTGATCTGCTGTGACCAGACCGATGAACTCCTCTTTAGTCATGGGCTGCAACGCGTAATTCATGCGCCGTTGTGCATCCAGAGTGGAAACCGTGTCAGAGGAAAGATTTTTCCCGCAAAGCGAGCCGGAACCGTGCGCCGGATATACCAGCGTTTCGCCGGGAAGCGGCATGAGCTGATTGTGGAGCGAATCATAAAGATGCGCGCCCAGATCTTCGGCGGTCCAGCCGAGTGAAGCACGCAGATCGGGGCGGCCAACGTCACCGATGAATAGCGTATCGCCGGTGAGGACCGCGTACGGTTTGGTGGGATGCTTTTCCAGATCGAATACCAGGATTGAGATTGACTCAATGGTATGGCCGGGAGTTTCCAGCACCTGCAGGCGCATTCCGGGAAAGCTGAGAATGTCACGGTCCTTCATGGCGGTGAAGGCGTATTCCGCCTGGGCACGGGCTCCCAGATGGATGGTGGCGCCGCAGCGGTCACGCAATTCCAGATGGCCGGCAACAAAGTCAGCGTGGAAATGGCTGAGAAATACGTGGCGGATCTTCAGGCCGGCTTTTTCCGCGTCAGTCAGATACTGTTGAATGTCACGTTGAGGGTCAACAATGATGGCGGTTGCACTCTCTTCATCTCCCAGAAGATAAGAGGCGTGGGCAAGGCAGCCCAGATAATACTGTTTCAAAATCATGATGACCTTCTCCAGCTCAGACTACGCATTCTGAAACGGGACCCGGATGGTCTGATACTGACAAGCATACAGGGAACCTTAACTCCTTGCGATAGCGAGACTCTTAACTTGTTGGGAACAGGGAGAATCAAATTATGTAGGGCCTCACAAGAGAACTCTGTACGCCGTACATGTCCTATGGTGCCTTAGACGCGAGCGAGGAACGCCAGCATAATCTGGGTTAGTATTCTGAATAGCAGTATGGGAGATTTAAGCATGAGACTGATTCGAGTGGGACTTGCGGCGCTGCTGGCGCTGGCAGTAAGCGCGGCGGTACCGGCGGTCGCGCAGCATGACCATGATAAAGACAAAGATAAAGATAAAAAGCATGATCGCGACGATGATCGCGGTGGCCCGGGCAATCACGGCAAAGGCCATGCCTACGGACATGAAAAGCATGAAGAGCGCGACTGGCATCATGAGCGCGACACGCACTATGTCCGTTATGAACAGCATGAAGGACATCGCCGTATTCCAGAAGAGCATTTTCGCGCTCACTTTGGCCACGAGCACAGATTCGTGATCGAGCGTCCAGTGATCGTAGCCGGCCATCCGCGCTTTCAATATGACGGTTACTGGTTTGCCATTGCTCGTCCATTGCCGCCAGGCTGGCGCTATACAGACCAGGTTTATGTGGACTACGTGGACAACAACTATTACGTCTTGAGCCCAGTGCATCCGGGCGTGAGAATCTCCATCAACATTTTGTAAGAGTTCGAAGAGTATAATAGTTCCGTCATTGCTGAAAATCCCATCGTTCCGATCTCCTGTCAGGGAGAGGAACGATGGGATTTTTGTTTGTCTCGTCACTTCGAAAGGCGTCCGGTGGCTGCGCTCAGGCCCGCATAGATTTTGGGATCGAAATCCCCGTGATGCATCCACGAGATCTGGCCGTGCTGGTTGAGCAAGAGAAGATAAGCGTCTTTATCACTGCTCAAGTTAAGCCTCTGCTTCCACGGTTTTGAATCAGAGGTCACGGTGACGGTGCGGGCCCGGAGCGGTTGCGGTGTACCGCGACGCATGGCCGACCGGATCATGCCTCGAAGAAAACCCGGAGCGTCACTCAGCATGGCCACGGAGTAGCTGGTTATCTTGCTGTCATCGGTAAAATCCTTCGCAAAATGGTCCTGCCACTGGCGTGATCGTTCACCGGCCTGTTTGCTGAAAGTCATGATCATGAGGCACACGCGGCCTTGTGCTGCCTCGGGCAGTGAAACTTCTTTGTCATCCAGCGTCTGGCCTTGCAATGGTGGAAGGGCTGCGCCGATCTCCAGCGGCGTTGATTGACTATGAATGAATGGCGCGGCTGAAACAACAATGAGCGCAGCTAGAAGAAAGGCAGTTCGAGGCATGCAACTCGTATTCTAAATGCCTGCGTATTGACGTATGCGGCTTGATGTATAGCCATCGCAGGAAAGATCGCGAAAAAAAGAGCATACTGTATTGACGGGCGTGTCCCGGGTTTCTAAAGATATCTTCTATGCCCTTCCGCAGATTCGTGGCGGTGATCGCTTTGCTCACGTTGATGCACCCATATGCATCCGCCTTTGACACCTACTGGCATGCCGAAGCTGCACGCAAAGTGGGTGACGAGTTCGGCTTCAGTGAAGATTCCCGCAAGATCATGCAGCTGGGTAATTTTTCACCGGACTTCTTTGGTCCCGATTTCTGATTTTGCGGCGCAAAATCTTCCTGACAAAAGGTTTCAGGCCCTGAGCCAGTACGGAAGCGACAACCAGGAAAGCCGTGCCTCGGCTATCTTTCTTCATTTTGACAATCTGAACAATGAGCTCAATAGCAACGCCAAGTTCGATTACATCTTTCAGCAACTTCTGCAAAACACGCAGAGCACGCTGGCCGGCTACTTGAAAAAGACTGATGCCGACGAACGCACGCGCAAAGTTCTGGTGCTGATCGCACTGGGCGCTTCCCTGCATGCCGTACAGGATTTTTACAGCCACTCTGACTGGATCCACCACGATTTCACCACCACGGAAGCAAAGATGGTTCCGCTGCCCGGTGGCGGGTCACGCGCGCCCACATGGTTTGAGTTTCGCGCTAAATCGCCAGATGTGACCAAATGGCCATTCCAGGTGCAGACCGGACTCTACCCGCCGGTTGCCGGCGCGGGCGCGACGCATACGCACATGAACCATGACAACTCACGGCTGATCTATCGCGAATATGAAACTCCGGGTGCGCCCCTGTTGCCGGAAGCGAAGTACCACGTTTCCGGCAATGTGCCGGCAAAAGAGAATGATGCCGCGGCGATCGCAGCGCACCAGCAATTTGCTTTCAACACGGCGGTAGCGGCCAGCATTGAGTGGGTAAAGAAGGTGGAAGAGAATGCCGACGCGAAGGCGGCCATTGAATTTGCCAAATCCTGGAACCTGAAACTAAAAGATCCCAAGCTGGCGAAGGAACTGGAGGCTGGACTGGCGACACAGCTAGCTCTTTCCTGCGCCGCCGGAAAATGGGATGGAGAAGATCCTCCCGCGGACCGCGGGGTTCTGTGCAAGACGGTGCTGGACCAGAGTATTGGCTCAGCGTCGGCGAAAAGTGCGTCCGACATTGAATCGATTTTGCTTGGCACGTTGACGCGGGCGGCTTTCCCGCTGGCGCTTAAGTACACCGGGAAATTCTGGGATGTCCACCGCCAATATCATATTCTGGACAGTCTTGCCCAGAACATTGGCTCTCCGACGAGGCACTATGTGCTGAGCAAACCGTAGAGCCAATAGCACTCATTCATTGCGGAAAATATGCACAGCCGTGGGCAGCTGTGCCACACGTGTATCACCCCTAAGACAGATCGAGGTCTGTGGGGATCCCTCGTTTCACTCGGGATGAAAGACTGAGCTCAATACTTCCACGAACCATCTGCACCCGCGGGTGAATGCTGGCGGATATAGTCTGACATTACCTGCACCAGCTCTGCCTGGTTCAGCGGACTCCAGCCATGGCCCTTCATCGGGCGGCCGTACTCAAATGATCCGCCGTAGGCAGGATTGCGAACACCGCGAAGAAAATCTTCCAGGCGATACACCGCCAGGTTGAGATAAAAATTGTCCATGTCACCGCAGTAGACGTGAATCTTGCCCGCCAGTTGCTGCGCCGATCTTCGGCCAGTTCTGCTCCAGGTAATAACGCAGATCATAACCATGATCACGCATGTAGAGTGCGACCTGCGGATCGATGCGACCGCTCTGCTTGTCCCACAGCGGCCGGGGATATCCATCCACACCAACGGGGCCGTAAACGGCTTCCCAGGCTTCAAACTGCTGGGCGGAACGTCCGTGACTGCCAAGAACTTCTTCCAGCTGGCTCATCTGCCGCATGGTCACTTCCACCTGGCCTTCCACGGAGCGTGTCATGGGACGTTCAGGAAACGGCGGGTCATAGCCTGGCGCAAGGAACGCATTCACGTCATTGTAGGCATCCACCATCATGTAGCGATTGAAGTCCACGGGATCGGGATAGAAGGTCCATGTGCCGCCAAAGAATTCCGGATGAAAGACCTGAAGTGCCAGCGACTCCCATCCGCCGGTTGAGCCTCCGGTGAGAAGACGCGCGTAAGGCTGCTGAATGATGCGGAAGTGTGATTCCACGTATGGAATCAGCTCCTGCATAATGGCGTCACCATAAGGGCCGTTGTTGGCTGAGTTGACCGCGTATGAATCGTCAAAGTAAACCGTCGGATGCTGAAAGGTAACGGCGATCATGTGCGGGAAATTCGGGGAACTCCAGCGCTTGTAAAGCGAGTAGCCTGAGATGCGGCCTTCGCGATGCTGCTCATCGGCAGGTGAGCTCTCCGTGCTGAAGCCAAGCGGAGGAGACAAACTGAAATGCCCCTGTTGATAGATCACGGGATAATGCGCGCCAGGATGCTGGTCATACCCTTCGGGCAGAAGCACGGTCGCGCCCAGGTAGATGGGCTGTCCCCAGAAGGCTGTAAGCAGTTTGCTCTGGATCTTGATGTGCTTTACATAGGCCGTATCCGCGGGGAGCTGCGCGGTAGGAACTATATTGTTGAGGCTGAGCTGGATTTCGTATCCGCCCACGGGATCAAGATGAAAGCGCTTCACTTCGCTGTATAAGTTGCCGGGAGACTTGTTGAACTGCTGGCCTTCCCACTGATCGTTGTGTGCCCAGATTACATGACCGTCTGAGCGAGAGAAGCGGGTGTAAACGTTCATCATGGCCTGAACGTAGTAGTCGCCCGCGGGAAGTTCACGCACAGATCTCAGGGGAAAGCCCAGAGCAAGCGAATCGATGGTGACCGACTGTCCACGGCCGATCTCTCCTATATCACGAGCGATCAACTCTGCGTGCGATCGCCAGTTCCCGGCCTGCAGGCGCGGTTCAGGATTGTCTGTCTTGGAAATGACGATGAAAATGCGACCTGTAACCGGTTGCGGTCCGGCACCAAGAGTGATCTTGAACCGGGTATCTGCGGCATGGGCAGGCGACTGAAATAAAGAAGTAATGAAGAGTGCGACACACAACGACTTCAGGAAAAATCTGGGCAACGCCATGCATATTCTCCAGGGAACGAATCAGCATAGAAGATTGACGCAGGAATTTCCAAGGCATTGCAGGCCGAACGTTCCTACTTTGCCATCAGGAAAGAGAATCCGTCGTATTTGTAAATGAACTGCTTTCCGTGGACCTCAGGCTTCACCTGTCCACTGCGAACTTTGCGAAAGGCCTCGAGCATGCGTTGCAGTTCACCCGGCGCGCCTACTGGAACATTGTGGGCAGGCAGCAGCAGCTTCAGCCGTGGAGCCAACGCGATCATTTTCTTCAATGACGCTTCGTAAGCATTCAGGTTGGTCTCCGGACGGTAGAGGTAGATCAACCCGGGATAATAGGTATCGCCGGTAAAGAGCAGCCCAAGCTTCTGGTCCAACAGCGCAATCGAATCTGGCGTGTGTCCCGGAGTGGAAATCACCTTCAGCACACGGCCGCCCAGATCGATGGTGTCTCCCCCGCGTAGCCAGTGCGTGACCTTGAATGGCCGCGTGGCGTAATTGTTGACGTCGAAGCCGGATGGAAGCGGTCCGCAAAGCTGGTCTGGCTTGATCTCCGCCTGGGCATCATCTCTGGAGCCTTTCGCATTGGCCCGAGTGAAGTCCGTGTCCATGGCGTAGATATCGTCGAATTGCCAGTTGTCGCCCACGTGATCATTATGGGTATGAGAGTTCAACACGCTGACCGGCAACGTAGTCAGGTTCAGCACCAGCTTTTTCATGTCACTGATGCCCATACCGGTATCAAACAACAGTGCGCGCTTCTTCCCCAGAATCAGATAGGAGATGACTTCTTCCGCCTGCATCGGTTCATAGATGGCCAGCACTCCCGGCCGCACGCTGTAAACCTCAAACCACGGATCAGGCGTGGAGAGGCGAAACAGTTTCTTGTACTCGGTACGGGGAAGCTGCCGGCACCACTCCGGTTTCTGGGCTACGGCCGGGCTTACGGTTGAAATCAAAATGAGAGCAATCAGGATGCAGAGCGCAGGTTTTTCCTGCATATGGTGTTTCATGGTTGAAGGAAGGATTGTACGCGAAAGCAAAACGGCATCCCTTTGGGGGATGCCGTGGTTTTGGCAAAGCGGTTTGCAACCAGAGACTATTTCGGTGGTGTGCTGCTGGATGTCGGTGGATTGGATGAAGGAGGATTAGATGAAGGAGCATTGCCGGGCGCCGCGCCGGTATGGACTCCCTGCTGCTGTTGCTGCAACATGGCATCGAGCTTCTTCTTCTGATCGTCATTCATAATGCCGCGGGCCTTGGTAATGGTGGCTTCGCGCAGCACGCGGATTTTCTGGATCTTGTCTTCGCGCGACATAGAGGTGTCATTCACGAACGTCATGGCCTGCGTGTGCTGGTCTTCCAGAATGTTTTTCAATTTGGCCTGCTGGTCAGTATTGAGGCTGAGTTCCTGAGAAAGCATTTTTACCTGATCGTCAATCGACGGGCGTCCGGGCTGCGGCGGCGGGGCCTGCTCTGGCTGTGCCGACGGCGCTGCTCCCTGAGGCGATCCCGGTGCCGTTGAACCCGGCGTTCCGGGCTGCGAGCTGGGCGGCGTCTGGGTAGACGGCGATTGCGAAGACGGATACTGCGCGGATGGTGATGATGGGGAAGACGGAACCTGACTCGCCTGGCCGGCGGACGAAGATCCTGACGTCTGTAATGCAAATGCCCCAGCCGCTGCAAATAGAGTGCCGGTAAGCAGAATCTTGTTTGTAAACTTCATGGGAATGTGAGCTCCTCGTTAATGTCCAGTCCAATGTGTGATGCTCTTTTGCAGGCCCAAGCCGGAGAAATAACCAGACACACTGTTTTTTTAGCAAGCAACTCGGGACCGGGTTTTTGTAAGAACATTCCCGTAAAACAAAGCGGCCTTCCGGAAAATGGAAGGCCGACTGGTGAGTTGAAGGTGGAGAGCTGCCGCTGGCTACTGGTGCGCGTGATCGCCCGCCTGAGGGGCCTTAGCATCCTTGTTATGGTTATGGTCGTGCATTTCTTTTTGCCATTCATCCAGCTTCTTTTTCTGGTCGTCATTCAGAATGGGCCTTACCTGTGACATAGCGTCGTCATGAGCGGCGCGCATTTTGGCCATGCGGTCTTCGCTGGACATGGATGGGTCATTCAATACGCTCTCCATCTTCTTGTGCACGCCTTCCGCGATTTTGGTGACCTTGGCCTTCTGGTCGTCGGTGAGGCTGAGTTTTTCTGTCATCGTCTGGACCATCTCATCCACGCTGGGCATCTTGTGACCCATTCCCTGACCTTGACCTTGGCCTTGTCCGTGACCTTCATGCGAATCAGCAGGAGGGGTTTGCTGGGCGAGAGCGGAAACTGCGAAGGCGCAGATTGCCAGTAGCGCGAGTGTTCTGAGCTGTTTCATTTGCAAGAATCTCCTTTTTGCACAATCCAGTGTTTGAGCCCTGACAAGCGCCGCGAAAAAACAAAGGCCGGAACCGCCGCGCTCTCTGGATCAGAATACATAAGCGGGGCGTTCCGGCGCTCGGGTTTTTTGCAAATTGCAGTGAATCTTGTATTTTTTCGGCTTCTTAGCCTTCGGCAAACATCTGCTCAGGTTTCGCCAAACATGGGCTCAATTGGCGTCCTCGCCCAGGCCCAGCTTGCGCATTACCAGCAAGGTTGATTGCAGGCGTTTATAGTCGCCATCGCCCAGGGCAATGAAACGGAACGGCTGCGAACCCGGAGCGGACTTCTGGGGACGAAGAAATTCCACCAGTCCACTGACAGGACCAAGCGTTGTATTCAGCTTGACCTCAGCAATGTTGCCTTCGCGCACCACGGCCGGCACCTGGGCAAGACCGCCGGTCATGGACAGTTTGTGCAACACGGCGGAGAACAGGCTGCCTTCGATGTTGAAGCGGACTTTTTCGTCGTTCGGCACACGTACGCGTGGCGAACGCTTACGGCTTTGGAATTGGGGAAAGAATGGCATGCGGGAATCATGCCATTGCTGTGCCAGCGTTTGAAGATTACCGAAGGCTTTGTGCCGATTCCCGAGTGCGGCACCGGGCGGCGTACGCCAGGGCATCGGCGGACGAGACTTTTGATTTCCAGCAACTCACACCCGCTACAATGAATTGCGATGCCGCTGCGCATAGACAAGCTTTTCCAGCTCATCGACTTTCTGGGCGTCTTCGTAGGCGCACTGGGCGGCGCGCTCAGCGCCGTGCGTGATACGCGTTACAAGTATGATCTTGTGGGTGTGACGGGATTGGCTTTTGCGTCCGCGCTCGGCGGGGGCATCACGCGTGACCTGATTCTGCAAAAGGGACCACCTCTGGCATTTGTTGACGTCCGCTATCTAGTGACGGCCCTTGCGGGTGCGGCCGTAGGACTGATCTTTTCCGCACAGATTGGGGATTCACCGACTGGGGCTCCGCGCATCAGGGTTCCAAGTATTGGGCGCAAGACGGAGCGCCTGATCATCGTGATTGATGCGGCCGCGCTCGGGTTGTTTGCCGTAGCCGGGAGCACGCGCGCTCTGGAGGCCGGCTTGCAGCGTTTGCCCGCGTTTCTGCTGGGCGGCGTGACCGCTGTGGGTGGAGGCTGCATCCGTGATGTGCTCAGCGGAAGCACGCCGAAGATTTTTGAACTCGGCGAGCTTTACGCGATCGCCGCTGGTTTTGGCTCTGCCATGTTCCTGGTTTGCGTCTCACTCCACTTCAGCCAGGAGATTTCAACCATTGTTGGCGCGCTCTGCGGATTCAGCCTGCGCCTGCTTGCTCTGCGGTTTCAGTGGAGGACGCGGCCGGTAAACCGAAGGATGTGAGACGGGTTACTTTATGGAAGATTGCGAGTTGGAGACGTAGCAAAGCTACGTCTCTATATGTTGAGATTGTGTTCCGCAGCGAAGGGTTCTCCGCGAAGATAGCCGCAGACGGCAGGGATCCCTCGTTGCACTCGGGATTAAAACCTAAGCAAGATCTTTAGCAACATCTCTGGCCATTCTCACGATAGGCAGAGTCTCGCCCGCTTCCAACGGGACAGCCAGTTTTTCAAGAGCCACGTAACCTCGCGCAAGATAGAACGGGACGCCGGTCAGCGTTGCTCCCATTTCGAGCCTGCGAAATCCGGCGGCAATGGCTGCGGATTCACAAGCGTCAAGAATCAGACCGCCGATACCGCGACGTGCCCACGATGGATGCACAAAAAAAGCACGTATCTTAGCCGCGTCAGTTGCCGGATTCAGCAGCGTATCTTCCCTTGCCATCCAAACGTCGCCACCGTAAAGAGTCTTACGCTTGCTCCAACCTCCGCAGCCGACGATGATCGTTTGCCCATTGTCGGTCTCTGTTTTCACGATGGTTGCCACGGCGCTTTCCACAGCGAAATAGGTCCCGTCGGCGATCAACTGGCTGTCAACGCCGTAAACCGTGCGCAAGGCAGATTCCAGTTGCGAGGGCGTATAGTCGTGCGCCTGCAAGCCTCGAACGGATGCAGCGATCAGCTCGCGGAGCACGGGAATGTCAGCCGCGGTAGCGAGACGAATTGTGAACTGGGAAGTCACAATATCATCGTAGCTTCTTTCTGACGTTTTCTGTCGCTTCGCTGACGTGGGAGGCAGACGCGCATCCTCTATATTCTTCACTCAAGTATTTCTGCAATCAGCTATTTGTACGCTGTCGGGTAAAATGAACGCTTTTAACAGGAGGCGGTTTGATCCTTCCCATTGTGCAGGCCGGTGAACCGGTGCTTCGACAGAAAGCGCGCCCGCTGCGACCCAATGAAATCCGCAGCCGGGAAATCCGTGATCTGATCGCCAATATGCGTGAGACTATGCACGACGCGCCGGGTGTGGGCCTGGCCGCACCACAGATTGGCCGCAACCTGCAACTGGCCGTGATTGAAGATCGCTCAGAGTACACACAGGACTGGACAGAGGACCAGCTTGCTGACCGCGAACGAGCGGTGGTTGCGTTTCATGTGATCATCAATCCCAAAATTACTTTGCTGGACCACGACAAGGTCGAGTTCTTTGAGGGATGCCTGAGTCTGGATGGTTTGATGGCGCTGGTACCGCGCGCGCATCGAGTGAAGGTTGAGTGCCTGAATGAAAAAGGCGAGCAGAAGACCATCACGGCCGGCGGGTGGTATGCCCGCATTCTGCAGCATGAGATTGACCATCTGCACGGCGCCATTTACATCGACCACATGTATCCCCGCACCTTGATGACGGTGGAAAACTATAAGAAGCACTGGCTGGACAAAAGCGTGGAACAAGTCAAGAAAGAGCTTCTCAGCGCGGTTAAGTAAAGAGCGCCCTCCGGAAATTACCTTAGTCACCCCCAAGTGGCTGTAAATAAAGGAGTAATTACCCACGTAACTTGTCTTTACGCGCTCAGAATTGTACTTTTGTGAACATCATGAGTGGGAAAGCAATGCGGTTATTCACGATCATCGCACTGGCAGCGTGTCTTGGAGCTTCGTGTGAAGCCAAGAACCTGGCCGTGATCGTGGAAAAAACCAACAACGTGGGAAGTCTTACCAGCGCTGACCTGCTCAAAGTATTTAAGTTTGACCGCGCGAAATGGCCCGACGGGAAAAACATTGTGCTGGTCCTGCGTGATCCATCAACGCCGGAAATGCAGACCGCGATCTATTCGCTTTATCACATGCAGCCCGCTGAATTCAAATCACTGCTGGCCAACCACAACAAGGCTGTGATCATGGTGACAAGCGAGGACGAGATGCTGAAGGCGGTCGCCTCAATTCCCGGCGCGGTTGGACTGGTTGACGTCTACTCCATTACTGACCATGTAAAGGTCGTGAGAGTTGACGGCAAGTTGCCGCTGGAACAGGGTTACCCGATCAAAGGCAGATAAAAGCTCTGGGCAGATAAAAGCAGGACAGACAGAGGAAATAGCGAGCAGGAGTGCTGTAGTGATGTTGGGTGTCATAATACGATCTTTGCTGTTTCAAGCGACGCTGGCCATTGCATATGTGCGCCGTTACGTTGCTATTTTCTACTGCCTCGCTCTCTCCATTTCCTGGATGTTTGCTGCGACTCCTGCCTGAACGCAACTTCTGCAACGGATGCAGGCCTATGAACAATCAGACAGGAGCGCGGAAGCAAAATCAGTGGCCGCCCGCCTGGCGGCACTGAATATGACTGCCATTGAACAGGCCGTGGTGGTGCCTGAATTCCGCAAAGCCCGGCTTGCGGTGAAGCCGGATTCACGCAGCGCCGGCACCCGCTAAGTTCGCACCAGCCGATTCTTTGCTTGCATTTCCAGAAAGGCGCAAGTTTTGCTGTTTCTCGCGTTCACCAGAGAAGGCGGGACGGGAGTGGTGTGCCCGAAGACGGCCCGGCGGTGTGCTGCTTCGCGATTTCATGTATCTTCGCGATTTCATGTATCCTGTCTTCACTCTTTTACCCGCGGAAAAATGAACGAGGAGAATCGATGAAGGCGAGGATTTTGGCGTCGACACTGGCGCTGCTGGTGGGATTGACCGGTTGCATCAAAGGCCACAAAGACTTTTTATACACTGCCGGTCCCGGCACCAATGAAGTGTTTGCTTTTTCAATCCATGGAGACGGAAGCATTACAGCGCTGGGCACCCCGAATTTCTCCGTTGGCTCGCAACCTTCTTCCATTGTCGTTCACCCTCCCGGCGATTTTGTGTACATTACGAACTTTGCGGGGGCGAACCTTACCCAGCTCAACGTGAATACGGGCAATGGAGACCTGGCGGTTCCACCCACCAACAGTGCGCTGCCTCCGCTCACACCCGCCAATCTTTTTAATACGGGCGGCAATCCCGTTGCCGCAGTGATATCGACAAGCGCGCCGCACCTATATGTTTTGAACCAGTCACCAGGCAATATTTCTGCGTTCCTGCTGGACCCATCTCTAGGCGGACTTACTGTGATTACCAATCCGCCGGGAAACGCCGCCGGGTCCATCACCACGTATGGCACGTTGACGGCGCCAACTTCCATGGCGATTACTCCTGACGGCACGTTGCTGTTTATAGCCTCGCCTTCCACGGGCACAGTTTCTGTTTTTGCGATCAATAACGGTGATGGCTCTCTTGCACCCGTGGCCGGCTCGCCTTTTGCTGTAGGCGGCGCCGGCGCGACTCCGACATGGGTAACGGTTGATGCATCGGGAAAAGTTCTTTACGTAGCCGATTCGGCCCACAACGCCGTGCTGGGCTTTTCCATTGGCGCGAATGGAACGCTGGCCCCAATTGCGGGATCACCTTTTGCCGCGGGCGCCAATCCCACGCACCTTACCTTGAGCGGCGAAGGCACCCTGCTCTTTGCTTCCAACACAAATGACAATACAGTCTCCGCATACGTCATTGCCGCAGGCACGGGAGCGCTTGGCGCGGTTACCGGATCGCCCTTTGCTACCGGCGGAAAAGGTCCGGGATACCTGCTGGCTACGGGATCAACGCTCTACGTGAGTGACACGGTAACCAACGACATTGCGGCCCTCAACATCGGCGCAAATGGCGTGCTCACAGCAGCACCGGGCTCACCATTCGGAGTACCGGTATCACCAGCGTGGATTGCAGTTGCGAGCGAATAACGCGGGCTGCTTGCGGCGTTTATGCGGTAAGCTCCACCTGATACACAGTATCGTCAGGCACGGCCACGTCTATTTTTAGAAACGTGAAATGCAAAGTAGAACTGCTTCCCGCCGTGGTGGGGATATCAAGATAGCCGATATCGAGGCCGCTATCGGTCGACAAGGCTTCATTCTGCTGATCGAGGTTACCGAATGACCAGCGTACGCGGAAGCTTCCCTTCCACATGATGCGCAGAGTATCACCCGCTCTCATGGTGCGCACGCGCCGCGTCAATTTCCAGACTTCCAAATCCTTGCGGCCAAGCGCCGCAAGATAGCGAACAGCAACAATCGGAATGAAATCGAATATCTGACCATCGCTGACCGAGCGCAGCAGCTTGATATATTCCGCATGCGCCCACATCAAAGGAGTGGCCGATCCTGCGGAACGTCCGCGAAACATATACGCAGACGGTATATCGTCTTCATCCCAGACCTGCTCCGGCAACATTCCGCCCTGGGTGGCGAACTTTTCAATGGCGGTGATGAATGGCGTGGCATCGCGGCCTGCCGCGAGTTCATAGTGGGCACGCTCGCCGGCGAGCAAGGGCCACGCACGACCAATCCCATATCCCTGATATGGCTTGCCGTCAGCGGCGGGGCCGTAACCATCATTGTTATAGCGGCGCCACGCCGTGCCGAAAGGCGTGTCTACCTTCAACAAGGCGTCAATGACGCGCAGAGAATCTTCCATCAACGGCGTTCCCGGCTCGCGAATGCCGTATCGCACCAGTTCGAGGAAACCCGCGTCTACAATTTCTTTGGCCTTAAATGAATAGGGCGCGCCTGGAGCGCGATTGGCCAGAATAATTTCGCCGTTATTGGGATCCTCCATGCGGCGAATGATCATTCACGTCCACGGGCAGAATGCGTATGTAGTGCCGTGTAATGCCCGGAACCAGCGTGCCTTCGGTGGTCACACACCAGCGTTCCAGGTGTGATTCCATGAAATCGGCATACTCTTCAAGAAAAGCGGCAATCTGCTTTTCACCGCGCGAGGTGGCGAATTCCGCAGCGCAGATCAATGCTGAGATGGCAACCGCCAAAGTTGAAGGAGAGTATCCGCTGCATTCTTCCCAGCGCTCCTGCTGCGTAATGGGACCATAGTGAACAATGTATTTGGCCGCCGCCCGGACCATGGGATAGGGATCAAACTGCTCCAGGCCGTCTGCCTTCCAGAGCCTCCACGCCAGCAGGATTGGAAACGCTACCTCATCAAGCTGGATGCCCTTCCAGTATGGAGTACCGTCAATCCAGAAGTTCTGCGGGAAGCCGCCGTCCGGCTGTTGCGAGCAAGCCAGATACACCAGCGCGCGCAAGGGTGTGTACACGTCACCGGCAGCCAGCATTCCGGTTGCGCTGTTCACCATGTCGCGGACCCAGACCAGGTGATATCCACCGAGATCGTCATCACCCATGGCATCACCCCACGGGATGCTTGCTGAAGCAATCAATGCGCCGGCAAACGTTTTGTCTTCATGCGCCAGCAACAGCGTGCGGCTGGTTTGATACAGCGCCCCACCGTCAGTACCGATGTGATCGAGCGTGTGGAGGGTGTCACAGATGCGCTGCCACTGATCAACGAATCTTTGCTTGTGCGATTCAAAGCCCTGGGACAAGGACTGGTTAAGCACGGCAGCGGCGGCGTGCGAGCTGTCACCGAAAGCAATCGCCACTACGAAGTCATTCGTTTGAGAAAGATCGATTTCGCCCATCACGGCGATGTTTCCATTCTCAGCGCGATCAAACTCCCAATCCATTTTGAAGTTGTCATGCAGGTCCTGCCATCCATCACTGGCGCCGACAAAACCGCAGGATGTGCGCGCGAACCCGCGATCACTATCAATGGCCATATAGACGCGATCCTTCCAGGCAAGGAGCACATTGCGTCCGGCAACGGGAAACTTGACGGCTGAGTTGTTCCAGCCGCCAACTTCCAGATGCGGCGCCACAAGGAAATAAACGCGCAGCTTGTCTTTCCACTCCGGAGCCGCAATGAACCTGCCGCGAATCAGAACGCAGGCGGAATGGGGATCAGAAATGACTTCTTTGACCAGCGTGTAACGTCCTTTGGGATCGACGCTGGTAATGCGATACCCGAGCGCGTGCTCGTCAAGTCGCTCTAATTGGCCGTCAAGATCGCGTCTTTCTTCGTGAAAGAAGGTGGCGCCGTCTGTGATGAGGAACTGGGCGTCGCGAATCTGAGGACGATCAATGGTAGGAAAATAAATCTCCGTGAGAATGCCTTTCGCGATGGTGAACCACACGCGGCTGGAGACGGCGTAGGCGGTGCCAATACCGTCTTTGGTACTGATGGACCATGTAGGCGGGATGCCAGGGTGCCCGAACGCACCTCCGATGCGCGGGGCGGGATCGCTAGGCATGGCTTAGACCTTTCATTGACTGTTCCAGAAATCAGGCTTATTCGCGTGGCTTCAATAATACCGTGCCAACATAAATTGGGGCTTTAAGGTTTTGCAAACAACAACCCTGGCGTGACCAGCTTGCTCCCATGCAGCTGCTGTTCCCGAGAGTACAAAAAGATGCATGTACCTGATGCATGTACCTATGGTGTTTGGAACGGGGTGCGAAGCCATGATAAAGACATCAATATGGCCGGGGCAGCTTTTGATCACGACACCCTTTTTACTGATCCGGACGAGCCTTCCGTATCGCCCGTGGACCAGCTTCGCTCGCAATGGAACCAGCAGCCCGGCTTTCCGCTGATCAGGCAGAAGAACGTCATTGACAGTAATCCCACGATCCTGCCTTACGTGGGTGCGGCTGGACTCAGTGGATGGAGCTGGCCTTATGCCTTTGCCGCGCAGGGACTGCTGCTGGCGGCGTTTTTTGCGTCATTGCTTAACTGGTATCTCACCCATGATGCCGGCCCAATTCACGACCAGGTGATGAACAATCAAGCCAATATTGAACTTGAACTTCGCCGCGACCAGGGAATCATCGACGCAACACAGGCGGAGATAGACCGCATTACCAGATCTCCCAAGCCAACTTTCAAGCTGCATATGTCTGACACGGTCCTCACGCACGAGCAGGCTTTGCAGCAGTTATACGCGTCGCTGGAAGACAGCCAGAAGTCAGTGGAGCAGTTCAAGCAGCGTATGAAGGACAAAGAAGCTGAATTGCGAGCCACGCAAAATGCCGTGGCAATTGCCAACTCAGGCACTCCGCTTTTTTTTACTCTCGCCCTGGTGCTTGCAGCAGGAGGCATACGGCGAGGCGTACAGAAGGATTATCCTCGCGGCAGGTTCGCGCGCAATGCCGCCGATCTTTACCTGTACTTCGCCACGTCTGAGGGAATGTTCTTCAACCTCATCTTTCTTGCGTTCCTTCACTTCGGCCTGAGCGGCACAAGTTACGGAATGAGTGGCTTCTTTCAAAGCGTGGGGCCGCTGGTGTGGGCGGTTTTCTGGATCGCATTCTATGCCCTGCTTCTGTTTTATTTCGTGACTGTCTCCCGCCGAATGTATCTCTCCATCTCAGTGCGAGCTCCGTCCAGTGACTGGGGACCGGAAAATCGCATACTCATGCGTATCCACAATAATTTTCTGGTGACGTTCGGGTTATTTGAAGGCACGTTTCTGGCGGCATGTTATCTGCTGTACCACGCGGATAAAAGATTCTTTTGATCTCTGGAGGTGGCTCCGGGAAAATTGCCTGCCCTTGAACTCTCTGCGCACAAAGCCAAAGCAAAAGACCATTCAAAAACAAACAGAATTTCTGAGATTACCTTAAGCGCCTTGCGAGAACCGGGGCAGCGTGCTTGGCGCCAAACATAAAACGCATCACGGGGCCAAAGGTTGGAGCGCTGGCAATCCCGGCGATAAACAGACCGGGGACCGAAGTTTCGAATTGGGAGTCGAGCACAGGCGCGGCACCTTCTCGGGCGATGCTCTGCCGAAGCTCCGGGGCCAGGCAATCCATACGGTCGAGATCTACTTTGTACCCTGTGGCTGCGATGACGTGGTCGGTCCAAACCGTTTTCAGACCATCATCCGTTTTTAAGCCGTCATTTTTCGAGCCGCCATTTTTCGAGCCGTCCGTTTTGGAGACAACCGGGCCTTGTATTTCCAGGCGAACTCGTCCCTCGTCCTGTTTGGCCATGCGCACCTTGTGATTGAGGAGGATTTCCATGCGACCTTCCACGCGTTGTCTCAGCCACCAGGCGCCGGTTGGACCCCAGGTTTTGGCTACGTAGCGGTGGCGCAGATCAACCGGCAGCAGTCGCCGGAACCATTGCGGCCTTTCCGAAATGACCACACTTTCCCAGCCAAACCCAAGGCCAGATTCGGGATGCCTTATTTTCTGCGTGAGCGCGTTGTGGCCATTGCGCGGAGCATTCCAGGTGAGCTTGCTCTCGCGTACAATCAGCCGAACCCGGGCGCCAGCCTCCAGCAGCAGGGCGGCGCTTTCGAGAGCAGATTGTCCGGCTCCAATCACCGTGACATCGCGCTGGGCGAATCCGGTGACATCACGAAGCGCGGAGCTGTGGTAACACAAGGGCTCGGCCAGGCTCGAGAACTCCTCGGGTATGACCCGAAACGCCATGTGGCCGGTGGCGAGAATGACACGTTGCGCCTCCAGCGAAGGAGTTCCGGCGCCATCGAAATCAAGCGCGAAGCCGCTGCGCGTCCGCCTGATATTGCTGATCTTCTTATCGATGGATTCGCCGACAGCTCGTTCACGAAACCATTCAGCGTAACCAAGGAAGTCCTCCAGGCTAAGCGGGACTCCTGAAGACTGGTAAGGTATCTTGCGTTCCGTCGAGTAACGCTCAAGAGTGAACCGCCGGTCCGGGTCCCAAAGGTTGGAGGCAAAGCGCTCCGACTTCAGCACCATGCCCACGGGCATAAACTTACGCCAACTCTCAAGAGGCGTTCCGTAAAGTGCAAATGGAATTCCCGCAGCCTTCAGATGAGCCGCTATGGACAGGCCGTACGGTCCTGCGCCGATAATGACTGTGTTTGCCACCGACATTCTTTCTCCCTCTTCGCTACGCTCCGGGGCGCTGACTCCCCTGATTTGGTCGTCGTCGTTATACTGCCTTAGTAAGCTCCCGCGGGCGTTCTCTTTTCAGGAGTAGTCGCCTGAAGATTTTGTTGACCCCGAGCGGAAACAAATGAATCGCGTAGTAGTACAGTCCTGGTAATGGATCGTTGAGCCGGAAATACCCATCTCGCAGAGAGGCACCTGGCGGCGCGATCCCGGAAGGCAGGCGGTGCACAACGGATGAACGCCACATCACTCCGGATGTCTGCCTGGCGGATTCCTTGTACGGCATACCAGTTTCCGCGCAATAAGCGGCCAGAGGGAGATTGATTCCGCATAACGTCGCAATTTCCTCCTGCCAGTCAATTCGGCCGACTGTGGGTTCGGTGATGACCAGTCTTCCGCTCCGGCGATCCCGCTTGAACTCCAGTCCCCCGATACCCTTGTAGCCGACCCGCTCAATAAATTGCCGGCTTAGATGTGTGAGCTCTTCGTGAATTTCCGGTGCTGCGATGCAGATCGCGGTGATGCCCACCTCGGGAGGGTCACACACCAGCTTGCGGCCGGAAAACATAGCCACCACTTTGCCCTCGGCGTCGCAGACGAACAAGCTGAAGTAAATGTCGCTATCGTCCCCTTCGATCCACTCCTGAACAGCGACGCGCCCAGCTCTTTCCATCATTCGAAGGGTGATGCGATATGCTTCTGCGGGCGTATCCACCCGCACCGGGCGGTCGTTTTCAAGGTTCGAAACCAACGGCGCCTTGTCGGCGGGTTTAATCACCAGTGGAGGATTCAGTTCTAAGATCAATTCAAGGTCGGAAGGGTTCGAGAGAATCACCCCACGCGGGATCGACAAGCCCTCCCGCTCTGCCAGCGTTTGAAATTGGGCCTTATCGTACAACTTGTGAACCATTTCCGATGCCGGCAAGGTAAAGCGAAAATACGGTTCCAACTCACTGCGGAAAGCTGAGACCGTGTTGACATCGGAGTCCGTCGTCATAATAAGCACCGGCCGCCCACCAATGCGGATTGACGCGTCGATGAGCCCTTGCACAAGATCTTTGCCGCTCAAGCTGCGCAGGTTAATGAATCGAGAGAACCGAGACCACGCCGCGACGCCACCGCTTTCCTTATCGACAACAAAAATCGGCATGTCTCCGGCGGCAAGACTGCGCACAACGCCAAGGGCGCCGAGATTGCCTCCGAGGACAACGACAGGAATCATGAATGGCGCCTCCAGCGCTTACTTAGGGCCGCCCAACAATGTTGAATTAAGTCGCTAAATTAAGAATCGGGCTTTTCGTGAAAGATAATAACGCAAGTTGCTGGCCATTTTTGGTTGTGCGGGAAGAATCGTGCAACCCATTTATTGACAATAACTTATACGTCTGTCCGTGCAGGAGTGAGGTTTTTTCCCGAGCCTGGTGTGCAACTGTTTGCAGGTACTCTTAGATGTTTCTGCCTTGGAACCTGAAGACATAAAGATTCAAGGCCCAGGCACCCGGATCCAGGAAATTTGGGTGCCTCTTCATGGGCGATTACGGTAATCATCTGCCCGTATTGTTTTCAATCGCTCGCTCAATGCGGCGATCCGGGATGAGCCACCAAATGGCAACCAGGGCGTAACAGGCACATGCGATCGGGGGCCGCACAAACGCCAGGGGAATCGCAACCAGGTAAACCATCGTAGACATCTTTCCCTTGCGATCGCGTCCAATGGATTTCGCCAGCACTGAGTCTGCGCCTTGATGGGCGATCAGTACTCTTACCAGTATCGAGTAGGCGATGGCAGCGAACAAGATCACGGCACCGTAGAACGCGACAGGCCATGGCGCAAGCGGATTCTCGCCCATCCATGCGGTGGCAAACGGAACCAATGAAAGCCAGAACAGCAGGTGAAGATTGGCCCACAGCACGGAGCCCGCAACATGCTGCACGGCCTGGAGCAGGTGATGATGGTTGCTCCAGTAAATTCCCACGTAGATGAAACTCAAAACATAACTGCTGAAGACCGGGACCAACGGTTTTAAGGCGGCCAGACCTGTTCCCTGCGGGGATTTCATTTCCAGCACCATGATCGTAATGATGACGGCGAATACGCCGTCACTGAAAGCCTCCATCCGGCCCTTGGACATGTAGGCAACACCTTTCCGCGGCGCAGGACCCTGAGAACACCGCAATGGCGTCTAGTGTAGAGGCGATTCCAAGTTCCGTGAAAGTCTCACCCGCGCGCGCGTGCTCCCCGGCAAATCTCCTAGAAATCCCATTCATGCTGGTTCTTTTGGTGGACTGTCGGTAATTCTTCTTATGGAGCAGCTACTCAGCTCTTGCTAGACTCACTGGCGCCCCCTCCCATATGCCCGAGGTATGTTCATGAAATCGTTTCACTCTGCCTGTTTAACCGTCTTGATTCTGGTATTTGTCACGCTGAATGCGGGTGCGCAAAACCCGGCCACGTCATCAAGAACTCCTGCGGGCTCCAGTGACAGTTGCCGAATTCCGGGCACGCTCAAGAGCAGCGCGGAACCAAACATGTTCAGTGAAGAACAGGAGCAATGGCTGGGACAGATCATGGACCAAAGCCTGCGGCGCGACTTCAATGTGATTGAAGATCCTGATGGATACCTGCAGAAACTTGGCGATCGGCTGGTGGCACAACTCCCGTCTACCCATATTCAATACCATTTCAGCATTATTGATTCGCCGGAACTGAACTCGTTTGGCGTGGCCGGGGGTTATATCTACATTCATCGCCGGATGATTGCTTTTTGCCAGAATGAGGATGAACTGGCCGCATTGCTGGGACACGAAATTGGCCATATCGCCGACCATCATGCGGCCATCCGCATTACCAACTGGCTCAAACAACTTGGCGTAACCTCGGTTGGAGACAAGCAGGACGTTTACCAGAAGTGGAATCTGTTTGAAGACAATAACGCGAAGATCAAAGAACGGCACGCGCAACGGCAGGAACAGGAAGAGCAGCTGATTGCCGATCGCCTGGCAGTCTATGCGGCCACCAGGGCCGGCTACGATCCCATGCATTACGTGGAATTTGCCGACCGGTTGCTGGAAACCAAAGGCAACAAGGGCAACTTCTGGAGTGACTTCTTTGGAGCAACGACCTCGAGTTCCAAGCGTTTACGGGAGCTGGTGAAAACGGCAGAGCCTGTAGCAAAAGCCTGTGTGACTCCGGTGGTGGCCGATGCCTCTCACTTTACTCAGTGGCAGAAGTCCATTATCGAGTCCCGCCGTGTTGCCGCTAAGCAGGACATCCCCGGGCTGGTGAGAAAGGTGGCCCTGCAACCGCAATTGCGTGGCGACGTTGACAATCTACAGTTCAGCCCCGATGGCAAATACCTTCTGGCCCAGGATGACAGCAGCATCTTTGTGTTGACTCGGGAGCCGCTGGCGTCGCTGTTCCGCATCGACGCACTTGATGCCCACACCGCCCACTTCAGCGGCGATTCGCAGGCTGTGATCTTTTATGACAAAGAGCTGCGCGTTGAGAAATGGGATATTGCATCGAAGGCGCGAACCGGGATGCATCAGGTCACGATACCGGAATGCTTTCAAAGCGCGCTGTCGCCATCGGGAAAGTACCTGGGCTGCGTGGACCAGTCACTGAACCTGCGGGTAGTGGACGTTGAAAACAACAAAATAATGCTGCTCAAGAAGGACTTCTATCGTCTGAGCTACAAGGAATACAACCGATACATCTATGCGCTTTACGGGATCGAACCGTTCCGGCTTTTCGATCTGAAGTTCTCCCCAGACGGGCGATACCTTGCCGTAGGACACCGCGACACGGCCTTTGTCTATGACTTTAATACCGAATCAGAACTCAAGATACCGATAAAGATGCAGAATCTGATGGCCGGCAGTTTCGCCTTCATCTCGCCGGATGAAATTGCCGGATTGGAATTCAACGGCAACAGCGCAAAACTGATCCGGGCGCGGTTTCCTTCCGGAGACAAGATCGGGGATTTCAAGTTCGGGGCTGATGGCTGGCTTTCAAGCACGCAAAGCAGTAATTTCCTGCTGGTGCGGCCGGCGGGCGCTTATCCCGTGGGTCTGGTGGATCTGAGCGCGCAAAAGATCGCGCTGGCTTTCAAGAGCCCCGCCTTCGCAGTCTATGGAAAAACATTTGCCGGAGAACAAAACAGCGGTGAGATCGCGCTGCTGAATTCCGAGGACAATAAGTTAGTCGCAAAAGTCCAGTTGCCGGACAGTCCGCTGTCACGGCCAAAGGCGGCGAAGTTCTCAGCCAACGGGAAATGGCTGGCGGTATCAGGAGAGTCCCGCGGTTCATTGTGGAAATTGGACAGCGGAGACCGCGTATTCTTCATGCGCGGATTTGAAGGAGCATTGTTCGAAGACGACCAGATCATCTCACAATTTACAAAACATGAACCTGATCCTGCACGCGTGTTTCAATTCGATCCGGCGACCAAAGGAGCGAAAAAGCTTTACGACATTGAGGAAAGCCCGCGCAAAGACCATTCTACTTTCCAGCGTGGCGATGTGCTGATCACGGTGCGTCCGGAAAAAGACGAGACGGAAATTTATACCAACCTGACGTTCGACGACCTTCTGCATGAACTAAACCGGCACTCCGTGCTGGAAGTGCGTGATGTGCGCACCAACAAGCTGTTGTGGGAGAAGACCATCCAGGAGCGCCATCCGAAGTTGTTTTACGATGGCCCGGTCATCACCGTGTTGCGTTCTCCCTGGGGAGGCGTACGAGCCGCGGCCAAGGACGATCCTGCCCTTAAGTCGAAACTGGGCAGCGGCGACGATAAGCGCGACGAATACGTGATTCAGACGTTTGAAACCAGCACCGGCAAAGTGCTGGGATCGCTGGTGATAGAAACAACGAAATTCTCTTTCAATGTGGATTCGGCGCATGCGGCTGGAGACCTGATGTTCATTGGGGATTCAGCCAAGAGGACGCAGGTGTACTCCATGAAGACAGGCGAGCAAAAAGGAAAATTGATTGGCCACGTGATCACGGCGTCACAGACCGGCGACAGAGTGCTGATTGAAAATGAGGATGGAATCGCCGACTTATACGACACCGCGACGCTGCAACCGGTAACGCACTTCTCGTTTCCTTCACGCATTTGCGTTGCCAGTTTTGCAGCCGACGGGTCTTTGATGGTGCTGACGGCGGACCAGTCTGTGTATCAGGTGAATCCGAAGGCGAATACGCAAAGCGCCAGCGTGAAGTAGGAACGCTTAACTGCAACGATGTGCCGCCCATGTCGGGGCTCGTCATCATACTCGATGCTTGCCCAGCGCTTACATAAGGCTGGGTTACATAATCACCCTTCGGGCTCTCTCTGCAATGGTAAGCATGAGACTTGGTCACGGGGCCGACTAGTGTAGAGGCGATTTCAAGTTCCGTGAAAGTCTCACTGTCAGGCCAGTACGTCAACTACCGCCAAATATTTCGCGGCGATTATTTCTTACTGGTGAAAAATCACCTTAGAGCTGCTGAAAGAGCAGCTTGGGTTGGCAACTTAGTTAATAGGCACGGATTCATAAAACGCATCCCCTGCATCTTTTGTTCGGAGAAACGTCTAATGAAATCCTCAGCCTACTTAGTCGCCCTGATACTAATCGCGTCATCAATCTGTTGCTTTGGGCAAAGCAATGCAACCGCCACCGCCGTGACTTCCACAGCACCCGTCGCCTACGTTTATGTGGGCAATGGGCCAGTCGGAAACGCCACGTCGGAGAAAATCACCGCATTCAGCGTTTTGTCGAATGGCACGGCAAAGCGCGTGGCAGGAACGCCGGTCACTGGTCCTTCGCTCGGGCTCCAGGTTAGTTCCGGACACGTCTATGCCACTGACGGGACGAACGTGGCGACCTACCTTCGTACGCCAACCACAGGAGCGTTTCACGTTTCGTCCGTGATCAACGGCGTCGCACACAATGACACGCCCAACGGCTCCGGGGTGGGAACTCTCACGCTCGATCGCACGGCCCAGAGTCTTTACCTGGGTGAGATCGACTTTCAGGGCGCCGACAACAACGCCTATGCGGAGTACGCAGCCGTGAGCGGCGGAAAGCTGAAATTCCTGATGAACTCCAACATCAACGTGAACTACGGCGGTTCCCTGGTCTTTTCGCACAATAACCTTCATGCCTATGAGTCCGGCTGCTTCTTCCTCGGGTTTCAAATCAACGGCTTCATCCGTGCGAGCAACGGCACGTTGATCAATTTCAACCCCGAGTCCGGCATTTCCGCCGAATCCGAGCGGCGATACCCTGTGCCCCGACACACAAGCTACGTCGGCCCAGAACTTTTTTGTGCTGGCCTTCACGGATGAGGACGCCAGAACACACTCCCTGATCACTTATCACATCAACGCTGACGGAACGTTGGGCCTTGTGCCGGGCACAGCGATCGAGGGGACCCCTGTAAACACGATGCGGTTTGATCCTACCGGCGTATTCATGGCAACGGTTGGCCAGGGCATACGTATTTACAAGCTCTCCAGTGCGGGCAGACTATCGCTGGTGACGACAACGGCGACGGCAACCACCTTCACCGACGTTCGCTGGGACAACTTTGGGCACGTGTATGCCCTGAGTTCCGCTGGAGTCAGCGTGTTCACATTCAAGAGCAACGTTCTGGTGCGGGGAGCTCCGATTCTGGTGAGCGGCGCCGAGAGCTTCGCGGTATTGCCGGTAAGGTAGGAGCAAATGGCAATTGGCAATTAGCAGTTAGCAAATCGCCGTGATCGGAAAGCAACACCTTTACCACAGAGGACACTGAGGAACACCGAGGAAGATCACAACAAGACAAATAGTTGACAAAGTTAACTCCGGGCTGACGGCGATCTGATTCCTTTGTGTACCTTCGTGTCCTTTGTGGTTAGTCCTTGGTTTTAATCAACATTTATCCGCGTAATCAGCGGTAAAGGGTTTGATCTTCCGATGACGGCGCTGTCGCGCGATGACGGCGATCCCGGCGATCAGATTCGATCAGAGCCCACCAAACTCATGGTTTTCAAAGATCGACGAGAGCTTGGTGATGTTGAGCAAATCGCGCACACGCGGCTTCGGGTTAGCCACCTCTAGTTCGCATTGTGCCCTGCCCGCGGCCATATATACGCTCACGAGCGCACCCAGGCCGGAGCTATCAATGTAATCAACTCCCGTAAGATCCAGCACGATACGCTTGTTGCCTGGGATAATTCCACGAATGGTGGATTGGAAGTGTTCGGTGGTGGCAGCGGTGATTCTGCCGGTTCCGCGAATGATGGTTTCATCGCCGTTTTTTTCGATGGTTAGATCCAGTGCTGCATTGGGAGCTGGGCTTGCGGCCATTGTGGGCCTCTCGTTCTTCGAAATTTGATGGGCGGTTGCCGGGCAACATTGTTCGGGCAACCTTGTTCGGACAAACCTGGCCTGGTGCAAATCCCCGACACGATATACCTGTACAGGGAAAACCTCAAGCTCAAAGGATTTGGTGCGGTGAGGAAAGGGGGCTTGCCCCAGTGCATCAGATGAAGCGAAGAACTTTGGATTCTGCCTGAGCTTTCTTTGCGAGCAGCGCTAGCCTGTCGAGATTTATCCTAACAACAGGGTCGTTTGACTGTTCAAAGATTCGCTTGGATTCCTTCAGCAACTCTGCCAGGTCGTCTCCTCTCAGATACACGGGATCTATCAGTGACCATGCGAGGCGAGAGAAGATCGGATAGTTTGGAGAAATTATATTTTACCAAAAGAGCCCCTGTCGGGGCAACGCCGCCAGTGTCGAACCCATATTCGTTCTGCCACTGGACGATCCGATTTTCATCAACACCAATGGCCTCATAGACATGCGGAAAAAGGTGGACCTCGGCGCAAGCTAAGGGTTGAGATGGCAAATGAGAGTGTTCAACTATGCAGACATTCTCGGCTGAGCTCGAACCCTTTTGTCCCGTGGCATAGGACGGCATACTCCACCCGACGATGTACTTTTTAGCGAGGTTCCTGTACTGGGAAAACCTCAAGCTCAAAGGATTTTGGGTGGGAAAGGGGCGGGACGGAATTCTTTGAACAAATCTCTCAGTTACTACTCATCATCCGGAACGAAGCCAACGGACTAGCATCATCGTCAACCCAAAGACAAGAAACATTTCGCACACAACAAGAGCGGAGAAAGAGATACCTGAAAGCTGCTCCGCCACCTGCCGGAGCGCAAAAATGATCGCTAGATGAATAATGCCTGCAAACATTGTGCACGCGAGCACCTGAACCAAGGTCGCTTTCAACCTGCGCGCTTCTCTGGCAACAAAATATGCCAGCAGGATGGTTGTGTAAACTCCACGTGATGCAAGCCTTGACGGCAACCACATCTTCTGGCCGCGATTATCTGCGTAGAAAAAATCTGCGACTATAAGCGCGACAATGCTAAGCGCGACGCCCAGATAGATGAGATTATCCCGAGTCTTTCGCTTCATTTGAGCCTCAGAAAACGGGAAACGCCACTACACATTCGCCATTCCTTGGGAAAAGGGGACAGCTGGCTGTCCCCTTTTTCCCTTTGCCGCCAGCGACGTGCGCGGCCCAGCCAACTGCTTTTATAGAACCTGCCCACTTTTCCATGTTCGAGAATGCCCTGATTGGGATATGCCTTCTCCAGGTTGCGCTTCCGTAACCCTCACTCACTTTAAGCTTGATTCGCTTCCATTCAGTCTCGCTACTAAGTTGACGATTCCAAGGATCACAAGGGCGTCGACGATACAAAAGGGCGTAATAAGAAAAGCTGGCACCCATTTACTGGTCCAAGGAACCAACCAAATCAAGGGGGCATGGACGACGATGATCGCAACAACGGTTATCCAAAACCATGCATGGCGACTTAACTCCCATCGAACTCTTACTACCATCCCAAGCATCGAGACAAAAAGAGCTGCAGGATAACCGGTCGCAGGCTTTCCAAAATAATGGAACAGCAGCACTATAGGAAACACTACAATAGCGTTGCCGATAGCCCACAAAGTCCATTTTGGTTTGGTATTCTCTGGCATCAAGCATCACCCGTCCTGTGCTCCGCTGATTTCTTACGATAGCAAATCACCAGGGTGGCGACAGGCTGTCCCCGATTTCCCTTAAGCCGTCTTGGCGGTGTCGTCCTCTTTACCGCTCCAGAATGTCCTTATATGCATTCACAGCAACTTTTTTCGGCTGCACGGGTAAAGGCACATCCACGCTGCGGCTGGAGTTCCCCTTTATCCCGACCTGGCCTATGCGCACCATGCCCTGGCCAAAGTCGGCGAAAACGGGAACGAGCATAAGAAACTGGGCGTCGACCTCGCTCTGGGTGATGGTCATGTGCAGATTCACTTTCCCGCCGACAGCCGGAGAGAACTGATAATCCAGGTGGTACTTCGGGATCTGCGTTCCGTAAACCCACTCATTAAAGAACCAGTCGATACGTCCGTTGCCCGCGATGTCCATTGTTTTCGACATGTGCTTCTGGACAATGGCCTGGAATGACTCGGTGGAGGCCGGCTTGTCGGCATGGGTCTCGACGAAATCATGCATCATGGCAATGAAAGGTTTGTCCTGGTCTTGCGGGCTATACATGATGGAACGAAGCATTTGCAGAACGTACGCGCCTTTAGGATAAGTAACGTTCTGGTAAGCGTTCCCCGTGCGCGGAGAGATCAGGCGCAATCCCATCCAGAGAGGACCAGCATCGTTGGGGGCGATGCCGAAATTGTTCTTTTCTACAATGCGTTTCTGCAAACGGTCCCAGAATTCAACGTAGTCCTTGCGCCAGTCGCCGGCCACGGCCTGTTGCAGAAACAGCCCTGCGGAAAATTCGGCAAACCCCTCTGAAAGCCACTGATCGTGGTAAGAAGCCCAACCTACGGCATGGCCCCACCATTGGTGCGCCACTTCGTGCGGCGTTACCTCCTGCACAAATCCAGCAAATTTGCTGTTGACGTTGCCAAAGAGCATCCACCGTTGGGTTGCGTCCGTGTAGGCTGAGATCGGGAGATAGACCAGGTTGGGCCAGGACTGGCCAAAGTTAAAATCCGGCTGTTCCGTAACAGAAATCTCATCGTAAGGAATCTTGCCGAAGTAAAAGCTGCAAAGTTGCAATTGGGCGCGCGTCTGCTCCAGCGCGTACTTAGTCATGCTCTTTGGCGCCATCGTGTGGAGAATACTGAAGCCGCTCAGATTGTCGGGCAGCTCCGTAAGGTAGTAGCCGGAAATCTTGAAACCCGTTTTTTCGTCTGCCAGCTCCAGCTTCTGATAATTGCCATAATTAAATCCCGCCACGGCCACCGGCCCGGGAGTGACCCAATGGGTTACTGCGTAATCCTGCTCCATCCGATCATCCTTCAGCTTGCCGATGCTGATGACCTTGTACTTTTTTGGGACCTTGAATGTGAGATCGTACAGCGAGTGTTCACCAAATCCATTCAGGTTGGGATACCACGAGCTTCGCGCGCGCACGTAAAAGCTTCCATCGCCGGCCGACTCCAGGACCTTGTCGCCTTCATATTGAACTGTAATGGAGTACTCTTTTCCTACTTCCGGGGCCTGCGGCAAAACCACGTAAAACGAACCGTCTTCTTTTCGGCTCTCCTGAACGTAATAAATGTCCTGTTCGTGCTCATCCACCACGCGCGAGACGCGCAGGTTGGGCAGGAGCCCGAATTTGAGCACTCGCTCACCTGCAATCAGCGGCTGGAACGAGATGTTGGCCGTACTGAAAAGGTGGCCGTTCCTGGATATGATCGTCTCGATCTTGTAAGCGTGTGTCGCAAAAATGCGGCGGTCTTCGGCGGAACTGGCCTGGTGGTTCGCATATTCTGACTGAGCATGGGCCAGGTACCAGACGCCATCGTCCATTGCATCCTGATCGTAATTAAGCAGTGCTACTTCTTCCGGCGAATCAAGCTGGGGAATCGCACCCACACGCGTCCGCACGAAAAAGCGCAGGTCCTTATGCTTCCTGCCGTGGATATAAGCGTTCACAAATGGCGGATGGGAGGGGTTGTAGACGGCTGCCAGGAGATCGGCGTCCACGTTGTCCATGGTCTCTCCGTGCAGCAGGTACTCGGTAAAACCCAGGGCCTCCTCGCGCCGTTTCCGGACTTTCTCCTTCCAATGATCGAAGAGGCTGGCGGCATCGCCGGGAGTGTCGACTTTCTCCTTGCCTCCACGAAGAAACTCCAGGCGCTCTCCTCCGGTGAAACGAAAAATAGCCTCGGTAAAGTCCTCGTCAATTTCCGGGCTTCCAGAACGCCGCTTGAGTTCGGCGCCATCGAGCGCGGTGACTGCCTTGAGATTGAAATGGCCTTCCCCAATGAAGATCGCTCCGGTAACAATCCCGTTCACCGGATTCAACATTGTCAGTGTACCTTTCTGAAAATGGAATGTTGCAGCATCCAGATGCATGGTGAAATCGTCGAAACGAAAAGTGTCGCCCAGCCCAATATTCCGTAGTTGCCGGTAAACAGGATCGGTATTGGCGTAATCTCTGCCCTTGCCTGAAACGGTAACTTCTTCACGTTGCCTGGCGATAGCGAGCTTGAGTTCCAGTTCTGCTGTTCCGCGCAAATCTACCGTTTTTACCAGAGGTTCAAAGCCTTGCTGTGTTACGCGCAACAAATAGCTGCCGGGCTTCAGGTCAGGCGATACGAACTTGCCTCGCGCATCAGAGGAAAAAATGAGTGGCTGCGATAGGTCACCGCCACTAATCTCGATGCGTGCACCGACAATGACAGCGCCCGAAGAATCAAGAACCGTGCCGGAGATGGTTTCAGCATGCAAGATCGCGGGACTGATCAGACAGAACAGGAGCAGTGCAACTAGAAAGGCTTTCATCGCTTTCCTTCGAATTCTATGAGTAACGTTAGGGGGGAAGCTGCCCGTAAGTATCCATTGCGTGGTGGCTTAGATCAAGATAATTAATCGCGATGTCGATCATCTTGTCGTAAGGGACATTCTTACCTCGGTCATTCCAAGGCTGGGCCACCCGGCCCACAGCCGGGAACAACTTGGGGTTTCTGACCACGACGAGGATTCCTCGGAGCATCACCGTAACCGTTCTCCGCGGTGCGGACAGACGTTGGGCGGATAAGTCCAACGCATCTATCCAACTCGCAAACTAAGCCATTGAAGGATGGACGCCCGGTGAGTACGGACTAGTCAGACCCAACGGCCAAGGGAGCCAGGGTAACGAGTTTCAGCTTATCATTAACATTCTGAAGAAACGTAAGCTCATCCATGTCCGCGCAGCCCAACGCGACTCCAGGAAAACGAGGATAAGAATATTTTCGGACCACGTTCCCGGTTTCTGGATTGAGGGCAAATGACTCAATGGCGAGCCCTGATTCATCCGACTTTCGCGTGTATAGCGCAATCCATGCATTGCGTCCCGGCTTCAAGTCGAAGAGCGTGAAGCCCGGCGGCGCCTCAATAGCGATCGTCTTGACATCGCCACCCGCTGAGACAGAGAAGACGGGAAGGCCTGGAACTTTTCTGACAAGCAGTAACCTTGAACCATCTGCAATGATGTTTGCAGCCATGGCTGCTTCCAGAAATCCTTCTCCAAAGTGCTTGCCCATCGGAGGTAAGGCGCTTGCGGAACTCCCAGGCTCATTGGCGCTAGTCAGATGAATATCTCCCGAAACTTCCACAAATCGATTGAACTGTCCAGACGATTTAACCAACGCCACTTTTGCTTCTTTTTCCCTGGACAAACCGGCAATCAGAAAATCACCGTTGGGAAAAGCGCCGAACTGATGAGCGTGAAAAGGCAATTCAATGGGAACGGATCCTAAATAACTACCATCAAGAGAAAAGCGGGCAATGAACTGTTTAGTTGTGACGGCGAACTGCTGGCTTTGCTGATGGTCCGGCGTGTGCAGAGTCTGGATATGGTCCTGAGGTATTGAGCTCAGGATAAGCAGGTAAACTCCGGTTGAATTGACAAAGAAAGTCTGGCTACGCGGATTGACGACGTCAATGATCTTATTGACGGCAAAAGGGATGACTTTTTTGCCGTCGGCGGAAATAGAAACCAGTTCGCTGAGGGCTTGGCCATCACTCATTCGCACAAATGCAGATTTGTTCGCACAAGTCACTGGCAAGGAGAGGAATGACTGAGATATATCAGAAATTTCGATTTCTGAAATCAGTCCCAGGTTTGCCTTGGCGAAACCGTTGTCAACGCGGCCATTGCTCGCCGCGACTTGTACAGCACCTTGGCCGAAAGCCAAAGTGGCAACAACACACAAAATTGCTGGAAGCAATAACATTGAGATCATGAAACCTGGCTTGAGTATGCGGCTAATCTGTGTAGCTCTCGTGACATCGCAATTGTCGATGTCTTCAGCTGTTTCCTTGAAAGAAACGGCGTCGGACGTTCCGCTTTTAACTGCTTCCGTGAAATCTATATCCTATTGCAGAGGAGACAATGACATTTTCACTGCGAACCTTACGCTCGCCTTGTACTATAAAAATCTAAGCCGGCACAAGATGATCTTTTATTTCCCTGAAAAACCCGTCGACATTATGAGCGCGGAGATAGCAACAAACGCATCCTCGCTGGAACACAAGGAGTATGAAGCGGTCATCCAGTATGAGGAATTCACAGAGCCACCGCGCCCTCCAAGCGAAGTATCGCTCAATTCAGATCGGTTCCGCATCGTTCTTCCTGGGCAATCGTATGAGTTTCCAGCATCCATAATGATCCCTGTTCGTTATCGTTCCGAGATGAGTTTGAGTGGTACGATCGCATCCGGAAGCCATGCAATTAGTTTCGAGTTTAGCACTTGGCCGTTTTTTCCCGCAGATGGCAAGAGGCTTCAAAAGAAATGGCTAAAAACTGGCGAACTGCAATATCAGCCCACTCGCGTCGCACCTGTTGAGTTCACCTTGCCCAAAGATCCTCATGCAGTGGACTGTTTCAGATAGACAACCGGTGAGTTCTCCAAAACTCTGGCGCTGGAGCAGTTGTCGATATTATCGATTAGGCGAAGAGGGGCTGGTTAAGACGGGGACACCATCGATCCCACCCTTTGCTCCGCAAAAGGGGTAGGGCACCCCGCTCTCGAAGATTGGAATGAAAACGGCGAAAGGCTGGGCCACCCTGCCCTCCCCTTCCCAACGGCCATTTGATCCCAACAATCTTTCCAGCTCAGTAGAAGACCACATCCGACTCTGGTGGCCCTTCCCTTCTTAGTGCTGCCAGGAGTTCGCTCAGATCGATGGAAAAGGGAGATGTGGGATTGTCTCTTTGCACAGCAGCAATCTCTGAAATTAGGCCCGGGAGTTCCGCTTTGCTGTAAAGAACTGGTTCAACATCCACAGAGTAGAGCCTTTCAAGAAAAGGACGACTGCCGGCTTCACTCGGAGTTGAAGGCCTCACGAGAATTCCTACTATCGGACGTTTCAGTTTACAGAGGATAATTGGCGCTCTCTTCCCTCCAACCTTTTCCGAGCGCTGCCACACCACCGTCAGTTTAGGATCGGCAGCGAGCTGGCGGAGAACTTCCCAAGCATCATGCGACTCTTTCGTTCGGTTCGCTTCGGAGTTCCTGGCGAGTTCGACCGTCAAGCCATATTTGCGCATCAGAAAGCCCCCGCCTATGAACACTAAAACTGCGAAAGCCGATGCGGCGAGTATTGATTTCATGCTCATGCGGATGCCTCACGGTTGAAGCGTATCTCCGGTGTTCAGCAGTTTTCTCAGAATGAGTTGGAACAGGGCCAGCTCCATCGTGGTGAGCACAAGATAATATGCTAGCGGCAATTGGGAAATTCGACTGACGACGAATATATATATCAATACGTGGCCAAGAAGTAAAACCACCAACATTGCCCAAAACACAAGCCTTCTCCACTCCGCACGGAACCACGAGATCAGATAGCCAAAAACCACGACCGTATTGGCCAATAACGCGACACCGGCCCAGTTGAGACTGCTTCTGGGATGGCTGGCAACATACACGATCCCTCCCGTGACCAGAGCAACTGCAACAACTACCTCTAGCATTATGTCGCGTACGCGTTTCCACGCATTGGTAGGGGCAGATCCATCTTTCAGTTGGCGTTTCATTTGCACACTCCAGCGAGGGTAGCAGGAAGTTCGTTCTGGAAATAGGCCTGCCCCATTGCCAAATCCGCGTTGAGCAAAAGGGCAAATTTCCCCGCTTTCGTCACTCGTGCGGTCTCATCCTGGGGCCAACCATCGCCGAGATCGGAAAATCAAAGGCTCTAACCGCAAAGGACCCGAAGGAACATGAAGGTCAAGAATCGGGTGATCGAACATCTAGCAGCGTTTTTCATTCCTAAAAAGGTGAACGGCGTAACTTTACGCCACCGCTGATTTGCTCTGAATCGTCCGGCCCCGCATGGCGACGTATGCGGCTGCCGCGATCACGATCAGTCCTCCTCCGCTGGTGAGGAACAGTGACCGTATGCCCATGACGTTGGCGAGGTATCCGGAGAGCAGCAGCCCAAGCACCTGGGAGAGCGAGATGAGCGACATGAACGTGCTGCTGACGCGTCCCATGAGCGGCGGCGGAGTTTCCTGCTGGGACATGGTCTGCGCCGGAATGAGAACGAATGAGATGGCAAAGCCCATGAGGAACGTGCTGATGGCGGCAAATGCGGTAAGACGAATGGCGCCCAGCATGGCAGCGGAAAGCCCAAGTCCAAGCAGGCCGCCGAGGACTACCTGTACGCGCGAGAGCTGGGTGAGTTTGGGGACGAGCTGTGCGCCGATCATAAGCCCGATACCGACCATGGCGCTGATGAGGCCGAAGGTGAATGGACCGGCATGCAGAGAGTCGCGGATATAGATGGAAATGAGCGGGCTGAAGGAGCTGAGCACGAACATGGCAACACCCATGGCGACGAAAACGAACGTCAGGCCGGAGTGGGTGAAGATGAATCGATTGCCTTCAAGAAAATCCTTGCTCAGCGAGCTGAGCGTCTTGTCGCTGTCCTGGCGCTGGGGTCGCAGGATCACCAGGCTGGAGATCATGAAAGCGGAAAACAGGAAGCTTCCGGTATCGATATAAAAGCAGGCCTTTTCACCCAGGGCGGAAATGAGTGATCCGGCGGCAAAGGGTGAGAAGAGTCGCACGATGTAGAAGGCCTGCATCATCATGGTATTGGCGGCGAGCAGGCTGTCAGTGGGAACAACCGTGCGCATGGTGACCGACTGCGCCGGCGCAAAGAAGCTGGATACGGTGCTGAGAATGGCGAAGATCACGCAGATCTGGCCAACGTCTGTGACGAAGACCAGCAGGATGATGAGCACGGCACGAACGATGTCACTGGCGATCATGACGCGCTTGACGTTCCAGTGGTCGACGAAAACGCCGGCAATGGGACTGATGATAGCCAGCGGCAGCACATAGGCGATGGTGACGGCCGTGACCTGCACCGCGGTGCCATGCAGCTTGAAAGTGATCAGACTGATGACGCCGAAGAGAGCGAGGAAGTCGCCAAAGATGCTGACGAACTGCGCCAGCCAGAGCGTGCGGAAAGGCTTGTGCTGAAGAATCGTCTTCTGCGTGTAGGCGGAGGCTGTGGGTGAAGTGGCCATTGGGGAGTTGGTCCTTACCGTGACTTAGTAGCTTAACCTTAAGCTGCGGGATTTGGGTGATTACCAAGGCCGTATCCATTGCAGATACGCGGTGCGAAAGGAAGACTGGGAGTCGAGGCCCGAAAGATGAATGAAAAATGCAGAAAGATAAAGTACGATCGAAGGTAGGAGATATTCTTAAGAAGCACAAGGCGTGTTACATTAAATTTGTATTTATTGGAGTTTTTAATAATCGAGTGCGGCATCACGATGTAAGTGGTTGAAGGAAAACAAGCGCAATTATGCATATGTACCAATGGCCATGTGCAGTTAGAATCAGTACACTCCCTTGGTTATAGGAAACGACCCTCAAATGGATCCAGTTCCACCGGCCTCCCTCCTGTTAGTAGTAGCCACCGACGCGGCGCTACGACTCCGTTTAGATTGGCTGGAGCGTGCCGGCTACAAAGTAAGCCCAGCGGTCAGCCTGAAAGACGTTGAACTGGCATGCCACGCGCAGGCCTTCGACATCATTCTGGTGGCCGACGCGGTTGAACCGAGAATGAAAAAAGCCATCGGCCTGACGGTGCGTCATTTTTTTCCGCTTGCTCCCATCCTGCAAATGGGACGAATTCGCCCGGACATCGATGGCGATTGCTTTGTTACCGGCGATTCCCGCGAAGACCTGCTCAGTTCGGTGAAAAAGATTCTGCAGAAGGATGACATTCCTCCCGCTGCGCTCTAGCCCATTCTTCAAAGTAATGCCCTGAAAAGACGTTTGCCATGAATTAGAAAAGGGACCCTCTGCTTGAAGGTCCCTTTTTTCTGCGTACTCCCGGAAGCAACGTCGGCTGAACTTATCGCGGGAGTTCAGGTGTGTGCATTGTGGCTGACTTGCTGGTGCCGATAGCGTCACCGCTGAGCACAAGTTCAACACGACGGTTTTGCTGGCGCCCTTCGGCGGTGTCATTGCTCGCAACCGGCGCAGTTTTGCCGAGTCCACGGGAAACGATGGAGCTATCTGGAATTCCCTGCTGGACAAGGTAGCTGCGCACCGCCCCTGCGCGCTTTTCAGAAAGCTGCTGGTTGTAATCGTCGCCGCCGACTGAGTCTGTATGGCCTTCCACTTCCAGGTGCAACCCAGGATGCGCCAGCACGATTCCGGAAACCTTCGCCAGGCGTTCACGCGCTCCCGGCAGAAGCTCAAAGGAGCCGGTCTTGAACAGAACGTCTGACATGTTGGCGATCAATCCGCGCGCTGTGTCGCGGGTTGAAAGCACAGCATTGAGTTGTGCCAGCAGCTGGGCGCGAAGATCGAGCTTTTCCTGCTCAGCCTGCGCGCGTAGACGGTCTGCTTCTTCAGCGGCTTTGTGGGCTTTATCCGCTTCCACCGCCAGTTGCTGTTGCTGGGCCACAGCCTGTGCTTTGGCAGCTTCTGCTTCACCGCGGGCTTTTTCCGCGTCCTGGCGGGCCTTGTCAGATTCCAGGCGCGCCTTTTCCGCCTCCTGCTTCATGCGCATGGCTTCGGCTTTGGCCAGTTCTGCCTGCTGACGGGCATTTTCTGCTTCCGCGCGACGTTTGCCTTCCGCTTCCGCATTGGCACGCGCCAGCGCTTCGCGATCTTCCGCAGCTTTTTTATCGGCCGCGGCTTTGGCCTGGGCTTCTTCTTCGGCCTTCTGCTTCACGGCCATCACGCGTGCTTCTTCGGCGGTGCTTACGGCTTCACGAGCCAGACTGTCGATTGTGCCTTTGTCGCGCTTGCGCGTGTACGCCTCTTCGGCAGCGCGCAACTGCTGGTCAGCCTTGGCGATGATCGAGTTTGCATATTTGTCCGCGGCGGCAATGTGGGCGATGCGCACCGCATTGCGGGCTTCAAACATTGCCCGCGGCGTTTTGCGGTCGATACCGAAGATGGCGTCCTGAATATGTGTGTTCGTGGAGGAATACGTGCCGCGACCCAGCAATTCATAACGGGCTTCGATGTTTTCCTGGCGCGAACCCGCAGGTATCACGTTCTCCAGGACCACCATGTTGCCCGGCTGGTTGACTGCGAAATACGGCTCAGCTGTAACGATCAGGCCGAACGTCTGCATGTCTGTAATGGCTTTTACGTGGGCGTTATTGTGGTCAAAGACCAGTTCACCCAGATTCACGGCGCGTCCTTCGGGCGAAATGGCCCACAGAACCAGGCTCAGATATTCCAGGCCGAACTTGGTGGGATCGTCAAGGTTCTCGAACTTGGCGTCAATTTCCACGCTGCTCTTTTTGCCTGCGACTTTAGCTTCGCCGGTGGCGTTTCCCATCAGGTCAGTGCCGTGGAAATCCACCTTCACGTCATTACCGCGCAAGCGATAGTTCACCGCTTTCGTGGTGCGCATAACCGGGGTGGTTGCAGCGGGTGCATTCTGCGCTGCCGCGCTCATCGCGGACAGGCCAGTCAATGCAATAAAAGCCAGAAACTTCCTCATGGCAAGGTCCTCAACTTCCGGGAACTTCGGGTTCCCTCAAACTGTGGTGGTTTGCTTTGCTTAACTTTATGTTGTTGGAGGACTTATGGAAAGAAGCGCTCGTACAGGGTGTGGTTAGTACTTTGGTACCAAAGGTTTCAGCCACGAGCAAAGACGAAGACTAGGTCGCTGGTGTATCGGCATCAGGGAGCGCAATGGCGCGAAATGATCCAGGAGTAGATAATGTTCAACGGGCCCCAGCAGCAAGGTCATCAGGGAAGAGAAATTGGAAAGGAACAGCATGCAGAACAAAGCACTCGCAATCGTCGCATCCTTGTTGTGTGTGGTAGTGGGCGCAGGCGCACAACAGCAGGACAAGAGCAAGCGTCCCAGCCCTCCGGCAACGGCCGAGGTTGCGCTGAAGGGCAAAACCATCACCATTGACTACAGCCGCCCGTTTGCTAAAGGAAGAAAAATCGTTGGAGGCGTGGTGCCTTTCGATCAGGTCTGGCGTACCGGGGCCAATGAGGCCACCAGTTTCGTGACCCCTATCGATTTAACCATCGGCGACGCGAAAGTCCCGGCCGGCAAATACACGCTGTATTCACTGCCTTCTGAAAATGGATGGAAGCTGATTATCAATAAACAAACCGGCCAATGGGGCACTGAGTATGACGAGAAACAGGACCTTGCGAGGGTGCCGATGCAGACTTCCAAGACTGCCCAGCCGGTAGAGCAATTCACAATTTCATTTGACAAGAAAGGTGACGATTCTGCCACGCTGGTCATGAAATGGGAAAACACGAGTGCATCCGTTGTTATGAAAGCTCAGTAAGAGGAGAAGAACGCTCAGGCGGCAGGATGTTTTACAAGTCAGGTGCAATCAGGACAGGCAGGTTAGCGGTCGCAGCCGCCGCCGCCACCACCAGCGTTCACCGCGAATGGGCCGCCACCTTGTCCGCTACCGTCTTTCATGGTGATTTGACCAGAAGCGTCACTGCCGAAAGAGCATCTTCCGGAAACTCCGCTGGACTGTGGGGTTGCCGTCAGGGTGTAGCCGGCCGTGGGTTTTGAGCCATCGCCGGTAAGATCAAATACGTATCCAGACTTCAAGCCTGAGGCCAGGGCTTCGTCCATCAACAGGCAGGAATTTGTCTTTCCTACTCTCGTACAGTCAGATCCGTTAGGTCCCAATTTGACCATGCTGTCAGCAAAGCCTTCGTCCGGATAAGCGTCCTGATATATCAGCTCTGCCGTGCGTACTGCGCGCATGGATGAGATGGCTGATGCTTCATTTGCGTGCATGCGCGCATGCACCAGACTGGGAATCGCGATGGCCGCGATCACCAGAATCACCATGACCACCACCATCAACTCCACCAGAGAGAAACCTCTGCGGCGGCAGGTGGTCCAGCGATCGGGTTTGCTTACGTGAGGCATAGCCCAAAAGTAACCTTAGAGAGGTACTAGAATACCCTAGAAATCCAGCTTCTCAGCCAACAATCTTCTTTAAAGTTTCCTCAAAACGAGGCTGCAAATCTTTTCTTACTTGCTGCTTTACAGACCTGGAGAGCACTTAAAACCTAAGTTCTTTGTAATCAATCTCAGCGTTTTATCTCTTGTATACAAACGTAACAATCGGCAAAAAGCCTGAAAGCAAGCCTCAATCCGGCCATCTAAAAATCAAAAGGGTTGCAGCGGAGGTAATGGGAGGAATCTGCCCGGACTATGGGTTCGCCTGGGAACAGGCCGGACGACGAACCGACTCAGCGATCGAAGAGCCTGTAGCTAAATGGCTTAGCTACAATCGGAGCCTGGAACCATAGCCGGATTATGCAGCCGAAAGATCGTTCCCGGCGGTCGCCTCTTTGAGCATTCCCTCGCTGGCATTCTGGATTGCAGACGGTTCTTCCGGCACGGCCTCGCCGACTGCAAAGGGTAAAAAGATCATGAAGCATGTTCCATGGTGTGTTACCTCGTGGCTGGTGCGGACCTGTATCTTGCCACCATGCTTTTGCACAATTCCCTGGCTCACCCACAGTCCCAGCCCTGTCCCTTTTGTTTCCTTGGTACTGAAAAATGGTTCAAAGATGCGCGGAATGTGGCTTTCCGGAATGCCTGAGCCATTATCGGCAATGGTGATCTTCACTCCGTTGCGGCCATGACCGTTGTGCCCCTGTCTTATGCGAACAGAAACCTTGCCTCCGTCGGTTACGGCCTCCAGGGCGTTAGTGAGTAGATTTGAAAATACCTGGCGCAGCTCGGCAGGATACGCAGGAGTCTCCTGCACAGGACCGTAATCCTTATGCATGACAATGCCGTGGGCAGCGATCCTGGTCTCCTGCGCAGCCAGAGCCTCATCCACCAGCTGCGGTATGTATACGCTCACCGGTGCGGAAAGCTCGCGATAGAAGCCGAGGGTCTGTTTCGTAATGTGAACCACCCGCGCCAACTCGATCTCCGCCGTGCGGATGTAGTCGAGCGATTTGTCCGGCATGCGCTCAGCGGTGCGGAGAATGTAAAGCGCGTTGGTCACGGCAGCCAGAGGGTTATTGATCTCATGCGCGATGCTCGCGGCCAGTCGACCGGTTGCGGCCAGCTTCTCTGATCCGCGCAAAGCCTCTTCGGCCAGCCGGCGAGACGTTACGTCCATGGTAACGCCGAGCATGCGAACAGGCGTTTCCGCAATCACCACGGTACGGCCGCGCGCTTCCAGCCAGTGCGCGGTCTTGTCAGGGAGTATCACCCGATATTGCACTTCGTATTCGCCGTTGCGGCGCATCGCGTCAGTAATGGAATTGTGCACCTTTGGACGATCGCCCGGATGAATGCTTTCCATCCACGTTTCATACTTCCCATCGAACGATGCATTTTCCAATCCGTGCAGCCGGCGCAGTTCATCTGACCAGGCCAACTCTCCGGTTTGCAGGTCCCATTCCCAGATCCCGATTCCGACATACTGTTGCGCCATCTCCATGCTTTCCTTGCTGCGCTCCAGTGCGTCCTGCGTCCTTCTGTTTTCGGCAATCTGTTCCTGGCTGTCGCGGTACAGCCGGCAGTTGTCGATGGCAACGGAAGCCATATGGGTCAACTGCACGAGAATGGCTTCATCATCCGCGGAAAATTCGCCATTCGCTTTTTGCGTAAGCTGAATCAGGCCAAGGTTGCGACCATCACGGGTCAGCAGCGGCGCCGCCAGCCACCCAAAATGCGTTGGCTCAATTGTCTTGATCACCGACCGCCACGTACTGGTGCCTTTGCTTCCGGGATTGAGTCGCACGGGCGTGTTGAGATTGCAGGCCAGGGCAAAAATCTCTGAGCTCTCCTGCGGAAATGGAAATGCCGGTGCGCCTTCCGCGAGGGAAGCGCAGGTAATGCTCCGGTTCCAGGCGCCGCGCGCGAGCAGCGTTGTGTAGGCGTATTTCGCTCCAATGATGTTTCGTGCCTGGTCAGTAATCACCTGCAGCAGTGAATCGAGTGCGAGTGTCGAATTGATCTGTACCGCAGCTTCAGCCAGCGATCGCAGCACTGCCGTCCGTCGTTGTTCCGCCGCCAGAGTATCAAGAGAATTGCGATAGAGCGTGGCGTTGTCCAGCGCGTTAGCTGCCTGCCTGGCATAGAGTTCCACCAGGCGTGATTGCCGTTCACTTGGTGAATTCGGCCTGCGGAAGAATGTCACCACAACGCCCAGAGCTTCTCCGCGCACATTGACAATTGGCGTGCTGAAAACTGACTTGAATCCAACCTGGTCCGCTGCGTCCACAAAAGGGAAATAGGTGCCGGATTCATCGATGTCTTCAATCAATACACGATGAGCCGGCGAGAAGAAGGATGACGGGAGTTCGCCGAACAGCTTGATCTGCTCAGCAGTAAAACCGGTGAACGCTTCTACGCGCAGGTGACGGCTGTTACGCTCAGGCAACACCAGCATCATAGCCAGCTCTGTCTTCAACAAACCAGCCACGCTGGAAAGCACATCGTTGAGTAGACGCTGCAATTCCAGGCTGCTGGAGAGTCGTACGCTCAGATCGTGAAAACGCTTCAAGTCCGTGCGTTGTGATTCCAGCTCATCACGGAGGCGCGCAAGATCAGAGCTGAGTCTTCCGGCCAGCATCTCCGCGGCTGACCACTTCTCACGAGCGTAGCCAACGATCAGTGACACCATGAACAACAGCAGCGTCCAGAGAAGCGCATTGCTTCGCGGCGTGGAAGCCTGCATGAAATGGAAGTACAGATTGAGGGCTGTCGCATTCAGCGCGATGCCGGCGAGCGCCATGGGCATTCCGCCGATGGCTGCCGAGAGAAACGCGGCTGCGGTGAAAAAAACTCCCACACCGGGGTGGAAGAACGGCGAACTAAAGCTGGCCAGTGACCACGCTGCCGCGGGAAGCAGCAGTGTCACGATCCATGCACCAGTCCGCAGATGCGCCATGGGGGAGTTAGGCAAATCTGAGATCTCCGTTCAAAAAAAACTATTCCAAGGATAGTAAGAGCAAGCCAGAGCATAGCACGCATTATCAGAGATTTTGTCGAGTCATTGGTCGTAGTTCGTAGGGACAGTATTAAGGCTGGCCGATTTTCGAAATACAACCTTCCAGATAACTGAGACAAATCTTAATAAAGCAAAGTAAATAGGATGATTAGAGCTCATCATTTGTCGCGAGGAAGTGAAAATATTCTAATGATTCGCCCAGCGAGTACTAAGCTAGAGTGCGATAAGGCCGCGCCGGATGCCTTGACTCACTGCTTCCGTCCGGCTTGCAACACTTAATTTTCCAAGAATGGAACTGGTATGGAACTTTACTGTGTGCTCTGAAATGCCCAGGCGAGTGGCAATTTCCTTATTTCCCAGGCCGCCGCTCATGAAGGCCAGCACTTCCCTCTCCCGCGCCGTTAGTTGTTCTACCTGGTCACGCCGGTCAGCCGGCAGAGTGGCTGCATCGCCCAGCATCCGTGCCGACGTTGGATGCAGGAGCACATAACCTGCATCGGCCGCCTCCACCGCAAGCTCAATCTGGTCCCTGTCAGCATCCCGCGCAATGATTGCATTCACGCCACCGTGCAATGCATTCCGAACCCAGCTTGCTTCAGGATCATCCACCATGGCAATCACCCCGCAGCCTTCCGGGAACTCATGCAACATCTTCAGGAAATGGACAGAATTCTGATGAGACGCAAGATCGGCGATGAGAATGGTGGCGCGACTTGATCCAAAGCGTTCCACTGAGAGTGCAGCGGCCGCTGCTATGGTCCATCCTTTGATTGTTCCTGCTTCACGGAGCAGGCGCATAAGTGAAGAGCGGCGAACATTCGAAGGCGCAACCACCATGATTCCGAGTTGGGTCACGTCATCGATCGCTCGCCGCCTTTCTTCATCTCTTCATTTCTAGAGAACCGCGTTTTAGACCTTCGCTACTTTACCTTGGCTACTACCGCACTGGTCGAGCTTCCAATGCGATCTTCACTTTCTGCAATGCGCCTGCACGAATAATTTCTGCGTCCACTTCTGATCCCACTTTCAGGGAACGCAACGCGGTCTGCACTTCCTCAGTATCCGACACCGGCCCGCCATCGAGTTCAATCAGCATGTCACCAACCAGCAAGCCTGCTTTTTCTCCCGGACCTTGCGGCTCAAGATGCACCACCAGCAAACCTTCGCTGGCCTTTAGATTCAGTTTGGCCTTTAAAGATTCCTGCACCGGGACAACCTGCATTCCCACGCCAAGATACGGCCGCTCAACGCGTCCTTTCTCCAGCAGTTCATTGCTGACGCGCACAACCGACTCCGCCGGAACCGTAATGCCGCTGTGATGCAATCCCGCTGTATTGATGCCAAGGAATTCGCCATTCGCGGACACCAGCGGTCCACCTGAAAACCCTGGATATAAGGTCAGATCAGGACGGATGAACCTATCGATCTCTCCGCCTCGCCACGTCCGCCATGGCTCCGCAATGATTCCGGAAAGAATGCCTGAACTGGCCACCACATTGCCGCGCCAGCTTCTTCCCACCGCCAGCACAAACTCGCCTACGCGTATTTTCTGTGTGCTGCCCCACTTGGCCGATGGGCCTGAAATCACGGTTGACAGCTTCAGCACTGCCAGGTCTGTGGTTGGGTCTCGACCAATGACCTTTGCGGCGAACTTTTGTCCGGGGCCGCTGATCACGGCAATTTCTTCATCGCGCCGCAGCCCGTGATTCACCGTTATCACGGTGTCATTGCTTAAAACCACTCCGCTTGACGGCCGTTTGCCGCCCATCACGGCTACAACGGCTTTACCTGCTTCTGCCGCGGTGTCCGCCAATTCATTAGTGAATGTCTGCCATACTCGCTCTGCCATTTCTCTGAACTCCATTTCCTTTGTTACTGGAGTTGATTCTCGGAGATACTGGCTGCCACCACATCAGCCAAATGGGTAGGTTGCGAAAATCGACTATCATCTAAATGGAAGAAAGAAAAAGTTTGAGAGCAAGCAGCGGATAGCCCGTTCGCTTCACACGGCCTAGACTTGGTCCCTGTGGAGATCAATATGCCAACTACGACCAATACCGGGCTTCGTTCCGAAGAACATCGCTGGGCCCTCGTTCAAGCGCGCAATCAGCAGGCTGATGGCGAATTTGTCTATGCCGTGAAGTCCACCGGAATCTTCTGCCGTCCTTCCTGCCCAAGCCGCCGTCCGCGACGTGAGATGGTGGAGTTTTATGACAATCCTTCTCTCGCGCAACAAGCTGGATATCGCTCTTGCCTGCGTTGTGCGCCTTCCGAACGCAACTCACAGCTTGCCAAAATTGAAGCAGCTTGCCGCTTTATCGAGCGGAATCTTGATGCCACGCTGAGCCTGGGCCAGATTGCCGGCCACGTGGGCCTGAGTCCCTTCCACTTTCAGCGGTTGTTTAAGAAAAGACTGGGAATCAGTCCACGGCAGTATCAGCAGGCGCAACGCTCGGGCAAATTCAAAAAGGCACTGCACCAGGAAGCTCGCATCACAGACGCAATTTATGAAGCCGGGTATGGCTCCAGCAGTCGCGCCTATGAAGCCGGATCAGACCAGCTCGGCATGACGCCGACTGCATTCCGTCGCAACGGACATGGCTTGAAAATCAGCTACACCATCATTGCTTCACACATGGGCAAGCTGCTGATTGCATCCACCGGGCGGGGATTGTGCTCGGTGAAGTTTGGTGAGAGCGAACGCGCATTGCTGCACGAGCTCACAAACGATTTCCACGCAGCCACCCTTGAGCGTCGCGATAACGAACTGAAGCCGGCAGTCGCGAGCGTTAAATCGTTGCTGGCTGGAATGAGTATTGACGGTAATATTCCGCTCGACATTCAAGGCACTGCATTTCAACAGAGAGTCTGGAATGCCCTGCGTAAGATTCCACTGGGGCAGACGCGCAGTTATACGGAAGTCGCCCAGAGCATTGGCAATCCAAAAGCTGTACGCGCCGTTGCCAACGCATGCGCGTCAAATCCGGTCGCGCTGGTCGTGCCGTGCCATCGTGTAATCCAATCGAATGGCAAGCTGGCTGGCTATCGTTGGGGCGTGGAACGCAAGGCTGCCTTGTTGCGAAAAGAATCGCTGCGTAAAGAAGCGATGCCTAAAGAATCGCTGCGCAGGCCGTCTACAGGTAACGTTTCGCAAAAGGAAAACGCCGCCACACGATGAACGTCAACGTTCACAACGCCTCCATCTACTTTGATGTCCAGGGTTCCGGTGAACCTACGCTCTTTCTTCACGGGAACCCGGATTCCAGCTTGCTGTGGAGCGGCGTAATCAATGAAGTTCAGTCGCGATTGCAATGCTTTGCGCCCGATCTTCCCGGCTTTGGCAGGTCTGAACTTCCTGCCGGCATGAAGTTTTCTCTGGAAGAGATGGCCCAGTTTATTGACGATGTGGTTGCAGCACTGAAGATTTCAGGGCCGCTGAATCTCGTACTCCATGACTTTGGCGGAATATACGGAATGGCCTGGGCAGTGAAGCATCCGCAGCGCGTGCGGCGCATGGCCATCATGAACACCAACTTCTTCTCCGATTACAAATGGCACATCTGGGGAAAGATCTGGCGCACCTGGCCGCTGGGCGAACTCAGCATGGCAACTCTGACCTGGCCGGCTTTTTACCTTTCCATGCACAAGGCTTCGCCGCAACTGAGCCGGGAACATCTGCGCCAAACCTACGATCTCTTTACTCCGGCCGTCCGTAAGATGGTGCTGCAACTCTATCGGGCCACCGAACCCAAAAATTACGAGGGCTGGCAGGACCAGCTTTTGCAGGTCACCCGAAAAATACCGACGTGTGTGCTCTGGGGTGATCGCGATCCTTATATATCTCCTGCGTTTGCTGAGAGATTCGGCGCTCAGAAGGTCTGGCATTATCCAGCCAATGGGCATTGGCTTCCGGCTGAGAATCCCAAAGAGGTAGGCGCCCGACTGCTTGAATTTTTCACATAAATTGCATTTCTCTCCCAAAGGTAACCCTTGCCCATCTGGTTCGTTCCTATAAGATAGGTCGCTTCATTAAATCTTAACGAGGGGCCCAATGCGCAAAGTTTTTAATTTTTCATCACCCAGAGACCGTTATAAAAGTGATGCCGCCGTTGTATGGTGTTATGACCACCGTTTCAGCCTGGTCTTCACCAAGCTGTTGAAGCGCATGGGTATCAGGAATATTGACCCCATCCGTGTGGCTGGCGGCGCCAAGGTGCTGGCTTCTCCAGATAACCTCCAGGACCGCCAGTTTGTCCTGGACCAGATACGCACCTCGATGCGCCTGCATGACACCGACACCGTCGTTCTCATGGTCCATTCTGATTGCGGCGCTTATGGCGGCTTGGCTGCCTTCGATAACGATCCCGATCGTGAAGCTGAGAACCATCGCCAGGAAATGCACAAAGCGGCTGACGCCCTGAAAGCCGAATTGCCAGACATAAAGGTCCGGGCCTTCTTTGTTGACTTTGAAGGCGTGTGGGAAGCCGACATGACCATTCCTTTTGAACCCTCCGTCGTTGGATTCGAAAAACCGCGTAACCGTTTGGCACATCCAGCTGGGACGTTGTAACGTAGTCACAATATGTTTCATGGATTCCAGGGCGATTACAGGTGGCTAGAGTCGGTCTCACACGGCATGGAAGACGTATTGCGGGTCTGCCCTGACGTGGCCATCGGCAAATCATGGGCGGTCACGGCGTTTGATCAGGAAAAACTCAAGGCCGTGGCCGGCGAAAATCTTGAGAGCTGGCAAGTGTCCGGGTCGGCCCTGCTGATTCCGCCTGTCGAAGATGTCAATCAGGTGCCCTATGACGTGTTTCATGAGTGGTACACCTTTTCCGGTGCCGTGCCGCAGCGGAAACTTCATTCATTTATTCGCCATGACTGGTTCACGCTTGGCCCTGCCGCCGCCAACCGCTTTCAGGCTCGCAACATCTGGGACTTCAAGCGCATGCAGCGCCTCTTCTGGCAGGAAATGGAAGCCTCGGCTCCTGAAACCTACGTCGCGGCGGGACCGCGCCTGATCTTCGCCACAAGAAATCCTTCCTATTTCACCACTGTGTTGCGCGGATTGGGCGGAGCGCCAATCAAGACCGGCAGCACATAGCGCACAACCTATGGCCAACATTCTTTACGGTGTCAACGGCGAAGGCTCAGGCCACTCCACCCGCGCCAAAGAAGTCATTTCACATCTGATACGCGTTGGACACACGGTCCGTATCGTCTCTTTTGATCGCGGGCTGACGAACCTGAGCAAAGACTTCCCTGTAACGGAAATCTTCGGCTTCCACTTTGCCTACGTGAACAACCGCGTGCGCTACCGTCGCACGCTGGCCAAAAACCTGATCACCGCGCCTAAAGCAGCCAGAAGCTTCGCCCGCTTAATGCGCCTGACTGATGAATGGCAAATCGACCTTGTGATGACCGATTTCGAACCCATGTCTTGCCACGTCGGTCACCGCAAAAAGCTGCCTGTTATCTCCATCGACAACCAGCATTGCCTGACCAATACCGATGTTGTTCTACCGCACAAACATCGTCGCGACGCTGCTGCGGCCAAAATCGCTACACGATTGATGACGCCGCACGCGCAAGCCTATCTGGTGACATCGTTCTTTCCTGTGCACGCAAAAAAGGACAACACCTTTGTGGTGCCGCCCATACTCCGCCAGGAAGTTCTCGACACCAGGCCCACCGCCGGCGAGCACGTGCTGGTTTACGTGACGTCACCATCTCGCGACCTGGCGAATCTTTTGCGGCGGGTGCGCTGCCAGTTCATTGCTTATGGCTTCGATCGCGATGGACAGGACGCCAACATTCTTTTCAAAAAACCGAGTATGGAAAGCTTCCTCACTGATCTTGCCGGATGTAAGGCGATCATCGCCAATGCCGGCTTTTCGCTGGTCAGCGAAGCGTTGTACCTGGGCAAGCCCTATCTGGCTGTGCCGGTTCAGCATCAGTTCGAGCAGATCTTCAACGCCTATTTTCTCGACAAAGAAGGCTATGGCGCTTTCTGGGAAGAGCTCACTAAGGAGAAAGTGGAGTCGTTTCTTTTCAACCTGCCGGAGTTCCAGAAGAAGCTGGAGGCCTATGAACGGCATGATAATTCCGTGCTCATGAATAAACTTGATCAATTGATTGGTGCACTTGCCGGCAAGCCGGGCCCGCGGCGAAAGGCCGGAAAGAAGATCGTTTCATGACTACGCCGGCGGACCAGCCGCTACCGGCTGCGGAAAAAGCTCCGAGCCCTCCCGCTTTGATCGATTTTTTAGGACTCATCAGCCTGGGCTTCGCTGCGCTTTCACTTTTTCTCTTCGCGTGGCTGGCCGAGGAGATGCACGAGAATGACGTTGTCCGCTTCGACTCGGCGATCCGAACCTGGGTCCACGGCTTCGCTTCACCGCGCCTCACCCAGGCGATGACCATCATTTCCCTTCTCGGCTACAACGTCCTGGTCGTCGGAGTGATTGTCTCCCTCATTGTGTTTCTGTGGCTCCGCTGGCGAAGGGCCGCCGCTTTTATGGCCATCACCATGATCGGAGCAGGCATTCTTGACGCATCACTCAAGCAGGCCTTTCATCGCGTACGCCCGCAGGTTTTCTTCGGCATGGCTCCAACCAATTACAGTTTTCCCAGCGGGCACGCATTGGCTTCCTTCTGCTTTTATTCTGTGCTGGCTGGCCTGGTTGCACATCGCGTTAGATCGACGCGTCTTCGTGTTGCCGTTGGAGTGCTGGCCGCCTTGATCATTGCCGCAATCGGCCTTTCAAGAATCTATCTGGGCATGCATTATCCAAGCGATGTGCTTGCCGGTTACCTGGCCGCTGCGATGTGGGTGAGTACGGTGCTGTCAATCGATAGCTACCGCGTGCGTCGCCGGGCAAGACGCACGCAGCCTAAACCGCTTTGACTATTCATATCCCTTCGGAGCCACAAAGCCACCCAGTTCCTGCGCCAACAGATCAGCAAAAGTGATCGATGTGGCGTCTTCCCAGAATGGTCCCATAATCTGGATTCCCACCGGGAGGCCTTCTGGTGTTCTTCCAATCGGCGCAACCGTTGCCGGACAGCCGGTGAGTGTCGGGGCGCCAATCCAGTTGAACATCTCCGTATATTTGCGTGGACCGCTTGAGGTGGCAATCACACGCTTGCTGAGTGGTTCGCTGTGATCGTGCGGGAACGCCGGAGAGAAAGCTACTGGTGAAAGGAATACGTCCACTTCGTTAAAGTATCGTTGCCACTGTGCACGGAATCCAAGACGCCTGAAGTTCTGCTGCTGCCAGTCAGCAAACGAACTCAAAGCACCTGAATTTTTGCTGGTTTCCGGATCTGCACTTTTCCGCATGCGTTCCTGTTCCGCCGGTGGCGCCGTGCTGAACATGAACGCATCCAGATGAAACCTGTAGTTCGCGAGACAGATCGTCAGGCTTGTAATCCTGCGGCCAGCCTGGCTTAAGTTTTGCCCCGGCGCGCTCCAGTTGGTCGATGGTTTTCTGCAGAAGGGCTTTCATTTCTGCCGTTGGCGGCGCGATTGGATCGTCAATCACATATCCGACGCGAAAATCTTTCAGGCTGCGGGCGCGTGGCTCCGGCATGGTCCACTTCCACGCCTTGGCATCCCACCCGGTCGGCCCGCCAAGGACCTTCATGGCCGCCAACAGATCGCTTGCGCTCCGCGCCAATGGTCCGGCAACGGCGAGCAAAGTTGAAAAGCTGGGCGCGCCTCTGGATCCTCCAGGCAGATGGCCCTCCATGCTCACTAAATCCAACGTAGGTTTGTGACCGAAGATTCCACAAAAGTGCGCAGGTACGCGAATCGAACCGCCGATATCACTGCCCACACTCAGATATCCCAAACCGGCCGCCAGCGCAGCCGCAGTCCCGCCGGAAGATCCACCCGGTGTTCGCTTCAAATCCCAGGGATTGTTGGTTGTTCCATAGATCGGGTTATAGCTCTGCCAGTCTCCCAGCGCCACGGGAACGTTCGTGGCGCCTACCAGAACGGCGCCGGCATCGCACAACAGTCGTTCCACGACCTCAGAATTTCTTTGCGTTTTTGCATCGCGAAAATCAGGAATGCCCCACGTGGCAGGATGACCGGCTACACCAAAGCTTTCCTTGATAGTGATAGGGACGCCGTGAAAAACACCCGCGCTTTTTCCCTGCGCTTGCGCATCATCCGCCTTCTGGGCCTGCGCCAGCGCGTCTTCGCGCAACTGATAAACAAATGCATTGAGCTGCGGATTGTACTTATCAATCCGCGTGAAGATTCGTTTCGTGAGTTCAACGGACGAAACCTGCTTGCGGCGAATGGCGTCCGCCGCCTGCAAAGCGCTGGCGAAATCAAGATCGTGGCCGGATCCGGCCGGTTGCTTGGTTGTTGAATCTGGATTTTGTCTGGAAGAAGAGGGATAAGAGCTGACTGAAGGTTTGTCCACGAACTCTCCTGAATAAGGAAACGCCTGGGCCGCCAGCGCCAGCGGCACGATTGAAAGAAATTTCCGTCGGTTCATCTGCGCATGCTATCTGGCAGACTGACCTACATGCAACTCAAACAGTTTTTGGATCAAAAAAGCATGAATGTAAGTTTTGTGATTTGCAACGATCTCAGCGGCGCTTCGCCACATGGAAGTTGCCCTCCATGCGTTCTGCCGCCAGGCGCACTACCCGGCGCGACTCGCGCGCCGGACGGGTCGCTTCATATTTCAGAAAATCCTCGATCACTTCCGTGGCGTCCTTGTAGCCCTGCACGATAATCGGGCCGGTGATCTCGCCATCGAAATCCAGCGCGGCAGCAGGTAACGAATGCTTGGGCGCGATATTGAAAGCCTTTACATAACGATAGTGCTGGGAGCCAATTTCCAGCTCAAGCTGTTCCGGTCTTACCCCCAGATCGGCAGCATAGGCCGAGCACAGCCGATTGAAGTTGTTGAGCAGCGCAATGTCTGACTTGAAGTTCTTGGAGATCAAAATGTCCACTGCATGTACACCGACATCCAGAAATGTCTTGATTTCGCCCGTGTCGTCTTCGCCATTCAGCGGCGCGATCAGTACCAGGAACAGAACGTCAGCCCCCAGACGCAACGCGGGCAGAATTGGCTGGTTCGTCATGATCCCGCCATCAGTCCACAACCGGCCTTCCATCGGGACGGCCTCATACGCAAAGGTATAAGAAGATGACGCCACTGCCGCCTGTACCAGGTCTACAGGGTGTTCCACTTCACGGCGTACAAAATCTTCCTGCACGCCCGGATCCTTCACCAGTACATCCACGGGCACGTTGGAGAAGAAGCGCCCCAGGCCATGCTGTATGTCGGTGGCCGTCATAATCACGCGGATATCGGAAGAGCGCAGCCGGTCTTCCGGAATGCGGGCTCGCAAAAACTTGATACGGTCAAAATTAGGGAACAATCCCGTACGCAGAGGCATACGCAGGAAACGATGGCTCAGTTTGCTCAGCGGCTCCTGCAATAATCGATAAATGCCGAAGGCCGCCGCAATCACAACCACCGCAGGCAGCGGCATGCTCAATTCAAATATGCGGTTTCCGCCCACAGGCAAATGCACGTTGGTGAAGATCAGGAACAACACCACAAATCCCCAGACCAGCACATTCGCGCCGAGAGAAACCCACGCCTTGCGACGGTCCGGTTCCCAGTTTGTGCCCCGCGTGAAATTAAGGATGACGTAGCCGATGTAGGAAAGCTTGTCGGCAAAGAATAAAATGGCCACTCCGGCGGCGCCCAGAGACATCCAGGTGAATTTCGGATGGTGCGCGTGCAGGAAAATGCCTTGCTCCTTCATCCATTCCCAGATGAAGTTGCCGATCCCGGCGGAAGCTGCCACCAATCCGGCCAAAAGAAAGATGTAACGTGACCAGTCAATGCCCAGGGTGGCTGGCGTAAGTTCCATCCATGAGCGCACCAGCATATCGGCTTTGCCTATAAAGCCTTCCGAGTGCGCGGCGTAAGAGGCGGCATTGATACTTCCGATGGAGGTCGCGGTAAGAATATGGGTCGGCACTTCAGCGTCTTGAAATGCCATGAGCGCGCCTGCTTCATAAGCGCCGCGAGCGCCGCCACCCGAGAGCACCACCCCCACGCGGGAAGATGAAACGCGCGGATATTTTCTTTCCGCCATGTGTGTGCGAAAGCCCAGGCGTAGCTGTTCCAGTTCGGCCATGGCGGCCGCACCGCGCTCTTTTAATGGTAAAGACATTGTCTGGCCTCAGCATAACCCAGCTTTCTCGAGTCTGAGGCCATAACTATCGGGCGCAGTTACTCGCGGGGTTCGACACCTTTGTGCTCTTAATGGAGTAACTGAGAGACCAGGTAGTTATTCCCGTAGTCACTTCCGTGATTACTTCCTAAAGACCCGAGTGCCTTTTTTTGCGGCGCGCTTATTCGTACCGCAACGCGATCATGGGCTGGACCCGGGCAGCTCTGCGCGCCGGCAGACTTCCCGCCAGCGCGGCCACTGCGATGAGCAGCAACGTCGTGGCTCCCAGAATCAGCGGGCTGTACCCTTTGACTCCAAAGAGCTGTGACTCGGCAAAATGGCCGGCGATCAAAGCTCCTACCAGGCCAACGGCCAGCCCGATGAAGGTCAGTCGCATGACCTCGCGAAGGATCATCCATGCCACCGATTCGCGTGAAGCTCCCAGCGCCATTCGAATCCCAATCTCGCGCGTGCGTCGAGCCACCATGTACGCCATCACGCCATACAAACCTAACGCCGCCAGCAGTGCAGCGAGCCCACCCATGCACATGGAAAGAAAGGCCATCACACGATCGCCGAAATTCGTGTCATTCACCTGTTCAGTTAATGTCATGAGATTGAATACGGGCAGGTTGGGATCAATGCCGGCAACGGTCTTGCGCAACAAATTTGCCGTCAAGAGCGGGTCCTGCGTGGTACGGACGTAGAACGTTGCATGTCCAAGCGTTTGGCTTTTGCGTGTACGGCATGTAAACGAACGGAATGATCTCGTCACGTGAATCATTGTGTTTGCTGTCTCGTACTATGCCAACAATTTCGATATCTGGCTTGGCGGCATTTCCCACAGCCGGAACAAGATGCCAGCCAAGCGGGTTTCTGCCCTCGAAGTAATGGCGGGCAAGTTTCTCATTGATGATCGCCACTTTCGGGCTGGTGGCAGCGTCAGATTCGCGAAATTCCCGGCCCGCCAGTAACGGGATCTTCATCGTAGCGAAATAATTCGGGCCTACCCAGTTCCTGCCGACTTCTCCGTCCTCTTCTCCCCGAGGCGTGTAACCTTCTACGGAAAGCGAGCCGCCCTCCTCAGAATCAGCCAGTACCCTGACCTCCGCCGCACTCACGGACCGGACGCCGGGTAGAGCCGAGATGGACTTCCGCAGCCGTTCGAAAAAGTCCGCGCTCTGCGCCGGAGTATAGCGATTGAGTTCGGGAGCAACGGCAAACTGGATGACATGATCAGCCACCAATCCCAGGTCCACGCGCTCGATATTGCGCAGACTCTGGCTGAAAAGCCCGGCCCCCGCCAGCAAAACGGTGGTCAACACCACCTGCGAGACGATCAACCATTTCCGCGCCGAGGCGCCCGAAGCTCCGGTGGACGCGGTCTGCTCTTTCAACGGCAACTGAGGATCAACGCGCACCAGACGCAGCGCAGGCATAAGAGCGAAAAGCAGGGTGGTGGCCAGTGAAAGCAGAATCGCAAAGGCCAGCATGTGGTAATCCAGTTCGGCACGCATGCCCTGGATTCCAACACTGTCCGGTATTCCATGAACGATGAGCCGCAACAGCGGAACTGCGATCACTATGCCCAAGATGCCGCCGGCCAGCGCAAGCAGAACGCCCTCAGTCAATAGCTGGCGCAAAACACGACTTCTTCTTGCGCCCAGTGACATACGAACCGCAATTTCGCGTTGGCGCGCCTCGCCTTTGGCGATCAACAGGCTGGCCAGGTTCGCACACGCAATCAGCAGGACCAGCCCCACCATCGCATTCAGAAAGATGAGTGGCTTGCCGGCATCGTCCTGCAGGTTGGGTCTGCCCTGTGCTCCCGGTTTCAGTTCCAGCTTGCGGGCCAGGAACTGTGGCTGCGTCTTTTGCGAAATGCCTTCCAGCGGAACTTCGGCTTCCAGAATGGGATGGAAAACAGTTTGTATGGCAGCTTCCGCTTTGCCGCCTGACATGCCCGGCTGCAAACGTCCGATCAATGCCAGCCAATGCATTTTGTGATCATTCAGATCAGGCGAGTTCGGAACCATCTGTGCAGTCATGGTGATCGGCACAAAAATGTCCGGCGTTTCTCCCACCTGCACTCCGTTGAATCCGGCGCGCGCTACACCCACCACCGTGAGGAGTGTGCCATTCACATTGATCTGTCGGTTCAGAATTCCAGTATCGTTGCCGAAGCGGCGTGTCCAGAAGCCATAACTAAGAACAGCTACGGGGTTGGCGCCGGCAGCTGTTTCGTCTTCGGAGGCAAAGACCCTGCCCAGCGCAGGAATCACGCCTAAAGTTTCGAAGTAGTTTCCGGAAACCAGCTCACCAGCCGCCCGTTGTGTGCCACCTGTATCGGAAATGCTGATGGCAATCGCGTGTCTGCACAGCAAGCCCGCAAAGACTCTGCCACCGCGATCGCGTATGTCCTTATACATGGGATACGAGAATGAAAAGGCATTATCACCATCACTTTCGGTGCGTCCGGACTTTGGTCCCGGAGAGCGCAGCACTACCAGTTCCTGCGGGTGCGGCACCGGCAGAACTTGCAATAGCACCTGATACGTCAGCGAGAAGATTGCAGTATTGGCTCCGATCCCCAGGCCCAGAGTGATGATGGCAATAAAAGCGAACACGGGATTCTTGCGCAGCAGCCGCGCGCCAAAGCGAACATCCTGCCAGAGTGTTTCCAGCAGCATGAAGGAGCGCATCTCCCGGAGATTCTCACGCGCGACGGTGGGATTTCCGAATTGCTGAAGAGCGGCTTCATGCGCAAGGTTGTTTGTCGCTGCTGGATCGGCAGCGCGGTGCCTGCCTTCCTGCATTGCCAGATGAAAGGCGACCTCGTCCTCCAGATCGCGCTCGAACTTGCCCCGAAACAGGAACGCTTTCAGGCGTAGCCAGAATTCATTCAGCATTCGATACCTCCTTATGCCGATTGCAGCACGCGACTGATGGCCGCGGTCATCCGTCCCCAATGCGCCTGCTCCGCAGCCAGATGCTTGCGGCCGGTGGCGGTCAGCGAATAGAACTTGGCCCGGCGATTGTTGTCAGAGGTTCCCCATTCTGAGTGCAGAAGACCTTTGAGTTCCAGACGATGCAGCGCCGGGTACAGCGCACCCTCTTCCACGCGCAGCACGTCTTGTGAAGTCTGGTGGATCCATTCGGCGACAGCGTAGCCATGCTTGGTGCCTTCCACCAATGCGCGAAGCACCAGCATGTCCAGGGTTCCCTGGACCATGTCGCCCGATTTTTCTTTGCTCGCAGCCATCCGGCTCCTTTCCCATAAGTTGATTATGGGAATATGCCATAAACCATTTAGGGAAGCAAGGCCGAAAAAAGGGCACGCCCGCAAGACGCGCCCCTCTTTTGAGTCTCTTAGGATTTCAAATTACAAGCCCGGCTTTTTCTCGTTGTCTTTGCGCTCCTGAGATTCGTGGAAAGCTTCTCTCACGTCCGTCAGGAAAAGGTTGGAGTTCGCATTCTTCGGTCCCAGTCCGGTGAGGGTTCTGTTGGCGGGGACTGCCTCTCCGTAATAGGCGCGCGTGGAATCTTCGTCTGGTTTCACTGCGGCGCCGCTCAGGTCAATTCCGGCAAACAGGCCCTTGGTACGGGAATAGACAAGGATCTTGTTCTTCAGTTTCCAGTCAGTGCTGGCCTGGGCTTCGCGACCAAGCGGTCCGGCGGCCACTCCGGCTTCCGCACCCAGCTTGAACTGTGAGTTCAACAGCTGGTTGGCTCCGGCGTCTCCCAGGAAAACCATGACCAGGTCAACCGATTCAAGACCAATCTGTGCGCCCCAGGTTCCACCAGTAATCGCAAAAAATGCGGGCTGGCTCCAGCCATTGCCGGTACGGCAGCTGGCTACGCCGCGGCCGTGGTTGGCGCCAAAGACGAATCCGCCCTTGACCATGTCAGGAACAACGGCGATACATTTTGCATCCGCCAACACTTCCTGCGGGATGGCATTGTCGGGTGTGTTCATCAACTGCTTCAGGTCAGCGCCGGAGTTACGCAGGCGCTCAATGATCTGAGCCTGTTCGCCATAGACGGTCTTGCCCGATGCGGTTGTGGTTTGATGATGTGAAGAGCAGCCAATCGCCCAGAACGCAAGCGCCGGCAGAAATGCAGCAACGATCTTTTTCATTCTTCCTCCTTGATGTGCGGTACTGCGATGTGCGGGTACTGCGGCTGCCGCAGCCAGACCGCTGCAACACACTTCCGCTGGGAGAACGTCCTGACGATTTTTCCTGAATGACAACGCTGGTAGTCGTTCCGTCCCCGCTAACCTTCTTCTCTCTATAGAGGGAGAGATGCCCTTCAAAGTTGCCCGAACGGCCACCTGCAAGCATGACTGAGTGGCAACTCTCAACCGCTGGCGTGAATCAGAAGCACTGATCACCACTCAAAGAGGACGAGATGAAAACAAAAACAATATTGGCATTACTCCTTGGCTGCGCTTTGGCCGTACCCGTTCTGGCCCAGGACGATGGCGGTATCAAACAAGACACCAAGGATGCAGCTCACTCCACCAAGAAGGCCGCGAAAAAGACGGGACACAAGATCAAGAAGGGCACCAAGAAGGCTGTGAACAAGGGCGCCACACACACTGAGCATGGTGCGGAAAAGGTGGAAGACAAGACCAAACCCAGTCCTACACCTCTGCCTCGATAGTCCGGAAAGCGGCTAAGCTGTTTATTTTGTTGACGGGAAAGTGTTATCGGACTTAATATCCGCTCAGCCGCTTCGTCCGTGGTCCGCATGCATAAATCTGTAAAAACATCCGCGCGGAAATCCTCGTCGGGCGAAATCAACATTCCCGATAAGCTCTATTTCCGCATTGGCGAAGTAAGCCGTCTGTGCGGCTTGCCTACCTACGTTCTGCGCTTCTGGGAAACTGAGTTTCCCCAGCTCAAACCACCCAAGAGCGGCACCGGTCAGCGAATGTACCGCCGTCCGGACGTTGAGAATGTAGTCAGAATCAAGAAGCTGCTGTACGACGAAGGCTTTACCATAGCCGGCGCTCGTGCCCAGCTCCGCGCTGAAGCCAAGCGCAAGCAGGCTCCTTTACCATTCGCGGTACCTCAGCCGGCTCGCCTGCCAGAGCTGAAGCAGGTCCGGCAGGGATTACGTGAAATACTGGGCATCCTTGATCCCAGGCAGCGCCAGGTCGCGTCCCGCGGATAGGCCAGTGACCTAGGTTTGTTCGCTTCTTTAGAAAGCTGAGCTGCATCCAACCAAAGAGTGGCATAATCAGATAGGCCACCATTTACCCTTTTTGGTCCTACTTTTTGGGTTTGGGCCCGTCTTAAGGAATAAAGGTTTCATGTCAAAAAAAATTCAAGTCATTCTTCTTACCAGTTCCATGCTGGTTATCGTCTTCGCTCTCATCGGTGGTTTGGGTGTTCACGCTGCCAGCAGCAATAACAATGCAGACAACGCCTATACCCATATGCAGGTTTATAGCGAAGTGCTGCACCGCATTCGCACTGAATATGTGGAAGAACCCAACATGGGTCTGGTGACCAATGGCGCACTGCATGGCCTGTTGGAATCACTGGACGCGAATTCCAGCTATCTGACCCCCGCAGAGTACAAGGCATACAAAGCAGCCAAGACGGATGCCAAGGCAGGAATCGGCGCCACAGTTTCCAAGCGCTTTGGTTATGCGGCAGTGGTTTCGGTGATCCCGGGTGGTCCCGCGGACAAAGCCGGCATCACTCCTGGCGACATCATTGAAACCGTGGAAGGCCAGAGCACGCACGATACTTCGCTGGCAAGCGTAAGGACCCGGCTGACCGGGGACGTTGGATCGCGCGTGGAGTGCGTGATCATTCGCGCCCGCAAGATTGAGCCGCAGAAGATCACCATTGTCCGCGAAGCTGTGAATCCGCCTGCCGTCCAGGAACAGACAATGGCGGACAACGTTGGCTACATCAAAGCGACGACGCTGGGCAAAGGCAAGGCCCAGGAGATCGCCGCCAAAATCAAATCACTCCAGAGCAAAGGCGCAAAAAAGCTGGTGCTGGATTTGCGCAATAACTCCGAAGGCGACGAAGAAGAAGGCGTGGCCGTTGCCAACCTCTTCCTGGCCAAAGGCATGATTGGCTATCTGCAGGGACAGAAGGTTGACAAAGTCACCTACAACGCCGATCCCCAGAAGAAAATTACTGACCTGCCCGTAGCAGTCCTGGTGAACCGAGGAACGGCCGGCGGTGCCGAGATCATAGCCGCAGCCCTTCTGGACAATTCACGCGGTGAGATCGTCGGCGATAAGACGTTCGGTGAAGGCTCCGTGCAAAAAGTCCTGGAAGTTCCGGACGGCTCTGCCCTGATTCTCTCCGTGGCCAAGTACTACACGCCGAAAGGGAAAGTGATACAGGATACCGGCATCACTCCCAATGTGATCATCGCCTCCAGCGATGATGCAAACGCCGTCATCGTGGACGATGATGACAACGCAACACCCGACGAACCACAGCAGCAGAAGCCGCAGCAGAAAGAAGATGATCAGTTGCGCCGCGCTCTGGATGTTCTGAAGGCAAAGGCCAACCAGAAAAGCTAAGACAATCTAATTCGAAAACCTATTTCGGAAACATGGGCGCGCCTGCATAGGGCGCGCTTTTTATATCGCCCGTTATCCGTCCAATATCCTGCCGTTGTACTCTCGTGCACCTCCCTCTACCTCCGGACTAAGCTGTGCCCTAAAAGCATGCTATTCTGGCCGTGTCGGACTCCCCTGCCATGAAGTTCCTTTATTCAGACCTACCCGCATTTCACTTCGCGGGCAAGACACTCGTCGGACGAGTGGTGCTTGGTCTGCTTATTCTGATCGCCGCTCTGTCCGGGACGCTGGTTGGGCTCCTAATCGTCTATTCCACTGACCTTCCTCAGATCAGTGAACTCGAGCGCTACCGTCCCAGCACCATCACGGAGCTCTACGACGCCAAAGGCAGGGTGATTGGATCCTTCGCCTTGCAGCGCCGCATACTCGTTCAATATGACGACATCCCCAAGGTGCTGCGCGATGCGATTATCTCAACGGAAGACAAGAATTTTGAGCGCCACTGGGGCATCAATTTCTGGCGCGTGATGGGTGCGACGTATCGCGATCTCACTTCCAACACGCGAGCGCAGGGAGCCTCCACGCTTACGATGCAGCTTTCACGCAACCTCTTCCTGGGTCCGGAGCGACATTTCAGCCGCAAGATCCAGGAAGCCATGCTGGCCATGCAGATTGAAAGGCACTTCACCAAGGAACAGATATTCACGCTCTATTGCAACCAGATCTTCCTTGGTCATGGAGTTTATGGCTTTGAAGCCGGCGCGCAGTACTATTTCCATAAGCCGGCAAAGGAATTAAAGCTGGAAGAGGCTGCTCTGCTGGCCGGTCTTCCGAAAGCTCCGGTTTCGTACTCGCCGCTCAACAATCCGGAGCGGGCGCTGAAGCGCCGCAACCTGGTGATCAACAATCTGCTGGAAGATGGAAAGATCACGGCTGAAGAAGCCACTCGCGCCAAATCCACGCCGTTGCGTTTACGCATTGAACCGGACACGTCACCCGCGCCGTACTTTGTCGAAGAGGTACGCCGACATCTGGAAAAGAAATTTGGGTCTGACCAGGTGCATGAGGGCGGCCTGCGTGTGTACACCTCGCTCGATCTCGATCTCCAGAAAGCCGCAACCAGATCCGTGCTGGACGGACTTTCAGCCTACGAACATCGTCATGGCTGGAAGGGTCATCTGCATAACGTGATCGAAGCCGGCGAAAAGCTGGACAAATTCCAAAGCTCAGATTGGCTGCAGCCGATTGCCGCTGGAGGTTACATTCACGCCGTGGTGGTTGATATTGGCTTGCAATTCGCCAGGGTGAAATTCGCGCGCTACAGCGCGTACATCGGCCCGGCTGAACTGGCATGGACGCAGCACAAGCTACCGCGCCACATCTTGAAGGTTGGTGACGTGGTGTACTTGAAGATCCTGGCCCTGAACCCTGACGGCACAGCACGCGTTTCGCTGGAACAGGATTCCGGGCTGCAGGGCGCCTTGCTTGCGATTGATAACGCGACGGGCGATATAGAGGCAATGGTCGGCGGACGCGACTTTGACGAATCAAAATACAATCGCGCTACGCAGGCGCAACGTCAGGTCGGGTCTTCATTCAAGGCCTTCGTTTATACAGCGGCCATTGATCAGGGCGCCACGCCGGATGATCTCATTGTGGATGAACCTACCACGTTCAACAGCGGCGGCACTCCCTACGCTCCGCATAATTTCGACCATCGCTTTGAAGGCGTCATCACGCTACGCCGTGCGTTGGCGGATTCGCGTAACGTACCTGCGGTGAAACTGGCGCAAAAAGTTGGTATGCCTGTTGTCACCGAATATGCGCGGCGCTTCGGCATCACGTCGCCCCTGCCACCGTTTCTGCCCATCGCGCTGGGTGCAGCTGATCTCACACTTTACGAGCAGACTGCAGCGTTCACCGTCTTCCCCAATGACGGCATTCGCACTGAGCCTCGCATGGTCCGCAAGGTGACAGACTATGAAGGTCACGTTCTGGAGGAAGATTTCCCGGATGCCAAAGACGTCATCCCGCAGAACACGGCGCGGTCCATGGTCAGCTTGCTGCAAGGTGTGGTTCTCCATGGCACCGCTGCGGCTGCCAGAAAATTGAACCATCCCGTGGCGGGAAAAACCGGAACTACCAATGACTACACAGACGCCTGGTTCATCGGCTTCTCACCCAGCATCACCTGTGGCGTATGGATTGGTTACGACGAGAAACGCACTCTGGGTGACAACGAAACTGGCGGCCACGCCGCATTGCCGATCTGGATTGATTTCATGCAGACCGTGGTTGCCAATCCCACGTTGAAAAGCGAAACCTTCTTTTCCGGCAGTAATAAAAAACTGGGAGGGTTGAAGCGGGCGGCAGTTGCTTTGCCCAAGACTCCTGGCATCGCCGAGGCACACTGAGTGCTCCGCTTTCTTCGCTGGCTTTCCATTGCACTGGTGCTGCTCCTGGTCTTTCTGGCAGCAGCGCTGTTTGCCATGCGCTTTGCCATACACGGACGCGAGGTGCGAGTCCCCAAACTGACCAACCTGACCCCAGCCGAAGCCGAACGCGCCGCGAATGCCGAGGGGCTGATCACATTTGTCGACAGTCGTTATTACAGCAATGAGGTTTCGAAGGGGCGCATCGTTTTCCAAATGCCTCCTGCGAATGCCAGTGTCCGCCGTGGATGGAAAATACAACTGGCGGAAAGTCTGGGCCCGCAGCACGCCGCCGTTCCCAATCTGGTTGGCCAGAGTGAACATGCGGCGGAAATCAACTTGCGCCGTCATGGTCTTGAGGTGGGAAACATGGCAGTGATTCATCTGCCGCACACTCAGCCTGGAACTGTCGTCGCGCAAAATCCCTCCGCCGACGCAAAGGATTTCTCTTCACCCAGAATCGGACTGGTTCTTTCCGCTGCGGGAAACGAGGATCAATACGTAATGCCGAGTTTTGTTGGCAAGCCTGCACAGGAAGCAGCTGACATGCTGGAGCGGGCGGGCTTTAAGCTGGGCAGCGGCTCTGCAGCCAGAAAGCGGCCCATCGCCAGCAAAAACGATGAGATCGCGCTCACTGGAATTGTGGTGAGACAATGGCCCCTGGCTGGACAAAAAATTACCGGCGGCAGCACCGTCTATTTCGAAATTAAGAAGTAGGGCTACCGCGTTCTTTCGAGTACGGCAGCGAAGAAACCATCACATGGCTGAACGCCAGGGATGGTCCGCAAATAATTACCTTGCGTCAGCTGGTCCAGATCTGGCCATAGGAGTTCGCCTGATTCTGCCAGTCGATCCAGCTCTCCGCGTACTGGCACCATTTTGAACGAACTTGTATTTCCGAGCGCCTGAAGCACCACTTCCTCATTCTCTTCCACTTCCAGCGAGCATGTGGAATAGATCACTCGACCTCCGGGGGCCACGTGCTTCATCGCCGCCCTGAGAATCTGTACCTGTCGTTGCTGCAAGTCGATTAGATCTTCCGGACGCAGCTTCCATTTTATTTCCGGATTACGCGCCAGAGTGCCGGTCCCGGAACATGGCACATCCGCCAGCACGCGATCAAAGACGTCACCAAATGGAAGTTCCAGAGCGTCCGCGGTGATGACTTGCACGTTGTTCTGGGGCGCTCTTTCACGCAGAAGACGTGCCCGATGCGGATGCAACTCAGCCGCGACAATTTCTGCCGTGGGAAATTTCGATGCCATGGCGCCGGTCTTGCCACCGGGAGCCGCGCAGCAATCAAGAATTTTCTGCCCTCCACCGACCAGGCCCGCCACCAGCTGCGAGCCTTCATCCTGGATGGCGATGCGACCTTCGCGAAAGGCAGCAAGCTGGCTGACATCGCCTTTCAGGAGCCGCCGGGCTGAACGCATCAGCGTGCCGGATGAAACTTCGATTTCCGCCTGCTCGAGTTCGCGTTCGTCACTGGTCTGCGAAAGTCTCAGACTTGTTTCCGGTGGCTGCTGATCATACTTGCAGATGACTCGCACAACCTCGTCGCCGAACTGTTTTTTCCATCGATCTGTCATCCACTCCGGGTGAGCAAAGACTTCCGGCGGACGCGGCAACGCCAGCTGCTTTCCCGACTTCTGCATTGCCAGAAGCTTCCGCATCACTGCATTGGTAAGTCCGGCAGCGGACACCTTGCGCGCCTGCTTCACCAGCTCTACCGTCTCATTTACCGCAGCATGCGGGGCTACGCGCAGAAACTTGATCTGGTATGCGCCCATGCGCAAGGCGATGAGGACTTCAAGATCAAGTCTTGGCAGCGGTGAAAAACTGAAATGCGCAATGTATTGATCAAGCACTGACCGCCACCGCAGCACGCCCATAACGATTTCCGTTGCCAGGTTGCGGTCGTCAGGCTCAAGACCTTCGAGCATGTCTGAATGCAGGAGCTCAACAGCGTAAGAAGATTCCCGTTCCACGCGCAGCAAAATCTTGAAGGCCGCGGCGCGCGATGGAGCTGCAGGCATAATCGGTTATCCCAGCTTCTCGCCCGGCTTTTCGCCCAGCTTCTCGCCAAGCTTTTCTCCGGATGCCGGGCGATAGCCACTGATGAAGTCTCGTGCCGCCATTGCCTTCTTGCCCTCCGGCTGAAGCTGAAGCAGACCGAGCAAAGTGCCGCCGGCGCAGCCAACCAGAAGCTGTTCACCGTCATGCAGGTACATCTCTCCGGGAGCTACTTCAAGGTTCGCGCTCGCTGGTTCCGCCGCTACAATTTTTAAAGTCTTACCACGATATTGCGTGAAAGCTCCCGGCCACGGTTGAAAGCCGCGCAACCGATTGTGAATGTCTTTTGCCGTGAGCGAGAAATCAATCAGTCCATCGTCTTTCTTCAGAATGGGCGCCAGTGTCGCCTGCTTGTCGTCCTGCGGGACGGGATGAATACTCCCCTTCGCCAGGCCCGCCAGTGTTTCCACCAGCAGGTCCGCGCCGATCAAAGCCATTCGCGGAGCCAGAGTCACAGCCGTATCGTCCGACAGAATCTCCATCTCACGTTGAAGTAGCATGTCGCCGGTATCCAGACCTTCATTAATGCGCATGGTGGTTACGCCGGTGACTTTTTCTCCGTTGGCGATGGCCCACTGAATCGGCGCTGCTCCACGATATTTTGGCAGTAACGATCCGTGAACATTGATGTTGCCAAGTGGAGGTAGTTGTAGCATCCAGGGCGGAATGATACGGCCATAACCAACCACGATGATGGCTTCAGGTTGCAACGCGGAGAGTTGTTCCTTAAATTCCTCGTTCTTTTTGATCTTCTCCGGCTGAATGACGGAAAGTCCCAGCTTGATCGCGGCTTGTTTCACGGGCGGCGCTGTCAGCGTCATACCGCGACCCTGAGGACGATCTGGCTGCGTGACCACCAGCACTACTTCATGTCCTGCGGTGACCAGGCGCTCCAGACATGGCACGGCAAACATCGGCGTGCCACAAAATACCAGCTTCATACCCATTCGCCAATGCGCATCAGCTTTTTGATTTTGCGCTTCATCAGATCGCGCTTCAGCCGGCTGATGTGCGATATGTACAGCTTCCCGCTGAGATGTTCAATCTCATGCAGGAAGGCCCGCGCCAGAAGACCTTCACCGGTCTTTTCGTACCACTTGCCCTCAAGGTTCTGCGCGCGAATGGTGACCACGTTCGCGCGGGTCACGTCTTCACGAAACTCCGGCAAACTCAGGCAGCCTTCCTGACCGCGCTGCTTTCCTCCCGTGGCAATGATCTCCGGGTTAATCAGCACCAGCTTCTGTTCAGGATCTTCCTTGAAAGTTACATCAATGACGGTGATGCGTTTGGCAATTCCAATCTGCGGCGCGGCCAGTCCTACTCCATGCGCGGCATACATCGATTCAAACATGTCATCGATCAGGGTCTTTAGCTCATCATCAAATTCGGTGATCGTAGCTGCCGGCGTCTCCAACACCGGGTCACCATACAGAACAATGGGATATACCATTTGAATTCGTCAGAACCTCTTCAGCTGTTGTTGATAACCTTCAAAATTGCGCAATGTTTCCGTCATGGAATCGCCGCCGAATTTCTCCAGCGCGCAGCGGGCCAGTGTTAACGCGACCATGGCTTCCGCCGCCACGCCCGCGGCCGGCACCACACAGACATCGGATCGCTCATAAGCAGCCTTCACCGGCTCGCGCGTTTCAAAATCCACCGAACCCAGCGGACGTCGCAACGTGGAAATCGGTTTCAGATATCCCCGAACCAGAATGTCTTCTCCGTTTGATATGCCGCCTTCGATGCCGCCTGCGTGGTTGGAAGCACGCGTAAAGCCCGTAAACTTTCCTTGTTCCTTCTGGTAACCAATTTCGTCATGCACGCCTGAGCCAAATGACAGAGCTGACTCAACTCCTGTCCCGACCTCAACAGCTTTGACCGCCTGCAATGACATCACGGCCTGCGCCAGCAGACCGTCCAGGCGTTCGTCCCATTGCGCGAAGGTGCCCAGCCCCGGAGGGACGCCGTGCGCCACCACTTCGAAAACTCCGCCCACGGAATCGCCCGTGCGCAGCGCCAGGTCAACCTCAGCGCGCATGCGCGCTTCCGTTTCCGGATCGGCGCAATTGAGCAGCACTTCTTCCTTCGCATAGAGTTCCTGGAGTTTCTGCCACGGCACCTCGGCATTCGCAAGCGTTGCTTTGCCGACGGCAATCACGTGACTCAGAACTTCAATGCCTATTGCGCGCAGAAACAATTTTGCCAGCGCACCCAGGGCCACGCGCGACGCTGATTCCCTGGCAGACGCCCTTTCCAGCACGTAACGCGCTTCAGGAAAGTTGTACTTCAGCGCTCCCGCCAGATCGGCATGACCTGGTCGCGGCGACGCCACGCGTTTATGCTTTTCCGGATCACCGGCTTCCACCGGAAGAATCTCCTGCCAGTTCTTCCAGTCGCGATTTTCCAGCAGAATGGCGATGGGCGACCCAATCGTCTTGCCATGGCGCACGCCGGACACAAAATGCGCGGTGTCCTTTTCGATCTTCATGCGGCCACCGCGACCAAATCCCTGCTGGCGACGCCACAGTTCGCGATTGATAAACTGCTGGTCCACATCCAGGCCGGCAGGAAGCCCTGAGATGAAGGCCACAAGGGTTTCACCATGGGATTCGCCGGCAGTCAAATAACGCAGCATAGGTCCTGTCTTTTATCTTTGCATGCCAATCTTGCATGCAGATTTCCACGCGATTTTCAAACCATTGATTGTAGCTGATGACATGAATGCATGAAAAAAGACGGCTGCGTAGCGGGTTAATAAAAGGTGGGCGTCTTCGGTTGAGGAGACACAATCTGCTGTACCCGCTGAACTTACGGTGGCGGCGGTAGGACCAAGAACCTACGACCTACGGCTATGATCGGGGACAACTTGGCTGTCCCGTTGAGACCGTACGGCAGAGCCGAGACCGTCGCTGCGAGAGGGCTTCGCCCTCGCGCCATGTTCGCGCGGCGCGGCGCTCACTGGCGCTCACCCCGAGCGACGATGGACAAAAGTTACAGGGCTTACTGGTGGCGGCGGTAGGACTCGAACCTACGACCTACGGATTATGAGACCGTCGCTCTAACCACCTGAGCTACACCGCCAAAAAACCGGGGAACGGGATACCCGAGAGGACAAAAAGAAGGCTGCGCGACTCGTGATCGGCAGCTTTTTTATTGTATTGGTGGCGTTATATCCCTGTCAACGCAGGCGTTTTGCCGACGCGTTCTCACGGCAGATTGCGGATGCACGTCTTTAACCTGAGCAAGACCAATGCCACGCAGTTAGCAAGGAGACTCTGTTGACGAATCCGGAGATGCAGTACTTAGGTAACGACGGAGATAAACCGTTGTTACCTTGCCGAGGATTCACCTGCTCGCTACTATCGCTCATGGTTCGACGCGTTGGACGCATTTGACGGAAGACCTGTTGTCAATCCTGGATTAGAAGTTGAACAATCCAGAGCCCTGTAGTTTTCTATCCGGGCCCAGGTTCTCCGCTTTAAACATCCTGCGTGGACTCAAGTGGAGGGCAATTCCAGTGTTGAACAAGGGCCGCCGCGGCTTTTCGCTGATTGAACTGTTGGTGGTGGTGGCAATCGTTCTGCTCATTGCCGCCCTGGCGATGCCGCAACTCCAGAGAATTCAGACCCTATATAAGCTGGACACATCTGGTCACTCGGTGGCCGGGCTGGTCCACCAGGCAAGACTGCAGGCCGTGCGGAGCAATCAACCTGCCTACGTTCAATTTGATACCAACAATCCTTCCGCGAACCTGGTTTATGTGAATAGTGACAAATCAGCTTATGTAGTCGGCGCGGCTGGGGTCCCAGTTGTGGCGACCAACGGCGGCGTCACACTTCAAGCAAACGTTCCCGCCAACATGGTTGACCAGTTGAGCGCTTATCTGCAGGGCACGAATACGACGGGTGTGATTGTGGAAGCTCCGGGTACGCCAATTGGATTTAGTCCGCGCGGGGTTCCCTGCGTTGGATTAACCGGCAACCCGGCGGTTTGTCTGCAGCAGGATCTGAACAAGGTGCCGACGTTCCTGTGGCTGATGACAACTGGCAACGGTGATTGGGAAGCACTGACCGTGACGGCTGGCGGAAAAATCAAAACCTGGCAACTGCAGAGAGGCGTGACCGGTTGCGGGTACAACAAATGCTGGCAATAGGTGAATCCATGAAGAAAACAAATAAGTTCAAAGCAGCCAATGCCGGTTTCGGTCTCCTGGAGCTGCTGCTCGCCATGTTTGTGCTGGTTGTCGGTTTGCTTGGCGGGATGATGATGGTGCTTATTGGCATGTCACGCAACAACACCAACCGTGTGGATACCACCGCAACCAACGTGGCGCAGACGGTCCTGGAACAGATTGCGGGCGCCCCGGCGAACTCAAACCCGATTCTCACGGTGACTGACTGCCAGGCCAATACGCTGAACATCAATACCGCGCCTGGAGGCGCCGGCCTGAAGGCCAATGGTGACGTGGACTTCTCTGCCAACACTGCCGCCTCCCTGAGCGCCAACAACTACCAGATGAATTACACGATGTGCGGCAACAACGGGCTGCAAACGACATATGACATTCGCTGGAACGTTCAGTCTTTGGGTGGCTGGGGCAAATTAGTAACCGTGTCCGCGCGGCAGCCGTTCGTAGCCAGCCAATCGGGAATTTCTTTTATCGCTCCGGTAACGCTTCGCACCATCGTGTCAATGTGAGAGGAAATATGAACCGCCAGAAATCAAACACGCGCAAGGGTTTCTCACTGATAGAAATGATGATGGTGGTCTTTATTCTGACGCTGCTGGTCGGCGCCATATTTCGCCTGATTAACCAGGCGCAGGTGCGGTATTCAGTGGAAACCCGGAAACTGGACCTCACTCAACAGGAGCGCGACTTCATTGATCAGTTCACGCGCGACCTGCATCAGGCTGGATATCCTTCGCCTGTCACCTACGGGAACCGTCTTGACCTGAGTTCGAATCGCACGGCGGTGGGCATCTGGTCCATCTCCCAGACGGACCTGATCATTGAAGCTGATGTGGATGGTGACGGGATCGTCGACGAAATCGCCTATCACCTTGACCCCAACCCCGGCGGAGCTAATAACTGCCCCTGTATTACTCGGGCCTCCGCTCCCAAGAGTGACACCACGATGCCGTGGAATCAGGCGCCTCCGGCTCAGGCCTATTTCACGCAGGTACAGAACGTCGTTCTTATTCCGGGGCAGCCCCTTTTCATGGCGTACAACGACGGCGGCACCGCAATTGACCTGACCACGCCGAAGGTGCTCGCTTCCGCGAGCTTGACCGACCCAACATATCAATTTCTACACACCATCAGGAACGTGGGGATTCGATTCACCACACAAGCACCGGGCAATGATCTGGAGGGAAAGAGATTGATCCAGGTTTCGATGAGTGGAATGGCTCGCGTGCCGAGCAACTAGGGGGATTCGATATGAAGATTCAACGCGCAAATCGGCTGAAAAAGCAAAAAGGTGTGGCTTTGATCGTAGCCTTGCTGGCGCTGGTGCTCCTGGCAGCCATCGGAATCGGGCTCATGTTCATGGCCGACACGGAAAACAGCATCAATAACAATTACCGTGACGCGCAGAAAGCCTACTTTGCCGCGCGCGCCGGCGCGGAGAACGTACGTCTGCTGCTGGCCCCCGGCGGACCGCTGAATGCCCCGGCTCTGGGGCTGACCATGCCCTCCAGCGCCCTGTCAACCGGCGTGATCTATGTGAAGAATCCGACGTCGGCGGAAGCGATCGATCCCAAGTCGGGCGCCACTGTAACCGCTAATCCGTATCTGGATGACGAGCTCTGTCACGAACAGTTCGTGAGTCTGGGCATCGCTGCCATGCAGGGGCCGTGCGCTGGGGTCGGGCACCTTCCGCCGCAAACTAATTACTTCACTTCGCCCACCACGCTTACCACTACGGATATCCCCGGACTGAATGGGGCCAATGCTCTGGCATTTAAGTGGGTACGCGTTACCAACAAACAAAATTTGATGGGGTTGCAGGGCCAGTTCGTGAGCCTCGCGGCCGGCTTCAGCGTGGGACAACAAATTTGCTGGAATGGCACCCAGGAAGTGCCCCTGCCCGCTGGAACCCTTTCCTGCGGGGCTATGACGCCCCAGGCCAATCCAGTCTGGCTGCTGACCTCATTGGCCGTTACGCCCAACCTGGGTCAGAATCCCGGATCGAGACGTATGGTCCAGATGGAAGTAGCGTTGAATCCGGCGTTGATTACCCCGGCTCCGATCACAACCCAGGCGCCAGTGAATTTGCAGGGAAGCTTTGTAATCAATGCGTATGACAGTTGCACCTGCACTTGCACAACAAGCGGCAATGGCAATAACGCCACCACCACATGTGGCGGGACAGGCTGCAATAGCGGGGCACACGCCATCTTCACAGGCGGCTCGGTATCAGTTTCAGGTGGCGCCGGGCAGACATTAACTTCCTACGGAAGCGATCCCACACAGGGGGCGTCTGTGCAAAACGTGGACCCGTGGCCCTACAACATTGATGATCTGATCAACCAATACAAAGCCGGCGCCCAGTCACCTGGCTTCTCCTGCACTGGAACACAGAATTTCTTTGCGACGCCGCCCACGTATTTGAATTGCGGAACGCAGACCAACCAGGCGTTCGGTACTTATCCAACGGGATTGCCAACCGAACCAGGCTCTGTCAACGCCGTTACAGAGTACATTCCCGGCAGCGTGAAACTCACCTCAGCCGCAAGCGGGGCCGGCATACTGATTGTTGATGGAGACCTGGAAATCAATGGCGGATTGAACTGGTATGGCCTGGTTCTGGTTCGCGGGAAGGTCTCATTCACAGGAGGTGCCGGACAGAACGTGAATATGTACGGTTCGATTCTGGCCGGCCAGGACGTAAACGCCACCGACCAGGCGCAGGCCGACACTTTCGGCGGCAGCATCAATTTTCACTATGACACGTGTGCCATGAAAAATCTGAACGGCTCCCGGCCGCCACGAATGCTGGCTTCACACGAACTGATGTATTAAGGAGCTGATCATGACCAGGGGTGGATGGACGATTGCGTTTTTTCTGACGATGGCAAGTGGCCTGTGCGTGCCACAATCAGAATCACAGTCCCTGGCGGACATCGCCAGAAAGAACCGGTCTGAAAAGAAAGCTGCCGTTACTTTGAGTGACGATAACTTCGTTCGTCGGACGCCAGCCTCAGTCAGCTCGACGGGTGCCGCCGCACCCCATGCTGACAATAACGCTGTAGCAGGCGAACAATCAGCTTCCGCGAATAGCGGGAAAGGCGAAGCAAAGAGCGGCAAAGCCGCCGACGATTTGAAGAAAGAAGATTTGAAGAAACAAGTGGATTCCCTTAAGGCCGATCGCGACGGCTGGAACCAATCTGCCAAGCGGTATGAAGACCTTCTGGCGAATGAGCCCGATGAATTTCGGCGTCAGATGTACCAGGACGCTCTCGACAACGACCGCCGGAATGTAAGCCTCTATCAAAAAAAGATCGATGAAACGGAAGCCAAAAAGGGCACAGACTCAAGCGCGGATGCGGCGAAGACCGACCAGGCAGCTTCAGGCGGCAATAAGCCCTGAATCAGATAAATCTCCAGGTCTACTCTTCCGTCGCAGCGACGGTCTCGGCAGGTTGGCAGCACCTTGCATTGCTGGCTTTCAGAGTTTCGCGACCACGTTCTGCGCCAGTGCCTTCTCTTTCGTTCTCATCTCCTCATCCGGAAGCTTCTTGCTGCCCATGATGTGAACGCTGAAGGCGTGGCTCCCCTTTTTCACGTAGAGGATCTCGGATTGCACTTGCTTGCGGGATAGAAAGAATGCGTCGTCACCAAGACCGGGTACGGCAATCACTGTTGTGTGCGTCAGGGTAGCAGTTGACTTCGCGCTCTCGACCGTTTTGGGGTCCCAAAGGTCGAGGTCGGCGACCAGACCCGCAGGCCCTGTCTGCTTCTGCTTCCATCTGCACTTCTTCGGAACCGTGGATTCGCCCGCGGCCACGTCACCGCCCAACACTGCACTGACCTGTGATGTGGTGAGCAAAGAACATGCATTACTTGTGTCCGCCGCCGGCGATTGTGCGTACATTACAACGGCACTGAAAACGAGAGCCCAGATCGAGATCGCGATAATTCGCTCGAATCGCATTGGAATCACTCCTGTCCAGGGTAATAGCGCCCCTGCGGCAAAATTATAAGCATTGGTGATCATAGGTATCGCGGTAAATCGTGAGCTGCTGCTGCCATTTGCTGCACAAAAAAACGGCGCCGACCTCTTCAAGTCGCGCGCCGATCTTTATTCGTTACCTGATTTCTTACCCGAATCTACCTACCAGATCCTCACCCTATCCGCCGGCGCCAGATAAAGTTTCTCCCCCGGCTTCACCTTGAAGGCCGCATACCATGCATCGATGTTGCGGACAGTCGCGGCACGGTATTGACCTGGAGAATGTGAATCAGTCATAACCTGGCGGCGAAGCGCTGCTTCACGGAACTTTGATCCCCAGTCCTGCGCGAAAGCGATAAAGAACTGCTGGTCGCCGGTGAAGCCATCCTGCACAGGTGCGGCTTTTCCTGACAGAGACGCCTTGTATCCGTCATAAGCGGCGGCAATGCCGGCCACGTCTGCTATGTTTTCCGCCAGGGTCTGCTTGCCATTTAAGGAAAGATCGGGGAAGGGCTTGTAGGTGTCATACTGGGCCGCCAGCTTGGTGGTCGCGGTTTCAAAATGTTTCATGTCGCTCTCCGTCCACCAGTTCCGGACGCGTCCCTTGGAATCAAACGCCGATCCTTCACTGTCAAAGGTATGGCTGATCTCATGGCCAATCACTGCTCCAATGGCGCCATAGTCAAAGGCCGCGGGAGCTTTGGGATCGTAGAACGGCGGTTGCAGAATCGCCGCCGGGAAATTCAGGGCATTTTGCAGAGGAAGATTCACGGCATTCACCGTCTGCGGTGACATAGACCACTCCTTGCGGTCAACATCCTTCCCCACTCGATTGACCTGGCGATGATAATCAAACAATCCGCCGCGCCACATGTTGCCGAAGAGATCGTCTGCTTTCACCTCCAGCCCGGAGTAGTCATGCCAGCTTTCCGGATACCCGATGCCCACATACAGCGTCTTCAGTTTGGCATGCGCTTCTGCCTTGGTCTCTGGAGCCATCCAGTCAAGAGCGTCAATCCGTTTATGGAATGCGGCAACTATGTTCGCGACCATTGCCTCCGCCTGGGCTTTGGCCTCAGGTGGGAAATATCGCTGGGCATAAACTTTTCCTACAGCGTCGCCCAGAAGAAAATCCACCAGGCCTACGCCACGTTCCCATCGCGGTCTTTGTTGGGCCACGCCATAGAGTTGTTTGCCCACAAAGTTGAATGACTCGTCTGCAAATGCCTTGGGCAGAAACGAGGCGTAGTCTTCCACCAGGTGAAAGGCCAGCCAGTCCTTCCACGTCTCCAGCGGAGCGGACGCCACCAGAGCGGATTCTCCAGTGAAGGCCGTTGGCTGCCACACAGTAAAATCCTGCTGCTTATCCAGCCCGGCGCCCTGGAAAAACTCCGCCCACTCCAGACCCGGAGCCTTGGCGGTGAAGTCTGCCTGCTTCCACGTGTTGTTGGCTTTGTGGATATCGTCATTGTCTGAGAGACTGAGGTGCTTTTCCGCAATCGAGTGTTCCAGTTCCACGATGCGGGCGGCACGCGCGTCCGTGTCTGTAAAGCCCGCCAGCTTGAGCATCTCTGAAATGTGCTTTTGATATTCAGTGCGGATATTGCGCATGTGAGGACTATCAGCCAGGTAGTACTCGCGATCAGGAAGTTCCAGTCCGCCTTGCAGCAGGTATGCAGCGTAATGCTCGGAATCGTTGAAGCCGGGCGCGGTCCATAGTCCGAAAATATTTGACGTGTGGAAGTTGGTATTGTTCAGTGCATCCACATCCGCGCGCAGGCTTTCTCCCAAAGCATGTGCCAGCTCTTTCTTGTCCTTGATGGCGGCGATGGCGTCCAGATGCGGCTTCACCTTGGTGAGACCCTGTTGTTCAATGGCCGCTTCATTCATAAAGGAGTTGAACAGGTCGGCAATCTGGCGTTCACTGGAGCCCGCCGGCGCAGATGATTTGGCAAATTCTTCAATCAGGCCAGCCGTACGCTTACTGGTCTGGTCCGTCAGATAGGTAAACACGCCCATGCCGGCGCGGTCTGGCGGAAGCTGCGTGCGGGCGATCCAGCCGCCATTGGCATAGTCATAAAAATCATTACCCGGGACGATCTTGCGGTCCATGTTCGCCACGGCGATGCCATGCGTACCTGCACTTGGGACATCCGCCCTGGATGCACCTGAATTGGTCGCCCCGGTTCCAGATGCAGTTAACTTGGAACCTGATTTTTCAGGCGTTGGCTTCTGGGCGAAACCGGCCACAACAAACAAAAGCGCCACAGTAATTGTTGCGAGGTAAGAGCCTTTGAAAATCTGTTTCATAGATATATTTGACCTCAATTATTACCGAAGGAAAGCGATGCTCGATTGGGTAATTTCGTAATTTGGTAATTGGGTAATTGGTTACTGAACCGGTATGTTTCAACTGAAAATCATGCTTTGACCATACGGAGTTAACCAACTACCAAATACCAATTGCCAATTACCGCTTCGTCACACATATATTCCCGGCGCTTCATGCCCAAGCTTTTGCACGTACTCTACATAGGACCCGGGATAGACATTCGGATTACGGTCCGTGCCGCTCTCGCCGCCAAGCTCCAGGACGCGTGATCCCAACCCGCGCAGGAACATACGATCGTGGGAAACAAAAATCATGGTGCCTTCAAAATCTTTCAGCGCGTCCACCAGCATTTCTTTGGTGGCAAGATCAAGATGATTGGTTGGCTCATCCAAGACGAGGAAGTTCGGAGGATTGTAGAGCATCAGGGCCATCACAAGTCGCGACTTCTCGCCCCCGGAAAGCGCTCTGATCTTTTTATCAATGTCTTCCCCGGAAAACTGGAATGCTCCAGCCAGAGTGCGCAGCGCGCCCAGACTGTCATGAGGAAAGTCGCGCTGTAATTGCTCAATGATGGTCAGGTCAGGATCAAGTATGTCCAGCGACTGCTGGGCAAAGTATCCCATCACCAGGCTTGCACCCAGCTTTACATTGCCCGCATCAGGCTGTGTGGCCCCGGCGATCATCTTCAGCAACGTGCTCTTGCCCGCGCCGTTTCTGCCCATCACCGCCCAGCGCTCGCCCCGGCGGATGGTGAGATTGAAGCCCTCATAGATCACTCGCGGGCCATAGCGTTTGTGCAGATCTTCAATCACCGCCACCTGTTCACCCGACCGCGGCGGCACACGAAACTCAAACTTTACGATCTGGCGTTTCTTGGGGAGTTCGATCTTCTCAATCTTGTCCAGGGCCTTGATGCGGCTTTGCACCTGTGCGGCCTTGGCTGCGTGCGTGCGAAAGCGATCAATGAATCGCTGCTCTTTGGCCAGCATGGATTGCTGGCGCGCAAATGCCGCCTGCTGGTTGGCCTCGCGGATGTTGCGCTCACGCTCGTAAAAATCGTAATTACCCGAATAGACCACGATCTCGCCCGAATCAATCTCCGCGATCTTCGAGACCAGGCGGTTCATGAACTCACGATCATGGGAGGTCATCAGCAATGCGCCCTGAAATGACCTGAGGAATTGCTCCAGCCAGATGATGGATTCAAGATCAAGATGGTTCGTAGGTTCGTCCATCAGCAAAACGTCGGGACGGCCAAGAAGAACGCGGGCCAGCGCCACGCGCATCTTCCATCCTCCGGAAAGTGCGCCTACGTCGCCATCAATCTGGTCATCTTTAAAGCCGAGACCATGAAGCACCTCGCGCGCCTGAGCTTCCAGAGCGTATCCACCAAGATGCTCGTACTCTTCCTGAACTTCGCCAAAGCGGGCCAGAACGCGGTCCATCTCATCGGCCTTGTCGGGGTCAGACATTGCATGCTGCAAAGCTTCCAGCTCGTGGTGAAGATCGCCCACGCGGCCACTGCCGGCAATTGCCTCATCGATCACGGAACGTCCGGCCATCTCTTCCACATCCTGGCGGAAATAGCCGATGGTAAGTCTTCTGGGAACCGATACTTCACCCTCATCGGGAGTTTCCTCTCCCACCACCATGCGAAAAAGCGTGGTTTTGCCGGCCCCATTCGGGCCTACCAGTCCCACCTTTTCGCCTGGATTGAGCTGAAAGGAAGCATCCACAAAAACCAGCTGCCTGCCGTACTGTTTATTGATATTAGAAAAAGAAATCATCCCTGCTTTCAAGCTAACAGAAATCGGGCGAACGCGTTACGTCCGCCGCGAACCAGAGGAGAAAAACCCTACCGCTGATGAACGCTGATCAAACTGATTCCCGCTGATAAAAACTTGCTGCAAATGTTGCTCGGCATGACGAGACTCGTGTGCCAAAGCCGCTCCGCATAACATTTTTATAAGGGCTCGCGCCGTCCACGCGCGGCGAGCCCGCTGCAACAGGAGCCTCGGGATTTGAAGTGATCGCGAATCCTAAGCGGTTTGCGCGTAAGCGCCAAAATTGAAGACCCCGTCCACGCGCGCCGAGCCCGCTGCAACAGGGCCCGTTCTTGTAACCACAAGATATGCCCTCAAAGCGGTTTGGAGCGTAGCGACAGTTTTTTACTGTTGCAAGACCATGACTTCCACGCCCGACGCAGCGCCTCCGTTGTGGAACACCTGCTCGGTGGCCTTCTTGAAATCCTCGGGCTTTGCGTCCGGAATCTCGGTAAAGGTCTGCGGGTTGCGATCAACAAGCGGGAACCATGAGCTTTGTATCTGGATCATGATGCGGTGCCCGCGACGGAAGGTGTGATTAACATCCGGCATGGTGAAATTCAGATCAGTGGTCTTGCCGGGATCCAGAGCCTGAGGCTTTTCCCAGCTGTTGCGGAATTTCGCCCGCATCGGCTCACCGCGCAAAAGCTGCTCATAACCGCCCATGCGGACCGGTGGCGGCCCAAGCAATCGCTTGCTGGCGTCTGTAACTTCAGGGTCAGGATAATTATCCGGGTATACATCGATCAGCTTCACCACGAAATCTGAGTCAGTTCCGGTTGAAGCAATCTTCAGTTTGGGCGAAACTGGCCCGGCGATCGTGACATCTTCCTCGAGCGGCTCGGTCTGATAAGTGAGCACATCCGGGCGACGCGACGCGAATCGCTGATCGTCTGTCATGTAGCGCTGCGGAACTGCCGTTGCCATGTAGTTGATGAACGGCACAGGATGCGCCGGATCGCTCACGTACTCGTCTGAGCCCTCATTGGCGGCGGGCGGTGCAAATGACAACTTTCCGCCGGCATGCAGATAAAGAGTTTTGGCGGCAGCCTGAGCAGGAGGCCAGGAATCATATTTGCGCCAGACGTTGGTGCCGGTTTCAAAAACATACGCCTTGGGCATGGCGCTGCCTTTTCCCTTTAAGTGATATTCAAAGAAGGGAAACTGGATTTTGGCGCGGAAGAATTCTGATGTCCTGGCATCAAACTGTGCGTCGCCCAGATGATCTCCATCGCCGCGCGCCCAGCCTCCGTGCACCCACGGTCCCACCACCAGCGAATTGGTTGCGCCGGGATTGTATTGATCGATCGCATGAAAGGTCTTGAACGGACCGGAAAGATCTTCTGCGTCAAACCAGCCGCCAACCGTCAGCACCGCACACTTTACGTTTTTCATATGGCGCGAGAGGTCGCGCGCCTTCCAGTAATCGTCATAAGTCGTGTGAGTCAACTGGTCCATAAACAGCGGATTGGAGCCTTTCAAATAGCGCCGGTCGAGTTCACGCGTTGGAGTGGCCTGGAGATAGAAACTGTAGCCGTCGGGCGTGGTGAAATCGAATGGGATGGTCGGTCTTGGCGTGGCTGGTTCGGCAATCGGCTTGAATGACGAATAGAATCCAAAGTTCGCCGCCAGCATGAACGCGCCGCCGTGGTAGCCATCGTCGGTGAAGAAGAGATCTGTCATCGGCGCCTGAGGCGAAGCCGCCTTCAACGCGGGATGAGAATCAATGATGCTGGCCGAGGTGTAAAAGCCCGGATACGAAATTCCCCAGATTCCAACTTTGCCGTTGTTGTTGGCAACGTGCTTCAGCAGGAATTCAATGGTGTCGTACATGTCAGAGCTGTCATCCACATCCTTGGAACTTTTCTTCACATCGATGTGGGGATGCATTTCAACAAACTCGCCTTCGGACATATAGCGCCCGCGCACATCCTGGTAAACGATGATGTAGCCCGCCTTTTCGAATTCGTCGGAAGGACCAATCTGCTTCTTGTACTGGTCTTCACCATAGGGACCCACACTATACGGCGTGCGATCAATCAGAATGGGATAGGGTTGTGATGTGTCTTTGGGCACGTAGACTGAAGTGAATAGCCGCTTACCATCGCGCATGGGAATGCGATATTCATATTTCGTGTAGTGCGCCTTAACGTAGTCTTCCTTGGGCGCTTCTTTCGGTGGTTCCTGGGCGCTCACAAAGGCGCCCGCAATCAAAGTAACGCAGACACACACGTACCGTATCCAGCGGCTTGCCGCATCCATTCTCATTGTTCGCCATCCTCCTGGCATTCACCCTTATCTGTTCAATGTTTCAGGCGGGATTTCACTGATTTGTCTGGTGATCGGACATTATACCGTTCCATCATTATTGAGCAATAAGGCAGAGACCTACAAACGCACGGGGCAAAGGTGCGGAGTTTGGCCGCATGAGCAAGGACGCGCGCATGCACCTGCACGAATTGATATTGGCGCTCGCATGCGGCTGATTGGGGTTCTGAGCAGCGGGTTAGATTGTTCGAGTCGGTTTGGCCATGCCCAGCATGATCTGAAATAGCAATAACCATCGCTTCAGATTTGCGGTGATAAGAAAATTCTCCTTCACGTGTTCGCGTCCGTTCTTGCCCAGTTGGCGTGCGAACTCCGGGTGAGTGAGTAAATACCTGACCTGATATGCGCAGCCTTCCACCGAATGCACCAGCACTCCTGTAAGTTTGTGCACAATCTGCGTAGGAATCCCGCCAACGGCGCTGGCCACAACAGGTTTTTCCTTCCACAAGCCTTCCGTCACCGTAGTTCCAAAACCTTCTTTGAGCGACTTCTGGATAATCACCGTGGAAGCGCGCTGGAGTGCGTTGATTTCCAACGCCGACCACGGCGGCAGATTCAGGATGATCACATCAGGATCGTCGCCGGCCGCATCCATGACCTCCTGCAGGACCACAGCGCCCTCGGGGTCGTCGGTTCCGCCACCACCGGCAAGCACCAATTGGCAATCAACATACTTCTTTGCCAGCTTGTAGGACTCAATCACGCCCACTGGATCTTTCAGGCGATCAAACCGGGAAATCTGGCTGAGTATGGGACGTGAGCGGTCAATGCCAAAATCGTCACACACCTTGTCCACATACCTCTCTTCCAGCTCTTTGTTCTTCTCCGAAAGCGGATCAATGGATGGATAGAAAAGATATTCAGGAATATTCAGTTGCTGGGCAAACGACGGCGCGGAAAACACTGCGGCATCATATTGCTCAACCATCGGCTTCAGGAAGTTCCAGACTTCCTGATTCGGGCTGGAAAGATCAATGTGGCATCGCCAGATCCACTTGCCGCGATCTTTTTCCCGAGACCGAATCAAACCTGCCGGCTGCGGATCATCGATGACGAACAAGTCTTCATCAAACGTCATCCGCTGGCGGTTCTGCTCCGTGTAGGACATGAAAATATCCCGCACGGTGCTGGTCATCGCATACTCACCGCCCTGTAGAGCATTGTGAAATCCTTTGGTGACTTCAAAGAAGTCATTGCCGCCCGTGATGATTTCCCATTTCGTCTGAACGTCAAGTTCATTGAGCAGAGGCACCAGGCGGTTCAGAAGTTCAGCCACGCCACCGCCCAGGGCGGTGGAATTTACCATCTTCACAGTTTTTGATTCAAGATGACGGGCCAGGAAGCGGATTTCATCCAACTCAGGTCTCCCAATGATGGGACCATAATCCTCCAGGCGAGGTGGCGCCGGCGGCAACGGAGGTTCGGTGCTGATGACCGGCCGCCTGCGACGCTCCACGAAATGGGGGGGCATATCTGTCTGGTGAAAGCGTCTTTCCCGCGGTTGGCTTTCGCCTGGTTCCATGGGCGCAACCTCTGGAGCCTCCACCGAAGCCCTGGCCGGCTCAACGGTAGCCGGTTCATCCATCACGGCTACATCTTTCACTACGGCTACATCTCTGGTAAGGTATCCGTCTTCTTGTGGGTGTCTGTTTTTCTCTGGTTGCGCCTTTTTTTCTGCCATGGCCCATTTCCTGATTTTCGATCTTTTCAACTGTCAATCTTTATCCCGGCATCTCGATTTTTTCGATTGCCGGGTTTTCTGCAGTTCTTCTCCGTCTTCACAGATTCCTCGCGCGCATAACCTGCCTATTGCCGGACGATCTCAGAATCGATGGTCGTGAGGATGCTCTGCCGGACATCTTCCAGACTCGACGTATAAATGTCGATCTGGTTTAAGCGTCGGGCCGTTGCTTGCAGGTCCAGTTCACGCTCCAGCCATACAGAAAAATCATTCGTATTCAACTTGAGACGCAAACGTGCGTCGATGAAGTGGTAATAAATGCTATGGATGCTCACTTTTCGCAAACACGTGGCGAACTCTTCCAGGTTCCGCGCCACAAATGGCGTGGGTGTAACCACCAGATCGGCGGCCATCAAATAAAGAGGTTCCATTGCAATACGCGTACCTGCACGTGGATTCTTCTGCAGGTAACTTTCAATCACGTGAACAAGGCGTTCACGGAGAGCGGAGATCGAAATGAACTCGCGAACGTCAATGGCAGCCAGCCGCTCAGCCAGTTCCACCTCATTGCAGGCAGCAAAGGCCCAGTGCGAGAAGTCATTCGAGAACCCCGCCTGAATAAAGTGATGCTCTTCCAGGGTTTGAAACGTGTGCTGGAAAATCGATGCGTCGGAGCAGGCCCTGATAGCGTCAAGAAGCTCCTGCAGGTTGCCGGCCTTTTCACTGCCGATTCTCATCAGATGCGAAGCTGAATTGAAATAAAACGGCGCTCTTGCCCAGCGGGGCTTGAGAGAGACAGACTGCGGCATAGTCGCCATGAACTCTCCTCGCGGCTTTTTCAGGGCCCCTATCAAGCCCGATACGCTTCAGTTGTTTTTCAGATGCCATGACGATATGCAATGTTGCGTCTAAGTCACTCACGTTTCAGAGATGATTTATGGGGGGCGAAAAGAAAAGAAAAGGCAATGCCGATCATCAACATCCAGCCAATATTGCTGCGCGCTGCACTACTCTCAATGCGAATACTACCCAGCGGATTGAATAGATGCGTTGCAAAAACCAGGGCTGCCAGCAACGTCCCAATCACTCCTGCGCGCGTGCCAAACAGCAACGCCACTACCAGCAAAACCACGGTAAACAGCAAAGGGACAACCACTTGCCATGCATGTCCACTGGCAAAAACGGCGGTAACAATCGCCGCCATAAAACACAAGACGCCGCCAGCCAGAGCTACATGAACCGGGAACGGACGAGACGCTCCTCCATGCAGCAAGCCAGCCACTGGCGCGGCCATGATTGTCTCTGGTACTCACAGGATTCTCTGGTTCCAATTCTTGATTTACACCGCTGATCATGTCTGGTTTAATCGCTCCCCATTCCTTTGGATATAGATAGAATGACAAAACACAGGGTTGCTGTGGGAAAATTCGAGAGCTGTACCAAGATTCGAGAGCTGCATCAAGATTCTGATTTCACGTTGCTCGCGGGTGGAAAGACCAGTGAACGCCTCTGCCAGCCAGCAACTCTGAATCCGTTCCGCTTCCTTTTAGTTCCGCTTGCCCCTGTACGGGTGTCTAAGCATCCAAATAAGATTGTTGAGGTCCTAATCGATAGCAGGTCAGGCCCGCCCACTAGCGAACCCATTTCAACATTATGCACAGTGCAGACCCATTTCTCTTCCAGCTCTTTTTCATCTTTGTCTGGGCCAAGCTGTTTGGAGAGATCTTCGAAAGGCTCTTCCTCCCTGCCGTTCTGGGAGAAATACTTGCCGGCGTGCTGGTGGGGCCTTATGGTGCAGCTCTGGTTGTTCCCACTGACGCCATTTACGCTGTGGCTGAAATTGGCGCTATCTTCCTGCTCTTCACCGTTGGCCTGGAAACCCAACCTAAAGACCTTCTCCGCGTAGGTAGAACTTCGCTCTACGTAGCACTGGCTGGGATTGCAGTTCCATTCGTGCTGGGATTCGGCTACATGCTGCTGCGGCACCATACCGCGCATGAAGCCACATTTGTGGCCGCAGCCATGGTGGCAACCAGCGTGGGCATCACCGCCCGCGTCCTGGGCGACATGAATGTTCTGCAAACCATGTCTGCGCGCATCATTCTGGGCGCTGCCGTTTTTGATGACATTCTCGGCATGATCCTGCTGGGCGTTGTTGTGGGACTGGTATCAACCACCGGACTCGCCTGGGCACAGTTGCTGATTACGGCTTTTGAAGGGCTTGGATTCGCTGTCATTATGTTGTTCTATGCTCCGCGACTGGTTCGCCGCATGGAACCCGGACTGGAACGGATGTCCACTCATGACGCACCTTTGGTGATCGCCCTGGCTATCTGCATTGGCCTCTCTTACGGCGCTGTAAAAATCGGCATGGCTGCGATTATCGGCGCCTTCTTCGCCGGACTGGCATTCGCCGAATACTCTCCGCGATGGAACCTGCGCCCGCGCGTCTCTGCCATCAATGAGTTTCTGGCTCCATTTTTCTTCTTCAGTATGGGATCACGCTTAAACATTGGCGTATTCAATAGCCGCCTGATTGTCTCAGCCATCATCATCACCATTCTTGCAGTGGTATCTAAATTGGTCGGCTGCGGATTGCCAGTGCTGTGTTCGGGCTGGAACAAAGCTTTGAAAGTCGGTATTGGCATGGTGCCGCGCGGCGAAGTTGGATTGATCGTGGCACTGGTAGGCCTGCAGATGAGTGTGATCTCCGAGCAGGCCTATGCTTTGGTGATCTTCATGACTGCCGCTACCACCATGATTGCTCCGCCGTTATTGAAGATCGTGTTCCGTGATGATATCCCGTTAACGCCGCCAACCGGGGCGGAGCCGGCACCGGCGCTCTACACCACTACCACCACAGAAGAACCACCCAACGTGACCACGTTGAAGTAACTGGCTGTTTTTTATCCCGAGAGGAACGAGGGATTTCTATCTGCGTCGAAATTGTCGACCGCCAGGACATTCCCGCAGATCGCAGGGATCCCTCGTTTGCACTCGGGATTGAAACAAGCAGATCGTACGCAACTTGCCGCATACTTCTTTAACCGAAAAATTAAACCGAAAACACATCCTCTTCGCCGGCAATGCGGCGAATGGCTTCCGGCGCTCGCGCGGGCGTATCTTGATTCGCGGGTTCCTGATTCGCCGGCTCAGTGGCCGTGGCCAGAAGATCGTTGAGAGAATCAAGCCACAGGGTCTGCGCCTGAAACACGCGACTGAAATTACGGGATGTCAGTTCCGCCACTTCTTCCAGCGACGGTAATTTCCTGCCTCGGCCTGCGAATGTCTGTTCCATCTCTCGCTCCAGTGACGTTACCGGCTTATCAGAAATGCCGCAGGGGACAATCATTTTGAAGTAATCCAGGTTGGTGCTGACGTTCAACGCAAATCCGTGCGACGTCACCGCCCGAGAGATATGTACACCGATGGCTGCAATCTTCGCCGTATGGTCCTGCTGCGTCCATACGCCGGTGAGACCAGGCACACGCTGTGTGGGTACGCCGAGATCACCGCAGGTGCGTATGATCGCCTCTTCCAGCTGGCGGACAAAGTCCACTGCGCCCATGCGCGGCGTGAAAGCGCGCAAATCAAAAATGGGATACCCGACCAGCTGTCCGGGTCCGTGAAACGTTACGTCACCGCCACGATTGGTTTCGAACAGCTCAACACCCTGGCTGGTGAGAAACTCCCGCGAGGCAACTATGTTCTGCATGCCCGCGTTGCGGCCCAGCGTGATGACCGGCGGGTGCTCAAGCAGAAGCAGTGTATGGCCGATCCGGCCTTCTTTCACCAGATGTACGATGGTCTCCTGCAGTTCCAGACCAGTGGCATAATCCACGCGACCAAGATAGACGACGTTGATGACTCGAAGCACGCTTCTATTATATTCTTCGCTTCGCGGTATTATATTCTTCGCTTCGCGGTATTATATTCTTCGCTTCGCTGGTGTATTCCTCGCTTCGCTTGGTGTATTCCTCGCTTCGACTGACGTGCTTCCCGGCTACAATGTACCAGCTTGTTAGCTAGCCGGCCATCTTCTCCTCATCCGTCATGTCGCGCATGTAGCCCTCGGGATCTTTTTCGAACTTCTTCTGGCACAGGATGGAGCAGAAATAGACGGTTTCACTGTGGTAGTCGTGGCTGGCCGCTGCGTCAACGATTTTCACATTCATTTTGCAGACTGGATCAATGGGCATTGGGACACCTTCCATAAGATTAAGATTCGCAGGGAGACGGACAGGATTGCCGCAAAGCGTGCTCGGTCGAGGGGGGAACATCTACTAAGGAACAGGGCTGAATTTGCTCAATCAACAAAAAATCCGGCGACGCATCTGCAATCGCCGGACTTTAAGTTTTAAACAATAAGTTTTCAACAATAAGCTTTTCAACAATCAGAAATTAATCGCTTTGCCTTCTACCGCGCTGAAGCCGTCCAGCATGGCCTCAGACACCGTGGGGTGAGCGTGCACCGTGAACATCAGGTCATCCACCGTTCCTTCCAGCTCCATGACGGCCACGGACTCGGCAATGAGTTCAGTCGCCAGCGGCCCGATGATATGCACGCCGATAATTTCGCCGTACTCAGCGTCTGAGATCACCTTCACAAAGCCTTCATGCTGGTCAATGATGCTGGCCTTGGAGTTGGCTGTGAACGGAAACTTGCCGACCTTTATCTTCAGTCCGGCTTCTTTGGCTTTGGCTTCGGTAATTCCTACGCTGCCAATCTGCGGCTCACAGTATGTGCAACCCGGAATCATATTGCGATTCATTGCCTTGGCCGGCTTACCGGCAATACGCGTGACGGCAACAATGCCGGCCATGGCGCCTGAGTGTGCAAGTTGCGGGAAACCAGCCACAATGTCGCCAATGGCATAAACGTTCTTCTCGCCGGTCTCCATCCAGTGGTTGGTGTGAACAAAGCCGCGTTCCACCTTGATATTGGGCAGCTTCTCCAGACCGACCTTCTCCGTATTTGGGCCGCGACCGATGGCAATCAGCACTTTCTCGGCTTCCAGCTTCTGCTGTGCTTCCCCATTCGGCGTGAAGCTTACGGACACGCCGTTCTTCGTTTTCTCGACTTTATCGACTTTGGTATTCACAAAGCAGTTGATGCCCTTCTTCTTAAAGGCACGTAGAAGCTCTTTGCTTACTTCTTCATCTTCCACCGGTACCAGTCGAGGCAACATCTCAATGACCGTGACTTCCGCTCCGAAAGACCTGTAGACGGACGCAAACTCCACGCCCACAGCGCCGGATCCGATCACGACCAGCGACTTGGGAATGGAATTAAGGCTCAGGACTTCAATGTTGGTCAGGATGCGATCGTCCGGCTGCAATCCGGGCAGCATGCGTGCATACGATCCGGTGGCGAGTATCAGGTTCCTGGCCTGGATCTGTGACTTGTTGCTGCCATCGGCGACATCAACGGTATGGATGCCGTTCTTCGCCGGCCCGGTAAGCGTGCCAAAACCGCGCACCACGGTGACCTTATTCTTCTTCATCAGAAAATCCAGGCCCTTGGTATGCTTGGTCACAATCTGGTTCTTGCGGTCCTGTATGGTCTTCCAGTTCACTTTCCCGGCGCCCAGGCCGTCAATGCCGTACTTCTCGGCCTCTTTCAGATGGTCATAGATCTCAGCGTGAAAGAGCAGAGCTTTGGTCGGAATGCAGCCGACGTGCAGGCATGTGCCGCCGAGCAGCTTGTCGCGCTCAATCAGGCAGGTCTTTAATCCAAGCTGGCCGGCCCGGATGGCCGCTGTATATCCGCCGGGGCCGCCCCCGATGATGGCAACGTCATAGATTGTGTCTGGCAATGCTGTCTCCTGAAGACAAAAATCGTGAGAAGGCAAACAGGTGATTATAAGTGAGATAGCCTCACTTGAGAAAACCCGGCTGGCTGAAGGATTTGCGTCTTCAGTTTGCGCCTTCAGAAACATTAGATAAAGCGGGAGAGCAGAACGATTCGCAGCCGGCAACTCCCGTTATTTGCCTTAGTCCGCAAAACGCCCTGTTGGTCGCAGCAACTCTAATCAGCTATGGCTCACGCCAGCACCTTCACGAAGGCCTAACGGGAGCCACAAAAGGAGTGAGCCATGGTTGTACTGTGGTGGATTATCGTTGGCCTGATCGCCGGCTGGGCGACAGGAAAGCTCATGAAAGGCTCTGGTTACGGCGCGATAGCAGACATCCTTCTGGGTATTGCCGGAGCCCTGGTTGGCGGCTGGATTGTGCGCGCCATGGGTGGAACCGGCCAGGGTGGAACCATCTATACGATTATTGTCGCGATCGCTGGCGCCGTGGTGCTGACTGTGCTTTTCCGCGCAATTACCGGACGCGGCAAAGGCAGTGGCAGCGGAAGCGGTGATATCCGTCGCGCTGCGTGAAGTATCTTTCTGAACCAGGATTGATTTAGGGCTGAATTTACAAAGCCGCGGACGAGTGGGCGAGACACCCAGCGTTCGCGGCTTTCGCGCGAGAGCCTGGCTCCGGCCTTTCATGCCAGCAGCTTTGCCGCTGCTTTCGCAAAATACGTCAGGATCAAACTCGCTCCGGCGCGCTTGATCGATGTAAGCGACTCCATCATCACGCGGTCGCCATCCAGCCAGCCTTTCTGTATCGCCGCCTGCAACATGGAGTACTCGCCCGAAACCTGATAGGCCGAGATCGGCACATCAAAGCGTTGCCGCGCTTCATGGATCACATCCAGATACGGCATGGCCGGCTTCACCATGATCATGTCCGCGCCTTCCTCAAGATCCAGTTCAATCTCACGCATGGCTTCGCGCATGTTGCCGCCATCCATCTGATAAGAACGCCGATCGCCAAACTGCGGCGTGGAATCCGCTGCCTCGCGAAACGGGCCGTAAAAGCCCGAAGCAAATTTCGCTGCATAAGACAGGACGGGCGTGTTGATAAATCCGGCTTCGTCCAGACCTTTGCGGATGGCAGCCACGCGGCCGTCCATCATATCGGATGGCGCGATGATATCCATTCCAGCGCGCGCCTGTGAGACGGCGGTTTTCGCCAGAATCTCCAGCGTGGGATCGTTGAGGATTTCGTATTCGGTTGCGGCCGCTACTTCGGCCAGCATGGTTGCCGCGGCCGCCATCTGGTCCCGCGACTTGACCACCGTCACGCGCATTGCTTTTGCCTGCGTCGTCTTCTCTTTTACGACACCGCAATGTCCATGCGACATGTATTCGCACAGGCAGACATCGCCGACCACCGTCAGATCGGGCACTTCCTGCTTGATCGCCCGCGTGGCCCGCTGCACGATGCCATCATCCGCCCATGCTCCGGTGGCGACTTCATCTTTCTTTTCTGGAAGGCCAAAAAGAATAATCCCGCCAATACCCAGTTGCTTCGCTTCACGCGCTTCCTTCACCGCCTCGTCCACAGAGATGTTGAAGACGCCGGGCATGGAGCTGATTTCCTTGCGGACGCCCTCTCCCGGGCATACAAACAGAGGATAGATAAAGTTGGTGGGCTCAAGATGAGTTTCACGCACCAGCGAGCGCAGAGACTCTGACTGGCGCAAACGGCGCATACGATTGACCGGAAAGGACATGGTAAGCAAAGTTTAGCAGGCTGCTGGAACGTTTCCTATCAGGTTTTCAGGTAACTAAAGTTATGAAAAACGGGCTGGGGCGGGCATTTTCGCCTTCGTTTACCATCGCGAATCCGTCTTGAACTGGTCGCTCCCCCAATTACCCAATCACCAAATTAACCAATTACCAAATTTCCCTATTCCCTTAGCTCCACCACCGTAGCGCCCGCTCCGCCTTCATTCTGCGGCGGCTCCGTCACAGTCGCCACATGCGGATGTTTCTGCAGATACTGCCGGAGCGCTTTGCGCAGTATGCCCATCCCGCTGCCGTGGACGATGCGTATCCGCGGCATACCCGCCAGGAAGGCCCGATCGAGGAATTTCTCCACTTCCTGGGTGGCCTGGTCCACGTTCTGGCCGATCACGTTGATCTCCGTGGGCGCGTGCGCGTCGTCGTCCTTCAGCGAAATCGTGATGCCTTTGGCGCGCGCCGCAGCCACCGGATTCGTGCCGCTGCGGGGAAAGACCTCAGCCACGTCGTCGCGGGCGATCTTCATCTTCATCGCGCCCATCTCGACTTCAAAATTGTTCTCGTCAATCTTGCGCTTGATCACCGCCGTCCGGCCCAGCGACTTCAGCTTGACCGTATCGCCCTCGGAGACATGCTTCACCTCATGCGGACGCGCGTTGGGATCATTTCTGTCTGCGCCCGTCTTATGCGCTACCACAGACGCATCAAACTGCTCCTTGAACTCACGCCGCATCTTGGCAATCTTCTGCTCCGCTTGCTTTGACAGTTTCTGCGCGGCTGCGCGGTCCTGCACGGCGTTCACCGCCTCGCGGATCTGATACTCAAAGTCGCGGATCAGCGAATCCAGCTTGCGTTCAAACTCACGCGTCTTCGTCCGCTGCTCCTGTGCGCCTTCCGCCTCCAGGCGTTTCAGTTCCCTGCCCAGCGCTTCTTCGCGATCCTGCGTGGCCCGGCGTTCACGCTCCAGCTCGCGGAGCTCCGTATGCAGCTTGTCGAGGAAAGTGGCCACGTCCTGCGTCTGTGTTCCCAGCTTGGCCCGCGCCGCATCTGTAATCCGGTCATTCAATCCCAGCCGGTGAGCGATGTTGATGCCCGCAGACGCTCCCGGCACTCCCACCTGCAACTCATAGGTCGGCCGCAGCGTCTTTTCATCAAATCCGACCGCCGCATTGAGCACGCCCTTTGAATTCGCGGCATACACCTTGAGTGACGTGTGGTGTGTGGAAATGATGGTCAACGCGCCAATGCGCTGGAAGTGCTCGGCAATGGCCACCGCCAGCGCCGCGCCTTCTTCCGGATCAGTGGCCGATCCCAGCTCATCCAGCATTACCAGCGAATGCGCCGTGGCTGTGCGTGAAATGAAATCAATGTTGGTTACGTGCGCGGAGAACGTTGACAGGTTCTGCTCAATCGACTGGTAGTCGCCAATATCGGCCAGGATCGCATCAAACACCGGCAATCGCGCCGTAGTGGCCGGAACCGGCACGCCTGCCTGCGCCATCAGCGCCAGCAGACCAATCGTTTTCAGGCCAACTGTCTTGCCGCCGGTATTCGGTCCGCTGATGATGAGCTGCCGGTGCTGCGCATCCATCTCCAGTGTAAGTGGGACAACCTTGCCACCTTTCGGACGCATATTCCGCTCCAGCAGCGGATGCCGCGCGCCGCGCAATTCCAGAAAATCTTCCGTCAGCTCAGGACGCACGCAGTCATAGTCGATGCCAAAGCGAGCCTTGCCGAACTGCAGCTCCACTTCGCCCATCACTTCCGTGGCAGCGGCGATGCCATCGGCCTGATCGCCCACCCTGGAAGTCATCTCCTGCAAGATGCGGCGGATCTCCGCCAGCTCTTCTTCCAGCAGCCGCACCAGATCATTGTTCTGCTCAATGGTCTCCAGCGGCTCGATATAAACCGTCTGCCCGCTGGAACTGCTGCCGTGAACCACGCCCTGCACACGCCGGCGCTGCTCCACCTTCACCGGAATCACAAAGCGTTCTCCGCGGATGGTTACCAGCTCATCCTGCACGGCTCCGCCTTCGGCCAGGCGCCGCAGATATCCGCGCAATGATTCCTGGATTGTCCGCTTCTGCCGTTCTACTTCACGGCGTATGCGGCTCAGCTCACTCGACGCGCGATCATCCAGCGTGCCGTCCGGGATGAATCTTGTTGCGGAAGTAGCGCAGCATCTCGGTGAAATCAGGGATCTGCAGCGCCAAAGCCTGCATGCCCTGCCAGCCGTTTTCCTTGAGCACCGCATCTGGCGGATGCAAAGCCATCTCTCGCCACTCAGCGGCCTTGTCGGCGACCAGCAGGATGTCACGGATTTCTTCCAGTTCCAGCACCGCACCGTTGATCTTTGACTTGGACAGAAGCTGGCGCGCATCGAACAACCCGGAAAACTCCAGGCGTCCGCCGGCTGTAAGAAAACGACGCGTCTCCGCCGCAAGCTGCTGTTGCTGATCGATCCATGCGCGATCCGATGACGGCACAAGCTGTGCTACGCGCGTCTTGCCCAGCGGAGAATTGACATAAGCGGAAAGCAAGTCACGGAACTGTTCAAATTCCAGGACGCGCGACGAAGAATGCTGGAGCGGCAATGGGATCATCTATATATCCAATGGTAGCGCATGCAGGAGAATCTTCACCACGGAGGCACGGAAACCAAACCTACCACGGAGTCACAGAGACACGGAGAAAAACCAGACAAAACGGGCACGCTCACTTTGGTTGTGCCCCGACTCTCCACGTTTTGAAATTATTCAAGCCTGTAGGGATCCCTCGCTTCGCTCGGGATTAAAAACAAGAATCGAAATCCAAGACCTTTTACTTCAACTGCGGAATCGCCTCCAGTGCCTTCTCGTCGAGATGCTTAAAGTGCAGATGCGATTCCAGCCAGCGATCGCGATCCAGCATCGCCGCTTTGTTCAGCGCATGCTCAGCATCATAAAACTCCAGCTTTTTATCTTTGGCGCTGAAGCGATCGAGATATTTCTGCGCCTGCGCCTTGGTGGTCGGATCTTTGGTCGCGAACTGAAGAAAGATGCTTTGTGTTTCGGTGTGATCGAGATAGTGGACGGGATCGTCCCACGCGTAGTCGGCAAAATATTGCTTCACAGCTTCTTCTCCAACGGCCTGCCGCCATTTGAATTCGCCGCCGCTGGTGGCACCGCGAACAGACTCCTCGTCGCCGTATGTCCCAGCCATGAGAACAAACGAGCTGATGCGCTTTTCAACGCCGGCCAGAATGGCTCCCGCATGCGCGCTGTAGCTGTGACCAACATAGGCAATACGGTTCTTATCGATGCTGCGGCGGCTCAACAATAGATCCACGGCGCGGCGCAGATCGACCACGTATTGACGCTCAGTATCACTGTACTGCTCAGCCCAGCGCAGCGGTTCCTTCTCCGGCGATTCGGTTACGTAGTTCGGACGAACCATGGGAGTGTCAATCAATACGGACATCACACCGGAATTGCCCAGCGCAATGGCTTCTTCCAGAAACTCATCGCGATTCCGCTTGGGCGACTTGTCCGCCATCCAGTGTCCCCAGACAATTCCCGGAAACGGCCCGTCGCCTTGCGGAACCACCAGCCATGCCGGAACGTGATCGTCGTCGGCGCCGGAATACTCCATCTCAATAATGAGCACCTTGCCGCTCTTCTCCACGCCGCGCTGCTGGAAGTTCAGCGGCGCACGCGGGTTGTAATTGAAATGATTGGCCAGGTCCTTGAAGGTGACCGGTGCATCGGGCGGATTCTCGGACGGTTTCTGCGGCGGCTCTTTTTTCTCCTCGCGGTTTTCCCCGGGACGATGGAGCACGGGTGGGCCCTGGTCCTGTCCGATGGCGAAGGACGACAGAATGAATGCGAGCGTGAGACGAATGATGAATTGCATTGAGCGCGACATGAGAAACAGATAAGGCCTTTCTACCACAGAGAACACAGAGGAACACAGAGCCAGGTATGACTCAATAGCCCTTCATTTGTTCGTTTTTCTATTTTGACGCTGTGAGTCCCGAATTGCAAGTCCCGAAAAATTATCCAAATCGTTGTGCCCAAAGTCTTGCCCTGCTACTTCGCAATGATGTACAGCTGAGTAATAACAAATAAAATCATTACTCCTTTATCTACCTCAGTGCTCCTCTGTGTCCTCTGCGGTAAAGGTTCCTGGTTTTATCTGCGTTTATCCGCGTGTATCTGCGGCAAGAGTCCCTCGCCACGTCCTTGCAAATGCCGCTGCCAGCAGATAAGCAACCGCCGCACAGGCCAGAGTCACAGTCAGACCAAAGTGGATCGCAATCACCATCGCCATCACTGATCCCAGCACGCTGGCCGCGGCGTTCAGCGCCCACGCCCACTCCACCGTCTCGACGAGCTTAAGTCCGGTGGGAAACGGCATTCCCATCAGGAAGCCGAGCGGCACCAGAAACGCCGCGCTGATCACCAGCTTGACCACGAATGGAAAGCCGACTGCCAGAGAAAGTATCCATGGCAACAACACAAGATTGATGGTGATCTTGGCGGCGATCAGCGCCAGTACGGTCAGCAGCGCGCCTGTGGTGGTGATCCATCGCCGGGCAATCACGCTTCCCGCGCCGCTGGAAAGCAGCATCAGGAACACCACCACCGTGAGCGCATACGTTGGGTGACCCAGGAACAGGACGAACCGCTGAATCAGCGATATCTCCACCAGGATGTAACCAAAGCCCACGGCAATAAAGAAAAGCAGCGCCGGCAATCGCGCGCGACGGCTGCCCAGTTCGCGGCCATGCAGCAGCAGCGGCAGAATCAGAAACGCCAGCACGGCGATGATCGAGATGATCAGCAGCATGCCCAGAACAACCACGCCCAGGTTAATGCGCCAGTCCATTCCCTTACCGGTGCCTGCGGCAATGTTCTTGAGCACATATCCGGTCTTGAGCGTGAAAAAGAAAAACGGCGCGCTGTCCGTCACCGGCGCAACGTTGTAGGCATAGCCGCGGGCAAACCCCGTGGGATCGTTAGAGGCAATCAGCCGGCGGAAAGCATCGGCGGCAGGCGGCAGCGTCTGCATGCCTGCGTACTGGGCAGGCGGGTTGAGCCACACCAGATTCGTGTTGGCCTTCACATGGCTGGCCACCGCCGCATACTCAGCTTCAGTGAATGCCGACTTCTTGGCCAGCACCAGCACCGGGCGTCCGTCTTCGTCCAGGCTTCCATCGGCCACCAGAACAAAATGATTGGCCGGATTGGCAATGCCCTGCTGATGCAACGCTTCTATCGCCTGTGAGACCACACGCAACGCCTCGCGCGGCTGGTGAAATTCCCAGCGTGTGATGGCGATCATGCCATCCGGCTTCAGATGATCAAAATATTCGCGGAAAGCTTCCAGCGTGTAGAGATTGTTTTCGCTCAGAGCGAACGCGCCGGCGGCGGTGGAAGCCCATGTATCCACCAGCGTCATCTGCACCACGTCATACTTGTCACTAGAACTTCGCACGTAGGAACGGCCGTCCTGAATATGTATGTGGACCTGCGGCCGATCATAAAGATGGTAAGAGTAATCAGCGTAAGCGCCACGCATGATGTCATTCACAATGATCGGGTTGATCTCAATGCCGGTCACGCTCGGACTGCCATTGGCAACAGCCCTGAGCACATCCACGCCGCCACCCGGCCCGATGATGGCAAACGTCCCTTGCGGACGAAGCACGTTGGCCACCGACGGCGCAGCCGACATCAGACTCTTCTTCCAGTTAAAGCAACCTGCTCACGGCGGCGCAAGTCCGGTGTTTTGGCGCGGCTGCGCAGTTGACGCCGTGCTTTTCAGGGATGCCGGTTTTGTGCGTCACTCTGGGCGTTACCTTGATCCGGATCCCACTTGGCCGGATCCACGTTCATGATGGCCGTGGTGGCGTCGGCGTCGATGACAACGTAACGTGCGCCGTTCTGGTTGTTGACCTCAATGCGGGAGATGGCGTTCCACTTGGAAAACTCAATCCATCGGGAATCGCGCAACACGCCCTTCGCGTAAATTACGTCCATCTTGCGGCCATGATGCGCCCACACCAGGAACAGCAGCGCCACCGCTGCCACGGCCTTTGCGATGTGGCCAACGCTGCGGCTGCCTGCCCAGAAGCTGCCGGCCACGGCCATGAGCACGGCGCTGAACAAAAGCACATCCGGAGCGCCAACGGTGTTCAACAGTGGAACCACCAGCAGACAGGCTGAGGCGCCTCCGGCCAGGTCGGCCCCGTAAAGAATTGAGATGGCTCCGCTGGAACGGGCAAAGAGCACAGAGAAGAGCAGCCCGGTAAAGAAGAACGGCACCGCCGCCACCAGATAGATCACCGTCAGCTTGCCGAAATTGGCGCCCGTCACCGCCAGTGACACCGGTGTATGCAGCACCACCCACAACACTCCGGGAATGCTCACCGCATTGAGAACGCAAACCACCGTCCCAAATGATCCCAGGTCGTAGCGGTTCAGCCATTGCCTCCGGACATGAGCAAACACGCCGCCCGATCCCAGTCCCAGGAGCGCCACCGAAATGGCAAAGAAGGCAAAGTGATAGAAGAGCACCACGCTGAACAATCGCGTAAGGGCCAGTTCCAGCAAAAGGCTGGCAAAGCTGACCAGCGCCACGGCGATCACCACGGTGCGCGGAGCTATATGGGCCGCAATGGGTTCGGTTTCAGGGGTAAAGCTGACTTGGGACACGGATTCTGGAACTCCTCAGGGGTTCAGGTTCTAATGATCAGACGTAGCAGCGATCAGACGTGATTCGTGGCGAAAGGGAAAGTTTACTACGGGCGCGGGAGCCCCCGCCGGGATGGTGGAATTTTCAAAAAATCCGCAGTGCGCCAGAAAACGTCCTGTGTGTCCCCTTTTCCCTCCGGTTCTGGGTAAAATCGCCTGTTCTCGTCTGCTTCGACTTTTCTTAGAATTAGCAACAATGGACCATTGAATTGATCGCGAGGTTGGGATGAACACTTCAAAGTTTGTTCGCATTGTTGCAGCCTCAGTCGCTCTGCTTACATTAGTGATGTTGGCAACGCTTCCACAACGGGGCACAGCTCAGGCGGTACCGGGGAGTGATTCATCCGCTAAACATGTTGGAGAACTTCAGTTGGTAAACCAGTCGATTGTGCAGGGGGTCGCACAGCTGAGCCAGATGACCAATCAGCCTTTCTCAATTGAGTACCAACTATCCCACTCTATTAGCCAGCCGGCGCCGATACCCCGCTTGGTTACGGCGAAGTTAAAGCCGGGTAAATTGCCAGAGGTCCTTGATCAACTCTGTTTGCTGGACCCGCAGTTCACCTGGGTACAGATTGAGAACGTCGTAAATATCTTTCCAACTGTGCTACGGGATGATCCCAGTTATCTGCTGAATCGCACGATACCATTCGCACGATTAAACAAGGTTTCGGATGTAGACCACGCGGTGATTCAGATCGTCAACCAGTTGCCGGGTCCAAGGCAGCAGATTGCCACGATTGAAACAAGGAGTTTTGCATTTAGTCAGCCCTTGACCCGCGAATTTCACAACGTGACTGTGCGACAAGCCTTTAATGAACTTGCTCGTCAATTGGGTCCAACTTACGGATGGCAATTTAGCGGTGCGGACGATTTTCGCCTAATCGTTTTCCATGAACGCCTCGCTGTTTCCCCTGTCGCTGCCATCCCTGATGTGCTGAACAATCAGGGTCTGCGTTTCGTGGCTTTGACGTGCTGCATCGGATCCTCTGATAGCACTCAAGTCTTCGCGCAGGTGCAACAAGATCCCCAATTAGACGCTGACATCGCCAGGCTGGACGACCTGCGATCTTCTGGCAACATCAACGCCTTGCGCGCACAAATCGACCGTGACTCGGAAAAATGGCGAAGCAGCGACCGAAATGCCTTCCTACTGTATATGTATCGCGCATGCGGCGAGCTTAGCTCCTATGATATTGGGGACATATCCCAACGGGCCTTGTTACTAGGTCAGTACTCAATTTCGGTCCTCCGCAGTGGTGATCTACCGTTGCCTCAGTATGTACAATTCGTGGAATTTCTCGGCTTCGATCCGCCAGTAATTGATCAAGAGGCATGGAATGACTTGCGTAGCCAGAAGGCGCAATTCTGGTTAGAGGCGTGGCGTCGAGTGACTCAAGCCACGGACCCAAAATTTGATCCCGACGACCGGCCCCTGCTCAATGTTTTGCCTCCGCTTTCGACCGGTTTGCCTGCCGGGGCTTCGCCTGCAGGCATAAAGGACCCACGGTTACGCACTGAATATGAAAAGACGATAGCTCAGAACAACGCCAAAGCCCAACAATACAGTGAGCAGTCATGGTTGAGGCGTAACGGGCCAAGCGTTTATGAAGGAATGAAACACTACCTCGTAATCGCCTATTCACGGCCGCCTTCAAATCTATCGGAGTTGCAGCGTTTGTTGTCTGAATATATTGAGGATGCCTCGGTGCGTGATCGGTTATTGGAAGAAGCGCGAAAATCCCAGCATCAGTGAGAATCTGTTTCGCAGATCGACAAGTGTCAGAAATGGACTGAGGATGAAACAATCGTCGACTTGGCCGGGTGCGAAGACTATTGTTCTCTTCTGAGGTCCAAATGAAGGCAATTTGCGCCGTTTTGGCAGCAATCCTGTTGCAGCCGGGAGGAACAGGAATTCCAAAAACACCCAGCCTTTGGAGGGTGAACAAGGTGGCGCTTGAACCAAAACTGGAGGAGTGGAAGCAGAGATTTACAGCCAGCGTCACTGAGGTAAAGCAGGGGAAAGCCTTTGAATTATCTGCTGACGTACCGTTGACCAGGATTGAAGACTATTTCGTTTCAGACAATCGTATGGTTGCGATTGGCGAGGCTGGCCGTGCGGCGGCTGTTGTCATCTTCGATTTAAAGACACGAGAAAAGATTGATTGGTTCTATTGTTACCAACCCCAGCGGATCTCGGAAAACCGAATTGTCTACGTGGAATGGTATCCCGGTCACGGTGCAGGCAACCCCAAAGATGTGATTCTGCTATATGACCTTAGCAAAAGTCCGGGCAGCAACAGGTTAGACAGCGCAACGCCTATGCCAATTCCCGCGCCAGATAAAGCAAGCCCTGTTACCGTTGGGATACCGATTTTTCCCGAGACAAATGTTCTGCAAAAATCTTATAGAAACGGCAGCGATGACGCAGACAATACGGAATATTCGGTGGCCCATTCATTTCTCCAGATGAACCCTAAGAGGATCGTCTTTGTCGGAGCAAGGGGGAAAGACTATTCCAGTATGAACGACTACCTTGTTATTGTTGACTTTCTGGAGGAGACAGGCAGTCTTGCGATTCAGAGGCTTGAGTTTCCCAAAGATCAGTTGAAGAGCCCTGGCGATAATCCTCAGTTCGTCGAGGTGATCGGCATTAAGGCTATATCCGAAAATTCTGTGCGACTTTATGTTCCCAAGAGTAAGTACGGCGTCGAAGATGTGGTGTTAAACCTGCCGGGTGTCCCATAAAGGTTAATGGCCATGTTGGTAAAGCAATCGCGACTCCGTATTCTGGCAGGTCTTTGGTTCGCTCTCTGCGCATTGATGCCGGGGCAGCAGATCAGTAATGAGCGAATCGTCCCGCTCGATGGAGTTGCTCCGGAGCGTGACTTTGCTGATCTCTACAAGCGGGTTTCGCATAGTGATTTTGTCGTCATGGGGTCGGTAGCAAGACAAGAAGCAGTTTCTCGTAGACTGGGTGCATCCGACGTTTCATCACTGGATGCCAAGATAGGTGGGATGCTTTATGCCATATCAGTCGAGAAAACGGTTTGCCGCAAGACAGACTTTATAAGTAATTCGCACAACATCTCGAACCCGGCGAAAATCGTCTCCTTTTTCTTTCCGTCCAGCGAGCCGAGATATGTGAATGGCCACGATCGAGGGTCTCTTAAAGAAGGCCAGCGGTATCTCTTATTTTTAGTCAAGACATCACCGCAGAATGAATGGACAGCCCTGTACCAACTTGATCGGCAGCAGATCTATTATCAAACTGAGGAAAGATCCCGGGGAATCGTACCTATGCCTGGCTTAGCCGCCTCATCAGAAATCAAATCCGCGCTGCTGAAAAAGATCACTCCTCTCTGCGAGGCTGTAAGAGAGCCGCGACTGGCTCGCAAACTATCTAACCTGAATAAGCTGGCTGTCTCTCCTGACATCATCATAAGCAAAGAAGCTGAAGAGGCTCTGCAGAGACTGTCTCCAACCCAGCAATGATTACATGGATACTTTCTCGTGACGCGTGGTCCTCGATAGGAGCGAAGGAGCATCCGGCTCCGCAATACATTTACCAAACGTGCCCATAGTTCCGAAAGCAGGAAATTTATGAGACGACCCTATCTTAGAATGTCAACTCTGGTTCTGGCACTGGCGGCATCCATTGCGATGAAGCCGCAGGCCGGCCAGGTGGTCCGCACGGTCTCGGGGGAAGAGGCCGACCGGGAGTACCGGCGTAACCAGGAACTTGGCGATCTTTATCGCAGGGCTGCGGCAAGCCGTTTCGTCGTGGTTGGTAAGGTAATAAAACTGGATCTTGTGGCCGATCGTGCGTGGAAAAGGCCAACGATAGACGAGAGTTTCGCCGGGTACTTGTATTCGATTGCAATAGAGAAGACCGTTTGCCGACATGCGGATTTTAGCGCGCCCGCGAATGTGGTGGGCGCTCCGCCTCCAGCAGAAGCCAACCCGGTGGTCTATCTTTTGTCACCGGTCAAACCGCTGGTTCCCGGAAAGGAGAGCCTTAGAGCTGGGCCGACGCTACCTCCTTTTCCTGGTTCTACCTGACCAACAGCAGCAGAAAGAGTGGACTGACTCGCTTTACCTTGATCCGCTGAAGGTCTACCTTCGGAGGAGCAGGCCAGGGGCGTTGTGCTTTTGCCGCCACAGGATCCGGATCATCCAGAAGTTAAGGCTCCCGAAGTGTTAAACAAAGTAACCCAACTGTGCCAGGCAATGCGCCCAGCCTCAGTAGCGGAGAAACTGGAAGAGTTGTACAAGCTGGCGGCCTCGGGCGATCCAATCTTGAGCCGCGAAGCAAACGAGGCAATGCAAGGCTTGCAACGGCCTCCTGAATGATCGCCGATGTGCATGCGTTGCCCTTTTCTCCAGGATGCAAAAATATTCTCGAAAATTCCCCGATGCTGCATGGATACAATCAGCATTGTCGGGATGTTTCGACTCCGAGCTGCGACTCCTGCGCGGCTCTGCGCTCAACATGACAGAGGGAGAGACGATCGCCGAGACCGCCGTCATCGTCAATCACAAGAGCGCGACATCGCCGGGAACGGAAGAACCTAACCGCTGATGAACACTGATCGTGCTGATTTGCGGTGATCGAAAAATAATTTGCCGCAGATCTGCGCAGAAAAGCGCAGATAAAGCACACGGGTAGCAAAAGCTTCTGGATTGTCGCGATTCGCGCGACAGAGGGAAACTAAAGATTAGTTGGTCGCGACAAGAAATCGTGCTATGTAGATGGTGCGCCCAGGTGCGCGTGGTCTTTGACAACTTAAAAAGCTTCTAGCTACTAGCTTCTAGCCGCTAGCTAAACCGGGCCTTTCCCTGGCAGAACCGCCACAGATGGAACACTGTTGGGATGGACTGGGATGCGTCTGACTAAGTGCTTTGAAATCCTAATTGAGGTATCCGGGGGAGGGGGGTGAATTTGTGATTTGTGATTTCAAAATCAAGAACGAACCCTTCACCACGGAGGCACGGAGACACAGAGAAGAACAAAGCGATTGGGGTGGAAATCGCTCAAACCCACGCCAAATTGAGATGACTGGATCGGGTGCGATGGATGGCGGGGGAGGGGGGCTAAACAAGATTTGGCAATTGAGTAATCGGGTATCTGGGTAATTTGAAAATCAAAGGCAAAAAGCAAAATGCGAACCCAATCCCAATCCGCGAAGCCCCTTCAGCCCTCCAGCACCACAAACGCCAGTGCGTGCTCCTTGGTATGTGTGATGGAAAGGTGCACAGTCTTGCATCCAAGCTGGGCGGCGAACTCAGCGGCTTTGCCGGTAAAGCGGATTCCGGGACGGCCTCCGGGATAGCGGACCACTTCCACGTCCTGCCAGGTGACGCCCAGGTGCAAGCCGGTGCCGATGGCCTTCATTCCCGCCTCTTTGGCGGCAAAACGGGCAGCCAGCCTTTCCGTTGAATTGGCCTTGGAAAGACAGTATTTGACCTCATTTGGGGTGAATACCCGGGTCAGAAATCGGTTACCAAAGCGTTCCACGGCAGAAACAATCCGGGGCACCTCGGCGATGTCAACTCCTGTGCCTACAATCATTTGCACGCCTTTCTTGCCCAGCTATCATCGCCCAATTTGGCCGGTTGGGCAACCGGCTATTTCTAAGCAGACAACTCTGGATCGTCTAGGTATAATGTGCCTGCGGTTTTTCGAAGCGCTGTACAGCGGTACTGCACCCCAGCAACCTGCCTGCACTAGTTGAGAAAAGCGCAAATTCAGAACAAGGAATGCGTGCATCACAATGGAACAAGGAACAGTTAAGTGGTTCAATGACGCAAAAGGTTATGGCTTTCTCTCCAGAGAGAACGGCGAGGATGTATTCGTTCATTTCTCCGCGATTCAGGCAAACGGTTTCCGCAGCTTGAAGGAAGGTCAGGCCGTACAATTCAGTGTCGTCAAAGGCCCCAAAGGCTGGCAGGCAGAGAACGTGCAGTTGCTGTAAATAACCGAAGATTCTGTCTTCAAAAAGGGCAGCCCCAGTGGCTGCCTTTTGATTTGTTCCACTCCCAGTCCTACGTTAAAGGACTTTCATCGCCTGCCCTCTCTGGTGGAAAGTTGACAAGCCTCAGCCCATATAATTTCAGCGTGCTGGTTTCCGACTTCGACTTCCCCCTGGACGATGACCTGATTGCCCAGGAGCCGCTGCCTGACCGCAGCGCCTCCCGCATGCTGCATCTCTCGCGGACGACCGGCCAGTTTAATGAGGTTAATTTTAAAGATCTTTACTTTAAAGCCCTGCCTGACCTGCTCCGCCCTGACGATCTTCTGGTCGTCAACAATAGTCGCGTCTTCCCCGCCCGGCTCTTCGGACGCCGCTCCGGACTGCACGCCCAGCCGGTGAGCCCGCGCAACCCGGCTTCCCGCGATTTTCTTCATGGTCAGGTGGAGGTGCTTCTTACCCGCCAGGTCGGCGACTGGAAATGGCAGGCGCTGGTGCGTCCCGGACGCAAGCTGGGCGTCGGCGAAAAAATCTCTTTCACGGCAGAGGGACATGAATCGCCCGAAGTCGAAGCCTCGCACGAGCTCGAAGCCTTGCCCCAGCTCGAAGCAAAGATCATTGCCCGTGGCGATTTTGGTGAACGCACATTGCTCTTCACCCCGGTCTCAGATTTCTTTGCCGTCCTGGAGAAGCTTGGCCATGTGCCGCTTCCGCCATACATCGCCCGCGAAGACAAGAGCAATGACCGCGAGCGCTATCAGACGGTTTATGCCCGTCCGGAAGCCCGAGGCAGCGTCGCCGCGCCCACCGCCGGACTGCATTTCACGCCTGAAATTCTTTCCCGGCTGAAAGCCAGGGGAATTGAAGTGGCGGAGATCACCCTGCACGTTGGCCTGGGAACTTTTCAGCCCATACACGTGGACCGCGTGGAAGATCACAAGCTGCACCGCGAGGTCTTCCGCATCAGCAACGACGTCGCGGAAAAGATCAACTCGGCTAAGGCGCAGCGCCGTCGAGTGGTGGCTGTGGGCACAACGTCAGTACGGACCCTGGAATTTGCGGCCCTGCAAAATGAAGCCGGGCGCGTGCAGGCAGGTTCAGGTGAGGCGGACATCTTTATCTACCCTGGATTTCAGTTTCGTATAGTGGACGCGCTGCTGACCAACTTTCATCTGCCTAAGTCCACTTTGTTGATGCTGGTTTCGGCTTTTGCAGGACGGAAAAACATCCTCCGCGCCTACGAACATGCCGTTCGCGAGCGCTATCGCTTCTTCAGCTATGGCGACTGCATGTTGATTGAGTAGCGCCGCATATACTTGTGCTGGTCATTACAGGCCCATGCGTGAGAAAGGAAGCCGGTTTCATGAGGAAGAATGTAGCCTGCGTCTTACTGCTGGTTTGGTTATGCGCTGCGGGAATTCGCGCGCAGACGAAGCCCAACGACTCGATGCTGGTCATCTCCAACGTCAATGTCGTCAATGTCGAGAACGGAACCGTCCGTCCCGAAATGACAGTGGTGATTGAAAAAGGCCGCATCTCATCGATACTTAAGCTGAAAAGTACCGGCGCTCTCAACGCGCCCCGGATTGTGGACGGTCGCGGCAAGTACCTTATTCCCGGCCTGTGGGACATGCATGTGCACGTGATGTTCGGCGACTGGATTCCTGGCAGCAAGGAAGTCTCACTGCCGTTGTTTGTCGCCAACGGCGTGACCGGCGTGCGCGATATGGGCGGCAATCTGGATACGTTACTTGCCTGGCGAAAGGAGATCGCTGCCGGCACGTTGATTGGTCCGCACATGGTGATCGCCGGGCCAATGCTGGATGGTCCCAAGCCGCGCTTTCCCGATTCGGTACAGTTGACTTCGCCCGAGCAGGCACGCAAGGCGGTCGACGATCTGAAAGCCCGGGGCGTGGACTTTATCAAGGTGCAATCGTTCATCCTGCGCGACGAATATTTCGCCGTGGTGGAGGAAGCGAAGAAGCAAAATCTTGTTCTTGTCGGGCATGTGCCAGATGTTATCCGAGCATCCGAGGCTTCTGACGCCGGCCAGAAAAGCATTGAGCATCTGACGGGAGTCTTTGAAGGCTGCTCCACCCGTGAAGACGATTTTCTGAAAGGCCCCAAAACTCCCAAGCAGTTTCTTGATTCCTACGATGAGAGCAAGTGCAAGGCTCTGATCGCGCAGTTCGCGCGCAACCACACCTGGCAGGTGCCGACCCTGGTCTGGGAGCGTGGACAATGGCTGGTGGATGTAACCGATTTCAGCAACTGGCCTGACATCAAATACGCTCCGCAATCCTGGCAGAAGAAGAGCTGGCCAACGTTTACAAAAAGCATCATCGCCGAACTGGATACGGATCCCGTGGCTGCGCGCCGGCAGTTCGTCCAGAAAGAACTGGAAATGGTAAACGCCATGCGCAAAGCCGGCATACCGTTCATGGCCGGAACTGACACTGCAGCGGCCGTCGCGGTGCTGCCCGGATCGAGCGTGCATACCGAACTGGAATACTTTGTGGAAGCAGGCTTCACGCCCGCCGAATCATTGCGCACGGCAACTCTGAATCCAGCCATCTTCCTGGGCGAAGAAGCGGATCGCGGCACGGTGAGCCAGGGCAAAATCGCTGACCTGGTTCTGCTGAATGCCAATCCGCTGGAAGATATTCACAATATCCGCAAGATATCAGCCGTCATCATGAATGGACGTCTGTTTGACCGCGCTGATCTGGACAAAATGCTCAGCCAGATTGCCGCGTATGCAAAAACACATTGAGCTGGGAACCAGTGAATCAGCGAATCAGTGGCTTTAAGCGGAACATCTTTACAGGTTGAAGCAATAACTAGTGCAGCAATAAAGGACCATGCATGAAGATTGATTTGACCGGTAAGACCGCCATCGTGAGCGGCTCAACAGCAGGGATTGGCCTTGCCATCGCCAGCGGGTCTGGCCGAATCCGGAGCACACGTGGTGGTGAATGGCCGCACGGAAGAACGCGTCAAGAGCGCCCTGGCGGGCATCAAGGCCGCAATTGGCCATGCAAAGCTCACCGGCATCGCCGCCGACCTCGGTACCGACGAAGGTGCGGCTACTCTGATCCAGAAGGTGCCGGAAGCAGACATTCTGGTCAACAATCTGGGCATCTTTGAGCCCAAAAAGTTTTTTGATATCCCGGACGAAGACTGGGTACGTTTCTTTAAAGTCAACGTTCTCAGCGGTGTTCGCCTTTCTCGCCACTATGCGCCGGGAATGGTAAAGAAAGGCTGGGGACGTGTGCTGTTCATCTCCAGCGAATCCGGTCTCCAGATTCCAGCGGAGATGGTGCATTACGGAACCACAAAAACCGCGCAACTGGCCGTGGCCCGCGGACTGGCCGAAACTCTGGCCGGGACCGGCGTAACCGTGAACTCTGTTCTGCCTGGTCCAACCCGGTCAGAAGGGGTGGAAAAGTTCATTGAGCAGGCCGGTAAGGCCACCGGCAAGACCGCGGCTGAGATGGAAAAAGATTTCTTTCGCACCATGCGTCCAAGTTCTCTCATCAAACGATTTGCCACCAATGAAGAGGTTGCGAATATGGTGGTGTACCTGGCGTCTGAACAGGCTTCGGCTACCACGGGCGCTTCCGTTCGCGTGGATGGCGGCGTGGTGCGCTCGATTGCATAACGAAACACTATCTTTGATCGACCATTTATAAATTTGAGGACCCCCTTGCGGACCCGGCTAATAGTTTTTATCAGCATCATTCAATCCATTTTGTTTCTCGGCCACTGGCTTATCTACGTGACTCTGTCCACGTTCTGGGGCGGATTCGCCTCGTCCGCAACCTCCAAAGTGGTCCTTGCCCTGCTTTCCATCAGCTTTGTGGTCGCATCACTGAAGGGATGGTACTCATTCCATCCCCTGGTCCGATTCTTCTACACGTCGGCTGCATTCTGGCTGGGTCTGTCCAGTTACTTTTTGTGGGCTTCGCTCGCCTGCTGGCTGGCCTTTGGGATTTCTGCCCTGGCAGGTCTGGGCTGGCGTCCCAGCCTCATTGCTGACCTCTTTTTCGCAGTGGCAGCTCTCATTTCAATCTACGGAGTGTTGAACGCTTCCCTGCTGCGTGTACGCCGGATCACCGTGAAGCTGCCGAATCTGCCGCCACAGTGGCGCGGACGCGTAGCCGCCCTGGCCAGCGATCTTCATCTCGGGCACGTTCGCAATGGTCGATTTATTCGTCGCATCATCGCCAAACTCGCCGTACTGAAACCTGACATTGTCTTCCTTGCCGGCGACGTTTATGACGGCACTGCAGCCAACTTTGAACATCTGGCCCAGCCCTGGACCAGCTATTCCGCGCCTCACGGCGTTTACTACATACAGGGAAACCACGAAGAGTTTTACAGCCATGCGGAGTATCTTCCTTCGCTGAAGCGTGCCGGCGTGCGCGTACTGGACAACGAAAAGATGGAAGTAGAAGGCTTGCAACTGGTGGGCGTCCACTATCGTGACGCTGTGCACGCGGACAACTATCGCGAGATCCTCCAGCGCGCCGGGATTGACCGCGATCGCGCCAGCATTCTGCTGCTGCACGCACCGGTGCAGTTGCCCATCGCGGAAGCGGAAGGCATTTCACTTCAGCTCTCCGGACACACCCATGGCGGCCAGTTCTTTCCCTATAACTTCATCGCCAACAGAGTCTGGGGCAAGGTGGTTTATGGATTGCAGCGTCTGGGCAATCTGCAAACGTACACATCATACGGCGCCGGAACCTGGGGCCCGCCCATGCGTGTGGCCACAAGACCGGAGATCGTGCTCATCCAGCTTGAATCGGCATAGCTTCAGCGTTGTTTATTGAAAGCGTGCTTCCTGAAAGCGGTGCATCCTGAAGGCATTGCCTACTGAAAGCTTCGCCCGTCAAAATTGCGCCTGTTAAATTTGCGCGCTTGTTAGAATCAAGAGTTGGCTACGCAATCAAAACCCGCGCAGAAGGGCCGCGTTTACCTGATGGACAGTATGTCCTTCATCTTTCGCGCCTACCACGCCATGGCGCGGCAGCGGCCCATGTCCACCAAGACCGGCATTCCCACGGCAGCCACTTATCGTTTTCGTGAATATGCTGCGCAAGCTGCGGGCTGATTTCAATCCTGAATATCTTGCGGCAGTGTTTGATCCTGCCGGCCCCACCTTCCGCGACGAGCAAGCCAAGAACATAACATCGGTCAAGAAGTTCGACGCCAAGACTCAGACGTACGTTGAGCACGAGTATCACGGCTACAAGGCCCAGCGTGCGGAAATGCCGGCTGATCTTCGCCAGCAGGTGCCGTTCATCCGCCAGGCACTGAATGCCTATCGCATTCCCATCCTCGAGCAGGCCGGATTTGAAGCCGATGACGTGATTGGCACGCTTTCACGCAAGGCAGCAGAACAGGGCTATGAAGTTTTTGTCGTCTCCAGTGACAAGGACATGATGCAACTGGTGAATGACAAAGTCTGCATCCTCAATCCACCCAAGGACAACCTGATTTGCAACGCCGACAAGGTGGAAGAGCTGCTGGGCGTGCGTCCGGAGCAGGTAATTGACGTGATGGCCCTGCGCGGCGACTCCATTGACAACATTCCTGGCGCGCCGGGTATCGGCGACAAAGGATCCGTGGAGATCATCAAGCGGTTCGGCACACTGGAAAACGCGTTGGATCATTCCGCCGAAGTGGAAAAGAAAACCTATCGCGAGTCGCTCCAGAACAACCGTGACACCATTCTGTGGAGCAAGAAGCTTGTCACCATTGATCAGGACGTGCAGATTGACCTGGACCTTGACCAGATGGTGGCCGGTGAGCCGGACAATGACGCGTTGCGCAAGCTCTTCAGCGAACTTGAATTCACCACGCTCTTGAAAGAGCTGATTCCGGCGCTGGAAGTGAAAGAGACGGATTATCGTGAGCTGAAGTCGGCAAAAGAGCTGAAGGCGATCACAGGCCCCAAATCCACGCTGGCCGTGGCTTTCGATTTTGTACTCACCGAAAAAACCACTGACGAAGAGGCTGAAGTTGTGGAGGCAGCGCCAGCGTCAGGCGACCTGCCATTTACCCATCAGCCTTCGCTATTGGGCATGTCCGAGCCGGATAGCCCGTCTTCAGACTCCGCAAACTCCGGCGGAACTTCACCCCAGCAATTGGCGTTGGCGTTATCCAGTCAGGCAGGCAAGGCATTTACTCGCTTCGATCAATGGCAACGAAGTTTCAGCTGAGCTGAAACAAGCTTCTGGCCGATGCCAAAGTTCCCAAGGCCATTCACGATTACAAAGCTGCTCTCCGTGAATTGCAGCCGCATGGCGTGACTCTGGCCGGCGTTCGCGATGAGCCCATGTTGTTTTCCTATCTGGTGAATCCGACCTATCCGCGGCATTCACTGGCCGAAATCGCGCTGCGCAATTTCAATCTGAATCTCTCACCGAACTTAGCGGAAGCCGCCGACGTCACCGGCCGCATCGCCGCAGCACTGCGCAAAGAAGTGGAAGATGCCGGACTCATGAACGTTTACGACGAGATTGACCTGCCGCTGGTGCCCGTGCTCGCACGCATGGAAGATGCCGGCGTGAAGATTGACATGGGGATGCTGGCCACTCTCTCCGTCGATCTGGAAAAAGGCTGTGATGCCAAGGCCCGTGAAATCCATGAGAAAGCCGGACACACCTTCAACATCAATTCACCCAAGCAGCTGGGTGACGTGCTGTTCAACAAGATGAACCTGCCCAAGCCGGTGAAGTACGGCAAGGGCAAAATGATTTCCACCGCGGTCGACGTTCTGGAAGAGCTTTCCGAGGAGCATGAAGTTCCGAAGCTGGTGCTGGAATACCGGCAACTTTCAAAACTAAAAAGCACATATGTTGACGCTCTGCCATTGCTGCTGAACCCGGCCAGCAATCGCCTGCACACCACCTTCAACCAGACCGGCACCGCCACGGGAAGACTGTCATCCACCAACCCCAATCTGCAAAACATTCCCATACGCACAGAACTGGGACGCGAGATCAGGGCAGCCTTCATCGCTGAACCCGGCAACGTGCTGCTCTCTGCCGATTACTCGCAGATTGAACTGCGGCTGCTCGCGCATTTCTCGGAAGATCCATTGCTGGTGGAAGCCTTCCGTAATGGTGATGACATTCACACGCTCACCGCCTCCCAGGTTTTCGAAATACCGGAGTTGATGGTTGATGCGGAACATCGCCGTCGCGCCAAGGCCGTGAACTTCGGCATTGTGTACGGAATCTCGCCCTTCGGCCTGGCTGCGCAGCTCGGCATTGAGCAACGCGAAGCCAAAAAGTTTATCGAAGCCTATTTTGAAAAATATCAGGGTGTACGCAAGTTCATTGATCAGGTACTGGAAGAAACCCGGCGCGAGCAGAAAGTAAAAACCATGTTTGGACGCGTACGCCCCATTCCAGACATCAACAGCAAGAACGCCAACATGCGTGGCTTTGCCGAACGCACAGCCGTTAACACTCCGCTGCAGGGCTCCGCCGCCGATCTGATCAAGCTGGCCATGATCCAGATTGACCAGGAGCTGCGCAAACGCAAACTTGCATCACGCATGCTGCTCCAGGTTCATGACGAATTAGTATTCGAAGTACCGGAGGTCGAATTGAAAGAGATGCGTGCGCTGGTGAAAGACAAGATGGAGAACGTGCGGCCTCTGAAAGTTCCGCTGGACGTGGAGATCGGCGTGGGACTGAACTGGCGTGATGTGGAGTGATGTTTTACATCCCGAGCGCAGCGAGGGATGCCCTACGCGCTAATTAATCTTCTCGTGCTGCTTCGCTGCCGCTTCGCGCCATTCTCTGAGATGCTGGCTGCGTCGCATTCTACGAAGCCGAACGTAGCCTGCGATGTAGCGCCGGTAAAGTGACTCGGGGCCCGATCAGCCAAACCAGAAACGCCACGAACGACAGGATGATTGCCAACGCCAACAACTTCACGGCTACCGCGGCCAGAATTGTTCGAACACCCGACAGCTCAGGAAGTAATAACCACAGGCAAGAACGACGAGGCCGAAGACGCTGGCCAGACAATCGCGGCTTTGTGTGGGTTTTTTCAAGAGATTCGGAAGTTAAGTCCGGCCGATCATACCCCAATTGCGGCAGCCAGTGCACTCGCAATCGCGCCGGCATGCTTCTCAACTGTTTGCTGAGAATCCGCTTCCACCATCACCCGCGCCAGCGCTTCCGTCCCTGAATATCGAACGTTCACGCGGCCATTGCCGTTGAGCTCGCTCTCAGCAGCTTGAATTGCCCGCATCACTTCGGGGATTTGCTCCAACGGCTTCTTCTCCCTTACACGCACATTCTTGATGGTCTGCGGGAAGACCTTCAGATCAGATACCAATTCAGCCAATGGTTTTCCGCTGCGACACACAACCTCAAGCACCTGAAGGGCCGTGAAGAGTCCGTCGCCGGTCGTAGCTTTCCGCGAAAAAATAATGTGGCCGGATTGTTCGCCGCCAAGGACCGCTCCGGTCTTCTGCATCAGCTCTAAAACGTATTTATCGCCCACCGGTGCGCGCAGCATTTTGATGCCTGCGGCGCGCAGAGCAATCTCCAGTCCCATGTTGGACATGGTGGTGGCAACCACAGTGTCCTGGGCCAGTTCATGATGCGCTTTCATCTCGCGCGCCAGCAGCAGCATCACGGCATCACCGTTGACCACGTTCCCGGCAGCATCAGTAAAGAGTGCGCGGTCGGCGTCGCCATCAAAACATATGCCGATATCGGCTTTTTTCGCGGCCACTTCTGTTCCGACAATGTCGGGATACAACGCACCACAGCCTTCGTTGATGTTGCGGCCGTTGGGATTGCTATGTGTGTACTCTGCACGCAGGCCGCAGGCGTTGAGCACCTCGGGCGCAATCGTGCTGGCTGCGCCATTGGCGCAATCCACAATCGCTCTCAACTTTTCTGCGCCGGCAATGGGATGCGCCAGCCATCGCACGTATGCATCGTGCAATTTCTTGTCGCCCGGCAAAGAAGATTCGCCTGCTTTGGCTATCGCACCGTCATTGGACTTGAGCAGCGCAAAGATCTCATTTTCGATTTCCAGTTCGATCGCGTCTGGCAGCTTATATCCATCTCCGCCAAAAACCTTGATGCCGTTATCTCGCCAGGGATTGTGCGAAGCTGAGATAACCACGCCGGCGGAAAATTTCTGTGCGTGGGTGATGTACGCAATACCCGGTGTGGTAATCACGCCGGTGCTTGCCACTTCAACGCCGGCAAGACGCAATCCTGCAGCCAGCATGTCTGCAATCCAGACGCTCGATTCGCGCGTATCCTGCCCGATGACAACGCGCCGCGCGCCCGGTGGAAGATGGTCACCAAGAGCACGACCAACGGCCACGACAGTCTTTTCATCCAGCGGATACTCACCCGCAATGCCGCGAATTCCGTCCGTTCCAAATAATTTTCTCAATCAGCACCCTTCTCTTTTTATCACACAGGCTACAGACTACGCGGAGAAGGACTAAACGTGATATTTAGTCTCAGCAAACTCTTAATTGTCCTGTGTGTTCTTCACTTCCGCAGTAAAGCTTCCGCGTGCCACCTTGGCTGAGATTCGTCCGCCCGGTTTCAGCTTCGAAGCATCTTTCACCAACTGTCCTTTTTCGTCAAACACCAGAGCATAGCCGCGTTCTAGAATTTTGACTGGTGACAGCGCGTCCAGCTTGCTGCCGAGTTCCGTGATCCGCGCGCGGTCCTTGGCTAGGCGCGTCTGCATGGTATGGAGGAGTGAATTGGCGTGGGCCTGAAGCTGGGTACGCGTCAGCGCGAGAGAGCGGCGGAAATCAAAATGGCGGATCCGCGAGGCCGCATTCTCCAGCCGCCTGTGATGGCCGCGTAATTCATCGCTGAAACCTGAGGCCAGGCGAAAAACAAGTTCATCCAGCCGCTGGCCACGACGTCCCAGCAGGTCCTGCATGCGCCCGAAAGCTCCATGCTGCGCCAACTCTGTGAGGCGATTTCTGGCCATCAGAAGCCGATAACGCGTTGAGCGGTCCAGTCGGCGATGCAGATGAGCCAGATGCTCGGCGAGCTGATGCTTGGAGTCGATCACCAACTCAGCCGCGGCCGAAGGAGTCGGCGCTCGCAGGTCAGACACGAAATCGCAGATCGTAAAATCCGTCTCATGGCCCACGGCAGAGATGACCGGTAGCTCAGACGCGGCGATCACGCGGGCCAATCCTTCGTCATTAAACGAAGCCAGATCTTCCACGGAGCCGCCACCGCGGGCGATGATGATTACGTCGACCTCCATGCCCTTCGCGCGATTGAAATATTTCACGCCAGCAGAGACTTCACTGGCTGCGTATTCTCCCTGCACCTGCGCCGGATAAATCAAGATGCCGACATTCTCGTGCCGCCGGGCCAGAATATTGAGCATGTCTTGCAGAGCTGCGCCACGCGGAGAAGTAACGATGCCGATACGCCGTGGTAGCTGCGGAACTGGCTTCTTACGGGCGGCGTCAAAGAGCCCTTCCGCTGCCAGCCGGTTCTTGAGCTGTTCGAACGCCAGCTGCAATGCTCCGGCGCCCACCGGTTCAAGAAATTCCGCTGATAACTGCAGTTCACCGCGCGCGTCATAGATCGTCACCCGGCCGCGGGCCACAATCTGCAATCCGTTTTCGGGCTTGAATCGTAGCAGCCGGGCCTGGCTGCGAAACATCACAATGCGAAGCTGGGCATCGCCATCCTTCAGCGTGAAATAAAGATGGCCGGAATCGGCTGGCCGGAAGTTGGAAATCTCGCCTTCCACCCAGACGTCCGTGTATCCGCGCTCCACCGTGGTCCGAACGGCGCTGACCAGGTCGCCCACGCGCCATATGCGACGCGTCGGCGCCAATTCAAAGGTGAAACCGAGCTGCGGATCGGAAGACACTGGTGAAAGTTTATCAGGTGGAAATGTTTGCCATACGTGAGCGCTCAGTGCCGTCCACGATTGATCAACCAGAGAATCAGCGAGAGCACAATGCTGACGATAATCGACGTAGCCAGAGGAAAGTAGACGACGGTGTTCTTGCCGCGATAGGTAATGTCGCCAGGAAGGCGGCCGAGCGGAAGATTGAAACGCCCGGCAAAGATCAATACAGCGCCGATCAGGACGATCACGCCGCCCAGCACCAGCAGCAGCTTGCCTAAATCCACCATGCGGATATTTTAGCCGTGAGGATAAAAGATTAGCCGCGAATTTCGCGAATCAAAGCGAATCCAGAAAAAGGAAAGAAAGATTGCATTGGTTTATTCGCGTCATTCGCGGCAAGAAAAAGAGACGCGGCATGCCGCGTCTCTACGTTGAGTATATCGTCCCTGACTGGAGCTACTTCCAGTACTGGTCGCGTAACTCCGTCTGTTTGTTGACCAGGGGAATTTCCTGTCCGTCAATGAAGACGTGTTTCACGTCGGTCTTCACATCCAGCGGGTCGCCGTTGGCCACAACCACGTTTGCCGTCTTGCCCACATCGAGCGATCCCAGTTCTTTATCCACGCCAAACATCTGCGCAGGGTTGAGCGTGATGGCCTTAAGTGCTTCTTCGGGTGAGAGCCCGAAAGCGGTTGCGTAACCGGCCGCGTAAGGCAGGTTGCGCGAGTTATGCGCCTCATACGATGCAAACGCTATCTTGATTCCGCGCTTCGCCATTTCAGCAGGAAGACGGAAGACCGCATCATAACGCTCTGTCTCTTTCGGCTGTGTGTAGATTGATCCCACGATCACCGGAAATCCGCTGGCCGCTACCTGATCCAGAATGGACCCGGCATGCGTGAGACGATTGAGAATCACTTTCAGATGAAACTCACGCGCCAGCCCCATGGCTGTCTGCACGTCGTTCGCTTCCTCAGCCGCCAGCACAACCGGCTTCTGCCCGTGCAGGTACGGAAGCAGCGCTTCCAGTTTCAGATCGCGCTTGGGAGGTGCGCCGGCTTTGTCAGCATCGGCAGATTTCTTCTTCTCGTAGGCAGCCATCTTCTGCTCATAGTCCTGCGCATCGATGAAGGCCTGGCGAAGCTGCGCCGCCATTCCCATACGGGTGAACGGGTACTTGGCTGATTCAAAGCTCTGGTTACGCCGCTGAGCTCCGGTAAAGTTCATGGGCATGGCAATATCGCGCACCAGGATCATCTCTTCCGCCGATTTTCCGGCTAGCTGGATGAAAGAATCCTGCCCGGGTAGGGTGTCACCTTCAGCCGGCGCCACAATAGCATTGGTGATGCCGTTGATGCGGGCCACGGGAATGAGCGCCGTCTCAGCATGGAATGCGTCATAGACGTGCATGTGGGGCATGATCTCATCGCTGGGTTCCAGCGTGTCATTGGTCATGCGATCAGCCGAAATTTCGGTGAGACCAAGGTGAGTTTCCGAATCGATCAGTCCGGGATAAACCGTCATGCCCGTTGCGTCGATCACCTTGGCCGATTTCGGAATGGCCGTGCCTGCGCCGCCGATGGCCGTTATTTTTCCGTTTTGCATCACGATCACGCCGTTTTCAATCACGCCGTGGGACACAGTCAGCAGTTTGCCGCCGCGTATGGCAATCACGTCAGACGATGCTGGTTTTTGCGCCGGAGCCTGGGCCCCCGCAGCAGCCACGAGAGAAGCAGCCGCCGCAAAGGAAAATGAAAGCAGGAGTTTTTTCAACATGATTACTGGACCTCCTTATAGTGGGTGAGGCCAAGCCCCGGTAGAGAACGGTCAAAGTACACATCGCCGTCAATAAGCACCTTGTCCACGAGCGCATTGGATGCGAGTGGATAATTATTCCAGATGGTGATGTCAGCGTCCTTGCCTACATCCAGCGATCCCACCTTGTCATCCACACCGATGATCCATGCAGGATTCAGAGTAATCATTTTAAGGGCGTCTTCTTCACTGATGTTTCCATAATGCATAATCTTGCCGGCTTCTGAATTCAGGCGGCGAGTCACATCTTCAGAATCGCTCTTAAGTGCAACACGTACACCTTTGTGTAGAGAGATGACGGCATTCCATGGGATGCCGTCCCATCCTTCATACTTAAAGCCCCACCAGTCAGGCCAGGTAGCGATGGCTACCCCGTTGGCGGCAATCTTGTCAGCCACCTTGTAGGCCTCCAGAGCGTGGTGGAAGGCGCGAATCTTGTAGCCGAATTCCTTGGCCAGCGCCATCTCGGTGAGGAACTCATCCGCGCGATAGCAGTGAATCTGCACCAGCAGTTTGCCGCGCAGAATGTCAGCCAGCGCTTCCAGTTTCAGGTCGCGCTTGGGAGGAGTTGCATCTTTGTCGCCTTTCTTGACTTTGGCGTCATAGTCGTCCCACGTGCGCATGTATTCGCGTGCTTCAATAAACGCCGCGCGCATTACTTCAAAGTTACCCATGCGGGTGGAAGGAAGCTGGTTCTTTCCGCCATAAACACGCTTGGGATTTTCGCCGCTGGCAAACTTGATGGACTGGGGCGCGCCGGGGAACAGCATCTCGTCTTTACCCAACCCGTACTTGTGTTTGATGACGATGGCCTGGCCGCCGATCATGTTGGCCGAGCCGTGCAGCAGCAGTGACGTGGTTACGCCGCCGGCCAGCGCGCGATAAACTGCCTTGTCGTTGTAGTCAAAAGCGTCCTTCATCATCATGTGCGGCGTGATGGGGCTGGTGGGTTCATTCACATCGTCTGATAGCGCGATGTGTGAGTGTGAGTCGATGATGCCGGGCATCACCCACTTGCCGGTGGCGTCAATCACCGTCGCGCTGGCGGGAGCGTTCACCGTCTTGCCAACCGCGGCGATTTTGCCGTTGTGGACATACACGCTGCCGTTTTCAATGCGACCATGCGTCACGGTGAGCACGGTGGCGCCCTTGATCACAACGTCATTGTGAATGGCAGGAGCTTCAGGATTCGCTTTCTTGTTCGGCGTGGCGTTCTCTGCCGGGGAAGACTTTTGTTCGGTGCCTGGGGTGGCTTTTTCCGGACTTTGCGGGTTCCTGGAGGCAGGTGAGGGTTGCTGCGATTTTTCCGTCTGCTGTGCGATTGCGAGAGCGCTTAACAGAAGAAAGATCGAAAGCAACATCACCCCAAAGATATGAGAGCGACGCGCCATAGTTGGGACTCCTTGGTGTGGTTGTGGGACGAGCGATTCTAAGAGGCAGAGTTGCGGGAGTCAAATGCTATCATTCGCCTATGCGGGCCGTGGTGCAGAGAGTGAGCCGATGCAAAGTGACGGTGGAAGGAAACGTGGTCGGAGAGATCAGCGCCGGGCTATTAGTCCTGCTCGGAGTGGCGAAAGAAGATGCTGAGCCCTCGGCAGATTACCTTGTACAGAAGATTCTGGGCTTGCGGATATTTGAAGATGCGGAAGAGAAGATGAATCTCTCGCTGATGGACACACGAGGTGAAGTGCTGGTCGTCAGCCAGTTCACCCTCTATGGCGACGTCCGCAAGGGCAAGCGACCGTCATTCGATGCGGCGGCGCGGCCGGACGAAGCCAAACGCCTGTATGAATATTTTGTCGCGAAGGTCCGGGCTTCCGGACTGCGCTGTGAAACTGGACAATTTCAAGCCATGATGGACGTTGAACTGGTGAACGCAGGCCCGGTCACAATCCTGATGGATTCCGAAAAGCTATTATGAGTCTCATCTATGCCATCAGTGAGAGCAGTTGGGTCTGGCTGGGAGCCATCGTTGTGATGGGCGTGGGTGGCTTTGTCTTTTTTGACAATATGATGAGGAAAGGCATGGATCGCGGAAATACCAGGGGAACCAGCGCGATGAGCAGCGCATTCTCTGCTCTTCAGACGATGGTCGATCCTGGCCACCGCCATGTCATGGAAGAGCGCGACCGCAAGCGTGGCGAGCATGACGATGCCGGTGACGATCCGGACCAGCACGAACCAGGCTGATCGTCCAGGAAGTTTTTTAAGGACGGGTTAACTGGCCAAAGTCTATTTGCCCAGCGCAGGGTCCCAGATCGAAATTCAAAGCAGCAGCCAACGTTGAGGTTGAGTTTGTCGTGGTAATTCCGGACAGAATGGCGGAAGTCAGCGCATCGGAGCCATGGAGACTGATTCCCAGCGTGCCTCCGCTCACAAAGCTCACAGTGGGATCGAAGGTGGCGGTGGTCATGCCACACCCGCTGCCGCCAGTCACCGTCACCGTGGCAGGCGCGAATTCAAAGAAGCCGAGCGCGTCCGGCGCGGTCGATTGCGTGAGCGGTATGCTCAGGTTGATGGTGATACCCGGAGAAAAATTAAATGTACCGCTATAGGTCCCAGTGAAGGGCTGCATCTGAAAACCCGTGAAAGTACCGTGATCGCCGGCAAAACAACCGGTACTGCTGGTGGTATAAGTACCGCCTGAAATTGAACTGCCATCGGAGCTGACCAGGCCGGTCATTGTCATCGCCTGACCGTTGGGTGAGGTAATTGTGCCACTCAGGTGGCCGGAGACATCAATGGATCCGGCAAAAGGTAGTTCGTTTCCAAATCCAAAGCATGAGAGAAGCGCTCCGGTTGGAAGCACAAGACCACTCACGTGACCCGTTGCGTCCGTATGGAGACCGCCGCCTACAAAATTGTTCGAAGGCAACGTCTGTGAGAGCACAGAGAAGTTGAAATTGCCGTTGATAGTGCCGGCTGTCTGGGAGGTGGCTGGAGAGACTGTGGTGTCATGGCCTCCGCAACCGGCAAGATTCAGGACCATGCCCGTCAAAAACAGGAGTGCGAATTTTCGCCAGCTTTCTACCACATTTCGGATAGACAGATTCCCGTTCGTCATGAATATCCTTCATTTAAGCGGGCTGAGTATATGTGTGGGGAAATGAAATCACAAGCGGCAAAGCACGACACTCGGTACCACACGAGAATCGAGGGCGGCTCGTTTGCACTTCCGATAATCCCTGTGTACCATTCCGGCCTATGAATCGCCGCCGCTGTTTAAGTTTACTCGCCGTTTACGCTTTCACTTTTGCGCTGGCATCCGCGCAGACGCACCCTGCCGCAAATTCCAATGATGATACCGTCCAACTCTTGCAGGCACTGGCTGACGCTCCCGGGCCTTCCGGTTTTGAAGAGCCGGTGCGCAAGATCATGGTCGACCGAATGAAACCGCTGTCTGACAAGCTGAGCTATGACGGTCTTGGTTCGGTGATCGCGGTGCAAGGCAGCAGCGGTCCGCGCATCATGGTGGACGCGCACATGGACGAACTGGGCGGCGTGGTGCGCCGCGTAAGCAATGAGGGTTATCTCACCATGCAGATGCTCGGTGGCTGGCTGGACCAGGCACTTGTGGACCAGCGCTGGACCATCATCGGATCAAAAGGGCCGGTCAAAGCTGTGACGGGCATCCGCGACATTCATATTGTGCCGCAGGAAGAACGTACCAAGGTTTATCCCCGCGAATCGGTGTTTCTTGACGTGGGCGCAAAGAACGCCGCGGAAGTGGCGGCCATGGGAATCTCGCCGGGCGATCCGGTGGTTCCCGATGCGCCGTTTGCAGTCATGAATGGCACGCAGAATTACCTGGGCAAGGGATGGGATGATCGCGTGGGTTGCGCGGTGGTGATCGCCGCCATGCAGAAGCTGGCCAAGACTTCACATCCGAACCAGATTTACTGGGTGGCCACGGTTCAGGAAGAGATCGGCCTCCGTGGCGCTCATACTGCGGCCGACCTGGTGAAGCCGGAGATCGGCATCGCCATTGAAGGCGGCGTCACCCGCGACGCTCCAGGTGTACATCCGGAGGAAGCGCAGGAATTGCTTGGCGGGGGACCAGCGATCTTTCTTTACGACTCCAGCGCACTCCCCAATCGCAAGTTTGTGAGTATGGTGAAGCAGGTGGCGCAGAGATAAGAGCATTCCGCTGCAGGCAGACCTCATTCAGGGCTATGGTGACGATTCGGCAGAAATACAGAAGAGCAACGGCGGTGTGCCCACGGTCAACATGGTTGTGCCTGTGCGCTACACCCATTCGCACAATGGAATCATGAATCGTGGCGATTTTGACCACATGGTCAACTTGCTGGTGGCCATCTTGCAAGGATTGGACGCGAAGGCCGTGGCAAATTTGCGGGATTTCACACCGTAGTGGTGTTCTTACTCCGAGCTTGTTCTCTTTAAGTCCCGAGCGAAGCGAGGGATCTTTTGTTTACATCCCGAGCGAAGCGAGGGATCCCTATGGTCACGATACTTATCGGGATCACGAGCGGGACATCTTTGACTCGCTTCGCTCACATGCCAATTTGCAGACTGTAGGGATCCTCGCTGTGCTCGGGATATAGAACCAGCCCTCACTGCGTTCGGGATAAAGAAACAACAGCATCCGCCACCCTCACCGCTTCCACCACCGGCTTCACGTCATGCACGCGCACGATATGTGCGCCGTGCATCACAGAGATTACTACCGTCGCCAAAGTCCCGTTTAAACGCTGTTCGGCCATGGCGTCTTTGCCATCGCGCGCAAGAGTTCGCCCGATAAACGATTTGCGCGATGTTCCCGAAAGCAGCGGCAGCCCGAGTTCACCGAATTCGGCAAAGTGCGCCAGCAAAGGAATGTTTTCATCAAAGCGTTTGCCGAAGCCAAAGCCCGGATCAAGTACAAGCCGGTCACGATGAATTCCCGCAGAGATGGCTGCTTGCGCTATTTCTCCCAGTTCGCGTTTTACTTCGGAAACAATGTCCGGCGAAGGTGCCTGCGTACGCCAGACTTCGGGAAGTCCGCGGGTGTGCATGAGAATCACGCCGCACTGCAATGCAGCCAGCGCCGAAGCCATAGCGTGGTCCCAGCGCGTGGCGCTCACGTCATTCACGATCTCGGCGCCGGCTTTCACAACCGCACCGGCAACTTCGGCTTTGTACGTGTCAATCGAGATCAAGTGCATCCGGCCGTTCACGCAAAATGTCTTCCATCACTGGCAGAATACGTTCGATCTCTTCGCCGCTGGAAATGCCCTGCTCGCCCACCTTCACGCCGGGACGTGTAGATTCACCTCCTATGTCGATCATGTCAGCGCCTTCGTCAAGCATTTGCAGGGCATGGGCAACCGCGTGGTCGCGACGAAGAAATTTCCCCCCATCAGAGAATGAATCGGGTGTGACGTTGAGGATGCCCATGACAATGGTGCGGCGGCCGAGTTCGAGTCTGCGGCTGCGCAGTTGCCAGTCAAATATTGGGTGTGAAGACATCGGGTTGAATTTTAATTGGTTTGGATCTTAAACGAGAGAGTTTGATTTTGTGGTCTGCTCCATGACAGAGCCGTATAATCGAGCTATCCCATGCGTCAAAAACGTGTCTTCGCCGTACTGCTTCTTCTTGTCTGCCTGCAGATCAGCATGCCGGCGCAGTCACCAAAACATCCTTCTGCGGCCAAAACAAAAGTCACCAGGCACAAGCCTGATCTGGCTGAAAAGATCAACGCAATCCTGAGCCAGCCGCAGCTTGCCATGGCGCATTGGGGAATTGATGCTGTTGATCTGGCAACAGGCAAGACGATCTACTCCCTGAACCAGGACCAGCTTTTTATGCCCGCCTCCAACATGAAGCTGTTTACCACGGCTGCGGTGTTGGCAACGGCGGGCCCCGACTATCGCTTTCATACCACCGTGGAAACCACGGGCAAGATTGACGCGAGCGGCAGGCTCCAAGGCGATCTGGTGATTGTGGGTCGGGGTGATCCCAACATCTCCGGGCGCGTCCTGCCTTACCAACTCAAGAGTGAACGCATTCCGCCACACACGCAGGTGCTGGAAGAAATGGCGGACCAGGTGGCTCACAGCGGCCTGAAGGCCGTGAATGGCGATGTGCTGGGCGATGATACGTTTTACTCCCCGGAACGGCTGGCCGAAGGCTGGGCGCAGGACGATCTGCAATGGGTTGATGCGGCCCCCGTTTCCGCCCTGGCGTTCAATGATGACGTTGCTTTTATCGACATATTGCCTGGAGCACACCCCGGTGACAAAGCGTTGATCTCGTCTGAAACCGAAGGCGACTACTATGAGTTTGATAATCGAATTGTCACCACTGCCGCCGGCGTCACGCGGAAAGTTGGCATCCATCGCGAACCCGGGTCGCATAAAGTTCTGCTTTGGGGCGGGATTCCTGTGGGCGATCCGGGAATGAAGGAAGCGCTGGCAGTGGACGATCCGGCAGCCTACACGGCACAGCTGTTTCGCATGATGCTGGAACGCCGGGGCATACAGGTGACCGGCAGCACTCACGCGTTGCACGCCGATTTGGCACAGTTCTTCGATCAGCCCAATGCCCAGCCCAACGCGCCAGGCACAAATCAGAACGGTGCCGATAGCACCACACCCGCACATACACCGGGTTTCCATGATGGAAGCTTGCATGATGTAAACCCTTCGGCGCCGGCTTCCACCGTTGCATCAACAAGCGCGCCCTCGCCCACGCCTCAGGTTTTGGCCGAACATATTTCCCTTCCCCTCATCGAAGATGTGAAGGTGATCAATAAAGTAAGCCAGAATTTACATGCTGAAATGGCGCTCCGGCTGGTGGGAAAGTTAAGTGGAGAGGGCGCATCGTTTGAAGGCGGAGCTGCGGCAGTGAAGAAGTTTCTGGTTCAGGCTGGAGTGAAGAGCGATGAATTTGTTTCCCTGGATGGCTCTGGGCTTTCAAGACGCGACCTGGTTACACCCTCTGCTGTGGTGCAGCTTTTGACCTATGCCTCACATCAGGCCTGGGGACCAGCCTACGAAAACTCACTGCCGGTGGGCGGAGTGGATGGCTCACTGGCTGAACGCTTCATCAACACGCCGGCTGGCGGACTGGTCCACGCCAAAACGGGCAGCCTGAGCCATGTGAATGCACTTTCCGGTTATGGACAAACTCTGCAGGGGGAAAAGTTTGCTTTTTCGATTTTCTGTAACAACCACAACCTGCCCGCAGGCAAAGTGCTGGCTGCCATCGACTCCATTGTGCAACTGCTGGTCAAGGAAGGCGACCGACTGTAGCTTCCCGCCCTAGCTGGACTTCTCAGCCTTGTCGCCGCGCTTAAACGGCCACAGGCGATGTTTCTTGTCTCCTTTCTTATCGTCCTTTTTTTCGTCTTTTTTCTCCGCCGATTTTTCCAGAGCAACGCACTTCAGCGAGCCATTCTTGTTGGCAATGTCGCCGGTGCATAGGTTCGCCTTGCGCAGCTCAGTGGCAACGTCAGTTCCCTTGTCATTACGGCAGCTGGCCAGAAGGGTGCTTCCATGGAGATTGAAATCGGTGCAGGTGCCAATGTATGAGCCGGGCGGAATGATGCCTGTCTGGCAGCTCAGCACGCCATTGATGTTGGTTAAACCCTGAGCGCAGCTTTTGGCGTTGCGCAGTTCGACGGAATTCCACTTTCCATCGACTGACTGGCATTGTGCTCGAAGGGTGTTTCCCTTCATCGCAATATTATGGCAACTTTCAGTGTATGGGCCGGAAGGCGCCGTTTGCGTGAATGCCAATGGCGTAAAAGCGAGAAAGAGAGCCGCTAGAGTGAAAGAGTTGCAAGGTCGCATGGTTTGTCCCTCGGGCCGCGGATCATCCGCAGCCAGTTCTGACGAAATACGGGGGAAGTTTTCGTGCGTTGAGCTCAGTATAGTAGAGTTCCTGGATTTAATCCTCCAGAAAATAGCCATTCAAACATCTCACCACGGAGACACGGAGAAAAGACCCGTTATCTCGGATTGTCGCGGACAAGACCCAATGAACCTAAACGCAAAGTCTTAGGTACACCTTGCCGCGAAGAGAATAAAGCTTTCGCGGATCAAGAGATTGCCAAAATTGCCCGAACTTTGGGGCTTCTATCCGCTCTTCTCCGTGCCTCCGTGGTGAGATGTTTTAAAAAAGGGCCCGGGGCACGATGGCAGCAGCGACTAATCGAGAGAGGATTTATCATCAACCAAGGTGCTGGACCTCAATACAGAAGTTAAATACGTCAAGGGCGTCGGCCCGCGGATTGCCGAGTGGCTGGAGCAGAAGAACATACACACGGTGGAAGACCTGCTCTATTACCTGCCGTTCCGCTATGAAGACCGTCTTAATCCGCGAAGCATTGGTGAGTTGCGTCCGGGAGAGATGGCCACCGTCATCGCCGAGGTACGCAACTCCGCACTTTTCCGCACCAAGCGCTTTCCCATCTTTGAACTGGTTGCCGGACAGGGGCCGTCGACGCTGAAGTGCATATGGTTTCGCGGCGAGTACCTGCGCGACCGCTTCAAGCCCGGACAACTGGTGGCGCTATACGGCAAGGTGGAGTCGGCGTGGAAGGGCCGCGGCCTGCAGATTAATCAGCCCCAGTTTGAAATTCTGGACAGCGGCCAGGCCGAGCTGGAAGCCGGAGAGGTTGAAGATCTGGAGTCGCTTGAAGTCGGCCGCATTGTCCCGATCTACGAATCCGCTGCCGGCGCCAAGCTGACCTCACGCTGGTTTCGCCGCATCATCCATGGCGCGCTGCAAAATCTGCGGCGCGATGTAGCGGATGGAGTTCCCGTAGCCGTATGTCGCCGCCTGGAGTTAATGGACCGGCGCGAAGCCTTCGACAAAGTCCACTTCCCTCCGGTGGGCGAAGCGTTTGCCGATCTGGCCGATCATAAGACTCCCGCGCATCGAAGGCTTATTTTTGAAGAGCTGTTCTTCCTGGAAGTGGGACTGGAGATGAAACGGCGTCGCATGCGGCAGCGGACAGGAATCGCTTTTAACCTGAATGACAAGGTCCGCGAAGCCATCAAGAAGATCCTGCCATTTCATCCCACGGTGGCGCAGAAACGTGTACTGAAGGAGATTGCCGAGGACATGCAACAACCGTCGCCCATGAGGCGGCTGTTGCAAGGCGACGTTGGCTCAGGCAAAACAATTGTGGCGCTGCAGGCGGCGGTCATCGCCATGGAGAACGGCTACCAGGTGGCGTTCATGGCGCCCACCGAAATTCTGGCTACACAGCATTACCTTTCCGCCAGGCGCATTCTCGAAGACAACGGCTATCGCGTGGTGCTGCTGACTGGATCGCAGGAAGATGACCGCAAGCGCAGCACCCGCCGGCACATCGCACAGGGAAACGCGCATCTTGTGATCGGAACGCATGCCCTGATACAGGAAAAGGTTGAATTCAACAATCTGGGACTGGTGATTGTGGATGAGCAGCACCGCTTTGGCGTGATGCAGCGTTTTAAGCTGATGAAGAAAGGCGCGGCAGAGCCGGATACGCTGGTGATGACAGCAACACCAATCCCGCGCACCCTGGCGCTCACACTCTATGGCGACCTGGATACCAGCATTCTGGACGAGTTGCCGCCCGGACGCACGCCGATCACCACCCGCAAAGTTTCAGACGATCGCGCCGACGAGGTCTGGGACTTTGTGAAGAAACAGGTCAAGGCCGGACGCCAGGCGTATGTCGTTTATCCAGTCATTGAAGGCGTGCCCAATGATCAACCGGGGCTTGAATTTGTGGAGGGTCCGGCGGCAACTTCGAAAACCGGACTTAAGGCAGCTATCCACATGCATGAAGAGCTACGATCAAAGATCATGCCGCATCTGCATGTTGGGCTGCTACACGGACGCCTTGATCCCGAAGAAAAAGAACGCGTGATGCAGGAATTCAAGAACGGCGAAATTGAGGTGCTGGTTTCAACCACTGTGATCGAAGTTGGCGTGGATGTGCCGAATGCGACCGTGATGGTGGTGGAGCACGCTGAACGTTTCGGTCTCTCCCAGTTGCATCAGTTGCGCGGACGCATCGGCCGTGGCGCGGCAAAATCCTACTGCGTTCTAATGACTGGCGGCAAGGTCTCTCCTGAGGCAGAACGCCGGCTGAAAGAAATGGTTCGCACCCAGGATGGTTTCGAAATTGCCGAACTGGACCTGGAACTGCGCGGACCGGGAGAGTTTTTTGGCACCAAACAGGCTGGAATGCCCGGGCTGCGTGTGGCGAATATTTTGCGCGACCGTAAATTGCTGGAGCTGGCCAAAGTTGAAGCCAGGCAGATTGTGGAAGAAGCTGATCCGGAAGTGACACCGGAAGACTACGAGACAATCAAGCAGCACCTGAAACAGCACTGGCAGAGAAGGTATGGGCTGGTGGAGGTAGGGTAGTGTTCTCTGTTCTTAAATCCCGAAACGAAGTGAGGGGTAAGTTCTTTATCCCGAGCGGAGCGAGGGAGCCCTATAGCCGCGGCGAGTTTGGGGTGATAGAAGAGCGTACGGTTCTCTCGCTTCGCTCAGGTGGAAAATGTAAGACTATAGGGATCCCTCGCCTTACTCGGGATGTTAGAAAAGACGACAAAATGAAAACCACAACCAAATCCGATCTCTACCGCGCGCTTCCATCGGTCGATGAGTTGCTGCAACGCCCGGAACTTGCACCGCTGATCGCACGCGAAGGACTGCCCGCCGTCACTGACGCAGTTCGGGTTTTGCTGGCACAGCTGCGCAAGCAAATCAACGAGGGGCATCTCTCCTCGCCTGCCGCGGTCAATGCCGCCATGGATAACATGGCTGGAACTATCGATCAATTTCTTCGCAAGGCGATGGAGTTCTCGCTCCAGCCTGTCATCAACGCAACGGGCGTAATCCTGCATACCAACCTTGGTCGAGCGCCGCTGGCGGAATCGGCGTTGAAGCGGGTGGTGGAAGTCGCCGGGCGTTATTCGAATCTCGAATTCGATATTTCGGCAGGAGAACGCGGTAGACGTGACACGCACGTAGAGCGCCTGTTTTCGCGATTGCTGAACCAGGACGGGGTAAGCGGCATTCGTACAGTGGTGGTCAATAATTGCGCCGCGGCGGTGATGCTGGCGCTGAATTCGCTGGCCGAAGGCGGCGAGGTGATTGTTTCACGCGGTGAGCTGGTGGAAATCGGCGGGTCATTCCGCGTGCCGGATGTGATGAACAAGTCGAGCGCCATACTGCGGGAAGTCGGGACCACGAACCGCACGCGCATCGAAGATTATGAGCGCGCGATCAACGAGACAACCAGGCTTTTGCTTAGGGTCCATCGCTCAAACTTTGCCATTATTGGATTCACAGAACAGCCGTCACTGGAAGAGCTGTGCGAGCTTGGCCGCAAACACAAGGTTCCCGTCATGGAAGATCTGGGTGGCGGCGCACTGGTTCCCCTACGCAGCTTCGGCATCAATGAAAGCGGAGTGGCGGAGAGCCTGCGCGCGGGCGTGGACATTGTGACCTACAGTGGTGACAAGATGCTGGGCGCTTCGCAGGCAGGCATGCTCAGCGGACGTGATGATTTGATCAGGAAGGTGCGCTCGAATCCGCTGTTCCGTGCCTTGCGCGTGGATAAGCTGACGTATGCTGTCCTGGAAGCGACGCTGATGGAGTATATACGCCAGAACCATGATGCGATTCCATTTCTACACATGATGCGGTTGTCCGCCGATCACATCAAGACACGGGCTGAAGCGCTGCGGCAGAAACTTGCTGGCATGAAGCACCTGCGCACGGAAATAATCGAAGGTGAATCGCTGGTGGGCGGCGGTTCCGCGCCGACGTCGAAACTTCCCTCTTTTCTGCTGGCGATTACCGCTGACAAACTGAGTGCTGATGAACTGGCTGCCCGGCTACGCGGACATGAAACATCGATTGTGACGCGCGTGGATGAAGGGCGTGTGCTGCTGGATCTGCGGACTGTTTTTGAGGATGAAGAGCTTGAAGTGGTGAAGGCGCTGGCGGAGGCAAGCGGTAACTAAGTGGTCGGTATTTGGTTTTTGGTATTTGGTTATTGGTAAATGCCAGAGCCGAAGGGCGATGACGTGAATCGTTTCTCATTTCCGACATGCCTGAGTCGAAACCAACTCGCCAGCCGCAAACACAAACCAGCAATTAGCAAATACCAACCACCAAGCACCAACTACCAAGCACCAATTACCAATGACTGTTGTCTACACCATCGGACACTCCACGCGCGATCTGGCTGAATTCTCGCGCGTATTGCAGGCCCATGATGTGCGTCTGCTGGAAGACATACGCGCCTTCCCTAATTCGCGACGGTATCCGCATTTCAATCGTGATCACCTTGAGTTATGGCTGCCTGAGATTGGCAGTGATTACGTCTGGGAAAAAGATCTGGGCGGCCGCCGCAACCTGCAGATGCCGGCGGATGAGTCGCCGAACATAGCGTTGAGAAACCAGTCGTTCCGGAATTATGCCGACTACATGCTGTCAGAGAAGTTTGCCGCGGCAATTGACCGCCTGGTTCAGCGCGCGCAGAAACAACGCACGGCCATTATGTGTGCTGAGCTGTTATACTTCCGCTGCCATCGCATGCTGGTTTCTGATTTCCTGGTCAGCCGGGGTCATACGGTTCTGCACATCATGGATGAAAAGCCTCCGAAAGAGCATGTTCTGATGAACGAAGCGCGCGTCGTAGATGGCAAGCTGGTCTATCGTGGCGATTATCTGCTCTGACCCGCACGGCAAGTAGCGGAAAAATAAAAGGGACGCACGCTGCGTCCCTTTGTCGAAAAACAAGAATCAATCTAGTGAACTTCAACCCGCTGCGTCAGCTTGAAAGTCAGCGTGCTCTCGGCCGGTAAAACGATTTCCTTGTTGCCGGTGTATGCGGCTCCTGCTGTGCCGGCGCCTGCACCTGCGACTGCGCCAATCGCTGCTCCTTTGCCGCCTCCCGCCAGTGCGCCGATCAGGGCGCCTGCTCCAGCGCCACCGCCAATGAATCCAGCTGTCCGTTTACCCTTGCCCTGTAAAACGCGCTCCACGGCCGCGGTTTGAACTGCGTGAGCTCTGCCTTTGATGGTGATGGAATCCAGGCGAACCTCAAGCAGGGCTCCGCCTTTGAAGTGGCCCATACTTTTTGCATCAACCACCTGGCCGTGTGCTTCAGCGCCTGCGGCGATTACACTCTTGCCGCCAACTGTTACAGGTTCGGCGACGCTGGCTGAAAATCCCTGGCCGGCAAGGCTGTCTTTGGAACTGAGCGATTCACTCAGACGCACATGCACCACCGTCCCCGCAGGGATGGTGATCACCTCTGCCACTGGTTTAGTAGCTTCGGTGCCGTTTTTCGCGTTTGCGCTGGAATCGGCATTCGCGCCAGCGGCAGAGCCATCCGTGGATGTAGCGGGCGTATCCGACTTCGCGCATCCAATGGCGAGCGACAAAGCAAGCAGGGCCGTCAGGTAAATAACTCGTAAAGATTTCACAATTTCCCTTTCGCTGAAACCATAGTTCCTCAAGTTCTAGCAGATCAGCGCTGCTGGAGCAATGCACCGATGGCGGTGTACCCCTTCTCAGCAAAAGGACTAAGGGAATGAAAGCTTTAGGGTTTGGTTAAAACGTCCGTGGTGCTTGTGACCGGCAATTTTGTCGTATCCAGCGATGCTGTGGAGCTTGCGGCCACTGAACCGGCGTTACCATTGCTGGAATTACCGTTGCTTTCCGCCAGAACTGAAGTCTGAGGTTCTGAAGCCTTAGGTTCCGAAGTCTTAGGCTCTTCAACAGCAGGCACTGGAGGAGGAGCCTGAATTTTCTCCAGATATTTTTTGGAATTGAGTAGCGGACGCTCCAGGCTATGGTTATAGGGAGTCCAGTCCGTATCAGGATCGCGTAGAAACTGCGTGCGCATGCTTTCCATCTTGGAATCAAGATCGTCAAGGTAATGCAGCATCAACGCTTCTGGAAACATGGGAAGCTTGGGGCTGCCAAATTCATATTTTCCATGGTGGCTGATGATCAGGTGCTCCAGCAGGACCTTGTATTCGTCCGGAAACCCGGGCAGTTGAGCAAGCTTCTGGTGCAGCATTTCCAGCTCAATGATCATGTGTCCCAGGAGCTGCCCGCGCGTGGTGTAGGTGAATGATCGCGAGAAACTCAGCTCGTGCACTTTGCCGATATCGTGAAAGAAGGCGCCCGTGAGCAGAAGGTCACGGTTGATCTGTTCCGGATAGTTACGGCACGCAAGGTCGCAGAGCTGGAACAGTGATACCACGTGGTCCAGCAGCCCGCCGATGAACGCATGATGCAGCGTCTTGGCCGCGGGCGCATTTTTGTAAGCGAATTCAATCTGCGGATCAGCCATAAAGGCCTTGACCAGCGCCTTCAGGTGCTCGTCCTTAAAGGTGTCAATGAAACCGCCCAGGGTCTGCCAGAGGGCGTTGATGTCTTTGGTGGTGCGCGGCAGATAGTCTTCAAATTCAACTTCTGACTCTTCCATAGAGCGCAGTTTATGCACGGTGAGCTGAAAGCGTCCGTTGAACTTATTGATGAGGCCGCGGACTTTGACAAAGTCGTCCTGCTCAAAAACGTTGATGTGGTCAGTGACGTTGTCCCACATCTTGGCATCGATGTGTCCTGTACGGTCCGCCAGCGTCAGCGCCAGATATAGATCGCCGCTCTTTTTAGGCTTGGCTTGCTTGGATACCACCACGAAGGAAGAGGTAATTACCTCGTTTTCGTGCAGGTTACAGTCGGAAATGTAGAACTCTTTCATGAAATGTCCGGTGAACTTATATTAGCTGCAATTCCGTCCCGTGGGAATCAGGGAAACCTAATAGGCGAGAGGTTCTACTTTCCAGCGACGGTAGATGCGAGCACCTTTGAAGATGACAACCAGATCGGCATCCAGTTCGCCATCTTTTACCGAAAGATCGAGTATTTCCAGCGCGCGCTCAACCGACACGGCTTTTTTATACGGACGATCAGCAGCAGCCAGCGCGTCAAATATGTCAGCGATGGTCATCATGCGGGATTGTACCGGGATTTCCGGGGCTGAAAGCTTGTACGGATAACCTTGACCATTCAACTTTTCGTGGTGCGCGCGGGCGATCTCCGGGATATTGCGCAGCTCGCTGGTCCAGGGAATCGCCTGCAGGAAGCTGACCGTATGAAGCACGTGGGCCTCAATCTGCTGCCGCTCGTCATCATCCAGTGATCCCTGGCGGATGGAAAGCAGTTTGAGTTCTTCCGGATTGAGCAACGGCTGCTTGTGTCCTTCCGGGTCAGTGTAGGTGACGTTGGCAATTTGCAGCAGCTGGCCGAAATCGCCTTCCGGAAGCACCGTGGGCTCGTTGGCCCAGATGATTGCCTGAAGATATTCGTCCAGATGGCGCAGGTCCTCTTTCAGTCCTTTATCAAACTGGTCCAGCGACGCAAGGTATTCTTCGCGTCCTTTTTCAAGCAGGTACTTGACCTTGGACTGTAGAACTTCGCTTTCCAGCGTGCGTCGCACAAAGCCGAAGCGTTGCTGAATCAGTTCCATCTGTGCCGGATACAGCTTCTTGGCTTTCACCAGCACTTCTTCGCGTACGCCCACTTTGCCAAAGTCATGCAGCAGGCTGGCATAACGAATTTCACGCATCTGATCGCGCGAGAAGCGTACTGGCGCATACACGCCGGTACTGAGATTATTCACCGCCTCCGCCAGCGCCAGAGTGAGATTGGCGACGCGAAACGAATGTCCCGAAGTTGCAGGATCGCGCGTTTCAATCGCGGTAACGGAAGCACTGACAAAGCCTTCAAACAATTTCTGAATGTCGGCGTAAAGCCTGGTGTTTTCCATGGCCACCGCTGCCTGGCTTGCCAGCGATAAAACTATTTCCTGCTGCCGTGCAGTGTAAGGAATCACCTGCTCATCAATGTCTTCCTGGGTTGAAAGAGGGACCGCAAAGTCGCGTTTGGCGTTGATGAGCTGCAATACACCCAGAATTTTTTCCTGTTGATTGCGAATAGGCACAGCCAGAATGGAGCGCGTGCGATAGCCGGAATCCTCGTCAAACTTTCGATTGATGGCGTATGGCTTGTCCGGCGACAGGCGGTATGCATCTTCAATGTTGACGATCTCCCCTGTCTGCGCCACGTAGCCGGCAATGGAGTGTTCATCCACATCCATGGTCACTTCGCGAAACCGCACCGGCACAGTGTCATTCTGCGCAAGCTTGAACCGCAAACGTCTGGGATGGTCTTCTCGTGCATGCGCGCCCTGCCCGTTTTCATGATGGCTGGTTTCCGCCATTCCAGGGTTCAGTGGTGAAACCTGCTGTCCGGCGGTTTCCGCTTCTTCCACCAGATAAATGGAACCGGCGTCGCTGGCCGTGAATGCGCGCGATTTGGTAAGGATCAACTCCAGCAAACGCTCAGAATCCCGCTCCGAGGACAGAGCCACGCCAATCTGGTTCAGTTCATGGATTTCATGGCTCGCTCCGGCCAGCCGTTGATTCACCTCATGGCGTGTGTGCACCAGATGAATATGATCAAGCGCGTTATCCACCATGCGGTCCAGCAGTGTTTCCGGCACGTCCATCGGAAGATAGGCGTAGATTGCGCCATCATTGCGTGGATCTTTGAAACGCATGTTCGTCAGCGCCAGTACGCGCGTGTTGGGCAAACGCAGCGAGTGATAGTGCTGCTCAACCAGGTCTTCGCTGGAAACCAGAACAATGCGTTCCAGTTCAGGGCTCTCACCGGCCAAAGCCTCAAACTTCTGCCTGCGGAAACGCTGCACGTTCAGAAAGTAGCGGCAGGCAATGGTATCGTCAGCAAAATACGCGATCACCGGTAGCGGGCGCATACCGGTTGTGTCACGGCGCTTTGGAGCCACGGCTTGGTGCATGCTGAACTTTCGCTACGTCTGGGTGAGGATCCGGCAAGTCTCTAACTTTTAAGCGATCTTATCGGAAACACACGCCATTTTGGTATCGCAATGGCACATTGGTAATCAGGCCTTCGCCTGAATTTCAGGTACCAAAAGGGCACATGCGTTTGCCCATCTTTTCATGAAAATACGGCAAATTCTGCACGATCGGTCCCTGGGCGTCGGCTTCAGAGATCCGGGCAGAGCTTAGGACTCAGATCAGCTGGAATCTCACGATCGTGACGCACAAATCGCATTAATGTCCTGATTTTCCAGAATGCGCTTTGCCGCACCCTGCCGGGCTACTTTGAGCATGGCCCGACCAATGCATTCCGTGGTGGTTACATATTTAGGCAGCAGTACTTTCCACAAGGGAAACAGCGGCGCCATCACCGCATAGAATGCTGCATACCATCGCGTCTTCGTTTTGATTCCGTGCAACGGCTGAATGTATGCAGGACGAAACATGTAGGCGGCGCGAAACGGCATCTGCAACAGCGCGTTCTCTGTTTGGCCTTTAACCCGCGCCCACATCATTCGTCCACGCTCCGTGGTGTCTGTTCCGGCGCCGGAAATGTAGATGAAAGTCATTGCCGGGTTGAGTCTTACCAGTACTTTTGCCACCGCAATGGTCAGATCGTATGTAACGCTACGATATTGTTGTTCGTTCAATCCCGCCGCTGAGACGCCAAGGCAAAAAAAACAGGCATCATATCCAGACAGCCTGTCTTCAACGGAGGAAAAATCCAGGAGATCTTTGTGCACAATCTCCTGCAGCTTCGGATGCTGCTGGCCAGTGGCGCCGCGTCCGACGGCTAGCACGCTGATCACGCCGGCATCCAGCAGACATTCCCGCAGCACGCCCTGGCCAACCATCCCCGTTGCCCCGAAGACAATTATTTTCATTTCGACCGCCCTGAAAAGGCCTATTGATCATACGAGAATCGCAATCGCTTTACACAGTGTTGGTTGGTGACTGTGCGAGAATAACCGCAATGCCGTTGCCCAACCTATCCACCCCAGACTTCATGTACGGTACTGCCTGGAAGGAAGATCGCACGCCGGCGCTCACCGAACTCGCCTTGCGGAGCGGCTTTCGCGCCATCGACACAGCCAACCAGCGTAAGCATTATTTTGAAGCCGGAGTCGGTCAGGGGCTTGCGGCTGCCTATCGCGATGGCATCGTCACCCGCGCCGATGTCTTTCTGCAAACCAAATTCACCTACCAGGATGGCCAGGACCATCGCCTGCCCTATGATCCCGGCGCAAGCTTTTCCGTGCAGGTAGAACAATCATTGACCAGTTCGTTCGAACACCTTGGGACTGACTACGTTGATAGCTTTCTGCTGCACGGCCCATCCTCAGGACATGAATGGACCATTGACGATCAGGAAACGTGGGAAGCCATGGTGAAAGAGCGTGATCGTGGTCGAACCCGGCTGCTTGGCGTGAGCAATGTTGGACTGCACCATCTTCAGCAGATGATCGCCATTCATAGTGACATTCCTGCATTTGTGCAAAACCGCTGCTACGCGCGGCTGGCCTGGGACCAGGATGTGCGGGCCTTCTGCCGGGAACACAACATCATCTATCAGGGATTCTCATTGCTTACGGCGAACAAGGTTGTAGTTGGCCATCCGCATGCTTGACGGAGCATAGCGTCCGCTGCCGGCGCAACTCCAGCGCAAATGGTGTTTGCTTTTGCGCGCGCCATCGGCATTCTGCCGCTCACTGGAACATCCAGCCCAGAGCACATGAAAGAAGACCTTACCAGCCGAGAACTGTCCCTGAGCGCAGAAGCAGTCGACGCGATAGCCTCACTGGCGGTGTGACGCCAGAGCAACGTAGCGCTGTGGTTGCGGGATAAGAGCCCGCTGAATGTTCAGCGGGCCGTAATCCCGTGATTCGCGCAATTCGCAGCCCATTATTTGGGAGCAGTCGCAGGCAAATAGCTCAGATCGGAGCGAAAGTGCAGAAGCTCGGTGTCTGTGCTGTAATACGCTTTACGCAACGAAGCCATGATGGTGGCTCCCTGGTCGCCATACGCTTCCTGCATCATCTGATCCAGCGTCTTCGCCGGAGCCTGCAACTCTGAAATGCTCTTGCGCTCCGTGACCAGCACAAATTCGGGGCCGCGACCACCGTTGGCCAATGCATACCAGCTTGCTCGAGTTTGCGGATAGCTCGTCTTCGCCATCCCCGCAACCACCTTCTTCACTCCATCAATAAAGTCGGGAACACCTTCCGGCTTGAGAAAGAAATGAACAACCGTCAGGTACGGTGGCGGCGGCCCCGGACTCAGGGCCGGAAGCAGGTCACTCCGGAGCACATAGTACGCCATGGTTTCGCCAGCCTGCGTGGGGCCCATGGTAGAGTTCGCATTGGCACTATCGGCGGCGTTGAACTTTTCGCGTGAATCAAAGTCCTTCCAGTCGTGGCCGCAAGAGCCCACGATGTAGTCGCCCGTGTGTTCCCCGGTCTGTACTTCCCAGACGTCCCAGGACCATGAGTCATTCTGGGATTTATGCCATGCCATGTGTTGTGCGCGGGCCTTTTCGTATTGCTGCGTCATGCCCGGCTTGATTTTGTTGGTGTGAATTTCACAGACACTACTGGCGGACGGAGGACCTTGAGCAAGGGCAATCGTCGCCAGGTAAAGGAATATCAGCGTGCAAAGTGATTTGCGCATAAGCGGCCTCCTGAAGTGATTCAACCTTCGATTTACAGCTGCGGGGCCCGTTTGCTGAGCGCTCGATAATTGGCAATAAGAAGCTATCTACGCCCATTCCCAGTGATGTAAATAACCCTGTTCAAAGTTGCTACCTGGTTTTGATTTAACCTCATTAAGTACGCGTCTACGTCTCATCCCCGGTACTCCGTATTCGATCAGCCTTAATCTGCGTTCATCAGCGACTAAGGATTTTGGGCTGTGGCTGGCAGGGTTCCTCCATAATCTTGCGCGACCCTGTCCTCAAGCGGCGCATAATACATTGATGAGCGTTTAGCCTGTGTCTTTGGACTAACTCACTGAATGACAGGAGGGACACCATGTGGCGAGAACGTGCGTTGAAGATTGTTCTGGTATTGCTGGGCTTGCTTTTCACAGCCGGCATTTATCCTATCGCTGATTCTTTGCGTCATGCCGATCAGAAAATGTATGGCGAGGACATGATGCTCAGCCTCTATGTTGCGCTCGGCATCTTCCTGCTGATGGCAGTGCGTAACCCATCGGCCAATCGCAGCCTGATCGCCTTCACAGCCTGGTCGAGTTTCGCGCACGCCGCAGTGATGACAGTCATGGCATTCCAGATGGCGGACGAGACGCGAACTCCTCTATGGCGTGGCATGCACTCATCGTCATCGGTATTGCGTTGATCGCGCTGGCTCCCGCAAAAACACCAGAGGAGCGCGGACTGGCAGCCAGGGCGTAAATTCATTTCTCGTTGGGTCGCACCTTAAGGACAGGCGGAGTTGGCTTCGGAGGCGGAGCGATGGGCTCGAAGCTGGACTTTATGTATTGATCCGCATTGGTTTCGTAGCAAGGCAGTGGATTGCGTCTGCGCCCCAGGTCTTCGTTGGGCACGTTGCGAGAGAAGACCAATGGCTCACGCCGGCTGGGCGGGTTCCGCGCCGTCAACTGCGCTACTGTCTGGTCGCAATCCGGATCTCGCGAGGCTGAGACCTCATGGACCACGGAGTAATCAAAGCCGACCTCCGAGAGCCGCGGCTGATACGGAAGGAAGGTAAAGACCAGCTTGATAAGACTCCACTCCTCATGGCCGATCTCGGTTTCGGCAATGAACACCTCATGGCTGGAGAAGAAAGAAGAGCGCGGATACCTTAAAGTTACGGCAACCAGACGCACCCGTATGGGCACCTTCTTGGGAGGATCAGGCCAACGGAGTTGTCCTTCGGCCTGCCTGTCTGAACCCCCAATACAAGTCGCAGCCAGGAAAAGCAGGGCTGTAATCCAGTTCTTCATCCTGACAGTAATCACCCTCTGCTCGTTTTGGGCTTTTCACATGAGCACGGAAGCTCAAGCGCAACCAGAAATCGTTCCAGCGATTTCCCTCTCTAGGCGTGCCTCTTAACAGACTACGGAAACCTGCGAGCGGTTGCCCGGCGGCTACTCAGGAAAGCGAGCCACAGCCGAGGGTATTACGTAATTCTTCTTAATTTCGACGGGCGGCACTGCCAGGTTTGTACTTGAGCCGGTTTGCAGGCGCGAGCGCAGAAGCATGACAATTTTCCTGAGCTATTTCTCTAACAAGGGCGCGGCCTGAAATACCCAAACCAGATCCATGCCGCAACAATCCAAAAGATTGCGTACTCTGCCACTGGCCCGCCAACGGAGACAGAGTGCACGACGAAAGGAATGGGGATCAGCGTAAAGAGGATCGCACACACCAATGAAGCCGTGCGCAGGGGCAGGCGCGTGAAATACAGGAACCAGAGGACAGCCGCCAGGCTCCAGTCAAAAGCCGCGTGCCAGGGGGCCTGGCGAAGCATGAGAGAGACGATATGGCCATGGGCGAAATCAAATGAGAGCGGGCTGAGCGTCAGGAACAGGCTCACGCCGAACAACCACTTGCGCCGCCGCAGTCCCAGGAAGACGCTCTCCAGGTCGCGTTTCTTCCTTTCCGGGCTGGCCGCGATGGGCGCGGCGGCCCGCAAAGTTTCGAGCGGCGTGCCCGCGTTACGCGCAATGCTCTCGAACTCGGGATCCTGATGAAAATAATCCTCAACCAGCAGCTTCGTATCCCCACTGGCCTCGCCCGAGAGATAAATCGGCAACAAATCAGTGATCACTTGTCGTGTGACGTTCATAGTTTTCCTGCGGCGGGAACCGACTCCCGCCATGCCTTCCTGGTTTCCATCAGCTTCAATCTTGCGCGATGAACCTTGACTTTTGCGGTGACCACCGGGATTCCCAGCGTCTCCGCGATTTCTTCGTAGGGCATTTCGTCGAACGTGCGCATCAGCAGCACCGTGCGGTCCATCTCCGGCAGTTGTTGTAGCGCCGCAAGCACTACGCCCACTTCCGCGCTCTGCTCCATATGCGTCTGCGCGCTGATTCGCGTATCGGGCATTTTCTCGTCAAGCTGCGTGTGGCGTGCGGCCCGTCGCAACATATCGATATACACGTGTCGTGCAATGGTAAAAAGATAGCTTTTCACCGTTGGCTGGCGAATGCGGTCAGCCGCCATCCACACGCGCATAAACGTGTCCGACGTGATCTCATCCGCCATCGCCAAATTGCCGGACAAATACAGGGCAAATCGGCGGACATCGCCGGCATAGCATTCGTAGAGGTTCTCGATGTCCGTCATGATGGATAGCTGCACACTTACGGGCGAACACTCGAAAGGTTACATCAGACGAATGTCCGCGAAAGAAATGAAAGGTCGGGATGGGTAGTTTGAACCGCGCAGCCCAGGATTCTCTGAAATCAATTCTTCACGACCCCTGTCAGAAGAGCCAGTGTCACTGTCCAGACCTGCCCTGACATACTCCTGAAAAGGAGGGTGCAAACTTGAGAAAAAACATTGCTTTCCCACTCTGTTTAGTTACAGCGGTGTTCATCGTGACCACGGTGCTCAGCGCCCAGCAGGCCACGCCATCGCCTGCAAGTGGCAAGGACGTCACCGAAGAACAGGTTAACGATGCCAACATCCAACTGATGCGCCAGGACGTACGCTCTGAACGAAAGAAGATCGTGGCGGCGAACCTGCCTTTGACGGAAACTGAAGCTGCTAAATTCTGGCCTGTTTACGATCGATACATGGCAGAGACGACCAAGATCAACGATGTTCGCCTCGATCTCCTCAAAGAGTATGCGAAAAACTTTGACGCAATCACCGAGGAACAAGCCGACAGCTTAGTCAAGCGCTGGCTTGCCCTCGACCAGGACAATACTCAGCTTCGTCTGAAATATGTCCCTGAGTTCGAAAAAGTGATCCCGGACAAGAAAACAGCCATGTTCTTTCAGATCGACCGCCGCGTTAGCATGTTGATTGAACTACAACTGGCCTCGCAAGTCCCGCTTATAAAGCCCTAGGCAGGGCGTTCGGAGAATTCCCTGAATCAGCCTGGCGGAGTTAGCGTCCTCGGGATGTTTCGGCTCCGAGACGCGACTTCTCGCGCGTCTCTTCGCTCAACATGACAGGGTTTGAGGGCATTTTGCGGTAGAAACATCTTCGTAGCTCGCCTCGACTGATTTTGGCCGCGTTGACAACCACATGCTGGTCGGGACGGGCAGATTCACCACTGCCGCATTGCTCGTGCTTTGCACGAGCCCCCTCGCAAGGCGTTTATTCGGGCGACTCCGCTACGCTTCGTCGCATACGACTTGGGGTGCTTCGTGGGTCGGCCCGCGACTGCGATCTTATTGTCTTTGAGAATTTCTACCGCGAAGAAATGAATGGTCGGGACGGGCAGATTCACCACTGCCGCATCGCTCGTGCTGTGCACGAGCCCCCTCGCAAGGCGTTTATTCGGCGACTCCGCTTCGCTTCGTCGCATACAACTTGGGGTGCTTCGTGGGTCGGCCCGCGACTGCGATCTTAAGTCTTTGAGAAATTTCTGCCGCGAAGAAATGAATGGTCGGGACGGGCAGATTTGAACTGCCGACCCCTCGCACCCCAAGCGAGTGCTCTACCAGGCTGAGCCACGTCCCGACGTAAGAAAGCCGCTGCTGTCCAGAAGAATGGGGTTACCGCAGCGAAAAGTCTTCATGAATTATAACAGGGGTCGAATTGCCTGAAATTCCGCAAAAATAATGGCTCCGCGGAACTCCACCGCCCTTGAGCGGATGCCACTGGAATTCCGGGAGCGCAGCCAATGTCTCTATAGGGTACGGTGCACTTCTGGAAAATATAGAAAATGGCTAAATAAGGTTATTTTTATGAGGCACTCAGGGCCATGTCCTTGATTATTTGGGGGGTGGGACAAATTCCTTAGGCAATGCTGAACCCTGTCCGAACAGGAATTGCTCCATCTGTTCCACCAGGAACTGTTGTGCCTCCGGCTTCCAGGGCTGGAGCCGGTATTCATTCAGTAGCATCTTTGAGTGCTCACTCCACATGCGCCATGCTTCGGCACTGACGCTCTCATAGATCTTCTGGCCCAGCGCCGTATCAAACGGCGGTTCATCCAGGCCGGGCAGCTCGCGTCCGAGCTTTGCGCATTTCACCATACGAGGCATTTCTGAAGGTCTCCTTGTCTCATTGAATCAGGTCTCATTGAGTCTAATTTTATTGTACTCAAGCGGCGGCCTTACTTGCGCTTCTTCCCGTTCTGCTTCTGGTCTTTAACTTTGGCTTTGGCTTTCGATTTTGCTTTCGACGGCGCCGGCTTATTTACTCTTCCTGGACGCTCCTCCAGCAACGCAAACTGTACCTTGCGCTGCATGTGGTCGATGCGATCAACAATCACCCGCACACGGTCGCCGATGGAAAACGTCTTGCGTGTACGCTCGCCCACAATCTGCCGCGTGTTCTCACGGAAAGTATAGTGATCGTCTTCCAGCGTATTGATCGGCACCAGGCCTTCCACGAACAAGTCAGTCAGTTCCACAAAAAAGCCATACTTCGTCACGCTGATGATGAGACCATCAAAGGCCTCACCGATGCGCTGTTCCATGAACTTGAGCTTCTTCCATTCCATGAGCTCGCGTTCCGCTTCATCAGCAGCCCGTTCGGCCTGGCTTGAGGAGTCGGCTACTTCATGCAGTCTTTCTTCCGTATAGCCGGCCACCACTTTCAGCGGACGTGCATTGCTCTCTTTACCTGGCTTCCCTGGCGCCCGCTTGGACCATGGCGAAGCATGCTCGCCATACGTCGGCATGGTGCCATGCTCTGGACGTCCTTCACCCCGCAGCACATCTTTCAGAATGCGATGGACAATCAGATCAGGATAGCGCCGGATGGGAGACGTAAAGTGCGTATAGCAGGGCGCAGCCAGCGCGAAGTGACCTTCATTCACCTCTGAATAACGCGCCTGCTTGAGCGACCGCAGCATCAGGAAAGACAGCACACGTTCTTCCGGCTTGCCGGCAATCTTCTGCACCAGCTTCTGGTACATGCGCGGCGTCAGGTGCACCTCTTCCGGCAGCTCAACGGTTGGAGGGCGGCGTCCACTGCCATAGTGTGACCGCTTATCGGCCCGCGTCTGCACGCGCTTGATGGGCAAAGCTCCCACACCCAGAGAATAGCCAAAACTCGCCGCAATCATCTCAAAGTCATAAATGCGTTTGGGATCGGGCTTCTCATGGATGCGATACAGCGTGCCCATATGGCGCGTATAGAGATGCGTTGCCACCGTCTCATTGGCCGCCAGCATGAATTCTTCGATCAAACGGTGCGCCCAGTTCCGCTCCGATGCCCGTACGCCCTTCATCATCCCTGTCTGGTCAAACTCAATCACTGGTTCCGGCAGGTCAAAGTCAATCGACCCGCGTTTCACTCGCTTGCGATTCAGAAGCTGCGCCAGCTCAAACATGAGCTGGAAATTCTCCACCATGTCGCCATACTTTGATTTCAACACGGTGTCATCTTCCAGAATGGCGTTCACGTCCGTGTAGGTCATGCGATGGACGGATCGAATCACTCCTTCCGCCAGTTCGTAGTTCTGCACTTCTCCGTGGCGGTCAATTTCCATCACGCAGGAAAGCACCAGGCGGTCCAGTTCCGGACGCAGACTGCAAATATCGGTGGAGAGTTCCAGCGGCAGCATGGGCACCGCGCGATCTGGAAAATAGACTGACGTTCCCCGTTTGAACGCCTCTTCATCAATACTGGAACCGTATTCCACGTAGTGGGCAACGTCGGCAATGTGTACCTGAAGTTCATAACCTCCGCCGTTCAGCTTGCGGACATGGACTGCGTCGTCAAAGTCGCGAGCCGTCTCCCCATCAATCGTCACGATGGGCAGATCGCGGTAGTCATTGCGATGTTCCAGTTCGCGGTTCGGCAATACCGGGCTGATGGTCTGGGCTTCCTCCAGGACCTCTGCCGGAAAGAGATGACGAATATGGTGCTTGCGAATGATGATTTCCACGTCCACGCCAAAATCATCTTCGTAGCCGATGATCTCAATCACCTTCCCGCGCGGACTCTGATTCGCTTGCGGGAATTGCGTAATCTCAACTTCCACGACAACATTTTCCAGGTCTTCCCAGGTGCCGCGATTCGCTTCCTTGCCCAATACACGATGCGGACTCTGTTCCCGCGGACGCCTGGGCGAGGGCTCTCGATGATCACGATAGATGGTGGAGTGGTAGTCCTCTTCTTCCTCTTCTTCACCCTCGGGACGCGGGCGTTCCATGCCCTGCGGAATCACGATCTCCGTGGCCACCTTGGCGTCAACCGGTGTCACGTAGTTGTAGCGGTCTCCATAGTGGAAGGTGCCGACCACGGTGACCTGCTCGCGTTCGGTCACGCGCAGAATGGTGCCTTCACCTTTTCCGTCCGGACGTATGCGACCAAGTTCCACCAGCACCTGGTCACCATGCATGGCATTGCCTATTTCCGGCGGTGGAATGAATATGTCGCCCGAAAGTTTTCCGCGAGCACGTTCCGGCAATGACTCGGCTTCTGGCGTGACGAAGCCGTAACCATCGCGATGCATTCGCAACGTACCAACCACCAGATTCTGGCTGGACGCCGACGTGGGCAATCCCCAGCGCTCTTTGCCAATCGCAATCAGCTTCTTGCGACGCACCATATGCCGCAGCGTGTCCTGCACGGTCCGGCGATCCCGGCCGCGAATCCCCAGGTCGTGAATCAGTTGTTTGAACCCGGCCGTATGCTTGGACTGCTTGCCGATGTAGCGGAGGATTTCGTTATCGGTAATCATCGTCAACAAAAACACTTTCTTTGGCTTCTGGGATTTCTTTTCGAAAAGCCATTAGTCTGCCATTAGTCTGAATTTAGTCACGCCGGCCAACCTGCAGTTCGTACGATTTTAAGGATGCCGTGCTGGATACAGTTGATGTTTTCTAAGCATAATCAGTGCAAGCTGCACATATTGAATAAGTTACCGGTATTTAGTTCTCCTAGCTCTATCCTAACGCGATTCACTTTTTTAACTAAGGGCCTTGCCCGATATAAGAAATGCCATAGTCACTGGAATAATTACTTTGTGATTGCAGTGTGCGCGTCCTCCCTCTGATGTCGCGTACATCGCCGAAGCGGCGCAAATTCAGCTTACTTTTGAATAGCGTGGCCGATTGCCGGTTTGGTTACCAACGTGCGACTGGGACTTAACGGCAATCCCTACATGCCGATATTAGTACTTAATAGCAGACGGCGAGAGCTGGCTGCGCGCTGCAAATATCAAGATTACTGAAAGGACGTTATTGCAATGTGGAAGCCAGCAACCGCGCCAACTAATAAACAAAATACCCCGGAACCGGAGAAACCAGCTATGAGCACCAACCCCACGCTCCAGACCGCCGAGCCGACTCCCGTAGCCGCTCCCCGCACCTCCATCGTCAACAGCCAGGAACAGGCCACCATCGGCAAGTCGCTCGTCATTAAGGGCGAAGTCACCGGGTCTGAATCACTTTATATTGACGGCCGTGTTGAAGGCGCAATCAACCTCCCCGGCAACCGCGTCACCATTGGCCGCAACGGACAGGTGCAGGCCAACGTGAACGCCAAGGAAATCGTCATCCTGGGCAAAGTGAAGGGAAACCTCACCGCCAGCGACCGCGTTGACATTCGCAATGAAGGCTCTTTGGCCGGCGATGTTGTTTGCCAGCGCATCAGCATCGAAGACGGCGCGTACTTCAAGGGCAGCATCGACATCCGCAAGCCGAACCCGAAGGAAATGAACGGTTCGTCAAAGGTTGAATCGGTTTCCACCGTGGAACCCTCCAAGTTTACAACCACCGCAACTGCGTAATTTTTTGGCCACTGGCGCCAATTGACGCAGTAGCGCTTGCATTATCTCCACCAAGCAGGATGCTTCCCTCGGGAAGCATCCTGTGATTCTCCAACGAAGTCAGGTCAGATGTGCCCATGGTAAACAAAATCCTGCAATTGCTTTCTATCCGCTGCTCCCACAAGAAAACTTCCCAGCCTTTTGCAGCTTCTGAACCGGCATCCAAGCGGGTCGTCAATGAGCAATGGAGCACTCCTACACGGGCCGGTCGCCATTACGTTGTATGCCTGGATTGCGGTCATAAGCTCGATTATGACTGGACCAACATGCGCGTCACCGGCAAATAGCCAGCTCCCTTCCTTCACGAAAACAATGACTTAGATTGATCCGCGCACCGGTGCGTTTGGCAGCCTTGCCCTGACGTCATTTGCAATTAACCCGCAGTTTCCCACAGCCTTGTTACGTTTCCGCCTGAACTCACACTTTTACTCTGCGCCGGTTTCCAGCAGAATAGAGGCAGCGATCTACGATCATGGCAAACCCGGGCGATCTGGCATATACGGTCAAGCAGCAGGCGGACATTGTCCGCGTCATCGGCGGCTACATACAGCTGAAGAAGTCTGGCGCCCAGAATTTCTCCGGACTCTGCCCCTTCCATCAGGAGAAAACTCCTTCCTTCAGCGTGCATGCCACGCGCCAGTACTTCCATTGCTTCGGCTGCGGCAAGTCCGGTGACGTCTTTACCTTCGTCCAAGAGCTGGAAAAAATCTCCTTCCCGGAGGCCATCCGCCTGGTGGCCCAGAAGCTCGATATCAAGCTGCCCAAAATGGAATACAGCTCTCCGGCGGAAGCGCAGGAGGCGCGCCAGCGCGGACAGCTTATCGAAATCCATGAACGTGCCTGCACATTTTTTGAAGAGCAGCTTCGCCGTCCGGAAGGCGCCCATGCCCGGCAATATCTTTCAGGACGCGGCCTGAGTGACGAGACAATTCGTGAGTTCCGTATCGGATTCGCGCCGGATTCCGGCTTTCTGCTCAAAGATCGCCTGAAGAATGATTTCAGTGACGAACTGCTGCGCGCGTCGGGACTGTTTTCTTCCAAAGAAGGCGCGGATGCCAACCTCTATTCCAAGTTCCGCAATCGCATCACATTCCCGATCGCGCAGGAAAACGGCAAGATCATCGCTTTCACCGCACGCTCCCTGGCCCAGGATGACAAGGCTGGCCCCAAGTATCTCAATTCGCCGGAGACGCCGCTTTATTCCAAGTCTCACGTGCTCTACAACCTGGACAAAGCCAAAGAGCCCATTCGCAAGCTTGGCTACGCCGTGATTGTCGAAGGACAGATGGATTGCATCTCGGTATACGCAGCGGGCTTCCGCAACGTAATTGCCAGCTCCGGCACTGCTTTCACGGAAACTCAGGTGCGCCTGCTGAAAAGGTTCACTGACCAGATTGTGGTTAACTTTGATCCCGATACCGCCGGCGCAGCCGCCACTGACCGGTCCCTGGCCATGCTGCTGGAAGAAGACTTCAAGATTAAGGTGCTGCAACTTGATTCGGGATACGATCCTGATCTGTTCATCCGCAACAACGGCGCTAAGGGATACGAAAAGGCGCTTGGCGGGTCGCTCGGCTTCTTTGACTACCTGGTGGAGCGCGCCATGAAGACCTTTGCCGTGCGCACGCCGGAAGGCAAACAGAAAGCCGTCAGCTTCCTTTTGCCGTACATCCAGCACATTCCCAGCCGCATTGTGCGCGACAGCCTATCCAATGACATTGCCCAGAAACTGGGAATTGATTCCGGTGTTCTGCGACAGGAGTTCAAGTCAGCCGCGACCAGTCGCGGATCCAGGCGGCCACAAACAGTCCCCGACCACCACGTGAGTCCCGCAGAAAAGGTGATAGTTCGCGCCGTATCTTCCAATGTCCTCGAAGACGCAGAGCTGCGCCGGGCGGCACTGCATGCTCTGGGAGCGGAAAACATACATGCTGGACTAAGCACCGAGCGTCTTCTGCAAACGTTACTGGAAAATGCCGGACGCCAGGAAGATCCAATGTCACTGCCGCTGGAAGAAGCTGATCGCCAGATGCTGGCCCGGATCATCATGCGTGAGGAAGAGCCACTCACTCAAGATCTGCTGGAAGGCGCATTGCAAGCGCTGCGCCATCGGGCAAATATCGTGCAGCGCGAAGGCGAGATCAAACGCGGCATCATGGAGGCCGAACGTCGTAATGACGTTGCTGCACTCCTGCGTCTCAAGCAGGAAAAGCTGGAACTGGACCGCAAGATGGCCGGCATGGAATAACGTCCCCTTTGTTTTTACGCACGCCGTAAACGCCGCACCAGCGAACTTGCCTGATCAATGCCCATCATCGCCGTGATTCCTAGGTATGCTGCCCCGTACGGAATGAGGATAACCACCGCAGCCACGCGCGGTCGATGTGGGTGCAACGCGTATCGAATCGCCCAACCCAATGCAGCTGAAGTGATCGCCGCAAACCATAGCCGGGCAAAATACGCGGACGGTGAAGGTATATCACCAATGCGGTGCCGCATGCCGCGACGCAGCATCAGAAATTCAATCCATGCAGAGATGCCATACGAAGCCGTTAATCCGGCGACTCCCCAACCCGGATCAATTCCCAGCAGCTTTGGCAAGTGCAAGGCGCTGAAGTATCCCAAAGCCGTGGTCAAAACCACGCGGATGATGGCGTAGCGAAGCGGAGTACGCGTATCGCGCAGCGCATAATAGGCCGACGAATACAGTCGGCCGACTGTCGCGGCCACCAATCCAACGGCGGAGCCAGCCAGAATGCCCCAGACAAAATTGGTATCACCGCGCGTGAATTTACCGGACTGGTAAATGGCTCCTGTAACCACATCTCCCAGGGCCAGAAACGCCACGGCCGAAGGGACCACGAAAAACGCGATGCGTTTGGTGCTGGCTTGAATTCGCTTTCGCAAAGTCTCCGCGATTTCCAGATCGCTGCCGATGGCACTGGACATCGACGGAAGTTCAGCCGCCGAGATCGCCAGACCAAAGAGACTTACCGGCAGCAGATAAAGAGTTTGCGCGTTCGCCAATGCCGCCACCGCGCCCTGCCCCAGAAAGCTGGCCAGCCATTGGTCCACGTAGGCGCTGATCTGTGTAATCCCACGGCTGATGAAGATTGGGGAAAAATTTCTGATGACCGTGCGAACATTCCGGCTGAGCGAAGTAAAGAGCAGCTTCAATGATGGAACCAGGCTGAGCACAACTGGAAGCTGTACCAGGAATTGCAATCCGCTCCCGACCACAGAAGCCCAGGCCGTGTACATGGCAAGCCGGGGAAGATCATACCGGCGGCCGAAGAAGATCAGCGCGGCAATCTGAGCAATGTTCCAGATGACCGGGGATGCGTAGGACAAAAAGAACCGGCGGTGACTGTTGAGAATACCCAGACACCAGGCCGAAAGCACCATCAGGCCAATACCAGGGAAAAAGATGCGGACCAGTTGAATGGTGAGCAACCGGCGTTCGTCATGAAAGCCGGGAGCAATCAAATCAATCAGCCACGGCGCTGCCGCAACACCGATCAGTACCAGAATTGCCGTCACCAGGGCCAGCAGCGAAAATACAGCGCCGGCCACTCTGCCTGCTTCTTCGTCGTCTTTTTCGGCGACAAGTTTGGCGTAAACCGGAATAAACGAAGCCGAAAGCGCTGTCTCACCCAATAGGTTTTGCAGGATGTTGGGGATGCGCATGGCGGCGCGAAACGCGTCTGCTGCCGGCGACAGTCCGAAATAATGGGCGAATACGCTTTCACGAACCAGGCCGAAGATGCGGCTCAGGAATATCCCTGCCGAAACCAGAAAAGCGTGCCGGCCTGTGCTTTCGTGTCCGGCTTTGGGGCTGCTGGGATTGCTGCTGGCGGTCGGCATCTGCTCTGCGAGTTTGTCACAGGCAGGTGTAAGCGTGCAAACGGGGCAGAAAGCTCTAACCACAAAGGACACGAAGGGACACCAAGGAGGTCAAGGTGTAACGATGGTCCGTCAGGGACTTCTTACTTAGGCAAGTAAAATTCCGGTTAAGAAATTGTGCGTTAAGACGTCTATTCTTAAATAACCGCTGGATCGCAACTTTCCGTCCGTGCCGGTGTATGTGAAAGCAGGCCTATGAGAGCTCGCAAAAGTTTTCTTATCGTTTTTATTGGCATGGTAACGACATTGGCGCTGAATGGTCAGCAACCAACTCCTACGCCGTCACCGGCGCAGCTCGATGCATTGACAGAAGTTAAGACTGAGGCAGCAACGAAGCACCTTGAGCTTCCCACCACGGTCGATCCCAAGGAGATCATGCGTCGCGCCATTGAGATCGATCATGGCAACCGGGAGAAGGTCCGCAACTACACCTGCCAGAACCGCCAGGTGATCAAGCAATTGGATAAGCATGGCGACGTCAAATCGACTGAGATCAAGACCTTCGACATCAATTTCTATTTCGGCGAGGAATATCAGCGGGTTGTCGCCATCAACGACAAGCCTCTGGATGAAAAGGAAGAAAAGAAGGAAGAAGAGAAGCTGAACAAGTTTCTGGCCAAGTATCGCAATGAAAGCGAATCCGATCGCGAAAAGCGTCTGGCCAAAGAGAAAGAAGGAACGTGAAGAAGGCCGCGCATTTCTTCGAGACGTGGTGAATGCCTATGACTTCCGACTTCTGGGAGACGAAATCGTCGAAGGGGTTGACACCTGGGTAATTGAAGGCACCCCGCGAGCGGATTTCCATCCTACGCAACCGCATGCTGACATGCTGAAGAAGATCAAGGGCAAAGTCTGGATCGAAAAAAAGAACTACAACTGGGTGAAAGTGGAAGCAGAAGCCACAGACACCATCTCATTCGGGCTGTTCCTCTTTCGCATACACCCGGGTTCCCGCTTTGCCTTCCAGCAGACCTTTGTGAACAACGAGGTGTGGATCATGAAGCGCCTGGATATTCACGGCGGCGCCAGGGTGGCGCTATTGAAGAATGAAAATATTGACCAGGAAGATGTTCTTTCCAATTTCAAGAAATTCGTAACCACCGTGAAGATCCTTCCGGAATCAGAAGAGGTCAAGGACCCGAAGCAATGACTCCCGAGTCAGAAGTTTGCTCCAGCAAAAGAGGCGCCTTTTCGGGCGCCTCTTTTGTCGACGAAGGAGCTAACGGTTACAGACTATTGGTTGACTATTGGTTGACGGGAATTTTAATAATTTTCTTTTGAATAGCGTATGTGACAAGTTGCGCCTTGTTGTGAATATCCAGCTTGCGCATCAGGTTGAATTTGTGCGCTTCCACGGTTTTCACGCTCAGGCCCAGAATAACCGCGATTTCTTTCACGGAATTTCCCTCCGCCAGCAGCTTCAGGATCTCGCGTTCGCGCGGTGTGAGCGTGGAGATACGGGGACGGAGCCGGGTATCACGCACGCGTGAGCGGAAGTCTTCCACCAGCTTGCCGAGCACCTGCGAGCTGAGATATTTCCCGCCTTTATAAACGTCCCGCACGGCGCTGAGAAGCTGCGGGGCCGGCGTGTCTTTCAATACATAGCCGGAAGCGCCTACTTCCAGGCACTGGACGAGGTAATCCTCATCCTCATACATGGTGAGAAACAGGATCTTGGTTTCAACGCGGTTCTTCTTGATCTGCCGGGCAGATTCAAAGGACGACAATCCGGGCATGCCGATATCCATCAAAACGACATCCGGACGCAGTTCGCGGGCCTTCTCCACGGCGTCTCCGCCGTCAGGCGATTCACCCACGACCTCAAAATCGCTTTCGCTCTCCAAAAGGCGGCGGACGCCCTGGCGAAACAGTGTGTGATCATCTACGAGCAAGCATTTAATTTTCGGCATGGGGGAGTTCCTCTTAATTGTCCTTAATTCGGTCGTGCTCCAAGTTGCGCCGCTGCACGCGCCAACGGGCGGTCAAGAGTTGTGCTCTCTTCCGCGGGCACTGTTATTTCAATGCGCGTTCCTTTACCTTTGGTCGAGATCACACGTGAGACCCCGCCCAACATTGCTATTCGTTCCTTGATACCGGCCAGTCCAAAAGACTGACGGTCGCGTGTATCCCGCGTGCGCGCCTGTATTCCGACGCCATCATCTTCAATCTTCAAATGCACGACTTTATCTTCACGCATCACTTCTACGGTCACGTTTTTGGCCTGTGCGTGTTTGGCCACATTGTGCAGAGCTTCCTGCACCACGCGGTAGATCGCCTGCTCCGTTCCCGGGGGCATGCGTCCTACATCTTCAGAAATCAATACCCGCGTCTTCACGCCGGAGGTCTTGGCCATGTCTTTGGCTTCTTTTCGAATTGCGGAAACCAATCCAAGCTCTTGTAGCACCAGCGGGGAGAGCTTGCCAATAATGCGGCGGATACCTTCAATGGTCCGGTCCACCACATCCACGGTCTCTTTGATCTTGGCGCGGACATTGCGCTGGGTTACCCCTGGTTCCATCATTCCCAGGTAGAGGCGAATCACCATCAGGGCCTGTCCGGTTTCGTCATGAAGCTCACGGCTGATGCGTTTGCGTTCTTCTTCCTGCGCACGCAGCAGGTGGGCTGAGAGTTCCGCAATGCGATGCTCGCGTTCGCGCAGGGCAGCAGTCATCTGGGCGCGTTCAATGGCCAGGGCCGCACGGTCAGCGATCGCGCGCATGAGTTCTCTTTCCGTGGGCAGCCATTCGTAAGGCTTGGGAAAGCCAAGTACGAGCACGCCAATACTGCATCCATCCGCCTTTAATGGCACTCCCCAGAGGGAACGGGCCTTGGCGCGCAATGCAGGAGTAAAGCCGCTGCCTTCGCTACTGGTGTCCAGGACCATGGCAGCCTCGCCGGTGCCGGCAATTTTGCCTGCGAATCCTTCTCCCACGCGAATGCAGAATTCCTCCGGCAAACTTGCTTCCATGCCGGATGAGCAAGCCACCCTCAGGTGACTATCCTCAGGCGCCAGCAGCAGTACGGCTCCAACGGAAGCGGAAAATGTCCGCGTGGTAATCTCCAGCACTTTCTGAAGAAGCACAGTCAGATCATCGGTGGCCAGTTCGGCATCAAGCAATGAGAGCAGCGCGTTTGATTCCAGAGTCTTGGCATCAAAATAAGCGCCTGAGATGATTACGAATGATACCGATGAAAGCATTTCCAGGGCGGCTTTGGCTTCAGCTTCGCGGTCTGGGAAAAGACCGGACAGGTAGGGATCGCAGGAGAGCGAGTACAACTCAAGACATCGCGCCACTGCGCGAGTGTCCACCTGTAATTTTGACAGCCTGGTCCCGAAATATTGAAGATTTTCCTGGAACCCGGGGAAATCACGGTGCAGGAAGTAAACGCAGCCGGCCGCTAAGGTGAGCCGCTCAAGTGCAGCCAGGGTCTTGCCGTCAAATCCGAATTCAACCGCCAGTTTCTCTCGCCACGTGCTGGTGATGTCAGGGAAGTAAGGCTCGAGGGCCCGGGCTACTTCTACAATCAACTCGCGCGATGATTCCTTGAACGGCGGTACGGCAGTCACTGACACTTCCTGTAATTTCAAGAGTTTTGACGGAATGGCCGGTGCGTCAACGTGCGACAAGCCATACGATCAAAATCACCTTAGCTTTAAGGTATTCTACCGCTAACTGAGGCCAATGTGAACTAGATAGTTACTATATTCTTAGCCAGCAGTGAAAAACCTTACGAACTTTGAAGCCCTTTAAAATGAGCTGCTTGTAACCCTGTAATTAAGCATTTTCCGGGTTAAGCAGCCTTGGTGAGCTCCTGCGTAACCTCCGCTGTTATTGCCTGTCTGAAGTAATCAAGTGAAAGGTTCAGCCCGCTCTCAAGATCAGTTTTCGGCTCCCATTTCAGCAAAGTTCTCGCTTTGGTAATGTCTGGTCGTCTCTGTCTCGGATCATCTTGCGGCAACGTTGAATACTGGATGACGCTTCTGGATTGCGTGGCTTTCAATACTCGTCGAGCGCATTCAAGGATCGTGAACTCATCAGGATTGCCCACGTTGATTGGATCGTGGACATCAGACCTGGCCAGGCGAAGAATGCCATCCACCTGGTCACTCACATAACAAAAGCTGCGGGTCTGCGATCCATCGCCATAGACGGTGAGCGGTTCGCCGCGCAATGCCTGTCTGAGAAAATTAGAAATGACCCGCCCATCATTCAACTGCAAACGCGGTCCATAGGTGTTAAAGATACGTACGATGCGTGTATCGACGTTGTGGTAACGATGATAGGCGGCTGTTGTTGCTTCAGCAAAGCGCTTGGATTCGTCATACACAGAGCGCAACCCAATCGGATTCACGTGGCCCCAGTACTCTTCCGTTTGCGGATGCTGCTGGGGGTCGCCATAACACTCTGATGTCGACGCCAGCAGATATTTCGCGCGATATTTCCTTGCCAGTTCCAGAGAATTGAACGAACCCAGGGAACCGACCTGCAGCGTTTCAATGCCATGCTTCATGTAGTCAACGGGGCTGGCGGGGGATGCAAACTGAAAAATGTAATTCACCCGGCCCACGTCATAAGGACGAGTGATGTCGATCTCTTCAAATTCAAAGCGCGGCTCTGCGCGCAGATGCTCAATGTTCCGCACGCTACCGGTAAGCAGATTATCGACGCAGACAACACGATGGCCTTCGCCAATCAGAGCATCACAAAGATGTGAGCCAAGAAAGCCCGCGCCCCCCGTTACTAGCACTCGCATCGTGTTTCCCTCCTGATCAACAGGATTTCAAGAACGGAATCAGGGGTTACGGAAGACCGGCTGCCCTGGAAGCGCAATGGCTGAAGCCGCGCTCCACGTCTGTGCCTTCTTCATAATCATTCCACGTTTCCACCAGCAGGAAAGGCGCAGGATTCTGCGTGCCGTAATAATGGCGGAAAATTTTGAGCGTATCGGCAAACGTCTGGCCGCAACGATAATCCATGTGACGGCCGCGTCCCCATGACGCTTTGCTGTCATTGAAGCCTGGCCACACTCCGCCCACAACAATCTTGTCCGGATGGTGCTTAATCATGTTGTCATAAAAATATTCCAGATAATCCTCGCCGTACCCGCTCCCATCAGCTGCCCATCCTGCCTTGCCTGCATGTACCCACGGATAATAACCGTCAAAGGCTTTGTCATACTTGTCATTCTGGTCTTTGTAGATAAGCAGCGGGGGATCAGGCCAGGCCTGAGTCATTTCACGGACACGATTCCAGTCAGTGAGCGCATCCTTGGGAAAGATAAAGACCACAGGACGGCCTTTGTATCGGAGATAAGCCGACCGTGATGGCCCCGCGCTGGCTGCACTGATGTAGCGATCATAAAGATACTGGAGGTCCACCAGCACTGTATCGGTTGAATAACCGGGCGGCTCGTCATATTGTGCAGCCACTTTGAAGGTCCCGTCGGCGGCTGCGGCTTTCTGCATCAAGTCATACGTCCGGTCATTCCATTCCTTGCCCGGGCCGTACCAGTTCACTACAAATCCGCTGATATTCATCTCCCGCGCCCTGGCAATTTGCTCACGCAGAACGTTGGAATCGTGGCTGGAATAGCCGACATTGATGTGGCCCGTGTTGCCAAACCACGGCTGGTATATGGCCAGCATCGTGGTGGTTGTGTCTTCCGGCAATTGGACATTGACGGGTGCTGCTGGGTTTGAATTCGCTTTGGGGCCGCGCTGGGCACAACCCGCCAGAAGTAACAGAATCAGCAACGCATAAGCGCTGGAAGGTAAATTGCGGTTAGTAAGATTTCGCATGAATAGTTATTTCCGAGTGCTTGGATGTGAGAAGCAGCCGTTCGCGTTGGCAGCTCTGAGTGGATTCTTAAGAAACCAGGAGGGTTAAGAGCAGTTTTTCTTGAATCCAGCGCGCCAAGACGCGATTGCCGCGATCGCTGCCAATCTTCTTTCAATCGATCCTGACCGCTCTTTCGCCCACTCTGGGGAACCTTTCAAACACTGCTGGATCGTGGCCGGGGATGATGAGCCGGCTGGAGGCAGCCAGATGTTTCATCCGGTCCTGCGCTGCCAGATTGGATGCTGCATCCAGCGTCTGGGCAATGGGGAGATGCTTATCCAGGTTCTCGTACAGGTACATATTGTCACTGGCCAGAACCACCATGCCCGCCCGCGTGTTGACGGCGAGAAACTGTGACTGGTACGTGTGCTTGCCACCGATGTAACAGGTGATACCCGGGAGAATTTCCTGCGCATCGCCATGCACCAGCCTGACGCGACCCTGCAGATTGAGTTTCACTGCGGTCATCACATCCTCCGGGTCAATTCCGCCATGAGTATCCTGATGCTGCCAGGCTTCACCGGTGTAATAGTTGAACTCGTCTTGTTGCACCCAGACTTGGGCATGGGGAAAAAGATCCATGCCGTCTGCGTGGTCCCAGTGCATGTGCGAGATCACAACGTCAGTAACATCGGCCGCGTGGATTGCTGGCGTGATACCCGATTCAGAGATTGCATCGGAGGCTTTGAGAAAGTCCTTCGGACTCCACTGTTTGAGGAAATGATCGTGATAAAAGCCCGAATCAAACACTACAGTCCGGCCGTTCCCGCGGATGACCCATACCGTCATGGCGATATCCAGCTTTCGGCCTGAATCGGCGCCCTTTACCAGCGCTGCAACCGGAAAGTTGGCCAGAGTCGCATATCGAACCGCGTACACTTCATAAACCGGCTGGGCGTTTTCCTGAGCCTTTGTACCTGTTGAGACGGCCAAAACGAAAACAAATACGCCGATGCAGACTGCGCCGGCAACGTTTAGTAAGTTAAGCGCCTTTAATATTTTCATTTCATCTCCAAGCCAGTTTCTAAGAGGAATTTCTTCTTGTTTCACAGGGTAACGTGGAATAATACGCCTGCAATGTACAGGAATCCGCAACTTCCTTCACTTACGCGCCGCATCGGTATCAGTTTGACAATTGGATTGGCTATTGCACTGATCGGTGCCGTCGTGGAAGTCGCGATTGGAAAGCATGCTTTGCTGTCATCTGAATCCATTGACGATTTGATCATCGGAGTTCTCACGGCGCTGGTGATCTTTGGGTATGAGCAGTATCGCTATCGGGTGATCATGGATAAAATCCATACCATCTCGGCGATGAATCACCATGTCCGCAATGCATTGCAGACCATTTCTTACTCGCCATACACGGAACAGGAAAAGCAGATCAGGATGATCGCGGAATCCGTGAGCCGTATTGAGTGGGCTTTGCGCGAAGTTCTTCCAGGCGAGGCCCCCATCAGCAGCAACTCCCCTTCTTCCGCAACCCCTAGCGCCGCCACGCCACATCCAGCCAACAGTGAAATGGCCGCTGATTCCCGGTAGCCTTATTCGCGCCGCTTACGACCCCTGCGACGACGCCCGGATGCAGGCTTAAGTCTGTGACTTTCTTTCTGAGCTTCGGGTTGAGGTTCGACTTGACTTCCGGTGAGTCGACGCATGAGAGTGATTTCAGACTCGCTCAGATTGCGCCACTCGCCGGGCCGCAAGCCCTCAAGCCGCAAATCCCCCATCGCGATCCTGACCAGACGTAGCGTCGGATAGCCAACCGCAGCAGTCATCCGGCGCACCTGGCGATTGCGACCTTCCGTGAGCGTGATCTCAATCCATGCTGTTGGAACCGTTTTGCGAAAACGTATGGGCGGATTTCGAGGAGGCAGAGATGGCTCTTCATCCAAAAGCTTCACTCTGGCCGGTCGCGTGGGAATTCCCTGCACAAGCACGCCCTCGGCTAGTTCTCCGAGGGACCTTCCGTCAGGCTGGCCTTCCACCTGTGCCCAATACGTGCGGGGATGAGCGAATCTGGGAGCTGTAAGCCGATGCTGTAGAACGCCATCATCGGTGAGCAGTAGCAAGCCTTCACTATCATGATCAAGACGGCCGACGGGATAAACATCTTTCAACTGAATGTAGTCGCGCAGAGTCGGTCCAGCGCCGGAGAACTGCGTGATGACGCCGTATGGTTTATTGAAAAGGATGTAGCGAAAAGCCAAGCATTGTCAGCTTAAATCATTTCTGAGGACTGGTGGCGTTCTGAAAGCTATGTGGGCGCCGGAGCAAGTCAAGATGGAGACGCGAGGACAGTCTCTGCGTGGCTGCCTCGGCTTGTTCACTTGCACCAACGCCCACATTGGCTTTCAGACTGATTGAACTTCACTCGTGGATGCGGATTGGAACGCATCCAGAAAGATTAAGCACAACCAGAATTTGGGCTTACGATCAAAACTTTGTGGGTCAGCTGGCCCACGCCAGAAGAACGTAGCCGGCGCCGAGCCATGCAGAAAAAGCTATGGCTAACGCGCCAACGTAAAAATAAAAGCTGTCCAGGACCCGATTATTAGTACCTTCAAACATCTTTGACTCCCGTCTGGCATATCGGTTAGACGCCGAAGTGGCATACTTACTGCCTGATGCCAGATCTATAGTTGGATATACGCATCTGGCTCGCCAAACGTTCCGTGCCTGTAAGTGATTGAATTTTCGAAAGTGAGCAGGAACCGTGGAATCTCCACACCGAATCTCGTGTCCGCTTCTGGCGAGTCAGTGTTCGCGAACGGACAGTATTTATGTCGCTGCGCTCCAAACCGCTTGTAAAGCATAGACGTGGCTACATTCCTGAGCCTTGTTGCAGCGGACTCGGCGCGTGTTCGGCCTCGTCCTTACTTAACCTCGTGCTCCAGACCGCTTCTAAGGCATTCCATGTGGCGTGCGTTTGAGAGCCTTATGTTTTTCCCAAAATGGAACAGGAAAATAGCGTATTGACGAAGGTACAGGAAGGCGAGGCCGAACACGCGCACCGGGTCTCGAACGTAGACGCTGAACGCTTTAGAAGCGGTTTGGAGCGTAGCGAGTAGTTTTGAGGTTAAGGAAGGGCGAGGCCGAACACGCTGCAACAGGGTTCTCGAACGTAGACGCATGGAACGCTTTAGAAGCGGTTTGGAGCGTAGCGAGTAGTTTTGAGGTTAAGGAAGGGCGAGGCCGAACACGCGCCCGAGCCCGCTGCAACAGGGCTCTCGAACGTAGACGCATGGAACGCTTTAGAAGCGGTTTGGAGCGTAGCGAGTAGTTTTGAGGTTAAGGAAGGGCGAGGCCGAACACGCGCCCGAGCCCGCTGCAACAGGGCTCTCGAACGTAGACGCATGGAACGCTTTAGGAGCGGTTTGGAGCGTAGCGAGTAGTTTTGAGGTTAAGGAAGGGCGAAGCCGAACACGCGCCGAGCCCGCTGCAACAGGGCTCTCGAACGTAGACGCATGGAACGCTTTAGAAGCGGTTTGGAGCGTAGCGACATAAAATAAGAGCGTGGCTTCCTTCTACTCTCAGCTTCCTAACGCACCCGGTCCCGGGATGTTGTCTTTCTTTTCGAACGCCCCGGAATTCCGCAAAGATCCTCTGGCTGGCTTCCTGAAAAATGCGCTGAAGTTCGGCGATATCGTCCGCTATCGCGGACTGTGGATTACCCATCAACTCAGTCATCCTGACCATATTCAACAGGTCTTGCAGACCAACGCCGCCAATTACCGCAAGGGCCGGGACTATCGCATCCTGAAGCTCTCTCTTGGGGAAGGCCTGCTGACCAGCGATGGCGCATTCTGGCAGAGGCAGCGCAAGATGACGCAGCCCGCATTTCACAGCACACAGATAGCGGGCTTTGTTCGCATCATGGAAAAGCACGCTTTGGCGATGATGGAACAATGGGAAACGCTGGCGGCAAGCGGTGCAGCCTTTGACGTGCTTCCCCACCTGATGAGGCTCACGCTCAACATTGTGAGTGAAGCGCTTTTCAGCACTAACCTGGAATCTGATATTGCGGTGATAAGAGACACGCTTGACGTGGGACGCGAGTACACAGTGGACCGGGCATGGTCTATCGTGCGTGTGCCGCAGCAGTTTCCCACGCGAAGAAATCTGCAACATCGACGCTCGCTGGGGAACTTCCATGCCATTCTGGACCGCATGGTTGCCGAGCGAAGGAAATCATCCCAACACGTCAACGATCTCCTCAGCATGCTGATGGATGCGCGCGACGAAGATGGTGCGCCGATGTCCGCCAAACAGCTGCGAGATGAAATGGCAACCCTGCTGACCGCCGGCCACGAAACTACAACTCTGGTTCTGGCATGGGCTTTGTTCCTCATCGGCAGCAATCCCGGTGTGGCGGAACGCTTGGCAGCCGAGATCAGCATTCTCGATGGACACGCGCCGGCTTATGAAGACCTTTCGCGATTGCGTTACACGCGCAACGTGGCCGAGGAGACCATGCGCCTTTATCCCCCTGTGTGGGTGCTCTCGCGCACAGCTATCGCTGACGATGAGATGGGTGGATTCAAAATTCCAGCCGGCTCAGAGATCCTCATTTTTCCTTATGTCACTCATCGTCACCCCAAGTGGTGGAATGAGCCTGACAGGTTCGATCCCGAGCGCTTTCTTCCCGAGCGCACGGTCGGACGCATGCGGGGCGCGTATCTGCCCTTCGGGTTGGGACCGCGCACCTGCATCGGCCTGAATTTTGCCATGACAGAAATACTGGTCGTGCTGGCGATGATCATGCAACGCTTCCGCCTTGAGCTGGCCATGGACCCGGCGAAGATGAAACTGGATGCGTCCGTAACGTTGCGTCCGAAGAATGGCGTGCCGATAAGGATCGTGAAACGGTAATTGGTAGTTGGTTTTTTGGATAGAAATGCCGTATCGCAACCCGCTTCCGCTATACTTCTCACGCTATGAAACGCCACTCGCCCCTCCTCTCAATTTTCCTGCTGCTCAGCGCATTCGCATATTCTCAACAGAGCTTTACCGTCGGAACCGCCACAGCTGCTCCCGGACAGAAGGCAGTCGGCTTTCTCGAGGTGCCGGCGCGCGGTGACGCCGCAACGTCAATTCCCGTTGCCGTGTTTCAAGGCACAAAGCCGGGCCCCGTGCTTGCTCTGGTTTCGGGATCGCACGGCACCGAATATGCCTCCATCATCGCCCTGGAACGCGTGATACAGACGCTCGACGCTTCTCAGATTTCGGGTACCGTTATCGTCCTGCCTCTGGTCAATATTCCGTCCTTCCTGCAAAAGGTCCCGCACGTGAATCCCGTGGACAACAAGAGCATGAATCGCTTCTACCCGGGTAACGCGGACGGCACGCAGACGGACCGGGTTTCTTACGCCATCACAAAGCAAGTAGTAGAACGTTGCGACTATCTCATTGACTATCACGGCGGCGACCTGGACGAGAATCTGCGCCCCTACGCCTACTGGCCCAAGTCCGGCAATGCGAAGCAGGATGCTACGACGCACGATATGGTGATGGCTTTTGGCCTGGACCATGTCATCGTATGGAGTGATCGGCCGAAAGATCCGGCAGCATCGCGCTATCTGGACAACACGGCGAACACGCGCGGGAAGCCGGCCATTGCCGTGGAAGCAGGCTATTCCGGAACCGTGAGGCCGGAGGATGTTGGCGCGCTCGTCAATGGCACGTTCAGCGTGATGCGCTACCTCAAGATGCTGCCGGGCGCGCCGTCTACCGTTGAGCATCCGGTGTTCCTGGGCAAAGTGGATACCATTGCCAGCGAGCAGGATGGGATCTTTTATCCCACAGTGGAGCGCGGCACCTACGTGGAAGCGGGTATGAAGGTTGGTTACATCACCGACTATTTCGGCAAGGTGATCCAGCAAGCCACGGCACCGGTCGCAGGCGTGGTGCTGTATATCTGTGGCGTGCCTTCGATGAAAAAAGGCGACACGATCTCAAACATCGGAGAAGTCACCACCACTCCCTGAACTGATGGATTACAGATCGCGTTTTTTCTCCTTATAACGCAGAACAAAGTAACCGACCCACATGGCCAGCGCCACGTCGAGGAAAACGAAACCGGGAATCACAGACGGGCTGAACATGATCCAGACAATCCTGTGGTCTTCAATTTTGAACATGAACAGCAGGGCCGTGTAAAGAACAGCAATAAAGAGAAATATATTGCGTTTCTTCATGGGCTCACGCATCCGCCGCATGAGGAAGTAGCCGATCCAGAAGAAAACAGCCAGAACAAGGAAGAGCACGCCGACGATACGTGAACGCTCAAACGTAAGCCACACAATTTTATGGTCGCGAATGGTGAAAATGAACGGAACAAAGCTGTAGAGCAGGGCCAGCCAGAAAAACGACGCACGTGTCTGGACCAGCCGGCGCGTCTTTTCCAGAGCAGCCTTTTCTTCCTGGTCATGACGCGGCGAGAGCACAGGCGTCAGGGATTCCAGGGTTGAGCCGTTGGCGCGGGCCGCTGTTTCAAAATCAGGATGCGCCTTGAAGTATTCCTCCACCAGGGCACATGTGGCGGCGCTGGCTTCACCGGAGAAATACGCCGGTAGCAAGTCAATGATCACGTCTTGTTCAATGTTCATGGATTCACCTCTTTGAACGCGCCTCTTACCTGCATCAGCTTCAGGCGCGCACGGTGCACTTTGACCTTTACGGTGGTCACCGGTAATTGGAGCGTGTGTGCAATTTCTTCGTAGGGCATGTCTTCCTGAACGCGCATGAGCAACGCGGCACGGTCAACTTCAGAAAGCGTGTGCAGAGCATCCATTACCGCTGCCAGTTCGGCTTTCTGCTCCGCGCGCGCCTGCAAACCCGGACTGGAATCAGGAATGGTATCTTCCAGCTCAGTCAGGCGTTTGTTGCGGCGAAGATGATCGCGATACAGATTGCGGGCAATGGTGAACAAGTAGGACTTTACCGTGGCTTCGCGAATCTTGCCGCGCGCGGTCCAGGCACGGACGAACGTATCCGACGTAATGTCATCAGCCAGCGCGGAATCGCCGCAGAGGAACAGCACAAAGCGGTGCACCTGCGGCGCGTGTTGCTGATAAAGACTGTGGAAGTCCGTCATGGAGCGGTCTGAATCGCCTTATGGATACGCCAAAACAGCGGTAAAGTTACGCGGCACAACACCAGATGGCCGGATCGCCTGAAAATGGCGCAAGCGTACGATTGGGTCAGAATTCGCGCCGAGGCGCAGCCTGGTCTGCCCCTACGCGACCTGCCGCGATGTCAGCACGATGATAATTCTCACCGCGCACCGGACACCCCGCCATACGGCGGAGCATGTTGATCTGTCCGGTATGGTTCAGTGCATCAGCAATCGGTCCCTGAAATAATTTTTCCGGCGATTCGGCCAGCGGAACGTCGCTGGCAAGAATATCGTCGAACGCCTTCACGGCAGCAAAGAAGCGGTCAACTTCCTGGTTCCACGGAAGCGGGGTGGAGTCATGCCAGGCCTGCGCACCCCTGGCGAGGGACAGTGCCCAATCAAACAGATCGCCCATGTGGGCGAGAATCTGCGCCGGCGTGCGGCCCTTTTCTCCACTGCTGAATGTTGCAAATGACTCAGGCGCTTCGCGCAGCGATTTGCCAGCGCGGTAAGACATTGTAGCTAGTGTGTGGCGGAGAAGCTGGCGATCTGAATTCTTGGTTTCCACTTTGATCTCCCTGATGTAAGCAACAAGGGTAACACCCGGTAGGAAACCAGAAGAGGCGGAATTGCGTTTTATGAGGGGATCAACAACTCATTGTTCCACGGCAGTAGCGTGATCAAACGATTTTGCAGCAGCTTTTGCTGCCTGGCGGGAATGTGATTGAACTTAATACCCGATTTGCCGGTTGGACTGGACCACACAACTGTGCCAAGGACCTGGACCTGTTCGCTGCTTTCCGGTAACGGGAAGTTCACGCTGATTAATCCGTCCTGCGGGAGAGGCTCAGGCGCGTTAAGACAGAGGCCAGTCTGGCTGATGTCGGAAATCACCGCCGGACCCAGTGCCCGTTGCGACCCGCGATGCAGAAGCGTTCCCGCAACCGGTTTGAGAGCGACCGTATGGCGATAGGCCACCAGGCGCTGACGCGCCATGGTGCTGTATGCGGCTTTCAATCCTTTGGTAAGCAAGTCCGTAGTGACTGGTTTGTTGAGGGTAAAATGAACTTTTTTTCCGCTTAGGTGCCGAACGGAAGTCCCGCGGGCAATCACCATTGAAATCCCACGCCACCTGGTTTCCCTGCCCAGGCAGGACAATTCAGAAATACCGGGCGTGTCATAGTCGCAGATCATGAGATCAAACCTGCTGGAGCGCAACAGTCGCTCGACTTCGGCGGCGCTGCGTACCAGATGCAGGGTCACTCCAAGCTCGTCAAAAACTTTTCCGATAGAATCCAGCGGAAGACGATCCTGGGACACTAACAGGGCCGAGAAAACTTTCTTCACCGCACTACCAGCTTTCCTTCTCGGATGGATGTCAGAGAAGCTGTGAATGTCGCTGTCGTAAGGTGGCTTCTCTCATGGAAATTCTCTCTCTGCTCTTCCCATTAAATCCGTGATGGCAGTCACGCACCATCGGGTGAAGCACGCTGATGCGCCGGGGTTTCTACTCAGGTGCCCTAGATTGTTGGATGGGAAGAGTGGCGAACGGGGAGAGTAGCGAATGGGAAGTGTACTTTGGGAGCAGGACTCCGCTGCGGTGTGCAAATCAGAACAGTTTTGATCCGGGCCTATTGGGCATGTACCTGCCATGCAACGGCTTGGATCATGTTCCCGGCTCGAATACTTAGCGATGGCCAGTCATCCATCAGCTTCATCATCGGCTGATTGATTTTTCCCTTTCTCCGCATACGCAATCATCTCCTGGACCGCTTTGGCCACACGACGCGCACGCGAATCCGGATTCTTGTAACCAAAGATCCCCATCAGGTGAGAGCGGCGATGCCCGCGCGGCATCTTTTCCCATCCTGCTCGCGCCTTTGGATTGCGATTGAATTCGATCTGAAGTATCGGCGGCAGCTCATGCTCGGCCTCAAACGTGAGCATTAGGCGTTCCGCCAGCTCCTCCGCCCGACGCTGGCGTGTTTCCACTTTCTTGCCTTCGCCAACCCACTTGGCCATGTATTGGCGCATGGAGTAATTGAACGAATCGTAAAACTTATTCAGCCTTTTCGACTGCTGCAATACGCGCGTAAGCTCCTTGGGGACTGTCGACCTCTCGTTTTTCAAGATCACGCTGCAAGACAAAATGGGCCTTCATGCCCGGTTGTACCTTACCGCCCGCCTGCATCTTTTTGTTCACCATCAGGATGTGGCCGCCATTCCCGGTTGGAAAAAGCGAGGTACGAAAATCGAATCCATTGATCTGGCCGGTGACCTTGAGCTGGCCGCGTACGCCCCAGATCCTGGCCACATCCAGCGGCACGCGTACAACGGTCCAATTCAGGCGATCGCCGCCGCGCTCAAGAAAGGCATCAAACTTCCTTTTGACAGCTTTCGGTGTTGCCATGATGCAACAGCTTAAATGAATCCGTCGCCAAACTCACTTGGCCGTAGCTGCGCAGAACCTCAAAGTCACGCACCTGGGGCCTGGCTTGAATTTACTTTGATCCTGTTGATTATCTTTCGTTTGGCGGCGTGCGCGCTAGCAATCTTAGCGGCCTGGTCCTTTGCGGTTTTGGTCTTTACCGTTCCCCCAAGAAGTACTTCCGTATCGGTGACCTGCACGTGGACGTTGGAATAGGCCATGTGCGGGTCCTGCTTGAGATCAGTCATAATCGTCATTCTCAAGCTGTCTATCGGCAGGATTAGGTTCCGCATCAACATGGGGCGGTGACTCCTGTTGCTGCAATCCCGACGCTTCTGTAGGCTGCGCTGAAGGTTGACCGCTTGCGGCTCGAGCGATTGAGAATGAGAGAGCCAGGAAAAACAGGGCTGCGACTTTGGCGTAGTAGTTCATTATTACGCGACCTCTGCCCCAATCCTATGTAATGAAATAAACCTTCGTCAGCTATCAATTTTGACAGTCCAAGCTCCTCTCCAAAGTCGGCTCTCCACCATTGATCTGGACCGTGACCTTGAGCTGGCTGCGTACGCCCTAGATCTTTGCCACATCCAACGGAACGCGGACAACGGTCGCAATTCAGCGATCGCCGCCGCGCTCAAGAAAGGCATCAAACATCTTCTTGACGGATTTCGGTGTTGCCATGATTGCAACAGGTCGAACGAATCAAGGCGATTCAGGACACCAGCCAGCTTGTAAGAGCTATAGTCTGGAATGTTGTGGCGGGACCAGAGTTGTGGCGAAATCAGGTCTGAAGGCATATCCCTCGCGGACACGGTAAGAGCGCGGTGAGTTCCAGGAGGCAAATATGGGTGGTCGCGCGTTTTATAAGACTCTCTATTTTCAGGTTCTGGTTGCGATCGTGATTGGCGCTGCCCTGGGATATTTCTACCCGCATGCCGGCGCCGCCATGAAGCCGCTGGGTGATGGATTCATCAAGCTGATCAAGATGATGATTGCGCCCATTATTTTCTGCACCGTGGTGCTGGGCATTGCCGGCATGGAATCCATGAAGGCCGTGGGCAAGACCGGCGCGCTGGCTATCCTGTACTTTGAAGTCCTGAGCACATTAGCGCTTATCATTGGATTGACGATTGTCACGCTGGTCCATCCCGGCACCGGCATGAACGTGAACCCGGCCACACTGGACTCCAAAGCTGTGGCCCAATACACCGCACCGGGAAAGCTCCACACCACCACGGAATTCCTGCTGGACGTGATACCGGACTCAGTGATTGGCGCGTTTGCGCGAGGCGATATTCTTCAGGTGCTGTTCTTCGCCGTGCTTTTTGGTTTTGCGCTACACGCCGTGGGTGAGCGGGGCAAGGCGGTGTTTGCGTTCATCCAGCAGGTTTCGCACATTCTCTTCCGGATTGTGAACATCATCATGAGGGTGGCTCCCATCGGCGCGTTTGGCGCGATGGCTTTCACCATAGGCGCCTATGGACTTGGCTCGCTGGCTCAGCTCGGCAAGCTGATGATCTGTTTCTATTCGACGTGTCTGATCTTTGTTTTCGTCGTGCTGGGAATTGTCGCTCGAATCCATGGGTTCAGCATCTGGCGCTTCCTCAAGTACATCAAGGAAGAGCTGTTTATCGTGCTGGGCACCTCGTCGTCGGAAGCAGCGCTGCCTCGTCTGATGGCAAAGCTGGAGATTCTTGGCGCGCACAAATCCGTCGTGGGACTGGTGGTCCCCGCGGGTTATTCCTTCAACCTGGACGGCACTTCCATCTATCTCACCATGGCGGCGATCTTTATTGCACAGGCGACCAATACGCAACTGGATTGGACACACAGACTCACGTTGCTGGCGATTCTGCTGCTGACGTCAAAGGGCGCAGCCGGCGTGACCGGAAGCGGCTTTATTGTTCTGGCTGCCACTCTTTCCGCGGTGGGCACGGTCCCGGTGGCCGGCGTGGCGTTGATTCTGGGAATCGATCGCTTCATGTCAGAGGCGCGCGCCATCACCAACATCATCGGCAACGGCGTAGCTACAATTGTTGTGGCCAAGTGGTGCGGAGAGCTGGATGAGACGAAGCTGCACGACACACTTCTCCATGAGACGCAGGAAGAGGCTGATGAGCCGGAGGAACTGGTGGCATAGCATTCGGTTTTACTGAATGCCGGCTAGTTCCTGCGTGCTGAGGCAGAAGCCGTTGCCGTGGACAGCGCAGGTATCCGCGAGTTCATGCTGATCACGTCGTACCGTCTTCATCTTCATTAAACTTCCGGTCCCCATTGCCTTGCCCAGAGCCTGCTCCAGTTGAGGATCGCGGACACTGGTGCAGGAATAAATCGCCACAAAGGTAACGATCTCCGCGGAATATCCCGCTGGGAGCCGAGTGATCCGCACCATTACGCCCTTACCCAGGTACTGCGTCATGGGAATGGTAAGCGGAAGAACCAGATGTCCGCCGGGCGCAAGACGGTCCAGCCAGATGGGCAAAGCATGGGTAACGCCGGCATTGATGAGCATGGCATCACAGACTTCAGGATCAATAGAAGCGCCGTCAGCAGCGTGAAGAGTCACGTTGGAGCGGTCGCTTAAATTTTCCTGCGCTCGTTTTGCCAGCTCCGTGTGGACTTCACTGGCAATGATCCTGCCGGAATTCCCGACCATCTCCGCCATGATCGCCGTAAAATAACCGGTTCCAGCGCCAAGATGAAACACGCGCGCACCGGGCTTGAGATCAAGCGCATGGATGTACCGGACCAGAGTTCCGGGCTGACCGTTGGTGAGATCACGTGAACGATCCATGGCGATGACCACGTTGTGATAAATGCGGCGCGCGTCATCATCCTGGGTGGTGAAATAGCGAACGCTGCCAGTGCCCATGTCTGCAGTGCCGATCAGCCATGGTCCCGGACCGACAAAGCGTTCACGCGGCACGCGCGCGAAGGCTTCCGTCAGAGGCCCCGGTTCGAGCCCGGCGGCTAATTGAATCTCTTCGGCGTAGAAGCGGCGGCAGTCATCGAGGGTCATGGGAACACCAGAGTCATGGGAATACCAGCGTCACGGGAACACAGGATACACCTCGCCGATCATTTACTTACTGTCGAAATCAGGCGATGCGGAGGCGTACAGCCTGAACTGGCAAATTCAGTGGCCTTGCGCCAGAAGCTGCTGTGGCAGTATAAAGTCTCGCCGGTATGCGCGCAGCCTTTAGCTTAATTTCTACTCTCGTCCTCGGGGTCACCGTGGCGGCCCAGCAGGAATCCGCAACACCTGCGCCGCAAGCTCCTGTTGTACTTAGTGAGTCAGGGTCGCAGACAGTGGCGATGGCTGGTCTGCACGCCACGGGTAACAGTCAGTGCGACGGAAGCGGTAACCTGTACTTCAACACGGCCATGGATTTCAACTCGAGCGCCATCATGAAGCTGCGACCAGATGGCAGGTACAGCTACTATTCGCTCCCGCCGGGACAGGGTAAGAGCTACTTTGTCGCCTTCCGAGTGAATTCCGACGGAGTCGTCTATGTGCTCAATGCCGGCGTCGACAAACTCTATTTGTATTCGTTCAGTTCAGACACCGTCGATCCAAGCCGTACCGAGCTTGATGGGCCGCCAGGGCTTGAGCCCACCAATTTTCTGGTCCTTCCCCGCGGCCGAATCCTAGTCAACGGATATTTCAACGACAAAGCCCCAAAACACAAAGGCCAATCATATCTCGGGCATTTTGATGCATCGGGCAGGCTGCTGCAGGATTCCTGGCAAAACGCATCCGATGGCATAACTGGGGACATCAAATCGAATTCCTGGACGCTGACTCTTGCTGCGGCCGCCGTGTCCGAAAACGGCCTCGGTTATATGCTTTCCGGCGACGATATTCTTGTGCTGTCCGCAACGGAGGGGCTGGTCAAGACGATGCACATGGCTGCTCCGGAGGAAGGATACCGGCCGCTTAACATCTCCGTCGCTGGCGGTCGCCTCCTGGTTACGTTCATCAAGGGCCAGGACAGGAAGCCGCCAATCCCTGTGCTTTACAAACTACTGGACGCGTCCACCGGTGAAGAGATAAGGACGTACAAACCCGCCGCCCAATTGGGTAACAACCTGGTCTGCTTCTCCAAAGAGGGCTTCACGTTTTTGCGGGTAGAAGTGGGCGGAAAACTGAAGCTGATAAACGCGAAACCGTAGATCATCTCCGCAAGACTGGGTTTAGCGCAAACCCATGCAGAAGACCTGCACGCTTGACGCCATCAACCCCCAATACACCGCAAATGTCACCGCAAAGCCCAGTGCTCGGAAGCTAGAGGGTATGATTTCCAAAACAGCAACACGACGAGGAAAACCGTGATGCTTGAAAAAAGGGCCAGTACTGCACTGTTGGTCATCGGAGGGAAGCGTTTTGCCGCAATCAGGCCACCGAGTTAACAACTTCTAGATAGAGCCATCCGAAGGCCAGCACAGTTGCTGAAAGAGCCGCAAGGAATCTGCGAGTGAGCGCCAAATACAATCCGCATAGGGCCGCAATCAGCATATTCATGCCTATTGTGACGTAGAGGCGGTTGGTGTAATCCCCGCCCAGCAGAACCCATCTGACGTCGCGCACTGTTGCGGAGAGAAGCAGGATTCCACTAACGAAGAGAAGGACAAGGGTAGCCTTCTCCCTCTTGTCTCTGCGCCAAGCCACGGGCAACAGAACCATGGGCAGCAGCAGCAATGCGTAAACCGCGCAATTCAGAAGGTTTGTCCGCACGTTTTAGCTAACGAGAGTGATCGCGTTGCGTTGTGCCGACAATCTACCCTAACGGAGTGCGGTTTTCCAAATAAGTATCGAAAACGATGGTTGAGAGCGAAATGGCGATGCTACGACACTCAGTGTCCTGTACACGCCAAGGCCAGCTTGTCCGTGCGCCAAAGCCATACGCCGTCACCGGTACGCCTCTGCGCGAAGATGGAATTGCTTTCGCTCCTGCCAACAACGTTCCATCTGTGCTGAGAGTACCGGCCTCGCTGTACATCAGGTCCGACACACAGGTTTGACCAGAGTTCACGTTCCATGCCCACAGGCGACCGTCACTGTGGCCGAACACCATGTCGTCATTGCCGAATCGGCAAACCCGCCCGCCGCAAGGTTGAATTTAGGCAACTCCGGCTTCGGCAAACTCGGAATCAATTCACCCGTGCTGAGACGTAGCAGCCGAAAGAACCCGCCGGACGTGACTAGAGCCCGATCGGCTTGTGGGTTGATCGCAAGTGGCCAAGGATTGTCAGCAGATCTGGGCAGGGTTCTCTCTCGTGTCCAGTCTGAGGTGGACCACAGTGTGAAATTGAGCTTATCTACGGTCATCATCATGTCGCCCTCGGGCGATAGCAGAGGAGAATAGTTGTCTTTCAAGTCAAGCACATGATTATCGGAAGCGGTGTCCAGCACGTGTGTCCCGCCAAAATTATCCCAGACAACGATCCACTTGCTTGTGGGTCCGAAAGCAGCGGTCTTAACGTATCCGTTGAATTGGCGATACGCTCGTACCAGCTTTCCATCAGGCAAATGCCACAATTTTAGGCTGAAGCCATCGCCTTGGCCTGCGGTGGCCATGAACTGACCGTCGCCAGAAAGCGCAACCGCGGTAACGATCCCTTGGCCGGAATCCAATGCACGGAGGAAGCTCTGACTCGATGCATCCCAGATCACTACTCTGCCAAAGTCTTTTCCAGCGGCGACGATCTTGTTGTCTTGAGAGAACGCCAACGCATTGATGGTGGTTGGAGTACCTACGCCGGTCTGGATTGTGAGCGTGTTTCCCGGACCAGACTGGACTCCACTCTTCGATTCCTTATGCTTTGCGTCCACGAGTCTCGCGTCAGGGGGAGGGAAATTGACGGATTGAGCAGCGGCGTTTCCGATGACCAAGACGGAGACGAATAACATGTGCTTTGTAGTCCACATGCGAGCGAGTGTACTCCAGGCGCCATAACTGTTGAAATCAGGCGTTTACACCACTTATGCGGGGTCTAACGTAGGCAGGGGCAAACCAACAGAACGAAGTAGTGTTGAGCTGCAAAGCGATGGCTATCGATTCTGAAAAAGACGCGTCAAATTCCATAGATAAGAGATATGAGACAAGAGACGAACTCGTGCAAAGAACATCAGGGAGGCTCACAGTGAAGAGACTGTTTTTTGCAACGCTGGCTGGAACCATGTTATTTGCGGGAACGCTGTTTACCGCCACGGGAATTCACGCGACGGCCGACGAAAAGATTACCCAGGAAGAGCTGGTGCGCCGCACGCAGGAACTTGCGGACGCCGTGGCGCCGGGCAACAAGGAACCATGGAAAAAATACTATGCTGACGATGCGATGTTCTTTGACGAGAAGGGTCGAAGCATGGACAAGGCCGCGCTGGTGAATGATATCCAGCCGTTGCCCAAAGGATATTCAGGAACCATCAAAGTGGTCAATCCAAAGAGCCATATTGAAAGCGACGTAGCAATCCTGAGCTACGACCAGGATGAAACCGAGATTGTCTTTGGGCAGAAAATGACTGCGCGCTATCACCAGACCGACACATGGATGCACCGCAATGGACAGTGGCAGATCGTGGCGTCACAGGTGTTGCGCTATTACGAAGACCCGGCCGAAGGGCAATATGACGCGAAGAAATTTCCGGACTTCGTGGGTAGCTATCAGCTTGGAGAAGGCACGACGGTTGTGAGCGCGGAAGGCGGCAAACTTTACGCTCAGCGCGCAGGCCGCGCAAAAAACCAATTGCTGCCGGAAGCTCCGGATGTTTTCTTTGTTAAAGGCGTAGAAGGCCGCCGGCTGTTTCATTACGGCGCCGACGGCAAAGTTGATTCGCTGATTGATCGCAGGAACAACGAGGACCTGATCTGGAAAAAGGTGAGCGACAAGTAAGCTTAATCCCTCAACCATTGTGTCACCGCGGACACAATGTCTTCTCCCCGCCACGATCCTTCTTTCTCACTCATCGCGTAAGTCGCGCAGAATCAATGCTTCAAGGTTTGGTCGCACCTTTGCACTCAGGCAGTGTGCTGCTAAGAGCAGCGGAGGTGAGAAAAATGAAACAGCTGAAAGAAAGCAACGCCAGAACAGAAACTGCTGAAACCACCAAATCAAACGACCGCAGCATTGTGAAATCGATTCGCAACACGATGATCATCGGTCTGCCACTGACCACCGTACTCTCGGGAGTGCTGGCGATAGGATTCGCGATCGCCCTCGACGGGTGCTCTTCGAAAGAGAAAGACAACAAGACCGCGCAGACTTCTCAGAGCCAGAGCGCACAGCCGACCATGGCAATTTCGCAGCCGACGCCGGAAGCCAGTCCAACTCCGGAGCCTGTGGCGAAGAAGAAGCCGATCGTGAAGAAACCTTCGACAGTGGTCTTTGCCGACAACAAGAACGGAATTTCATTGCGCTATCCACGCAAGTTCACGCTGGTAACGGGTGAGAAGGCGAAGAATGATGTCGCGATGGAAGGCCGGCTGCCGATGAACTTTGTCCAGCCAGGCGGCGTGAATGTAACGTCACTTGAACTGCCGGGCGCAGCGGCATCTTCACTGTTCGACATACGCGTCAACAAAAACCTGTCTGCGGAGGAATGCAGCAAGTTTGCCGAGCCGGGAGTTTCCGATACTGGCAGCGACCTGCCCGCGAATTCCACTGACGTGCTGGCGCCTTCCAAGCTGAGCATGAACGGCCTGGACTTTACCCGCGCTGAAAACGTGACTGACCGGACGGATGCCCGCTACTATCATCACTTTGAAGCCGCTCGCTCTGAAGACAAGACGGAGAGCAAGTCAGGTGTCTGCTACGAGTTTGCACTCGCGGTGGAAGATTCCCTGGACAGCACCAAGGCGGTGGACCATGTGGACCAGTTGGACAAGCTGGAGCGCATTCTCTCGACGGTGAAGATCAAGTCCGAGACAACAACTCCTGCGGTGACGGCCAGCGTACCGGCCCAGCCAGTGAACGGAAATGATCCGCAATGAACGGCGGGGTTCTAGCATTGTTCCAGCAACAGTGAGGTGTTAAAGCAGGCCAGGCTTTCCGGCTCTGCCACGGGGCGGAGGGAAACCTGGCCTGATTTTTTGATGGTCGTAAAACATTGGCACGGCAATCGCAGCCGAGGGCGGCTGCGCTCCACATACTTGCATAGGGCTACCGGCGATTCTCCAGGCCCATTGTCTGCCGCAACTGCGCTCCCATACTTCGAGGGCGGCTGCGATCTCCACCCATCGTCAGTGCGCGGATTCGAAGCGTGCTGTTCGAATGCGAACACCAGGTCCACATGCCGGTGGGTCGAGGGGTCGAATACATCCTTTGTTTTTAATGATATACGGATATCAAGCCTTGGCACGCAACCTGCCTCTTCTATATAGATTTCCTTAGTCTCCCAGGCCGGGAGCAGCAGCCAAAAACAAGCAGGAGACGGTGAAAAAATGACGCGAGTGATTCAGGACCTGAAATACGGATTCCGCATGTTGCGCAAGAGCCCGGGCTTTACCACCGTAGCGGTGTTGGTTCTGGCACTGGGCATTGGTGCAAACACTGCAATTTTCAGCGTGGTAAACGCCGTGCTGATCCGGCCGCTTCCGTTTCGCGATCCGGCAAGTCTGGTGCACGTCTGGCATGTTCCGCCGCCAAAAAGTTTTCCCGGAATAACGCGGTTCTCCGTATCCGCTGCCAATTATCTGGACTGGAAGCAGCAGAACAGCGTGTTCAGTGACATGGCCATCTTCAGCGGAGAAAGCATGAACCTGACCGGTGGAGACGAGCCGGAGTTTGTGCAGGCAGCGGCGGTCACGTCGTCGTTCTTCTCCGTTCTGGGCGCCGAGCCCCTGCTGGGACGGACCTTCTTGCCCGGCGAAGATGCGGTCGGCAAGAACCATGAGGTGGTCCTGACCTATGGTTTCTGGCAGAGAAGGTTTGGCGGCGATCGCTCAATTGTGAATCGCACGATCACGTTAAACAATGAGCCGTATACAGTGGTCGGCATAATGGGGCCGAGGATTGATTACCCTGATTACGGGCAGCTGTGGACTCCGCTGGCATGGACGCCGAAAGAGGCGGCCGTGCGCGGAGAACATCATTCAATCGTGGTAGCGCGGTTGAAACCTGGTGTGGAGCTGAAGCAAGCTCAGGCGGAAATGACCACAATTTCTGACCGGCTGGCGCGCCAATATCCGGAAGATGATAAAGACTGGGGAGCGGTCGTGGTTCCTCTGCACGAGGATAGGGTTAGCGACGTAAGGCCGTCATTGCTGGTCTTGCTGGGTGCTGTGGGATTTGTGTTGTTGATTGCCTGCGCGAATGTCGCCAACCTGTTGCTGGCCCGCGCGCTGGCCCGCGGAAAAGAAGTAGCCATCCGAACGGCCCTGGGAGCCAGCCGGCTGCGTCTGATTCAGCAGCTCATGTGCGAGACCGTCATCCTGGCGCTGGCCGGCGGAGTTGCCGGCCTTCTGGTGGCGCGCTCTGGTGTTCAATTTATCTTGAAAGTCCTGGGCGACCAGTTACCCAAAGGCATTGATGTTTCACTGGACGCGCAGGTCCTTCTGTTTACCGTGGGTCTTTCCGTGGTGACCGGGTTGATCGCTGGTATTGTGCCGGCATGGCGGCTCAGCAAAGCCAACGTGAATGAGACCTTGAAGCAGAGTGCTGGACGCGTGGCGGATTCAGGCGGAAGCCGTACACGATCCATGCTGGTGGTAGCCGAAGTTGCCTTGTCACTCATACTGCTGACCGGCGCCGGCCTGATGATGCGAAGCCTGGCGCACTTGCGCAGCTTGAATCCCGGATTTGTAGCCCACAATGTTCTTACTTTTTCACTGCCTATTCCTCCAACCCGGTACAAGACTGCGGAAGAAGAGTTCAGTTTCTGGAAACAATTGCTGACCAGGATAGAGGCGCTGCCGGGCGTTGAACACGCCGGCGTCACAGACGATCTACCCTTCGACGGTGGCTCACATCAGCCGATCGCCATTGAAGGCCGGCCGGCCGTGCCCATGTCCGAGCAACCGGAAGTGGATGTCCGGATCGCCAGCACAGGTTACTTGCCTGCGATGCAGATTCCCATCACGCGCGGACGCGACTTCAATGAAAACGATACGGCTGAGCATCCGGGAGTGATTATTGTGAGCGAGGCCATGGCGAAGCGGTTCTGGCCGGGCGAAAACCCGCTGGGCAAGCGGCTGGCATTGACTTTTTCGTCGGGACAGCTGCGCGAGGTGGTGGGAGTGATTGCTGACGTGAAGCTGGATGGCCTGACCCAGACTGACGCGAACTCCATTATTTATATGCCGCTCACGCAAGTGTCCGCCGGCCTGGGACGGGATTGGACGTTCTTTCGGACTTGACGTTGTGGTGCGCACCACTTCGCGGCCCGGCGACCTGGCTGCTGCCGTAAGCAAGGTAGTGCATGAGAGCGATTCCAGCCAGCCGATCATGCACATGATGACGCTGGAGCAGTTCATGACCAATTCACTGGCACCGCAACGCTTCAACATGCTCATGCTGCAGACATTCGCGGTGATTGCGCTGATATTAGCGACGCTTGGAATCTACTCCGTGCTGGCGTATACCGTTCGCCGGCGCGTACGCGAGATCGGCATTCGCATGGCACTGGGTGCACAGATAACGGATGTGCTGCGGTTGATCGTAGCCGATGGAATGAAGCCGGCGCTGATCGGATTGGGAGTTGGGATCATCGGCGCGCCTGCTAATGGGACGCGTGCTGGCCAGCCTTGTCTTTGGCGTGTCGACGCGAGACCCAGTCACGTTTTTGACGGTTTCACTGTTGCTGACAGGCGTGGCGCTGCTGGCTACCGTGGTGCCGGCTTACCGGGCAACGCGCGTTGATCCGATCAATACGCTAAGGGATGAGTAAGAACTCTTGCGAGAAGAAAGACGAAGAGCATATCCCGCAAGAATAGATTGCACAAAAACATGTATCTTGTGAAAGCGCAGCCGCCTTTGGCTGCGCTTTCAATTTTGCGAGAAAGCGGACGAGACTTACGTATAAGATATGCGCGACAACTCACACAAGGAACAATCCCCAACATGAGGAATCTATGCCTGACTCTTGTCATCGCCCTGGCCTCGACGAGTTTTGCGCGTAACGTTCAAAGCTTAACCCAGCCTTCTACCGGTCGTACTCCTGGGCAGGTACAGCCAGGTCTTGTAGTGGAGCGGGTGAGCAAGGGTTTAAGTGGTGACAAGGCAGAACTACGGGAAGGCGATCTGCTGCTTGGCTGGAACCACGGCGATTCCAGCGGGGCTTTCGATGCTCCTGTCGAGCTCTCCAATGTTGAAATCGAACAGAGGCCCCTGGGAAAAGTAGCCGTAACAGGTTTACGTGGAGCAGAGGCTCACCAGTGGATCCTTGGCGCGGAAATATGGGGGCTGAGGGTGCGTCCGAATTTCAGCGGTGAAATGCTTGCCAGTTATCAGCGCGCTGATGACCTTGCCAAAGCCGGAAAAATGGCCGATGCGCTGAGCACATGGCGGTCCCTGGCAGACAGCAGCCCTTCTGAACCAAGGTGGCTTCGTTCATGGTTTTACTCACACGCTGCCCTGGCCGCCAGCGACAAACACCTGTGGAAGGAATGCGATGAAAACTCACTGGATGCGTTGAATGCCGCACACGAAGCCGGCCCCCTTGCGTTGGCCCAACTGAATCGCTCATGGGCAGGGTGCTACTTTTCCCGCAGCGACTGGCCCAACGCGGAGAAGAAATATAAAGACGCATTAGCCGCTCTTGGCGATTCTGATTCGCATGGTCTCTTTCGGGCGATTATCTTTGAAAGCCTTGGGGCGTCGGCCCGGTACCAGAGCCATCTCGACGAATCCGAAGCCTATTGGCAAAAGGCCCTGGCTTTGCAGCAGAAATTGGCGCCTGCCAGCATGGATCTCTCCAGCAGTTTTATCGGCCTGGGAACTGTAGCCAACGAACATGGCGATCTTTCAAAAGCTGAAGGTTACTGGAAGAATGCGCTTGAAATCTCGCGCTCGCTGGGACCTTCCGGTACCACGGCAGCCAGCACGCTGGTGAATCTTGGCAGCATCGCCAGGCAACGTGGTGATCTGGCCCAGGCAGAGGCATACTATCGTGAAGCAATCGACTCGGTTCAAAATGACGGTGTCGCCAAGCGAGTGATTGCGTCCAGCTTGCATGGCCTTGGCAATGTCGCAATGTTTCGCCATGACCTGGTAAAGGCTGAAGAATACGATCTGCGCGCGCTCAAGCTTGATGAGGAAATATCCGGAGAAAGCGCAGATACCGCAGGTGCGCTCACATCTCTGGGGAGTGTGGTCGAGGCGGCTGGGGATTTGAAGAAGGCTGAAGATTACCTTCGTCGCGCTTTGGCCATACGCGAGAAGACCGCCCCGGGAAGCAAGTTTCATGGCGAAGCAACTGCTTCCCTGGCAGCCCTGATGGCGGCCAAGGGAGACCTGGACGCAGCTGACTTGTTGCAAGCCAGGGCCGTGGAGATGGAACAAAAGGTGGCCACCGGTAGTCCCCTTCTTGCCGAAACATATTCTGGCTGGGGAGACATTCTGCGTGATCGCGGTGATTTCCCCGCCGCCGAAGAAAAATATCGCATGGCGCTGGCGATATGGGACAAATTGGCCCCCGGCTCCATGTACCAGGCGGAAACTCTGGGCGAACTGGCGAAAATAGCGGTGCGCAAGAAACAGCCAGAGATCGCCCTTTCACTTTACGCCCAGGCTCTCACTGCGCTGGAAGGTCAGGTGTTCCGCCTGGGAGGCGGTAGTGATGTCCGGTCTGATTTTCGCGCCCGCCATGCAAGCTACTACAACTCATATGCTGGACTCCTTATCAGCCAGAACAAACCCGAACTCGCCTTTGAGGTGCTGGAACGATCACGCGCCAGGACCCTCCTGGAAACCCTGGCATCCGGTCAAGTTAATATCCGCAGAGGCGTATCACCCGCGCTCCTGGACAAGGCACGCTCTTTGCGCGCGGACATCACTGCAAAGTCTGATATCAGAATTCGACTGCTAAGCGAGAAGCAACACTCGGAAGAACGGGTCAAGGCACTGGAAAGTGAAATTAGCACCCTGCTCGATCAACAAAGAGACGTAGAAAATCAGATTCTTGCGTCCAGCCCGGAGTATGTTGCGCTGGCCCTGCCGAAGACTTTGCACACTACGGATGTTCAGCAGAAACTGCTCGATGCCGACACGTTGCTTTTGGAGTACTCACTGGGTGAAGACGGCAGCTACCTGCTGGCGGTATCCGCAAACTCGCTGCAGGCATTTCTTCTGCCAAAGAAATCTGAAATTGAAGACGCGGCCCGGCCCTTGTATGAAACGCTGGCTCGCCACCTGTCCGGAACCACCAGTCAAGAGCGTATCGCTGAGCTGAAAAAGGCGGAAGCAGCATACCCCTTAGCAGCGGCGCGACTCAGCCAGATGGTATTGGGACCGGTGTCTGCCCTGCTTCCTGGCAAACGACTGGTCATTGTTGCGGACGGAGCGCTGCAATATATTCCGTTTTCGATGTTGCCCGAACCGGCGCCAAACAGGAATGCCGGCGCGCCTGTGCCGTTGATCGTAAACCATGAGGTGGTGAATCTACCTTCGGCATCAGTCCTGGCTTTGCTGCGGCAGCAACACGCTGGGCGCAAGCCCGCGCCGCGATTGGCAGCTGTTCTTGCCGACCCTGTCTTTCAAAAGGATGATCCGCGAGTGCATGCTGTTCCTCGCGCTCCGGATCAACCATCTGGTCAGGCATTCGATGGTGTTCGACTCTTGCCGGCAGTGACCCCGGTGGCCGCTGATGATCTCCAGGCTGATCTCCTCACTCGTTCCGCCGGTGATCTCGGTCTGAGCCGTGGTGGCCAACTCAATTTGCCTCGCCTTTTGTATTCGCGCCAGGAAGCTGAAGCGATCAGGGCCATCACGCCCGCCGGCGAAATCAACGAGGCCCTGGATTTCCAGGCTACTCGCGCCGCCGCTCTGAGGCCCGAGTTGCGCAACTACCGCATCATCCACTTTGCCACTCACGGACTTCTTAACAGTGAGCATCCTGAACTTTCCGGCCTTGTCTTCTCTCTGGTCAACGAAAAAGGTCAGCCGCAGGACGGCTTCCTCCAGCTTCAGGACATCTACAACCTCGATCTTCCCGCTGACCTCGTTGTACTGAGCGCCTGCGAAACCGGACTGGGTAAGGAGATCAATGGCGAGGGCCTCATCGGGCTCACACGCGGATTCATGTATGCCGGCGCTACCCGCGTTGTTGCCAGTTTGTGGAACGTGTCTGACGTGGGAACGTCTATGCTTATGGCTGAGTTTTACCGATCCATGGAAAAAGACCACCTGACTCCGGCGGCCGCTCTCCGCGCAGCACAGATTCATATGTGGAAACAGAAACGCTGGTCGTCACCTTACTATTGGGCCGCTTTCCAGATACAGGGTGAGTGGAAGTAGCGCGTCTCAGTCAGCAGGTTCATAGCAAGAGAAGACAATGCCGTTGCCGAACGTGCGCGATTTAGTCAGCTTGAGCGCCAGCTTATCTTTAAGACCTTCAAACATTAATCCTTCAAACATGGTCCGGCCTGCACCGAGAATGATCGGGTGAATGGCGATCTGGTATTCATCAATCAGATTTTCCTGCGCGAATTGTGCGACGATCTCTCCGCTGCCAAAGATCGCCATGCCCGGACCTTCGGCGGATTTCATTTTGCGCATTTCTGCCACGATGTCACCTTTTACGACCCGCGTGTTCTGCCATTGCGCTTTGTCCATGGTCCGCGAGAAGACAACTTTCGGAAGCTTGTTCATCTGCTCGGCAACCACTGGATCATTCTTGCTGGCCATCGGGTGTAGGCCAATAGCTGGCCATCAGGTCGTAGGTCTTGCGCCCGAAGAGAAGTTCTCCGCCGCCGCTGGCATTGCTCTGCACAAATTCAATCCACTCAGGATCGTGCTGGTGCGCCCAGCTCATGTCGCCGTTGCGATCAGTGAAGTAGCCGTCGAGAGTGATGTTGTTAAAGACGATGAGTTTGCGCATAAGAGCGTCTGATGATTCGCGAACGATGATAACGGAACGCAGGGCGCGAGAAAAGGTGCGATCCACGGCTGTTTGACTGCCTGAGCAATCCGAGAGTAGCATCAGCCCGTGCCAGTCTTTTAACTTCGTCAAAGAAGTGAGATTGCAAAGAAGGAGAGACGTTATGAAATGGGCGCCCAGAGTTGCGTTGGCTGTTTTGTTATTTTCGACTTTACTCGCAATTGCACAGACTCCGCCGCAAATGCCGAAGCCCGGCGCGGAACAAAAAAACCTTGCCTATTTTGCCGGCAGCTGGAAGTTGACAGGCGATATTAAACCTGGACCTATGGGTCCGGGCGGAAAGTTCACCGGAACCGAACGCATCGAATGGATGCCCGGCGGCTTCTTCCTGGTTTCGCACAGCCAGGGATCCAGTCCCATGGGCAAGGAAACCGGTCTTGCCGTTTACGGCTATGACACGGACAAGAAAGTCTATACCTACGACGAGTTCAACAGCGTAGGCGAAAATGTGCATGCTACCGGCACTTTCGATGGAAAAGTGTGGACCTGGACCAGCGAATCGCCCATGGGCGGAAAGCCGATGAAGGGCCACTTCATTGTCACCCAGACGTCGCCGACTTCGTATGCGTTCAAATTCGAGATGTCAGAGGACGGGAATAACTGGTCGCCAGTGATGGATGGCACAGGGACGAAAGGGGCAGCAGCAGCGGCAACAGCAACCAAGAAGAAAGAATAGCTTCTTTCTGATTTCTAATTTTGTAACCTCTTTGCGTGGCGACGCTCTATGGTTCAGGCTGGCGGATTTGCTGAGCAGCGGTATTGAAAAGCAGTTTCCGCAGAAGTTTTCGAAGAGCTAGGTTACGCTTGCAGGTTACGAAGGGCGCACTCGAAACCGGGTGCGCCTTCTTGTTGTGTTCTGACTCATTTACCTGTAGGGCGCGAACAGCAGCGTTCGCGCCCAGATGTTGTTAGTCGTCAGTCATTGTCATGCTGAGAGGAGCGCATTCCCTTATGTCGTGCCTGTTGTCCATTTGGCGGGAACGGCGAGAAGCGGCAGTCAAAGTCGGGCAAGCCTGTCCGATCACCGGTAATGACGGAGGTTTCGTCACACCGAATTGCTCGGCCAGTATTGCCTGAGATTGTGTTGGTATTCGGTGGAAAGAATAGCGAACTGGAAAGACCAGTGAGCCGAATGCCGTCTCCAGCGTTGCCTGCAATGGATGTTGCAGTCAGGTCGAGGCTGCCACCATTGAGAGCATCGATTCCAGGTCCGTGATTGGCGCTGATATCAACGCCCGGACCGCCAGTTGCGAAGAAGCCGTTATCGAATACGCCGACACCGGCGGAATTTGGGACACCTCCGCCATTGTTGGTGATTTGTGCATTGAAAAACACAATGACCTGGCCGCCATCGACGAAGATTCCAGAGCTGGCGTTGCTGTCAATCACAATTGCAGCCGTGCTGGGTGGCGTTCCGCCGACCAGGCGGACAGAAGCTCCGTCTTCAATATTCAGGCCTTCAGCCGCGTTGTTCTGGACAAAACCCGGTGCGGTCATTGAGATCCAGGCTCCGTTCGCGCCAAAGATTCCAATACCGTTATTTCCATTGAAGGTATTCGCTCCCTGGGATCCATCGAATGAAGCCCTCGATCTTGCCACCTGGATTCCAAAAGATCCGTTGCTGTTGATCTGGCTGTTTTGCATGGTGAGATTGCTGTCGAGCATGTTGATGCCGAGTCCGCCATTATTGGTGGAAGCCCCCTGGAAGAAGACTGTGGAGTTGGTGTCGATACGGAGACCGGCATTGCCGTTACCCGAACTCGAGGCCCCGCGGATTGTGACTTCTGACGCGCGCGTGATGACGAAACCGCGATTGCCATTGACGGCGCTGATCTGTGTGAAGTTGATTGCCGTTGAGCCGGCAACTGTAAATACATCGCGACCGCTGCCGTTGAACGTTGCGCCTGCTCCTGACGAAGCGATAGTGATTCTCTGATGGTCAATGACGCGAACATTTTCTGTGCACGCGCCTGGAATGACGGTAATGGTATGCGGGCCGGTCACGTCGAGCGAGTTGATAGCTGCTTGAAGACTGATGAATGCTCCCGGAGTGGCTCCGCTGCAATCAACCGTAATGTTGGCGGCGAAACTAGTGGAAGAAAGGCAGGCGGTTAAGGCGAGACAGGCTAATGCAGCAAAAAGCCGTCCTCCCATTGAAGACTGCAATCTCATGATCTTCTCCTTGTAGAGTCATCAACAGGAACGGCGTTTGTTTCAGAATGCCTGTTTGGAAACGAGAAGAAAGTTGGGGACGTGAATGAGGCGCTGCTTATTTAAGCAATCGTTTAGACCGAGGGGGGAGAATTAGTGTGCAATTCAGCTCAATTTATCAAGAACCAGGAACGTTGCGGCCAGGGCATACCGTTGATCGAGCATTAGGACCGCGTAGGAAGGTTGAATCATAGCGAGGCAACTGAGGGCGGCTGGGTCCACGAATCGATTGTCTAGATCACTGGAAATCCGTGAAATCCGCGTTCATCAGCGGTAAGGTTTTGGAATTTGGGTGGAAAAAGGAAAAGGCTCCAATCATTTCTGATTGAAGCCTTTATTTAATGCGGCGACGACCTACTCTCCCACACACTTTCGCGTACAGTACAATCGGCCCAGCGGGGCTTAACTTCCGTGTTCGGGATGGGAACGGGTGGAACCCCCGCGGTAAGATCACCGCAAACTTAACCGCCTTCGCGCGGGCAACTAGCTGTTGGTATCTGGTTTCTGGCTCAGTGGTTCCAGGGGAAGTATCTTCGACCCTTGAGACTGAACCAACTACCGATGGCTAATTCAATTGCTGATTTTATCGATGCGCGGGCATCAGTCAGGTTCTACCGTGTTTCTCCGCGCAAAGGATTCTTCACATCTGGAAGAATCAAAGATTTTGAAAGATCAAGAGGACAAGTGCCTCAAAGAGAGAAGATCTCTCACAACTGAATAGATTGAGTTTCCACTGCGTTGGCGCACCGAGGTGCGCTTTTCGCGTTTAAGGCGCATGACCAATGGCTTTGAACGCCCTGCCGAAGCAGTGTATTCAGAGCCGACCGATCAAAGCACTTGCGCCGAAGCGCTTGCTTGCCCTGAGTAAATTTTATGGTCAAGCCGAACGGGCGATTAGTACTCGTAAACTGAAGTCATTACTGACCTTACATTCCGAGCCTATCAAACAGGTGGTCTTCCTGTGCCCTTCATTTCCCTTACGGGTTGGGAGATCTAATCTTGAGGAGTGTTTCACGCTTATATGCATTCAGCGTTTATCACAACCGAACTTCGCTACCCAGCCGTGCCGTTGACACGACAGCTGGAACACAAGAGGTTCGTTCATCCCGGTCCTCTCGTACTAAGGACAAGCCCTCTCAAATCTCCTACGCCCACACCAGATAGGGACCGAACTGTCTCGCGACGTTCTGAACCCAGTTCACGTACCGCTTTAATAGGCGAACAGCCTAACCCTTGGAACCTTCTACAGCTCCAGGATGCGATGAACCGACATCGAGGTGCCAAACCGGAGCGTCGATATGAACTCTTGGCTCCGATCAGCCTGTTATCCCCGGCGTACCTTTTATCCGTTGAGCGATGGCCCTTCCATGCAGAACCACCGGATCACTAAAGCCTACTTTCGTACCTGCTCGTCTTGTAGGACTCACAGTCAACCACGCTTATACTTTTGCATTCGACGGCTGATTTCCAAACAGCCTGAGCGTAGCTTCGCACGCCTCCGTTACAATTTAGGAGGCGACCGCCCCAGTCAAACTACCCGCCTTACTATGTCCCTTCCCCGGATTACGGGGATAGGTTAGAACCACAGAACTCGCAGGGTGGTATCTCACCGTTGGCTCCTCCAAGTCCGAGAACCTGGAATCAAAGCCTCCCACCTATCCTGCGCAGCAAGTGCCATAGTTCATAGTAAAGGTATAGTAAAGGTGCACGGGGTCTTTCCGTCTAGATGCGGGAAACCGGCATCTTCACCGGTACTACAAATTCGCCGAGCCACTCGTTAAGACAGTCGTACGATCGTTACGCCATTCGTGCAGGTCGGAACTTACCCGACAAGGAATTTCGCTACCTTAGGACCGTTATAGTTACGGCCGCCGTTCACTGGGGCTTCAGTTCAAAGCTTCGCCTTGCGGCTAACCTCTCCCTTTAACCTTCCAGCACCGGGCAGGCGTCAGCCCCTATACGTCGTTTTAGACTTTGCAGAGACCTGTGTTTTTGTTAAACAGTCGCCGTACGCGTTTCACTGCGGCCACTTCGAGCTCTAAACTCTATTGTGGCGACCCTTCTCCCGAAGTTACGGGTCTAATTTGCCGAGTTCCTGAACGAGTGTTCTCTCGAGCACCTTTGGGCATTATGCCCTCGTCTACCTGTGTCGGTTTGGGGTACGGTTCCCTTACATTCTCCTTAGAGGTTTTTCTTGGCAGCGTGGAATCGACAGCTTTCAGCCATACGGCTTACTGCTTTGCGTCTCAACGTTAATGTCTTCCCGGATTTACCTAGGAAAACCGCCTTACACGCATTGACCACCATAGTCATAGAATGGCCTGTGTATCCTTCTGCGTCACCCCATCGTGATAACGAATGTCTGGGAGTTCCGGAATATTAACCGGATGTCCATCGGCTACGCCTCTCGGCCTCGCCTTAGGGACCGACTAACCCTGAGCGGATTAACCTTCCTCAGGAAACCTTAGACTTTCGGTGCGGAGGGTTCTCACCTCCGTTATCGCTACTTATGCCGGCAGGGTCTCTTCTCAACCTACGATGAGTTCTTTCGATCTCACTACTGTGTTGAGAATGCTCTCCTACCACGCACGTCTCAAAGACATGCATCCGCTGCTTCGGTACTCAGCTTTAGCCCCGTTGAATTGTCGGCACCGGACCGCTTGACCAGTGAGCTATTACGCTTTCTTTAAAGGATGGCTGCTTCTAAGCCAACCTCCTGGCTGTCTGGGCGTTCCGACTTCCTTTCCCACTTAGCTGAAATTTTGGGACCTTAGCAGGCGGTCTGGACTGTTTTCCTCTCGACAATGAAGCTTAGCCCCCACTGTCTGACTCCCGGGCTGGTTGTCCATGGCATTCGAAGTTTGGTTGGATTCAGTAAGCTGGAAAGCCCCCTAGTCCAATCAGATCTCTACCACCACTGCAAATCACCCGAGGCTAGCCCTAAAGCTATTTCGGAGAGAACGAGCTATCACGGAATTTGATTAGCCTTTCACCCCTACCCTCAGCTCATCCGAGCTTTTTTCAACAAACACCGGTTCGGTCCTCCAGTGGGTGTTACCCCACTTTCAACCTGGCCAAGGGTAGATCATCCCGCTTCGCGTCTATTCCTGCCAACTGAATCGCCCTATTAAGACTCGCTTTCGCTACGGCTCGCTTACGCTTAACCTTGCTGACAAGAATAACTAGCCGGCTCATTATGCAATAGGCACGCGGTCAGACATTCCATTGCTGGCATAGTCCTCCCACTGCTTGTAGGCACACGGTTTCAGGTACTATTTCACTCCCCTTGCCGGGGTTCTTTTCACCTTTCCCTCACGGTACTGGTTCACTATCGGTCAGAAGCTTGTGTTTAGCCTTACGGGATGGTCCCCGTAGATTCAGACAGAGTTTCACGTGCTCCGCCTTACTCAGGTACCGGCTTCGAGTCCAGATCATTTTCGCTTACGCGGCTATCACGCTCTATGGCGCCCCTTCCCAGAGGGCTTCAACTAATGACTGGATTGGTAACTCTACTGTTGCCGGCCCTACAACCCCCACTGGACCGAAATCCATTGGGTTTGGGCTGTTGCGATTTCGCTCGCCACTACTTTCGCAATCGAGGTTTCTTTCTTTTCCTTCAGGTACTGAGATGGTTCACTTCCCTGAGTTCGCTCGTACCCGACTATGTATTCATCGGGCCGTACGCTGGTTTTACCAGCGTGGGTTTCCCCATTCGGACATCCCCGGTTCAAAGGTTGCTTGCACCTCACCGAGGCTTATCGCAGCTTGCCACGTCCTTCATCGCCATCTTCTGCCAAGGCATCCACCATGCGCCCTTAGTAACTTGACCATAAAATTTACCCAAAGCACCTCCGCGGCAAGCGGAGGGACAATCAGCGCACGACCCATGACTCACGTCTTGAGATCGTTTATTGATTATCAAATGCTGAGAAATTTCATGACCTAATGTTCTGCTCATCGCGACATTTACTCAGAGCTCCACGGCAAAGCCGTTTCGCTCCAGAACAACACAGCCGAAGCTGTTTTGTTTTGCGAATACTCACGCCAGACGGTGTTCGTATTTCGCAATACCCGGTTGCATTCCAGGTAGTCACACCAGCAGAGTTATTAAGGTACTCATAAAGATTTACTCTTATACTCGCCTTTGTAGTTATCAATCTATTCAGTTGTCAAAGATCGTCCTGGGCTTCACTTAAGAAGCTGGCCGCCTTAGCGGCTTTAAGCTGACTTACCTCGCGCTTGCGACATCACGTCGGTTGCGCGCCGTGTCTGCTCAATGTTCGGCACCCGTGAGACTTTTCATTGTGACCGCGAAGATTCGCGGCGTCTCATTGGCGCCCAACATTAAACAGACTTGTTTTGTTTTCCAGCTCCGTCCTTATTGCCTGGGATGGTGGAGCTGACCGGGATCGAACCGGTGACCTCCTGCTTGCAAAGCAGGCGCTCTCCCAATTGAGCTACAGCCCCCTGAAAGATCAGTAATTGGTATTTAGTAATTGGTAATCAGCTCAAACCTTGCGGCGTTAAGCCAAATATCAAGAGCCAAATACCGCCTTTGATTGGTGGGCCTGGTTAGAATCGAACTAACGACCTCACCCTTATCAGGGGTGCGCTCTAGCCAACTGAGCTACAGGCCCATTCATTGTTCGGAGGGCTCCGCAGCAAAGCGGCTCACCCGAACCAGCCATTAGCATTTCTGCGCTTGGCTGATACTTCTGAGCCCTAGAAGCCAGGAGCTAGCAGCTAGTAGCTGTAAATTATTTTCGAGGACGGGTTGAACGTGCGCACCGGCTAAGCCGATGCTGACCATCGCAGATTTGCGAGGAAAAGAGATGACCGAATGAGATTTTTCGCACATCTTCTGGTTTAGGGAAGACGATTGAAAGGTACATGGCAACATCCCACGCTTGAGATCTTCATTGCTGAAAATCCGGTTCCACTAGAACCTAAGCGTGAGTGCCATGACGTTCTCTCTTAGAAAGGAGGTGATCCAGCCGCAGGTTCTCCTACGGCTACCTTGTTACGACTTCACCCCAATCATGAGTTATACCTTGGAAGGCTGCCTCCTTGCGGTTGGCCCACCTGCTTCTAGTACAGCCCACTTTCGTGATGTGACGGGCGGTGTGTACAAGGCCCGGGAACGTATTCACCGCGGCGTTCTGATCCGCGATTACTAGCGATTCCAGCTTCATGGAGTCGAGTTGCAGACTCCAATCCGAACTGAGGTCGGCTTTTTCCGATTAGCTCCCCTTCGCAGGTTTGCGACGGTTTGTACCGACCATTGTAGCACGTGTGTAGCCCTGGACATAAAGGCCATGAGGACTTGACGTCATCCCCACCTTCCTCCCCGTTATCCGGGGCGGTTTCGCCAGAGTGCCCAACTGAATGATGGCAACTGGCAATAAGGGTTGCGCTCGTTGCGGGACTTAACCCAACATCTCACGACACGAGCTGACGACAGCCATGCAGCACCTATATAGCAGTTCTTGCGAAAAGGGATGTTTCCACCCCGGTCCACTACATTTCGAGCCCAGGTAAGGTTCTTCGCGTTGCGTCGAATTGAACCACATGCTCCACCGCTTGTGCGGGCCCCCGTCAATTCCTTTGAGTTTCAGTCTTGCGACCGTACTCCCCAGGCGGATTGCTTATCGCGTTAGCTTCGGCACGTTGGGATTGGGTACCCAACACACCAAGCAATCATCGTTTAGGGCTAGGACTACCAGGGTATCTAATCCTGTTTGCTCCCCTAGCTTTCGTGCATCAGCGTCAGTTGTGGTCCAGTGAGCCGCTTTCGCCACAGGTGTTCCTCCCGATATCTACGCATTTCACCGCTACACCGGGAATTCCACTCACCTCTCCCACACTCAAGCACGGCAGTTTCTATAGCAGACTCTGAGTTGAGCCCAGAGATTTCACTACAGACTTACCGCACCGCCTACGCACCCTTTACGCCCAATAATTCCGAACAACGCTTGCACCCTCTGTATTACCGCGGCTGCTGGCACAGAGTTAGCCGGTGCTTCTTCTTCCGGTACCGTCATAATCGTCCCGATCGAAAGGAGTTTACATCCCAAGGGACTTCATCCTCCACGCGGCGTTGCTGCGTCAGGGTTTCCCCCATTGCGCAAAATTCCCCACTGCTGCCTCCCGTAGGAGTCTGGACCGTGTTTCAGTTCCAGTGTGGCCGTGCGCCCTCTCAGGCCGGCTACTGATCTTCGTCTTGGTGAGCCGTTACCTCACCAACTAACTAATCAGCCGCGACCCCCTCCTTCAGCGAATTGCTCCTTTGATCTTACGATGTTATGCGGTATTAGCCCCGGTTTCCCGGAGTTATCCCCCACTGTAGGGTAGGTTAGTCACGTGTTACTCACCCGGTCGCCACTTTACTCATGGATTGCTCCACTTTCTCGTTCGACTTGCATGTGTTAGGCACGCCGCCAGCGTTGATTCTGAGCCAGGATCAAACTCTCGTTTGAAACCTGAAACAGTTCTGATCCGAAGATCAGAACTTCACCTCCCCACGGGTAGTCGGGGAGGTCGCCAATCCAGCTAATAAGACGTCTCTCGACGTCCGGAATTCACTGGATGGCACTTACCTATTTTGTGAGATCACTCGGACTTAAATCCTCGTTCAATCTCACGACTGGCACGTTCAACCTAGTTGTCAAAGATCGATCCGCTCTCCACCTGAGTGGCACGGTTTTCGATTTTGAACTCCGGAGCAAATGCTCCGTTGTCCTCGAAACTTGTTGTCTCCCTGTGTCCGTAGGACACTAGAGACGAACCTTTCAAACTTACTCCGAGAAGCTGCTGCCTGTCAACCGATAATTGCTCTTAATTTAGCATCTTAGCTGCTGGCTACTTGGCCATTAGCCTCGTATGTCTGGGGGAGTTGAATCCCTGGGCGACTTAATTGCACCCGATTAAGAGCAGCTTTTTACGAACATCTCTCTGTTGAGAGATGTTGGCGCGCTGCATCGTTACGCCTTCTCCGCTTGTTAACTGCTTCAAAAAATTACGCGCAGCAAAACGGGAGGCGCTATTCAGTTTGGTTAAAGATCAATGGAGGCTTTTTAAAGGCCTTCAGGAAGCTTTGTTCCTGATGCTTCGGTACCCGAATCCGGGTTCCCGAATGATGCCCGCAGGACCTGCCTTGGGGCAAATTAGGTGGCTTTCCAATTAGATGTCGAGGGATGTTGTTTCGATTCCGAAACTTCTTCTCTGACTTCTGGCCGCTTCGGCTGGTTGCGACCCCGGTTCGGCTCTGCTGCCGCCAAACCCCTTAACGCCACTTATCTCTTACGTCGTTATTTGTTATACCAAGCGACGCCGACTTGCGCAAGGCCCGGGGAACACAATTTATTAACAATCGCGTTCTGTCCAATGGACATGCACCTTTGCGAGGGCATGAGTGGGCGCGCACTGTCATTATTGCCAGTGGTCAGGACAGATGGGATCGCCGAGATCGACGTCATCGCGCGACATCGCCGAGATCGGAAGATCAAACCCTTACCGCTGATTAACGCAGATAAACGCCGATCGGAAGTGCAAGAGCGTAGCCACAGAGGCCACTAGGAACACTGAGGAATCTGAACAGCCGCACGGGTCGCATATACTTGAGACCGTCAACTTTGATCAAAACCGCGGAGCGCAAATGAACCTCATCAATCATCAATTTCGGCTGGCTGCACGGCCGGTGGGTCTGCCAAAACGTACCGATTGGAAATACACAGAAGAGCCGGTGGCTGATCCTGGCCCGGGCCAGCTGGTGATCAAGGTACTTTATCTATCTCTGGATCCCGCGATGCGCGGCTGGATGAATGACGCTCGCTCCTACATTGAACCGGTAAAGATTGGTGACGTGATGCGTGCCGGCGGCATCGGCCGGGTGATTGCTTCGGCCAATCCCGGGTTCGCCGTGGGCGACCATGTAACCGGCATTCTGGGCGTGCAGGAGTATGTAACGTCTGACGGTAAAGGACTCAGCAAGGTCAACCCGGAAATCGGCGGGAAACCGGTGCCTCTGCCGGTGTTTATCAGTGCCCTGGGAATGCCTGGGCTGACGGCTTATTTCGGCCTGCTCGATGTAGGCCAGGCAAAGGCCGGCGACACGGTGGTTGTTTCCGGCGCGGGCGGCGCCGTGGGCATGGTGGTGGGACAGATTGCGAAGATCAAAGGATGCCGCGCGGTGGGCATTGCCGGTGGTCCGGAAAAATGCGCGTACGTGGTAAAAGAGCTGGGCTTTGATGCCTGCATTGATTACAAAGCCGAGGACGTGAAGAAGGCGTTGCATCAACATTGCCCCCAGGGAGTGAATGTTTACTTTGACAATGTTGGCGGCGAGATTCTTGATGCCGCGCTGCTCTTTCTGGCTCGCGGCGCGCGCGTGGTCATCTGTGGCGCGATTTCACAATACTGCAGCACGACAGGTGTAAAAGGTCCGTCGAACTACCTTTCGCTCCTGGTGAATGGTGCGCGCATGGAAGGCTTTGTGGTGTTTCATTACGCTGCGCGTTACGGAGAAGGTATCCGCGACATGGCCACGTGGATGGCGCAGGGCAAACTGAAGTCAAAGGAAGACGTTGTGGATGGCCTGGAAACTTTTCCGGAAACATTATGCAAGCTCTTCAGCGGAGAAAACTTTGGCAAGCTGGTGCTGAAGGTAGCGGAGTAATTGGCCATCAGCAACCATCTCCGCAGCGTTTCAATTAAGCGTGCTCTGCTCGCATCAGAACTCTTCCGGCTCGGCCAGCATAGGCTTCGATCAGCTCGCGTCCTCATCTCGCAGTCTTCAACTCGCGGTCTTCAGCTCTCGTTTTCGTCGCCTGGTGGGCATCTTATCGTCTTAAAAATCTTTCTCACTTCGCAGACACGTAAAGGAGGATTCAAATGGCAGACGACACTCTCGATCTGGTGAAAGATCTGATTCAGACCTGCAAGGATGGAGAAACCGGCTACGCCCATGCCGCAGGTGTGGCGAGTGACCCGCAATTGAAGGCATATTTCAGCGAACAAAGTCTGGAACGAGCTCGTTTAGGTCAGGAGCTCCGGCTGGAAGCAGAACGGCTGGGCGACAAACCTGAGGTTTCCAGCAGCGTACCAGCGGTCCTGCATCGCGTTTGGTTTGAGACAAAAGCGACCGTTGGCCTGGGCGACCAGTCGATCCTGAACAGCGTTGAACAGGGAGAGGACAGCGCCAAAAAGTCTTACGAGAAGGCCCTTTCCTCCCAGCTTCCGAATGATCTTCGTCTTATCATCCAGCGCCAGGCAGATAGCGTGCTCAAGGCCCACGACTACGTCCGCGATATGCGTGATGGACAAGTCCAGCCGGGAGAGAAAGTAGCCTAACTAACAACGCGCAGGAAATCGAGAGGCCCGGAACTTTATTCGTTCTGGGCCTTTATGCGTTCTGGGCCTTAGTTTGCATATGCGCCTTCAACCAGCCTTGGTTTATAAAGCCTTGCAATCTCCCGGAAACTTTTCCCCCGATTTTCAAAATCTATTAAATAATGATGTCTTCGCGCATGCGATTGGAGCTAACCCATGGTGCACACCGGCCGTCACTTCCTTCAGATTCCTGGTCCAACCAACGTTCCGGATCGCGTGCTGCGAGCGATGGATCGTCCAGTTCTGGACCATCGCGGACGCGAGTTCGCCGAACTGGGTAAGGAAGTGCTCGAGGGAGTAAGGACGATTTTCCAGACACGTGGCCCCGTGGTTATCTTTCCGGCATCAGGGACCGGCGCCTGGGAAGCGGCCATTGTGAACACTTTGAATCCTGGCGATCGTGTGCTGATGTTTGAGACCGGGCACTTTTCGTTGCTCTGGAGACAGGTTGCGGAAAAGCATGGGCTGAATGTTCAATACGTTCCCGGCAATTGGCGCAGAGGCGCGGCTGCGGCTGACGTGGAAAGTCAGCTCACGAATGACCGGCAGCACAGCTTTAAAGCAGTGATGGTTGTCCATAATGAGACTTCCACCGGCGTAACCAGTCGCATCGCGGAAATTCGCAAGGCGATGGATCGCGCCAGGCATCCAGCGTTGTTGATGGTAGATACCATCTCTTCGCTCGGGTCTATGGACTATCGGCATGAAGAGTGGGGCGTGGACGTAACCGTAGGCGGATCGCAAAAAGGATTGATGCTTCCTCCCGGATTGAGCTTCAATGCAATTTCCGAAAAAGCTGTGGCGGCCAACCAGCGCTGCTCCATGCCTCGTTATTACTGGGACTGGATGGAAATGCTCAAGCCCAACCAGAGCGGATTCTTTCCTTACACGCCGGCGACCAACCTTTTATATGGGCTCAAAGAAGCCATTGCCATGCTGCATGAGGAAGGCTTAACTAACGTTTTTGCCCGCCACGCCCGTCATGGGCAGGCTACGCGCGCTGCTGCCAAGGCCTGGGGGCTGGAGATTGTATGCGAGGAACCGGCTGAATATTCCAATTCGCTAACTGCCATCTTTATGCCGGAAGGGCATGACGCTGACGAACTGCGCGAAGTAATTCTCCAGAACTTTGATATGTCTCTGGGCGCGGGATTGTCCAAGCTGGCCAGGAAAGTTTTTCGTATCGGTCATCTGGGCCACTTCAATGACCTTACCCTGATGGGAACACTCAGCGGTGTGGAAATGGGCTTGCGGTTGGCCGGAGTTCCCCACAAAGACGGCGGTGTTACAGCGGCCATGGAATCCCTGGTAGCAGCGGCAAGAAAGTCAGAACCAGTATTGGCGAAATAACAATTCAACAAGCACGTAATCCTGGAGGCGTTATGCAGCGCAGAAGTATCTTCTCGGCAACGTCGTTCGTGCTGTTCCTGATGTGCGTGATGTATGGCATCACGTACATTGACCGCGTTAACGTGAGCACCGCGGCCAGCGTATTTTCAAAAGAGCTTCACCTCAGCAACACTCAGGTTGGCTTTGTCTTCTCTGCTTTCGCTTATCCTTACCTGATTTTTCAAATTATCGGCGGATGGGTCAGTGACAAGTTCGGCGCTCGCATGGCGCTGACGGTGTCGGCGGTCATCTGGGCGGGCGCAACATTGGCAACGGGATTCGCAGGAACTCTCACCACCCTCGTGATCGCCCGCGTTTTACTGGGGTTTGGTGAAGGTGCAACTTTCCCCACCGCCACACGCGCCATGTCAGACTGGGCGCCGGCTTCCAGACGCGGCTTTGTTCAGGGTGTGACTCATTCGGCAGCGCGGTTGGGTAACGCCGTTACACCGCCGCTGGTAGCATGGCTCATTGCTCTCACTAGCTGGCGCGGATCTTTCCGGATTCTGGGGATGGTGAGCCTGGTGTGGGCCATTGTCTGGGGATGGTATTTCCGTAACAACCCGGCATCCCACAAATCCATCACGCAGGAAGAACTGGCGGAGCTGCCTGCCTACAACCCCGCACGACGCAAAGATCCCGTTCCATGGATGGCGCTCACCAAGCGCATGCTTCCCGTTACGCTGGTTTATTTCTGTTATGGCTGGACGCTGTGGCTTTATCTGGCATGGATCCCATCCTTCTTCCTGCACAGTTACAAGCTCGACCTCAAGAAATCGGCGCTCTTCTCGGCCGGAGTCTTCTTTGCCGGCGTGATCGGCGATACGCTAGGCGGCATTGTCAGTGACCGCATCTATGCGAAGACCGGCGACTCCGACAAGGCACGGCGCAATCTGGTGGTCATCGGCTTCCTTGCTTCCCTGGCCTTCATGGTCCCAATCATGTTTTTTCACAACGTGAATTATGCTGCCCTCTGCCTGAGCGCAGCGTTCTTCTTTGCTGAGTTCACTATCGGACCCATGTGGGCCATTCCCATGGATATTGCGCCCCGCTTTTCCGGTTCCGCCAGTGGCCTGATGAACACAGGCTCTGCCGCAGCCGCCATCCTTTCACCTCTCATCGGCGGAATGATCGTTGATAAGACGCACAATTGGGAATTGCCATTCGTCGGCAGCATCGGTCTGCTATTGTTCGGGGCCGTCATGGCTTTCTGGATGAAACCATCCAACCAGTTGCCTGATCCTACGCCGGCACAGCAGCAGATGGTCGCCTGAAGAATTTGACTGATCAAACGCCATTGCCGCTCAGCTCGCACGCCAAGCCGGTTGATACGTTTTCTCAAGCGGCGGCGCTCGAAGCTGAATTGAAGAAGAAAGTACGCGGCGAAGTCCGCTTCGATCGCGGCAGCCGCGCTCTCTATGCCACCGATGGGTCGAACTACCGTCAGTTCCCCATCGGATTGGTGGTGCCTCTTGATGCCGATGATGTGATCGCCGCAGTCGCCGTGTGCCGGACGTTCGGAGCGCCGGTACTTTCGCGCGGCGCGGGCACCAGCCTGGCGGGCCAGTGCTGCAATGTTGCTGTGGTGCTCGACTTTACCAAGTACATGAATCAGGTACTGGAAGTTGATCCGGGACAAAAGTTTGCGCGCGTACAACCGGGCATCGTCCTCGATTCTCTCCAGAAGCAAACCAAGCAATACAACCTGATGTTTGCTCCAGATCCCTCCACGCATAGCCGCTGCACAATTGGAGGAATGATCGGTAACAATTCCTGCGGTACGCATTCCCTGCTCGGCGGCAAGACGGTGGACAACGTGGAAGAGCTCACCATTCTTCTTTATGACGGCACACAGATGAAGGTGAGCGCCACCAGCGAAGCCGAGCTGACATCCATCATCCGTGGCGGCGGACGCAGAGGAGAGACATATCGGGCGCTAAAATCCATACGCGATCGCAATGTGGAGCGCATCCGCGCTGGGTATCCGCTGATCCCCAGGCGCGTCTCCGGGTATAACCTGGACGAACTTCTTCCTGAGCGCGGCTTCAACGTTGCCCGGGCCCTGGTGGGAACGGAAGGAACATGCGTTGTCATTCTTGAGGCGAAGGTCAAGCTGATCAACAATCCAGCGCATCGCTCTCTGGTGGCTCTCGGCTTTGACGATGCTTTCATTGCCGCGGATCATGTACCCGAAATACTGGAGTTGAAGCCCATTGGCCTTGAAGGTGTTGAAGGCAGCATCATTGATGGGCTTCGCCGCAAGCAGGCGCCACACATGGAGCTTCTGCCCGAAGGTCACGGATTTCTGCTGGTGGAATTCGGCTCTGACGATCCAGATACATGCCGCGAGCGTGCACAGCAGCTAGTTGCTCGCATGCACCAGCTCGCTAAGCCACCTGGTGCGCGCATCTATACGCCGGAGGAATCGAGACATGTCTGGCAAATTCGTGAAGCCGGTCCGCGCGCAGCGGCCTTTGCACCTGGAGCTCCCGCGGAGTGGGAAGGTTGGGATGACGCTGCCGTCGCGCCGGAAAAGCTTGGCGCTTATCTGCGCGATATCCGCAAGCTGATGGACGAATACGGTTATCGAGGCGCATTCTACGGTCATTTTGGTCACGGCTGCGTACACATGCGCGTGAGTTTTGATCTGGAAAGTGAAACCGGTATCCGCAACTACTCTCAGTTCGTCCATCGCGCGGCTGATCTTGTCGTTAGCTATGGCGGCTCGCTCTCAGGCGAACACGGTGACGGACAATCGCGCGGCGCGCTGCTGCCCAAGATGTTTGGCCCGGAGCTGATGGACGCATTCCGGGAATTCAAGTCTGTCTGGGACCCGGGCAACAAGATGAATCCGGGCAAAGTGGTCAATGCTTATTTGCCGACGGAAAATCTGCGCCTTGGAGCGGATTACAAACCTCTGCAACCGACGACCCACTTTCAGTTCCCTGATGACGATGGTTCGTTGGCCAAGGCCACACTGCGCTGTCTTGGATTAGGCGCCTGCCGCAAGCTGGAAGGCGGCACCATGTGTCCAAGTTATCTCGGGACCATGGAAGAAGAGCACAGTACGCGCGGACGCGCGCACATGCTATTTGAAATGCTGCAGGGTGAGATGGTTGATGGCGGATGGGAAGATGAAAACGTCAAGAAGTCTCTTGATCTCTGCCTGTCATGCAAGGCTTGTAAGACCGAATGCCCGGCCAATGTTGATCTGGCCACTTACAAAGCGGAATTTCTTTCTCATTACTATGCCTTCAAACGGCGTCCGCTGCGCGCTTATGCATTCGGAATGATCGACCGGTGGGCTCGTCTGGGATCATTGGCTCCCTGGCTGGCAAACTGGGCTCCCACAGCTCCGCTGCTGGGAAGTTTTATGCGTGAGCGCCTGGGTCTGGCGCGCGAACGTAAGCTGCCTCGCTTTGCCAATCAGACATTTAAGCAATGGGCCACGGAGCATGAGATAGGTTCGGTGGAGAACGCGGCTCTCTCGTCCGATGCGACAGGAGGCCGGCGTCAGGTTGTTCTCTGGGCAGACACATTTAACAACTTCTTCCATCCTCAGACCGCACAGGCTGCAGCAGAAGTCCTCTTGCGCGCCGGCTTTGATGTTCTGGTTCCGCAACAGCATCTCTGTTGCGGACGGCCGCTCTATGACTTTGGCATGCTGGACCGCGCCAAAGAATATCTTGAGCGCATTATGCATGCGCTTGGCAGCGCGATTGATGCCGGGCTTCCGGTGATTGTCCTGGAACCCAGTTGTGCCTCAGTCTTCCGTGACGAGCTGCGAAATCTTTTTCCCACGGATGCGCGCGCGCAACGTCTGCAACGACAGACGGTTCTGCTCAGCGAATTTCTGCAAAAGCATGCGCCTGATTGGCAGCCTCCGCAATTAAACCGCAGGGTCCTGCTCCATGGCCACTGCCATCAAAAATCATTGATGAAAATGAACGACGAAGAAACGCTGCTCAAGAGAATGGGAGTAGAGCTGGAATCGCCGGACAGCGGCTGTTGCGGAATGGCCGGGCCTTTTGGTTTTGAGCAGGACAAATTTGCTCTATCGCAGAAAATCGGCGAACGCGTTCTCCTACCCGCGGTGCGAAAAGCAGGAACGGACACTCTGATTGTCTCTGACGGTTTCAGCTGTCGTGAGCAAATCGAACAATTTACGGGCAAAGCAACGCTGCACCTGGCGGAGCTCATCGAGCTTGCCTTGAACCAGCTTGCGTTGAACAAGTAAGACAAAAGTTCAGTTGATTTTTCTGGCTTCCGCCAGCATTTCATCCGCCCGGGCACGTACCCGAATGTCTTCCGCGAAGTTCGTCCAGCGAATGACACCGTTCGGATCGACCAGAAACTCAGCAGGACGTGAGATGTCACTTCGTGATGGGCCGCCAGCGTTGTGGAGTAAGTGATATTGGCGGGTGACGGATGCGTCCGCGTCCGAGAGAAGGGTGAATGTATAGCCAGCCTTCTTGCTGAGATCCAGAGAAATTTCCGGCTGGTCCACACTGATCGCCACCGGCCTTACGCCTGCCGTCTTGAAGTCACCCAATTGCTTTTCCACACCTCGTAACTCGAGGTTGCAGAATGGTCACCAATAGCCACGGTAGAAGATCAACAGCACCGCTTTTGGCTTCTCGTTGGAGCCCGGGATGGGTGAGGAGAGTAGTTGAGCCAGAGTAACTGGAACTCCCGTGGTATCACGCAGGGTGAAATCCGGCGCCCTTTGTCCCACCTGCGGCGCTTTGTCCGGGGAAGGAAGCTTGCGCGCAACAGTGAACGATAATACCGAGAACGCGAGAAGCAGGACTGCCAGGATGCTTAACGTCCAACCGGCAGCTTTGCCTCTGCGGAGATCCGGGTTGCTCAGGCTGCGCTTAAGAGCTGTTACGCAAAGTGCAGCGGCTAAAGCGGCCAGGAGCAGATTGATCCACGGGAACGCCTGCTGTCCGGGAACTTTGATAAAGAACAAAGCATTGCTGAGGATCGCCGCGATCAGCAAGAACGCGCCCCACCACATAGCTGAGTTCACGCGATAATTCACTGAGTCCGTCATGCGCGCGATTTTAGCAGCCACTACTCTAGTGAGCAACCGTCTGACCTCTGCCGGCTCCCGCGCATCTCACTATGCACGGAGATTGGTTCTTCAAGATGAAAATCACAGTGCAGACATGATCCGAAATCACAAAAAGACCACAATCATCGTGATTTCGGCGGTGGCTGCACTGTGCGCCTTCACCATACTCGCGCTGTCGATGGCAAGCAAACCCTTTACAAAAGCAGGCAGCGTGGATCGTTTGCAGCATATTCTCAACGCCACGGTGGAGATTAAAAGCTTTCGACAGACTTATTTCCCTTACGCCGGATACGTTGCCGAGGGAGTTACCGTTCACCAGAAGCAGTCTCCAGGAACATCCGTCCAGCCATTTGTGAGTGTCAATCGACTTACCGTGCAAGCGAGCTACTTTGGTCTTTTTCACAAGCCACACCGTTTGAGCACTGTGGTGGCCGAAGGCGTGCACATTGTAATACCGGACAGTGGGATCAATATCCTGTCCCAGAGTTCCGAAAAAACAGATCCAGTCATCATTGCAGAGCTGCGCATTGAACAGGCAATCCTCGATGTGGCTTCTTCCACCCATGAACCGGGACCGCTTCGATTCGGAGTTCACTCGGCACGCTTTTTGAATGTGGGACCGCATGCGACGGTAGCGTTCAGCTCCAGCGTTCACATTCCAGAACCTCCGGGAGAGGTTGAAACCAAAGGCTGGATCGGACCATGGCGGGATGATCACGGCAACGTTCGAAGCACTCCCATCAGCGGATCTTACGTTTTGCGCGCAGCGAATCTTGGACACTATGCGAGTCTGGATGGAATTCTTTCTTCTCAGGGCGAGTTCTTGGGCACCCTGGCGTGGCTCAGCGTGAAGGGATCTACTAATACACCTGATTTCGGTGTTCGCGAAAGTGGGCACCACTTCCATATCAAGACGCGCTTCACCGGATCGGTTGATCTAAAGAATGGCGACGTAGATATTACCGCTTTGCAGGCTGATCTTGGCAAGACTATGCTGGTAGCCACAGCTAAGGTGGCGGGAGCGCCGAAGACTGTAAGCCTGAACGTGATTCGCGGTAAAGGTGACGTGCAGGACCTGATCCTGCTGTTTTCCAAGGCGCCGCGCTCGCCGATCCTCGGCCCAATCAGCTTCACCGCGAAAGCGGCCTTGCCGCCCGGGGATAGACCTTTCACTGAACGAGTGCGACTTGCGGGAACCTTCGATATTGACCGGGCGCATTTCACTGCGCCCAATACCCAGCAAGGCGTAGACAAGCTGAGTGCTGATTCCCAGGGCGAGCACAGCACTCTGGCGGAAGACAATGACACGGTTTCTGATCTGGATGGTCAGGTAGCGCTCAAAGACGGAATCGCCCGGTTCTCACAAGTCACGTTCAGCGTACCTGGTGCGACCGCCGACATGGCGGGAACTTACAGCCTGCTCGACAAGCGAGTGAGGTTCGACGGCAAGATGCGAATGAAAGCCACTCTGTCACAGGCAACTACGGGAGCTAAGTCGGTTTTCCTGAAAATCCTTGATCCTTTTTATAAGAAGAAAGGCGCTGGTGCGGAACTACCCGTGCAAATGGACGGAATTTACGGCGACACACATTTCAGCGTAGGGCTGAGGGCCAAAAAGTAAAGCTTATTGAACGCGAGGCGGGGTCTCCAGGCGCTGTTTTACCATCTTGTAAAACGTCCAGACATTTTCTTCAGCACTTTGTGAGATTCGTCTATGGACTTTAATCGAAGGGTACATCTTGTTACCCGCGATGTTGAGAGTCAGCGTAGCAAACTGTTTTCCGGGATACGTCTCAATGCTCCACTCCCCGCCGAACCGGCGACGCACCACTTCCCCCAGATAACAACCCCAGGTCTTGCACAACTCCGTCAGGTCATCATCACTGGGCCGGTCGCTGCGGACATGATGGGCGCACTGGTCGAGAATGGTTTCCAGTTCCATAATCGAGTTCTCACTAAAATCGAGAGCAGCATCAAATTCACGGCCCAGTTCCACGGCTCGTTGCGCGTAAGAGCTTGCCATTGTCTCGATTGAATCATGTGCTTCATTGGCCATGCGCTGTGCTATCCCCCGTTTCTTCTTCTCTTAGATTGTAAATGGTGGATGAACGCCAGTAACCCACTTAATCCGAGATACATTCCCTGGAAACGCCGGCTGAGACAAGAGACAACCCACCAACTTTGAATGAATCAAAATTGAGGAGAAACCCAGAAGCCAGCTCTGCTCGTCGAGTGTGCCTTTTCGGCAGTCGCGTTCATTCTTAAATCAATTCTCGTCGGTGAGGAAGTGTTCCATGTTGTCATCACATCGTGCGGTATATTTCGCAAACCAGACAGTTCGCCGGGGAACACGTTTCCTTCTTTCCGTTTCATTCATTCTGATTCCTATGTTGAGCGCGCCGACGGCGTGGTCGCAAACCTGTAATTCCACGGTGAACCAGACGGTGAAGATCTGCGCTCCGGCAAATGGGTCGACTGTGGCTTCTCCGGTGCAGTACAGCGCAGGCGCCCTGGATACGACGCATCCCATCACCGGCATGGTGCTGTACGTGGACTCGGTGAAGAAGGCCAGCAGTACGAGTGCGCACCTGACCGCGGCGCTCTCAAGTCCCAGCCGGCAAACACACCATTGTGATTCGTGCCTGGAACTCTACTGGATTTAACTTCGCCACCACAGAAACATTCACCGCAACCGTAGCAACTCCCACCCCAACTCCAACTCCCACGCCGACTCCAATCCCCACGCCGACGCCGAACCCAACACCAACGCCTGTGCCCACTCCGACGCCTGCACCTACTCCTTCCGGCATCAACGCCGTAAACCACGTCATCTTTATGCTGCAGGAGAATCGCAGCTTCGACACTTATTTCGGAATGTTGAATCCCTATCGCCGCGCCAGAGGCTGGAACGTGGGCGACGATCAGCACGTGTATGACGTTGACGGTATCGATGACAAGCTCACCACTATTTCCAACGTCAATGATGAGGGCACTATTTTCAATCTCTTCCACACGACAAGTTCCTGTTTGGATGACATGACTTCGTCGTGGTTTGAGAGCTATGGCGACATAAGCCGTTTCGACTTCACCACCACCCGAAAAATGCTGTTGGACGGTTTTGTCCATACAGCCGAGGGATTTGCGAAGTTCAACGCCAGTACCGGAGCATTTACTGACATGGCCGGAGAACGTGCCATGGCCTTCTACACTGACACGAGCACAGCCGGCGCGGCGGAACTGAATTACTACTACTTCATGGCATCACAGTTTGCGCTGTCAGATCGCTGGTTCTCGCCGGTTTCCAGCAAGACAATACCGAATCGCCTTGCCACCATCACCGGCGGCACAACGCAAGGTTATGCCTTCGATCCGGGCAGCGATGATCATGCCCCGCAACTCACTGCCAAAACGATCTTCCAATTGCTGGATGAGCACGCCATCTCCTGGAAGATCTACTATTCATCCAAAGACGCGGACGGCAGCCCGTCCACTGAGTTCAAGTATTTCGGCTACAGCGGTAAGTACATCTTCAGGAACGCCTCCGGCGCGATCGTAGTGGACGCGACTCACATTGCGCCCATCAGCCAATATTTCACTGATGTGGCGAATGGCACCTTGCCGTCTTTCTCCTACATCGAAGCTAACTTCGGCGTTACCGATGAGCATCCCGGTGTTGGCCACTCCATCCTGACGGGACAGCAGCAAGTGGCTAGCCTGGTCAACGCTCTCACAGCAAGTGTTTCGTGGAAGGATTCCGTATTGTTCTTCACCTATGACGAAGGCGGCGGACCATACGATCACGTGCCTCCTGTACCCGGACACACGAATGACAAGACGGAGCCGGCGCTGGCTGCGGTGGAGGGCGATCTTACTCCCATCGCTGTCAATCCAGACACCTTCCTGCCCTGCCCTCCGGCTACCGCGGGTGTTTTCACCAACCATTGTGATATCCGGCCGAACCAACCAGGAACTCATCCGGCCGATGCAGCCACGCAGCAAGGCTTTGCCGCACAACTGGGATTCCGTGTACCCAATATGATTATTTCTCCATTTACCCGCCGTCACTATGTCGGGCATACCGCCATGGATCACACAGCTGTGATCCATTTCCTGGAACAGCGGTTCGGGCTACCGGCACTCACCAAGCGCGACGCTGCTCAACCGAACCTGCTTGATTTCTTTGATTTCACCGGGAAGCCCTGGGCCACGCCCCCAACGGGTGTACCTGTGCCTCCTGCGGTGGGAAGCACATGTCACGCAGCAACCATGCACTAAGCAAACTGGAAGGTAAGACAAAAAAGGGGACGCTTCATAACGGAGCGTCCCTTTTCATTTCAGCTACTGATCAGGCTGGAGTTTTTATCTTTTATCTTTTATCTTTTGCCGGCAGGTGCTTTAGCGCTGTGGACCGCGGCGACCGCCTGCTTCTGCTCCGGCGTGGGAGCGGGAGGTTCGGGCACCAATGATTTCAAACCCAGAGTCTTGCGAAGTTCTGCCTCAAGCTTGGCCGCAGTATCCTTATTATCTTTCATAAACTGCTTGGCATTTTCGCGGCCCTGGCCAATACGCTCTGTCTTATAGCTGAACCACGCGCCTGATTTCTCCACCAGACCTTTCTCCACCGCGACATCAAGGATGTCACCTTCGCGGGAGATGCCTTCTCCATACATGATGTCGAATTCGGCTTCACGGAAGGGCGCGGCTGTCTTGTTCTTGACTATCTTGACCTTCGTGCGTGAACCCACCACAACATCGCCGTCTTTGATGGCGCCAATACGCCGGATATCCACGCGGACGGATGAATAAAATTTCAGCGCCCTGCCACCTGTGGTGGTCTCAGGGTTTCCGAACATGACGCCTATCTTTTCGCGAATCTGGTTGATGAAGATCAGGCAAGTCCGGGACTTGGAGACGATTGCGGTCAGCTTGCGCAGTGCCTGGGACATCAAGCGAGCCTGCAGACCCATATGGCTATCGCCCATCTCGCCTTCCAGCTCAGCTTTCGGAACCAGGGCCGCAACGGAGTCCACCACCAGAACATCAATGGAGTTCGAACGTACCAGAGCTTCAGCGATCTCAAGGGCTTGTTCGCCAAAATCGGGCTGTGACACCAGCAGATTGTCCACATCCACGCCCAGCTTTCGCGCATAGATGGGATCCAGGGCGTGTTCCGCGTCCACAAACGCGGCCATGCCGCCGGCTTTCTGGGCTTCTGCTATTACCTGTAAAGTAATTGTCGTCTTGCCACTGGATTCCGGCCCAAACACTTCCACCACTCGGCCGCGGGGAAAGCCGCCCACGCCCAGGGCTGCGTCAAAAGAGATGGAGCCGGTTGAAATCACGGCAATGGGCACAATTGCCTCTTTGCTACCCAGCCGCATGATGGATCCCTTGCCAAACTGCTTCTCAATCTGTGCCAGCGCAAGATCAATTGCTTTGTTCTTCTCTGCTCTCTCGTCAGCCATTCATTTCTCCATTTGTTCTTGCGCAGACCCGCCGGCGCAGGACGAATTATAAGTATACATCATGGGCGAAGAAAAGGGGAACAACAAAATTAAGCAGAAAAAACCCGGGCTTTTCAGCCCGGGTCTGGTTACGCCAATGGGGGAGAACCTCGGTTTACCAGTATTTCAAGCTGACGTTATCGAGCCAGGTCTGGTAGGTCACATGGTTTGCGCGCTGGTCCATCTGGAAAGCAACGTTCAATTCGTTGATGCCAGAGGCCCGGGCGGTATAGGTGCGGTTGACATAGTGCTTCACGCCATCGAGAGTCATCGCGACGAAGGTCAACTGTGTGTCATTGCGCTTGAATTCCCAGGTCAGGTGGTGCCATTTGTAGGCTGTCAGCGATTTGCAGGGAATCCCAGTGGAGATCCAGTTACCGTTTGCGTTGCCCCAAACCTTCCACACGCCGCCGCCAAGGCTGCACTCGGTACCGAAGATCCAGCGTCGATTGCCGTTGGCCTGGTTGGAATCAAATTCCAGGGCCTGTGACGCTGCGGGATTCTTGATGTAGAAGTAGACGTCATAGACGATGTTGTGGGCAGTGTTCACTGCGCCAAGCTGCTTCCACCACAACGCATCCGCCCAGGCATGGCTCGAAGCGATCTGGAAGACACGCGCGCTGCCACTCATGGAAGGGCTTCTTACTCCGGGAGCGGTGGCGAGGGAAGCAGTTGCGCCAGCGCCGCCAGCGCCTGCACAGCGGTCGCAGCTTGACCAGGGATTCATTCTCTGGATTTGTGTCTTGGTGGTCTGTGCAAATGCGCTGGTGCTCATTGCGGTGGCAATCGCCAAAAAGGCAATGACTAACTGAATCTTGCTGGCTCGCTTCATTTTTACTCTCTTCAACATTTTTTATTCTTCTCCAATCAGGGGGTTTGGATTTTTTTGAAAACCTGGCCTCGATTTTTTGTTCGGGCAGGCTGGAGACTATCGAGCGATCTACTCTGCCTCAACCCTTTTCACCCTCTTAGGGCGATTAACACATCCACCTAGTAGGAAAAACCCACGCGATGGATTAGGGATATGGGACCAGAGGTCGTTCTTTTCCGGGCTATCCGGGCAAATCACGTTCAAGATTGTTAATGCCTTGAACAACCGACGCGATCCGGGTTGATTGAACGATGTGCGCTGGACATGAGCGAGCATACACAGGCCAGCGGAATCAGTGTTTAGTGACTCTAACCAGCCGGATGAATCATCACGTCCGGCAGGCAATTGCTTGCAGGGAAAATCACAAATGACGCACGGTTCGGATATCAGCATTGCGACTCCGAATTAGCTCAGCAAACGTCTGGTCTGATTCCGCTGGTCGCTACGCCAGCGGGTTTGGGCGAGAACGCTAAGAACCACGTACCGCCAGTAAGACCGAAGACAGAGGACAAGGCAATGAATCTGCCTTACCAATATTTCAGACTCACGTTGTCCAGCCAGGTTTGATAGGTCACGTGGTTTGCGCGCTGATCCATCTGGAAAGCCACATTCAGTTCATTGGTTCCGGACGGGCGGCCTGGATATGTGCGGTTCACGTAGTGCTTCACACCGTCATAGGTCAGAGCGACAAATTGCAACTGTGTTTCATTGCGCCTGAATTCCCACGTAAGGTGATGCCATTTATAGGCGGTGGGCGGAGCGCATGGGATGCCGGTGGAGATCCAGTTACCCGCGGCATTGGCCCAAACGTCCCACACTCCAGATGCGATGGCGCACTGTGTGCCGAAGATGAAGCGCATTTTACCGTTGGCCTGATTGGAATCAAACTCAAGGGCCTGGGCCGCCGCCGGGTTCTTGATATAGAAATACACGTCGTAGACGAGATTATGGGCAGTGTTCACTGCGCCAAGCTGCTTCCACCAGAGCGCATCAGAATAAGCATGACTGGACGCGATCTGGAAGACGCGTGCGTTACCCGACATGGAAGGGTTGGCAATTCCAGCAGCCGTTGCGATCGAGGAGGTGGGGCCGGCGCCGCCCGCACCAGCGCATGTGGTGCAACTCGACCATGGATTCATTCTCTGGATCTGCGTCTTGGTTACCTGGGCCGACGCTGAGACGGTCATTGCAATGGCAATCGCCAGGAATGCAATGACGAACTGAATTTTATTTTCTCTCTTCAACATTTCCTTACTTCTCCAACAGGGGATTTGGATTACCGCTGTTTTCTTCGGGCAGGCTGGACTCTGTCGGTCTGCTCTGCCTCAATACCCTCTTCGTTTCCTTAAGGGCTATTAAGCCGGCCACCTAAGCCACCGACTGGTTCTCCTGAAATTCTTTTCGACAAAATGCACAGCTTATACATAACAACGTTGTTGTTCTTTTCCTGAATTACAGCCCCGGACGCTGCCAAAAACCTCCCGGAGGCGGGGAACCCTCCGGGAGTAGCCAATTGCGGCAGCTAAAGCTGATTGCTGACTGCGGTGAGCGCGCGAGAAGCGTCACCATTCACTACGGATCATCAGGAAGTCAGCTGGACGCGGATTCCATCCGCGCCCGCCACTTGAAATGTTGTTTTCAGATGACTCTTCCCGGCAAGCAGTTTCCGTGAGCACCGTTTTGGTGAGCAACACGGTATGCAAGGACGTTGTCTGACTTTCTACCGCCGCCGATGTGCACGCGAATACGGGCGCACCAGCGGATACGGCTGCAGAAAATCGAACAGCGTGGGGAAGGATGTGCAACATGTACCTAGTTATTACTCCGGGTGATTTGTGAACGCCTGGTAAAACCAAGCGAAGGTGGAGATTAATGAGCGTTCTACTCAGCTTCAACCCTTTTTCCAAAGCTGCTGAAAAAAGGTTGCCCGACGAACTACTTGCGTACTAAGAAATATTCTTAATACAAAAATGAATAGTTAGTGCGAACACTAATATTTATGCAGTGCCCATCTGATCAAAAATAGAAGAGCTGCTGTTCTATCCGCGCCAGAGTTGTGGACCTTAGTCGGGTACCTTAGTTCCATTAGGTTGTCGCTTCGCTCCAAACCGCTGCAGAATATCGATTGTGAGCTGCAACGCGGGTGCTCCTGTTGCAGCGGGCTCGACGCGCGTGGACGGCGCGAGCCCTTCCTTTTAAACTCAACCCTCGGTCGCTTCGCTTCAAACCGCTGCAGAATATCGATTGTGGCTGCAACGCGGATGCTCCTGTTGCAGCGGGCTCGACGCGCGTGGACGGCGCGAGCCCTTCCTTTCAAACTCAACCCTCGGTCGCTTCGCTTCAAACCGCTGCAGAATATCGATTGTGGCTGCAACGCGGATGCTCCTGTTGTAGCGGGCTCGACGCGTGGACGGCCTCGCCCTTACCGCTCGTGAATTTGAATGTGGCCGGAACACGTCATGCGCTTGTTGCGCGGTTCGGCACGCGAGTTTTCCAGCGGTTCTGGAGCGTAGCGACAAAGACTGAAGACGAGGCCGTTCACGCGCCGAGCCGGCGGCAATCAGGAGCATTGTTTGAGTGCAACGACGAAGTTCACACTTGAAGCGGGTGGCGCGAAGCGACACAAAAACGCAACCAGGCGGCCTTTGCGGGCCGCCTGCTGGAGTATGTTCGAAATCGATTGTGAGGTTAACGGGCTTCGTCGGGCCGAAGATCAGTTGCACCCAATAATTGGTATTCCCGGGCTTACCAGGCCGTGAGCGAAACCTTGTCAATCCAGGTGCTGTAGGCGTGCATGGCGTAATCGCCGTCCTCCTGGAATGCAACGTTCAGTTCATTCACACCAGAGCCAATAGCGGGATAGGACCGGTTCACATAGTGCGTGACGCCATCCAGGGTGAAGCCGACAAAGACTGTATTGGTGGCAGTCCGCTGAAATTCCCAGGTCAGGTGATGCCAGGTGAATGCTGAGGGAACGGTGCAGGCAATGCCGGTATTTTGCCAGGTTCCGGAAGTGCCGCCCCATACATCCCAATGCGCTCCATTTCTGATATTGCACTGCGTACCAAAGATGAATTTGTGCGCACCGTTGGATTGATTCACATCAAATTCCAGGGCCTGAGCTGCGTTTGGATTGGTCAGATAGAAGTAGAGGTCATATTTGAAATTCGAGGTGGTATTGATGGCGCCAAGCTGTTTCCACCAGAGAGCGTCTGAGTACGGGATGGAGCCGCCGATGTTGAATTGCGATGATCTTCCATCCATGGAGGGCGAAGCCACATTCTGCACCTGGGAAAAAGAGGCACTCGGACCGCTCCCACCGGCGCCAGCACATGTGGTGCAGCTTTGCCAGCCAGTCAACTGGTCAATGTCACTGATTACCTTTGCAGTGGAGGGTGGCGCCGGCAGGCCCGGAGCCGGCGTGGGCGTTGGGGTCGGCGCGGGGGTTCCGCCGGAGGTTACGTTCACAGTCATCGACGTGGTGAAAACAGCCCCGGTGCTGTCCCAGGCCTGTGTTACCACGTGACGCGATCCGGCACTCATCGCCAACGATGTATTAAAGGTGCTGGCCGTGGTGGAAAATACGCTCACATTGTCGACATAGATCCGAATTCCCGTAATCGGAAAGGTTGAAGAGGCGCTGCCAACGAACTGAGAGGGCGATCCGATTGTGGCGCCATTCGTTGGGGAGGTCACGGTTACTCCAGCGAAGGCCGAAGCTGAAACCAGAGTCAGAATCACTACGCACAATAGATTTCTCGACTGCATTTGTCTCTCTCCAAAAAAAGTTGTGGGTTGGCCCGACCTGCTGACAGTTTGTAGAGGCTAATAACAATCCAGCTCTGCCTCAAATGTTTTCCTGCGCCGAAGCCAAAAACCTCACATAGCAGGGTTAGTGTGGTGTTACGTAAAGTGGTATTCAGTTGGAACTCATGATTCGGAAGGCGACCCGGTCTTTTTGGGTCGCCTTCCCGGGAACAACGGCAGAGCCAATGCCAGAACCAGCCTGCGGTTTTACCACCGGGTAAGGGAGACTTTGTCCACCCATACCGAGTAAGGGGTCATGAACTTGTTGCCATCCATCTGGAAAGCAACGTTTAACTCGCTGAAAGTGGCGGTGGTTGCAGGGTACGTTTTGTTCACGTAATGCGTGACACCGTCATAGGTAAAGCCGATAAACGTCAATGTGGTAGCGGTGCGCTTGAATTCCCAGGTCAGGTGGTGCCAGGTGAATGCGGCCGGAGCTACGCACGCCACGCCGGTGTTCTGCCATGCGCCACTAGCGTTACCCCAGACGTCCCATTGTTTGTGCCCGACGCTGCACTGAGTGCCGAAGATGAAGTGATGTTTGCCGTCAGCCTGGTTGGAATCGAACTCCAGCGCCTGAATGGCAGTCGGATTGGTCAGATAGAAATACAGGTCGTATTTCAAATTCGTGGCCGTGTTGACAGCTCCGAGCTGCTTCCACCAGAGAGCGTCCGAATAGGGCGTGGTCCCACCGATACTGAACTTGGCTGACTTACCGTCCATTGAAGGAGACGCCTGGTTGGCGACCATGGAGAAAGTGGCCGCTGGACCATTTCCACCGGCCCCCGCGCAGGTAGTGCAGCTCGACCATCCGGTCATCTGGTCAATATTGGTATAGGTGAAAGCGGTGCTGGGAGGAACGGGCAAGCCAGGCGCTGGAGTCGGGGTGGGGGTGGGCGTCGGCGCCGGGGCAGTCACGGCCAGAGCTAATGCCTGCTTGAAAAAATTGCCTTTCGAATCCCAAGCCTGGACCACGACGGTGTGCTTTGCGGCAGACATGGCGATAGACGCGTCAATCTTTGCGGCAGAAGTCGAGTAGACGCTGACGTTGTCCACGTAAATCCGCATAGCGGTGATTGGAGAAGTTGAGGTCGCGGCGGCAACAAAGTGGACCGGCGATGCTTGCGTGGTGCCGGTAGTGGGAGCGCTAACGGTGACGCCTGCAAAAGCGGCGCTGGCCAGACCGAAAGTCACAATCAAGAGGCGGATGGCATTTTTCAAGACTCGAACTCCCTTCGAGGAACTAAGCTTGCTTAATCTCAACGAGGCACGAGATTAGGGAGGCATCTACTCTGGATGTATCAGGAGAGTACTTAGTTCAGCAGGGTATTGAGCCCTAGGACCTTTTAGGAGCTGTGGAAAAACATTCGCCGGGAAAAAGCCGTCTGGAAGGAAGGAAAGACGGCGCGGGGAGTAAGGGAAATGCCGACGAGTTCATTGGGAACGCTGTGATGACGCGGAATCTTAAGCCGCTTCAGCTTCGTCCTGTTCGATCTCGTCCTTTAGATAGGGAGCTACCGCTACGCGTGAACTGACTACGTCAGCACGGCCAACACTATAGTAGTTCAGCCCCGCAGCCAGCATCAGCGCAGGCTTGAACAGATTGCGCCCGTCAACCACGATGGGATAGCGCAGGAGTTTCTTCATCCGCCGCGGATCCAGAGCGCTGAAATCTTCCCACTCCGTCAGGATGAGACAGGCATCGGCACCTGAGATGGCTTCATAAGCGTCGGCTGCGAACTTCACACAGCCGTCCGGGAATTCTTCCCTGGCCCGATTCATGGCAGCCGGATCATAGGCCGTGACACTGCAGCCTTCCTTCAAAAGGCACTTCACAATAGCAATGGCGGGGGATTCGCGAATATCGTCAGTCCCGTTTTTGAAAGCCAAACCAAGTACGCCAAGCTTCTTGCCCTTCAACGTCCAGAGCGCTTTCTTTACCTTGCGCAGAAATCGATGACGTTGTTCTTCATTGACGCGAGCGACCTCATCCAGCAATCCGAAGTGCAGACCGCTCTCCCGGGCTACCGCGCGAAATGCCAGCAGGTCTTTGGGGAAGCAGGAGCCCCCGTATCCCAGTCCCGGCAGAAGGAAACGGCGCCCAATGCGCGAATCACTGCCAATGCCTTCACACACCTGCTCAATATCAGCCCCCACCGCTTCACACATGGAGGCAACAGCGTTGACGAAAGAGATCTTCATGGCCAGGAAGGCGTTGGAAGCATGCTTGATCAGTTCCGCGCTCTTAGTACTGGTTTCAATCAGGCAGGCCTTGAATTGACCATCCATTGAACTGGGAACCACCGGCCCGGGAATCACGTCAGTTTGCTCGTAATACGAGCCATCCGTGAGCGAACGATAAGCCTCAGCCACGATGTCGGCACAGCGCGTGGTGTCGGCGCCAATGACAATGCGGTCGGGGTAAAGGAAATCGACGACAGCAGAGCCTTCGCGCAGAAACTCGGGGTTCGAGGCCACGTCAAACAGCTCCGGCGGCGCCCCATTCAGGAGCATGATCCGGCGAATCCACGCGTTGGTGTAAACCGGAACCGTACTCTTTTCCACGATGACCTTGTAGGTATCGATTGCACCGGCAATCTCTTCGGCTACGGATTCCACGTAAGACAGATCGACATCGCCATCTTCTCTGGGAGGAGTGCCGACGGCTATAAAGATGATCTGGCTCCGGCGGACGGCATCCGCCAGATCACTGGTGAAGTGCAGCCTCTTGCTGTGGTGGCGCTGAAGGAGTTCAGGAAGAAATTTCTCGTGAATCGGACATTCCCCGCGCTGGAGGGAGGCAAGCTTGCGCTGGTCATTGTCGACGAGGAAAACTCTGTGTCCCAATTCGGCAAAGCATGCACCAGCAACAAGGCCTACGTAACCCGATCCAACCACCGCGATCTTCATCTGATCATTTCCCTCGCAGACAACAGCCCCTCACCTTAAAAGGTAAGTAGGCGGTAAGTTCTTGGATGCAACAAAATGCCCGGGGATGGTGCGCTTGCCGCGCCCAACCTCCGGGCCTGGGCCAATCAGCGCCAACTGGCTAAGGAAAAAGGCCGTAAACGTCCAGTTCGTTCGCGGTGCCGACAAAAACCCGCCCATTGGCAACCGTAGGCGAAGTGAATTTCAGCGCCTTTCCGGCTTGATCGCGGGTCCCAGATTGCGCGCTGTTATAGAGTTCAACCAGGCTTGAGGCGGAATAGGCATGCAGAACGGCCGGCCCGGGAGTGTTGACGCCACCATCCGGCGTGCCACCGGCATAAGCATGGAGGTCTAGCGTCCATACGACGCCGGAGGTGCCGTTTGTCGATACCATGGGGGAAGTGCCCGGGTAGGCGAACACATGAGATGACTGAGCGGTGGGAGCGGTGGAAAGTAAACCGTTGCTGAAAGTGAACAACTCCAAGGGCTCATTTATCTCGCCGATGAACAATGATTTGTTCCATGCGGCGGGTGTGGCGAAAGATCCATTTGTCGGCTCAGGGTGCCCAAGAGGCAAGGTTTGAACATTGTGATTCGAAGCCGCGTTGAACCTGCCCATGCTGCCGCGGTTGACGGTGTAGAGATTTCCATCTTTGCCGCCAATCAGCACCAGAGAAGGAGCAGCCGCGCCGCTTTGCGATGCCGGAAGAACCGGACCGGATGCGCCAAAGTCCAGGTCATCCGAGTTAAGGGTCGCCTGATTGAATGGCGTGAAGTAGTCAACTAGAACCAGGCTGTTGCCCTGGAGCGAAAGCTTGAGAATGGTATCACCGGCGTCACGGCCACCGGTATTGAGATCGAAAGGCCCGTTCCCGGTTGCGACATAGATGTTGTTCAGCGGGTCAGCAGCAGGGCCATCGCCGCTCTGCCAGATAGCAGACGCGCCTTTGTCCGGGCTAGTGCAGAAAATACTGACCTGATGCAGAGTACCGCCCTGGGCGCTATACACAAAAAGCCAGCCGTTGTACGGCAGAGCATCTCCGTTTGATCCGTAAGCAATAAAGACATTTCCATTTATCAGGAGCAGAGCCGGGCGCTGCAGATGCTGAGCTGGGACAAAAGGCACTCTGCCGTTTTTGACAATCGGCGGATAGGTACCCGGTACCGATCCTGATATCACAATCGGACCGCCGAATTTTTCAGCTCCACTGGTCAAACTGAGGGCATGAAGGCGATGAACGACGCTGCCATTTTCACGCGTGGAAACAGCAACGTAAAGCGTGCTGGTGGACGTCTCAATGACCGGCGTACTGCTGATGCTGATCTCAGGAGATATTAAGGCATTGGCCGGCTTCGCGATCGTGGTAATCCCCGCGGCAGGATTGATGAAGCTGCGCTTCCAAAAAGGTGTGGTCAGTTTTCCGTCGCCATCAAAGGCGTAAACGCTGGAATGTTCCGTGGCCACATACACGACATTGTGCTTAACACCGGCAATCGTTAGATTCGATACATATAAAGGTTGGGCGTAAATCTGGCCATCCACGGACCGGGAAAAGAGCTTGCCGAAGATGCTTGCCCTCACTGTGGCAGAAGTCAAGGCGTACTCCTGAAGGTTCACGCCGCTCCGAAAACGATCACCATGGTAGGTGAACATGCCGGGATAATCAGTGACCCAGACTGTTGCCTTTGCGGTTGCTGTGCTTGCCGCAGCGCTTTTGGCAGTGATGGTGTGCGTGCCCTTTGCTGCAGGCGGGTGATAAAGGCCGGAGGTGGAAATGGTTCCAACCGTCGAGTTGCCGCCTTTAATTCCATCTACGAACCAGCTGACTGCAGTGTTGGTGGTTCCAGCCACAGTGGCTTTGAACTGCTGAGACTGTGTGAACGTGAGCGGGGCACGGACGGGATGCACCGTAACTGAAACGGCGGCTGAGGCTTTCTGTGGGACTATGAAACAAAGGAATAGAAAAACAGAGAACAAAGAGAACAACAGGTGGCGGGTTTTCATGGTGAAATCCTTTTGTGCTTGGAATCCGCCCCTTGAAACAGGGATGCTCGTCCCCGGTTAAGTTATGATCAACCTAATAGCCGGACTACCGGCGAAGCTAACCGGCGGACTAAATGACCTCTAGAGTGGCCGAGTACCTTAGAAAAATGATCGTGACCATCGTAATCCTGTACACGGCACTAGTAGCTTACGCATACTTCTTTTCTGACCGGCTGATGTTTCAACCACATCCTTCTTCTTATCGAGACGGCGCGGACATCCTGAAAGTCACGACCTCAACAGGAAAGAAGATCTCTGCCGTATATTTTCCAAACAATTCTGCCCGCTACACTTTGCTGGTAAGCCACGGAAATGCGGAAGACCTGGGCGATGACCGGGAGTGGTTGCAGGACTTGCGCAAAGAAGGCTTCAGCGTGTTTGCTTATGACTACGAAGGTTACGGAACCAGCGAAGGCAAGCCTTCAGAGAACGCTCTGTATGAGGATGAATTTGCAGCCTATGATTATCTGGCAGTTAACCTGGCCACGCCGCCCGATCGCATCCTTATATATGGGCGATCAGTCGGGGGCGGGCCAGCCGTACATCTGGCTGCTCGACGACCGGCAGCGGGACTCATCCTCCAGAGCACATTTGTCTCAGCGTTTCGTGTGTTGACCAGAGTACCTCTGCTCTTCTTCGATCGGTTCCCAAACTCTCGAGAAATCCGGCACGTTCATTGCCCCGTGCTGATCATGCATGGCACCGCGGATTCTGTAATCTCTTTCTGGCACAGTGAAGTGCTCTTTCGTGAAGCGAATGAGCCTAAACAGTTCTTTGCAATTGAAGGCGCTGATCACAATGACCCAGCGGCTGCCTCAACCGCAGCCGCTCTGGTCCGGTTCACTGAGTCCATCGAAGGCAAAAGACGAGGTTCGCCTCCACGTTGATGCAAAGCGTGGCGGAAGATCTTTTTGTTATAGTGTGAGCAGGCCCTCTGGAGATGTTTTATGAAGTGTTTTCCTGGACGCCTGTCAGCTTCCACCTGCCTGATTTCGCTTTCTCTTGCCGCCTTCATCAACGGCGCCCGGTCTCAATCACAGAACACTCAATCAGGGGATAAACAAAACGAGGTGGCGCAGTCCGATACCGTGTTGCGTACCAATACCCGGCTGGTGGTAACAGATGTGGTGGCCACGAATAGCAAGGGCGAACCAGTCACAAATTTAAGCGCGGATGATTTCAAGATATTTGAGAGCGGCCGACCGCAACGGGTGGCCAATTTCAGCTTCCACCGGCCCGCGGCTCAAGTTGCGCAACGGACCAATTCCCTGCCACCTGACATTGTTACCAACGAGCCGGTGTATTCGGCAAGCAGCATGAATGTCATTCTGTTTGATTCGGCGAACGGAGATGCAACCGAACATGCTTATGCCCGCGATGAATTACTGAAATTTCTCGCGACATCGGAAATTCACGAACCTCTCGCCATTTTTGCTTTGCACAATGACTTGAAACTTTTACATGACTTCACTACGGACGGGAAAGCTCTGCATGCCGCGGTTGCGGCTTACAAACCTCCAGCTCCATTTCAAGCCGGCGAAAGCATTGAATCCAGGGCTTCAGCCTTCTCGAACAACGGCAACTTCCATACCAGCGAGCGCAATATTGAAACCACTTTGAACCAGCTCAATGCCCTGGCGAAAGTGCTGATCGGGTATCCCGGACGGAAAAACGTGATCTGGCTGTCAGAAGGTTTCCCGCTGGTTCTGTTCCCCGACATTGCTTCACAGACGAACATAAGCGCCCAGGATTTGCGCAGCGCAGGCAATGGACCCAACGCCAAAGACAACACGATGATTTCAGCAGATTTTAAGAGCTATGCTGCCCTGGTGAAGAAAGTGTCAGATTCGCTGATGAACGCCCACGTGGCCATCTATCCCGTTGATGCCGGTGGCCTGAGCAAAGATAACCACCTGGCCGCCCAGCACACGATGAACGATATGGCAGCGTGGACCGGCGGACGAGTGTTCCTCAACCGAAATGATCTCGCCCTCGGCATGAAAAACAGCCTGGAAGATGGGTCCATTTATTACACGCTGGAATATTACCCGGACAACAAACAGTGGGACGGACAATTCCGCTCAATCAAAGTATCGGTTGACCGGCCGGGAATCAATCTGCGATATCGCGAAGGTTATTACGCCGTGGACCCGGAAAAGCTCGCCAAAGATGAAGGGGACCGGGTAGCCGAGACCTTCAGTCGCTCACTCCAGGCTGATTCGCCATCTGCAACGGCAATTCTGTTTCAGGCCCAAATTTCTCCACCTACTACCAAGACTAACAAGGTGGTAGTGACCTTCCACGTTGATCCCAAAACCATCGCCTTTGAACACAAAGAAGACGGTCACGAATTCGCGAAAATCAACTGTACCGTCTGGGCCTACGGCAAAGACAAGAACAAGCCCTTTATGACGCCCAACGATACGGTCACCGCCAATCTCAAGAGAGAGGAATTTCAGTTGATGATGAAGCAACAGTTCCTCCCGTGTAAGCGTGAACTGGAGTTGAAACCGGGCACCTACGAGCTCAGGCTGGGAGTATTGGATCGCAGCAGCAACAGAATGGGCACTGCAAGCGCATCCGTGATCGTAAAATGAGGCTGACTTGATCACCGGTTAAAGGCCACGTACCTAATCCCTTCGATATCCGGACAAGCGAGGTGTCATTTTTTTAATCGAGTCAAGAAAACACCCGTTTAAGCTGGGGCCTTTTTCTTTTGCGCTGAAATGCAAATCTACGTGGCTTCTTCATACAGCTTTGCTGACTTAGCTGCCAGCCGGTTCGATATACTTTTCATGAGTTGAAATGGCTGAACCGCAGCAAGTCCAAACACCACCAGCGCTGAACACGACGCGTCCATCGAGCGCTGGACAACGTGTGCAACGCTATTGGCAACAGGTCACCGAAGGCGCGAACCTGGAACAGCTGTGGAAGCAGTTCAGCGCCGACGCCCGGCACAGCTACGATCTTTATTCGCGCGAAGTGGATTGGGAAGCCCTGCAGACCAAGAACCGCTGGCAACGCTGGCCGCGGTCAGCGTGGGCAGTTTTTCATTCCATGCTGATGAAACTCACCCCACCACGGCGCGTACTTCTGCTGGCCGCAATGCTGCTGATTATTTACCCGCTGCCGGGCATGCTGTTCAGCCAGTCAGTGGATGTGGCGATTACGTTTGCCAAGATCCTGGCGTTTGGTGCTGTCCTCTTGTTCATCCTTCTGGCGCTCGAATTGGCCGATCGCGTGGTGATGAAGCGCGACCTGGAGATTGCGCGTGAGATCCAGCATTGGCTGATCCCGGAAAAACCGCCAACGGTCCCGCAAGCCAACATCGCCTTCGCAACGAGGGCCGCCAATACGGTTTCCGGCGATTACTATGACGTGCTTCCCTATCCGAGCAAGAGCGGTGACGAACGCTGGCTGATGGTTGTTGCCGACGTGGCCGGCAAAAGTATTCCCGCGGCGCTGCTGATGGCCACTTTTCAGGCCAGCCTGCATACGCTGATCGGCGCAAGTGATTCACTCACTGACCTGGTAACCGGACTCAACGGCTATGCGTGCGGGCATAGCCAGGGAGGACGCCGTTTTACCACTGCGTTCTTTGCGGTGTACGAGCCGGCGGCGTGCCGCGTGACTTACATCAACGCGGGCCACAATTCAGCCATTTTGAAACGGACGTCCGGGAGCTTTGAATATCTGGAGTCCAGCGGACTTCCATTGGGCATTCCATCACCGGACGGCCGGCTGCTTTCGTACGAAGAACGAACCGTACAGCTTTCCGCCGGCGATAACCTCCTCATCTACACTGATGGTCTGGTTGAAGCCGAAAATGCCGCAGGACAGGAATACGGCGAAGATCGCCTGCTTTCCGCGCTGCGTTTTCCGATTCAGGAAACGGCTGATTTATTACTGCAACGTTTATTTGCCGACATTGGCCGTTTTGTGGGCGAGACACGCCAGCAGGACGACATTACGTGCATAGTGTTTCAATGTAAGTAGCATCGCCGATATCGAATTCAGTCCAATCAATGGCGGCAATCGCCGTCAAATCACCCGTGCCGCGCTTTGCCGCTTGTGAGGTTGGAGTGGATTACGGAGAATCCTCCCAGCAACATCAGGAGGTTTCGCGTGATCAAGACCAGCACCGTGACATTCTTAGTGCTTCGATACCTGAGCTCTAACCGGAGATCAGCGATGGCCGTAGCGATGTCACAGGCGCTGGTCCACTCACGCCTCCTGGCCAGGCGCGTGCACAGCAACTGGAAGCACCGGCTTCCGGCTATCCTGGTCTCCTTCCGTGCCGCGCTTGGCCTGGGGCTGGTGGCCTTCAACTTTGCCATCCATAACAACCTCATATTTGCCGGAGCGATTGCCGCCGCGATGGTTTCCGATATCTACGACGGCGTGCTGGCGCGTCGCTGGCAAATTGATACGGAAGATCTCCGCCGCTGGGACACGCGCGCGGACACATTGTTCTATCTCTGCGTGTTCGTGGTGGCGGTTATGCGATATCCGGGAGCATTTCAGAATCGCTGGCTGATCATTTCAGCGCTGATTACGGCAGAAGTGATTCAGCACGTATTTGCCGCGTTGAAGTACGGACGACACGCCAGCTATCACTCCATCCTGTCAAAAATCTGGGGCTTGATGATGGCCACGGCGATGATCGCACTGCTGGGGTTTGGCGTGAACAACTGGTGGATGGACTTGACGATCGTCTGGGGAATCTGCTGCAACGTGCAGGGATTGATGATGACATTACTTCTGCCTACTTGGCATCGCGATGTGCCGACACTCTTTCATGCGTGGAGATTGCATAAAAGCTCCTAGCTACTGGCGGCTAGCCGCTAGTAGTCATGAACTGAAGGCTAGAGATGACGAGGCCTTTGTTACGTCGTCACGTGCGTTCCGACTGGCTTCAAGATGAACACGTATCAGCGAAGCGACGATTGTGATTGGATGAACCCATAGCCATCGTCATCCCGAGTGGTCGCCAGCGAGGCGAGCGTTTTCTTCAGCTCGCGAGCCGACCCGAGGGGGACATTGTGCTTCATCGTCGTCAGCAAAAGCGCAAGGTCTCTCACCCCTACTTCCACCCCAACGCACGAAGCGTGCGCTGGGGACCCCGGTTCGGCGGCTGAAGAAAACGCCGACGGGGTTCGGGATGACGAAGCAAGTTTTGTTTGTTGAAGACCACACGATCAGGTGATGAACAGCTAAGTCAGACTCTTCTTTTTCATTGCCTTCGAAACACGGGTTGCGCGCTAATGTTGATGAGATAGCTTCTTGCCACAGGCTAGAAGCCAGCCGCTAGCAGCTCTATTGTGCAGCCAGCGTCTGAGCCAGTTCTTCCCACTCCGCCATGCGTTGTTCAAGTTCGGACTTGTTGCTTTGGAGCTCAATGCTCTGTCGTTGTGTCTCTTCCGCACTCACGAAGTTCTGCAACGCAGTTTCAGTGATCGCAATGGCTGCTTCCAGCCGGGCAATCTCCTCTTCCAGGTCCTGACAGCGGTCCTGCATCTGCTTCAGCTTGAGCGGATTGATGCGCTTGGGCTTGACGTCGGATTCGGGCGAGGGTATTTCGGCATCCTTCGATACCGACGCGGAACTGCCGCCAGCGGAGCGGGAACCGTTGCGGGCCGTCTCGGCGATCACAGGTTCAGCGGCGGGAGTTTCCTTGCTGCGCAGATAATCCTCATAATTTCCGGGGAAGGCTTCAACGCGGCCCTCGCCGATTTCAAAGACGCGCGTGGCCAGCTTGTCAATAAAGTAGCGGTCATGCGAGACAAAGACCACGGTGCCGGTAAACTTCTGCAGCGATTCCAGAAGGACATCCTTGGCGCGAAGATCAAGATGGTTGGTTGGCTCATCCAGCAGCAGAAAATTGGAAGGATGCAAGAGCATGCGTGCCAGGGCGTAACGATTGCGTTCGCCGCCGGAGAGCACGCCGATATTTCTTGAAGACATCATCTTCCGAAAAGAGAAAACAGCCAAGCAGGCTGCGCAGTTCGGTCTGGGTGGATCGAGGCGCAGCTTCAAACAGAGTCGTCGAGAAGGCGCGCGCTGGTATCGAGGGCCTTGTACTGGTCCTGGGCAAAGTAATCCACTTCCACGTTATGTCCCAGCTTGAGTTCGCCTGCGGTGGGAGGCTCGTGCCCGGCCAACAGCTTGATCAGCGTTGATTTTCCAGCGCCATTCACACCGACCAGAGCAATACGGTCGCCGCGCTCGATGACAAAGCTGGCTTGGGAGAAAACACGCTTGGCGCCGTAACTCTTGGCAATGTCTTTGGCTTCCACCACTGCGCGTCCGCTGGCTGGTGGCTGCGGGAAGGAGAAGTGAATCGTTTTTTCCTCGGGAGGAATTTCGATCTTCTCCATTTTCTCCAGTTCTTTGATGCGGCTCTGTACCTGCTTGGCTTTGGTTGCCGTGTAGCGAAAACGATTGATGAACGCGGTTAGTTGTTCGACTTTTTCCTGCTGATTGCGATGCGCCGCTTCCAATGTTTCCAGGCGCTGCTGCTTCTGCGCCAAATACTTCTCATAGTTGCCGGTATAGAACCAGACTTTCTTGTTCCAGATTTCGGCGATCTTATTGACGGTAACGTCCAGGAAGTAACGATCGTGCGAGATGAGCACGTAGGCGTGGGGGTAGTTGTGCAGATATTGTTCCAGCCAGTTACGCGTTTCCAGGTCAAGATGGTTGGTAGGTTCGTCGAGAAGAAGCAGGTTGGGTTTTTCCAGAAGCAGCTTGGCCAGGGCAATGCGCATTTGCCATCCCCCGGAAAATTCTTCGGTGCGTCGCTCCCAGTCTTCTTTCCTGAAGCCCAGGCCGTTTAGAACAACACCGACTTCCGATTCAATGTTGTAGCCGTCGCGCGAGTGTATCTCAGCCTGAAGATGGTGGAAACGGGCGGCGATCTGCTGATAGTCGGGGCTGTCATGATCGACTTCACCCATGCGACGAGCCAGGTCTTCCATCTCACGCTGCATGTCGTGAACGTCACTGAAAACGGAGAGGCACTCGGCGAAAACGGAGCGGCCGGCAAGCGAGAGGCCATCCTGCGGAAGGTATCCGCAGCGAATATTACGCTGCCGGTTGGCGGATCCGTAGTCCAGGCCTTCGATGGAAGCCAAAACCTTCAGGAGAGTGGACTTGCCAGTACCATTGCCACCTACCAGCCCGACTTTGTCATTGGGCGTGATGAGCCAGTCCAGATCCTGAAACAGGACTTTGGGCCCAAAACGTTTGCCAGCCTGGGAGAGTTGAAGCATGGTGTCATCTCATTATAAAAGGGGCTGGAGGAAACGCCTGCCACGGAGACACCAGTGGCACGGAGAAGGGCATCCAGCCGAATTGTTATATTCAAAATGTTATGACCCTACGGGCTCTTCGTCACACAATAAACTTTGCCACGTGCTCACAATATCCGAATCTCACCAGTGATGATCAGATCCTGGGGGCCGCTCTGGAAAAACGGGGCATGAAGGTGGTGCCGGTCGTATGGACGGAGACAGAGCCGGAGGCGGTGAGCTGTGATTTACTCATGGTGCGATCGGTGTGGGACTACCATTTGCGACCGCAGGATTTCATGCGTTGGATTGATGCCGTGAGCCGTCGAATGCAGGTACTCAATCCACCGGATATGATTCGCTGGAACATGGACAAGCGTTATCTGCATCGGCTCGAAGCAAGCGGATTCCCGGTTCCCCGGACATTGTTTCTTGCGCAGGGAGCTGACGTGGATATGGGAAGCGCGATGCGGCTGGCTGGATTGAAGCAAGCTGTGGTCAAGCCAGTGATCTCGGCGTCAGCGTATGAGACGCGGAGAATTGATGATCCGACGCCGCTCGACGATCAATGGCTGAATGCTCTGTTGAAGCACAGGCCCATGATGATCCAGGAGTTTGTTCCTGAGGTCCAGAGTGATGGTGAGTGGTCACTGATCTTTGCGGGCATGGAGTTCACACACGCGGTACACAAAGCTCCGAAGGCTGGAGATTTTCGTGTGCAGGAAGAACATGGAGGGTTGCACAAGCTGGGCCCTGTTCCAGGGAACGCATTGAGCATGGCCCAGGAAGTTCTTCGGCGATTCGCGCCGGGGGCGGTTTATTGCCGCGTGGACATTGTGATGCGCAAGGACCAGCCAACGTTGATGGAGTTGGAACTGATTGAGCCGTTGCTGCATTTTGAACTCTCGCCAGAAAGCGCAGAATTGATGGCGGAGAAACTGGTAAAGGCTTACCGCTGATTTCACGGATCTGACTGATTTGCGCTGATAAGACTCAAAACTTAGCGTTGACGCGGTCGTTTCTATGTCGCTACGGCACATGCAAAATGCATAGATCCTTCGACTGCGTCGTCGCATAACGCTCCGACTCCGCCCAGGATGACAAGAGGAGGAGTCGGGCCGGCTTGGGAACAGAGTTTCATTGCATTGACGGCCGCGGGAGACGCAGCAAGCTGCGTCTCTACTTCGAGATCGTCGTCACTAAGTGCTAATGGCTAAAGGCTCAGTGCTTCGTGGCGATAGGGATCCCTCGCTGCGCTCGGGATAAAGAAAAAACCTAAGGCAACGTCTTTGCGATCTCTGGTCCTTCGTCGGTTGAGGGAGGTTCGGAAGCAGGGGGTTTGGCCTGGGGCTGAAGATGATACTTCGTCAGACCTTCTTTGAGGCATTCGAAAGCTTCTTCCGGCGTATCAGCGAACTGGAAAAGGTTGGTGTCTTCGGGAGAAATGGCGCCTGAATCAGCCAGGGCCTGGAGATTGAGCACACGACTCCAATACTCTTTGCCGTAGACGATCACGATAATCTTCTTGGCCAGTTTCTGGGTTTGCGCCAGGGTAAGGATCTCAAAAAATTCGTCGAGCGTGCCGAAGCCGCCGGGGAAAACAACCAGCGCCTTGGCAAGATAGGCAAACCAGTACTTACGCATGAAGAAATAATGGAACTCGAAATTGAGATCAGGCGTGATGTACGAGTTGGGATACTGCTCAAAGGGCAGACGGATGTTGAGTCCAATGGTCTTGCCGCCAGCTTCATGCGCACCGCGGTTGGCTGCTTCCATGATGCCCGGGCCGCCGCCGGAGGTTACGACAAATCGGCGCCGCTTGCCGGGTAAAGCGCTGGCCCACTGCGTAAGCATGGAGGCGAGCCGGCGTGCATCTTCGTAAAAGCGTGACATCTCAACCGCAGCGTGGGCGCGTTTAAGAGCGGATTGCAGAGCGTCACCGTCCAGTCCGCCTGGCTTATCTTTGTTGCCTGCCAGACGGGCGGAACCGGGCTTCTCCAGAATGGTGAGCGCGCTCTGGCTGCTTGAAAGGCTGGCAAAACGGGCAGAACCGAAGAAGACGACGGTGTCCTGAATTTTTTCGCGACGAAAGCGTGAGAGTGGTTCAGCGTATTCCGAAAGGATGCGGAGAATGCGTCCGTCAGGGCTGTTCAGATATTCGGGGTTCAGGTAGGCGAGCGGCGCGGGATCAAGACGCGGCTGGTCCTGGCTTTCACCCTCCAGTTTAATGTCGGAAAGATGGTCCGTCGCGGTTTCCGCTGGATCAGGAAGGTTCGAATTGCGTTTTGGATTGTTGCCGTTTGCCATACAGGATTTGACTCTCTTATTGCCTGTTGCCGTTAGCGGCGGTCGTGATAGTTGATAGCTTCCAGCACGCCGAGCCAGATATCGATAAAGCCGAGGCCGGAGATGCAGCCACGAACAAAGCCGGTCTGCAGGAACTCCTGCGCCGCGGGCCAGCGAGCGATGATGCCTTCTTCAAACCACGTGGAAGTCCAGGGCAAGGTCACCAGGGCCATGCCAAGCGTCATGCAGAACAGGACGTAGACAAAGGTAAAGGTGCGCTGCAACCAGACGGGAGGCAGGTCCTCCGCTTGAGCAGGTTGCTGCGCGGGCGGCTGCGCGGAAGGAGGCACAGGAGCGGCGGTGTTTTCGAGATTCGTAGAGGTTGAATTCAAGGTGCTGGTTTTATTAGATGCGTCCAGAAATTTTACGACTTCAGCGCCTTGATGCGAGTAGCTACATCGCGGAAATCGATATTCGAGCCGTACACTTCCATATAGTTGGCCAGGGCAGACTTCTTGTCGCCGGAAGCCTCATAAGCCACACCTAGATCATAATAAATGGCGCATCGATTCCCGTCATCCAGTCCGGGAAGCTGTAAGGCCTTCATGTACCAGCGCACGGCAGCTTCGGGGGCGTTTTTATCAACCAGACACTGGGCCAGCCAGGTGTAAACCTGAATGGGCTGGGAAAAGGGATGGCCTTTGTCGATGGCGCGGCAGACCTTCTGCAACTCGCCAATGGCTTCGTCCAACAGTCCCATTTCCTTGAAGGCGATGCCAAGGTTGTAATGTGTCTCGGGATCTTCCTGCTCTTCGGCAGCATCCGTATTTTCTTCCTGGAGATCAGCAAGAATGTCACTCAGCGCAGAAGATGCCTCATAGCCTGCGCCGCCACCATTGCCATGCAACTTGTGAACATTGTTACCGGCCGCGACCGGCGACTTTGCCGCCGACGCCGCCACGCTGGGTGCGCCGCTATGGCCGGCGTGGACTCAGCTTTTGGTTGCGGAGCAAAGTCGGCAAGATCGTTCTGCTCCAGGTCAAGCAGGAAATCACCCAGGATGTCTTCCGTTGAGTCGAGTTTTGCTGCCTGCATCGGCTGCGACGGTTGAGTCGCACGCGTAGGGACCACTGGTGTGCGTGGAGCGGCCTCGGCGATGGTTTCAACATCAAGAAGCGGGTCTTTAATATCAAAAAGCGAACTCGCAGCAGGCTTTTCGGCGCTTGCCGCGGCAGCATGCGATTGAGTTTCAAACTCGAAGTCCTGGACCGACTCGGGTTCGGGTTGTGAAACCGGCATTGATACCTGGGGAACGGGCGCAGAGAACGGCGGCGGCAGAAAATCAAGCGGAGGGGGCTCAAAAGCAGAGGCGGCAAACGCTTCTGAGGTGCGCGAACTCGCGGTGGGCCTGGATTGTCCGGCGCTGACCGCGGACATCAGCTCGTTGATCTCGGGGGCATCGGGCGAAAGCTCAGCCAGGTCGTTGACTGATTTCTTAGCCAAATCAAACAACTGCTGCGAGATGTAGAAGCGGGCTTCCTGAATTTTTTCGTCGACCTTAGCCTGAAGATCCTGAGCTTCATGTTCCGGGGGCAGAACGCTGGCCGGTTCGGAATGGCGCGCAAAAGTTTCAATCTCCGTGGGAATGCTCTGTGCTGGAGCCAGCGAAGAATCGACTGCGGAGGCGTCCTCAACCTCTTCCACCGAGAGCATGTCTTCCCATTCGCTGGAGACATCAACTTCCTGAGACGCTTCTTCCTGGCTTGATGTGTCTGTGATTTCGTCTCTACGTTTAATTTCGACTCGACGTTTAGTTTCGGCTGCCGCCGCGGTTGACCTGGAAATTGAAGTCAACCCGCTCTACGGGTTCGCGAATGATCTGCGGCTCAGGAACGGCGGTGAAGTGATGTTCATTGCTCACCAGAAGCTGATCTGGTGTGTCAAAACTGAACTCCTGGATTGAGGCTTCATCCGCCTGCGTGACTTCCAACCGCGGATCAACCACCGGAGCAACGGAAAAAGCCGATGCAGGCGTAACTGGGGCCGGCGGCGCAACTCGAGGAGCTTCAACGCGGCGAGGCTGCGCGGGTTGTGGCGCTACGCCTCCGCGGACGGCATATTTGCGTGACGCTTCCTGATAGCGGGCCGCTTCCTTTTCATGGCCTAGTTCGCGATAAATGTCACTGAGATTCTGGCAAATACGGGCCGCGTCAGCAAAACGATCAGCCTTGGCATAAAGAGACGCCAGCCTCTGGTTCAGGGCAACATCCTTCGGGGCCAATGGCAATGCAGCTTCCAGAGGAGGAATCGCCTTCAGAGGCACGTTGTAGGAAACGAACAGCTCGGCATCCGTCAGTGCGGACTCAATCGCATTTTCCGTGGTCGGATCATATTTCTGGTGGACCACGGTTGCGCCCTGGTCAAGCTCTTCCACCATGAACGCCTGCGCCGCTTCTTCCGGCGTGAGAATGCGCGTGGCGGAATCATCCCCCAGCTTGGCGACCATCTGTTTGTAATTCTGAAGGTGCAGAGCATTTTCCGGCTCAAGCGCCGTCAACTGCTGATAGAGATCGCGGGCGCGGGCGTGTTCGCCTTTGATGGCCAGCGCATGGGCCTGCATTTCCAACAGTTCGGCTGTGTGAGTGGTGTCACCGGCGCGCTCCATGAGACGGGCCATGGAGTTGATGCCTTCAGGATTATCTTTGATGCGGTTGATGAGCGGATAAAGAGTCTGCTGGACCGTGGAGCCGCCTGCGGCAAACAGGCGATCAGCATTATTCTCATAAAGTCGAAGCGCCGCTGCAGTCTGATTGTTGTTGACGTACCACTCCGCCAGCGAACTGATGCCATTGACGTCGTTATGTGAAGACAGCAGCTTCTGTACCAGATCTTCCGCGCCATTCACGTTGCCGGATTGCAGCCTGGCCCTGAGCAATGCACGCATGGCGTCCGGTCGAGTGTCGAGGTCAGGAACCCTCTCCAGCATCTGGATGGCAGTGGAATGGTCACCGGAATCGGCGGCAATCAGGCCACGCAGCAGGAGCGCACCTGCGTTGTTGGGATCAAGGGTAATTACTTTTTTCAGCGCGTCTTCGGCAGCATCATGCGACCCGCGAGCATAAAGAGATTCAGCGGCCGTGTAATAGATGTTGCGAGCCTCGTCACGGCGGCCCAGCTTCATGTAGAGATCGGCCAGCTTGGATTGCGTGGAGGTGTTCTCCGGGTCCATCTCCAGAATGCGCTGGAAGATGCGGGCGGCCTGACTGTTATCGCCTGAACGCAAGAGCGCATCGGCGATTTGCATGTACTGGGCGCGGGCGTCGTTATAGAGCCCCTGTTGTCCGTAGAGTTCAGCCAGCTTGGTGGTGTTTTCCGTGTTGTTGGGGCTGAGTTTGCTGAGTTTCTTGTAGATGGCGATGGCTTTTACGGTGAAGCCGGTCTGGGCGTACTGATCGCCCACCATCTTGAAATATCTTGTGGCCTGGTCATTCTGGCCCACCCGGGCATAAAGATCGCCCACGGTGTTCAGGACCGTGAGGTCCTTGGGGTCTTCCTTGATGATTTTTTCGTATTCGGTAATGGCATTGGGCAGCTTGCCCTGCTGGACGAACTTCTCCGCCGAGGCAAGTACCTTTGCTTTATTGAAACCAAAACCGAGTGCCATAATTTTGAACGCTTTAAGAGACGACCTGCCGGTGTTCGGGGGAAAACCAGTTTTTAAGCAAGTAGGGCCTAAAGTACCACAGAAAAACAGGCAAACCCAAGACTCAAAGGGGAGCCATTAGTGCATGTCGGTTATTTACCTTATAGGTTCCGAAGGATTCTGGCAAAGCCGGAAAGAACAGGGTAAATCCCAATAAACGCGGTCTATAACCGGCCCTGGGGCCGTAATCACCGATAAGCCGCTCTGTTCCTGAATTCCTTTACCAGGAGCTCAAGAAAATTTTCATTATCCAAAGGACGCGCATCAGGCGTAATACCCAGCCGTGCGCTTACCATGTCCGCGATGCGCTGCCCGTTCTGCTGGCGGATTTCCGCAGGAATATCCAGCCTGCGGGAAAGGAAAGTTTCAATCAGCTCGGCTTCCTGAAGCGTGAGTTGTGAGGCCTGCGGGATGGCGAACTGAGAATTGGCCGGCGTGTTGAAGAACAAAGCCGATTCGCGATCGGACGTTTCATGCACCACCAGAGTGCCGGCGACGTAGTCGCCCACGCGACGATGCTTGTTGTTCAAGAGCATGGTGACCAACCCCACGGCATAGAACGAAGGCATGAAGTCAATGATCCTAACCAGGTTGCGGGCCGCAGCTTCAAAAGGCGTAATCGGCCGGCCTGAGTCTTTGATGACGCGAATGCCGGCCCATTTCTTCCCCGGTGTCTGGCCCTTCCAGAATGATTCGAAAATGGCGTAGTAACCCCAGTAAATGACAAAGCCGGCGAAGATGGCCAAAGCAACAGCCCATCTGCCCGTCAGCCTGGCCAGGGGAGCCGAGGCGACAAGAGTCACACCCAAAGAAATGGCAATGGATAGGATGATCTGGATAACCGTATCCAGTAGGACCGCCATGAACCTGCTGCCGACACCGGCGAGTGCAAATTCAAGGTGTACCTGTTCAGGTGTGTCGATGGTAAGCTTGTCCACGTATGATCTCTGCTCACTGGCTGGAAAAGCGGCGCGCACACTGGAACCGCCTGGAACGCATGCTTGACCAGAGTCAGAACCAGGGCCTGGGATCACTTACAAGGATGGAACTCCAGGAACTGGGATTGCTCTATCGCCAGGCTGCGGCTGATCTATCCACGTTGCGTGAAGATCCCAGCGGCAGGTCGTATGCTCGTACGCTGAACCTTTTACTATCTCGGGCACACAATACCATCTATACCGGGCAAAAATCGAGTGCTAAAGGTATCCTGCACTTCTATCGTGAAACGTACCCTCAGGTGTTCCGGCGCAATCTGGGCCTGGTGAGTGCAGCCTGCTTTTTGTTTGTGATTGGCGGCCTGGCCGGGATGCTGATTTCCGTAACCCATCCTCAGTTTATGCGCCACTTCCTGGGGCCGCGCATGATGGAAACCATTGATCAACACAAGATGTGGACTGATTCAGTGGTGAGTGTGAAACCTGCGGCAGCCAGCGGCATTATGACCAACAACATGAGCGTATCGTTTGCTGCGTTTGCTTTCGGCATCACGGCGGGGCTGGGCACCATTTACATGATGGTCTTCAACGGCGTGATGATGGGCGTGGTTGGCGTGGCTTGCTGGTTTGGTGGGATGAGTCTTCCGCTCTGGAGTTTTGTGGCGCCCCATGGCGTGCTGGAGCTACCGGCTATTTTTATTGCCGGCGGAGCTGGGCTGCGGATTGCCCAGGGGTTGTTGTTTCCCGGGCTGCTAGCGCGGCGCGATTCGCTGGCAAAAGCCGGCGGCGAGGCGATTCGGCTCGTACTTGGTCGTTGTTCCCATCCTGATTGTTGCCGGGACCATTGAAGGCTTCTTCTCACCGTCGCCGGCCATTCCGTGGCAGATGAAGTTTGTGACGGCGACAGCTATTGCCGTAATCTTTTTTTCGTATTTGTCATTTGCGGCGCGCGGTAGCGCGCAGCAAACCGCTAGAGTTCCTTGATCGAGCCTTAATCGCGAATGCTCCTGTTGCAGCGGGCTCGGGTCTTCAATATTTGTCGCTACGCTCCAAAACCGCTAAGCATCAATTTCTCGACTGAGTTCACGAATGCTCCAGAAGCAGCGGGCTGACGGCGCGTGGACGGCCGCAGCCCTTCTAAATCCTGGGTCGCTTCGCGACCAAACCGCTGAAGAGCCTGAGTCGTGGTCAACAACATGAATGCTCCTGTCGCAGCGGGCTCGGCGCGCAAGTCGGCCTCGCCCTTAAAGTCGAATTGGCTTGGGTTCAGTGGGTAAATTTTCTGATCGGCCGGCCGGATCGAAAAAAAAGCGGAACACGCAGCCGAGGGCGGCTGCGCTCCACAAGCCTATTTCTTTTTTGCGGCAGCTGATTTTGCTGCTTTGGGATTCGTCGGCTTGGACTTCAGCGTTTTGGCATATTCGTAACTGAGCTGAAGATATTTCTTCATTTCGCGAGAGTTGCTTATCAGCTCGTCCGGGACAGCAACATATTCCTTCATGACAGCACCATAGGCAGCGAAAAGCGTTGTCTTGTGCTTCTTCAGAAATTCTTCGCGCGCATCTTCTGGAAGACGGATGGCCAGTCTGGTTGACTGATGCAGCAGGGTGAACATATTGCCGTTTATCGATGTGTAGGGATTGTCAGCGCCTTTGCGCTCGACGCCGGGCAATGAGGCGACGAGCTCTTCATATTTTTTGGCCTTGCCGGTGCCAGAAGTGACGGCAGGTTTCTTAGACTTCGCTTTTGTAGCGCACATACAGTTACCTCTGCTTGAGGAAATGCTTAAAAAGACTGACTGCTGCGGACACAAACAATACACCAATTCGAAGGAACAAGCTGGTTTTCGTTTAGATTTTGGGGAACCAGGCAGGCAACGCCGGTGTCTCTGACATAGCGGTCCAATCTCTCCGAGCTGGTAAGCCAGAAAGAAGGCTATTTGCGACGAATCATTTGGATGTGCCTCCTCACAGGCTGCTATCTATACGGCTCGCCATGTAATGTTGCCGCCCAAAACAGGTTGCGGATTGTCCACGTGTTTGTGGCGTTGGCCGACAATCAAAACCAGGGCATTGTTCCGGTTCCAGCCAGTCTCGGAAATGGAGCCGATCCCGCTCACAATCTGTATTGGGGCGCAGGCGGCGGACTGAAAACTTACTTCGCCCGCAGCAAAGAGTGGCAATTGTTACCACCGCAGAAATCGCCGAAGACAGAGGTGCTGGAACGGTGCGTTTTCAAATATCGTGACGCGAATGTATTTCTGGTGGCGGACGCGTATCGCGGTGACCATATCCGGGAGGCGATCACAGACTTCTTGAAAGCGGCTTCTGGTGGCAATCCGGAAACGATCGCGCTTGGATATCCGGCAAACGGTGACAAGGCTGCTGCCAGCGCAAATATCGACGCTGGTGGCAGGTCAGATCTGGTCGCTTACATCGGCCACGATGGCTTCATGGATTTCACGATCACCGATCTTCCACACAGGATCGCATCAGGGAACGGGAATCCGCGTCAGGCGATCATTCTGGCATGCATCAGCCAGCGCTACTTTGCCGCTGCGATCAAAAGCTCAGGCGTCTATCCGCTGATCTGGACAACCGGGTTGATGGCCCCCGAAGCGTACACACTGAAGAGCGCGCTGGACGGATGGATCAGCGGTGAAAGAGATGACCAAATTCGCGAGCGCGCTGCAGCCGCCTATGATCGCTACCAGAAGTGCGGAATAAAGGGCGCACGGAGATTACTGGTTAGCGGCTGGTGATCGCGGCGAACAACCTCCTCGATACGATCGGTGTCCGCCGTCCATTAGCTATTTCGCTGCCTGTGTCTTGGCCACATAAATGGAATCCCAGGTGATTTTCCATGTCTTCTGGCCGTCATTGGAGCGTTCCGCCATCTGGCGAACGTGTCCAGGCGAGGTGACATACCAGGTCCAGCGGAATACGGGCGTTGCCTTCACGTCAGAGATCAGGACCATTTTGCCGTCTTTGAGTTCGCCCGCCATGGCAGGAAAAGCGCCAGCGTTGCCGGAGTTGGCGATATAGAGCTGATGCCATTTCTTGTCGCGAGTGTCGTAGTAGTTGAAGCTGGTGCCTGTCTCTTTGCCACGGGAACTTGTCCAGTGCTCCACCAGAAGACAGCCATCCTGTTCGCGCGTGACTTTGTTGGTGCCAACGAAGTTGCCGGCGGGATCATGCACGTCCCAGTCGCCGACCCAGAAATCGAATTGGCGATACTCAGCGGCGTCACAGGGATGAGCCTGCGGTTGGGCGGCAGAGGCAGGTAAGGCAAGCGTCGAGATGAACAGGACAAGAATCTTGTGTAGCAGCATGGAGGCAGCTCCCGTGAAGACTTGGACGGAGGCGCTGAGGTTTGGGAAGCTATGGAAGTCCACAGCTGACAACAGCCATAGCGGGCCAACTTCGTTTCTCCCTTGTCATTTTGCTTTTGTGCCGCACCTACGGCGCTCGGTTCTATTCCCTGCTTTCCCCGGGCTTCCGCCCGGGGCTAACTTGTGGTCGCGCCTACGGCGCTTAGAGTTTCGCGAAAGCGCCCGGAATCACTGGACTACATGCCGTCGAGTTTAATCTGACGCCTTGTGATTTAGTATCACCGCTGCGGGACTCGCCTCTTTCGTCCGTTCAGAGTCCTTTCAATCAGGCCGACGGCGCACGCGAGGGCGCCTGCGCTCCACTGAATGATTGGGCCGCGTCAGACGAGAAGTCTCTGAAGACTGATGTAGACTGAGCATGTCAAAAGGATGGTAAGCAGATCCACAAAACGTAGTCTGACGAATGGAACTCCCGCGCCCGAGCGCGTGACAGCACTGGTCTGTCTGTGGAGTTTGATTTTCCTCACGCTCATTCTAGCGATATTCGCTGCCGTCGCTGCAACTTCGCCGGCACATGATGGACCAGGGCTGCTGTGGGCGAATCTAGTCGGCGTATTTATCTTCTTCGCGACGGTAGTGATTGGTTCCCGGACCTGCCCCCCTGAGAAGTTTCTCCTCCCGGCATGTGAATCGGCTGCACCTGTTAGTCCGCGCGCTCCTCCCTGCGCCTGATACCGCCTCCATCCCCAAAAACCAGACATTGACGGAACACGAGGACGCAGTCTGTCCGTTTGTCGCCGGCTGTGCGTACGAACCTGCACGCTTTGCCGGCTGAACGGCGCTGCACGTCTTCATGCGCGAGAGACCCAGTGATCAGCAAAAGAAACAAGAAGAAGGGCAGTTCAGGGATGCGCCTATTCAGGGCATTCCTGCTGGGCGGAGCAATGATGGCTGCGGCGCTGACCGGATGCATGATGCCTGACCAGGTGGACGAGTTGATGTACGCCAATAATCACCAAAAGATAGTAGTTGTGATTTCAGATGAAACTGAGAACGGAGACGACAGAGAAGGAGCAGACGTACCACGGATTGACGAGACGGAACGCGGATTAAATCTAAACTTAAGATCATTGGATTCGCCGCGATAATCATGGTATCTATTGGTGGAGGCGCGTCAAATCGCCGAGATCGACGCGATCGCGCGACATCGCCGGAAATTCAAAAACCATACCGCTGATGAACGCTGATTGAACTGATCAAGACTGATCTAGAACCTTCTACCGCGGATTAGCGCAGATGATCGCGGATCAGAAATACGGCTGAAACCTACGCCAAATTGGGATGACTGGGATCGGAGACGGGGGTACCCCCGGTCGGATTTGGTAAATGAGTAATTTGGTAATCGGGAAATTGGAAACCAAACGGAAAACCCACCGCTGAGAACACTGAGACACTGATTTACAGTGATCGAAAAACGTCAGAATGGGTTGAAGTCTACGCCAAATTGGGATGACTGGGATCAGTGACGGGGTGAACGGGTAGGCGCGCCAAGCGCGCCTAATCGCCGAGATTGACGTGATTGAGTGACATCGCCGCAATCGAGAGTTCAAGAACCATACCGCGGGGATAACCAGAGGGCGGTATAATCAAAGCTGAATTTGCACTGACGTTTGTAGATGAACTAATGGTTTGTAGATGAACTGGGTGCCTCGGTTGGGTCCGTGGCGTTGACATAAACGGGGCCGATTGGGTATCCTTTTATCTTCACTGCTCTGCAGTTGGCCTCCTTGTGTCTTCCATTCTGGAAGTAGTAAGCGGCTTTAATCGAGCGGTCTTTCTAAGCGATTTATTCTCAGGAGTTTGCATGGTTACCCGTTTTCCAAGCGGGCAGGAAATTGCGCGCAAATGGTACGTTGTGGATGGCACCGGGCTGACGTTGGGCCGGCTGGCCTCACAAGTGGCGAGAATTCTGTCTGGTAAAGAGAGTGCTATCTACACGCCGTTTATTGATACCGGCGACCACGTGATTGTGATCAACGCGGAGAAAGTCCGTGTGACCGGTATGAAGGCAGATCAGAAAATGTATCGCCATTACACCGGCTTCCCCGGAGGACTGCGCGAAGAAGGTTTCCGTCACAAGTTCGAGCGCAAGCCTGAATCGATTGTCCAGGAAGCCATTCTGGGCATGCTGCCCAAGAACAAACTGGGCAAGGCGATGGGCAAGAAGCTGAAAGTTTATAAAGGCGACAAACACACGCACGAGGCACAGAAGCCGGAAGCACTTACGCTGGCTGCCCGTTAACGCTTGTAGCGCCTGATCGGCGAAAAGTTTACGTGCCAGGTCAAGGTCAAGGTCAAAGACCGGAGGCAGGAGTTAAAGAAGAGGAACATGGCTCAACAAGTTCAGTACTACGGCACCGGACGTCGCAAATCGAGCATTGCTCGCGTATTCCTGCGGCCGGGTAGCGGCAAGTTCACGGTAAATGATCGTGAGCTGGATCAATATTTTTTGACTGGTGCGCAGCGCGTGGAAGTTCGGCAGCCGCTGGTTGTGAGTGAAACCTCCTCGACCTTTGACATCGTAGCCAATGTTTGCGGCGGCGGTATCAACGGTCAGGCCGGGGCTTTAAAGATGGGCATTGCCCGCGCCCTGCTTGAGTTCAACGTGGAATTGCGTAAGAAGCTGAAAGTCGAAGGCTTTCTCTCCCGCGACGCCCGCTCCAAGGAGCGCAAGAAGTACGGACAGAAGGGCGCCCGTAAACGCTTCCAGTTCAGCAAGCGCTAAACGATCTTGGGCAGGACGGTGTCCCCGTCCTGCATTTCATTTCTATTTTGCTTCTCCGTCCTGGGGGTCCCGAGGGATGGAACGGAGCGTTGATCACCGGGACCAAAATCTTCCCTCCCGCAATGCCGGGAGCGGAGCAGGGAATAAATCCCGAGCGGGCAAGAATGCCGCGGAGGATGCAATTCAATAAGGAGGTATTTTGGCTAACATCACCATGAAGGAGTTGCTCGAAGCAGGCGTTCACTTCGGGCACCAGACCAAGCGCTGGAATCCCAAGATGAAGGAATACATCTTCGGCGAGCGCAACGGGATTTACATCATCGACCTGCAGAAGACGCTCAAGATGTTCAAGGACGCGAGCAAGTTTGTGCAGGATTCGGCCGCTGAGGGCAAGACTGTCCTTTTTGTCGGCACCAAACGTCAGGCCCAGGACGCCATTGCTGAAGAAGCTGGCCGCTGCGGCATGTACTACGTTAACAACCGCTGGCTGGGTGGATTGCTCACCAACTGGGTGACTGTCCAGAAATCAGTGAAGCGGCTGAAAGATCTTGATGAAATGGCCACAGATGGCCGCTATGAGCTGCTCCCCAAGAAAGAAGTGATCAAGCTGGAGCGCGAGCGCAAACATCTGCAGGCGAACCTGGCCGGCATTAAAAACATGCGCGGCCTGCCGGACATTATTTTCGTGATCGACTCCAACAAGGAAGCCATTGCGGTGAAGGAAGCCCGCAAGCTGGGCATCCCGGTGGTCGCCGTGGTTGATACCAACTGCGATCCGACGGAAGTCGACTGGGTCATTCCCGGCAATGATGACGCGTTGCGCGCCATCCGGCTGTTTGCATCCAAAGTTGCCGATTCAATTGCTGAAGGCGCACAGGCTGCCACGGACAAAGAAACTGCCGACATGGCTACTGCCATGGCGCAGGGACAGGCTGCTTCAGCCGCTGCACACACTCCCAACTCTGCCGATCTGATGGAAGAGGAAGAGTTGAATATGGAAGAAGTGCTGGGTGGCAAGGTCCGTAAAGGACCCGAGACAGCCGAGCCTGCACCGGAAGCTCCGGCGGATGTGGCCGCAAAAGCCAACTAAGCTTTCCAGACGCGCAGGAAAGCTGCCCGTCAGTTTCGAATTTGAATTTCGTTTCTTCGGCCCGCGCGGGGCAACAACCACGCGGGTCGTATGTTGTAAGGCCCTTTCAAGACAAGGAAATTAATTTTCATGAGTACTGAAACAACGAACATCTCAGCCGCCCAGGTAAAAGAACTACGCGAGCGCAGCGGCGCTCCCATGATGGATTGCAAGAAAGCCCTGACCGAAGCCAAGGGCGACCTTGAAGAAGCCATGATTGTGCTGCGCAAACGCGGCATTGCCACGGCGGCAAAGAAAGCAACACGTATGACGACCGAAGGCTCCGTTGCCAGCTACATTCACGCAGGCGGAAAGATTGGCGTGCTGGTGGAAGTGAATTGCGAAAGCGATTTTGTGGCCCGCACCGATGACTTCAAAGATCTGATCAAAGACATTGCGATGCACATTGCTGCCGCGGACCCGAAGTTTGTCCGCAAGGAAGATGTGACGCCGGAAGCATTTGAGAAGGAAAAGGAAATCTATCGCGCACAGGCTGCAGCAACCGGCAAGCCTGCTCCGGTGGTAGAGAAAATTGTAGAAGGCAAGATGTCAAAGTTCTACGAAGAAGTCTGCCTGCTGGATCAGCCGTTTGTGAAGGAGCCGGGCATCAGCATTCATCAGCTGATCGCCAGCAAAGTCGGCAAGCTGGGCGAGAATATTTCTGTCCGTCGCTTCGCCCGCTTCAAAGTCGGCGATGTGGGAGAGACCGTCGCTATCAGCAATCCACAGCAGGAAGAAAAAGCGGAGTAGTTAAGGCCTCAACTTGAACAGAAGGGCGGCGAGCAATCGTCGCCTTTCGTTTTTGGCAAACATGCTGAGGAACGCAGATGGCAATCATTGCCGCACGGCATTGCTGAACCTGATGACAATCGCCCAAACATGCCGGCGACTCCGAATGGCTGCGTTGCGTCTTTTGTTGATGAGGAAAGGAAAGTCGGCGTGCTGGTGGAAATGAACTGTCAGAGCGAGTTCGTAGCACGATCCGATCAGTTCCAGCAGCTTGCTCAGGCGATTGCCCATCACATCGCTGAGGCTAATCCAAAGTTCATCGGCAAAGGAGACGTTTTGCCGGAATTCGTGGCTGAACAAAAAAAGTTATACGGCAGCGAGGGAATTGCTATCGGGAAGTCAGGCGGCGAGTTGAAAGATCTTATAGAGAGCAAGCTGTCTGAGTTTTGGGCTAAGACGTGTCTGCTGGAGCAGCGATCAACCATTGAGCCTGAACTCACGATCAAAGAGGTGATAGATCGCGTGGCTGAGGAATTGCAAGACACGATATCAGTGCGCCGATTTGTACGTTTCCAAAGTTAGCGAAAAGGATCAATCCTTCTCTGTCGTGCCAAACGAAGGGCGGCCATTTTGAGCCGCCCTTAATTCGCGCTGTATTGAAGTTCATTCGAACTGCTTGCGGAAGCTCTCCACCTGCTGCTTCAGATCGGCGACTTCCCTGCGCAAATCCGCTACTTCGGCTTCCAGCGCCGAGATACGTTCTGCATCGCCACCACTGTCGTGCATGTGTGTCCGCAGCCGGTTCCGTGCCGCCTTCAGAACCTGCCACATCGCCAGAGAGCAGATGCGCGTAACGCGCTTCCTTGGTTCCGGGCTGGCGAGCAAGCATCTTCACAAAGGGCGGTTCACGTTGCATGAGCTTTTGCAGCGTAGCTTGAACATCAGACAATTCTTCAAAGCGGTGCAGACGTTCGCTGCGTCCGCGGAGTTCGCCGGGCGTTTGCGGCCCTCGCAGCAGCAGCACGTCCATGACGGCATTTTCAGCCCGGGTGAGATTAAACACTTCCTGGCTGCGATGTTCATACTTGGTCACGCGGCTGTCCGCTCCTCTGGCCGGACCCGCCAGGCGCTTTTCCTGAAGTGAATACAGGGCATCGCGAACAGTATTTTCATCCAGCGTCATCACCGGATCACGATTGTTCTTCTGGTTGCACGCATTCACCAGCGCATTCAGGGACATCGGATAATAATCCGGCGTGGTGATGTCTTTTTCGATCAGCGCCCCCAGAACGCGGGCTTCCACTGGCGTAAGAAAAATATCCATGCAGCTTTAGTCTATCCAATCCGCGATAAATATATTCGTTTCACGCGGCTGCTTGCCGTTGCGATTGGACGCCCACACAAGCTTCCTGCCGTCTGAGCTGAACATGGGAAAAGAATCGAAGTCAGGGTAATAGGTGACTCGTTCCTGATGAGAACCGTCCACGTTGATGATAAACAGATCAAATCCGCGAGCGCTTTTCTGATCCGCCAGATTTGAGGCAAAGATGATTCGCTTTCCATCAGGCGTGAAATACGGCGCAAAATTCGCGGCGCCGTTATGCGTGACCTGTCGCTTGCTGCTGCCATCGGCATCCATCACCCAGATTTCCAGATTGCCCGGTTTGATTTTTCCTTCTTCCAGTAACTTCTTGTAATCGGCAATCTCGTCCGCTGTCTTGGGATGTTCCGCCCGATAGGCAATCTTCTTTCCGTCGTATGACCAGAATGGTCCGCCATCGTAGCCGAGCTCATGCGTCAATTGCTTTACGTTACTGCCGTCGGCGTCCATTACGTAGATGTCGAGATCACCATTGCGCATGGATGTAAAGGCAATCTTCTTGCCGTCGCGCGTAATAGTGGCTTCGGCGTCATAGCCCGGCGTGTCGGTCAATTGCTTCAGGTCACTGCCGTCAGGCTTGGCGGTGTAAATGTCATAGCTGTCATAAATCGGCCAGACGTAGCCTTTCGAGTAATCCGGCTTTGGCGGACAATCCGGGCTCGCCGCATGGGTTGAAGAAAACAGAATGCGATCGCCCGAGGGGAAGAAGTAGCTGCAAGTAGTGCGACCTTTGCCGGTGCTCACCAGCTTTGGTGTCGCCGGCTTGCCGTCTGGTGTATTCACAGGAATGGTGTAGATCTGGTCACAGGGAACGCTATCGCCCTGGTGTTGAAAGATCAGATATTTGTCATCGGAGGAGAAATACGCCTCGGCATTCTGTCCGCCGAAGGTAAGCTGGCGAATGTTGCGCAGATGCTTTTCTTCGGAGAAGGCTGGTTTGATCGCCGGGCTTCTTATCCGTAGCGGGTGATTGAGCGAAAATAACAACAACACCAAATGCCATGATGGCCATAGAACAAAAGGCGAGCTTTGTTTGGGGGTGTGTTTTGTACATAAGTTGATTTTGTAACGTGCTGGAGATTCTACAAGTGAAGCCGGTCACAGACCAGTGCTGCCCCATATGCCCAAACGCGGAGATATAGTGGCCTCCTTCGATCGCTTATCGCAGTTCTTGCAGTACGAGCGTGGGCTTGGTTGAGGTAATCTGCTCAAAACCGTCTTCGGTGTCGGCGGTAGCAAAAATCTGCAATTCTCCGCCCTTCCTCAGAAAGGCCCACGTCTTTCCGTTTTCCGAGTAATAGTCGTAGGGGTTCAAAACGTGATCAAGGCCAACATCGTATTTGAATGTACGTTCCGGGAAGATGGCCCGACCGTCTTCAGTGAACTCGTAAATCCGGCCGCGAGCATCATGGTACTTGCCGACGATCATGATACGAGCCACATAAGCGTATTCATCCTTAACAAGAACGAAGGTAGCTGGCGCGATGTCCTCGTAACCGAACCTAAGCGTTTTGCCGTTGATCGCTTCCGCATACAGGTTATGGGTGTTATAGGGGTTAGGGGACGCAGCCGACAATGAACCATCATGGCCGACGAGAAATTCATCCCCGGCTTCGTGAAAGTTGAACCCCGGAATGATCGATATGCTAGAGCCGCTTTGCGTAACCGAAACTGAAGTTAACGTGCCCGTCTTGTCTGCCGCCAGGGCGGAACGTGTGCTCGTCAATTCGTCGATGTAGGCATTGGAAAGGTAGTCTCCAGCTTGCAATTGCAAGAGTGCCCTCGGATTTACAGACGGTGACTTGGAATGGCCACATCCAGAAACGACCGCCAGGAAAGCACCGAGTGCGCAAAGCTTGAAGATGAAAGTATTCACGGTAAATAATTTACAGGAACTGGCCTAAAATCTCCTCTTGGCTTCTTTTTTCCCGCTCACCCTTTTTTGGTTGACACGTCTTACCTAGGTATAGACAATCTAGGCCTTGGACCCCTATGGCTAAAAATGAAATGATTCCCGGAACACTTGGCATGCTCATCCTGCGGGTACTTCAGCCCGGAGCGATGCATGGCTATGCCATCGCCCAACGCATACACACTCTTTCCAATGACATGCTTCAGGTGGAAGAGGGCTCACTCTATCCGGCGCTGCAGCGCATGCTGCTCAAAGGATGGGTGCAGGCGGAGTGGGGCGTCTCTGAAACCAATCGCAAGGTCCGCGTGTACAAACTCACGGCAGCGGGCCGCAAGCAATTGCAGTCAGAAATCACCGACTTTGACCGGGCACTTCAGGGAATCCAGTCCGTTCTCTCCAAGGCATAGGAGGAGAAATGCTTCAGCTATTCCGCCGTCTCTATTTTTTATTGAATCGTCGTCGTCTTGACCAGGAACTGGCCAACGATATGGCCGTCCATCGCGAAATGCTGGGCACTGAAGCGCGCACCAGCTTCGGCAATGCAACCGTGTTGCGCGAACAATCGCATGAGGCATGGGGTTGGGGATGGCTGGAGCGTTTCATGCAAGACGTGCGATACGGCTTCCGGATGCTCAGGAATAACCCGGGGTTTACACTCGTCGCGATTCTGGCACTCGGACTCGGGATTGGAGCAAACACGGCGTTATTCAGCATGGTTTATGGGATTCTGATCAAGCCGTTGCCTTACGCGCAGGGCCGCCAGCTCATGGTGGTGACGCAGTCGGTGGGCAAGACCAATGATGGTATGGGCTTCTCCGCAAAAGACATCCAGGACTACCGCAAACAGACGCGATCCTTCTCACTGCTGGAGGAGTATCACGGGATGGGGTTCATCCTTCTGGATGGCCAGGAACCCACGCGTGTGAGGACCGGTGTTGTCTCCGCGCATTTCTTTGACATGCTGGGAATCAAGCCTTATCTCGGCCGGCTCTTCAATGACGCCGATGAGACCAAAGAATCCGACGCGGTTCTGGTTCTGAGCTATCCCTACTGGAAAGAGCACTACGGCGGCGACCCGACCATTGTCGGGCGCCATTTCCGCATGAACGACAAGATCCATACTGTGATTGGCGTGCTGCCGCCGGTACCTCAATATCCCCGCGCGAATGATGTTTACATGCCCACGGTGGCTTGCCCATCACGTTCCTCTCCCGAGATGACTGAAGGCCGCGACCATCGCATGGTGTCGCTGTTTGGCCGCCTGAAGCCCGGCGAAACTCTGCAATCCGGTTCGGCAGACATGAGGCTGATAACGGCGCGGCTGCAGAAACAATATCCGGAAAGCTATCCGCCGGAAGGATCAACGGTCTCACTCAGCAGCCTGCATGCACGCCTCACGGAGGACGTGCGTCCCGCGTTGCTGATTCTGCTGGGAACTGCAGGATTGGTTTTGTTGATCGCGTGTGCGAATGTCGCCAACCTTGCCCTGGCCCGTATGATGCGCCGCGAACAGGAGCTTGCTGTCCGGGCGGCGCTGGGCGCCAGTCGCGGAAGGCTGGTTCGTCAATTGCTTACGGAAAGCACTCTGCTGAGTTTCGGCGGTGGTTTGCTTGGTCTGTTTCTTGCGTCTCAATGTCTGGCCCTCCTGGTAAATTTTGCCGGGCGCTTTACCACGCGCGCCGCGGAAGTCAGCATCAGCATGCCGGTGTTGCTCTTTACACTGGGGCTTTCGTTGCTGACGGGTATCGTTTTTGGGGCAGCCCCAGCCTTTTCACAACGCATCAGCCTGGTGACCGCGCTCAAAGACGGCAGCAATTCGGCTACAGCGAAGAACAACGGCAACCGTCTGCGGAATATGCTGGCGGTTGGACAGGTGGCGCTCAGTTTCATATTGTTGATTGGCGCCGGTCTGATGATCCGCAGTTTCATCAAGCTCCAGCAAGTTGATGGAGGATATAACGGTGATCACGTTCTCACCGCCAATATTCCTCTGAACTTTTCCAAGTACACCACCAACCAGGCCAACCTGAATTTCTTTGATCATCTGAAACAGAATCTGGAAGGATCTCCAGGAATTCTGGCCGTGGCATTCAACAGCGGAGCGCCGCTTGCCCCGGGAATGGCGCAGCGGCAGGAATTTGACGTAGAGGGCCGGTCCGACGACGACCGCTCAAAGCTAAAGACCATCGTTGAGGTAGCAACGCCCGATACGTTCCGCCTGCTTGGTGTGCCGCTCTACGCAGGCCGGGCATTTTCAGTTGAAGATAAAGACGGAGCGCCGGGCGTAGTCATTATCAGCCGTAATCTGGCCCGGCATTACTTTCCGAATGAAGATCCATTGAACAAGCGAATCACGGATGACAAGGGCAAGAAGTGGTTCACCATTGTCGGCGTGGTAGGTGACGTGAAGCAATATGGACTCGATCGCGATCCCGTGGATACAGCTTATGTATCGGAAGCGCAGTACGCCATGGGAAACACGATCCTGCTGAAGACTGCCGGCGATCCCATGAACTATGCCGACCAGTTACGCAAAGCTGTTTTCTCCATCGACAAAGATCAGCCCGTCACCGACATTAAATCTCTGGATGAGTTGCGTGGTGACAGTCTTGCCGGCACGCGCATCACCAGTATTCTGCTGGGGCTTTTCGCCGCGCTGGCATTGATCATTGCTGCCACCGGATTGAGCGGCGTGACTGCTCTGCTGGTGAGCCAGCGCACGCGTGAAATCGGCATCCGCCTGGCTCTGGGTGCGCAACGAAGTGAAGTTCTCTCCATGGTGGTCAGGCAAAGCATGCGTGTAATTTTCATCGGGCTGGGCATTGGCTTGGTTGGAGCGCTGCTGACATCGCGCCTATTGACCAGTCTGCTGTTCAAAACCCCGGCCACCGATCCGCTGACCTTTGTTGGCGTCGCTGTGGTTTTACTCACCGTGGCACTCGCAGCCAGTTACCTGCCGGCGCGCCGCGTCACCAGGGTGAATCCGATGATTGCCTTGCGGTCAGAATAGACTCGTAAACAACGGCACGAAAAAGAACAAGGAAGGCGTAACAAACGATGGGTGAGCTTTTTCGTCGCATCTACTATCTGCTCAACCGGAGCCGTCTTGAACGTGAGCTCCGCAACGATATTGATGTCCACCGGGAGATGCTGGGATCCAACCGCAAGAACTTTGGCAATGCCACGCTGCTTCAGGAACAGTCACACAACGCGTGGGGCTGGGGATGGCTGGACCGTACTTTTCAGGACGTACGCTTTGGCTTACGGATGCTTCGCAAAGCGCCCGCCATGTCGCTCACGGCGATTGCAGTATTGTCCCTGGGTATAGGAGTCAACGTAACGGCGTTCAACATTGTTGACGTCATGTTCTTCAAGCCGTTGCCAGTGCGCAATCCGCAGACGATTGCAAGATTCACTACGCACTATCCTGAAGGCAGCTCCACGGAAGTGGCATATCCGGTCGCAGTGTTTTATGGGGAGCATAGCACCACGCTCAGCGCGGTACTGGCACAGACCAGCAGTAACATGACATTCACTCAGCAGACCAGCCAGAACATTGAGACCGGCCTGGTGAGTGGAAATTACTTTCGCGAGTTGGGTACCACGGCTGCTTATGGCCGTCTCTTTGATCCACAGATTGATGCGTCGCATGACGCACCGCCTGTAGCAGTGCTCGGCTATGGTTTCTGGCAGCGACAATATGGCGGTGATACTTCAGTCATCGGCAAGACAGTTCGTGTCAACCAGCACCCGGCAACAGTGATCGGCATTCTGCCTTTTGATTTCGTCGGGCTTGATCCCGAACATGGCGAACTGAACGAAGTATGGTTGCCAATCGAGAAAATCACATACTTCGTGAATGAGAGCAAACTGCTCACGAGCTTTGACGCCAGCAACTCCGGCGTGCACATGTTCGGCAGACTTAAACCGGGAATCAGCTTCAAAGGCGCAGAAGCTTCACTGCAGCCGTTGGCGGAAGAACTGTTGCGCCAGCACCCGGATGATTTGCAAAAAGGGGAAAGGCTTGCGGCCGAACCGGGCGGCTACGCTGTTCACATGGGGCCGGCTGACTCTGAGATGCTGCCGTTATTCGGCATCTTCGCCACTCTTGTCCTCCTTGTACTGGCTGCGGCCTGCGGCAACCTTGGCAATCTGGTCCTCAGCCGCGTGATCTCGCGCGAGCGTGAAATATTTATCCGCCTCTCTCTCGGCGCCGGGCGTGGCCGGATTCTCCGCCAGCTCATGACGGAGAGCTTTCTACTGGCGCTCCTGGGCGGCGCGACCGGATTGTTGCTGAGCTGGTTGATTTCTCGTCCATTGATCATCTGGCTGGGCGGGCCGGGTGTCTTACCCATGAGCCCGGACTGGCGCACGATTGTCTTCGCGTTCGCCGTCGGCGTTCTTGCCTGCATGATGTTTGGTTTGCCATCCGCACGGCAGGCCCTGCGCCCCTCACACCGGACCTCTCGCGTGCGGACTGTCTTCATGACGTCGCAGTTTGCCGCTAGCTGCGTCCTGTTGATCGTCTCCGGATTACTTCTTCGTGCTCTGCATCGTGCCGTAACGTTCGATCCTGGTTTCGACTACACACATACACTTGCGATAAACCCTCACCTTGATGCCCACGGATACACCCCGGAACGAGCAGGGGCCTATCTCAACGACATGCGTTTACGGTTTTCACAGGTATCCGGAGTGCTGGCCGTTGCGGTGGTGAATCACCAGCCTCTGGGCAACAGCATGACAGTTGGGCCCGTGCACGGTGCTGTCAATTTCACAGCTTATTTCTTCGAAGTTACGCCGGGTTATCTTGCGACGCTTTCAATTCCATTCCTCAAAGGCCGTGATTTCCACGAGGATGATCAGGATGTGGCCATTGTGAGCGAATCTTTTGCACGGAAGCTCTGGCCGGGCAAGGATCCTCTTACTCAGGAATACCCTTATGCCGGAAAAAAGATGAGGATCATCGGAGTCACGCGGAATGCTCATACGCTTGCGATGTCCAACACGAACGCCGCAGAGATGTATGTTCCCTTGCACAAGAACAATCTTGTGAATGGCGTGCTGGTGTTAAGGGCGTCTTCTGCTCCGCAGCAGTTGGCGGGGACCCTCACTGACCTTGTCCGCTCCGCCGATCCAGTACTCAGCCCGGATATCATGCCGCTTGCCACAGCCTTCCGCCAGAAGCGTGCCGATACGGAGCGTATGGCGGTGATGGTCACATTCATGGGATCTCTGGCCCTGGTGCTGGCTGTGATTGGACTGTACGGCGTAGTGGCCTACAACGTGGTACAGCGCACGCGGGAGATCGGTATCCGCGTGGCCCTGGGCGCAACTCCCAAAGACCTGGTCCGCAGCCTGTTGTCCGGTTGGATTCGCCCGTTGGGCATCGCTGTGGCTCTCGGTTCCCTGCTGGCCGCGGCCTTGTCACTGGTGTTGCGCAGCGAACTCTACGGCATCAGCAACTTTGATCCGTTCAGCTATCTGGGTGCTTTGCTCCTGCTCGGCATCACCGGCGGCCTGGCTGCGCTGATTCCGGCTCGCCGTGCACTCAAGGTCGATCCCATGATTGCTTTACGTTGCGAGTGAGCCAGCGTTCAGCAGTCAGCAGCATTCAGTCCTTCAACATTCTCAGAGTCCCAGGATTTCGACTCTTACGGCTCCTTCCACAATGTCGAGGGCTGAGTGCTGACAGCTGAGGGCTGTCTGCTCAGGTGACTGCTGAATGCTATGTTCCCCCTGAGATATACTGTTCGCTGATGCTTGCATTCAAAAGGATCCTGCTAAAGATCTCTGGGGAAGCCCTGGCCGGCGACAAAGGATTTGGCGTCGATACGGCGACCATCCACTCTATCGCCGGCGAAATCAAGGATGTCCACGAGCTGGGCGTGGAAATTGCGCTGGTGGTTGGCGGCGGGAATTTCTTTCGCGGCGTAGCTGAACAAGCTCGCGATATGGACCGCGTCTCCGCCGACCATATGGGCATGCTGGCCACCGTAATCAACGCTCTCGCCCTGCAGGATGCGCTGGAAAAACAAGGTGTATTTACCCGTGTAATGTCCGCCCTGGAGATGAATCAGGTGGCTGAACCGTTCATTCGTCGACGCGCACTGCGACACATGGAAAAAGGACGCGTGGTGATCTTCGGTGGCGGCACCGGGAACCCTTACTTCTCTACCGATACCGCAGCTTCACTTCGAGCCATGGAAATCAAAGCCGACGTGATCATGAAAGCCACGAAAGTTGACGGCATCTATGACGCCGACCCCAAGCTGGTCAGCGACGCCATCAAATTTGAAACCATTACTTATCTTGATGTCCTCAAGAAAGGCCTGCGCGTCATGGACGCCACCGCCATCTCTCTCTGCCAGGAAAACAATCTGCCCATCGTGATTTTCAATCTGGGCAAGCACGGAAATATCAAGCGCGTGGTGCAGGGTGAGAAGGTGGGATCGCTGGTTTCAGCGTAAGCGATGGCGAAAGCCTAAATCACTCTTCCTATAATCTTCAGAAACATCGCCAGCAGTAGAAGGACAAAGCCCGCAGCGAACAGGCGTGCCATCCAGCTTCTGGAGGGTCCTTTGGCGACCAGCGACACGAAGAACGCTCCAAACCAGAGAAGCAACGCAATTTTTATGATCATTGGGAGGCGATTATATAACGCTTGCGCCAGGACTCATTAGGGCAGTTTCGTCCAGGTCTTGCCACCATCCATGCTTGACCAGCCCTGAGCTGGTGCAGTTATCACATGAACTTTCAAGCCTGTACTTTCAATGCTGACAACGTTGCCTACGGATGAATCACCGAGTGCTACCTTTTCCCAGGTGGTGCCGCCGTCGGTTGAGTGAACAAGCTGTCCGCGATTGCCGCCGGCCCAGATTTCCGAGGCGACGGAATGGACCGCGGAGAATTCAATGCCCTCCGCCACTGAGTAGCCTTCGAGCCAAATCACAGCGTCAGCGGATCGGAGTAGTTTGCCTTGCGCCACCTTCCAACGGTAAATCGATGCCGCACCTAGAAATGCCTTTCTAGAAGACCCAAAACCACGCGAGGTAAACGCAGGTGAGCTGGCCAGATTGGAAGAGTCCGCAGCTTCTGGTGCATTGTTCGCGGCTACCGCCTCACCCTTGTTGACGGCCACACCTTTGTCGAACATGGCAAATTGAAGTGCGTTCCCGGCTTGAATTGATGGTTCCACACGTTTCACCGGATGTTTCCCTACTTCCACAATCTTGCTCAGCAATGACGGATGCTCCGGCTGTCTCGGGGTAAAGGTAACCACGCCCTGCGAAGCTTGCTGCTGTGCTTCCGGAATCACCTGATACGCATTGTTCGCCTGCTGCCAGTTACCGGGAAGCAAAGTGGTCTGCTTGGCGGAAGCAAGCCCATTGATAGAAACCGGCGGCGCGGAAGGTAAATTGGTCTGCGCTGGAGCCACAGTTATCGGTTCGGCTGCGGCTTTGGAAAAACGTTGCGCATTCAGATAATCCTGACGGGAAACATTCGCCTGGATTACAGGCGCGGCAGCCGTTACCTCAATAGATTCGCTGACTCTATCACCTGTAGATGCGGCCACCTGGGTTGTGACTTCCGTGCTTTGCGATTGGCGGGCATCGTGACGCAAGGCTCCCGCGCTCGCTACCACTGATCTGGATTTTTCAGGAATTACGCTGGCCCGACCAGTCAGGGGCTGTACGGCCATCGCGCCAGCTGCATTTGCGTTCGCGTTCTCATTGCTGACCGGGGCGCTGGGCTTCGCCGCGGGTTGCGAAGTAGCGATGGCGTTGCTATCGGCCGGGGCTGCATTGTTCGGAGCAGCGGCGTCCTTGGCATCTGAGGCTTTCGAAGCCTGGGTGTTAGTCACCTGGCTGGTTGCGGGTGGCGCAGTTGAAAGTGGCTGATTCTTGTGCGGAAGCTCTATCACCAGAGTCAGCGCTGCAGCCATGGCGGCGAGCGACGCAGCCAGCCCAAAGCGAGGGCTCTGGAACCAACGTCGACGAGCCTGGAAAGGCGATGCAACGGCCACAGGAAGCACCGTTTCGGCGGCTTCGGGCCCCGCGACGAGAGCATCTTCTGGCGTCGCCAGGAAGACTATTTCACGGCAATCTCCGCACAAGGCGATGTGTTCAAGCACCAGCTTGCGCTCGGCGGCGGGCAAAATCTGCTCCACGTAAGCCGTAAGCGTATCGGCATCAGGGTGCTGTAACCGGACGTTTTCCCCGGCTCGCAGTCTCTGGCGTAGTAAGCTGGATAATTCAGGCATAACTAACGAGAACCCTTATCTGGTTGGAACGCTGCAGGACGATTTTCTTGCAGTTTTTTGGTTACGTCCACCTGTAAATATCGAACATCTGATTCCAGGGCTTCCTCCGCCTGGCTTCGGTTCATGCCGCGAGCCACAAGCCCGGCTAAAACCTGCTTTCGCACCACTTTCAGGAGCTTCTCCAGCCGACGGCTGATGGTGGATTCGTGCACGCCAAGGACCTTTCCGATCTCCGTAAGAGTGCGATCATCCAGGTAATACGAGGCCAGAACCAGCCGATCATCTGGGGTCAATTGGCTTAACGCCTCATCTACAGCATCGCCAAGGCGTTTATCCAACGGACTGGTGGGAGCCGGATTGGCTGCGGAGAACTGTACACCCTCCTCCTCCTGCTCATCCAGGCTGACCAGTTTTTTCTGTTTTCTGTAACGATTTACGAATTCCTGTAGGATGACCGTCCGGAGCCAGCCTTCGAGCGAGCCTCTGCCCATGTAAAAGTTGAGCCGCGATACGCGATGCCCGTCGCGCTCTGAGGTGCCGTACAGATCGCCGTAAATCGAGTCGGCAAGCTCGCGCGCGCTGGCGTCCTCTTTGGTTACGCCGCGAGCAATGTCATACAGCTTTTCCCGATAGCGGGTGAGAAAGACTTCCCAGGCGTATTCCTGACCATTGGCGCATCCTCGCGAAAGAACCAGCTCTTCCAGTTTGAGTTCACGCCAGAAACGGATCTTCTGCTGGTCAGTGGCTGCGGGAACATACTTGCAGGAAACCTGATGAAGGATGGCTTCAAATTCGTCATATTCCAGGCCGAACTTATGCGCCCCGCTCTTATCGAAGAGATCGCGGATAGCCAGCGCTATCGATTCCACGGGACTCGGCCCAGAACTCATGGCTTGGATAGTATCAATTTTACCTGCAAGAAGGCTCGCTTTTTACATTCCTTCTCTTGAAAAGTAGGGGGCCTCAGGCAATTGGAGGTTTCACGTGAAAAACTTGCTGTTCTTGGGAACTTTAGTAACACTCGCATTTTTACCTTTCACAACTACACAAACTAAGACATTCAACGGCCCGTATGCGGCCTCCTCCGGGCCTGGTGACTATAAGCTGCTGGCGCCAATTTCACACGGCAATCTCACCATTTTCCCAGTGGTTTCCACAACGTCCCATGACACTGCGCAATTTCTAACCTTAGATGAGGGTATTCGCTCCGGAGAAGTCCAGGTGATGGAACGCGGGAACGTGGGCAGCATGATTCGCCATCAGCCGCCGGCGCGCCCGTACACTGACTCAGCCCAGGTCAATCAACTGGTGCTGGTCAATAATTCCAAACGTCCGCTGATCCTCCTGGCCGGCGAAGTTGTCACCGGCGGCAAACAGGACCGGGTTGTGGGCAAAGACAGAATCGTTCCCGCCGAGAGTGATCCAGTTGATCTCTCAGTGTTTTGCGTGGAACACGGCCGCTGGGTGGGTTCAACAGGGAAATTTGATACTCATGCATCCGTGATGGCTCAGCCAAGCGTACGTAAGAAAGCCATGGCTGACGCCGACCAGAGCAAAGTGTGGGAAGCCGTGAGCAGCGCCAAAGCAAACATGTCTGCGAGGTTAGCAGCGCCTCAGGCCACCATCTCTGGCCATGAATCCGCGGGCCAGGCAGCGGGTGGAATAGCGCCTTCCGCTACACCCGCGCCCATGATGTTTGCCTTGCGCGAACTCGATGCGACTTCCTCCTACGCCAAAGTGATTGAGAACGGAGCTGTCAAGCAAGAGATGCAGGCGATCACTGAGCCCATGCAGAAGGCTTATGAAAGCGTGATCAAACAATTGCGGAACCAGAATGCTGTTGGCGTCGTAGTTGCCATTAGAGGTCGAGTGGTATGGGCGGACATTTTCGCCAGCAACGCTCTGTTGAGCAAATACTGGCCCAAGCTCCTGCAATCGTATGCCGCGGAGACGCTCACGTATTCGGGAGCTTCCTCGGAAGCCAGCATCAAAGAGGCCCAGAGTTTTTTGAACGGGTGGGAAGCACGGCATGAAACCGTGGACAGTGAGCCGGGGCTTTATCGGCAAAGAGAGCTTTTTGGCGATCGCTTTCGCGCATTTGAGCTTACTTCGCTACTGTCAAAAAATGAATTCGATCTTCATCTAAGCAAAATGGCGGAATAAACCCGGCGGAAATGAGTTGGAAAGTGTGACAGCTGTAAGTGACTGAGCAGGCTTGAATTACTTTGGTTCCGTTACCACGGTTTCGGGTTGCTCAAATTTATCTGCAACAAAGAGCACGGATTGCGTGTCTAATGTGACAAGTGGGTATAAGGGTCGGAGGTGACCTGACATGGGAGAAAAATTCTCAGTTGCTGAAGTGGCGGCACTTCGGAATGAACTCCTGACCGGGGGTCTTGATTCATTTCAAACCGCGGAATTATTGAAAATGTTTTTAGCCGGGCGCGGATACGGAGTATCTCAGGAATCGGCGCTCGATGCGGCTGGCCGCATTGACGGTACGCATTGTGATGTGGAAAGCCTGCATAAAGAACTTGAAAGCCTTGCGTTAGTGATGTAACCGCATCATTTCGGAAGACGTAACCAACGGAAACGCAGCCGGGCCAACCAGCCCGGCTGTTCTGTTTTGTTTTTACTCGTAATGCAACGCCTCCACGGGATCAAGTTGAGCGGCGCGCGTTGCCGGCACAGTTCCGAAAATAACGCCAACCAGGATTGCCACAAAAATCGCAATGATCGCCGACACTCCCGAAATGGGGATTCGGTACTCTGTCAGGAACCTGACGGAGAACGGCACGGCAAGCCCCAGGATAGTCCCAACCATTCCGCCGGAAACTGAAATCAGCACCGCTTCTGCAAGAAATTGAAGCCTGATCTCACGACTGGTGGCGCCAATCGCTTTCCTGATGCCAATCTCCCGAATGCGCGTACGCACATTCGCCAGCATGATATTCATGATGCCAACGCCGCTGACAATCAACACCAATAACGAAATGGCAAGAAGCATGATGCTCAAAGCATTGGCCGCCCTCGCCGCGACCTGGAGCAACTGTGTGAGGTTCTCTACACGATAGACGGATTGCGGTTTGTGCCGGGTTTGAAGAATCTGCTGGATGGTTTCCGTGGCATGAGGCACGTCACCCGCATCCGAAACGGAAAAGAAAAGCTGTTTGACCGAATCATTCCCGGTGAAGTACCGGGCCACGTTATAGGGAATCAGAACGGTGTCACCGGCAATTTCAGACTGTCCAAACGTCTCCACGCGCTCGCGGAACGTGCCAATAATGACAAACGGCAGTCCCTTGATCTTGATGTGCTTGTCCTTGGCGGCATCCTGGCCGCCATAAATTCTCTGGGCAAACTGCTGTGTCACCACGGCAACGTGTGCCCGGGCCATGGAATCCTCCTCATCGAAAAAACGGCCCGCCAGCACTTCCAGGTTGCGGACTGTGGAATATTGTTGCGACACGCCCAGCACCAGAATGTCGCGTTCTTTGCCGCCGCCAACGCCGATGCGATCATGTATCTCCGCCATGGGAGATGCCGCCTGTATTCCGGGCACCTCCTGTTGAACAGCGCGCATATCTTCCACCGTGAGAAAGTCACTGCCTCCGTTGAGCGCGCCGTTGCTGCCGGCCTCATAGTAGGCGTAAATCAGATTGGCGCCGATGGCCTGGATCTGGTTCATCACATACTGCTTGCCGGTGAGCCCGATGGTAACAACGATGATCAGCGACGCTGTTCCAATCACCATGCCCAAAGCTGTGAGTAGGAAGCGGGTCTTGGCCGTGCGAAAGGAATCAAACGCTATGCTCACAATTTCTGAGAACAGCATTGTATTCCGGGCGGTTTCTACCAACGGACGCTTAGACATTCTCTGATTTTACGCGGCTGGCTGGAATTCGGTACAGCTCAGGCAATCTTACGGTTATCTCGCGCTGTCAACTCCACCGTTCCGGCGTTCAGTTTCAGAGTGAAGTTTTTCGCGCAGCTCAAGCAGAGCCAGAAATGCTCGATTCGTTTGGCGGACGTTTGGAAACCGAAGAAGCGGCCTCCATCCATTCGCATGAGCAAACGAGAGCAGCGCGGATTGGCGCACTTGGAAATCATCAGGTTGCCCAGGAAAATAACAAAATTTTAGATGCTGAAAATCCCAAGCTGCGCAGCCCGGAGTTTCTTCTATTTTTTTCACATCATGGTCACTGTTCCGAAATGCTCTTTCCAGAGCTCAATCGAGGAAATTTTTCAGTTCTCTATGAGGTTGCCTCCGCCTTTCAACGACTTACAGTGGCCGCAATCTTGCCTTAACCAATACCAATGTGCCTCAGGACTTTAAGTAGAGGAGGTTCGTTGATGCCCAGGAGCAAAGTTATATCGATGGAAAGACTTGAACAACTTGAAAGTGGCGACAAGGTGAAGGTCTCAGGCATTTACGCTTCAAATCACCCGGAGTGTAATGCCCCAGATATCTGGTTGCATCATGACCAGCACTTGCCTGTCTGCGCTCAGTGCGGAAAGAGCGCCACTTACAGATTGCGGAAAGAAATCCACCACATTTCCGAAGACCCGGATTTTGGATAACAACCCTGCCAGCTCCGTTCAGTTGACAGAGGTTTCAGAGCGAGGTTGCACCGGATCCACAGCCGCCACAGAAGGAATAAAAAGAATAAATCGAGTGCCCTGGTTCGGCGGCTCAGTGCTGCTTTCTACTTCAATCGTCCCGCCGAATTTTTCGAGCAGGTCTCTTACCACCCAGAGTCCAAGCCCGGTGCCAACGTCTCGTCTTTGTAGTAAAAAAGGCGTCAAAGATCCGCTTTTGATTGGCGACTGAAATTCCGGTGCCGCTGTCCCCTATTTCAAATATCACACCACCGACCGCGGCCCTGGCACTCAAACCCAGAGTGCCTCCGGAAGTCATGGCATCCAGGGCGTTCGACACTAAGTTGGAAAAAATCTGTATCAGGTCGCCGCGAAATGCAGTGATCGGAACATCATGGGCAAAATCCTTTACTACCTGGATCTGGCGTGTGCGGATCCGCCCGCCATAAACCGTCAAGACTTCTTCCAACAGGGTAGATATCCTGGTTTCAGAGGCCGCGACGGTCGCGCGAACAAAACCGAGTGTCTGACGCGTAATGTGGGCCACGCGAGCAAGTTCCTGGTCGGCCGAGCTCATGTATTGCCTGGCCGCTTCGAATGATTCCGCGGTGCGCGCAAGGAAGAGAAGATTGGTGATCGCCTCCAGAGGATTGTTGATCTCATGCGCGATGGTGGCTGCGAGTCGCCCAGCCGCGGCCAGCTTTTCAGATCTCCGCGCGCTTTCCTGGGCCAGACGTTGCTCCGTCACATCGCGGAAAACCAGGACAACACCGGAAACGTTTCTCTCGTCATCCATGATTGGGGCTGCACTGTCTTCGATTGGGGTCTCATTCCCGTCTCTGTCGCGCAAAACGGTATGGTTGGCCAGGCCGACCACTATGCCGGATTCCAGGACCTTTTCCACTGGATTCTCAACCACCTGCTTGGTGACTTCATTGAAAATAGGAAAGACTTCAGAGATTGGCCTGCCCTCGGCTTCAAGCGATCTGTAGCCAGTGAGTTTTTCAGCCACGCCGTTCAAGAATTTGACCACTCCTCGCCGGTCCGTAGCAATCACAGCATCGCCGATACTACGCAACGTGGTGTGCAGCCATGCCTCGCGTTCTCTGATGGCCTGGGCAGCTGCCATGCTTCGCGAAAGCTCTCTCCGCGCAACCAGGTAATAAACCAGCACGAAAACAATTGCTGTGAGAGTGGCGAAGACGAAGGTAACAATCGTGCGGCTCAAGCTCTGTTGCGAACTCGCGGCGCGTTCGCGCAGGAGAAGATCTTCTTCATTGCGCATATTCCCGACCAGTTCACGCACCTCATCCATCTTGTTTTTTCCGGCGTTGTTGGCCACTGAATCCGCAGCTTGCGCATGCTTTCCTGCTGCTTCCAGATCAATATTCTCTTTCGCCAGGCGGATCCGTTCTGCAACCAGCGTGCGAAGTCGCGCTATACGGCGCTGCTGGACCTCATTGTCAGCGGTGAGGGTAGCAAGCTTATCGATGTGTCCGGTAATCTCATTCACGGCCTGATTGTAGGGTTCCAGGTAGGACCGATTATGTGTAATCAGGTACCCGCGTTGGCCGGTTTCGGCATCCTTCAAAAGAGATAGCGTTGTCTCAAGCTCTGAGATGACCTGAAACGTGTGTTGCACCCATCCGTTGTTGTAAACCAGCTGCCGGGTATTCAAGTAGGAGATGATGGCATTTGCGAACAAAACCGCCATGATGATGGCCACTCCGGCGGTGAGCGCGAGCGTTCCCTGTTTGTTCCTTGCAGCCAAAAATCCGCCCTCCGGGTAGATGCGTGGTCTTACCATCAAACCGCAAGAATCCTAACATTAGGAGTCATTCATCGAAATAAGATATCGCCCGTAACCTGATTAAGTAACAGAGGCGAAATCAAGGCCGCAAAACGAAATGGCGTTCTATAATCCCGGACAACAAATAAACACCAGTTAAACAAATCAGTAACTATTAATAAAAAGGGGAGTGGGGATGATACGACGAATTTCCAGTTTTTGCGCGATTGCGCTTTTTGTCTCTACGGCGGCTCTATGTTTTGCTGATATCCAGTACACAGAACAGAGCAAAATCACGGGTGGAGCGGCTGTGGGAGCCATGAAATTCGCGGGGGTATTCAGCAAAGACGCCAGACAAGCCACCAGTGGCACAACTTCCACCGTCAGCTTTAAAGGCAATAAAATGCGGCGCGAGTCGTCCAACGGCATGACAGAGATCTATGACCTGGATGGCAAACGCATTATCAACATAGACATGAAGAAGAAGACATATTCCGTGGTGACCTTCGATGAAATGCGCGCGCAACTGGAAGAAGCCAGGCGAAAGGCCGCGGAAGAACAGGCGAAAAAGAAAGGTAGCGACACACAGGTCAAGATCGCGCCAAAGATCTCGATCACATCAGGCAGCGGTAGCAAGCAGATCCTGAACTATACCGCGAAAGAAATGAAAACCCGCGTAGATATGGAAATGCAAGCGCAGGACGCAAAGGGCAAAAGCGATTCCGGCAATATGTGGGTAAATTCTGACGCCTACATTGCACCGGTCAAAGGCTATGAGGAAATGAAGAAGTTCTACATGAAGATGGCCAAAGAATTGGACTGGCTTCCCGGCACGATGTTCGGCGGTAATACGCAGATCAGCCAGCCAATGGTCGAGTATCGCAAGAGCACGGCAAATCTGAACGGCATGCCTTTACTCTCTTTTGTGAGCGTAGGCATGGGTCCGAATCCGGGAACAACTGGTCAGGCAACCGCAGCAGCAAATCCAAGTCCGGAAAAGAAGGAAGGCAATGTCATCAGCAAGGGTCTGGGTAGCATGATGGGCGGTCTTGGCAAGAAGAACAAGAACGATTCGGCGCAGAACTCTTCAGCTTCAGGTCAGCCCAGCGGATCGCTAATGGATATGACGTCGGAAGTCACCTCCGTTTCCACAGCTTCAATTGACGCCACTCTGTTTGATATTCCTGCGGATTTCAAACAGGTTGAGGCAAAGAAAGGGCAGATCCAGTAACACTGGCTCATGGTGTTGGAACAAAAACCGCCGTTATTATTGGGCGGTTTTTTCTTCTTCTTTCTTCTTCAATTGCAGTTCTTCACTCATGTCTCAAGGCAATCATGGGATCCACCCTGGTTGCTCGACGCGCCGGGATATAGCAAGCCGCAGTTGCCACCAGGAGAAGCAGCAGTGCAACGGCGCCGAATGTCACAGGATCGGTGGCTTTCACCCCGAAGACAAAGCTGGCCATGAAACGCGACGCCAGCAATGCGACGGCTAGTCCGCAGCCAACTCCAATCGCAATGAGTTTGGCGCCTTGTCCCAGGACTATGCCAAGAATGTTACGCGCCTGCGCACCCAGAGCCATCCTGATACCCATCTCATTCGTTCGCTGGCTCACTGAATATGAAATCACGCCATAGGTTCCGACCGCGCCCAGCAGCAAGGCCGCACAGCCAAAAAATACCAGCAACACGCCCAGGAATCTCTGCCGTGCAATGGAGACGCTGATGATTTCATCCATGGAAGAAACGTTGTACACAGGAATATCGCTGTCCAGCTTGCTTAGCTCCTGCTTCGTCGCAGTGGTAATTGCCTGCTCGCCAAGATTTGAACGTACCGCATATGTGATTCCCGAAACCACGCTGTAAAGACTGTCTGGAATCTGATCAAAGGGCATATAAAATTCCGAACGGACCTTGGCGGTGGCATCCTCTGCCAAGTCCCCAATGTTTCACATGCTGCACGATGCCGATAATTTCCCGGGGCTGATCGAAACCAGGGAAAGGAATCACCAGATGCTTGCCCAGCGCTTCCTCATGAGGAAACAGGCTGTGCGCCAGCTCTTCATCCACCACAATCACGCCCGGCGAACTCAGGTTGTCATGCTCGTTATAAAAACGGCCGCGAAGCTGGCGTACTTTCATTGCCTTCAGGTAGTCAGGACTGGTGATGTACATCATGGCCCAGTTGTAATCCTTCGGATCCGGCTTTGGCCGCTCTGACACGTAAAACATGGTTTCACTGTCATCACGCATCATCAGGTCCTGTGTGATCGCTGCGGCTTCCACGCCGGGTACACTTTCCAGCCGGGCGGTTACTTCATGAAACAGGTTGCGAATTTTTTGCGGCTGGTCATAACGCGCCTTGGAAAAACGGAGATCAAAAGTGAGAACGTTCTGCGATTGAAATCCCGGATCAACCGTGGCCAGCTTCTGCAGAGTTCGAACCGTCAATCCCGCGCCCACCAGCAACAACACCGCGATTGCGAGTTCTGCAACCACCAACGTGCTCTGCAAAAGATGCTTTCCGCCACTGGATCCACGAGCAGATTCCTTCAACGTGTCATTCATGTTTCCACGCAGCACCTGCCAGACTGGCGCCATTCCAAACAGGATTCCCGTTCCAACGCACAGCAGAAGCAGGAACAACGCCACATGCCAATCCACGCCAATTGATTCAGCGCGAGGCAGGCTGTTCGGCACCGCGGCCAGCAGGCCCCTGGTTCCAGCCCAGGCCAGTCCAATACCGAGAACGCCACCCACGAGCGCCAGCATCACGCTTTCCGCTAGCAGCTGTGCGGCCACTCGTATACGCGAAGCTCCCAGAGCGGTACGGATGGCGATCTCGCGCTGGCGAGGCACCACGCGGCTCAGCAGCAGGTTGGCCACATTTACACAAGCGATAATCAGCAGCAGGCCGACTCCCAAGGCGATCAATTCCAGAGTTGTTCGTCGAATCTGCTACCACCTGATCCAGCATTCCTTCCATGGCTGCGCCATGTGCGGCATTGGCTTCCGGATATGCCACCGCCAATCGTCTGGCAATGCCGTCAACTTCCATTCTGGCGCTTGCAACGGATACTGCCTGGCTTCATACGCCCAATCACCCGCGAGCCTGGGCGTTCCAGTCGATTCGTCAGCCACATGCCGCCAGTTGCGCCGACGGGTATAAACAAATCTGATTTGCTGAAAAACCAGAAACCTTTTGCCGCGACCCCGACAACCGTATAGTTCCGTTCGTTCAGGCGAACTACCTTGCCCAGCACATCTGCGGCGCCGCCGAAGCGCCGCTGCCAAAGACCGTAACTCAGGATCGCAACCGGCCCCGCGCCTTCGTGATCGTCTTCCGGCTGAAAATCACGGCCCAACTCAAGCCTGGTGCCCAGCAATCCGAAAAAGCCCGCTGAAACCTCGCGTGCAGTAGTGCGCTCAGAACCGGTGGCGCCCGTCAGGGTGTAATCCTGCTGGCGGAATATCGCCATCTTTTCAAAGGATGAACTCTGCGTTTTCCAGTCTTGAAAGTTCTGGTATGCCACAGACATGCTGTCAAACTGCGGTGCACGCTCACTGACAATCACCAGCCGGTCAGGATCATGAAATGGGAGGGGCCGCAGCAGTACCGAGTTGAGCACCGTGAATATCGCCGTGTTCGCTCCGATACCAATTGCCAGAGTCAGCACCGCCATCACGGCAAAGCCTGGACTCTTGGCCAACATTCTCATTCCGAATCGCATGTCCTGTAACAATGTCCGCATACCGTAACTTCCCTTCAAGGCGAGATCCGCCTTGCCATTGAATACGGTTCAAGAAGGAAGAGGGTTCCGTGTTTTCAAAGAATTAATCCGCTTGGGCATCGTTTCCCAAGCTGGCTATGCCGTGTGTGTCACGACTGGAAACTATTTTGGTGGTTGTCGGGAATTCGCGGCCGCGCCAAACACTTCCTTCAATAATGAAGTGACCTGGGCTGCCGGATCTTTGCGGATCTTTTTTTCTTCCTCTCCCAGCATGTAAAACAGACCGTCCATGGTCTTGCCGATAACGTAATTATCCAGGTTGAAGTTCTTGTCATTGGCCACGGCCGACGCCACCGGGTTCTTCATGATCTGGTTATACTGCCGCACCACGCCGACGTTCTCCATCGACTGATGCACGATGGGCGCAAACGCTGTGGTGAGCTCGCTCGAACTCTGTTTGCGGAAATATTCTGTGGCCGCGGTATCGCCGCCCGTCAGAATTCCCTTCGCGTCGGCGAATGTCATGTTCGTTATCGCGTGAAGAAAAATCTGTTTGGCCAGCGGCGTGGACTGCTCCGCCGCGCGATTCATCCCCACTTCCAGCGCGTCCACCTGTCCGCCCATGCCGACCATGCGCAGCGCCTTGCCCGCGGAGCGTAGCTTTTCCGGCAGCAGAATCTTGATGGCTTCATTCTTAAAGAATCCATCCACATGCCCGGTAGCTGCCACGGCATTTCCTGTACTGATTTGCAACGCTTGTTTTAATCCGGCAATCACCTTGTCATTGCTGAGCTGATTCACCGTAGTCCCCGGCTGCATGCCCTTAATCTTGTTCTTGATCGCATCCCAGGGCGATTGCGCAGAAGCCATTGCGCTAACGACAATGATGATTCCTAGTACTGCAAACTTTTTCTTCACTTTCGACTTCCTTCTCGTCGTCTCAATCATTGTTCCCACTTTCGCTGCAGTCCAATTCATAGCTGCTTCAAGCCTACATTTTCTTTCTCAGCAGATAACGGACTGCCGAAAACAATCCCGCAAAGCGAAATTGCGGGTCAATGTATCGTTCGATGACATAGAAAGCAAAATAATAGAATCGGCAAAAACTCCAGATGATGATCACCAGAAGGACCGCCACCTTCAGCGATGGATTTTCCGCGATCAGCACCGCCGACGCCAGCAGGCCCAGGAGCAGGAACAAGGCTCCCTTGGTAACAATTGCTGCCGGATGAGTGAGTTCTTTCATGGTTGCATCTTTTCCCCCTATACTATCCTGCGCATCTCACCCACTAAGGGCATCCCACATAACAACTGTAGCCAAACACGATCAAGTGACCGCCACGCAACCGAGCCGCACTGACGCGCGCGCCATGGCTCTGTTGTCCACGCTCTTCTTCATGTGGGGATTCATCACCTGCCTCAATGACATTCTGATCCCACATCTAAAGAACATCTTTGATCTCGGGTACGGCAGTGTGATGAACGTCCAGCTGGCCTTCTTTTCTTCCTACTTTGTTTTCTCCCTCCCATCCAGCAGGATCGTTGAATGGATCGGATATGCGCGCTCGATGGTGGTCGGCCTGCTAACCATGGCTACCGGCGCGCTTCTGTTTGTGCCCGCTGCGGCGATTCCATCATTCCCGTTGTTCCTGACTGCATTGATTGTTCTGGCCGCGGGCATGACAGTGCTGCAAACTTCGGCCAATCCCTACGTCGCCATCCTCGGCCCTCCGGAGACCGCATCCAGCCGCCTGAATCTGACGCAGAGTTTCAATTCGCTTGGCACCACAGTCGCTCCCAAATTTGGCAGTTTACTGATTCTTGGTACAACCGCTGTCCCTCTCAGTATTGCGGCCATGCGTCAGATGTCCCCTGCACAACTTCATACCTACCAGGTCCAGCAGGCCGCATCGGTCAAAGCTCCCTACATTGGGCTTTCGATCGCGCTCCTGGTTCTTGCAGCTATCGTCGGTTTGTATAAACTGCCAGCCATCCGGTACGCTGAAGCACATCCAGACTCTCACGAAAGTATCTGGGGTCACCGTCGTCTTGTTCTTGGAGCAGTAGCGATCTTCGTTTATGTAGGCGCTGAAGTCGCCATCGGCAGCTTCATTACCAACTACTTCAATCAACCCGACATCGGCAATCTTCCACTCGACAAAGCCGCCGGCTACCTGCAGTACTACTGGGGCGGAGCCATGGTCGGCCGTTTTGTCGGATCAGGGCTGCTGCAGCGCATGAAAGCCCACAGCCTGCTGGGTTTTAACGCAGTCGTTGCTGCGCTGCTGGTCACTGCATCTATGCTCACTCTCGGTCACGTCGCCATGTGGACCATCTTGCTGATTGGGCTTTTCAACTCCATCATGTTTCCCAGCATTTTCACTCTGGCGATTGAAGGCCTTGGCCCGCTTACGGGCAAGGGTTCCGGTCTGTTAATAGCTGCCATTGTCGGCGGGGCCATCATTCCCAAACTCCAGGGCCTAATCGCTGATCGCGTTGGTATTCACCACGCCTTCGTGTTGCCGGTGCTCTGCTACGTCTATATAGCTTTTTACGCACTCAAAATCGCCCAACGGCCAGCTTCGGGTCAACCAGTGTCGTGATCAGCCAGTTTTCCGACCTGATTCCACATGCCGTTCCCGCGACTATTTCGCAGCAAAGAGTCTTTATCAGCGTTCATCCTTTCAATCTGCGTTCATCAGCGGCAATAGGTTTTTCCGATCCCGATGGCGCGCAATGACGGCGATGTCGGCGTGAATGGACTGGCACATCCCTCCCCCCGTCACTCATCCCACCCGATCCCAATCATCCCAATTTGGCGTAGGTTTTGTGAGGTGCACCCCTCAGATGAGACAGAAAGTTTATCCCCCTCATCGGGAGATCCCCAGTGTTCTTGCCCTTTTCAATTTACCCGATTACCAAATTACTCAATTACTCGAATCCAGGCGGGGGTACCCCCTGTCACTCATCCCACCCGATCCCAATCATCCCAATTTGGCGTAGGTTTTTGAGGAGCACCCCTCAAATGAGACAGAAAGTTTATCCCCCCTCATCGGAGATCCCCAGTTCTTGCTTTTCAATTACCCGATTACACAATTACCGAATCCCTGAAGGTGACGTGCGCCCCTTCAGTGAGACAATCTTGCTTTTTTCTTTCTTGATCGGCGTTAATCTGCGTTCATCAGCGGCAATAGGTCTTTCCGATCCCGGCGATGTCGTGCGATGACGGCGCTCTCGGCGATCCCTGCTTCACTATGCCTCACATCGTCCACAGAAACAAGAAATCTTAAGTACTCTACGGCCGCAATCGTGCGAACTCCTTCGCCGCCTCGAAAGAATTGGCTTTGGAGTTTGGTTTTTCCGATCCGCGATGATCCGCGTTAATCCGCGGTAAGCATTTTCGGTTTTCTCCGTGTCTCCATGGTGAACATGACCCTACTCCGGCCTGGCGATGACGGCGCTCTCGGCGATCCCGGTTGTAGCGAATTGCTGGTAAACTATTGTTCTCACCTCCCGCGGAGGGATGTGTGAGTGGTTGAAACAGACGGTCTTGAAAACCGTTGTACCTTAACGGGTACCGGGGGTTCGAATCCCTCTCCCTCCGCCATTCAGTCTGCAGCTCAGAGAATTGTTCTCTGATTTCGCGTGAGTTCTACCCTTTTCCGGGCTTTTTATTGATCAGGCGCGTCCGAAATGGGCACTCAGATATTCGCTGGAGACCATATTCTGTCTGTTTTCTCTGCAGGGCAGATTGGCAGTCCCCTTTCACGACCGTCAAGAGGCTCGAACATCGATCAAGTGGCGAATGCCACCACCGAAAGATGGCAAGGTTCGTGGGAAATGAAGGGATTGGCTCTTCCTAGTATGGCTACAGATTCCCGTAACGTCGATAATCTTCAAGGCTGCCGTTCTTCCCACAAGCCGACTTCTGGGGCGGAATAGTTTCCGGATTGCCCGTAAAGAGCAAGGTCAACTCTCAGTCCTAGACTTGAAGGGGCGAAGAGTTCTATGGCCGCAGCAAGCAATTTATTATGCGAATATTAAGTTAAGAAAATACTGAGAACAGTTCTTGACACGATGAAGACAGAGCAGTACGATTCTCACCCATTGGAAGTACTACCAGGGATAAGAGAAGGGTTTCCGGTTTCAAAACATGCGGACGTTGCAACAACGGTCCGTTCACTTGAATACACGTAGGCAATTTCCGGAGCCGAAGCATGTCGAAAAATGCAGTCACACCCCCTGGTGCCCAACCTGCCTGTTTCACGCAAGCGTCGCCCCCCGCGTTCGTACGTGTCTCACTTGTCCTCCGCTCTAAACCGGTTTTGCTGGACAACTGAAATTTAACGCTGGATCTTTCACTCAAAAAACCCAATGCACGCCATCGCGGGCGTACGGCCTGGTATTGCCGAGTCAACGCCGGGCACACCATCAATCTCACTAGCCAAGGAGAACAGTATGGGTCGCAGAGACGATAGAGAAGGTTTTTGGTTATCAGATAACTCTGATAGAAGACGGATCAGGGATGCAGAGAATGCGCGGAGGAACCGCGCCGAGATCAACAAAGCGCTGTCACACGGGCAGGTGTCACGGCGCGATCTGGTGAAATGGGGTCTGTTCACCTGCGCCGGCATTGTGGCGCCGATTGGCGGGTTAAGTCCGTTCGTGAGGCCTTTGAATGCGCAGATTACGAGCAGCTTCGGAACCCGAAGCGGTGGTAGTGGAATTCCCACCGGCCTGCCAAGCAGTCCCTTATTTGGTGTTCTGCCGTTTACCCAACCAATGCCACGTTTCGATGTCTTCCAGCGCAACCCGGTATCATCATTGAGCCCGGCGCCGCAGGCGCAGGCCAACCAGACACAGCAGCCACTTGACCCTTTTCTCGTAGGCGGACAAACCGGCCTGACCGGGCCCATCGAAGGGCGTCCTCCCGGAGCCATCTGGGCACACCAGCGCTTCACCCAGAACCCGCCCGTGATCGGGATCGATGCCTCAACCTCGCCCGCCACCACCAACACAACTTACAATCCGCAGGTCCCGTCGAGCTTGAACTCCGGCATCAATCCGGCCACGCCTATCCCGCTGAAATTCCATCCCAGCATGCCCGCGCAACAGCCAAATTCGGTGTGGACCTTCAATGGGACGATTCCGCCAAAGCTGATGCTGGGCCGCTACGGAGAACCAATTCTGTTCCGTCACCACAACCGGTTACCGGCTGATGTGACGCAGAACAACGGCTTCGGAAGAAACACACTTTCCACGCACGAACACAATGGCCACCACGGCGCGGAGAACGACGGCTTTACCGGGGCCTATTTCTTCCCCAACCAGTTCTATGACTACCACTACCCGATCGTTCTGGCGGGATTTACTACCATCAACGCCACAGCCACTGATCCGCGGGCAGGCAGCCCCAACGGCAGCGGTGGGATCAACAAAGTACCCGGCGACTGGCATGAAACCATGAGCACGCACTGGTTCCACGATCACATGTTCAGCTTCACGGCGCAAAACGTCTATAAAGGCGATGCCGGGATGTTCAACATCTACAGTTCGCTGGACCGCGGCAATGAAGCCATCAACGACGGCGTAAACCTGCGGTTACCCAGCGGCACCACCAACGACTGGGGCAACCTGGATTATGACGTCAACCTGATGTTTTCCGACAAAGCCTGGGACGCCAATGGCCAGCTCAACATGGACATCTTCCAGTTCGATGGATTCCTTGGTGACCGGATGACGGTAAACCTGGCTTACAAACCGTTTTTTCAGGTGGAACGGCGAAAATACCGCTTCCGCTTACTGAATGCCAGCGTCTCACGCTTCTTCGTGTTTGCGCTGAGTGACAGCTCAGTCATGGTCCAGATTGCTAATGACGGTAACCTGCTTCCGCAAACCGTGCCTTTGACCCAGCTTGATCAGCAGGGCATCGCGGAGCGGTATGACATCGTGATTGATTTCTCCCGCTACACCATCGGACAAACCGTGGACCTGGTGAACCTGCAGGAACACCGCGACGGCAAAGGGCCAGGTCAAATCCTTACGGTGTCCGGCGCCATCTCGGGACAATCCAGCGATCCAGCTGTGGGCGCGTGCCTGCGCTTCCAAGTCGTTCGCGATCCGGTGGTCCCGGATCAGAGCATCTGTCCGAACACACCGATCACCCTGATTCCCAATCCTGATCTTTCTGCAATCCCGATCACGCGGCAGCGCCTGTTTACCTTCGATGATCGGGCCAGCCAAAACCAAAATGATCCTGTCACGTCCTACACCGGCGGCGGCAATTGGGGAATCGCGACGGATAACACAGGTGGCACTAGCAGGCGCTCAGGGGGGTCCGCGCTCAAAGCCGATTTTGGCCGGATATCTGCGGCGCCGAAGTTTGGCACCCGTGAGATCTGGACGCTGCAAGGAGGCTTCAACTGGGATCATCCCATCCACATCCACTTTGAAGAAGGCCAGATCCTCGCCCGAAACGGCAGCGCCAGCAATGTGCCGGCGTGGGAGAAGGGCCGGAAAGATGTTTACCGTCTGAGAGAAAACGGCAGTGTAACCCTCACCATGCAGTTCCGCGACTGGGGCGGCATGTTCATGGAGCATTGCCACAACACTATGCATGAAGACAACGCGATGCTGTTGCGCTGGGAGATCAACGCTGCCGGAGGCGTGTTCCTGAACCCGCTGCCGACGCCAATCCCCAAACCGACAGGAGTCACGTTCCAGGCACCGGACGAGATTCTGACAAATGCGTTCTAGCCCGCAACCGGCGCTTGCTGGCAGCAGGCGCTGGGCGACATAGTTCACAGAAGAATTCGGACCAGCGGGCTTCTCCGCGCTTGTTCTTGCGAGGGAGCCCGCCCAGTTCGAACAAGGCTTTACTAGAAACACCGGGAGTAGATCATGCAAAGGAAAAGTCGGGCGGGATTCATTGGGATCTCATTATTGCTGGCGGGTGCGCTGGCCCTTCTGTTTAGCCATCCTATGTCGGCGGACAGCCGCTGGGGCGCAAATTATTTTCCCAACGTCGAACTGACCACACAAGACGGGAAGACCGTCCATTTTTATGACGATTTGATTAAGGGCAAGATCGTGGCTATCGACCTGATTTATACCACTTGCCACTACTCGTGTCCTCTGGAAACGGCCCGGCTGGCGCAAGTACAGAAGATACTGGGAGGTCGGGTCGGGAAAGATATCTTCTTTTACTCCATCACGATCGATCCCGCCAACGACACGCCGGCGGTATTGAAAGCCTACGCGGAGAAATTTCATGCCGGCCCCGGTTGGACATTTCTGACTGGGAAAAAAGAAGATATCGATTTCCTCAGCAAGAAGCTGGGTTTGTATTCCGACCCTGCTGCGACCCTGGATGGACACACGCCCCACTTGCTGCTGGGGAACGAGCCCATGGGCCAGTGGATGCGCAACTCCGCGCTGGACAATCCGCGTTTTCTCTCCCAGATGATTGGCGATTTTCTAGACAGCTTCAGAAATCTGAAGCCAGCGCAGGAAAAGGCGAATACCGAGTCCGCCTCGCTAAACCTTGATCCAGGTGAATACCTGTTTACTAAGAAATGCGGCGCGTGTCATACGGTGGGTCAAGGAGACAAAATAGGGCCGGACCTGCTCGGGGTGGCTGACGCTCGCAATCGCGACTGGCTGATGCGCAAGATCCAGAACCCGGAGCAACTGCTGGCTGAAAAAGACCCAATCACCATGGCACTGGCTGAGAAATATGGCCACGTCACAATGCCTAACCTCCGTGTGGCCGATGAAGATGCAAATCATCTGATAGGTTACCTGGTCTGGGAGACTTCAGTGCGCAACAAACAGGCCACAGCGGCGAGAAGCACGACAAGAAATTCGGCTGAAGGTGGAAAATAGAGACGCCTCACAATCGATAGATCAAATGACACCGACTGTTCAGATCGCGCGTGACTGATGGAATGGCTGAAGTTTGAATTCGATTACCGCCTCGACCTGCAGAGGCTGACGCCCCACATATTGGCAGTTGAGGCATACAAAGAGGCGGCAGTTACCCGCGTGCTTCCACCTCAATGGTGCGAATCTGTGGCAGAGCAAATTCCGACGGAAGACAAGGATGCGGCGGAACAGCCGCGTATCCGGAATGCTGCTAACGCGCGAGCATGGGTCAATGAACGCTTTGTCCCGGGGACGCCACCACTTGCTTTGGCCGACCTGATGACGATGCACCGGATGGTGGCCGATGTCGCCACTGGAGAATACGCACCGGGCGCATTGCGCAGCCTGCCAGTGCAAGTAGGACGGCGAGAGGTAGGCGGGCTTCATCTGGGCGCTCCAAGCAACTGGCTCCCGCGCCTGATGAACGAGTACGTTCAATTCATTACCAGCGAGCGCCTATGCAGTTTGCATCTAGTTATTCACGCGCTGATCGCCCACTTTTTTCTTGTCACCATCCATCCCTTTGGCGATGGCAACGGAAGAGTGTCTCGGCTCCTGACAGCGGGGATTCTTCTTCAGGGTGGATACAACGTGCACGGCGGCTTTTACGCGCTCTCAGATTATTTCTATTTGAATGACATCAAGTATCACAGCCTTCTCCACCGGTGCTGGCAATCTCCACCTTTTGATCTCACACAGTTCGTCGCCTTCGGGATGGAGGGCTTTGTCATGGAACTAAAGAGCATCAACAGCTTCATTAAGATGAAACTGGACCGGACGGTGGACCGGGACTTGTTGCAACCTGTAATAGACCGGATGAGGGCCCACCGCCGGCTGGTCAGAGTGGGACGGGCCGTGTAAAAGCTATTTGCGCAAATAGAAGAGGCCGCGGTCCGCTTGCTGTTCGCAATCGCGGAAGGCTTCTGCGAGCGTCTCCAGCAGGTCGCTGGCGAGCACCGTGTTCTCATGGAGTAGGTCGCGAGCCAGATCTCCCGCGAGTCCATGCAAGTAGACCGCTGCTGCGACGGGCACGTCATTGAGGAGCGCAGGCCTCTTGCCCGCATGGCGCGCCAGTGCCGCACCGATTATGCCCGAAAGCACGTCACCGGCGCCACCTTTGGCGAGAGCAGGGCCGCCGGTCATGTTGATCCACGTCTCTCCGGACGCGCCCGCTACCACGGTTCTCCATCCTTTCAGTACCACGCAGGTACCTGTTTCCTTGGCGATGCGGCGCGCCATGACCGGCCGGTCGGCTTGAATGTCATTGGCCGAGACCTGAAGCAGTCGCGCTGCTTCTCCAGGATGCGGCGTGAGCACGCGAATACGTTCGCCGGACGAAGTGAGCGCGGCGTAGTGTCCAGAAAAAGCGTTCAAGCCGTCAGCATCAAGAACCAATGGCAGACTGCAACGTGCTACGACTTCGCGAACAAACTGAGCGGTGTTGTGGTTCGTGGAGAGGCCCGGCCCAAGAACGACCAGGTCCTTACCAGCCAGCAACCCATCCACTTGTGAGCCCGCTATAGTCGATATCGTGCCCTCGTCCGTTTCCGCGAGGCCTTCTGTCATCAACTCGGGAGCAAAGGCGGCAACCATCGCCTGGGCCGATTTGGGGCATGCAACTGTTACCAGGCCCGCACCGGCGCGGAGCGCCGCCAGTCCCGCAAGACCCGCGGCGCCGGCCTTTCCGAGCGACCCTCCGATCACCAGCACATGGCCAAAATCGCCCTTGTGCGCATCGTCACGACGCGGCGGGAAGGCAATTCCCACTTCTTGTCCGGTAGTGACGTTCCATTCTGTTTTGTTGGCAGTGAGCGCAGGCTGCACACCAATTTCACTCACGGCAATCGGGCCGTTCGTTAGGTCGGCGAAAACATGGGCGGGCTTGGGCGCGATGAAAGTAACTACTCCGTGGGCAAAAACCGCTGCGGTGTTATTCCGATGAATCGGACTGCGGCTGTCGCCGTCAACCCCCGATGGCACATCAATCGAAACTACGGTGCCTGCGGCCTCGTTAATCGCTTCCACGGCTTTCCTTGCTATGCCCTCAAGAGGAGGTTTGAAGCCTCTGCCCACAACAGCATCAATGATGAGGTCAGCAGCAAGCGCCTCTTGAACGGCGTCCGTGTCGAAGCACGCATTGTTTGAAATCCAGATTGGCTGGAGATCAAAACGAGAGCAGATAGCGGACGCGTCCGGACTCACTTCAGTCGCGTCCTTAGCCAGGATGATGACAGAAACTTCCGCAACTTTTCGTAGGGCTTGGGCGGCGACCAGGCCATCTTCGCCATTGCTGCCCTCTCCGCAGAGTACGCACACAGATCGGAATTTGAAGTGAGCCAGACAAAACTGGGCCACTGCGTAGCCCGCGCGCTCGATGAGAACCAACGCAGATGTGTCCACCCGTACAGCGGCATCATGCGCAATGTGGTGCACTTCATCGCAAGTAAGGATTCGCATGGGTGGTTCGCATTCTAGCAGAGCATGACTACTGATCATTCGAACAGGCAACCACTCGTCCGGTGGATGCGGATCATCCTCTGAAACGCGCGAACGACAGGACAAGCCTTAAACTACGCGGCAAAAGTGCTGTAATCATTTGGATGGGACCAGTGGGCAATAGTCCGGATGGTCGGCAATGCGGAAGTAATCTCCCCTCGAGCCCTGAGCGTTTCGTTTCGCGGTCCAGAAACGGGCTTGGAGGAAGTTGGCCATATTGGTACGGGAAATCGGCATGGCTTATGCGATCTCCTGCCAATGGTTCCAATCGCTCCGCCCTGCTCTTATGACGGCTAATCGGACACAATCGATCTTCCCAAGAGATCGACAGCTATGCCCTCCACTTACGGGAGGTTACGCTCGTATTTCGCCCTTTCAAAAGGGGACTGAGAGTTCGAATGTCTGTTCCCCCGCCAGTCAGTCTGCAGCTCAGAGAATTGTTCTCTGATTCGCTGCGAATTGTCCCCTTTCTGGGGCCTTTTTCTTGCTTCCATGAATGCAAATGAGCACCGGAGCAGCATAGATATCCGAGTTTTTGGGCGCTTTTCTCTGCTCTGCGAATCGGCAGTACCCTTTTCAACACCGTAAAACGGCATTAAATCGAACTGCTAGCGAACAGTTTCGCCTGAGGGAACGCGAAGAATGGAGTCGCACTGGTGTGCGATGCTCTAATGGCGATTCCGCACTAGAATATCTGCACACTTCCAGTCGTCTCACGAGGTTTCCTGGCACCGGCGGTGGCTTCGATGGGTGCAGGTGGAGCGTCATAAAGATGAGACTGATTCTACGGGCGCGAAAATCAGCTCTACGAAATGCTCCTGAAGATCGTTCGTCAGCGTAACGGCTACGTCGTTGTGGGGAGTGCCATCCACTGTCACATTCATCTCGCCATTGTGATCGGGAGACTGTAGGACTGTAATGTGATAAACGGTTTCCCGGAAGCGGTAGTGCACCTTGAACCCAGTCCAATCCGCCGGGAAACACGGTGCAAAGTAGAGCTTGTCTACCTCCAGCCGCAGACCTAATAAGGATTCAACGATAAGCCGATACATCCAGCCGGCAGATCCTGTGTACCACGTCCATCCGCCGCGGCCGATATGCGGCGCCACCGCATAAATATCAGCGGCCATCACATAGGGCTCCACCTTATATATAGCGAGTTCTTCGGTGGAGCGCGCATGATTTACCGGATTGATCATGCCAAAAAGCTCCCACGCACGTGCGCTGTCGCCCATGGCGGCGAATGCCATGGCGGCCCAGATGGCGGCATGAGTATATTGACCGCCGTTTTCCCTGACCCCTGGAACGTATCCTCTTATATAGCCGGGATCAAGATCGGATTTGTCGAAAGGGGGGGCCAGTAACTTGATCAGACCGTGATTGCGATCAACCAACTTCTTGTCCAGGGCATCCATGGCTTTCCGCGAACGTTGTGCGTCACCTATGCCCGACAACACCGACCAGCTTTGTGCGACGGAATCGATCTGGCATTCAGGATTTGAAGCAGATCCCAGCGGTGATCCGTTATCGAAATAGGCGCGGCGATACCATTCCCCGTCCCAGCCATTTTGTTCAATACTCCGTCGCAGCAAGGCGGCTTCAGACTGGCAACGTGCGGAGAAGGTTGAATCACCGTGACGGTTGGCCAACTCAGAGAAGCGCGTCAAAACCTGATGCAGGAAAAATCCCAGCCAGACGCTTTCGCCCTTGCCATGTTCACCTACCAGGTTCATGCCATCATTCCAATCACCGGAGCCGATCAGAGGCAGGCCGTGTTCCCCTTTCTTTAGCCCAGCCAAGATCGCTTGCACACAGTGGCCATACAAAGTGCTGGTTGTGTCCGATCGCCCGGGCAGATCGTAATATGAATCTTCCTCGGGCTTTACGGGACGACCTTCAAGAAAGGCGACGGATTCGTCCAGCACTCCGGTATCACCGGTGCTGAAAACGTAACGACAAACCGCCAATGGCAGCCACAAATAGTCATCTGAACAATGCGTGCGAACGCCGCGACCTGAAGGAGGGTGCCACCAGTGTTGGACGTCTCCTTCAAGGAACTGGCGAGAAGCGCACAGCAAAAGTTGTTTGCGAATCAAGCTTGGTTCAGCGTGCACCAGAGCCATCACATCTTGCAACTGATCGCGGAAACCGAAAGCACCACCTGATTGGTAATATCCGCTGCGTGCCCAGAAACGGCAGGCCAAAGTCTGGTACAAAAGCCAACCATTCGCCATCACGTTGATTGTGTCGTCAGGTGTGTCCACATTTACAGCACCCAAAGTGTGCATCCAGTAGTGCCACACGGCTTCCAGCGCAGTACGGGCTGCCTCTGTGCCGCGAAAACGCTGTACTAGCTCGGACGCGGCTGCTGCGCCTTGTCCTACTCCAAGAATGAAGACGATCTCACGCTCCTGGCCATCGGCCAACTCAAACGGAAGGCGGATCGCTGCGCACGGATCCAACCCCGGGCTGAGCTTCCCGGAGAGGCGGGGCTTTTGCATGCCGGCTGGATTCGACAAAGAGCCGTTGCGGCCCAGAAACTCTGTTCGGTCTCCCGTGATCGTTCTGGTTGTCTGATTTGCGTCAAAGAAAGCGACTCTATCAGGAAACTCCGAGTTGTAAGGGTTGCGTGCGAACAGCGCGCCGGTGAAAGGATCCGCCTCAGTCACCACGTGCATGATTGATTTTGGCCGCGTGTCGCCCAGTACCCATTCCACGTAGCCTGTAGCGGAGAGCTGGCGGCTACGTCCGGAATTGTTGCTTACCTTAAGTACAGAGAACTTAACCGCGGCATCCGGCGCTACGTACACCTGCAACTCTGAGCGGATGCCGTCTTCGGCGTGTTCGAAAACGCTATACCCAAACCCATGCCGGGTGATATATGGCCCCGTACCACGAGCCGGCAGCGGTGATGGCGACCAGAAACTGCCGCTCTCTTCATCACGCAGGAAAAATGCTTCTCCGCTTGCATCGGTAACGGGATCGTTGTGCCACGGAGTGAGACGGAACTCGTGTGCGTTTTCCCCCCATGTATAGGCTGATCCGCTCTCGGAGATCACGGTGCCGAACTCAGAGTTTGCAATCACATTGACCCAGGGTGCAGGCGTCGTCTCGTCCTGCTCTATCTTGATTACGTATTCGCGGCCATCGCGAGTGAATCCGCCCAGCCCGTTGAAGTGAATCAGGTCGCGTGGCTGCAACTCGTCCTGCTGTGTACGCTCGCCACGGCTGGCCCTTTTGATGCGCGGAACCTCAATTTCCGGGGTTCGACGCGTGCTGATTTGCGCACTCAGCGGGCCGCGCGCATCCGTGACGATCGCACGCGCGACAGCTTGAAAGAGGAGGCGGTCTTCATTCGATATCTGCTCGGCGACTCGGACAAAAATCTCACCGCCCCGTTCCACCAGGCTGGATTGCACGCCTGCCGCCACCAAATCCATGATCCGCTCTTGTAGCAGTTGCCGATATCCGGCGTGATCTTCATTCCAGATCACCAGATCAACCGCGAGACCTTTCAGTCGCCAGTAAGCGTGAGCTTGCACAAGCTGCCGAACCAGCTCGATGTTGGCCAGGTCTCCAATTTGCAGCAGCACAATTGGCAGGTCACCGGAGATCGAATAGCCCCATAGGCCCGACTGCATCCGGCTGTTTTTGCTAAGCACAGAGGCTTCGGCACGCATGGATTGGTTGGCATAGAGAATTGAACTGGCGAGCCGTCCAAAACTCTGCGCGTCAGCCTCGCTGGCGTTGAGCTGCCGCAAGACCACCTGGCTGTGAGTCCATGCAAGATCAAAAACACGGTCTGCCAGATGGCGGTCTTGGTACTTATCAACCAACTGCAGGCACCGGTCACGCGTCTCGCCAACACCAGAAACAAGGTTGGCGGTAGCGGATTGCCCCGGTTCAAGGGTGATCTGGTAACGTATCGCGACAATGGGATCAAGCACGGATCCTTGGCTCCCAGTCAGTGAAGCGGAATCGGTCATCGCCGTGGGGTTTGCCACTGTTCTTCCACGCCCGATAAACCGCATGCGGTCAGTTTCGTAAGATACAGCTCCGGTATCCGAGCCGTGCACCACCATAAGATGGAACATCGATGGCGCCTGCTCATGGAGAGACCGGGGCCGTCGCGTACAGAGAATTGCCCGCCGCTGTTCCAATATCTCGGTTTGCACGAAGAGGTTACTGAACGCCGGATGCAGGTCGTCCGCAGCAGCCGGGGCAAGAACAACTTCGGCATAGCTGGTTATCTCAATGACTTTGCGTTTGCGTGCACGGTTGGTGAGCGTGATGCGCCGTAGCTCAATGTCATCCTCAGGGGAAACCGCAATCTCCGTGTGGGTCTCAAGTTCGCCTTCGCGGCAACGAAACTCAACTTTGGCTTCGGAGAAGATGGCCTCGTAGAACTCCAACGGCTTCACGGTTGGCTGATGAGCGGACGACCAGAACCTTCCTGTCGCAACGTCGCGGATGTAGCAGAAGGTTCCCCAGGGATCGCGAGTGGTGTCTTCACGCCATCTCGTCACCGCCATGTCTTTCCATCGGCTGTACCCTCCGCCCGCATTGCTGACCATGACGTGATACTTGCCATTCGAGAGCAACTGCACCTCTGGAATGGGGGTGTTGGGGCTTTGAAAAACGCGTATTGAAGGCTCCGACCCGTCGACAATCCGGTGAGTTTCAGAAAGCTCCTCGGGGACTGAATACACCGCTGTTGCTTTGGGAACCTTCTCTTGCAGCAGCAGCGTTGTAGCCTGGAATATCGGGACAGATTCGAATCGGCGCTGCATCGGCCGGTCCATCAGAACCTGTCCGAGGGCCACCAGGCTCATGCCCTGATGATGTGCCATATACGCCCGAACAATAATGTTCGACTGGGCGCGAGGCACACGCGAAGGAGTGTAGTCAATGGCTTCATAGAAACCGTATCTGCCTTCAAAGCCGGCAGCGGCCAGGCGCTGCAGGTTGGCACAGGCCTCTTCGGGAGCCACCATCAGCGCTAAACTCGAGGCATACGGCGCAATGACCACATCCTCCGCCAACCCGCGCTTCAAGCCAAGACCAGGTACGCCGAAGGCCCGGTACTGGTAATTCATATGCGCATCAACCACGTTGTACCCGGACTCTGATATTCCCCAGGGCACGTTGCGCGTCGCGGCGTACTCGATCTGCCTCTCCACCGCTGCCTTGTAGCTTTCATCAAGCAGTGTATTTTCATAAGTCGGCATGACCAGCAACGGCATCAGGTACTCAAACATCGAGCCGTCCCATGAAAGCAGCGTTGGTCCAACGGAGGAGCTGGCGAGCTGGCGTCCCAGAGAGAACCAATTCTCTTGAGGGACCTGCCCCTGCGCGATTGCCACAAAACTGGCCAGTCTTGCTTCCGACGCCAACAGATCGTAGTAGCTCGAATCGCGGCGTCGTTCACTGACGTTGTATCCAATCGTCATCAAATGACGCGGTTGGTCGTACAGGAAGTCGTATTCTACGCGAGCAAAATCCCTGCACATCAAAGCGAGGCGTTCAATCTCTGCAATCCGGTCCTTGGCGCGGTGAACTCCTTCACTGACGAGGGATTTCACCTCCTCCAACCCGTTGCGCGACGTTACTTCGTTGTTCATCACGTGTTGAAGGTCGGATGAAAATTCCAGATCCCGCCTTGCCAACTCACGCAATGTGGGGACCTCGTTTAACTGATGTCCGTCTAACTCGTACGAAGTATCCGCAACCGCTGTCCAGGGCGCGAGAAACGTCAGTTCCTCAAGCGCAGCCTGACACTGGCTAGCGAGAGCCTTTGCCCACTGCATGGCTTGGCTTTCTGTGTGACCTTTTACGCTTTCTGCAATTCGCGTGGCTTTTGCAACAAGGTGCTCAAGGCACAATCGGCTGGCAGTCAAGGTCGTTGGCGGAGAAACACACAAGGCGTCCAAGTCCTTCCGCAGATCAGCGAGGCAAAGAAGCGTGGTCTTTGTGTGCTCGGCATCATGAGCGACCCCTTCACTCACAACATCGGTAAGAACCCTGATCGTATCGAGAAGGCCGCTAAATAAGCGCGGAGCAAGGATCTTCTGGTTCAGAAGGCCGACAAGTCCGGGCTCTAATGTCAACACGTGGGCAACAAGGTTTCCGCTGTCGACGGTGGAAACATAGAGGGGCGTGAGCGGTTTTAATGTCTGCGTCTCATACCAGTTATAAAAGTGCCCTCGATACCGCTCCAACAATGCCATTGCTTCGAAGGCCCGGCTGGTACGCTGGAGTAACTGTGCCGTCGAAAGGTAGCCAAAGTCATAAGCGGAAAGATTGGCGAGCAATGCCAGCCCCATGTTGGTTGGCGAGGTACGATGACCAATGGTGGCGACCGGGCTCTCCTGATAATTATCCGGAGGAAGCCAGTGATCTTCTGAACTGACAAACTTTTCAAAGAATGCCCAGGTTTTACGCGAGAGCTTCTGGAGAAAAATAGCCTGCTCCAGGGAGAGCCTGACGTCGCGATGCTTGAGCGGCTGGCTGATCCACCAGGCGACGGCTGGCGATGCAAACCAGAGCAGCAGGATCGGAGTGGCCATTCCCAGGGCAGTTGGCCGAACCACAGCAAGACAAACAAGTACGCCGAAGGCAAAAACAGGCGCGGGCCACATGGAACGGAAAGAATCGCCAGGACCAGTCCGGTCTTTGTGCTGGTGCTCGCTTGACGCATTCCACTCCAGGAGATGCCGATGCGAGAAGAGCATCCGCCAGATTACGCGGAAAACCGCATCCAGACTGAAGAAGGCTTCATAGGGCATGCAAGCAAACGTAAACAACCCCTGGGCAATGTGCCGGCCGAAGGAGCGTATCGCTTCGGACGAGTGCTGCCTTAGCGCCACATCTTCTGGCTTCCGCAGCAGATCGAGAAGTGAGCTCAAGACGATGGGAACAAAGACAGTCCCAAGGATGGCCAAGGTCCATGCCCAGGACTGCGGCAGCCGCAGCCAGCAAAACAACAACAGAAAGACCAGCGACGCCGGCACAAGACTGCGGCGGAGATTGTCAACGATTTTCCATCGCGAGAGCAGTGACAACGGATTTTGCCGCGCTTTGCGATCCGGACCCGGCACCCACGGCAGCGCCCAGTGGGCGATCTGCCAGTCCCCACGGATCCACCTGTGACGCCGTGCAACATCCGCGTCATAAGTCGTCGGATAATCTTCGTAGAGCTGTACGTCGCTCAACAGACCGGAGCGCGCGTAACAGCCCTCTATCAGATCGTGGCTGAGGATGCGGTTCTCAGGAAAACGCCCGCCCAGAGCCTGCTCGAAGACATCCACGTCATAGATTCCCTTGCCGATGAATGAACCCTCGCCGAAAACATCCTGATAAACGTCCGACACGGCACGCGTGTAGGGATCAATGCCTGGCTCACCACCCCACAGTCGCGCATAACGGGAATGATTTGTGCCTGGAAGACTCACGGCAACGCGAGGCTGGAGGATGCCATGGCCTTTGCTGACCCGCTCCTTTGCATTGTCGTAAGCGGGCCGGTTGAGCGGATGTGCCATTGCTCCCACGAACTGCCACACCGAATCGCGTGGCAACTGCGTGTCAGTATCGAGAGTAATAACGTATCGAACGCCTTGGAGAACCGATGTATTTCCGACGATATGAGAAAAGTGATCGCCTGGCTGGCCGCGCAGGAATGAGTTCAACTCCTCAAGCTTGCCTCGTTTGCGCTCATAGCCCATCCACAACTGCTCGCCTGCATTCCAGCGCCGCGCTCGATGAAAAAGGAAGAAGGTATCGATTCCCTGGCGGCTGTACTTGCCATTCAGGTCTGCAATGACGGCCTGAGTATGCTCGAGAAGAGGACCATCTTCCGGCATGTTTTCCTGGTCAGCATCGCGAAAATCCGACAAGAGACAAAAGTGCACATTGTCGTCACGGTTAGCCAGGAACCGGACCTCCAGGGCTTCGACCAGTTTGGCCACGCTCTTCGGGGTGGTAAGCATTGTTGGAACCACGACGAGTGTGCGCAGCTCGGATGGGATTCCCTGTGAGAAATCCATGCGCGGCAGCAGGTCTGGCACCGCCAGCTTGGTCATCAGCCAGTTGACGACGGTAACAGCGAACTGGCTTGCGACGAAGAACGCAAAAAGAGTTCCCAGCGCGAGGGTTGCACCTCTTACTCCATTGGCATGAGCTTTGACAGCAAAGATTCTGGTAATCAGCCCGGTGGCTGCAAGGACCGCACCCAAATACAGGAGCACGGAATGCTGCTGGCTCTTGGTGCGCAAAGATCGCGCGATCGACCCGCGCATTGCCACCGATCGTTCGAGCGTTGGTCGTCCTTCCCCGATCAGATAAAAACCAACGTGCCCCGCCCGGTTTTCTTTCTTCTGCCAGCGCTCATGTGCCAGTTGGATTGCTTTTTCCGCCACCTCGCCTTCCGATGAGTTACTGTTCCTGGCGATCTTTTCGATGACATGCCGGTAGCTATCGCGTGTGGAAAAACTCATTTTGCCGTACACGTCTTGAGGGTCTTCGCGCAGTGTGCGCTCGACGACGCTCATTGCCTCAACAAACTCGCGCCAATCGGTGGCATCCAGGAACCTGAGGCTGGCAATGCTGTTGCTGATGGAAACCTGGTCGGTGGCTTGTCGCTGGCTCTCAGACTGCACCAGTTGCTCAATCGTCGATCCCGACTCTGAGAGCCGCTGTTCAATCCAGGTAAGCGGCAATGCCAGTGCCGGACCTTGTCCCTGCAAACGACGCACCAGCTCGGCAATAAACGAACTTACCATCGGAGGATTCGACCGGGCCATGTCGGCGATCACGAGAATCAGGTTCTTTGGATCTTTTTCCGCGACTTCCGTCATCTCGTCTGCCCATTTGTCAGCGAGGTTGCGGTCAAGTCTGTCAGCGGCAATCACGGCAGCAACACGCCTGAGGTTCTCGATCAGCGCGAGCCGCAGCATGATGGGAATGGCCCATAATTCTCCCAGGTTTAAGTGGGTAACGGTTTGGTAAGCCGCGACGAACCCGCTGAGACTCTCCGGATCCACGCGGGCATCACCGTGTGCAATTGTTTCCAGTGCCAGGTCATACACACGCGGCAATCCTGCGGATGGGCCCCCACGCAAGCGCGGAAGCGTCCGGCTGTAGCCTCTTGGCAAGTGTCGCCTGGCTGTTCGGATCTGTTGTTCGATCAGATAGAAATTGTCGAGCAGCCACTCGCCGGCAGGTGCAATGCGCCGGTTTGCTTGTGTCGCAGTCGTTAGAAGATCACAGGTTTCCCTTAGTATCTTTTCATTGTCAGCCAGTCTCGCCAAAAGCTGGTCTGGCACGCGTCCACGAGCGACCGCGTGAGAATCCGCCAGACGTTTACCATGCTGTTTCATCTGCTCTCGACTGAATAACTCTGAGAGCAGCGGTGCATCTTCTCCATCAGGCTTTGTTTTCCAAAGACTTTTGCGCAGGCGTGTGCCAAGGTAAAGCAAGGTCGCGTGCCTCTGCCTGATATCCAATAAAGCATCTCTTTCTTAACGTGAGTGGCTGCGCCATGACGCTATGCTGGAGCGCACCAAATGAGAGTTGAAGGGGCGAAGAGCTGTTAAGTACCGCTCTTTGTACTGTACGCTATCGCGAGAAACAGCGTACGAACCTGCCCCTCAATGAGGCAGAAACAGGCAGGAGAGCGCCTGGAATCACTACTCAGTAATCGGGCTATCGAGGCCGGGCATGCTCCGCAGGAAGCAAATCCATAAGCCCGCTCAGGTCGTCCGGGTGAAAGGCAGGCCAGGCTCCAGGATTTCGGTGTAGTTGCAAGGGTAAACCAATAGCTATTGTGCTTGAGAGGATCTCAGAAAGTCCGGCTTCGGCGGCGAACACACGGATTCAAACCATCTGCTGATGTAAACCTGGGCATGGCCCTCTCCGCAGTAGTGCCGTGCCCCATCCGCATTGGCCGCCTCGGAATTCCACTTGATAATAGTGAGGTCCGAGTTTCCGCATTGAATCACGAACCAGTGAATGGGATTTGTGGTTACTATTCCGCAGATTTCACAACGGTATTCGCGTATCGCTGTCATGCGTTTCTTATTGTATAGCTTTTCTGGTACTCCGCTTCTGCGGTTGACAGATTCGCTGCCAACAGGCGCTCAATGCGAAAGGGCTTTTTCGGGCGAGATCATTACCGATCCTGCAGAATGCGAATAGACTGAATCCGTCGCTAATCCGGTAACATCCTAAGGAGCTGACAATGGACAACAAAGCCGGGAAACTGTTGGTCGTCGAGTCAGACGACAATCTTAGGGCACAGATCGTTTCGGTTCTGAGCGATGCGGGATTTGAGGTCTCAACCGATTACAGCGGAGGAATGAAGGCGGTGCTTGCCTTCGATCCCGATGTGGTTGTCCTGGGCGCTGATCCACCCCAACTTGATTGCTGTGATCTGCTTTCCGAAATCAAAGGCTCCAGGAACACTCATAACATTCGCGTTGTGATGCTGTCTCCGGGAGGACCAGCCGAGCGAGCGCGCGGCCTGGATCTTGGGGCTGACGATGTGCTGTCTCTACCATTCGAACCGCACGAATTGCTGTCGAGGATTCGCTCTCAGCTTCAGAACAAGTACCTCGCGGACGAGTTTCGGGAGCGGCTGCGCCTTGCCGAGGAAAATCGGAGCGCCAGCGAGCAGGTGGTGACCGCAGTCAATGAAGAACGGCGGACGCTCCGAGTGGGACGGCTGGCTACGATTGCTGTGCTTATCGTTATTGCAGTGGTCTCTTTTTTACTCTATCGGCGCACTCAGGACCAGAATACCCGGGTTTATGCGGCGATCACGCGGCTGCAAACCGGTGTGCTGACGCAACAACAGTTGATCGAACGCTCCAGAAGGCCGGTTGAAGACGGGCAATCGAGTTCATTGCCGCAGAGCGATCCACAGAAGGTTCAGCTTCAGAAGAAGAGCGCGGACCTGAGGTCGCAAATTGCAAGCAGTAAGACGGAAGACACCACGGCTCTGCGAAATCAATTAACTACGGTGGAAAGCCGCCTTCAGAAGCTCGAGACTGAGGGTAAGGTTGCGCAAACAATCATCCAGTCCTATGAGCCGAGCGTCTGTCTCATCCATGTTGTGCTTGCCTTTCGCGACCACGCTACTGGGTTGAAATTGCACTACGCTGAGTTGACAAGCAGTGGCGAGCCCACTACCGACGAGCAACACAACCCCCTCGTGAGCCTTACCGGCAATGGCCCGGAAGTACACCTGGATGTTTTTGGTACTGGGTTTCTCGCTTCCGCCAGCGGACAAATCCTCACCAATCATCACGTGGCCGAGCCCTGGTGGCAGAATGATGACTTGAAGGAAATGCTCGATCAAGGCCTTGAACCGGTAATGGCCGAGATGACTGCATATTTCCCCGGCATTCCCCACGGCATTTCCATCAACACCGAGAAAATCTCCCCAGCCGCGGACGTTGCCATCGTGCGAGGAAATGTTTCAGAGCTGGGAATCAAGCAGATAGCCCTGGCTGATGGCCGCCATTTGGCCGTCAGCGGAAGCCCCGTCGTATTGCTCGGATATCCCACTGCTCTCGCTGCAATTTTGGCCCGGGCAGGCGCAGAGACCCTTCAGTCCATCGCGACTTCATCCAAAGGTGATCCGAAACAGGTGATGGAAGAACTCGCCCGCCGCCACCTGATCAGGCCGGTCGTTACTCAGGGTCATATCGGCGAGGTGCTGCCGGACAAGATTGTCTATGATGCCCAAACCACGTCGGGCGGCTCTGGCGGCCCGCTTTTCAATAACGAGGGCAGAGTCATAGGGATTAACTTTGCCATGGTGCGCGAGTTCGGCGGATCCAATTTCGCCATTCCTGTTGGTTATGGAAAGTCGCTCCTCAAACCTTAAGCGTTCGTGTCAACCCCATTGGCCCGATGACGCCGCAGCACTATTTGGCTGCGGAGGACCGTAAGAAATCCGGCTTGGCCGGCGAGCATGCGGATTCAAACCATCGGCTGATGTAAACCTGAGCATGGGCCTCGCCGCAGTAGTGCCTTGCCCCGGCTGCGTTCGCGGTCTCAGAACTCCATTTGATAACCGTGAGATCCGAGTTTCCGCATTGAATCACGAACCAGTGAATAGGATTAGTGCTTTCCGTTGCGCAAATTTCACAACGGAATTCTCGTATCGACGTCATAGCTTTCTACTTCTATTCCTTTATTCTTTTATTCTATGGCCCGCAATGTACATGGCCTTGTCAGCGGCGTTGATCATTTCCGAGACCGAGCCGAGGGGTGGAGAAAAACTGGCTATTCCGATGCTGAAGGTGACCGGCCAGCCGCGTTTCGCCATGGCGCGATCAAGTTGGGAGTGCGCGCGACGCAAGACGCCGGCAGCACCCTCGTCATTCGTCGCCGGCAGCAGGACCGCGAGTTCGTCACCGCCAATTCGAGCAACGAAATCACTCGGCCGTACTGCCTTTGCAATGGTAGCCGCGGTTACAGCAAGCACCCTGTCTCCCATTGAATGACCAAACCGGTCATTGAGCTCTTTGAATCTGTCCAGGTCGATATAGGAAATACTAAGCGGAACATTCTGGCGATCAGACCAATTCTTGGCACTTGCTGCGGCTTCAAAAAATGCCCGTCGGTTTCCAATCCGGGTCAGCGGATCGACACGCGAGAGTTGCCGTTCGTGCTCATACAATCGCCTGAGTTCAGCAACGATGAACGTTGAACTGACGTACAGGGTAAACCAGACCAGCGCATCCCAATAAGCGATCGCACGCGGCGCCTCTCTTAATCTGATGAAAAAGCCGATCATGGTCCCCAGCATGCCGACCGTGATGCCGGAGCTCTTTCCAATGAACCAACTGAAGAACGAAATTGGCACAAGGTAGAAGGGAGAGAATTCCAGAACGTAATTTACGTGGCTGAGATAATCGCCCGCCGAGACCAGGACCAGCAACGCTGCCCCAATGCTTATCAAACAAACTCTTCGGCAGTGTCTGAAGATACTCAGTAACCATCATGCGGAACCTCCCGCCACGGAACTCTCTGCCTTAAAATTCCGGCTCTAAAACAATGATAAGCCTATAGACGGAACATCTAATCTGGATCTAGTGTGTCGGAATGCGACAGCGGGAACGGTTGAACTTTGACGCGAGGGGTGAAATCATTATTCGTGTCGAGTGGATCGCGATTTTCTCGCAAACTGCAACAGTCCGCAAGAGGGCGAGAACAACATCAGGTTTGAGACCCGGTAAAACAGCTATGCCAAGACTCTGGTTGTCAGGTTTCGTTTTTTTGGCAACGCTCGCCGCATCGTCACAGGTAACTCCGGCCACCACTGAAATCAAGTCTCCCAATCTAAATCTGATCCTGCAACGCATGGAGGACGCCCAGCTCCAGGACCCCGCTCAATCTCGGCCATATGAGTTGACGCGAGAATACAAAGTATTTCACGGCGATGATAAGCAACCCACCTCTCAGGTCATGGCGCAGATTAATTTCATTCCTCCCGACATCAAGACATACAGAATTGTTCAGGCGAGAGGCCACTCACGGGGAGAAAAAATGGTTCGTGAACTCTTAGACCGGGAAACCGAGTCGGCCAAGAGGGGACACGGTGGCGAGATCAGTAGGACGAACTATGACTTCGTTTTTCTTAGGCAAGAGAACTTCGGCTTCGTTCCTGAGTACGTTTTGTGGATCGTTCCGAAGAGGAAGGATAAGAAACTTTTGGGCGGGCAGATCTGGGTAGATGCGAGCACTTTCCGAATCCGCCGAATTGAAGGGGTACCCGCCAAAAGCCCCTCCTTTTGGCTCAAGAACATTCATATCACTCTGCAATTTGCTGAACTGGGCGGTATGTGGGTACCCGTTACATTCGACGCTATCGCGACAGTCCGCTTTTTGGGGCAGTACACACTTGCTGGCCTCACGGTCCGATCCTCCGAGACCCCATCCACTGCGCCAAAATAGGCGCGTCGATAGACCTGCGGATTGTCGGTCACGTCGGAACCCGATGCCACTTCGCCCGTGTAGTCGGGGCAACTGTTGACAAATCGCCAATTCACCAGCGATCATCCATCGCCGTCCGTCCGGTGATCTTACGTTCGCGTCCGAGCACCAGACAAACCTGAGTCTTGGGCTCCGCGAACAGCTCAGCCTGGGCACACGAATGATGCAGTCCAACAATCTGTCCAACTACTGAAAGCCATCTCGAAAATTGTCTTGAAAGGGCACAGCTTTAGTTGTGCCGTTAAAAGCCTCATTAACATTGGGCTTTAGCCCCTGAGGTTGTGCGTCTCCCCCAAATAACGGGATTTATGAGATGACTTCTAGCTAAACACCCTTCAGTTGGTTCTCGTCCATCCCGAAATAGTGGCCCAGTTCATGGATGACCGTCAGGCGGATTTGCTCGCGGACTTCGGCCTCACTGGAACAGACTGCTTCAATGTTCTTCTGATAAAGCACGACGTAATCGGGCCCCGTCGGCAGGTCAAATACGCTCTTCTTGGTAGTGGGCACGCCGTGGAAGAGCCCCAGTTGCAGTTGCCTTTGCGGCCCCGACCGCGGTGATGGCTGGCCCTGCGGGACATCTTCTATCAGCACCGCAACGTTACGAATGCGACTACGAAATTCTGATGGTAGCGAGTCGAGTGTCTCCTCGACTACCTTGGCGAAATGTTCACGCTCCATCCTTCACCTACTGCAATAAATAACAGCAACGCTCACTCCGAGTAGCCGTCATCATCTTCGTCGTCATCATCGTCGACTTCTGTGCCGTCGTCTTCCTCTTCGTCTTCCTCTTCCTCTTCTTCGTAGTCCGGCTCATGTCGAAGCAGGAGATGGGCCACCACCGGCCAATCGGAGCGGTCCGAATCGGGGAGTTCTGGATATATTCTGCTCATATCTAATGGTAGTCCTCAATAGCCCCCGGAGGCGTAGCGACCGTAACGCTGGCGGTTCGGAAACAATCACTTCGGTCAGGAGAGCTCTTCCCGGCCCTGCAGAGGCTACCAACACACGCCCGGTGCGGTTCGAAGGTACGTATCGGACTCGAGCTGGTTCAGCATGAAATCCGCTACGTCCGCACGGGAAATGCGCATAGTAAAGAAAAAACTTCCTACGCGGTGGCCGTGCCGGGAATGACCTCGCTTTTCGCCGTTGGTCAGCACGCCGGGTCGCACAATCACCCACTCCGCGTTGCTCCTGGCGATCATCCGTTCCTGTCGTGTCTTGTCCCAAAAGTAGAAGGGCAGAATCACTGGAATGACAAAGAGTGTGTAGTACAGTCCCATGCGGCCGACACTGTCTCCGGTTCCGAGAGAGGTCTCGCAGACGAGGCGCGCAACGCCGTGAGTCTCCATCGCGCGCAGGATGTTTCGAGTGCCTTCCGAAAGAATACGGGATGGATAGAAGAACCGCTTGTGGCCAAGTGCGCAAAGCACGGCTTCCTGACCTCGCATCGCTGCCTCGACCGAGCTCTGATCGAGCACGTCACCTCGTATGACCGTCAGTTGCGGATGATCAACCTGAAGCCTTGACGGATCCCGTACGAGAGCCGTAACGACGTAACGACGCTCCAAAGCTTGCGTGACCAGTTGACGGCCAGTTCCACCCGTCGCTCCAATGATCAGGACCCGCGCGGGATGATGGCGACGTACTCCAGTCGAACTTGCCGTCTTTGAACGGTGCCCTGCTCTTGCCAGCATGGCAGAGAGGATGATCGCGTACGATAGGAATAGTAGAAAAAACGTCATCTTCGGCTCCTCTGTTCATCCCTGCTCTTATTCAGGCCTACCATGGGCTGTTTATCTTGCGTCGCTAATATCGCTTTTAGCACCACTGGTGTTTGTACTCTTCACTACACGCTTTCAGATTATTCCGGAAGAGCGTGTCTCGGCGGCAAAATTTGGTCGCGTGTACACCGACTATCAGCAAAATGGTCCGCCGCTGGCTGTGAGATGAACTTTCATTCAACTCTTTGGAACGTAGAAATAACTGCCACCCGCCCTAACCTTCTCTTAACCAGCTAGGGGGTTTCGGGTTCAAATCCTCATGATTCCGAATGTCAGGCGAACAAGGCTGCCAGCATGTGAATGATCGTCGCCAGACAATTGGGGCGGAATAGCGGACTTACTTTTGCACCTGTGAACTTATCGGCAAGGGCAGTTACTGCGTGAGGCCAATGCGACGCAGTAAGTCAGTGAAGCGCGGGTCGGAACGCAGGAGATCGAACCGGGGTTCCACTTTGAGATTACTCAGAGCGAACGAGTGCTCCTCATACGCCTTATCCAGCCACGCAAAGGCCTTGTCCTTGTCACCCAAGCCGGCATAGACAAGGGCCACGTCGGTGGCTTGGACGTAGCTGTGTTCGGATAACCTCTGCAACTCCGCAAGTATCTTACGTGCTTCGGTCTTCCTGCCGGACACCGCATAGACGTGGCCGAGGCCAGCCATGGCCAGTGTCTTGGCAGGGCTTTGGGTCACGCTCATCGCTCTTTGAAACGCGGTGATGGCTTCTTCAAACATTCCCTTTTGCTCATAAGCCGCTGCGAGGAATGTGTGGGGCGGGGGGAAGTTCGCGTCTAGCTCGAGGGTCTTCTGGAATTGATCGATCGCCTGATCGTAGTTCCGGGAAGAGTATAAAGCCAATCCCACCTCAAAGTTGACAATGAGTGAAAGCGGCTCGAGCTCTAGAGCTCGTTTTTTCTCTGCGTCGGCCTCCCGGAACCGGCCTATCGCACTCAGATATCCCCCATACCATTGGTGAGCCGGCGCATAGCGCGGATTCAGCTCAATCGCACGCTTGAATTCTTTCTCGGCGGCCGGCCAGTCCCAATCGTATACAAAGAGTACGCGGGCCAGCGTGGTGTGCGCTTCAACCAGCGTGTCATCCAATTGCAGGGCCTTCAGGGCTGCGGCCTTCGCAAGTGGCATTCTTTCTCGCGGCGGCAGCGGATTGGCCGGCACATGGTAACAGTCAGCCAGCCCCGCGTAAGCCAGAGCGTAGCTCGGGTCTTTTTCGATTGCCTGCTGAAAGGACTCGATGGCTTTCTGGATGCCATCCGGTGTGCGTTTATTCCAGTAGTATCGACCCTTCAGATAAAGCTGATAGGCCTCAGCATTCTCTGTAACATGTGCGGTCAGCCGTTTTTCTTCCACACCTGCCAACCGTAGGCGCAGCTTGTCGGTAACTTCACGGGCGATATCTTCCTGCACGGCGAGGGTGTCCGCGAGCTTGCGGTTGTACAGCCTGCTCCACAATAGGGAGCCGTCCCTGACGTCCATCAACTCTATGCTGATGGTCAACGTTTCGCCGCGCTGCAAGACTCTCCCTGTCAGGACCGCACGGACGTTGAGGTCGTGGCCGACTTTTTGCGGATCAATATTGCTGCCTTTATAGCGGAACACGGTACTCCGCGCCATGACCTTCAGCCGGGGTATTTGAGACAACTGCCCGATTAGAGTTTCGGTAATCCCGTCGCTGAGGTATTCGGTTTCCGAAACAGTGCTGGCGTTTTCAAACGGCAAAACAGCCACCGAGTCAATGGCTTCAGCACGTCCGCGAAACAGCGTGAACCATATGGCGACCACCAGCAAGGCGGCCAACGCACCTCCTCCCGCTGCCAGCGGCCACTTGGCGCGCCACCACGGGATCGCAGGGACGAGCAATGCCGGGGCAGCGGCAGCGAGCCCAGCCCCCACATGTTCGCCGGCATCGCTAAGATCCGGAGCGACGAACGGTTGCACCGCTGGCCCGCTGGCGTTGTTTTCGATTTTCTCGAGAGGCGCCAGAAACCGATAACCGCGGCGCGGCACCGTTTCAATAAAACGAGGCGCTCCTGTGTCGTCTTTCAAAGCGTGGCGAATCTGGCGAATGGCGCTATTCAGCCCCGTATCAAAATCAATGAAGGTCTCGGCTCCCCAGACTCTCTGCTGAATCTCTTCACGCGTCACCAGGTTCCCAGGCCGGCCCGCTAAAAGCGTCAAGATCAGGGTGGGTTGCGGTTGAAGCCGGATGGCGACTCCATCCTGGCGCAGTTCGCCTGTCTGCAGATTGAGTTCAAAACACGCGAATCGGACTGTGGTTTCCGTGCCGGGCTTTGAATCCACTAAAGAACCCTCCACCAGCAAGCGGCAGAGACTCCAACTGCAATCCTTTTCACGGTGGTCGTCTGAGGCTAATGCTTTCGGTTTCATCAGTGTACAGACAATCAGAAGTCAATCACAACTAAAACAGACGGCCTCCATTGACCCTAATGCAGGCCGCGGTCAGGATCAGGCTTCGCTCCTGGCGTCAGCGAGGTGGCCACCGCGGCACAGAGCGAAATTCACGAGGAGATGAAAATGAATACTGTCAATTCGGTTCCCCTTTCCAGAATCTTGCGCTCGGGGATCTTTCGTTCGATATTCGTCCTTGGTGTCCTGATCCTTCCACAAATAGCACAAGCCCAATGGCGCGCTACCGTGGGAGCCCAGAGTGAATCGCTGGGACGTCAAGCTCTGGCTTTTCTTCCCAACGAACTCTGGATTCACACGGGTGATAGCGTCACCTGGACATTTAATGCCAACGAGATCCATACCGTGACCTTTCAAAGGCCTGGCCAGACACGGCTGGCTTTTCAAGTAGGTTGTCCTGGGTTTGCGCCTGGCGGATCCGGCAGCTTCGATGGCACCACCTGCATCAGCACTCCCGCTCTAGCCAAGGGGCAAAGCTTCACCATCGCTTTTCCCACTGCCGGCAACTTCAAACTTGTCTGTCTGGTACATGCAAACATGACTGGTGTGGTCCATGTTCTGGATCTCTCACAGCCTCTTCCCCATCAGCAGGATTTTTATGATGATCAGGCAGCCGAGCAGAGCAAATCACTTCTCTCCGACGGCGATCACGATCGCCAACACCAGGACAATTCGGGGCACGAGCACGGCGGCATCAATACCGTCATGGCCGGCGTTGGTGAAGTCACGGCCAACGGTGGAGGCTTTCAGACTCTGATCGTGGCGCGTTTCATGGACCCAACGCAAGTGATCCATGCGGGCGAAACCGTTGAATGGACTAATTTTGACCCGTTAGCAAGGCACACTATCACCTTCGGAGTGCAGCCTGCGAACCCTGCTCCGCCCGTCAACGTGACCAAGGATACGGACGGAGCCTTGCACGGCATCATCAGTTCGACCGCTGACAACGTGCACTCCGGGGTGATTGGTGCCGCGCCGCAAGATCAAGTTTCTCTTCCTGCGCCACCTCTGGGTGTTACGCGATTCCGAGTGACGTTTACCAACCCGGGAGAGTTTCCTTATATTTGCGCGATTCATGGCAATCTAGGCATGAACGGTAAAGTAATTGTCATCCCCTAGAACTGTCACACACAGCAATGTATAGGGAACAAACCGGGTTGATCTTGCTATCAAAGGCCCGCACCGATCAAAGTAAAAAGACGAGTGCGGGCTTCATTGTGCTCTTGGCACGGAAGTTTGGGAGCGCAGTTTGGAAGCAATACAATCGGCGATGCAAACGCGGGACACGATATTTACGATAACGATGTGATCTGTGATTATCCCCAGTCGGGCGAGCGACTCCTCGGGCGAAGCAATTTGCAGGCCTTGCAGAGTCATCATCCGGGTAAGCCGTGCGGCGTCGAGATCAAGCGGATGCTCGGAAGCGGGGATCTCTGGATCACGGAATACACAATCACGTACCACGGGCGATCGGTATACACGGTGAGTATCATGGAGTTCCGCAAGGGCAAGGTCGTCCACGAAACACAGTATTTCGCGGATCCCTTCGCGTCGGCCGGCCTGGCGAAAGCAATGGGTTCAGCAGATCGCGTGACGCCGTATTGAAGATATTGCTGTGGCACGTCTCTTTATATTAACGTTGCGCAATCTGGACGAATCCGATGTTCGGGAGGCGTGCGATGGATTTTCGAGATCTGGCTGTAGCCGCTCGTGTGTTGCGCAAGAGTCCAGTGTTTGCTTTGACAGCAGCGCTGACGATTGCTTTGGGAATCGGTGCCAGCACCGCCATTTTCAGTGTTGCCAACGCCGTGCTACTGCGGCCGCTACCTTATCGCGATCCCGACCGCGTGGTTGTCGCGTGCAGCGATATGCGCAAGCGTAATGTCCGCGATTTCCCGTTTTCGAACGCCAACTTCATCGATCTGCGCGAGGGCACCAGGTCCGCCTTCGATGATCTCGCCGGCGTGTTCACTTTTCCGCTCACGTTGCAACGCGAGGATGGCACTCTCGAGCAGACCAACGCCGCGGTAGTGACCACCAACTTCTTCCGACTGCTCGGCGGAGGCATTGCTTACGGCCGCGATTTCAACGATGAAGACGCGGTCCCCAACCCTCCCCCACCGCCGCCAGGATCGCAGCAGCAGGGTACTGCGCCGGCACGGCTGCCGGTATACGCAATTTTAAGCTATGAGTACTTTCAGCGCACGGTATGGAGGCGATGCCTCGGTGATCGGACGGCCTGCGTCAGTTGCCGGAGCACAAGGACCGACGCCAATCATCATCGGCGTGATCGCACCGCATTTCCAACTGTATTTTCCACCCGAGACTCAGGTTCTTCCTGCACCCGACATCTGGATCGCGAACCGCCTGGGCTACAACGCGGATAGCCGCAACAACGTTTCGATCCACGCAGTGGGCAGGCTCAGGCCCGGAGTTACGCCGCAGCAGGCGCAGGCAGAATCGGAGAAAGTGGCCGCTTGGGAACGCGCTCAGTTTCCCATTATGGGGACGGCTGATTACCACATCCGCGTTGAGCCGATGCGCCAGCACATGGTGGCGGAGGCTCGCCCGGCAATTCTCGCGCTTGTGGGCTCGGTTATCTTCCTGCTGCTGGTGGCGTGCGCCAATGTTGCCAATCTTCTGCTGGTTCGCGCCTCGCTGCGTAGTCGTGAACTCGCCGTGCGGGCCGCGCTGGGCGCGAATCGCTGGAAGCTGATGTCGCCGATCGTCGCGGAGGCGGTGTGGCTTGCTGCCCTGGGCACGCTCGGCGGACTCGCGCTCGCCTGGGCAGGGATCAGGGAGTTGCGCTCACTTGCTCCCGCCGACCTGCCGCGCCTCGACACCATCACCATCGACACATCAGTGCTCGTCTTCACCGCACTCGCGGGACTGGCGGCGGCTATTCTCTTCGGTATGACTCCGGCCGTGCGTGCTTCGCGTCCACGCCTGATGAACGTGCTGGGCGGCGCGGGCCGCAGCACCGGGCTGGGCAGCGGCAGCATCATGCGCAACACTGTCGTCACAGTCGAGGTCGCGCTCTCGTTCGTCCTGCTGGTGGGCTCGGGGCTGATGTTCCGTAGCTTCCTCGAACTACAGCGCATCGATCCCGGATTCGACTCACGCAACCTGCTCACGTTTGTCCTCAACGGCAACAATGGCGCAACCACGCCCGCGGCCAACGCCGCCTTTGTCCGTCAAGTTCAGGATCGACTGCGTGCCATCCCGGGAACGCAGAGCGTCACCGGCTCTTTTCCGTTTCCACTCGCCGGAGGCTATAGTCCGATTCGCTGGGGGATGGGAGATGCTCTCGCGGATCCGAGCAAGTTCCAGGCAGCGGATTTTCAGATCGTTATGCCCGGATATTTCGAGACCATGCATACCCCGCTGCTAGCCGGACGCACCTTCACCGACGCCGATAATGAGCCTGATCGCCGGCTGATCATCATCGACGACTCACTTGCCAGGAAAGCCTTTCATGGAGAGTCCGCTGTGGGCAAGCGGATCCTCATCCGGGTCAAGACGCCCGAGCCGGAGTGGATGGAAATTATCGGCGTCGTCGGGCACGTGCGGCAGACCTCGCTGGCCGTACCGGGGCGCGAGCAAGTGTACTTCACTGACGGGTATGTTGGACCCGGCGCTGTGAACTCGTGGGCGCTCCGCGTTGCCGGGAATCCCGTGAGCTACGCCAGCCAGGTGCGCGCGGCGATCAAAGACGTAAGCCCGCGGTTGCTCATTACGGACCTGCAACCGGCAGACGAGTTGGTGAGCCATGCCCAGTCACAGACAACATTCTCGCTGCTGCTGATCGGCGTCTTCGCGGTCATCGCCGGAGTGCTCGCGGGAGTCGGACTCTACGGCGTGCTTTCAACCGCCGTGCGGCAACGCACAAATGAAATCGGCGTGCGCATGGCCCTCGGCGCCCAGCGCCACAGCATCTTCCGGCTCATCGTCGGACAGGGACTGCTCTTGAGCGCACTCGGAGTGGTCACCGGCCTGATCGCCGCATTGATACTCACGCGACTGATGACCACGATGCTCGTCGGCGTGAAACCCACCGATCCGCTCACCTTTGTGATGATGGTGTTGCTGTTTCTCGTGATCACGACAGCGTCATCCTGGGTCCCGGCAAATCGCGCAGCCGAAATTGACCCAAACAAAGCACTGCGAGAGGAGTAAGGGGGCGACGTCGGGGAGCAGCCAGAATCTCCCACGCGTCGCAGCGAGCCGGACACCAAGGTCGTCCACGAAACACAGTATTTCGCGGACCCCTTCGAGGCGCCGCCTGGCGAAAACAATGGGTTCAGCAGATCGCGTGACGCCGCACTCTTTATCTCGCTGCTACTCGTAGCGCAACGCCGTCAGGGGATCCACTTTGGTGGCCCGACGTGCGGGTACATAGCAGGCCAGCACCACTACCGCCATCAGGACTGCTGAGGTGGCAACGTAGCTGAGGAGATCGGTGGAACTAGTCGCATATAAGAGGCTGCGCAGGACGCGGGTAACCGCGATCGCTGCGATAACTCCGATCGAGAGACCGGCTATCGCCAGTTTCATTCCCTGGCCGAGCACCATGCTTAATACCGCGAACCTGTCTGCTCCCAATGCCATCCGCACTCCGATCTCGCGCGTGCGTTGCGCTACAGAGTAAGAAACCACGGCATAGATCCCGATCGCAGCCAGAAGCAGAGCTAACCCTGCAAATACTCCGACTACCCATGTGCGGAACTTTTCCTGTACCACCGAATCCTCAATCAATTGGTCCATCGTCTGTACTGAGGCAAGGGGAATATCCCGGTCGACGCTTTCAAGCTGGCCACGCAATGCGGGGACTATGGCGGCCGGCGACAACGGGGTGCGCACCACCACATACATTTCGCGAGCCCACATGACCCAGCCGCTTTCGTTGTACGGCACGTAGAGTGTTGGCGCTGGCTGAGCATCCAGACCCGAATACTTAACGTCGCCAACTACTCCCACAATCGTTTCCCAGGATGATTTCGGGTCTGGATCCCCGGTCTGTATACGTTTCCCGACTGGGTCCTGACCGGGGAAGTATTTTTTCGCCATGGTCTCATTGATGATGACGATCATGGGGTCGTTATCCTGCTCAACCTGATCTGATTCCGAAAAGAATCGTCCTTTCATCAAAGGAATGCCGAGCGCGCGGAAGTAATCGGGGGTGACGGTCATTTCTTCGGCGAGCTGCAGCAAGCGGCCTCGATCATAGCCCTGTCCTTCCACGGTGAAGGGATTGGTTATCTCCAGCAGGTTTGGAGGAATGCTCATGCTAGCGCCCGCAGAGGTCACGCCGGGTGTGGACTCAACTTTCGCCAGAAACTGTTTCCAGAAGCTGCTGATCTGTGCGGGACTAGCGTAGCTGCGGGGCAGAGAGATGGCCGCGGTGATCACATGGTCAGACTGGAACCCTGGATTGACGTCGCGCAAACGGAGAAAACTTCTTACCAGAAGACCGGAACCGATCATGAGCAGCAGTGCCAGCGCGATCTCGGAAATTACCAGCACACGGTGGGTCCGCTGGGCCGAGGTGCTGGTTGCCCCACGCTCACTCTCTTTGAGGGGATCGCTGATCGCATTACGCGAAGTTGCAAACGCGGGAGCCAGACCGAACATGATTCCACTCCCCACGCACAGAATAAAAGTAAAAAGCAACACGGGCGCGTTGATACCAACCTCTTCAAGCCGCGGCATTCGTCCGGGACCAAACGTAAGGAAGGCCTTTACGGTGAGGAAGGCGAGCAGCAATCCAACTGCGCCGCCCAGTAGAGAAAGCATCACACTCTCGGTAAGAAGCTGCCGCAGCACGCGGGCACGGGTGGCGCCCAGAGCCATACGCACCGCGATTTCGCGCTGCCGCACACTGGCACGAGCCAACAAAAGGTTGGCAACGTTCACGATGGCGATGAGCAATACCAGAGAAATAGCTCCCAGCAGTAGCAGGAGGGCAGTAGAGACGCTTCTTACCATCCACTCTTTCAAGGGCTCCATGCTGGTTTCGAGTTCGGGCGAACTCGGGAACTGCTGTGTGACTTGCGCCGCGATGCCGTTGAGCTCCGCTTCCGCCATCTGCACCGTCGCACTCACGCTTGAGTCGGCCAAAGGCTCGCAGACCATACGGCGGACGCGCGTTCGCTGAACACCGAACGTCCTGATCGCCCAAACATCCAGCTGTTGTGAAAATGGGAAACGGAATGAGGCAGGCATGACTCCCACGATCGCATGAGACCTGCCGTCAAGCGTGATGCTGCGGCTCGTCACCCGCGGATCTGACCCGAGATGATCGCGCCAGAACTGCTCGCTGATGACTGCGACCGGCGGACTACCCGGACGATCCTCACCGGTTTGGAAGCCACGACCGATAATCGGTTGAACGCCCAGAGTCGTAAAGAAATCTGCGCTGACGGTAATGCCCGGCACTCGTTCGGGCGTACCCAGTCCGCTGAGTGAAAAGCTGCCGGCGCCTCCTTCAAACACTGCAACGTGCTCGAAGCTGTGCTGCTGATCACGCCAGGCAAGAAAATCTGCCACGCCCATGGGATTCACGCCGGAGCCTCCGCGCTGGTGCATCCCGATGGCGATCAACTGACGCGGTTCAGGATAGGGCAACGGGCGTAACAGAATGGCGTCAACTACGCTGAAGATTGCGGTGTTGGCTCCGATTCCAATCGCAATGGCAAGGATCGCCAGCGCGGCGAAGCCTGGAGACTTTCGAATCAGACGCAGACCGTAGCGTAGATCACGAAAGAAGGTATCCACGGCGAGTTCCCATCCCACGGAGCGGACCTGGTGCTTGATGCTTTCCATGTTTCCCATCTGTAAACGCGCTGCGCGCCTCGCTTCTTCAGGTGTGATGCCTTCCGAAGTTTTGCGGCAATCAGTTCATCGAAATAATCCGTGAGTTCTTCATCCATTTCCTGCTCAGTGCGTTGCCGATGAAGTAGAGCTTTGATCCCGGAAACGAGCTTGCGGAGAACTGCCATAGCGGCTCCTATGCTTCGAGAATTCGGGCGATGGCTGCTGCCTGGGCGTGCCAGTCGCGGGTTTCAACCTTGAGTTTCTTTTTCCCGAGATCGGTCAGGCGATAGTACTTGGCGCGACGATTGTTTTCCGTGGGCCGCCATTCGCAAGCAACCAACCCATCACGTTCCAGGCGGCGGAAAGCAGGAAAGAGCGAGCCCGCGTTGACATGGAACACGCCTTTACTGATCTGCTCAATGCGTTGAGCAATCCCGAAACCGTGCATGGGCTCGAGTGCGAGGGTCTTGAGAATCAGCATGTCTAGTGTTCCTTGAACGAGCCCAGCGGCTTTCTCGGGCATTTGGAAGTCTCTCCTCTAGATAAACCAGAGGTGAGTATGGGCTTGCTCCCCTAGATTGTCAAGAGGTGACGCGAAAAACAGGATGCGCCCAATCCGCCTTGCCCGCAGCAAATTTCGCCAGATAGTGCTTTATGCCAATTGGCAAAGCCCCGATCGTTTGGGGCGATCATGATAAAGTTTTGAATCCATGAGATTACGTATATAATCTGAACAGATCATGCGTTACGGACCCGATCACAAATCCAGGACCCATCAGCGTATTGTGAAGAGCGCTTCCAGACAATTTCGTGCCCAGGGTCTGAGCGGACCTGGGGTCGCGCGTGTCATGCGTGCCTCGGGTCTCACAGTGGGAGGATTTTACAAGCATTTTCGCACCAGAGACGATCTGGTTACTGAAGCCGTCGAAGAGAGTCTCCGCGATCTACGCGAACGGATGCTGGGTCCGGCGAGGCAACTTCCCCCTCGCGACGCGTGGAAGCAGATCATCAGCAGTTATTTATCCATCGATCATTGCGAGCACGCTGACATCGGCTGTCCGCTCGCCGCGCTTGCTCCTGAGATGTCCCGCACCAAACCGTCTGTCAAAAAGCGAATCGCGGGAATGTTGAAGCAACACCGTGACGAAATCATGCCCTTTGTTCCCGGGAAAAATGTCGCGGAGAAAGAGAGAAACTTTTTTGTGACGCTGTCCGCGATGGCTGGCGCAGTCGCTCTTGCGCGCACTATGTCAGAACCTGGGGACAAGCAAAGAATCCTCAATACAGTTCGAGATTACTTGTTGGCCAGTTTTTAAATTTTTTTGCGCCTATAGGATTATGACAATAATCTGATACCTAACGCCTTCTAACAGGAGTTCAAAATGTCACCGGAGATTATCTTCCAGCTGCATCTTCTTCTAGGTTACGTTGCCTGCATGCTTTTTGCGGGCGTCTACGTACTGCCCAAACTCAAGTCGATGGATCGCATTGAGGCACATCGCGTCATCGCAACTGTTCACAGCTTCCGCTTCTTCGGGCTGGTCTTTATCCTTCCCGGCGTGGTCGGCCCGAATCTTCCCGCAAGCTTCGCCACATTCGCCGCGTATGGCGACTTTGCCACTGGAATTTTAGCCATCATGGCCCTTCTCACGGTAAGAATCCGGCCGGCCTTTTGGCTGTTCGTTGTCGCCTTCAATCTAGTGGGGACGGTCGACGTGATAGTCGACTATTACCACGCCGTCCGGGCCGGACTTCCTGCGCTGGCGGGACAGTTGGGCGCCACCTACGTGATCCCGGTAATCTACGTTCCCTTTCTGATGATCACGCACTTCATCGCGTTCTATTTGCTGATGCGACCTCAGCCTAAGGCGGCTCAGGCCCTTGTCCATGATGCGGTCGCATCGTAGATCGGATTCTCGACCTTTGAGTCCCGGTGCCGGGCTTCGGCTTGTGTTCCAGCGCGATAAGGGGGCCGCTTCTCCACGCTTAAATGACCCAGGCCTGGCATCCTCAAGAAAATGATGAGACCCTTGGCTCACCGCCCGGCGGTGTAGCGCCCATCAGGTATCAGAGCAGGGTAATCGTCGAATGCGCCGAGTTGTATACGGTGCGAATCCAGTTGCGTGTCCGGCTCCCATCAGATAGACCATGTCAAAATCTTTGTCGGCCCTGATCAGCGCGTGCAGAAACTGGCACATCGATTCTTCCGAATCAACCTACACTGCAACCAATCGCATTTGACCAGGATATTTTCGTTTCTCCAACGGTCTAGCTCATCCGGAACATCGCCATAACCTCCATGATGTACCATTACGCGTTGGCCCAATCACCTGACGAATCTCACACAGCAGCACACCATAAATGTGAACGCCGGAGGACTATAAACCGTGAACATAACTGCAGCCTACAGATCACGCTTCGGGTCGGTTACCGGACAATCGAACCGGAGAATGTTGCAGAAAGTCCTGACCCTGGCGGACATGGAAGCGGTCAGTGAAAAACGCAACTCGCGGATTGCTCAAGCTTATTTATCTGGAGCGGCCGGTGATGAGATTACGCTGCGCGCTAACCGGGAGCGCTGGGCACGAATTCGGTTAAACCCTGACATCCTCGTTGACGTTTCCGACGTCGATCTCACGACGAAGATTCTCGGCCAGTCCCTTGATGTTCCGATTGTTCTTGCTCCAATCGCTATTAACCGACTTTGGCACAAGAGTGGCGAGATGGGCGTCGTAGCGGGAGCAAATCAGGGCAAAGTGACATTGATTACGAGCACGTATGCCACCGAGTCAGTGGAAAACGTATGTCAGGCCGCGACTCAGCCGGTATGGTTCCAGCTATACACCCGTCCCGACCGGGAATTCAATCAGAGCCTCATTCAACGGGCCGAAGCCGCGGGTTGCAAGGCCATTGTGGTCACCGTTGACACACCGGCGATCGGCATTCGCAACCGCGAAGAGCGAGCCTATTTTCGGATCCCTCCAAACTTTAACTTGCCTAACCTCAACATCGGTCCTGAGATTCACCGGCGCTCACCACATTATGCTTTCAGCTTATTGCCCAATCCAAAGCTTACCTGGAAAGAAATAGAATGGCTGTGTGCGGTCGCCAAAACTCCCGTGTGGCTGAAGGGTGTTATCAATCCCAAAGATGCCCTGAAGGCTGTGGACTCCGGCGCATCCGGAATTATTGTCTCTAATCACGGCTCGCGCAACCTGGACACGCTTCCGTCCACTGCCGACGCTTTGCCGCGGATTGTCGACAAATTAGAAGGTAGGCTGCCGTTGATGGTCGACGGAGGAATTCGTCGCGGTACCGACATACTCAAGGCGTTAGCTTTGGGCGCAAGAGCCGTTTTGATTGGCCGTCCGTATATGCATGGTCTGTCTGCAGCCGGAGCAGACGGGGTTGCGCACGTCATTCAGATCCTTCGACAAGAATTCAAATCTGCGATGTGCCTGACCGGCAGAACGACGGTTGCACAACTTGACCAGTCTGTTTTGTGGGACCACTCAGGCGATTCAGCTTAAGCCCAGGGAATTTTCTACCTTGGGACCACAACAAAGTCCATTTCTCATTCGCTGATCTTCGAAACGAGTTGTCGCACCTGGTCCGTCAACGGTCTCTCCGTGGCTGCGAAATGCAATCGTACGCATGCTCCTGACGCGACGAAATACCGTTGACCGCCAGGCTGTACACGGGTGGTTTATTTCATCTGGTGTGCAAAAGTGACCATCCAAATGGTCGACATAAGAACATACTCAGAGTGCAAATCTACGCAGGAAGAGTGGCGCAAAAATCTGAGCGGCCCTGACCCAGGGCAATCCCTCAACCCAAAATTATGATCATCAAAAGTCACGATTAGACCCACGCTTAAGGAAAAGACGAGCGGCAGAATCGATCAGGACGCATCCACAGTTCTGTGCGCGATAGGAGTTGAAGATGAACACGCACACTACAAAGCACACAGCAGGCATAGAAACAGGAAATGGCACGAAGACGCACAAGTTGCTGCTTTCAACCGGCATAGCCGGCCTTGACGATATTCTGGGTGGCGGTCTTTGGCCCAATCATCTTTATCTCATCGAAGGCGATCCTGGTACGGGAAAGACGACCATCGCGCTGCAATTCCTGCTGGAGGGTTCCAGGATCGGACAAAAGAGCCTCTATGTCACCCTTTCTGAGTCGAAAAGCGAAATTCTGGAAATCGCGGAATCGCATGGTTGGTCGCTTGGATCCGTTGACGTATTTGAGATGAATGAGAGTGATGATGACATCAGTCCCGAGGCGCAGTACACCGTTTTTAATCCCTCTGACATGGAACTTGCGGACTGCACCGCCGCAGTCCTGGCGGAAGTGGATAGGCTGCAGCCGATGCGGGTGGTGTTTGATTCACTGTCTGAATTGCGCTTGCTGGCGCGTGATTCCTTACGTTATCGCCGCCAGATTCTGGGCCTGAAGCGATATTTTTCCGGACGTAACTGCACCGTGCTATTGCTGGATGATCGCACCGCTGAACGTCATGACCTGCAACTGCAAAGCATTGCTCATGGCGTGATCATGATGGAGAGCGTGGAGCGGGAGTACGGGATCAAGAGACGCCGATTGGAAGTAAGAAAGCTGCGCGGTGCGCAGTTCCGCGAGGGCTTCCATGACTACACCATTAAGCGAGGTGGGCTGGAAGTCTATCCTCGCTTGATTGTCTCGGAGCACCATTTGACTCTATCTCCGACGCAACTGGACAGCGGTATTCCAGAACTGAATAACCTGTTGGGTGGCGGACTCGATAGTGGTACCAACACTCTACTGTTAGGTCCGGCGGGCTGCGGAAAATCCACCATCGCTGTTCGTTACGCCGTCGCTTGCGCCGAGCAAGGGGATTGCGCCGCGATTTTTGCCTTCGATGAAACCCTGGCGACGCTAGTGACCCGGGCAAAAGGGCTGGGGCTGGACGTAAAGAAGCACGTTGAGTCCGGGAAAGCTGCTCCTTCGCCAGGTCGATGCTGCGGAACTTTCGCCCGGTCAATTTGTACACGAGATCAGGAGATTGATAGAGGACCAGGGGGTCAAGCTCGTCATTATCGACAGCTTAAATGGTTTTCTGAATGCCATGCCCGGGGAACAGTTTCTTGCCATGCAGCTGCATGAATTGCTTGGCTATCTGGCTCAAAAAGGGGTCACCACAATCATGACACTTGCGCAGCATGGTTTCGTGGGAACGAACTTCGAGACGCCGGTGGACGTCAGTTATCTGGCGGATACGGTAGTTTTGTTTCGTTATTTCGAATCCGCAGGAGAGATAAAGAAGGCGCTATCTGTAATTAAAAAACGCAGCGGAGAACATGAAACCACCATCCGTGAGTTGGTAATGAAAAAAGGTGCCATTCGGGTAGGAGATGTATTGGTTGAATTTGAGGGCGTTTTAACCGGTGTTCCTAAATATCTTGGCAAACCAAACGGCCTCGGGAAGTCTAAAACGCATGCTAAACCTGTCAGAAGCTAGTCTCGAACGTGACCTGCGTGTCCTGGTGGTTGCGCCTACCGGACGGGACGGCATCATGATATGCAATCTGCTCGCCAGCAGAGGCATTCAATGTGTTAATTCCGAAACAACGGAAATGGCCCTGGCGGAGATGAATGAGGGATCAGGCGCCGTGATCTTGACGGACGAAGTGCTCAGCCTGCCCAACATTGCCAAGTGGACTGCAGAGATTGCTGACCAGCCTTCCTGGTCTGATTTTCCGCTTATCGTCCTTACTAACGCCGGGAGAGTCGACCGTGAGAGCCAACGGAAGTTGTTCCTGCTCAAGCCTCTCGGCAATCTGGTATTACTGGAGCGGCCGATACGGCCTGAGACGTTAGTCAGCACCGTCCTGGCTGCGCTGCGCAGCCGTCGTCGGCAATACCAGATCAGAGACCATTTAGCGGAGCGCCACAAGGCAGAAGATGCGTTGCGTAAATCGGAAAAACTGGCAGTGAGCGGACGCCTGGCCGCCAGCATTGCACATGAAATCAATAATCCGCTTGAATCGGTCGTCAATTTGCTTTATCTGATCAGCACATGTTCCTGCCTGGAAGAATCAAAAAGATACACTGTGACGGCGATGAGCGAGTTAGCGCGAGTATCAGAAATTGTCACCAGTACCCTGAAGTTTCATCGCCAGCAAAGTAATCCATGCGAGGTGCAGATCACAGAAATCGTGGATTCAGCTCTGGTTCTCTATCAAGGAAGAATCAACTCTGCTCAGATTGTGATTGAGAGGGATTTCCAGCAGGAATGCCTGCCAATTTTTGCCATGGCAGGCGAACTACGTCAGCTGATCATAAATCTGATAGGGAATGCCGTGGACGCCATGGCCAGGACCGGCGGTACGCTGAGGCTCCGCATTACCAATACGCGAGAATATAGCAATGGCACGCGTCCCGGCGTTCGTTTAACCATCGCCGATACCGGATCTGGGATTGATCCTGACATCAAGAAAAAAATCTTCGAGCCATTTATCAGCACGAAAGGCGATACCGGTACTGGGCTGGGACTTTGGGTAAGTCATGGAATCGTCCAGAAGCACGGTGGGAGTATTCAGGTAAAAAGTCGTGCAATATCACCTGCTACCGGAACGGTATTCTCAGTCTTTCTCCCCTTGCAACCCCACTTTGCCGTAATTCCCGCGTTGCCCGGCAATGGTCTGATCGCAGAGGGGAATCTGGCTAAAGTTCACTCTGCCTGACTCCAGGCGAGTTGAAAAACATTCTTCTATCGGGTGCGGCCTCCGCCTTATTGTTGATGGATGGAAGAGATCAGTTCACGTTTAATGAAATGGCCTGTGACTGAGTGATCGTGCCAGACGTGCCAGTGACCGTGATGATAAAAACACCGTTTGGCGTTCCCACGACCGGTGGAGGCGTACTGCTCCCCGCCTCCGCCGCCGCAACCTGCGAAGGCAAGCGCGAGCAGCGTTGCTCCGGCAAACGTAACTTTGCGTGACCTGCCTGCGGAGAATGTGCTGAGCACAAGCGCGAGCAGGGAAGCTGCGAGCACGGCGAAAGTCCCGGGCCATGGTGCTCCGCCCTGCGGGGGCAGGCCAGCGGTGGCGCGTGCCGCAGTGGTAACGGAAATCGTAATCGGAGTTGTGCCATTGGCGGCGAGCTGAACCGAATTGGGCGATACGGTGCACGTTGAGTTCGCCGGCGCACCCGAGCAAGAGAGATTAACAGCACCGGCAAAACCCAGAGAGCTGCCCAGATTGAGTTGCGTGCTGCCACTCTGTCCGGCGAATACCGTGATGCTGGGATTGATCGTTTGCGAGGTGATAAAGAACCCGGCTATGCCATTGCCGGTCAGGTTGATGGTCTGCGGACTGCCGGCAAGATCGTCCGTGAGCACCACCGTTCCCGTCCTGGCGCCGGCGGCAGTCGGGATGCAATACGACCGAGATCGTGCATTTGACGCCGAGCGGAAGGAAAAGGCCGCAGGTGTTCGACTCAATGAAGTCGCCTGTTGTATCGATGCGGGCGAAGGTTACTGGCGAGGTGCCGTTAATTGACACCGTGACAGTTTGCGGCGCGCTGATCCCGTTCACTGGAGTATCTCCCAGGTTCAAGCTTGTAGCAGAAAAGGCCAGCTGTGTCGGGGGGACGGCGGTCCCAGAAAGCGGAATTACGGTGGTGCTGGTCAGAGCATTACTGGTGATTGTGAGTGAGCCGGTCTGTGTCCCGAGTCCTGGAGGGTTAAACACCACGTCGACAGCTACATGCGGGAGTAGAGCTCATGGATATTCGTATTGCAACCGTTGTTTGTCGCGGAGAAGTCGCCGGTAGCCGTGACATTCGAGATCGTAAGCGGGAGGGAACCATAGTTCGCAATCTCGATTTGCAGGTGCCCCTGCGTTCCCAACTCAAGATTCCCAAAATCAGGCGCCGCCGGCGCATAGCCCAGCGATGCTGAGTCAACGCTTGAGAACGCTGCTACTGACCCTTCAAACTGGCTACCAACTCCGCCGCCCAGGAGCACCAGTGGATTGACCGCAAATGTTGGGTTCAGAACATAGAAGTTTCCACCCGGACCGGCTGCGATGCCGCCTGATGAAAGGTGTCGAATGATCGAAAAATTGACATGTCCCCTGGCAATGAGACAAGGAAATTAACAGCTCCGGTTGAAGTCATGGAAAGGAGCTGATATCGAGCCGCCCATGTAAATGTTATCGGCGGCATCGATGATGAGAGGAAACAATACAAATGTATTGGCGTTAACGCCAATCAAGGGAGGTATGTTAACGGGAGTGAGTGAGCCATTGGTCTTGTCCACAGTCGAGAGTGTGAGCTGGCCCAGTGCCTGCAAGGGGTTATTGATAAACATGGCTTCCAGGAATACGGTGCCGGCACTGTTGACGGCCACACTCTCAGGCTCAAGGCTCCCATCGGCGGAAACAAAGGTTGAGAACACCACCGCACCAGCCGGCGTGAATTTAGTCACCATGTTGCAGCGGAGGAATGAAACAGGCGTGCAGTTCGCAATCGCAGCATTTTGAGTGGGAAACCCCCGCACTGCCTGAAAGGTAAATGTTGTTAGTGTTATCCGTAGCCAGGCTGCCCGCTCATTACCAACTTCCGAAATACGTTGAGAAATTCACGCCGGTGCCCGTCGCGTTTAACGAGAAGATATAGGCGGTACCGCCGTTGGTGTTGAGGCTAGTTTGGAGAGGGTTCTTAAGCGGGAAATCATTAGAATTTGTGCCGCCAAATACCACCAGATCGCCTGCGGAATCTACCGTCAAGGTGTCGAATGCAATCCCCTCCGCTTCCGCCAAAATAGGTTGCGTAAGAGACCTGGCCGGACGGGTCAAGCTTGATGAATGAGTTGTTCGTCCCTCTATTCACGGGCTGTACCGCGCCCGGAGTCGGCGTGATGGTTCCATTGGCTGAAAAGTAGGCGTTCCCGCCACGATCAACGGCTACCTGGCCGCATACAGCGGGAACGCGATCAATTCCGTGAACATCCAGAGTTGTCTGATAAAGGATCGCGGTCCCTTGTGGGTTGATCTTGGTCACTGTGCAGGACATCGGGCCTTCGTCGGTGACTTCCATGAAAAACAGCTACGATAAAGTTTGTTTCAGCGGACACATACACATTCCCGAGTGAATCCGCAGCAACGCCTCGCGTAAAGCTGGTAGGCAGAAAGGGTGCCGGCAATGCAATCACTGCCGTGTAGCGCACGGCCGGATCAATAATGAGAGGGAGGGTTGAATCATACGCTTCAATCGTGAACCGGAAAGTCGCGCTGTCCAGCATGGAGAACGCCGATTTCACTTCACTCTTTACCCCGTTATGCACCTGATAGGAACGCGGCGCCTTGATAGTCAGCTCCTCGCCTCCCGCACGCAGAAGCAAATCACCGTCATGCAGTTCGGCCGTGCCGCCTTCCACCCTCAGGGCAATGGCCGAGGCATCAGCGCCCGGCGCAACTTCGAAGTCGTACTCCAGTTGGCCTTCGCTCCCGTAATACACAAGATCAATCCCCGGGTAAATTTCGGGATACCGTACGCGGCCAAAGCTGCGGACGTTCGTGTATTCACGCGGGACCGGGATTGAGTAGTAATAATTTCGCCGGGTGATCTGAAGATCATCGCTCACCGGACGAGATTTGGAATTACCGCCAACGGGGATAACTCGCACCTTCGTGTCACCCACCAGCCAAACCAGCGTTCCGCCGGGCTCAAGTTCCAGCCGGCCGGAAGCACCGCTCACGGCGAACTGCATTGGCAGGTTGTACTGACCAACGTTCTCTTCAAATTGCAGCGGAAGAGCTATCGGACGCGAAGCGGGGGTGCGCATGGGAACTGGCTGCGCGTTCAGGAAAAGGGCCGAAGGAAAACTACCGAGGACAAGAGCGAACAGAAATCTTACAAGTCGCACCGTTCACCTTCCAGCAACTCCGGTCTAGTTTACTCCTGCCGTTGAGAGTTGAGGAATAGTTGCAAAGTGGAAATTCGTACCATGACCTTTTGGCAAATATAAGAAACTTATGAGAGAAGTGTGGAGGACTAAGCGAGGCAACGTAGTTCGAGTTCCCGATCCGGTCATCCATACTCATTCATCCCGCAGCGCGTCCAGTGGATCCAGCCGTGCGGCGCGGGAAGCAGGCAGCGCGCTCGCGGCCAGCGAAACAACTGCGAGCAATGCAATGGACAGCACAAAAGTTTCGGGGTCGCGCGGTTTCAGTCCATAGAGCAGGTGCCGGCAGCTTTTGCGGCCGCCAGCGCCAGAATGGTTCCCACGCCCAGGCCTATCGCCAGGAGCAGCCCTGCTTCACGCATGATGAGGCGCAGGACCCGGCTGCGATCTGCCCCCAGGGCCATGCGAATGCCAATCTCACTGCGACGGCGAACCACCATGTAAGAAATCACGCCATACAGGCCGATGGTGGCCAGCAACGCGGCAAGAAAACCGAAAAAACCTGAGAGCGAGGCCATCAGCCGTTCCCGCAGCAGAGAGTCGCGAACTTCTGTTTCCAGGATCCTGAAGCGAAATGTAATCGCCGGATTTGCGCCGCGTATAACGCGGTCCAGGGAAGACCGCATTGCGTCCATCGAGATGTTGGACCGCACCAGCAGCGCTGGCTGGAAATCAGGGTCCTCGGCCTGGGCCGCAGCAAGATACGCTCCCGGAAAAATCCGCTCGCGAAGGCCGCCGTATTTCGCGTCTCTGACGACGCCAACAATCTGGTAAACCGGTTGCGGTTTGCCTGCACCTTCGTCCACTTGAAATGTTTTGCCGATGGGGCTCAAGCCGGGCAGGAACTTCCGCACGAATGTTTCATTGACCACGGCCACGGCGGGAGAGCCCATTGAATCGGAATCGTTCACATCGCGACCCTGCAGCAGGTCTGTCTTTACGGTCTTGAAGTAACCAGGGCTCACCCTGTTGAAGAATGCGACTGCACGAATTTCCTGGCCTGAAGCAGGAGTGTAGACCGTGTCATTCCACCCGCTGTCAGTCAGGGGAACAATGCTGGCTTCAGCCGCCGATTCAACTCCGGGAATGGCCCGCACACGCGCAAGCAAATCCTGCTTGATCTCAGTGCGTCCCTCGCGGGTTGCTTTCACTGGACTGATGTCGACGTTGACGGCGAGCACTCCGCCTGGAGTCATACCCGGGTCAAGCGATAGCAGGTTTTGAAAGGTGCGCACGAAGAGAAACGCGCCCACCACCAGCATAAGAGATAGAGCAACTTGCGCGACCACCAGAATCCTGCGCGCGCCGAAGTGTCTGCGGTCCGCCGAAGCGCCTCGGCCTCCTGCCTTCATGGCTGTGGCGGGCGAAGTGCCCGTCGCTTGCAATGCCGGCGCCAGGCCAAACAATAGACACGTCAGCACGGCCATGCCGGTCGTAAAAGCCAGCACCCGCCAGTCGAAAGTCAGATCCAGAAATGCCTGGTCAGAGTGCGTGCCGAGAAATGAAACCAACACGCGTGTGAGCACCTGCGCCATTAGCGCGCCAGCGACCGCCCCGGTTATGGCGAGCAACAGATTTTCCAGCAGCACCTGTTGCATCAATCTGAATCGCGACGCGCCCATTGCAAGACGTACCGCGGTTTCGCGTTCTCTGGCGCTGGCCCGCGCCAGCGTCAGGTTGGCAAGATTGGCGCAGGCAATCAGCAGCACCGTTCCGGCCAGTGTCAGCAAAAGCCAAAGCGGATTTTCATAATCCTCGCGCAAGGCTGAGAGCCCTGATCCGGCGGAAAAAGCGCCCAACCTCGCCGCGCGATACTTAGCCGCCTGGTCTGTATTAAGTCTCGATGGGAGAGTGGCTTCAAAAATCCCCGGAGAAATCGATTCCAGCTGGCTCGTTGCCTTTTCGAGTGACCACCCGGGTTTGAGCCGTCCAATGGCGGCCAGCCACCAGCCGTCTCTGCGCGCGAATACGCTCCTCTCGCCCTCAATCAACGGCTCGGCGCAAAGTGGAACAGCCACGTCAAAGGATTCTCCTACATCGACCCCGAAAAAACTGGCAGGAGTCACTCCGACAACTTCAACCGGATGATTGTGGATTTTGAGCATGCTGCCGACCGCAGTCCTGGCAGCACCGTACTCCCGTTGCCAGAACGGATAGCTGATGACCGCGGCGGGAATGCCGCATCCGTGCTGGTCGTCGGCCGCGGTCAAGACCCTGCCCATGACCGGCTCCACGCCGAGCGTGCGGAAGAAGTCTCCACTTACATACAGACCATGCGCGGGACGCGCTTCGCCGCCGCTGGCTAGATTGAAGGTAGCGGTACCCCAGGCGAAAACTCCGGAAAATGCTTCCTGGTGGTCGCGGATCTGTTCCCACAAAGGATTGCTCAGTTCGTCATGATCTTCCATGTGCCCAGTCCGACCCAGCAGGTTGGGAATACGTATCTCGGCCAGTTCGCCGGGATTTTTAACCGGCAGAGTTCTCAAGCGGACTGCATCAAGCAGTTGAAAGATTGCCGTATTCGCGCCTATTCCAAGCGCCAGGGAGAGAATGGCGATGAGAGAAAAGCCCGCATTCAAGCGCAGCGCTCGAACGC
>CAVWJV010000003.1:0-189215 GCA_963755365.1 Terriglobia bacterium | reverse complement strand
TCAACTTGAAGGGGCAGGTGAGGGGATTGATTACCTTGATGCCCGGTGTATCCAGATCTGGATCCAGCCGGCACAAACCAAGATTGTTATCGCCAGTCCATAAGTGACGAACTGGTTGGCCCGCTGCGTTCAGCGCCGTGCCGGAAAGAACGATACCGCCGCGCGGGATGGTGAAGCTGCTGACAACCTGTGGAACCGCAGCGTTCGGAGTGCCCGCGGACAGCACGGTGGTGGTGGCCTGGCTGTTTGCCGCGACGGAAGAAAACAACACAACGGCCAGCAGGCACAGGCAGAGTGCTGCAAAGCGCGCTGGTCGAGAATTCGCAGTCTTTGTGGGAGAAGTCATTTTTTTGCGTCCTGTCCGGAGCTTCAGCTCCTGGATCTGGTTAACCTGCCCCCCGTGGCTGGCGGATTTTCCCCACCAGCCACGAAGGCGACAAGCTTGGAGTTATTGGGCCTGCACCACAAACACATGACCCTGGCCCGCGATTGGCGCCAATGTCGTGCTGTTGAGTGTTGGTGTGAGTGGGAGCAGGCTGGGATCATCGCCAATGGCCATGGTTCCGTCGCCGGCAAACCCAAGTGCTGTTACCACGCCGATGGGTGCGTTCAGTGTGAGCAGAGCGCTGAACTGGCCGTCGGCCGTCCAGAGCGTGTCCTTGGTGCAGAGGAAGCTCCACTGATCCACTTCAGACGCGCCGCCCAGATAAAGTGACGGCGTAGTCGGGTTGAAGGTCTGGACAACTGTGTTGCACGGAACCTGACCAGTTGGTCCAAGGGCGAGCGCCGCCGGCGTGTCGATGTCCGTTGGCGGTTGTGCTCCGCGAGCGGGCGTTACGAACTGCGGAATGCCGGAGAAGAACTGAGCGCGACCGCGCGATAGATCCGGCGCTGCATTCAGAATTAAGGTTGGCTGACCGCTGCCAACCTGGAACAAGCTGTCTTTATCAGGCAGTCCGTTTTCCATCAGGTAGAGATCAACGCCATTGAACACCATGCTCCGAACGCCGAGACCCAGGAGCGAAGCAGCAACATTCTGCGGAGCGCTGGGCGCGGTTGCGGCGGCAACGATCTTGGTGATCTGCGCGCCGGTTGTGGGACCAATGTAGAGGTCCGTCAGTTTGGTAACGGGATTCACTTGCACGGCGACTGCCGCAGCCACCAGGCCGCGTCCCTGACTCAGAATTCCGTTTTGCGTGAGCGTCTGCGTCGTGGGATTGAATACGAGCCGGGCAATGCCGTTGAAGGTGTTGTTGATGTCAGGCACATAGACCAGGCCGGCCGCATCCGCAGCAGGCTGTCCAGGAATGAACCCGGGCGTCGGCTTAAAGCAGTTGGTCAGAGCAGCAGCGCCGAGTGCAAGAGGATCGATGCGGCAGAGACCTTTCACTTCATCGGCAACCCAGAAGTGCGTTCCCAGGAACACAAAACCTCTGGGGTGAGTGACACCGGTTGCGCGCAGAATGCCCGTGGTCGCGGCGGTGGCTTGCCGTACATTGGGCGTGAGCGGTGTTCCGGTTCCCACCGGGCTGTTCACTGTGCAAGTTGCTGTGGGATGCCCAGGAGTTGGGCAGATTTCTGCCGTCACGGGTGGTGCTACTGGCAGCAGCCAGAGCTTTCCAGTCCGAGAAGTAAATACGGGAACTCCAGGCGCTGGGGCTTCAATGAGGATGTCATCCGTAATCATGATGTCCCCGCCGGGATCACCAGGGAAGTTTGCATTTGCCGGATGGATGTTCACTCCGCGAGGAAGTGAATACGCCGTGAGTTTACCGTTTAGCAAACCATTCTGTGACCAAACCAGCATCAGTGCTGGATCAGCATGAAGGCCGGTGAGCGTTGCATCCAGGCGAACGAGGAAGCTGCCGGCGGAGAAGTAAATGAACCTAACTCCGTCAGAAGACATGCCCATGGGGAACTGAATGTTCTGGTACTGCAACTGGCCGGTGCAGGTAAGGGTGATATGGGTGCACGTTGTGATGTTCTGAATGCGCTCCGCGAAACCTGCCTGCACACCCCAGAAATCATTGCCGATGAACGCCATGCTCACCAGCCGCTTACCGTTGCTGGATGAGGCGACAACACTGGCTTTCTGGATGGTAGGTGATGGCGGACGTGGATCACGCGGATTGGTGACGCGAACAATGTTGCCGTCACCCTGGTTCACTACATAAAGAAGACCATCGGGACCGATCTTGGCTGATTCGGCGCGAAGCTTGGGCCCTGCGGCGCCGATGAATGTGATCCCTGAGCGCGCGCCGATGATGTTTTCTTCCGTGGCAATCATGCTGTGCCCCGGGCTGTTTGGATCTGGTCCAAAGGTGAAGCGGTTCACGCCGGTGCCGGCGCCATCGGCCACAAAAACGTACGGGCTGTTGGGCCGGTCATCAAACGGTTCCGAGGTACCGTTCAGAGAGCAGGTGGCAATGTTTAAGACACCGTTGTCGATGCGGCAGAAGCCTTGAGCGCCATCACCAACCCAGTAGTCAACCGGACCGCCGGGGATCAACTGCACCCGGACGGCGCCGCGGGGACGAAACATGCTTGCCGGGGCGATGTTGATACTTGGCGATGCGAAAGCGCTAGCGGTCGTCAGGATCGTCAGCGCCATCACCAGCAAGTGCATCCAGCCGCGGTTGTGGTTCCGCAAAGGTTTGAAGTTCATGGTCGAGTTCCTCTCTTCTTTTCTTGTTCTCTTGCCATCCTGCTGCTTGGCGCTACAGGCTGGAGCAGTTTGAAAACTTTTGAAACAGGCTGCCGGACTTCTAGAGTCCGGCAGCCCCTGTTGTTACTAGCGCGTGATGGTTACACCCGAGGTTGCTATTCCACCGGCGCTTGATCTGACCGTGGTCAAGTCAGGCGGCGGAACGTTGGTGAAGCGAATGGTGAAGACACCAGGTGCGAACGGAATCACCGGTCCCATGGTTCCCACATACGGTGATCCCGTAGCTGGGTTGATGGTTGGGCTTTCGCCGTTCGGGCCGGCCAGGGTGACAGTCAGCGTCACACCAGGCGTGAAGTCACTGGCGTTGATCACAAGACGGGCAATCTTCTTGAGATAACGCACGTGAGCGATGGTGATCAGATCCACAGTCGGGTTCACCGTTACGGCCACCGTGACCGGTGCGCTTGCTGGTACGCCGGCAACTGAACTGGTGCCAACCACCGTGAAGTTCAGTACTAGCGGTGCCGTCAATGCCGGAACGCTGGGTGCGGTGAAGGTAAGCGTCGGTCCGGTTCCTGTACCCGTGCCGGTTTCAATGAACGTGATACCAGCCGGAGCAGTCCAGGTGTAGGTGATGGTTCCACCATTCGGATCAACGCCAACGGCGTTCAACGTGATGACGGATATTCCGTCACCGATAGCCGGGTTCGGGTTAGCGCTCGCGGAAACTCCTGGAGCTGAGTTAGGCGGCGTAATTGCGATCGGCACGGAAACACTGGCCGTGGACGGAGTATTGATTCCAACGCTGCCGACCGTGAGCTGGAACGTCAGACTCAGCGGGCTGGCAACAACCGGTGCCACAAAATTGGCCGTGGCGCCAGTGGGGTTATTGATGGTGACGATCGGATCACCGGCGTTTACCACCTGGGTCCACGCGAACGGACCAGCAAGCGGGAAGCTGCCCTGTGAGTTTAACGACACCAGAGTTCCGGCAATGATCGGAGAAACTGGCGCTTTGTAAGTTGCCACAGCGTGTGCCGCCGTCGGATCGCCCGGAACACAAGCCTGCGCTGGCGGTGCGGCGACCATATCCGGCCACGGGCTGAGCTGGCCGATGATCTGATTCGGTTGAGGCTGCGGAACTTCCGCGCGCTTCAAGCCGAGCTGAATCAATTGGCTGTCATAGATTGATCCCGGGAACGGCCATCCGCCGGTGCCGCTGACCAGGAATGGCAGGTCCTGGAAGTTGTATGCCGGAGGCAGATTGCCCGGTACCAGATCTTCAGGGAAGATGAACTCAGGTACAGGCAACTGGTAATAGCCATACACCAGGCCGTTGTTCTGAACGGAGACAAGTCCACCGCTCACCTGTGCGCCCACGTTCTGCACGGGCGGCAGGAATGTTCCACCGTTCGGACGGAAGCGCCAGCGGCCCTTCTTTCCGATCAGTGGCAAGCCTTGCTCAACCGGGAAGTTTGAAACCCATGTCGGCAGACGGAAGGTGAGTGAACCGCAGGCATCGATATCGATGGCGGAAATGTCAACGTTGCGCAGCGGGTCTGTAGAGAAGCCTTCCACCCTGGTGCGTCGTGCCGCTTCCTGCGGGAACGCCGGGTCAGGACTGCCACCGGTACCCATCAGAAGAACTTCAACCAGGATGTAAGCAGGATCAACGTTCGGGAACGTGTACACGCCAAGGTTCGTCACGATTTCAGTGGCGGAAACGAATGGCTGGAACGTTGTCGGATCCAGGAACTGCGTGCCGATGATGGTGACAAAATCGCCAACTTCAAAAGGCACTTCCGTGTATGGATCTTGCGGGAATGGATTGTCAACAGTTGGAGCATCCCCGGGTACGTTCATGGTGTAAATGTTGATCAGGTTGCCGGACTGATCGCGCGGCCGGTTGATTTCCGGACACTGCGGATCATCGAGCCCGGTGGTGCCCGGGAAATACGGATCAGCGGTACCCGGCGTGCCCGGGCCGGCGGGATACGTGCCCGGCGCCATGCGTGGGATACACATCGGATAACCCGTGATGGAACGGATGGTCGTATTGCCCTGGTCCGAAGTGAAGCGGGGATCAGGCGTTTGACCCACTGTGTAACGGCCTTTGTTGAAAAGATTGCCGTTCATGTCAGTGAGCTGGATCGCCGGGTCGTTGATCTGCACCCGCATTCCATTGATCGTCACGCTACCGTCGGCATAGTTCACCTTCTCGATGAAGCCCTGCATTCCGTTCACTGACTGCTGTGAAATCTGGATGATGCCGGACATGTACGTGCCATTCACAATCTGGCCTTGCACATGCGCTTCATGGGTAAACATTGGCCGCACGGTATCCGATAGAGCGAGCCCGGACTCGCCCGCTACCGGAGGCGTAAAGGTGCAAACACCCGGAGCCGAACACATCACGGCGCCCGGATTGTTTTCAAAAATTTCTTCCCACGTCAGGAACGTGTTGGGGAAGGTGACAACCGTATTCGCGGGAACACGGATAATGTCGTTGTTGATCTGCAGCCATCCACCGGATGACTTGCAGCCGTCTGGTGTTGGCGGCGCCGGCGGAGTGACGGGCGCGACCACCGCACCCGGTGTCAGATCCAGTGCCGGGGCGGCCGGCGCGGGATCGCACATTTTGTCCACGGACGCATACTGGATGAATCCGAGATCGTCGAAGCCCGGCGCCACAGTTTGCGCGGCTGGTAATGTTGCCGGCGTGGGGGGAACCGTAGGTTTGGGGAAGTTGCGCTTCCATGCCGACAGCCAGGCCGAGAATCAGCAGCAGACCTGTGACTGCGCTCCGGAATAATCCTTTGGCTTGTTGATTGAACCTCATGTTAGTGAAACTCCTTCCGTCAATCTGCTACTGCTGGCTTTGAATTTGTTTACTCTCGACTGATTTGAAAATGTCCGCGCGTTCACTAGTTGGGCCTGGCTGTCTTTACACCCAGCAGGTTGTCCAGGAACGTTGGCAACGGATTGCCGCCATTTGCTCCGACCGCGGGAATCTCCATGAGCTGGTCTTTGGCCTGCCCTGGATGGCTCGGGTCGTTCGCCACCGGATACCCATCGGGCCCTTGCGGATGACCGTTGGGTGTGAGCAGCTGAGGATGATCAAATGGCGCTGACTGTTTCACCGTTCGCGGATCGGTCAGCCCGTTGCGCAGGAAATCTACCAGGTCCTGCTTTTCCTGAAGCGTCAATCCCAGACCGAGCGGTTCGATATCGGGATCCATGATGGTGAGTTCGGAAACAATGTTGAAATCTGCTCCGCGGTTATAGAACTCCACCACCTGTTCGAGCGTCAGTTGGCTGCCGTTGTGGAAGTAAGGCGCTGTCAGGGCGACGTTGCGGAGCTGTGGAGTCTTGAGGAATCCAGTGCGCGCAATGTCATCGCGACAGCTGAGAGGAGCCTGGGTAATTCCGTCACCGGGACGACCTGCGATCATGGTCGAAACCGAAGGATCGGCGCATACCCGTTGTCTCATTTCTTCGCCGAGGGAAAGCGGCAGACCGGCCACAGGATCAGTTCCTGCCAGGCCTGCGTCTTCTGCACCCGGACGAACACCGATGTGGTAGAAGCCGGTGTCATACACGCGGACACTGAGATCTGCCATCACCATGCGCTCAAGCGGAACCGGGGCAACCGTGTCTACGGCGGCGTTGGAAAGTTCGGGACCACCGTGGCACACAATGCAACGGCCTTTGGTTTCAAAGATCAGAAGTCCGCGCAACTGCCCTTGCGTCATGGCCGTTGGTCCCACGGAATAGCTGATTCTGACCGGTACGGTGGAAACCGGCGGATCTTCAAAGTTGAGAACGACAACGCCGCTGGCGTAATCAATGGTTCCGTCCAGGCCGGTGCCGGTAAAGCGACCGTGTCCATCGTCAAAAGCGAACGTGTCCTGATCGCTCATGTCAAAGTTCGGATTCAGGCCGACCACTGAAATCGTGAAAGGCGTGAGTCCTGGCTTCAACTGAACAGTGTAGGAATTGGCATCGTTGTTACCGACGAGTGTGTAGGTCTGCTGCTGTTCAAGGAATTTATCCAGCGGCGTCTGGTCTGCTACCAGAGTGCTTTCGTACATCTGGATGGCAACTCCCCAGAAAAGAGAGAAGTTGTATTCCATCTGGCTGTAGTCAGTGGTGCCTGCCGGGCAGGTTTCATTGTTTGCCGGATTGATGGTCGCTGTGGTGCTGCCATCGCCCGCCACACATGCATGCTGCTTGAACTGCCACCACTCCGGAAGAAATGCTTTCTGAATCAGAGCGGCATATGTTGTATTCAGGCCTTTTTGCGGGGCGTTGGAAAACGCGCCCAGGATGCTGTCAGTTGCGTCAACGTCCTGTTTGCCGAGCGGCACGCGCATCAGCAATTTCTTTCCCACCTGGCGCAGGTCACGGCCGTCAGCAGACATTTCCGTGCTGCTGAGAATCGGTCCCAGGGCCTGTGAGCACAATGCAGAGTTCTGCATTGCGACCACCGCCGGGCCAAGCTTGTTGTCCAGGTTGTCGCCCAGCAAGAGGTGAGACTGTTTGTCGCGAGAACCGAATGGGTTGCCGCCATTGCATACGTTTTGTGCACGGCCGTCCCAGAAGTTGCGATAGTTGAAAACTGCGTCCACCACGCTTGGCGTGTTGCGGCCGGTAGTCTTGCGTGTGTTGATCACCTTGGCCGCATCGGTTGGGTCGGGATATGAAAAAACCGGATCAGCGATGGAGTTATCCAATTCCAGACTGGTTACCTGGCCGGGTCTCGTCCCAACGACTGGAGTAGTGGAGGTGTGCTGTGATTTCGGGCCTTTATTGTTGAAGCTTCGAGGTCTTGAGATTGGATCTCCCGTACTCTCACCCTCGCGAATGAAGCCGGCACCATCACCGTCGCCCGGGCCTTGATTGTCGTCCGTGACGATCGCGATTCCGCCCTTGCCGTTGGCTGGCCCGACGAGAATCTGCCCCATCTTGGTGGCAAAAACGCCCTGTGATCCTGAAACGTCATTCACGTCCGAGATCACATTGCTGTGGCTGTCGTTGACATTGGAAAGCTTGTGGAAGGGAAAATCGCCATCGTGGAAGCCGCCGAAACCAGCGTCCGCAGTTCCTGCGTTGTAGTGGTGGTTCGGGCCAATTTTGCCGTCAAAGGACGTGCCAATCTGAAAAGTGTTGTCGCCACCAGCCTGCCCGGGATTCACTTCGTTATTGGGGCGGCTGTCCGCGCCGGCATTGAAATGGCAACTGGCACAAGCCTGGACGTCATCGCTGCCCGCCTGCATGTCCCAGAACAATGCTTTACCCAGCTGGACTGCCGCAGCTTTGTCCGCAACTATTCCTTCAAGACCAAATACTGGTGGGATTGGAACGCTGGAAAGGGAAGCAAGAGGCCGAAGAGGAATTACAACAGTTCCCGTTGACGAGCCACTCTGGGCTTTAACGTGGCCGTAATATCCCAGGGCCACCATGATTACAGCTACGCAAGCGCACAAACGTACAAATACTGCCATCCCGGAAGACCGTCTCATTGTTCTCTCCTAAAGTCGCGGTTCCTACCATTTGCGCCCGCCGGTGACTCGACCAATCTGACTACCGGCTTGAGCAAGAAACTTGTTATTGGGACATTGGGCTCAAAATGCCGCGGTACCGTGCATCAACCGTCTAAGAATCTGCACCGATACCGCAGTGAAAAAGGATCTTTGCCGTCGAGCTTTCTGTCCCGGAAGCTCCAGCCCAAACTCGGCTGCTGGATTGTTCTTCAGCCCCGTCCACGTCTGATTCCGTGGCTGACGCGCACAAGGCTGAAGAGTTGGTGCTTCCCTATGTGTGCAGAATGAGGCACATTTGAAAAAGTTGAAATCCGGATGGTTGGGTATTCTTCGTGGGGGGAAACCCTGATCGTAAGAAGTTCAGATTGGATTAGAAATTTTAAGAAGGAAGGAACGTAGTTGAAGATTGTTGCGTGAAGCTTGAGGTGGAAACTGTTATTGCGCCCGCTAAATCAGCGCCTTACGACTGGATGATGCCCGTGCGAATTGCGTATCGGACGAGGCCAGCGACATCGTGGATGTCTAGTTTGTCCATGATGTTGGAGCGATGAGACTCCGCCGTCTTGGCGCTGATGCCGAGAATGGAAGCGAGCTCTTTGGTTGTTTTACCTTCAGCCACAAGTTGCAAGACCTGGCGTTCGCGATCGCTGAGGAAGCGGTCCTGCGCCTCGTTCTTGTTTAGAAATGCCTGCACAATCGTCCGCGAAATGCTCTGGGTAAGGAACATCTCGCCCTTGCTAACGGCGCGAATCGCCTGCACCAGCTCATTGGATGCCCGGGTCTTCAGAACATAGCCGGTCACACCCGCCCTCAGACTTTCGAGGACAAGATGATCCTCGGTGTGCATGGTGAGAAGAATTACTTTAATCTTCGAATTGGTCTTGATAATTTCCCGTGCCGCATCAATTCCGTTGAGGAGAGGCATGGCAAGATCAAGCACCGCGATGTCAGGTTTATTTCTCTCACAAAGCACAATGGCTTCGCGGCCGTCTGACGCTTCGCCGCTGAATAGAAATCCTTCGCGCTCCAGCAGTACTCGCAAGCCTTCCCGGACCACGGCGTGGTCATCCGCAAGTAAGATTTTCAAAGGCATCGTTAAGCAGGATTAAACCACATTTTCTCAGAGACTTACAGTGCTCAGATAGAGGAACAAAAGGCCTGCAACTCATGTGTCTGGCAGGTCGTGCGAGAAGGACGTACGCTAAGACTTGAAATATGCGTGTATTAGAGCGCTCTAAAAATATAAGCATCGTGGAAGATTAAAGACTTTAATGTCGTTTTAATGATATCGCATGTGATGAGCGACCATTCTTAGTAAACAGAAATGACTTCCGGGGCAATTGAAGTTAAACCGCTTCCCAGCCTACGAATGAAAAAGGTCCACCGGCAGCGTCAATAGGAACGCTCCTTGAAAGAGACCTGAGGTCGATTCCGCGCAACATTCTTAATCCTGAGGTTCCTGGACCTTCAGGTGGGGGCAGGCATGAACGGACAAAAGGGCACGAAATGGGCCGGCTCAAAGTGGCCGGCAATCAGTGTGCTGATACTAAGCCTGACCCTTACCGCCATCGCCTGGCGCCTGGTCTCTCAACAAGATCGGATCCACATCGAAAAAGCTACCGCATTGGCCATGTCAGCAGTTCACGTGGATCTTTCCGCCGACATGGAGTCACTCATTGAAGACGAAACCAATCTCTCTAAAATCTGGCAATTTGAAGATCCATCCCATGACAAATGGGACATGCTGGCGGCGATCTATATTGAACGTCACAGTGGTTGTCAGGCTCTGGCATGGCTTACGCCTGACTACCAGCAGCGCTGGGTCACCGGCCCGAAGGGTCAGATGACAGCAAGTTCCCTGAACATGGCCATCGTGAGGCCGCTGCTGCAGCGCGCTTTGCATGACAGGCAGGCCACCATTTCAAAAGCGTTTTTAGGATCAAATAGGCGAACGGCAGTGGTTGGTCGCCGTTCCTGTTTTCCGCGACGATTCATTGCATGGATTTGCCCTGGGATCTCTTCAACGTCGATCAATCTCTGGAAGAAATGCTGAATGACATCAAAGGACTGCATTTCTCCGTTGCCGTTGAAGAAGATGGACGGGGCATTTTCCTGATGAATGGAAGCAACGATCAGCACCGCCCTCTAAACCAGAGTGCGGCGACTTGAGCTTCCTGGCACCACCTGGCACTTGCGGGTATGGTCTTCGCCGGAAGCGATGGCTGAAATGCAGTCCAATCTGCCTCGCTACACCTTGATCAGCGGCTTCCTGTTCGGCCTGCTGATCGCATGGCTCACGTATACCTTCTTCCGGTTGCGCAGCGAGATCAATGAAAGGCGCATCGCGGAGGAAGCGGTGCGCGCCTCGCAGGCACGTTTCGCCGGCATTCTGGAAATATCGCCGGCGGCTGTTATTTCCACCGACCAGGCCCAACGCATCACTCTGTTTAACCAGACGGCTGAGAAGATGTTCGGCTATACCATGGATGAAGTTCTGGGCCAGCCTCTTAACCTTCTTATTCCTGAAGAGTCTCGTGAAGTGCATTGTCATAACCCGAAGAGCTCAATTGATCTGGCGGAAAACAGTTGCATCCTGGCGGAACACTGGCTGGTTTTTGGACGTCGCAAGGACGGTTCAGAATTTCCCATGGGCACCGCGTCTTCTAAACTCGAACTCGGCGGGGAAGAAACGTTCACCATTCTTTGTACTGACGTGACTCGTCAGGTACAGGCTGAAGAAGCCCTGCTTGCCGCGCACAATCAACTCGAAAGGCGCGTGCTGGAGAGGACCGAGGAACTTCGTGGCGCCAATGCCGCGTTGGAGCAGGAAATTGATGAGCGCAAAACTGCTCAGGAAGAAGTGATGCAGCTTTCCACCAAGCTCATGCGCGTGGAAGACGAGGAACGCCGCCGCCTGGCCCGCGAGTTGCATGATGGCGCCGCACAGAATTTAGTGCCGATGGCGTTAAACCTGCACCGGATTCGCGAGGCGCTTGACGGTAATGAAGAAGAGATCGCCCGGGTGGATGAGTCTTTGCGGTTCGTTGACCAATGCACCACTGAATTGCGCACCATTTCCTATCTCCTTCACCCACCCATGCTGGAAGAGCTTGGTTTGGGCCGCGCGTTGCGCGGATATGTTGAAGGATTCACCAGGCGCAGTGGTATTGATGCTGTTCTGAAGGCCCCACAGGAGCTAAGCGGGCTGAACTTCGAGATCGAATTGACTGTCTTCCGCATCGTCCAGGAAGCGCTGTCAAACGTGCTCAAGCATTCTGGGAGCCGCACCGCCCTGGTGATGGTGGCCCGTGATACAAATGAGCTAACTGTAGAAATTGCTGATAAGGGCAAGGGAATTTCCCCGGGGCGCGATCCTCAGGGCGTGGGCTTGGGGGGAATGCTGGAACGGGTCAGAATCCTCCAGGGCAAATTGACCATTCGCAGCAACCATGAGGGAACGGTCATCAGCGCCCATTTACCGTTGAATTCCCGCAATGGCCTGACTGCCAATGCGGAATCCAAAGGGCTGATCGCAAAAATGGTGGGCTGAAGTCCCAGACTTTGTATGCTCAGTAGCGTTCAGACACGTTAGAGCTCCGTGAAATTCGCCGGAGCTTATGCTTTCTTTCTTCAGTCTCGCATCATTTCTTCGCGGCTTATCGTTGCCTCAATAAAAAATGTTCTTTGGTCCTGCAGAAGCCCAATCACTCTCAGGAAGCGCTCGGTTTTGTGGCTGTTTCGTTAATGCTATGGATTGAACGGGTTATGTAGCATCTAAGGTTGCCGCGAAATTGCCTGGGCCGGGGCCTAAGTGGTATCGTTTTCCGTAGTCTTTTTGCCTCGACAAGTGAATCGATCTGCCCTTCCGCGTCATCTGTACTACTCGTATCGCCTATATATAAGGATGGTTGACTTTGAGTAAGCCGGCACTTTTTCTTACGTTGTTAAGTCTAGTTGTTCCAGTGATTTCGGCCTGCAACAAGACGCAGGCCAGCGGACCAGCGCCCCACCCCATGCCGGTTAAGACCAGCACCGTGAATCTGTCTAACGTGCCGCGCTCGGACGAATACGTGGCAACGGTCAAGTCACGTCGTGTTGCCACCATCCAGCCGCAGGTGGATGGCACGTTAACCAGGATATTGGTGAAATCAGGCGATCACGTGAAGGCCGGCGAGGTCTTGATGACCATTGATCCGTTGAAGCAGCAGGCAACGGTGGACCAGCAGCAGAGTACAGAAGCACAGAAGAAAGCCCTGCTTGATTACACTCAGCGTGAAGCGGAAAGACAGCGTGCGCTCTTCCAGTCTGGCGTAACCAGCAAGCACGATTTTGAGTCGGCTGAGCAGGCTTACGAAAATGCCAAAGCTGACTGGGAAGCTTCCAAGGCGGCGCGCGTTACCCAGCAGCGCCAGCTGGATTATTACCATCTTACGGCTCCGTTCGCCGGTGTGGTGGATGATATTCCTGTCCGCGTTGGTGATTACGTCTCTCCCACCACTTTGTTGACCACCGTGGATGAGAATGCCGAACTGGAAGCTTACGTTTACATTCCCACCGAAAAAGCCGGTGACATCAAGATGGGACTTCCCATCCAGATCGTGAATAGCGCCGGTGAGTTACTGGAAAGCACGAAGATCAATTTCATCTCCCGGCAGGTGGACAATGCATTGCAGGGAATTCTTGTGAAAGCGCCGATCAAGAGCTCACTGGACAAATTTCGCAATGCCCAATTAGTGAAGGCGCGTGTGGTTTGGAGCACCGCTCCTGCCCCAACCGTTCCGGTGCTGGCCGTAAGCCGCATCGGCGGTCAATCTTTTGTTTATGTTGTAGCGCAGGGTGAGCAGGGCACTGTGGCTAAGCAGCGAGCGGTCACCCTTGGCGATACCATTGGCAATGACTACGCGGTGCTGGGCGGTCTCCGGCAAGGCGATAAGGTAATCGTCTCCGGCATACAATTTCTGGTTGACGGTGTTCCCGTCCAGCCGATCTCTTAACCTGCTGGATTGAAGCAGATTGAGCCGCCATCCTGGCGGCAAGAAGAGGAAGTGCAGGTTGGTTGATTTTTTCATCAAGCGTCCTATATTCGCCACCGTTTGTGCATTGTTAATCATTCTTGCGGGTGCAGTCAGCATACCGGGTCTGCCTATTTCGCTTTATCCTACGTTGGCGCCGCCACAAGTCACCGTAAGCAGCAATTACGTGGGCGCAAACGCGCAAGTGGTGGAGTCTGCTGTGACGATTCCGCTGGAGCAGCAGATCAATGGTGTTGAGGGCATGCACTATATTTCCTCCACCAGTTCAAATGATGGCACCAGCAGCATCAACGTAACTTTCCGCACAGGGTATGACCTGAACATTGCCGCGGTGGACGTTCAGAACCGCGTCGCCACCGCTCAGGGCCGTCTGCCGCAGGAGATTAAAAACACCGGCGTGACCATTACCAAGGCGAACCCAAATTTCGTCTTTGCCGCTGGTTTCTTTTCTCCCGATAACAGTCTTTCCAACCAGTACATCTCCAATTACCTGGACGTGTATGTAAAGGACGCGCTGAAGCGCATCCCTGGCGTGGGCGACGTCATCATCTTCGGCGAACGCAAATATGCAATGCGCATATGGCTGGATCCAGCCAAGCTGGCAGCACGCCAGCTGACCGCAGCGGACGTGGTCTCCGCACTTCAGGAACAGAACGTTGAGATTCCTGCCGGACAGCTGGGCCGTCCTCCATCAGACCAGAAACAGAATTTTCAAATCACGCTGCGCGTGGTTGGCAGATTGACTGATCCCAAGGAATTTGAAGGCATTATCCTCAAGAACACCGCCAACGGCATTATCCAGCTCAAGGACGTGGGCCGGGCGGAGATCGGTGCTGAGAACTACGATTCCAACCTGCTCTACAGCGGCCACCAGGCAATCGGCGTCGGCGTGCAGCAGCTATCCAATGCTAATGCGCTGGATGTGGACAAGGCGGCAAAAGCCGCACTGAATGAGCTATCCAAATCATTCCCACCCGGCATGAAGTACGTGGTTGCGTTTGACACCACTACGGTCGTTGGCGATTCCGTAAGAGAAGTTGTGACCACGCTGGAAGAAGCCATCGTGATCGTTATCCTGGTCATCTTCCTTTTCCTGCTTGACTGGCGTGCCACGATCATCCCGGCAGTGACTATTCCCGTGTCACTGGTCGGTACATTTGCGTTCATCAACATGTTTGGTTTTTCCATCAACTCGCTGACGCTTTTCGGAATTACGCTGGCGACAGGGTTGGTGGTGGATGACGCGATTGTGGTCATTGAAAACGCCCAGCGCCATATTAATAACGATGGCTCTGACCCTCACCGGGCAACGTCAGTAGCAATGGCAGAGGTATCGAGTGCTGTCATCGCTACCTCACTGGTTCTGATATCGGTGTTCGTTCCAGTGTCATTCTTCCCGGGCACCACGGGAATTCTTTATCGTCAATTCTCTTTGACCATCGCTTTTTCCATCGCAATATCCTTATTTAACGCGCTCACGCTTTCTCCTGCACTGGCGGCGCTCTTGCTCCGGGACGAGAAACACAAATATTCAGTCCTGGATTGGACGCATATTGACTGGCTCTCACGTGGTTACGCCAAAGCCGCCCGCGGAATCGACAGCGCAATTCATTCCACGGGAAATGCGTATGGACGCGCCATTACACAGGCGCTCAAGATCCGTTACGTGATGATCGTTCTTTTCATCCTGGCGCTGGTGGCTACCGCGTTCATGTATCGACGTGTTCCCACAGGTTTCGTGCCGCAGGAAGACCAGAACTATTTCATCGTGGTGGTACAAGCGCCGCAGGGGGCCTCTTTGGCCTATACCACTGATATCGCGAAACAGGCGGAGCAAATTTTGCTCGCTGATCCCGATGTTTTCGGTACCTTCGCCGTTCCCGGATTCTCTTTGAGTGGCGGAAGCTCTTCGAATGCCGGCCTTGTATTTGCCCCACTCAAGCCCATTGACGAACGCAAGGGCAAAGGGCACGCATCCAGTGACATTGTGGCCCGCGTAGGACCAAAGCTCTTTGGCATTCCCGGAGCTATCGTGGTCCCCTTTGAGCCGCCTGCCATCAACGGAATTGGCAGCTTCGGCGGATTTCAGTTTGTGCTTCAGGACCAGGGTCGCAACACTCTTGCCGACCTGGACACCGTGGCCCACAAGATTGTGGCCGAAAGCCGGCAGGGAAAGGACTTGACGGGATTGTTTACCAGCTTTACGGCGAATGATCCGCAAAAGCTGGTCCAGATTGACCGGCAAAAAGCCAAGGCCATTGGCGTGCCGATCAGCCAGATCACATCGGCGCTCGGCGTGTACATGGGTTCGCAATATGTAAATGACTTTGATTTCAACAATCGGTCCTATCGCGTGTACGCCCAGGCAGATCAGCCATTCCGCATGAACGCGCAGAACCTGCGTGAATACTATGTGCGCTCTGCCAATAATCAACTGGTACCCCTGGGGAATATCGTCTCGCTGGTTGATACGTCTGGTCCTCAGGTCATCAACCATTTCAACCTCTTCAGGTCGGCAGAAATCGATGGCGCAGCGGCGCCCGGCCACAGCTCATCCGAAGGCCTGAAGGCGATGGAAGATCTCGCCAAAAAGAACATGCTGCAGGGCATGGCATACCAATGGACAGGTCTGGCGCTGGAGCAAGTTGAATCCGAAGGTAAGGCAATCCTTATTTTTGCCCTCGGTATCCTCGTCGTTTATCTCACCCTCTCCGCGCAGTATGAGAGCTTTGCCCTGCCATTCATCATCCTGCTTGCAGTTCCCACGGCCGTGCTGGGAGCTTTGCTCTTCATCTTCCTGCGTGGGCTGGTGAATGACGTTTACGTACAAATTGGTCTTGTCATGCTGATCGGACTTTCCGCCAAGAACTCAATTCTGATCGTAGAGTTTGCTGAGCAGCTGATTGAACAGGGACGCTCAATCGCACAAGCTGCCATCGAAGGCGCAGAGTTGCGCTTGCGGCCAATCCTGATGACATCGTTTGCATTCATCCTTGGCGTTCTTCCGCTCTACTTCGCCAGTGGCGCCGGCAAACTCGGCCGCCACTCGGTGGGAACGGCAATCGTGGGCGGCATGTTGTTCTCCACCGTGCTGAACCTGTTCTTTATTCCGGTGCTATACGTAGTAGTGAAAACGCTGCTCTCCAAGGTAAAGCCGGCGCAACATGTAGAAGAGACGAACGACGTCGTAAGAATGGCTTAAGAAGTCACGCAAAGACGCAAGTCGATGGCCGGAGCAACCCTCCGGCCATTGTCGTCTCGTGAGAGCAACTCCCGCTAGCGTCTCCGGTTAGGGCGATTGGTTGCCTGTTTTTGCTGCCATTGGGCAGGACGTGCAGGGCCTCCCTGTGGGATAATAAATGCTTCGTCCCATGCCCAATCCCAGTATGCCCACGCCTCCTTCACCCGGTGAGAACGCCGCCGATAGCAACGAATCCTTTAACGACATCCTCTCGCAATTCGAGAAAAGCCATCAGCACAAAGCCGACGATGGCAGCCGTCGCATGGAAGGCACTGTGGTGAGCATCACTGCTGATTCCGTGCTTCTGGATATCGGCTATAAAACGGAAGGGATTCTTCCTCTGGCTGATTTCCAGGCTGCGGGAGAGACGGTTAAGGTTGGAGACAAGCTGCCGGTGTCAGTCAAAGGCCGCGATCCCGAGGGCTATTACACGCTGTCCCGGTTTAAAGTCGCGCGGCCAAAGGACTGGTCCTCGCTGGAGCGGGCTTTTACTGACAAAGAATCGATCATCGGCACTGTGACGGGAGTGATCAAAGGCGGCCTGAGCGTGGACGTTGGCGTTCGCGCATTCATGCCCGCATCGCGCAGCGGAGCACGTGAAGCCGGCGATCTGGAAAAGCTCGTCGGGCAGGAAGTTCGCGTCCGCATCATCAAGCTGGATGTGACGGAAGAAGATGTTGTGGTGGACAGACGCGTGGTCGCGGAAGAGGAAGCTCATGGCGTGAAAGAGCGCCGGTATTCTGAAGTCCGGGCTGGTGACGTTGTTCATGGCACCGTACGCAGCCTCACCGACTACGGCGCATTTGTCGACCTTGGCGGTGTGGACGCTCTGCTACACATCGGCGACATTGCCTGGGCACGCATCAACAAGGCGGCTGATGTGTTGACTGCCGGACAGCAGGTTGAAGTCAAAGTCCTGCGCGTCGATCCGGACAAGCAGCGTATCTCCGTGGGCATGAAGCAGCTTCAGCCAGACCCGTGGGACAGCGCCACAGAAAAATACAAAGCGGGTGAACGTGTCCGCGGCACAGTGACGCGCATCATGGATTTTGGCGCTTTCGTTGAGCTGGAACCGGGACTGGAAGGCCTGATTCATATCTCGGAAATGTCATGGGCCAAAAAAGTGCGTAAACCCAGTGATGCGGTGAAACCCGGCGAGACTGTGGAAGTGGTAGTGCTGGGCGTGAACGTCGGCGAAAAGCGCATCTCGCTGGGACTCAAGCAGGCACTGGGTGATCCCTGGAGTGAAGTACAGCAGAAATTCCCGGTGGGATCCGTGGCAGAAGGCCCGGTCACCAGCCTCATGAAGTTTGGCGCCTTCGTGCAACTGGCTGAAGGTGTGGAAGGAATGATCCACGTAGGCGATATCAGTGCTGAGAAGCGCATCAATCATCCTTCCGATGAACTCCGCGTCGGACAGGTGGTAAAGGCGCAGGTCCTTGAAGTCGACACCGCAAAACGGCGGGTGCGCCTGGGCATGAAACAGATGGTCCCCAGCAGTCTGGACGAATACATTGCGGAACACAAACAAGGTGATGTTGTTACTGGGCGCATGGTAGACGTCTCCGGCGATTGGGCACGGGTTGAGCTCGGCGAAGGCGTGCAGGGTACCTGTAAGATTGCCGCCGCTTCTCCCGCGCAGGAAGAAAAGCCACAAGCCGGAAGCGGGAAGGCCGATCTTTCTTCGCTTAGCTCCATGCTGCAGTCGAGATGGAAGACCGGGGACACTGTCGCCAGCAAAAAACCGAATGCTTTCCAGTCTGGACAGATTCGCAGTTTCCGCATCTCGCGCCTGGATCCTGCATCCAAGAAAATTGAGCTGGAACTGGCCTAGAGATTTCTGACTTAGAGAACGTCATGGTCCCATTTTTCTCCATTGTTGCCATCGGCTTCTTCCTCGGCATGCGCCATGCCACGGATCCAGATCATGTGATCGCCGTGACTACCATCGTGACCCGGCAGCGCAAGCTTGGCCGTGCTGCCATGACCGGGGCATTCTGGGGCATAGGGCACACACTCACCATCTTTGTGGTGGGCAGCGCCATCATTCTCTTTGGCGTGGTGATTCCGCCGCGCATCGGCTTGAGCATGGAACTCTCTGTCGGACTGATGCTGGTGATATTGGGGCTGATGAACCTGACGGCCTTCTGGCGAACGAGCAAAGCCATCGCTGCCGAAAGCCAGCACTCTTCAAGCCAACATTCTTCGCACCATCCTTCTGCCAGCCCAGAGCTCGTGCATGTTCACCCGCACACCCATGGCGACTACATTCACACTCATCCCCACGGGCATTCACCGGAAGCGCACTCACATCGCAGTGATCGCACGCCTCTGGCGCTGCTGGACCGGCTGTTCGGGCGCATAGGCCTCTATCAGCAATTGCGGCCTTTGATCATTGGCATTGTCCACGGACTGGCTGGTTCCGCGGCGGTCGCATTACTGGTGCTCACCACCATTCGCGATCCACGCTGGGCCGTGGCTTATCTTCTTGTCTTCGGCATAGGAACCGTGGCGGGGATGATGCTGATCACCATGAGCATTGCGTCGGCATTCAACTTTTTTGGGTCGAAGAGCAAGAGTTTCCCGCGCGTGCTGGGATTGGCGTCAGGTCTTGTCAGCCTGGCCTTTGGTATTTTTCTGGTCTATCAGATCGGTTTTGGCAACGGCCTGTTCACCGGACATCCGCAATGGACGCCGCGCTAGCTGGCGCTGGAACCTTTTCCTTCGATGATGGCCTCGTCCGGATGCCGCTTCAGGTAAGCCCGTACAAACTTACAAGTTGGAATCACTGAGAGCTGATGCTGCTTCGCATAGCCTAGCGCGAACTGCACCAGTTTTACACCGATGCCCTGGCCGCGATGGCTCGGCGGCACTTCTGTATGCATTAAGTCAATCTGCCCGGGCCGTTCGCGATACGCCAGCAATCCCAGTTCTGTGCCTAGCTGGATTTCAAACTGACGTTTCTGCGGATTCTTCACCACTTCAGGTTCCATCTGCATTCCCACGCTGCCTGAATTCATTGCTGGAACGTATTACACGCCGCAATAGTGCCTTGTGACATGCCTCGTTTGAACCAGTCCATGCGTTGAGCTGAGCTGCCATGCGTAAATGTTTCCGGGCTCACCCGTCCTCGGGTCATGTTCTGTATGTGATCGTCTCCCACGGCGGAGGCGGCACCGAGAGCGCTCTCCACGTCACCGGATTCCAGCAGCTTTCTTTCTTCAGTGGAGTGTGCCCACACTCCGGCCAGGCAGTCGGCTTGCAGCTCGAGCTTCACTGACAAAGCATTGGCTGACCCGGGCTCCTGCTCTTCCAGTGCGTGAACCTTGCCTTCGATGCCGAGCAGCTTTTGTACGTGGTGTCCCATTTCGTGGGCCAGCACGTAAGCCTGGGCGAATTGTCCGGGAGCGCCGAAGCGCTGTTTCAACTCGTCATAGAAGGCAAGATCGATGTAGACCTTTTCGTCCACCGGACAATAGAACGGTCCCGTGGCCGCCTGCGCACGGCCGCAACCTGAGTATGTAGCATTGCGGAACAGGACCAGCTTGGCATGGCGATATGGAACGCCCTCCGCGGGCAGAATTTCCTGCCAGGTTTTCTGCGTGTCATTCAAGACAAAGGTCACGAACTGGACCTCAGGCTGCTCCTGCGCGTCGCGATTGGGATCAGGTCGCGACACTACAGTTCCAGTGCCGCCGCCACCGCCGCCCAACAGAGCAAAGAAGTTACGGTGAAAGACCAGGCTCAGAACAAGAAGGATGAGCATGCCGCCCAGGCCGATGTGTATGCCACCGAATCCGCCGCCACCAAAGCCGCCGCCGCTGCTGTCATCGCGGCGATCTTCTACATCACTGCTATCCCCACCGGGCGTCCAACGCATTGCAATCCCCCAAGAACTCTTGGATGCTGATTATTCAAGTGAATTGTAAGAGAGAAGATGGATTCTTTCCCAGAGCGAACTCAGCTTCCGGCCTGGCCTTTGGCCACAGCAGCGATTTCAGGTTGCCGCTCTCTTTGTAATTTCCGAGCTCGTGCCGACCCGCGACTGCGCTCTTTCCTGACCAGCGAAACGTAAGGCGCGAAATCTACCTGCATGGTATGACGAGGAGCGTTCCCGTAGCGCTTACGCATGGCATCGCGATCTTTGTTGATGGCTTGCTGCATTTCCGCAACCGCAGGCAGGGCATAATCACCGATCAGATAATCGGCTATCCATTCACTCTGCAATTCAGCCAGCGGCATGATGGCGCCCAGCGGTTGTAAAAGGCCGATGAAAAACAGATCACTGAATTGGGGATGAAACACACGGCAGAAGAGTGGCAGATCGTTGTTCGGAGCGGAGATCAGGTCCGGCCGGAAAAAGGGGAAATCAACCTTGTATCCAGTGCAATAAACAATGGTATCAACCGGCTCGCGGGAATCGTCGGCGAAAATGATTTCATTGCCGGAAAGCTGTTGGATGTTCGGTTTGACCTTGATATCGCCGTGAGAGAGCCGCGTGAGCAGATCGGCGCTGACCGTCGGGTGCGCATGCAGGAGTTCGTGGTCCGGCCTGGGCAGACCATATTGCGTCACGTCACCCTGTTGCAGGCGAAGCACGAACTTCAGGATGGCGCGCTGGAGCCTGAAAGGAAACCACGTTGGCACAATGGATTGATCCAGTGGCCGCCCGAGAATGAATTTGGGGATCACGTGAAATCCACGCCGCACGGAAAGCATGCTGGAGCGGGCCACACGCGAAAGTTCAACAGCGATATCAACCGCGGAATTTCCAAATCCCACCACCAGTACATTCTTGCCGGCAAAATCATCAGGAGAGCGATAGTCGTGGGCATGCATGATCTGGCCGGTGAATTCTCCGGGGAACGGCGGATCTGGCCAGCGCCGTGACCAGTGATGGCCGTTGGCTACGATCAGTCCGCGGTAGAGCTCACGCCGTCCGTCATCGGTGGTAAGTTCCCATCCGCCGCCGGCAACAGGCTCGGCGCTCTTAACTTTGGTGCGGAAACGTATATGTGGCTTGATGCCGAAATGCTCCGCGTACTGATCAAAATATTCGGCAATCTGCGCGTGATGGGGAAAGTCAGGATAGTGCGCCGGCATGGGAAAGTCTGAATACTGCATCTTCGGACGCGACGTATTGATATGCAGTGACTGGTAAGCACTGGACATGCCGTTGGAATTTCCATAAACCCAGTTACCGCCGACACGATCGCCGGCCTCGAAGCAGTCGAAAGGAACTCCGTGCTGTTTGAGCACTTTGCAGGCAGCGATGCCCGACGATCCCGCGCCGATAATAGCGACTCTGTTTGTGTTGGCCATGTTCTGGCGCATAGCTTAGCATTTTTTCGCCCTGGTTAAGTACCATGGCAGAAATGACCCCTCCTTAATCTGGAAGGCCGCAGGTCAGATAACGCTGTTCTCTGTTCCAAGAGTACCTGTGCACGTGTCTTAGTCAGTGAAGCTAATTCCTGACATGGCAGAAAGCACCTCAATTCCGATCCAGCAAACGACCGCAAAGAGGCCGTTCGAAAGCGCGGCAGAGCGCGGGTCGCGAATTTTGCGGGAATTTGCCAGATACGAAGGCAGACTGCAGGAGTGGACTGCACGCTGCACAGTCAATGCGATCTGGTATTTGACTGATCCGTTTGACGCGATGCGCAGTGCCAACCTGGGCATCGACGAAAAACTCATCTGCGAGTTCGAAACTCTGCATGCGGAATATGAGCGGCAGAGAAGGGTCCCGCTGCAGACCAGACGTTCGGCGTAGCCACGCAACCAACTAACTACTCGCCGCCCAGACTCTTGATGAAGAGATAGTAGAAATCCACGCCGTCATAGAATTCCTTTACGCCGATGCGCTCATCGCGGCCGTGTGCGCGTACGTCATCAATATCGGCGAAGACCCCGGGGACGCCATAGGTGGGAATGCCGGCAAGGCGCAGGTGTTTTCCGTCGCTCGCTCCCGTGTCCATGATCGGAACCACTGGAATGCCCCCGTACAGCTTGCTGCTGAGAGATTCCAACTTCCGCATGATGGCAGGGTTGATGGCTGAAGGAGGCGCTGCGCCCGACTCATTCGCAACCACTACGCTGACCTGGTCATCCGCTACAACTTTTTTCAATGTTGCTTGAACATTGGCAATCGAATCCGTGGGCAACATGCGGCAATTCACGTTGGCACGGGCTGTCTGCGGCAAAGCGTTCGGGGCATGGCCTCCCTGAAGCAACGTGGCCACGCAGGTAGTGCGGAGAAGAGCGTTGTAGTAAGCCGACTGAGAGAGGCGGGATACCGCCGCTTGGTCTGGAGTATTCCCAGCCACTGCGGTAAAGTCCGCTGCCACCTTCGCATCTTGAAGTCGCGCAGTTTGCGCGAAGAAGCTGCGTGTTGTCTCATTGAGCTGTGCGGGAAAATCAAATTGCGACAGACGCTGCAATGCAGCCGCGAGCCGATAAATGGCGTTGTCCTTCACCGGACGCGAGCTATGTCCGCCGGAACTCTTTGCCTCCAGAGTAAAGTCCACGTAGTTCTTCTCGCTGGTTTCCACTCCCAGCAACAGCCGTTTGCCTTTTTGCATTTCAAAATCGCCGGCATCGGTGTTGATGGAGTACTCGGCATCAATCCAGTCGCGGTGTTCTTTCAGCAGCCACTGCACGCCATTGGATTCACCGCTTTCCTCGTCCGCCGTCAGCGCCAGAATAAAATCGCGGGAAGGCGTCCAGCCTTCTTTTTTGAGACGAATCAGGTTCGCGATCAGTTCCGTGTCACCCTGTTTGATGTCACTGGTACCGCGGCCATAAAAGAAGCCGTCAATCTCATTGAACTTGAATGGATCCAGATTATTGGACCAGTCCTGTTTCAGGGCCTGTACTACGTCCAGGTGGGCCAGGAGGAGAATCGGCTTTGCGTTTCCACCACGTCCGCGAAATCGTACCACCAGGTTGTGTTTGTTGGGTTGAGGACCAGCAACGTGAATATCATCATTGGCAAAACCTGCGGCGCGGAAGCGTGCGGCCATGGCGTCAGCCGCCGTGGTGACGTTGCCGGCAGGCGAGTCCGTGGTGTTGATCTCGATCAATTCCTTGAAGATGTCACGTGCCATTTGCTGGTTGGGAGTAAGTGTGCTTTGCTGGGCATGGGCAGTGACGGATTGCGATTGGATCAAACATACCGCCACAATCGCGAGCAATAGCCGGGTGAGCGTCCTCTTCATCATCAGGAACGTGATCATCAATAACCTCATGAATACCGTTTGGGGAGCGAATCAGCAATTATACGGGCGCAGTCAATCTAAGCTGTGCCGGCAGCATCATACTTTTTCAATCGATAGAGAACGAGCACTGGGGTGAGCATGAAAAACGGGGAGAGCAAGAAGAACAACGGAGCCAGACTGAAACGCAAGTTTTCCAAGCGACATGGACTGTCTCTCATGGTGGCCGGGATCGTCACGACGCTGGTCATTCTCTATCACGTCAGTGATGAGCAGGGACACTGGGGGTCATTCTTTGGCAACGCCATTGCCGATTGGTCCGGCGTCTTGCTCATGGTGCTGGCCACCAAACACCTCTACGAAAAGAACTCAGCGGAAAGCAAGCGTGCTCCCAGACCCAAAGACGCGAACAAAGTCGTGGAGTTTATTCGCGAGCATTCTCTCAGCCTCTTCCTCATCATCACCGGTGCAGGATGGGTTGTGCTGTTTGCTCACTCCAACCCTCAGGGCAAATGGGGACAGGTGACAGGCAACATCGTATCTGAGTGGACGCAGGTCCTGGGCCTGGTACTGATGACCAAAAGGCTGATCGAAGCAGGCTCCGAGGAGAGCGACAAGAAAGGCGGGTAATACGAGACCGGCTACCTGACCTGAAAGCTTTCCAGCATCTTCTGAAAGGTAGGACGAAGCTGGTTAAATTCCTGCTCTGGCGCTACAAAAACCAGGTAGACCAGTTCGCCTTTGGGACCGGGAAGCGTCACCAGCCAGTCTCTTTCAGGAACTGGTTGCCCGTTCTGCTGAATGGGAGAAGTGCCCGTTAGATACGTGGACCGGCCCTGTTGACCGTTAACCTGAATTCCCGTCGGCGACGAGTAAACCTTCATGCCTGCATTGTCTTTTTGCAGCTGTTGCACCAGTTGCTCTGTTGCCTGATTAAGCTGGCTGGCATCAGCGTTGGCGGACGAAATGATGGTACCGTAAGCGATGCCGTTTTGAGCTACCGCTTGCGGTGGCGCGATGGTGATAGAGTTCTGATCGCCGCCGGCCTTCCAGTTGTCAGGGTATGAGATGCTGAATCCCGACTGCTGAAGCTGTGTGAATCTGTCGCTGGGCTGGACCTCTTTGTATGAAATGTTGGTCAAGGCACCCGTGAGATTGCGCTTCGCCAGGGCTGCTGCTGTTCTGTCCTTTGGGTGCGTTAGGAGCCGAGGGCCCGAGGGCGCCATTTTTCTGGTTCTGCTGTGCCCAGATCTTTTGTTTGGCTCCAGCATCAATTTCCTGCGCGGTGTAGGTCTTCTGCGACGATGCGTATTGTTTAACGCTGGCGAAGGAACTTGTGTTTCCGGCGTACTCCTTGGGAGGCCACGGTGCGATCTCATTTTGAATGGACGCCTGGCGGTTCCCCGGATTAGGGTGATCGCTCAATAACTGCGGTCCACCATTCCCATATTTCTGTTCCAGCTTGGTGAAAAAGTCAGCCATCGCCTTGGGGTTGTAACCGGCTTTGTACATGATGATGGCGCCCACGGAATCGGCCTGCGCTTCATCCTTGCGCGAATACTTCATCAGCATGGTACCGGCGCCAAACTGGATTCCCACCTTTGCCAGGTTTCCGGCAGCACTTCCGCCCAGAACTGCGCCGGCCAGTCCGGCAAATATTTGCGCAGCGGCGGCCTTGGGCGCCTGTTTGGCCGAATGCTGCATATAGACGTGGGACATTTCATGGGCCAGCACGCCTGCGAGTTCGGCTTCATTGTCCGCGGCCTGTATGGTGCCAAGGTTCACAAAGATTGGACCTCCAGGCAGAGCGAAGGCGTTGATATCCGCGGCCGGCACCACGTGAAACTGGTAAGGCCACGAGTGATCCGATGGGATCACCGTTTGCAGCTTCTTCCCGAGTTCCTGAACATAGCGCGTGGCTGGGCTGGAATCCGGCAGCACTGGCATTTGCTGATAGACTTCGCCCGCGGCCTGAAGTCCAAGCTGCTCCTGCTGCTGGCGGTTCATACCGGGCTGGCCGGGATCGGGTAGAACAGGGTTTGAGCTCTGGGCCAGGCCTCCAAACGGGACGGCCATCAACAGGGTAAGAACAAGGGCCAGTGATCGGACACCAAGGTTACGCGCTCTCATAATGATCCTTAAGGTTTAAGTCAGGTATGCAGGGGCCAACTGCTTTGCTGCTATAAGATGCAACCCCAAATTGTAGAAGATGTCTTGCGCCACCGTTAGCATTTGGGAATGGCCGAGGCCTTAGCTATTAGCCATTAGCACTTGGCCATTAGCCTGGACCAAAAGCAGGGACAAAGTCTGAGTGTGCGGCGACGGGCGTTGGCTGAGATCAATTTGTTTGCGCACGACGATAGTTCGCGATAGCATCTGGCCGCATGGGTAAGGCAAGTCCACTACTTAAGGTAGTGCTTGATCAACTCGAAGAGTTTTACGGAGCCCTGGAGCCGTCCTGGCCCACCGAACCTTACGAGTTTGTCGTCTGGTGGCATTGCGGTTATCCAGCCAGTGACGCCGCGTGTGAACGCGGCTGGAAATCACTGACCGCCATCACCGGAATAGAGCCTCAAAAGCTTCTGACCATGCCAATGCCAAAACTGGCGGCTGCGCTCAAACCCGGCGGCATGGTGCCGGAGCTGCGCGCCCTTCGGCTCAAGGAAATTGCTGCTCGCGTAAAGGATGAATTCGGAGGAGATCTGCGCAGCGCGCTGAGTGGTCCGATTTCCGACGCCCGCAAGGTTCTTAAGAAATTTCCTAACATTGCCGATCCCGGCGCCGATCGCATTCTCCTGTTTGCGGGGATCGATGCCGTGGCTGCCGTACCGTCAAACTGTCCACACGTGCTGGTGAGGATTCTGCATGGGCAGGAGCGCGAGAACTATGGCGTGACTTACCGGGAAGCGCAGCAGGCGATTGAGTCACAGGTGCCGAGGAAAGCTGACAGCAGGATGCGTGCGTTTCTATTGCTGAAACAACATGGGCAGACTCTGTGTAAGCGTACCAATCCAAAGTGTGAGCAATGCCCATTAAAGGCGAGCTGTGCTTATTACGCGGGAAAACGTCGCGGGCGTTCGGCTTCAGCATGAGGCCAGCAGTGTAGTGACCGCAGCAGTACAGTGACATAGCAGGGCCGTGCGGCGCGCTAAGTGCCACGAAGGGCGTTATGCGACAGCGTTGGTCGAAGCGCTGACAAGTCGTGATTCCACCGGCGTCCAGAAACCGTCCCATACGCGACTGCGTTCCGTGGCCACCATCAGGAGCAACGTGCCTTCGTCGTCGTCGACTTCAGGGATGCGGAAGGCCACAGGAAATGCGACCTGGCGAAGAAGCCCGCTGGGACCATAGTGGACCACGGTCACGAAATCCATGCCGTTGATCACGCGGTAGCATGCGTCTTCGGTTGCGAGAGGTTTGAGTACGTCTTTGAGTGCGCTTACGCTTACCAAATAGCTCTGTTCCATGATGGACTCCTCCGGAATAGGACTCCAAAACTGTTCAACCGCGATTCAGGAGGTAATTTCAAACTTCCTCACCGTAAACGCGGAGCCTTTTGTAGCTAAGTGTGTTTTACAAGCGCCGCATTACAGTTTCATTGGAGAAATATTAAATCGGCTAATCCGGAGGTAACCTAGACAGATGGTAAGTGGTTGATTTTGCACCACTTTCGTTGCGGTGAGGCGAGTCCCATACGTCAGCCCAGAGCGGAGGGCATTCTATAGATCACGGCTTCAAAAATTGAGTGGTTTCGCGCAGAAAGAGGTCCAATTGATCATGGTGCAGCCAGTGTCCGGCATCGGGTATTCTTACCAGTCGGCAATTGGGGATGGCCTTTACGCGGACATCGTCCTCGGGCACCGGTGCAAAGCTTTCCAGTCCCCAGAATAAAAGAGTGGGCGACTTGATCTGCCCATAAAGCTCCGCAGCGTCCTGCAGATGATGGCCCAGCGGTGCAATGGCGCGCGCGTAGTTGTCAAATTTCCAGACCAGGGAGCCGTCGGCGTCCCAGTTGGTGCCGTGAAGCGTAAGGTGGCGGGCAACTTCGTCGGAAAGTTGGGGATTGGCCTCTTTCATTCTCGCCATGGCTGCATCCAGGTTGGGATAGGTGTGTTGTTTACGCTTCTCCAGATCACGGACGTTCTCAATCCACCTGCGCAGACGCTCGCTGGCCGGCGCCTGTACGCGATGTTTGGGCGGGAACCCAATGCCTTCAATGGAAACCGCTTTCTGTACGCGGTCAGGATATACGCCGGAGTAGTGCAGAACGATAATGCCGCCCAGCGAATGCCCAATCAGCCGGATGGGAAATTCGTTGATGATATCCAGCAGCGCGGAGAGATCAAGCACATGCTCGGCCACGCTATACATGGCTCCGGGCGCCCACGCGCTGTTGCCGTGTCCGCGCAGATCCAGGGCGTAAACATGGTAGTCTTCGCATAATTTGCGCGCTACCCAATCCCAGTTGCGGGCATGGTCCAGCCCGCCATGGACCAGCACCAGCGCCGGCTTACCTTCGTGCCCGTAATCCCAGAACTGCAACTTCAGTCGGTCTGAATAAAAAAAGTGCGAGATCGGTTCCATAGTCCAAGCATTGTAAATGTCAGGATGTATTCGGCATAACTTTCCCGAAATCGCTGTGGCGCTGCTTTCTTGACACTTTGCATCGCGCGACTTTAGACTCCAGCGGCATCGTCATCGGATTGTTTATTGGCAATTGCCTCACGTCCTCCGCGGGCTTGCCGGAATCATCTTGTTCTTATTTGCAGTCATGCAGTGAGATGAAGAGGGAGGACGCTACAATGTTACGAATCACAATCAAGGCCTTGATCGTTGTGATGTTCACGTTCTGTGCCTTGGGAACGGAGTCACAGATGCTTCCTAATCCTTACGGTCCGCCCATCAGCGTGGAGAGTGCAAAGAAAGTTGCCGCCGCCGCGCTGGCTGAGGCCGTGAAAAATAAATGGACCATGGCCGTTGCCGTGGTTGACCCCAACGGAGATCTTGTCTACTACGAAAAGATGGACAACACACAACTGGGCAGCGCCAAAGTATCAGTCAACAAGGCACGCTCAGCGGCGCTGTATAAACGGCCTACCAAAGCCCTGCAGGACGCGCTGGCAGGCGGAGGAGCCGGGTTACGCGTGCTGGCTCTTGAAGGCGCTGTACCGGTTGAAGGCGGAGTTCCTCTGGTTGCGGATGGAAAGATCATTGGCGCAGTCGGCGTCTCCGGCGATACCAGTGACCATGACGGTGTTTGCGCAACCGCTGGAGCCGCGATTATTAAATAAGCCAAGAAATTGCCGAACATCACCGAACAACTGTGACTTATCTCGCGAGCCTGCCTTTCAAATCTAAAAGGCAGGCTTCTTCTTTGCCTGAGATCGTAAACGATCAGCGCCGGTTTGCAAAAGAATGTATTTCACCTGTGCCGGCCAGTCTCTTCGCTCTTTTCACCGTGGCAGAGTTTGAAAGCTTATGGGATTATGTCCGCAATGTAGTGAGCAGTTGAAACGACGGACATATGACAATTTCAAAACTTCCGGTACTCGCCCTGGCGATGTGTGCCTTGCCTTGCTTTGCGCAACGCATGTTTGCACAACAGCCATTCAGTCAACAAAGCAATCCTCCCGCCACGGTTGTTGAACTTTCCGTACCTGACGTTGAGCTGGTGAATCAATCCGGCCAGCGAGTTCGCTTTAATTCTGATGTGATCAAGGGCCGCGTTGCAGTCATTACAAGTTTTCTTACGAACTGCTCCTCCTTCTGCCCGATCACGCAGGAGAAACTCGCGCAGTTGGCCAAAGTTCTGGGAGGCAAAATGGGGCGCGACGTGGTTTTCATTTCCGTGAGCGTCGATCCAGAAAATGACACGCCTGAGCGCATGAAAGCCTGGGGTGAAAAGTTCCATATCCAGACTGGATGGAGCCTGGTCAGCGGCAAGAAGGACGATGTTGAGACGCTGCTGAAATCTCTGGGACTTTATGTCTCTATTCCGCAACGGCATCAGTCAGCTTTGCTCATCGGGAACCAGAAATCCGGATGGAGCCGAGTAAGTTCATGGTCCACGGCGGAAAAACTAGCGCGAATCGTGGATGAACATGAAGGCGCGAAGCCTGGATCGGCGGCGGTGGCAGGGTCGCGATAGAGCTCTCTCGATCCGCCGAATCATATCGTTTCCCGACTGACTCGCCGCTCCCTTAATACTGTTCAATAAAGTTTTGTTAAACAAGATCCAACTCTTCGCCATAGCAACCAGCTACTAGCAACCTGTGCTGCTGCTTTTTCATCTCACGGCATGTTCCCAGAAGTGTGAGAGGCCATGTCCAGATCTGAATCCCTGCGCGCCCTGTTCTTATTCCTCCTTTTTTTTGCATTGTTGGCTTCTACCGGCTGTGCCGGTGTAGGTAGCGGGACTCCGTCCCCCAGCCCCACGCCCACGACAGGTGGGCCGGCCACAATCACTATCAGCGCGCAACCGGCAATCATCGCGCAGGGTCAGACAACCACTATTTCATGGAGCAGCACAAACGCTAACTCAGTGACCATCACTCCCTCGCTTCTAACGGAAGATCAGACTGCTCTCGCTCTGTCCGGTTCAGTAACCATTGTTCCCAGCGCTGCCACCACTTACACTGCGGTTGCTACCGGCGCTGGCGGCCAGAAGGCGACCTCTACAGCGAACGTAAGTATGCTGGGCGTCACACTTACGGCAACGCCGGCAAAAGTTGCAGCCGGCCAAAGCGCGATTCTCAGTTGGACCAGCACCAATGCCACTTCGCTCAGTATTGATCAGGGCGTTGGCACCGTAACCGGCGCCACCGGCAACGTTACTGTCTCGCCTTCTACGCCCACAACCTATACCATCACCGCAACCAATGGCACTGCCACCGCCACTGCCACGGCCACCGTTTCCACGGCGCTTGGAGTCACGCTCAAAGCCACTCCGGCGAATATTGCGCCCGGCGGACAATCCACCTTGAGCTGGACTTCCACGAATGCGGCCACGCTCAGCATCGATAATGGCATTGGCACCGTGGCCCTGCCGGCCGGAACCCATCCAGTTTCACCAACCGCGAACACCACCTATACCATCACGGCCACGGATGCGGCCGGCAACGCCACCACCGCAGCCACAACGGTCAGCGTCTCCAGTGGAGGCGGTAATCTTCAGACCCTGAAACACATCATCGTGATGGTGCAGGAGAACCGCAGTTTCGATAACTACTTCAGCAAACTGGGTCAATACGCAACCGGCCGCCTGGGCGTCCCTTACCAGATCAACGCCGGTTACGATCCCAATATTATTCTCCCGCTGTTTGGCGGAGGAACCGGGCATCTGTTCCATCAGGTCACAGTTCGAACTGAAAATCTTTCGCCCAGCTGGGATGAAAGCCATTTCGACATCGACAAGCAGGCCGACGGTACCTTCAAAATGGACCGCTTCGCCCTGACAAGCCACTCCGTGGCCGAGAATTTTGATAACTCCGGACTGCGTGCGCTCGGGTTCTATGATCAGACCGATCTGCCTTATTACTACGAATTGGCCACCCAGTTTGCCGTCAGCGATTCGTTCCATTCATCTCTGCTTGCCAACACCGTTCCGAACCGGCAATACCTGTTCTGCGCCACGTCACAAGGTCGCATTTTCCCCTCGGATGGCGGCCATGCCCCATGGACTTGTCCAACCATTTTCTCCAGTCTGCAAAATGCCGGAGTGAACTGGAAATACTATTACTCGTCCGGAATCTTTCTTGCTGGGTTTTCGGACTGGAGCAATCCGGCCATCAGTTCCCGAACCGAGCCCATCAAGAACCTGTTCGCTTTGCTCGCCAGTCCCACGGCTGACCAGGACCTGCCGCAGTTTATCTTCATTGAAAACGGGGATGACCCGAACCCGCCGCCGGGGACTCAGCCGCAGGATTTTGACGAACATCCGGACGCTAACATCCAGTTGGGCGCCGCATACGTCAAGTCGATCATCGACGCGTTGATGGCCAGCTCCGCATGGAATGATTCTGCCTTCATTCTGGCCTATGACGAAGGCGGCGGAGTGTACGATCATGTGCCGCCTTTCACCGTACCGGCCCCGGATAACATTCCTCCGCAGTTGGGACCGAATAATTTGCCCGGAGATTTCACGCAGAGTGGATTCCGTGTGCCGCTGATCGTGGTCTCGCCATGGGTCAAGCCGCACTTTGTCTCGCATGTGAACCGCGAAACCACCTCGCTTCTTAAGCTGATTGAGACTCGATTCAATCTGCCGCCGCTCACTGCACGCGACGCTGCCGCCGATGACATGACCGAGTTCTTTGACTTCATTAATCCGCCAACATGGCTTACGCCGCCACCGCTTGCCGGCGCAGCCCACAAACGGAGTGGATGACCAGAGCAAAGAGGCGCCTCCCCAGTAAGCGCTCTCATATTCACATCCCGCTTCGGCAGAATGATTGCGCGGAGAGAATGCCAGTGTAGAGACGTAGCTTGCTACGTCTCTATCGGCACCACCTTCCGCGCAATTTCTTCATTGCGTAGCGCGGGCAGGATGTTATTTCATTGCAGTAAGCATCATGTCGTTCATCTCTTATATTGTCGCTGCTGCCGCCACCCTGGGGGCCATGGCTGCTATGCAGAAAATCTGCGCAGGGATTGACGCTCGCAAATTTCCACCACCCGGACGCCTCGTTCCCATCCCTAACGGAACCATGCACGTCCGCCAGATGGGCGAAGGGTCGCCGGCCATCATTCTTGAAGCCGGCATTGCCGCTTCCACCTTGAACTGGAGTCTGCTTCAGCCGGAACTCGCTCAGCACAGCGCCACTTACAGTTATGATCGCGCCGGCTTTGGATGGAGCGTTGCTCGCGGCAAGGCGTGCTCGCTCACTGATATCGTCAACAGCCTTCATGCAACGGTGATTGCTCTCAATCTTCCGTGCCCTTACATCCTGGTCGGCCACTCCTTTGCCGGACTGATTCTCAGGGAATACTGCCATTCGTTTTCCCGATGAAATTGCCGGCATCGTGCTCATCGACCCTCTCACGCCTGAAGAGTGGCTCACGCCCACGCGCTGCCCAGCGATGGATGCTGCGCCGTGGCATATGGTTCTCCCGTGCCGGCGGAGTGTTGGCCACCTTTGGTGTAGTCCGTGCCTGCCTGTGGCTGCTGCAACGTGGCAATCGCGCAACTCCGCGCGGAGTGTTGAAGATGTTTGGCTCTAAAGCCACGGAGACCGTCGTTCGCATCTTTCGCGAGCTCACCAAGCTCCCACCTGATGTCATCCGAGTCATCCGCGCGCGCTGGAGCACACCACGATTTTTCTGGACGATGGCGGATTACATTCAATCTTTGCCTCGATGTTCCTTCGAGATGATCGATCGAAATATCCCCGCTCATATTCCTGTCACCGTGCTCTCCGGCGCTCACCAGTCTCCAGGACCGCCTGCGTGAGCATGCCGCGATTGCCGCTCAGTCGCTGAACGGCAAGCACATCATCGCCGATAAAGGCGCGCACTGGATCCATCTTGGACCAGCCTGAACTGGTCGTGGACGCCGTGGTGGAGATGGCAGCGTTGCTCCGGACATAGAGACATAGCTTGCTCCAGCTACAAATGGATTTAGCCGCGAATTAACGCGAATAGCAAGCGACTCAATTTCGGTCTCCCGATTTACAATGCTTAGCGGAGCTATCCCCTGCATGAAAAAAGTGGTCGAGCGTGAACGTAACAAGGGTTATTACCGTGTGCTGCATGTACCTCTCTGGATATGGGTTTTCTGGATTCTTCCCGGCCATCTTACCGCCGCACTCTATGCTCACGGGCCTGACCGCAGACATTGGATATGGCTTGGCACGGTCACACTGATTTGCGCATGGCGAGGTTATGTGGCGCGACTCCCTGGTTGCGAGATGCGTCCTTACATCACGCATTACGGGGAAGAGAAGCCTAACCTGTGGTATCGCGTGATCTGCTACACGTCTGCGTGGATCGACCTTCTGGTGCCGTTCACCATCAATTTGATTGGACTGGTCATCAACGTGGTCGCGGGAAAATATCAGATCGATACTTTGTACAGCAGCCTGTATTACATTCTTGCCGGCGCCATTATTCTGGCGACCGTGCTGGATATCACTCCACGCGCGCGCCGCTCCACCCGTGGTGAAGGCGAAGAAAAAGGCTGGTTCTATATCGCCGTTTGGACCGTGGTTCCCACGCAGCTTGCAGGATGGGCCATGTGGCGGCTCGGCCGCTTTATGAATTTGTCCCCCGCACACCTCGGCCAGCTTCGCCTGGTCGCCTTCGTGGCATTCGCCGCTGCCTTTTTCTCCCTTGGACTGTTCGGCAAATTCCCGCGCACCCATCGCTACATTGTTCCCAAAGGTACAATCTCTGACGTGGAAGTCTCTGCCGGAGCTTGATCTTAACTCAAGTATGTATACAAAAATTGCAAAGGCCCTGCCATGCTGCGATGCTGGCAGGGCTTTTTGCTCTTCCCAATCAGGCTCATCTGGTTGAATTAGTGTTGGTGGTTCTTGTCATCCGATCCAAAGAACAGAAAGAAATTGGTCGGGACGTCTCCGCTTGCCTGGCCCAGTGATTGTGCGCGACGAAGTTTATCCAGAGAAGTAATGCCGTGCTTGCCATCAGCGGTCGGCCACTGGCTGGGATCGGTAATAAGCACTGACACCACTTGCCACCAGATTGGTCCAGTATGTAACTGCTGGTCAATGATGTGACTGTGGTTGATGGTGGGTGTAACTACAGGTGTGCCTTTGGGAACCGCTCCCAGTTCCGCAAGAAGCGGACCCAGATCAATCATGCTGGTATGCATGGTGCAGGTTCCAGGAGCGCCGGTCTGGGCCGTGGTTGGTGCGCCGGGTTCCGGGCACTGAACAGCCACACCGGGATGATTTTTAAAAGCGTCTGGCACGAATCCGAACAACTGCGTGAGTGCCGCGCCCAGGTCAGGTGTGAATGCCGGCTCGTTGGGGTTGGTTTCAAAGAATGGCGCAATCACGTACAGCTTTTCTACTTCCTTGATTGGATCACCGGTCGGTCCAATCTTAGGCTGTTCTCCAATGAGGCAACGTGGACGCTGAAATTCATCCGGGTCCACGGCCGCCACCTTGCCGTTATTGTCCAGGTCGTCAAATGGCTGATGGATACAGGAAAAATTCTGGCCGTAGGTAAAGACCAGCAGCTTGTCTTTGCCAAAACCTTCGGTCTGGTTCACGTTGATTGTCTGCGCGTGTGCAGCGGAAATGAATGCGAGCGCAAAGACCGTAATTACGGCCGCCCAGCGGGGGAACATACGAAACATTTTTACTACCTCCACGCTGGTATTACGGAGGCGAGTAGATTTCAGATGTATGCAGATGAGATTTTTATTTGCACGATAGCTTCAGGCGACGAATGCAGGCGGGCCGGCAGACATAAGGGTGTTCTAAAGATTGGCATTAACATCAAGGAGCAACGTCATCAAGAAAGAACGTCATGCCGACGTTCGTGAGCGAACGCGCGCTTTCTTCAGCGCGCGAGTAGAACGGAGGGACGTTGCGCTTTCCCGACCAACATTTACCTGTAAAAACCAAGCTAGAGACGTAGCGGAGCAGGCATAATCCCCCGCTACTGATCCTTCAAACAAAACGCCACGATTGTATCGCCCGTGACCCCGTCGCGCCTGGCCATTTGCCGCAACAGCTTCTCTTCCAGGTCCTCCGGATCGGGAACCATCTCGCATGATGCAATCTCCGCATCGCTGGCGCCGTGATAGCAAAGCTCGCAAACAGCCAGTCCGTCTTCGGAGCCTGAGCGTACCGGTGGTCCAAAGGTGCGGCATGTCATAGGTCGCCAGGCATAAAGATCGCAAGTGCCGGATTCAGGATCAAGCACGGGGCACACTTCGTTATCGGCAAATTCGGCGAAGGCTGATTCCGAATCCACGTCATCGAAGAGCAGGCCCGTAGTGGGATCACCGGGGAAATCGGGCGCTAGCCGGGCAATGGATTCGCGCGTACGTTGCCGGACTCGTTCGGCCCGTGCGGGGTCAGATGCACAGAGCTCTTGCAAACCTTTTTGCAGACGGGCAGCATCCAGTGGCGAGATGGAAAACGGTCCAACACAACACTGCGTGCATCCCGGACGGCAAACCAGCCATGGTCCGCTCTTGCGGGCCGCTTCCGCCAGAGCAGAGTCCACAATCTGCACCAGTTTGTTGTCGTCACGGGGGAGTTGCGCCACAATCCCACCTTAGCGCACCGGAAAGGGAATAGCAAAGGCCGGAGGTGGAAACAAAAAAAGACGGAAGCATATGCCTCCGTCTTCATGGATTGGAAATTGAAAGTTAGTCCTTCTTCTCAGACTTCTGTTCTTCGCCCGTCTGTTTGCTCTTGCTCATCATCTTGAGACTGTCCACTGTCATTGAGTGATCAGTTTCATTGAGCTTGGCTTTCACAGTCACGTGGTGGCCATCGTGGCCTTTCACGGCGTCAGGGTTGGAAATCTCCCAGCTTTGTTTGTCTTTGTCATTGACGAATGTGGTCTTGCCGCCATCGTTCTTCACCCAGCCGGTCAGGCTCATATCTTTGCCCTTGGCTGCAGCTTTGGCTTCGCTCTTCTCCGCTTTGGCGACTTTCTTGTCGGTTTTGGCAGCGTTGTTGTCTGTCTGGGCTGCATCGCTCGTCTGCGCAAAGGCACTGATCGAGCACATTACCAGAAATGCAAATGCAATCGTAAGTAACCGTTTCATCTTCTATCTATCTCCGTTGACGAAAAGTGTAGACAGTGTGGACGCACTAACTGTGATGCAGAAAGTTGCTGGTATGTATTCGAGCTGGGGTGCAACTACTAACCTTCAAAGCTTCGCCTTAGTCGTATTAAGGCGGCTGCTCATGCCTTCATCTTCATCTTCGCCCCGTATTTCTGCTGGAACTTCTTCATCTTGGGCGAGATCACGAATTGACAATAAGGCTGCGAAGAGTTGTTCGCGTAGTATTCCTGATGATATTTTTCGGCGACGAAGAAGTCTTTCGCTGGTTCCACGGCCGTTACCACCGGAGATGAATAAGCCCGTGAAACATTCAAATTCTCAATGGCCTGTTCGGCCTGGTGCTTTTGTTCGTCGCTTGTATAGAAGATGACCGAACGATATTGAGTGCCCATGTCATTACCCTGGCGATTGAGTGTGGTGGGATCGTGCACGGTGAAAAAGACGTCAAGCAGATCATTGAAGCCGATCTGTTGCGGGTCAAACGTCACACGCACCACTTCCACGTGGCCGGTATCGCCGCCGCAAACCTGCTGGTAAGTAGGATTGGGATTCTTACCGCCCATATAGCCGGACTCCACTGACTCAACGCCCTCAAGTTGGTCAAAAACCGCCTCGATACACCAGAAACATCCGCCGCCGAAAACAGCCGTTTGTGTGTTGGACATATTCGTTAGATGCTCCACTCGGTTGGAAGTTCCAGAGTTTACACCAGCTATCCCGGCGGTCCGGCAAGCTTGTCTACTGACGGGCTCTGGCCGCCCAGCCATTCCGGATGATGCGCTGTGGAATCAAAGTGAGCCGAAGTCTTAAATAGTTCGAACTCGCCTTTTGCCGCCAGCTTTTCTGTTTTCGCCAGAAGCGTGGATGTCTCCTCATTACTCATCGGCTTGAAGTTTCGGGCTACGTCGAAGGCCTGCTGCAGGACCTGCTGGCTGTCGATTCCCGTGATCACCACTGACGTCGGCAAACTGAGCGCGTAACGCAGACACTCCGTGGCTTGCACTGCTCCGCTTTTCAGGATGATCTTATCGCCCATGGACTTCATGCCCAGCACACCGATCTGTTGCTCCACTAACCTGGGCAGAACCATTTTTCCGAAGCTGCGGAAGTGGGCGTCCATTAGGTTCAACGGCATCTGAACGGTGTCGAAATGAAAGTTGTTTCGAGCCGCCACCTCGAGCATGTAGAGATGTATGTGCGGATCTTTGTGTCCAGTGAATCCAATGTAACGGACCTTGCCGGCTTTCTTCGCCTCGAGGGTGGCTTCCATCGCGCCGTCTTCTGCGAAGATCCTGTCAGGATCGTCGAAGCGAATGATCTCGTGATGCTGAATCAGGTCCACGTGGTCGGTTTGCAGTCTCTTCAATGACTCGTCAATCTGTCTGGCAGCTTCCTGTTTTGTGCGCCCGTCCAGCTTGGTCATGAGAAACACTTTTTGACGATATCCGTCTTTCAGCGCTTTGCCCATACGAACTTCGCTATTGCCCTGGTTGTAGTCCCAGGAATTATCCATGAATGTAATCCCACCATCGATTGCAGCCCTGACGAGACGCACACTCTCTTCATCCGAGAGCCTGGGCTGTCCGATATGGAATCCGCCCAGGCCAATGGCAGAAACTTTCTCGCCCGTCTTGCCCAGCGTGCGGTAAATCATACCTTGCGAACCCCGTTGATCTTGAACATGTTGGTCAGACCCCTGTTGTGATGAAGTTTGCGGATGATTCTTCTGAGCGCTCATTCTTCCGCCTATTGATGCCGCTATTCCGGTGATTACCGCGGCCCGGACGAATTCTCTCCGATCCATCGACTGAATCCACTGGTCACATTGGGGTATGGGTTTTCCGAAACCCCTAGGCCGCGATATCTTCCGTGTAGCTGCTGTACTTCTCTGGTCGGGCAATGGGCACGCTTGCAGGCCATGGTTCTTCAACCCCCATCAATGCCACAGCCGCGCCCAGCAAAGCCATGTTCTTGCTGAAGTTGACCATGTCATTCGTGCGCTGATTCGGATCTTGTGAGTTCCAGAAATCGTGAATCACCGGAGAAACGCCGGCCAGGAACGTCACGATGGCTGCAGCTCCCAGCACAGGCTTGATTCCGAGAACTACGCTGGCGCCGCCGGCGATCATCATCACACCGGTACCCGCCACTACCGCCTCTGCCGCCGGGACGTTTTTGCTCTGCGCATACTGGGCCAGGAACTTGCGTTGCTTCAGGTGATTAATGCCGTTGTAGATGAAGAATCCGCCGAATGCGAGCCGGCCAAGCAGGAATGGAATTTTCACAAGCTTCCTCCGAGGAGTGGATCTGAGAGTGACCCGAAGATTTGTTAAAAAATAGGATTCCACTTCCCGAGGGATGGTGGTCTGTTCCTTATTTTGTAACGGCATGGGCATAAGCGCATAGGTGAGCTGCCCTGCTCTCGCAGGATTCTGAAGCGCGCTCCGTCGGATGAGACGTTCAGGTTCAAGGCGCAAGATCTACAATGCTCGTTGAAAGTTCGAAAGATTCAAAAACAGAAGAAGAGGCAAGCGCATGAGGAGTCAAGCAGGCAAGGTTGTTTTCCTGGTAGTGATGTGTGCGGGTTTGATGACCGGCGTATTTCCCCGCCATCGCAAGGCCTCCACCACGCAAACCCAGGGAAGCTTTGATTACTATCTGCTGTCACTCTCATGGGCGCCTAACTACTGTGCTGAACATCCGGGTGACAATTCATCTGAATGCAGGGCAGGGAATCACAAAGGGTTTGTCCTGCACGGATTGTGGCCGCAGTCGAATGAAGGCCCGCCGCCCATGAGTTGTCAGCCTGCCAGCCCTGTCGCCAGTGATACCGTCCGGCACATGCTGGAATATTATCCCAGCCGCGGATTGATCCAGCACGAATGGGAAAAGCATGGAACGTGCAGCGGGCTCTCAGCCCAGGAATACTTTTCTAAAGCTGAACAGGCGTTCAAAGCCGTGCAGCCGCCTGATCAGTTTAAGAACCTTGCCAGTGACAACTCTTTCGCGCCAAGAGATGTGGACCAGGCTTTTGCACAAAGCAATCATGCCCCCGCGGACGCCTTTCGTATCTCATGCCATGCTCAGGAACTGGTTGGCGTTGAAGTTTGCATGAGCAAAGACCTGAAAATACAATCGTGCGCCAGGTCGTTGCGGGAATGCCCTGCAAATTCGGTGTTGATGCATCGAGTCAAATGAAGTGAGGTTTTACAGCCAGTCAACGGCCCTCTCCACGGCCCTCTTCCATAACCGATACCTTTCTTCGCGGAGTGAAGAATCCATGGTCGGCGTCCAGGTTCGCTCCGCCGTCCAGGCATCTCTCACGTCCTTCAGATCGCGGAGCCATCCCACCGCCAATCCGGCTGCATAGGCAGCACCCAACGCCGTGGTTTCATTTACCCTGGGACGCAGGATTTTGCGATTGAGTATGTCCGACTGAAACTGCATGAGAAGCTCATTGACCACCATGCCTCCATCCACGCGCAGGCTGGTCATGGAAATGCCGCCATCCTTTTCCATGGCTTCAACCACGTCTCGAGTCTGGAACGCGGTCGCTTCCAGGACGGCGCGGGCAATGTGGCCCTTGTTGGCATATTGCGTGAGCCCGGCAATGACTCCGCGCGCATTGGTGTTCCAGTACGGCGCGTAAAGTCCGGAAAATGCCGGGACAAAATAGACGCCACCATTGTCATTGACTGACGCGGCAAGTGTTTCAATCTCAGCGCTAGTGGCGAAGAAGCCAAGATTGTCGCGCAACCACTGCACCAGTGCGCCTGCGATGGCAATGCTTCCTTCCAGCGCATAAACGGCTTTCGCATCGCCGAATTTGTACGCGACGGTCGTGATCAGTCCATGCCTGGAGGGAACCGGCTTCTCACCAGTATTCAGCAGCAGGAAGCAGCCGGTGCCATACGTATTCTTCGCTTCGCCCGTGGCCAGGCACGTCTGGCCCACAAGCGCGGCTTGCTGGTCACCAAGAATCCCGGCAAGCGGAACGCCTTTCAGTACTCCATCCTTGATCTCGCCATAAACTTCGCTGCTGGACGCAATGCGCGGCAGAATGTCCGAGGGAATGTTGAACGCGGATAGCAACTCCTGGTCCCACTCAAGCGTTTGGAGGTTCATGAGCTGTGTGCGCGAAGCGTTGGTAACGTCAGTGACGTTAACTCCGTCGCTTTTTCCGCCAGTCAGGCGCCAGGCGAGAAATGCGTCAATGTTGCCAAAGAGAATATCACCCTGCAGCGCTCGCTGACCGGGCCCGAGAAATGTTTTCCAGTAACCACGCGATTTTCAGGCTGCTGAAGTAGGTGGAGAGCGGCAGGCCGGTCCGCTTGCGAAAGAACTCTGATCCAATTTCTTTCTCCAGCCTGGCCACTTGAGATTCAACCCGCGTGTCCTGCCAGACGATCGCATTAGCCACGGGTTCGCCGGTCTTGCCGTCCCACAGAACGGTGGTTTCGCGCTGATTGCTGATGCCGACGGCGGCCAGGTCCTGTGCGCACAAGCCGGATTGCCGCATCGCATCATCCATCACTTCGCGCGTCCGCTGCCAGATTTCAATGGGATCGTGCTCCACCCATCCCGGCTGCGGATAAATCTGGCGATGCTCACGCTGCGCGGACGCCATGATCTGTCCGGCGCGATCAAAGATAATGAATCGCGTGCTGGTAGTGCCCTGGTCGATGGCGCCAATATATTCACGCATGCGTTGTCCCTGTACCGCGCTTCATTCTAAACTCATTGGCATCTGGCGGATTCTCTGATAATTTTTGAGCCGCACTTTCTCAACACAATTTAAAGCCTCGCCAAACGTCATACGTATGCAGGAGGATTGTCTCTATGGCTAATGATGCGTCGCCGCAGAATTTCTCAAATCACACCCGGTTTGATCCGCCTTTCCACTTTTTTATTCTTCCCGTGGCCCTGGCCAACGTGATCATTGCGATTGTTCACACCTTCAAAGTTCCCACGTGGACGAGTGGCTGGTGGATCGTGACCGCCATCGCGGCTTTTATGGTTGCAGGTAAAACCCGCGGTTATGCGCTCAAGGTTCAGGACCGCGTCATTCGACTGGAAGAGCGGATAAGGCTTGCAACTGTCTTGCAGGGGCCTCTCCGTTTGCGCATCGGCGAGCTCTCCGATACGCAGTTGATCGGCCTGCGATTCGCCAGTGACACTGAACTGCCGGCGCTGGTTCAGCGCGCGCTGGCGGAAAACTTGAGCCGCAAAGATATCAAGAAATCCGTGACCAACTGGCGCGCTGATTCTGCGCGCGTCTAAAGGTCCTGCTCCTCGGCAGTAACGTGCATGCATGCGGATCCAGCCGCTCTCCTGTACAATCTGCTACCTGTTGCTGCTGAGGAGCCTTGATGCATCGTAGATTTACCCTTTTTCTGCTCTGTGCTGTTTTTGTCCTGTCCGCCGCACCTGGCGCGTCGCCTGTCACCAACGATGATGACGTTCTGTTCGGCTTTACCGCTGCCAGTTCGCGAGCCCAGCGTGACTGGGAGAACAAGTTCAAAGCCATCCCTGATCCGGCCCTCATGCGCGACAACATGCAGCGTTTGAGCGCGCGTCCTCATCACGTGGGCTCGCCTTATGACAAGCAGAATGCTGAGTGGATACTGGCGCAGTTCAAGAGCTGGGGCCTGGATGCCCAGATCGAAACGTTCGACGTGCTTTTTCCCACGCCGAAAGAGCGCGTGCTGGAGCTGGTGGCGCCGACAAAGTTTACGGCCAAGTTGCAGGAGCCGCCGGTCGCCGGCGATCCAACCTCGAATCAGCAGAGTGAGCAGCTTCCCACCTACAACGCTTATTCCATTGATGGCGATGTCACCGCTCCTCTCGTCTATGTGAACTATGGCCTGCCCAAAGATTACGAAGAGCTGGACCGTCTCGGGGTTTCGGTGAAGGGCGCGATTGTGATTGCGCGTTATGGAAATTCATGGCGCGGCATCAAGCCGAAGGTCGCCGCGGAACACGGAGCCATCGGCTGCATCATCTATTCCGACCCCAAAGATGACGGCTACTCACAGGACGACGTTTTTCCCGCTGGTCCCATGCGTAACGAAAATGGCGTGCAGCGCGGCAGCGTTCTGGATATGCCCACCTATCCCGGTGATCCGCTCACTCCCGGCGTGGGCGCCAAGGGTGACGTAAAGCGGCTGGCAATCAAAGATGCAGCCACCATCACGAAAATCCCGGTACTGCCGATTTCGTATGGAGATGCCAAACCGCTTTTGTCGGCGCTCACCGGGCCCATGGCTCCGGAAAGTTTTCGTGGCGGCCTTCCCATTCCGTATCACCTTGGTCCCGGCCCGGCCAAAGTCCATCTCAAGCTCCAATTCAACTGGGACATCAAGCCGGTGTATGACATTGTCTTCAAAATTCCCGGCTCAGAATCGCCCGACCAATGGATTGTTCGCGGCAATCACCACGATGGCTGGGTGAACGGCGCGGAAGATCCCATCTCCGGCCAGGTCGCTCTACTGGAAGAGGCGCGCGCACTCAGCATTCTTCTAAAACAGGGATGGAAGCCCAAACGCACCATCATCTATTGCGCGTGGGACGGTGAGGAGCCCATGCTCCTCGGTTCCACCGAATGGGCGGAATACCATGCCGAAGAGCTGCAAAAGCACGCGGCCATCTACATCAATACGGATGGTAACGGCCGAGGCTATCTTGGCGTAGAGGGCTCGCACTCACTGGAGAAATTCGTGAACGGAGTGGCCCGCGATATCAATGATCCGGAAAAGAACATCTCCGTGTGGAAACGCGGACAGGCTGCGCGATTGGTAAATGGCAGCGCCGAAGAAAAGAAAGATGCCCGGTCCCGGGCCGATCTACGCATCGGCCCACTCGGCTCCGGCAGTGACTACACCGCTTTCATTGACCATCTTGGCATCGCCTCTCTCAATGTTGCGTATGGCGGTGAAGACGACGGCGGTATCTACCACTCTATCTATGACGATTTTTACTGGTACACGCATTTCTCTGACAAGGATTTCGTTTACGGTCGCGCGCTTTCACAAACCGTAGGCACCATGGTCATGCGCTTTGCCGACGCTGACGTTCTGCCCTATGACTTCTCAGATTTTGCCGACACCATCCATCGCTACTCAGATGAGTTGAAGACGCTGCTGAAGAATAAACAGGAAGAGGTTCGCAATCGCAATCAGGATCTGGACGATGGCATGTACACGGCAATCTCCGATCCGCGACGGCCAACGGTTGCTCCGAAAAAGGAAGACGTTCCGCCTTTTATCAACTTTGCACCGCTGGATAACGCGCAGATCGCGCTGGATCGCAGCGCTGAGCGGTACATGAAAGCCGCAAAAGCATTCAGCAAAGCTGACGTGACACCACAGGGATTGCAATCTCTCAATAACAACTTGATGCTGGCCGAACGCAAGCTCATCAATCCTGATGGACTGCCGCGCCGCCCGTGGTACCGGCACCTGATTTACGCTCCAGGCTTCTATACCGGCTATGGCTCCAAGACTTTACCTGGCGTGCGTGAAGGGATCGAAGAGAAGCATTACACGGAAGCGGAGAAAGAAATTGAACGCGTAAGCAAAGCTCTGAATGACTATGCTGCGGCTGTAGATCAGGCTGCCGCCGCGCTGGAGCAGATGGAAAAGAAGTAATCTCCGCAGGAAATGAAACGCGTAGAAATCTCATGTCTGGCCTATGCGTCGAGGAACTATGCATGAGGCCTCGCGCCGTCCACGCGCGACGAGGCCGCAGCAACGGGCGCCTGGTCAAGGCAACCACGCACGATACACTCAAAGCGGTTTTTGGAGCGAAGCGACAGTTGAAGAAGCCTAGGCGACGACTCCGCGGGGGCGTACGTTCTTGCGGATGAATTCCACAATTGTGTCCATTGGCGTACCGGGATTGAAGATCCCTGTTACGCCGGATTTTTTCATGAGCTCGAAATCCTGTTCAGGAATGATGCCCCCGATCAGCAGAAGCACGTCATCCATCTTGTTGTTCTTTAACAGATCATTCACGCGGGGAACAATCGCGTTATGCGCGCCAGACAGGATAGAAAGGCCAATCACGTCCACGTCTTCCTGCAAGGCGGAATTCACGATCATCTCCGGAGTCTGGCGCAGGCCGGTGTAGATGACTTCCATTCCGGCATCGCGAAGGGCGCGTGCAATCACCTTGGCGCCGCGGTCATGGCCATCCAGACCAGGTTTGGCCACCAAAACACGGATTTTACGATCGTTAGACATCGACCTGAGATTCTACCATTCTTCAGGAAAATCCAGCGTGATCTCCGTGAATCGGTTAACGTTTCTCAGGAATAGCCGCGTTTCACTTTGGGTTACGCCTTCGCTGCCCGGGTTTTTTGGCGATTACTTTTTTGTCACAGCCCGTTTCTTCTTAACCGCTTTCTTTGCGGCCACTACGTCTTTTAATTCCAGGCTGCGCCATAGATACCATGACGCCACGCTGCAGTACGGATGCCAATTCTTCGCGATCTTTTCAATGTCCCTGGCCAGGGGAATCTTGCGCTTCTTGTAGATTTGCTTGATCGCCATGCGTACGCCCAGATCGCCGACCGGCAAGATGTTAGGACGTCTTAAGGCAAACATCAGGAACATGTGCGCCGTCCACACGCCAATGCCTTTGATATCCGTCAACGCGATGATGACTTCTTCGTCACTCATGTCCGGCAGCTTTGCAAAATCCACCTTGCCGCTGAGGGCGTGTTCGGCCAGGTCGCGAATGTAACCGATTTTCTGTTTGGATAGCCCAGCCTGTCGCATTTCCGCCACGCTGAGTTGCTGTATGCTCTCCGGGCTCAGGACACCGCCCGCCGCCGTTTGAAAACGCCCCAGGATGGTTGAGGCAGCCTTGGTGCTCAGTTGCTGGTAGACAATAGCGCGGGCCAGAGCCTCAAAGGTCGGCTCACGGTAGGTCATGTTGCACGGCCCAACCCGTTCGATAATGGATGCCAGCAGAACGTCCGCGCTTTTAAGATGGTCGAGAGCTTTTTTCATGGGTTTAGATTCTAGAGATGCTGATTTTAACGAAGCCGATTCTAAATCAGCTTCGAGCACCAGCACACGCTCTCATGTCGGCGATTTCAAATTCAGCCGCTCGCTTGGCCGTTTCTGGCGGGAAGGAAGACGCCACTACGGAAGCTGGCGCACCTTGCGTGAACTAATTTCCAGCTTCTGGCGGGCCATGATTGAGCTCACACCTTCCTATCGCCGGGCGCGGTACGGCGATCTTGACTACGATCTGGAGCACTCCGTAAATACCACCCGCGCCAACGTCAGCTTCAAGACCCAATGGATAGCCACGCTGGCCGGAAGCCCTTACTATGCCAGCGATCCATGGCTTTTCACCGAAATCATGCAGGCGCTGGCCGCGCCGCAGGTCAAGATTCCCTTTGAGGAATTCACCTTCATCGACATGGGATCAGGCAAGGGAAGAGCTCTGCTGCTGGCGGCCGAGTATCCCTTTCGCAGGATCATAGGTGTAGAGCTCATTCCGGAACTGCATCAGGCTTGCCTGGCGAACATTGAGACGGCCCGGCAGGCGCGTCCAGAAGGACCACCCATTGAAGCTCTCTGCATGGACGCCCGCGATTTCCAGTTTCCTCTGGAACCGCTGGTGGTCTATCTATTCAATCCTTTTCCGGAGCCGGTCTTCGCCGCGGTTCTTTCGAACCTTCGACAGTCAGCTCTGGAAAATCCGCGTCCCATTTATGTCGCGTATCGCTATATTGAGCACGAGCAATTGCTCGCTGAGTCAGGTTGGCTGACGAAAGTCGCCGGAACTGAACAGTGGGTGATTTATCGCAGTCTATAAAATGATTTAAGCCGTCTGTTGGCTAGGTGCGGCTTCTCTCGAGAGAACTCCCTGAAGTAGCATCGTCACAATTCGCATCCTCGGGGTCCTTCGACTTCGTCGTCGCATTCGCTCAGGATGACAGCGAGGTCGAAGCACGCGTCAGCCCGCTGCATCGGAGCCGAATGCTGCAACGACGATTCAGAGACGCGCGATGTTGGAGCGACAGCGATCCAGCAATCCTTTAGGTGATGCTTACTTCCTCGTATGTCCCGTAAACTTCTTTCAACGCCTGGCAGATCTCGCCTACGGTCGCGTAGGCACGCACACAGTCGATGATGTAGGGCATGGTGTTAGCCTGGCTGATGTTGCCATCATTCGTCACCACAGGCTCCTGCGCGGCGGCACGTTTCAGCGCGTCCAGCCGTTGTGTAACTTCGGAGTTGTCGCGGCGTGAGCGCAAGGCTTTCAGCTTCGCCGTCTGACGTTCACCAACCGTCTCGTCGATGTAAAGAGTTTCCATCTGCTTTTCTTCAATGGTGAACTCGTTGGAACCGACGATCACTTTCTCTCTGGCTTCCACGGCGCGCTGGTACTGGTATGAGGCTTCTGCAATTTCCTTTTGCGGGAAGCCGATCTCAATTGCCTTGACCATGCCGCCCATCGCGTCCAGCTTGTCGAAGTAATCGAAGGCGCCTTTTTCCATGTCCAGCGTCATCTTTTCCACGAAGTACGACCCGCCCAGCGGATCGACCGTCTGCGGTACGCCCGATTCGTACGCGATGATCTGTTGCGTGCGCAGCGCGATGCGTGCGGCCTGTTCGGTTGGAAGCGCCAGCGCTTCATCGAAAGAATCGGTGTGCAGAGATTGTGTGCCGCCCAGGACTGCTGCCAGCGCCTGTATTGCCACGCGGGCAATATTGTTCATAGGCTGCTGGGCGGTGAGCGATACGCCGGCCGTCTGTGTATGGAAGCGCATGAGCGACGACCGCTGTTGTTTGGCGCCGAAGCGTTCCGTCATCAGGCGGTACCAGATCTTGCGTGACGCCCTGAATTTGGCAATCTCTTCAAAGAAATCGTTATGGGAGTTGAAGAAGAAGCTCAGCCGGGGACCGAAGTCGTCTACATCCAGGCCTCTGCGACGCGCCCATTCCACATACTCCACGCCGTCATAGATGGTGAACGCCAACTCCTGTAAGCGCCGTGGATCCGGCTTCGCGAATGTGGTATCCGCTGATGGAGATGGTGTTGAACCTGGGTGTGAATTTGGACCCGAACTCAAAGGTGTCAATCACCAGACGCATGGAAGGCGCGGGCGGATAAATGTATTCCTTCTGTGCGATGTACTCTTTGAGAATGTCATTTTGCAGCGTTCCGGAAATCTTCTTCCAGTCCGCGCCCTGTTTCTCCGCCACCACCAGATACATTGCCCACAGCACGGACGCCGGGGAATTGATGGTCATGGATACGGTGGTCTTCTCCAGATCAATTCCGTTGAAGAGAATCTCCATGTCCTCAAGCGAGTCAATGGCTACGCCGCACTTGCCCACTTCACCTTCGCTGGCTGCGTGATCAGAGTCATATCCCATGAGCGTTGGCAGATCGAAGGCCACTGACAGTCCGCCGCCGCCCTGGGCCAGCAGGTACTTGTAGCGTTCGTTGGTTTCTTCCGGCGAGGCAAAGCCGGAGAACTGCCGCATGGTCCAGAGCCGGCCGCGATAGCCGCTGGCGTGTATGCCGCGCGTGAATGGCGCCTGGCCCGGGTAATTCAGATATTTTTCGTAATTCCAGTCTTCCGGCAGATCGGCCTGGGTATAAAGCCTGCGGATCGGTTCGCCGCTGATGGTGGTAAAACGCGCCTGACCATTCTCGTCCAGGTTCACGCCAGACGAGGCGCCAATGGGCTTTTCCGGGCCCTTTTCCAGCGCCGGGGCCAGCGTGGACTCAGCCCATTGCTTCTCGCTGGGCGAGGGGTGGCGGCCTTCAAAAACGTCCGCAATGGGTGTTTCCGCAACGTCACTTTGGAGCTTGGTTTTTCTTGGATCTGCCATAAAGATGCTTTGTCCCAGATTCTATGATAACCGACGAGGGCAACCCTCTCAGGCCGTCACCGAAAGGCGTGCGCTTCTCTCAGGAGTGGAAAATGGTCGAACATCCAAGGCAATGCTGCAGGCACCTCTTCATGAGATGCCCTTCCTCATCGGAGCCAGGATTTCCGCAGCCGCAGGCGGCGCGCTGTTACTTCTTTTTCAGAATTGCCATGCTCTTTTCGTCGGTGATGATTTCGGAGAAGAGCTTGCGCAAATCATTGATTTTATCCGCGGGAACTGATGTGGCTTCCATCTTGTATTCCCGGCTGTATTTCAGAACGTTTCCGGTTTGCTCCGTTTTACTTCTATATTCTGCGAAGGGAAATTCGCCCTTCGCGGCGTTCGGGAATTCGTCCACGCTGTAACCTTCAGGCAGGCTGATTTCCACCGAGTCACTACGCACGAACGGCCCTTCAAACTCATACGCGTAATGGCGCGGCTTGGTGGCATCAAAGGCACTGGCCATCTCTCCTACAACCCTAGGGCGGACCAGCAGGAGCGGTCCTGCATTCTTGGCGTAGTGGCTAGCCGTGAATGTAAATCGCAGGACGAGGTCTTTTTCGATTTCACTGGCATTTTCCATTTCTACGCCATCCACCTGAAAATTCCCCAGGTTGTTGCCCATGAAATGCTCGATGATCTTCTTGCGGTCGTTTTCACTCTCATCTTTCAGGTAAGCCCGTCCCATCATGGCGAGATAGCCCGACATGGTCTCCTTTATCTGGCCCTCCAGGGTTCCATCGGACAAAAGTTTCAGTTTGGCATCGCGACGAAACGTGTTCAATTCCGGAGCACTGGTGGGCAGATGGATCAGCTCTCCGCCATTGCCCGCCACAAGCAGGGCGTAGCTGTCCTGCTCGTAATAAGGCAACTCACCAAAAGGGACCCACTCATTCGTAGGATCGAAGATCAGGAGCTGTCCCAGCTTGGGATGCTTGATGGTAGCGGGAAGGGGTTTGGACATGCTGCCTTCCGGCATCTGTATCGCCAGGATTACATGATTAAATCCGAGATTCGGCGGGGTCTTCTCGGTATAGAGCCCGCGCTCGTCGTTAATGGGCATGTAGAACGATTTGACGCCGATCTGCGTCAGCATCGTGCTCAGAAGGGTGGCTTTGTCTTTGCAATCACCATATCGATGGGCAAAGATCTCGTCCGCGGGATGAGGACGAAGACCACCGATCCCAACCTCAATGGCCGCGTAACGAATATCACGCTGGGCAAAGCGGGCAAGTGCCTTGATTCGGTCGAGCATTGGTGCCGTAGCCGGAGCCAGTTCCTGTACTTTCTGCTGAATGGCCGGGCTGGATCCAAAAGAAGGTGCTATTAGTTGGGCATGCCATGCCGCAAGTTCGTCCCATGAGCGATAGGTTTGGCTGCGAACTTTTTCCGAGTAAAAGGTCACAATCATCCTGCCGGCAAGAGCACGATCGGGAAGCTTGTGAAACTCTTTTTCAATTCGGGGAACGTCGGTGACTTCCCACACAGATGTGTTGCCGGTCTCGACTGGCTTTTGCTCGGAATGGTTGATCCAGTCGGCGCGGTACTCCCATGAGGGAGGCAGATGCAAGGTGTACCGGCTTTTTTCCACTGGAATCGCCTGCTGGAAGTCCCACCAGTCCTCGAATAGATAAGGACGTATCTTATGCTCGAATTCGTAGCCGACAATGGTTCCAACCTCGGCTCCAGGCAGCCGGATGATCTTTACCTTTTGGTCAGAGAAAATTTCAAACGTACTGGTGCTCACTTCAAGATTGTCTCTGTCCTTGGCCTCATACTCCTGTCCTTTGGCCGTGATGCTCCATCCGCGCAGGTAGTTGAGTTTTGTTTCCTTGTCAAAAGGCACGCCGTATTCCGCATAGTGCTTTCCGTCAGGCCGAAGGATGCGGAACGCGATTCTGTGGTATTCAACAATATCGCCCTTGTCCCTGACGGTGGTCTCGTTCTCATCCAGCAGCATCACAGCATTGGCATCATCCGCATATTTCTTTGTGGGTTGCTGGGCGAGCGAACGCAGCCAGTCAGGCACGCCGGCGCTCAAGTTTGTGGGAAGGCAAGCCAGTGCCGCGACTACCAGGATGATCTTAGTTGCTTTTTTCAGCACTGACATTCCCTCCGGATAAAACCGCCTGTTGTTCATCACCAGCCTGAACTTTGTTGAAGAAGTCCTTGAGTTCGGGATAATGATCGAGCGAGAAGAAGATTCCGCCGACAACCAGCATTCTTTGCAGGTTCAGCTTTGCATCGGACTGCTGGGCAATCGACTGGTAGCCCCCGAATGCCGGTGTTATTTTGCTTTTTGCCGGCAGGCTATCCACTTTGTAACCGGGAGGCAGCGTGATATTGACCGCGTCAATCTCAGCAAAAGGGTAGGTGAAATAAACCGGGTATTTTCTTTCCGCATGCTTGAATGCATCCAGCTGTTTTACGTCAAAAAGAAACGACGGCAACAGGGCCCGTTTGCCGGCAAAAGTGGCAAAGCTGGAAACTTCTATCTTGTAGGTCGCAACCAGCGGCTCCTCAGTCCCAGCCCAGCCTTTCACATCCACCAGCTTCACATTTGCTCCGTTCGGCAGTAACTCCTTGAGCGAGTCTTCCAGGCTCTTCGCACGGCCCGCGTCGTCACTGTCCAGAGAATCAAGTCTCAGCTCCAGCGCTTCAAGGCCGTTATATTCAGCAATGAGTTGACCGGTAAGGTCTCCCTCAGCACTCAGGCTGAATTCACCGGTTCGGCGCGTCAGAGCCTGAGCCGGCGCAGAAACCGGAACCGGGCTGAAAATCGCTGTTTTCTTATCGGGTTTCAAGGCCATGGTTGAGGTATACATCCAGCGCACAAGCCCGTAAGGACAGAACTTTGTGCCAGGATCCAGATAAACGTCTTTTCCATTCACGCTCACCAGGGCCAGTTCAGCATCAAGCTGGCGTTTCGCCAGAACGTTACGTTGAAAAAAACGATTTCGCCGATTACTTACGGCTAACACGGATGCTGTGAAGCCGGACGCCCTGGCCATGGAAACAAATGTTTTGGTCACGTCATTGCGGGTACCGTACCCCCGCCCCAGTACGTCCGCTGCATTTTGATTTTCCTTGATACTTTCTTTCTTTTGCTCCTGTTCAGTGCGCTGGCGCTCGAAGGTAAGGTTTCGAATCTGCTGCGCTCTCTCGTACAGCTTGCGTAGCTTCTTTTCGGGATCAGTTTCATTTCCAACAGCCTGTGCGGCTGCCTCAGCCACTTCTTTCCGGTTTCCGATAAAGTGTTCCACTGAGCTATTCAGTGACTGGGATGTGTCCTGCCAGAACTTGTCTACGGTGCTGGCTCCCTCGGGAAGATAGAAGAAACGGACCTGAGGCTTGTAATCATCCTCCGGGGGCATGTAGCCCTCTTTGTCGAAGGCACGAATGTTTTGTGCTTCCATTTCGTACACACCGTTTTTCAGGACTGGCTTCAGTTCATTCGGCATTTGAGAATATGTTGCCGAAACACGAAAACCGTTACCGAAGTCTTCCAGCATTCCCTGGTAAGGCTTCATGCGGAAATCTTCTTTCAGCGTGTAAAGATCATGTTGTATGGTCCAGGAATTTTCCGTGAAGACAAACGGCCAGATGATCCTGTACTTGTATTCGATAATGCTTCCGGGAACTACATCCGGCATGGTGAAGGTCTTGGCTATAATCTTGATTCCCCGGCCTTTGATCAATGTTTTTTGAAATGGCTTGCCGGAAAATTCTATGATCTGTCCGTCGGGATGAATGGTCCGCGCCTTCAAGCTGCCGACCGAGCTGAGGAAAGGGACCTCGATCTCTATATCAGCGTTCTTATTACCTTTGTCATTCAGGATCTTAATGCGGTGATAGAAGAACTCACTTTGGTCAGTGTCGTCAATATAATCCGCATAGTAAAGCTGGATGGCAGAGGCGCCGGCATCGCCGGGAACCTGTTTCACCTGGAGATCCTGCGCTGAAACTGGCAGCCAATCTTCTTTTTGACCATAAGACAACAATGGGGACGCCAGACACCCCACTAACGCTAATAAGCGCAGCAGCCGCATTCAATTCACCTCAAAATGTAGTTCCTTGATTGATCAAAAGGGGGATTTTGAGCCGTTAATATATCCCAATTTATTGGGAATGAACAGAGTTGTTGCTGGAAATTCAAGCAAGCTAAGGTAGATACCTTGATTGTGGACTGATAGCCAAACAAGCGTGGCAGTTTGACGAATGTTTGAATAAAAAACCCGGCCGAATGATCAGCCGGGTTAGTACAAACTAGTTGGGAGCCTGTCTACTTCGGTGGCTGCTGCGTCGGCGGTGGCTTCGGTGGCGCTGTCAGCTCCTGGATGGCAGTTTTGTTCTGGACAGTTCCTGGGATGGTTGGCAGAGTCTGAACGCTTCCGGTAACCGCTTCGTCGATCTTGATGTTGTTGCGATCCAATGTCTGGGCCGTGTCCTTATCAAGCTGAACACGGGACTTGGCATAGTTGGTCATGGCGGAAACCAGGTTTGATTCCGCCTGGGCCAGATCTCGTTCATCCTGCAGGACAGCAAGGTAGGTTGACGCGCCCAGGTTGTATTTTTTCTGCTCGGCATCCAGTGTTTGTGCCGACAATTCGCGAGCCTGTTGTGCTGCCGAGACGCGAGCACGGTTCTGTTCCACCGTAAATGCGTCATTGCGGACGTTAATCGCGATCAGGTTTTCCTGCTGCTTAAGGTTCAACTGGGACTGCCGGAATTCAAGCTGGGAGCGAACCTGTGTGGCTTGAGCTGACCTGTTCCCGAGTGGGATCTGGATGTTCATGGCAAGTCCTTTGTCAGGTGCGGTGGAGTTAAAGAGATTGGTGAATGAATCGCCAAAGCCTGATCCGAGCAGCGGTGCTGCCACTTAAAGGATTCGGCGGGCCCGCCAGACTCGACGCTCCGTAAAACGCCAACGAAATCCACCGTTGGTCGTAAGCCATTGTTGGCGCCCTGAATGTTAATCTGACTGTTTTGCAGGTTTATTTTGAGCTGGCGATAATCCGGCCTGTTCTCCATGGCCATCTTGATCAACTCCTCGACAGGCGGCAGGTTTTCCTGAGCAGGAATCTGCACGGTATCTGTAGGAATGACTTCCGCTGTCAGCAAGGGCGAGCCGTTAGGAAGGCTGCGGGTGAGCGCATTCTTTATCGTCAACTGCTCTAGTTGCAGATTGGTTCGGGAGATGATCAGGTCCTGTTCCGCGCTTGCCACCGTGCTCTGGGCGCGCACCACGTCCAGCGGCGCCAGGGTTCCGATCTGCACCTGTTTCTGGTTGTCTGACAAGGTCTTCTGTGCCAGACCAAGCGATCTCTCCTTCACCTTCATGTCTTCATAGGCATTGACCAGGTCCCAGTAAATTCCTTCAATCTGGCTGACGGTGAAGATCACCTGCTGGCGAAAGCCTTCTTCCGTGATCTTCTTGCTGTTCTTTGCCTGCCGGATGAGTCGAGTGTTGAGCGAAGGACCAAATCCCTGGAGCAGATGTTGGCGCACGCTGGCGCGAAAACTCCCATTGAGAGTTGGATTCAGGCTGCCAATTGAGGCTGTTACTGGCAACGCGACTATTGTCGTAACTGATCGTAAAGCGCCGTTCCGGGCGAGAAGCCTTGAGAATAGGTAAAGTTCCCGGGCGTAGTGTTCTGGCTGGCTACCGCAACGCCGCCTGTCAGAACAGTGACGTTTTGGAGGAAAAGAGCATGCTCAATCTGTAACGTTCCGCTCAGGACCGGATCAAAATTATCAGGCAGCGGACCGGCGCCGCTGGTGGATCCAACGATACCTCCCTGGCCTGTGCCAGCGCCGCCAGCGCCGGCTGTGGTTCCGCCAGCGCCCGCTCCAGTCACGCCTGAGCCGATGCCGCCAGTGCCGGCACCGGGTGTGTTTGCAACCACGCCCGAATTGACTCCCAGGGGAGTGCCGCCAGCCTTGGTGCGGAGGATGTCAGTATCGGCGATGGGCAGGTTGTAACGCGCGATGGCAATATCAAGGTTATCCGCCAGCGCGATGGCAACCGCATCATTCATCGAAAGCATCAGTTTGCCGTTCTGGATGAGCTGCTCGATTTTGGGCGCATTGGTGAATGCGGGCGCTGGTACATGCCGTGGCGCATAACGAGCGAATGGGTTGGGAAGCAGCTTAACCGGGCGGGAAAAGTCTTCGCCTGTCGGGTGGGGCAGGTTGTAATTCGGTTCATGGGCGCCCGTCGGCTCCCCGGCGGTCTTTTGCGCGTTCGGGGTTGAGCCCTGCTCCGGCGACGGCTGAATCGACAATGAGGTGTTTGTCTGCTGCGCCGCCGCGGTCAATGTAAAAAGGCAGACCAGTGCTACCAGCTTCTTGGCGAAGCCACTACGGATAAAAGCCACGGACATTCTTATTCTCCCAACGAGCAATTGTGGTTCGAGTAATGTATAGAGACTGGAAATCCTGTTTTCCGTCACCCTGAAATACGTACAAGCCCCCACTGAAGTTCCAGACGATGAAACAGTTCGTTTGTGGCGGAAACCCGTTAGTATATCGGCTCAGGAACATCAGCGCGCGTTAAAAAGTGTATTTCCAAACTCCATGGCACGTAATTTGAAAATCATTTTGGCGTATGACGGCCAGGATTTTGCAGGATGGCAGGTTCAACCGGGCCTCGCGACCATTCAAGGTACTTTACTGTCCGCAATCGAACACTTGACCGGCGAAAAGACGCTGCCACAGGGTTCAGGTCGCACTGACGCCGGAGTGCATGCGCTGGCCCAGGTTGCCACGGTCAGCATCGAGTCGCCGATTCCGTCGGACAATCTACGCAAAGCCTTGAATGACGTAATGCCGAAAAGCATTCGTGTCCTTTCCGTGGAAGAGGTATCGCCCGACTTTCACGCGCGCAAAGCGGCCAGGGCGAAAACCTACCGTTATCGAATTTATCGCGACGAAATCTGCCCGCCGTTTCTTGCCCGTTACGTGTACCACCATCCCTACCCGCTGAACGAAGATCACATGAGCGAGGCTGCCGCGCGGGTGGTTGGCACGCATGATTTCACGTCATTTGCCGCGGTTGATCCTGAGCGTAAAGATGCTCTTGCAGGTACAAACGATTCGGAATTCCATGGTGAAACCGTTGCGCCCGCGAATATACGGACGATATTTTCATCGCAATGGAGCCGCCAGGGGCCGGAACTTATTTATGAAGTCAGGGGCAGCGGCTTTTTGCATCACATGGTGCGAAACATGGTCGGGACGTTCCTTCTGGCAGGCAAGCGCGGGCCAGTTGCAGTGGACATAGCGAAAGATTCTGGCAGCGCGTGACCGCTCCGCCGCTGCCGCCACTGCCCCGCCGCATGGATTATTTCTGGTAAGCGTAGAATATTGAGCGACTATGAACCCTGTCTCCAGTGCAGCGTTGCCGTGTCCGACCAGTGAGATTGCCGTGGCCAATCCGGCCACGCAACAGATGATTGGCTCAGTCCCGGTGGCGACTGCACAAGAGATTGCCCAGGCCGTGGCGCGTGCACATATCGCGCAGCAGCGCTGGGCGGCCACGCCCATTTCGGAACGAGTGGCAGTCTTACGACGTTTTCAAACGCTCTTGTGCGAACAGCAGGATGTAGTAGCCGAAGTCATCACCCGCGAAGCCGGCAAGCCCGTGGCAGAAGCTCTCTCCACCGAGGTGCTGGTAGTCCTGGACGGAATCAAATTTCTCGTCGATCATGCTCCGGAATTTCTGCTTCCGGAGCGGGTGCCGCATGCCAATCCCATCATGAAGCTCAAACAGGGAACTCTTTTGCGCGAGCCTTACGGCGTGATCGGCATCATCAGCCCGTGGAACTATCCATTCAGTCTGCCTTCAGTCCAGACGCTCACAGCGCTGATCACGGGTAACGCCGTGGTGCTCAAGCCTTCAGAGTTCACGCCGTTTTCTTCTTTGGAACTGCAACGTCTTCTTCGCCAGGCGGGACTCGATGCGGATTTGTTACAGGTGGTTACCGGCGAAGGCGCAGCGGGCGGCGCATTGCTCGAGTCGAACATCGACAAGCTGATCTTTACCGGAAGCGTGGCGACCGGCAAGAAGGTGGCTGTGGCCGCCGCGGCCAGGTTGCTGCCGGTGGTGCTGGAACTCGGCGGCAAAGATCCCATGATTGTGCTGGAAGACGCTGATGTGGACGTTGCTTCCAGCGCGGCCGTATGGGGCGCCTTCATGAATTCCGGGCAGACCTGCCTGTCAGTGGAACGTTGCTACGTGCATCATTCAATCTATGAACAGTTCCTGCAGGCGTGTGCTAACGAAAACGGCGAAGTTGAAGCAAGGCGATGGCAGTGATCCGGCCACGGATATCGGCCCCATGATTCATGAACGCCAGCTACGTACTGTGCAGAATCACGTGGAGGATGCTGTTGCGCAGGGCGCGCGATTGCTGGCGGGCGGCAAAGCTGTCTCGCAACTTGGTCCATGCTTCTTTGCGCCTACGGTCCTTGCGGATGTGACCCACTCAATGAACGTCATGCGCGAAGAGACGTTTGGCCCGGTGCTTCCGGTTTGCAGTTTTCACGATGAAAACCAGGCCGTCGCCATGGCAAATGACTCCGAGTTTGGACTGGCTGCCAGCGTGTGGACCAGGAACCGTTCGCGTGGCGAAATGATCGCCAGCCGCATCCATGCAGGTACGGTGATGGTGAATGACGTGATCGCCTGCTTCGGTATCAGTGAAGCGCCACACGGAGGAGTAAAGGCCAGTGGCATCGGCCGTACACATGGAAGTTTTGGCCTGGAAGAGATGGTCTGGCCCAAGTATGTGGATTCTGATCGCCTGCCGCGAATGAAAAAGCTCTGGTGGTACGGATACGGCCCGGGTTTCCGCCAGCAGATGGGTGGGTTTATTAATCTGCTTTTCGCTGGGCGCTTAACGAAAAAGGTGTCAGGAGCCCTGAAAAGCACGCAATCGTTCCTTAAACGCAAGCCGCTCTAAAGTAAAATGTAAGGAAAGACGCTTTGGAGTTTAAAAAGTGGCGCTCAAACATTCTCACCTCATCTACGACTGGAATTCCGTTTCAGGCGAGCAGTTTCAACCGGACCATGCCGTACTGCTGAATGACGAATCTCTGCGTGATGGCCTTCAGTCGCCGTCGGTAAAAGATCCGGCCATTGAAGACAAGATTCGGATCCTTCATCTGATGGAGCAACTGGGCATAAATATGCTCGACATCGGGCTGCCAGGCGCTGGACCGCGCGCCGTGGCGGATGTGGAACGGCTGGCGCGTGAGATCGCCAACAGCCGCATGAAAATCAAGCCTAACTGTGCTGCGCGCACCCATGAGAATGATATTCGCCCCATTGCGGAAATTTCGCAGCGTGCAGGCATCGCCATTGAAGTCGCGTGCTTTCTGGGATCGAGCCCCATTCGCCGTTACACCGAAAACTGGACTGACGACTTTCTTCTCACCACCACCGAGAAGGCCGTAAAGTATGCGCGCTCACTGGATATGGAAGTTATGTACGTCACAGAGGACACATCGCGCTGTGACCCTGAAACCGTGAAGCGCCTCTACTCGACGGCCATTAACTGCGGCGCGACCGCGATCGTTGTGTGTGATACGGTCGGCCATTCCACGCCGGCCGGCGTTCATGCTCTGATTCGCTTTGTGATTGACCACGTGGTTAAGCCCTCGGGAGAGAAAATCCGCCTGGACTGGCATGGGCATTCTGATCGCGGACTTGGTGTCGCCAATTCTCTGGCTGCCCTGGCCGCAGGCGCTGATTGCGTTCATGCCACCGCGCTCGGCATCGGGGAGCGGGTCGGCAACACTCAGATGGACCAGATGCTGGTTAATTTGAAGTTGATGGGCGTGCCGCCATGGGAGCAACAGGACCTCACCAGTTTGAAGGAATATTGTTCCGTCGTGTCGAACGCCACAAGCGTTCCGATTCCGCGGAACTATCCGGTACTGGGCGAAGATGCCTTTCGTACAGCGACGGGAGTACATGCCGCGGCAGTGATAAAAGCATTTAAGAAAGGCGATCGGGAACTAGCCAACTCTGTTTATTCGGGTGTACCCTCTCACTACTTCGGGCTGGAACAGGTCATTGAAATCGGCCCGATGAGCGGAAAATCGAATGTGATCTTCTGGCTGGAGCGTAAAGGAATCGCTCCAAGTGACGAGTTGGTCGATCGCATCTTCCAATCAGCCAAAGCCTCAGACCGCTGCCTGACGGAAGACGAGATACTTGCATTTTGTAGTGACACTTCAGCGAAGGTTTAGGTGAGGACTAAGGTTTGCGCCGGGGTTGCGCCTCGGACATTCGCAACTATCATGCGCTCTAAGGGTTTCATTTATTAATCGGGGCATCTGCTAACACGATATCCCTCAATAATTTGATATTCCTCAATAAGGAGACTGCGATGAAGAAGCTGTTTACAGTTGTATGCACCATGTTGCTGGGCGCGAGCCTTGCCTTTGCTCAGGCCAGCCAGGGCGGAGACACCACCAAGACAACCACAACCACTACAACCACCAAGCACAAACACTCCCACGGAAAGAAAGCCACCAAGAAGGCGGCCAAGAAGAGCACTCCCAGCACCACAACTGCAACTCCCAAATAAGACCAGGGTGGAATTTTTTTCCGAAGCGGCCTAGCTTGGCCGCTTTGTTTTTTTTGCGCTGCTCTGCTTTCTCCGAAACTCTTGCATCAATTCATTGTTTACAGCTTTAAGGGTACACACCCGTCTATTTATCTTTAATCAAGGAGAATGCAATGAAGAAGATCCTCATGACAATCTGCGCGCTGACTCTGGGCGGCGCGTTGGCAGTGGCACAGTCCGGCAGCGGCTCGGCTGGACAGAGCTCAAGCAGCACAGCGGGCCAGAGCAGCAGCTCAACCCCGCAGGCAACCACGACGGACCAGAGCACCACACAGACCACCACCACGACCAAGAAGAGCAAAAAGAAACATAAGAAGTCCAAGGGCGATAACTCGACGACTCCTACCTCTACGTCTTCGCCGGCGCCTTCGCCTTCGCCTTCACCCAACAACTAAATACTTGATCATGCAGAAAGCGGCCTGTGCATCGGGCCGCCTTTTAATTCCGTCTTTCCAGGACCGCGTTTGCCGGCTGGGCAAAATGAGCAGGTTCGGTCAGGTATAGTATTGACTCCAACCATGCCTAGCCGGTCAGCCGAAAATTCTGCAACCCTTCCGCAAAAAGAGGTATCGCGACTTGCGGAAATGCGAGCTGTTCATTCGGCGTTCCTCTACCTTCATAACCAGGAATTGGAATTTCGGCGCTGGCAGCGTGAAATCACCGAGATACCTGCGCCTCCCTTTGGTGAAGCGGCGCGCAGCCAGTGGCTGGCGGAAAGATTTACCGCCCTGGGACTTGACCAGGTACGCGTGGACGAACTGGGCAACGTGTCTGGCTATCTGCAACCTCCGTCAGCTCTCCCGGTCCTGGGGATGAGCGCCCACCTGGATACGGTTTTCCCCATGGGCACGCGTTTGGAAACGCGTGAAGAAGGGAACCGCCTGTTTGGTCCGGGAATCAGTGACAACGCCGCCGGCGTGGTGGCGATATTGGCTTTGGCTTCGGCGCTTAAACGCTCTGACCTGCGGTTGTCATCCAACGTGGTGTTCATTGGGAACGTAGGTGAAGAGGGCGAGGGCAACCTGCGCGGCATGCGCCACCTTTTTGCTTCGCCGCCATGGAAAGAGACTCTGCAATCGCTGCTCGTAATTGATGGCGCGGGAACGGACACATATGTCACGCAGGCTCTGGGCAGCCGGCGATTCGAAGTGACCTTTCGCGGTCCCGGCGGACATTCCTGGAGCGACTTTGGGATTCCCAATCCAATTCTCCTGCTGGCGCGTGCGCTGGCACGCTTCAGTGAAGGAGAAGTTCCGCAAAGCCCGCGCACCACGTACAACGTCGGCGTAATTCAGGGCGGCACCTCAGTGAATTCGATTCCCGAATCGGCTACCGCGCGTGTGGACCTGCGCTCCGCTTCCAAAGAGGAATTGCAGCGACTTGAAGCCAGGCTGCACGAGTGCATCAATGAAGCGTGGAGCGAGGTGGCGTTGGCTCATCGGGCAGGCGAAGCCAAGGTACGATTTACCATTGAGACCATTGGTGACAGGCCTGCGGCCGGCTTGTCAGAAGACTCGCGCATGGTAAAAGTAATTCGCGCGGTAGATGCTCATCTCCGCATCAAGTCGATTCCGCGGCTTGCGTCCACGGACGCCAACGTGCCCCTGGCGCTGGGGCGGGAAGCAACCACGATTGGTTCCGGGGGCGATGGCGGCGGCGCGCACACGCTGCGGGAATGGTTTGACTGTACGAATCGTGATTTGGGCCTGAAAAGAATCCTGCTTACGCTGCTGGCACTGACCGGAGTTGATGAATGAAATCTTTCGTTGTTCTTGTGCTGTTCACTTTTGTGCTGTTATCAGGAATTTCAATGACAAGTGTTGCAGATGCACAACAGCCATCCACCGCGGACATTATTTTTATCAACGGTGATATCTACACGGGCGCAACGGCAGGCCAGCCGCGCGTTCAGGCCATTGCCGTTACTGGTGGCAAAATCGTGGCGGCCGGGTCCACCGGGGACATTCAGAAGCTCAAGGGCTCGAAGACTCAAGTCATCGATCTCGGCGGCCATTTTGCCATGCCCGGCTTCAATGACGCGCATGTTCATCTTGGCTCCGGCGGCTTTGAAAAGCTGAACGTTGACCTTGTCGGTGCGAAATCCCTGGCAGACATGAAAGAGCGCATTGCCGCGCGGGTGAAGACGGCAGCGCCAGGTGAGTGGATCACTGGTCGCGGCTGGGACCATACTTTGTGGGCAGTGCAGGAGACCCCCACGCGGGCCGACATTGATGCTGTCACCGGCGATCATCCGGCAATCTTCAATCGCGTGGACGGGCATATTGCCATCGCCAATAGCGCAGCGCTGAAAGCAGCCGGCATCACTTCCAGTTCCGCGGATCCGCACGGCGGAAAGATTGATAAAGACGAAAAAGGCGAGCCCACAGGCATTCTGCGCGAAACCGCGATGGGACTGGTTGGTGAAAAGATTCCGGCGCCTACAATGGCGCTACGCAGAAAGGCTGCTGAACTGGCCCTGCAGGACGCCGCTCAACATGGCATCACGTCTGCCCAGGACAACTCCGACTGGGAAGATTTCCTGACCTATGAGCAATTGGAAAAAGAAGGCAAGCTGACCCTGCGGATCGCTGAATGGCTGCCTTTTGATGCGCCACTGGAAAAGCTGATAGCTGCGCGCGACCACCATCCTGCCGGCGATCCCATGCTGCACACCACCATGCTCAAGGGCTTTATGGATGGCTCGCTGGGCTCGCGCACCGCTGCCATGCTGGCTCCGTTCGATGATGATCCCGAAGAACGCCGGCATTCCTCGCTATGAACAGGACAAGCTCAATCAACTGGCGGTGGAGCGGGCGAAAGCCGGCTTCCAGATGGGCTTTCATGCCATTGGCGATCGCGGAGCACGCATGGCGCTCAACGCATTTGCTCTGGCTGAGCAGCAGAGCGGCAAGCGCGATTTTCGTTTTCGCATTGAGCACGCACAGGTCGTGGCGCCGGAAGATTACAAGAAGTTCAAAGATCTGGGTGTGATCGCCTCCATGCAGCCGAACCATCTGCTGACGGACATGAATTGGGCCGTGTCACACATCGGCGCCGAACGGGCACGCCATTCATATGCGTGGAAGGAGTTTCTGGATGACGGGGTAGTTCTGGCTTTCGGGACTGATTATCCTGTGGAACCCATCACTCCCTTTCGCGGCATCTACTGTGCCGTAACGCGCAAAAATGAAGCCGGCACCAAAGAATACTTCCCGGAACAGAAGATCGATATCCATCAGGCGATTGCAGCTTATACCACTGGCGCTGCCTACGCCGAATTTGCCGAAAATTCCAAGGGCGTGTTGAAACCCGGTATGGTGGCTGACATGGTGGTACTGGATCGAGACATCACCAAAGTTGCGCCGCAGGAAATTCTCAAAACGAAAGTGTTGCGCACGGTAGTTGGCGGCAAAACGGTGTATCAGACGAAGTAGCATTGATGACGGCTGTCCGACACCATCGTCATCGCGACGGCCGTTAAGCCTAGTCTGACAACTCGACCCGCTGGGCAGCGAGATTCTTGCGCTTGCGTGAGTCATTCAGCAGCCATGCCATGTAAACGACGATAATGACATTTGTCCCGAAGATTCCCCACTTCAAAGCAGTGGCGTGGCGGAGCAGCTCAAAGATTTCGTATGGCATGTACAGTGCGCCGGAAAGAAGGGCGAACCATTCAGCCCATTCCTTTTCCAGCCACAAGCCCACAGCCTCAGTGAATCGGACCGAGGTATAGACGACGATCACACTGATGAACATCCACAGGTTCTTGTCCGTGATGTGTCCGGCGGCCCGGAGAATGCGCTGAGCGAAGTGGCGGTCCAGGCCGATGTGCAGGGCCTCCAGCATGTGCTCCGCCACGCGGACCATATCCTTGTGCAACAGGGTAAGCACCCAAATAGCGATCGCCAGCGCCGCCAGGCCCTTCAGGGCCTCCAAAATGGCGATGCCGCGCAGTCCGAAATTGCGGACAAAAAAGCCTTTAGGATGAGAACTCATCGAAGTGACATCAAAAAAAGGTAAGATGCAGTTGCCAAGGGATTGTAAAGCAAGAGGTACTAAGGCGCTATTGCAGAACTCTGCTTAGCCGAATAATTTCACTGGTCCAGCGCAAAGGCAATCCGCGGAGACGCAGCTTGTAGTTGATCAACGTCCCTTTCCGCACCGGCTCAGGATTAATGCTGTCGATTTTGAAGTTCAGCCATTCCGGCGTAAGCGTCTCAAGGTTTTCCGCGCGTGCGAAAAATTCAAAAACCTCTTCGAGCGGACGGGGAACAAGCTGCTCATACAAGAACCTATACGGCTGATCTGCCATTTATCCGCGCGCTGACTTGAACAACGCAAACACTGCTCCCTGCGGATCGGCAACCACAGCCATGGTTCCCACGTTGGGAATATCCGTTGATGGCATCATAACCCTGGCGTTCGCTGCGGAAGCCTGCTTAACGGTTGCGGAGACGTCGGCCACGTGAAAATACAACATCCAGTGTGGCGGAGTGTTTGCTCCAGACATTTCTGGCGTCGGCATGCCGCCGATGAAATGTTCACCGTTCTTAATATGGAGGTAGCCAGACGGGTCGTTTTCGCCCTTGGTAACCTGCCATCCAAAAACTTCAGAGTAAAACTTTGCCGCGCGAGAGGGATCTGATGTGTTCAGGTCAGCCCAGCAGAGCGTGCCGTCGCCTTTGACGCCGATGCCGTTATGCTGTTTGGCTTGCCAGATGGAAAATACGGCTCCTGTGGGATCCTGCAAAACCGCCATGCGGCCTAGTTCCATTACGTCCGTTGCCGGCATCACCGCCTTGCCGCCGGCTTTGGTGACCTTGGCGACCGTGGCCTCTGCATCTTGCACGGCAATGAAAAGCATCCAGTGGGGCGAAACTCCCTGGTCGCGCTGGTCCTTGCGCAAAGTATAGCCGCCGCCCGTGTCACGCCCGTTTAACTGGAAGACCGAATAGGTTTCGCCAGGTCCCATGGGGAACTCATTTACATTCCAGCCGAACAGTTTTGCATAGAAAGTTTTTGCAGCTTGCTGGTCTGTGGTACCCAATTCAATCCAGCAGAAAGAGCCCGGAGCGTGGGATTCGACATTCGCCATGCCATCGAGTATACGCCCGGCCGTGCGTTCTGATGGCTGCGTTCACCGGCGTGCCGGATGCTTAACGCGATGATGTACACTGCACATCGCCAATGATTAAAGCCAAAGCCGCATTGATTTTGATTTTAACGATTTCCGCAGGGCAGGCCGCCATAGCGCAATGCTGTCCTGACCAACCCAAAGCAGAGAAGCAGGAAATTCTCTGGCGCAAGCTGCAGGACAACATTGCCAAGGTCGATGCCAACCTGGATGGAGTACTGGTCGTCGCAATTAAAGACCTGACCTCCGGCAAGGAATTTCTATTGCACGGCGATGAGATCATGCCACAGGCCAGTTCAATCAAGATTGCCGTTCTGGCCGATCTTTTTCTTCAGGCGCAACACGGCAAAGTCAAGCTGACGGATGACTATGTGGTGCGCAAAGAAGACCTGGTGTCAGGCAGTGACATCATGCTGGGAATGACGCCGGGAGTTACACGACTGACGTTGCGCGAGTTGGCAACCATCATGGTTGCGGTGAGTGATAACAGCGCCACCAACGTTCTCATAGGCCGCCTGGGCATGGATGATATCAACGCGATGCTGGTCAATGCGGGCCTGAAGAGTACTCACCTGCGGCGAAAGATGATGGACCTGAATGCCGCAGCGGAAGGACGCGAAAATGTTTCCACTGCACGAGAAATGATGACGCTTCTGGAAGCCGTCTACAGCGGCAAGCTGCTGAATAGGGAGATGACTGCTGATTTCATCAAAATCCTGGGCACTCATAAAGAGAGTTCCATGTTGCAAGGGATGCCGGATGATGCGGTCGCCGCGAACAAGCCGGGTGAACTGGAAGCCGTGCGCAATGATTCAGGAATCATCTTTATCAAAGGCCGTCCCTATATTCTTTGCGTGATGACCACGTACCTGAAAGATGAAAAAGACGGATCGGCTGCCATTCGAAAGATTGCCGAGCTTACCTACAGCTACTTTGACCGGGTATCTCGCGCGTCAGAGTACGGACGCGTAGTTTCGCCGAAGTAGACGGTTGGATTTAAAATCGTTGTATGGTTTGTAGAATGAAGTTGCTGGTGATGGCGTTTATGTTATGCGGTTTGGCGTCAGCGGCGTCAGGCCAGTGGAAGCCCGCGCCACTTGAGCGTCCTGCAACCATCAACCCCAGACTCTATCGTGAAGGCGCGAATGCGCCCAAAGAAATTCAGGAAGCCAGAGCAGCAGCGCTGAAGCAGAATAAGCGTGTCCTGCTGGTCTTTGGTGCGAACTGGTGCATTGACTGCCACATACTGGACCGCGCTTTCCACCAGCCCCGCGTGGCGCCGCTGCTGCAAGGAAATTACGTGGTGGTCCATATTGACGTGGGGCAATATGACAAGAACCTGGCTCTGGCCAAACAGTACCACGTCGATCTTGGCAAGGGCGTGCCTTCAGTGGCGGTGATCGATGCGAAAAACACTCTCGTGACCTCCAGCACCGAGTTTGAGAAAGCACATTTGCTGACCGAACAGGATGTGATCGACTTTCTGGATCAATGGAAACCAAAGAGATCTTAGTTCTGAGATCTTAGGTCTACTCCTCAGCTTGCGCCGGTCGCCAGCGCTTTTTCCACTTTGAAAATCGTTCTATTTGAGCCGGCCATCAAACCACTCGATCACGCGTTCAATTACGTCGCGCTGGTGTTTAGGATCGGCGAAACTGTGTCCTTCATGCTCATAGACCACGAGTTCGGTGGGAACGTTGAGTGTCTTCAGAGCATGCCAGAATTCGTAAGATTGCGGCGTTGGACATTCGCCGTCACTGTCACCAACCACTACAAGAGTTGGCGTCTTTGCTTTCTTGATGAACGTAATGGGTGAGCTGCGCGCGTAAACCTGAGGATCGTCATAGACTGACGCGCCGAAAAAGGGGATCATCCACTGATCGATCTGGTTCTGGCCATAGTAGCTTTGAAAGTTCGCCAGACCGGCTCCGGCCACGGCCGCCGCAAATCGGTCCGTCTGCGTGACGGCCCACATGGTCATGTAACCGCCATAGCTCCACCCGGTGATACCCAGCCGGTGTTCATCGACCGGCGCTTGTTTGAGCACCTGGTCCACGCCCGTCATAACGTCGCGGAAGTCGCCGTAACCAAAATCCTTTACGTTGGCGCGGGTGAAGGCCTCACCCTGGCCGAAACTTCCGCGAGGATTGGGGAAGAAAACGAAATATCCAGCAGCGGAGAGCGCCACGGGGAAGCTGTGCGGGCCCGGCCACGACGAATGCAACATTGCTCCCGGTCCGCCATGCACAGAAACAACCATGGGGTAATGTTTGCTGGGATCAAAATTCTGTGGATAGAGCAGCCAGCCTTGAAGGTTGAAACCATCATTGGACCAATGCAGGCTCTTTACTTCTCCCCACACGGGCTTTAGATCGCGATTCGCTGAGGTAATTTGTTTCCACTGTCCAAGCGGCCCAGCCCAGACCTCTGGTGGCTGGCTGAGTGACTGGCGTACAACCGCGGACATTTTTCCATCTTTTGCGACCGAGCCTGAGCCGTTGGCTGAGATCTGCTCCGGGCCGTGCCACACGGTTTCAATTTTTCCAGCGCTAACATCCAGGGTGGCCACGCCGCTTTCGCCGTCCACGTCCTCACCAAAAAGGATTGTTTGCGGCCCGGTCCACGTGAGCCAGCTGGCTGACGCTTTCATTTCCGGCGTAATATTGCGTGCTTCGCCGCCCTCGGCCGGTACAACGTAAACGTCACCACCAACAGACGGTTCATCACTCATTAGTCCAGAGATAAAAGCAACTGATCTACCGTCCGGCGACCAGGCGGGGCTGGCAATCTGAAGCGTCGGCTTGTAAATCGACTTCATGTCGCCGCCGCTTGCGCTCACTGTGTAGATCTCTGCGATATACCAGTTGTTGTCACCGTTGCCATGTGCGGCGGTGGTGACAAAGCGGGTGCTGTCAGGCGACCAGTCAAATTCGTACACATACATGTCCGGCGGAGAAATCTGATTCAGTTTGCCACCGGCGGCATCGACCACCGCAAGCCTTTGTTCGGTTACTGCATCTTTGATCACACCGGTCTGCGCGGCTTCAGCCACCAGCGGTCCGGCGGCGCGGTTCGCATTTTCCGTAAAGAGAATGCCCAGACGCTTTCCATCCGGCGACCACGCCGGTGCGGCAAGCAATCCTTTAACACTGGTCAACTTGCGGGCTGGACCCGCCCCCATGGTCGTGACGTAGAGTTGTGATTGTCCGGGCTTTGCTGCGTCTGAAAGGAAGGCAAGACGCTGGCCGTCAGGCGACCAGGCCGGCGTGTCTTCCGAATGTTGTCCGCCCAAAGCGCCGGCAGTGACGCGACGAGGCTTGTCGCCGGGACTGGTGGACGAGACGAACAAAGATGATTTTCCCGCTGTGGTCTCCACCCACGCGACGCGTTTGCCGTCCGGAGAGATCGCAACATCGCCGAAACCGTGAGCAGAGAAGAGCGTATGCATCAATGCCTCATGGGACGGCTTCTTAGCGGAAGTCGATTCCTGCGCCGCATTTGTTTGCGCGACAGCAAGAGACGACACTGTGAAGAGAAGAAAGGTGGAGATGAGCTTCGCGCTTCCGGACAAGCTTGTGAACATGAGCCTCCTCGTAGTCGAGCGTGGAAAGGCCACTATACAGAGGGCATTGCGCCTGAGCAACCAACGGTGCACCTCGGGGACGATCGAGGTAAGCGCAACCGGCACGGGTTGTGCTCCGCATCTCTCATTCGATTGGGGAAAGCAACCCCAGGCGGCCCCTGCGTTTTGATCAGAACGGATTCAGGTTTCGATTTTTCCGCGCGATCACATATACTGGATGGTCTAAGCACTCAAGCCTCATGAGTAAACTAGATGAGATCCTTGCCGCCACCCGCGAACGGGTGGAACGCTCCCGCGCCGCCGCCGATATGCGCGTGCTGGAGCAGATGGCTGCAGCGCACGAACCACGCGGATTTCGCAAACGCCTTCAGGCCATGGCCCAGCTTGGGCCGGCTGTTATCGCTGAGCTGAAAAAGGCATCGCCTTCAAGAGGCGTTATACGCGGAACATTCCCCGTTGGGTTGCTCGCCAACCAACTGGCCCGAAACGGCGCATCCGCCCTTTCCGTACTTACGGACGAACAATTCTTTCAGGGATCGCTGACCAACTTGCTGGAAGCTTCAGCCGCAACCGAACTTCCGTGCCTGCGCAAAGATTTCATCGTGGATGAATTTCAGATACTGGAATCAAGGGCCCACAACGCTGATGCGATACTCCTGATCCTGGCGGCGCTGGACGATGCTGCTTTCCGGAACCTGCTGGATCGTGCCGAGGCCATGGACCTGGACGTGTTGTGTGAAGTACATAATATGGAAGAGTTGAAGCGCGCGCTGGAAGGCGGCGCAGACGTGATCGGCGTGAACAGCCGTGACCTCAAGACCTTCCATGTCAGTCTGGACACTCTGATCGAGATGGCTGAGAGCATTCCCAATCATGTTTTGCGCATCGCCGAAAGCGGCATTGATAAGGGTTCTGACATCCGCGAACTGCACACGGCCGGCTACCATGCATTTCTGATTGGTGAAGCGCTCATGCGCGCTGAAGACCCGGGGCAACAACTCCAGCAGTTGCTGCATGATGCCGGCTGGTATTCACCCTCAGCGTCTTCTTCCCCCCATTGGCGTGGCACAGTCCAGTAAGCCACAAACATCTTTTTTTCTGACAGTCACTTTATGCGCACCTGGATCAAGTTTTGCGGTACCACGTCTCTCGCTGATGCCATGGCATCGATTGCGGCGGGAGCGGATGCCCTTGGCTTTATCTTTGCTACCAGCAAGCGCCAGGTGACGGCGACTCAGGTCAGCGCGATTACGAAACAACTGCCGGGCGGAATAGAGAAGATTGGCGTCTTCATGGATGAACGAGTAGAGAATATATTGTCCATTGTGGAAGCGGCGGGACTCACCGGCGTACAGTTGCATGGCCAGCGAGTCGAGCGGCGATGTGGCCCGGCTCGCGGAGAAACGCGGCAGTCATAAAGATTTCCGCGTGATCAGGACAGTTCTGGTCAAAGACAATTTTCGCCATGAACTCGAAAGTGTGATGAGTGCAGTACGCCCGCCGGATTGTGTATTGCTTGATTCCGGAGCTGGAAGCGGCAAGACTTTTGCCTGGGCTGCTGCAAAAGACACAGCGAAACAGTTAGCCGGCGCCGGCGATGCGCAGATCATTGTGGCGGGCGGGCTCACGCCGGAAAATGTTGGTGACGCCATCAGAACATTTTCGCCCTGGGGCGTGGACGTGGTTTCTGGCGTTGAGTTGCAGGCGGGGAAAAAAGATCCGCAAAAGCTGAAGGCCTTTGTGGACTCGGTACGAAAAGCGGAGAACAAAAATGGGTAGCGCGGCATTGAAGACCAGGCCACAGGCTGGAAGGTTCGGCGTGTATGGCGGCAGATATGTTCCGGAAACTCTAATGGCGGCGCTGGAAGAGCTGGAAGCGCAATACGCCAAAGCGCGCAAGGACAAGAAGTTTCAGGCGGAATTCGCGCGGCTGTTGAAAGAATATGCCGGACGGCCAACTTCGCTGTTCTATGCCCAGAGACTGACCAAAGAGCTGGGCGGCGCCAAAATCTATTTGAAGCGGGAAGACCTGCTGCATACCGGCGCGCACAAGATCAACAACTGCATTGGCCAGGCGTTGCTGGCACAGCGCATGCGCAAGAACAGGATCATCGCCGAGACAGGCGCCGGGCAGCACGGCGTGGCCACGGCCACGGTCTGCGCTTTGTTCGGTTTTGAGTGCGTGGTGTACATGGGCGTGGAAGACATGCGCCGCCAGGAGCCGAACGTGTTTCGCATGCGGCTGCTGGGTGCAGACGTCCGCGGCGTGGAGTCCGGCTCAAAGACATTGAAAGATGCCATCAATGAAGCCATGCGCGACTGGGTCACCAATGTTCGCACCACGCATTACATGCTGGGCAGCGTGCTGGGTGCTCATCCGTATCCCACCATGGTTCGCGATTTCCATTCCGTCATCGGCCGCGAAGCGCGTGCGCAGATTCTCAAGCTGGAAGGCAAGTTGCCGACGCAGATTATTGCTTGTGTCGGAGGCGGATCGAATGCGATTGGAATCTTCCACGAGTTTATCAGGGACAAAAAGGTGAAGCTGGTGGGCGTGGAAGCCGGTGGACGCGGCGACAAGCTCGGCGATCATGCAGCCCGATTCCGCGGTGGTGCTGCCGGCGTTCTGCAAGGAACGTATTCTTACGTGCTGCAGGATGCGGCGGGGCAGATTGCTGCCACACATTCGGTATCGGCGGGCCTGGATTATCCGTCGATCGGGCCGGAACACGCCGCGCTCGCCGATTCTGGTCGCGCAGAGTATGTGGCGGCTTCTGATGCGGAAGCGCTCGAAGCCTGCGTCAGGCTGGCGAGGACAGAAGGCATTATTCCGGCGCTGGAGTCTTCCCACGCCATAGCGGAGTGCATCAAACGCGCGCCGAAGATGAAGAAGTCAGATGTGCTGATGGTAAACGTCTCCGGCCGTGGCGATAAAGACATAGGGATTCTGCGAGAAAATCTTCAGATTGGTTAGATATGCAAGATAGCTTGATCGAGAAATGAAGACGGAGAAAGTAATGACGCAGAGTAAGGGAAAATCGACCAGCCGTATTCATTTCGCTCACAAACCTGGACTGGTTGCTTATGTCACGTGCGGCGACCCGGACCTGGCGACGACCAAAGCGATCATATTGGCGGCGATCCGCGCCGGCGCCGATGTAATTGAACTCGGCGTTCCATTCAGTGATCCTGTGGCCGACGGACCAGTCATTCAGCGGGCGAGTGAGAGGGCGTTGCAGCATGGGACGTCACTTATGGACGTTCTGCATATGGCTGCCGAGATTCGCAAACAAAGTGAAGCGGGGATGATCATCTTTACTTATCTCAACCCGGTGCTTCGCCTGGGGACCAGGCGCTTTGCGGAAGAGTGTGTGCGAGCAGGCGTGGATGGAGCGCTCATCACTGACCTGACCATTGAAGAGGCGGACGAATATCGTCGCGTCATGGCGGAGCACAAGCTGGATACCATTTTTCTGGCGGCGCCAACCAGCCCGGACGCGCGCCTGAAGAAGATTGCCCAGGCGTGCAGTGGATTTATTTATGCCGTTTCGCGCACGGGTGTTACCGGACAACAGAAGCAGCTTGCCGGCGAGGCCGGCGATCTGGTGAAGCGTATACGCAAGCATACGAAGCTGCCGATCGTTGTGGGATTTGGGATATCGACCGCAGAGCATTTTCAGGAAGTAGGCAAAGTCGCTGACGCAGCCGCAGTCGGCAGTGCGATTGTGCAGGCAGTGGAACAAAACCAGGGGCGCGAAGCTGAGGCAGTTGCGCAACTGATCGCGGCTCTGCGCAGTTAAGGTTGCGGCAGCCACGCCAAAACTCCCGTAGCTAACATAGTTAAGTGAACCGTCGTGTATATTAATAAGGTAAGGTGTATGCGGTAAATACTTTGTGGTTTGAAAGAGCCTTGCATCATGGATTGGGATATTGTTGACTGGCGCAAAAAGATCGATGAATTAGACCGCCGTATGGTTGATCTGCTGAATGAGAGAGCCCACGCCGCGCGTGAAATCGGGAAGCTCAAGCGCAATACGAGCATGCCGATCTACGAGCCTCATCGCGAAAAAATGATTTTTGAAAATGTACGCAAGGCCAACCATGGTCCGCTACCGGATGAGGACATTCACCACGTCTATGAGCGAGTGATTGAAGTGATGCGCAACATTCAGAAGCATGAGATCGTGGCGGCTGCTGAAGAACAGAGCCACAAGAAATCGGTCTAACCATTTTGTCGCTCCGCTCCAACCCGCTTGAGAGCGTGATTCGTGGCTACGGTGATAAGGCTCCTGTTGCAGCGGGCTGACGGCGCGTGTTCGGCCGCAGCCCTTATGGATAACTCTTTATTTTGTCGCTCCGCTCCAACCCGCTTGAGAGCGTGATTCGTGGCTACGGTGATAAGGCTCCTGTTGCAGCGGGCTGACGGCGCGTGTTCGGCCGCAGCCCTTATGGATACTCTTTATTTTTGTCGCTCCGCTCCAACCCGCTTGAGAGCGTCGATTCGTGGCTACGGTGATAAGGCTCCTGTTGCAGCGGGCTCGACGGCGCGATTATTTTTGTCGCTGCGCTCCAACCCGCTTGAGAGCGAATTCCGTGGTCGCGATAAGAACGCTTCTGCACATCGGGCTCGGCACGTGTTCGGCCTCTCTTCAATTTTGGCGCTTCGCGCAAGCCGCCTGAGAGCATCCGATCACCTCAAGTCCTTAAGGCTCCTGTTGCAACGGGCTGCGGCAGCGTGTTCGGCCTCGCCCTTATGGATACTTCCCGTTGTCATGCCGAGCGGATTGCCGTGTCGTGGCATCTGCTGTGAGTGCTGATCAGCGATAATATACTGGTCTCTCACAATGCCATTCAAGCAGATCACCATCATCGGAACGGGCCTGATCGGCGGCTCATTTGCCCTGGCCGTCAAAGCGGCCGGCGTTGGCTGCAAGATCATCGGGTGTGACCGGCAGCACGTTCTGGACCGGGCACGCGCGATGCGCGCCATCGATCAGGGCACGGAAGATCCAGTGGAAGCCATCCAGGGCAGTGACCTGATTGTGCTGGCTACTCCCGTGGGCGCCATCATCGATCTCATCGAGCGGATCGGTCCGCTTTCATCGCCCAACGCCCTTATCACCGACGTGGGAAGCACCAAGAAAGAAATTCTCGATCGCGCACGCTCAGTCTTTGGGGTTGAATCCATTGTGCGCTTTCTCGGGGGCCATCCCATGGCAGGAAAAGAACATGGCGGCATTGAGAATGCCGACTCCAGACTGTTCCTCAATGCGACCTGGCTTCTGGTGAAACAGCCTGGACAGGACGCGGAGCACGGCAGGATCAAGTTCTTTCGAGAACTGCTGGAAAAAATTGGCGCCCGGCAGATAAGCCTGGAAGCAGAGAAGCATGACCATCTTTGTGCGTGGATAAGCCACGTTCCCCAGATGATTTCCACCGCCCTGGCTGCCACCCTGGTGGAAGAATTTGCGGACAGCCCTGACCTGCATGCCATAGGCGGCAGGGCTCTGCGTGAGATGACGCGCATATCGTCAAGCCCATATTCCATGTGGCGCGATATTGCTTATACCAACGAGAAGAATATCGGGAAGGCACTGCACCAGCTGGAACTGAGGATCGCGCATATCCGCGAAAACCTGAGAACACCGGAGTTGCGCGACGAGTTTGAGAGAGCGAATAAGTTCGAACTCGGAAACAAAGAGGTTGCTTCCACCGTGCTGGTGGTTCCGGGATGGCAGAACTCCGGGCCGCGACACTGGCAGACTTTATGGGAACAGCAGAACCCGATCTTCCTGCGGGTACAACAAATAGACTGGGACGCACCGCGCCGGGAATGGTGGCTGGAAAAAATCACTGACGAAGTGAAGCAAGCGCCAGGACCGATTGTGTTCGCGGCCCATAGCCTGGGCTGCATCGCCATTGCACATTGGGTTGAGGCGCAGCCGCAGCTGGCCCAAAAGGTCAAAGGCGCGCTGCTGGTGGCGCCGGCCGATGTGGACCGTAAAGACACTCCGCAACAGCTGAAGAACTTCGGTCCGGTATCGAAAAAAGCTCTGCCATTTCCGTCCACGGTGGTTGCCAGCAGAAATGATCCTTATCTCGCCATGGACAGGGCGAAGGAGATCGCACGCCTGTGGGGCAGCAGGTTAGTGGATATCGGCATGGCTGGACACGTGAATGGCGACTCCGGTTTAGGCGACTGGCCGGAAGGGAAGCGCCTGTTGCGATTGTTGGCGGAAGGGGAGTGAGCGGGCCTATCGGGTGATCGGGTGATCTGGTGATCGAGCGCGGAGCTGCATGAGTCAAGTTTTCACCCGGCATCACGTCCAGGACAGGATGCCGCGTTGTTCCCCACACGGTTGCGTTAGCGCAAGTGTGTGAAATCCGCACCGGTAAGACGAGGTGCGTTGATAATCCGGCATTTGTGGACGGCTTCGGCAATGGCCAGATACTTATCGTCAGCCCCTGCGGCGACCAGAACGCAACATTGGGGACAACGAGACTCTGTGATTGCGTGATTCCCAGGATAGGCCTGGTGCAGAAACCGCAAAGGTTGGCGGGTAGACATACTTCCCTCCGTATCGAAGAGACAAACAGTTCGCAGGTTGTGGTGAGCTGCAGGTGAAAAGAGAATACCTGACTGAGACCCATTAGGCTGTTCACTTCTGCACACGCCGATGCCGAATCTACATTTGCAGCCCTCTGCCACGCTCTATAGAATCTTGTGTTTATGAATAAAGTCGTTGCCAATGCAGACGAGGCGGTCCGCGATGTGCAGGACGGCGCCACCATCATGGTCGGGGGATTTGGCCTGTGCGGGATTCCTGAACAGCTAATTGAAGCTCTGGTCCGCAAGGGCGTCCGGAACCTTACCACTGTCTCCAACAACGCTGGAGTGGATACCTTTGGCCTGGGAAAGCTTCTGCATGCGGGGCAGATCAGAAAGCACATTGGCTCGTACGTGGGCGAAAACAAAGTCTTTGAGCAGATGGTGCTGACCGGCAAGGTGGAACTGGAACTCAATCCACAGGGAACGCTGGCAGAGCGGATTCGCGCCGGCGGAGCGGGCATTCCGGCGTTTTTCACCCCCACGGGCGCGGGAACCCTTGTGGCGCAAGGCAAAGAGACGCGCGACTTTGATGGCCGTCTTTATGTAATGGAAAAGGCGCTCAAGGCGGACTTTGCGCTGGTGAAGGCATGGAAGGCCGATCGCTGGGGCAACCTGATGTTCCGCAAGACCGCCCGGAATTTCAATCCGGTGATGGCGACGGCGGCAAGAGTTACCATCGCCGAAGTTGAGGAGATCGTGGAAACCGGAGCTCTTAATCCGGATGGAATCCATGTCCCCAGCGTGTACGTGAAGCGAATTGTCCTTGCAGCCGGTGGCGAGAAAAGAATTGAAAAGCGCACCGTGCGCAAACGGGCATAAGTGGAGTAGAGGCGGATGCCAGGCAGCAGTGAAGTGCGGGAACAACCGGTTACGGATCGGAAGCTCTGTGTAAACAGGGGCGTTGTAGTGGCCATTCACGTCGGCGCTGAACGCCTGGAACCGATGATGCCGGTGCCCGAAGTAAAAGCGATCAGCGGAGTGGGGCTGGAAGGCGACCGTTACGCGCGCGAAGCTGGAACTTTCTCCCAAAAGGCGCCCAGCAATCAGGTTACGTTGATCGAGCAAGAGGCTCTGGACGCCGCTGCCCGCGACTACCAGCTGGAGTTGAGTGCGGCGGAGTCGCGACGCAATATTCTCACCATGGGCATTGCGTTGAATCATCTGGTAGGGCGAGAGTTTCGCATTGGCGAAGTTCGCTTGCGCGGACTAAAACTCTGCGAACCCTGCAGTCATCTGAAGAAACTGACCGGCAAAGAAGTGATTCGAGCATTGAAGCATCGCGGAGGCTTACGGGCAGAGATTCTGCAAAGCGGTCCGATCTGCGTGGGCGATGAGATCAGGGAAGAAAACTAACTATGGCGACAACCCCAGTCAACAAGCAGGAAAAACAGAAAGACGTGGAGAAGCGAGAACGGATCGTCAAGCGCATTGCCCGCGATCTGCGCGATGGCTTCTATGTGAACCTGGGGATAGGCATGCCCACACTGGTGGCCAACTACGTTCCTGAAGGCGTGGAAGTGGTGCTGCAAAGCGAAAATGGAATGCTGGGCGTTGGGCCTTTTCCATTTGAGGGCGAAGAGGACGCTGACCTGATTAATGCCGGCAAGGAAACGGTGACGGAGATTCCCGGCACGGCATATTTCTCCAGCGCAGACTCCTTTGCCATGATCCGCGGCGGGCACATTGACTTCAGCGTGCTGGGCGCAATGGAAGTGGATGAAGAAGGCAATCTGGCCAACTGGATGATCCCAGGTAAGATGGTGAAAGGCATGGGAGGAGCCATGGACCTGGTGGCGGGAGCGCGGAGGACCGTGATCGCCATGGAGCACACCACCAGAGAGGGCGCGCCAAAGATCCTGACGAGATGCACGCTGCCGCTCACAGGCTTGAAGGTGGTGAATACGATTGTGACGGAGATGGCGTACATCAGCGTGACCCCGCAAGGGCTGGTACTGGAAGAGGTCGCCGAGGGAATGACGGCGGAAGATGTACAGAAGGCTACGGAAGCAAAGCTGATTGTGAGTCCAAATCTGAAAACCATGCTCTACTAGAAGACGGTGACGTGGATTGCCAGCGAAAAGATCTGCGCAGGAGGAACCATGCAAGCTGATCGAGTGGAAGTAATCTGGGATGGGACGAAATCCAAATGGGCGGTCCGCATACAGGCAGGCGAAGAAGTGATTCGCCGTTACTGCGATCTGCCAAAGAATGCCGACGATGCCGCGTTGCGCCAGTCAGCGTTGAAGACACTTGCAGACGAAGGCTATGAAGCCAACGGAGCCGGCATTACCGTACAGCGTATGGCGTCATAAGCTGCATTGCCTTCAGGCTTGGCGCATCAGACTGTGGTTGCAGCGGCGCTGGCCAGGTCCTTCAATGATTCGGCGAACGGTGCTTTGGCGATTCCTCGTTCTGTGATGATGGCCGTAACGTACTTACTGGGTGTCACGTCAAATGCGGGATTCTCCACCATCACTCCGGTTGGCGCAACCTGTTTTCCCGCGTGGTGCGTAACTTCAAGCGACGACCGCTGCTCAATGGGAATGTGGTCGCCGTCTGGAGTATTCAGGTCAACGGTTGAAAACGGCGCAGCCACATAGAACGGAATGCCGTGTTCCTTTGCCAGCACCGCAACCGAGTACGTGCCGATCTTGTTGGCGACGTCTCCGTTGGCGGCGATGCGGTCCGCGCCTACGATGACCGCCTGAATCCTGCCCTGACGCATCATCGCGCCGGCCATATTGTCGGCGATCACCGTGGTGGGAATTCCATCCTTCATCAGTTCCCACGCGGTGAGCCGCGAGCCTTGCAGGAAGGGACGAGTCTCGTCCGCAAAAACATGTATCTGCTTGCCTGCGGTGACTGCCGCGCGAATCACACCCAGAGCAGTTCCGTATCCGCATGTCGCCAGCGCGCCGGCGTTGCAATGCGTGAGCACGCTGCCGGAACTCGGCATCAACACGGAGCCATGTTTCCCCATGGCTTCATTGGAGGCAATGTCTTCCACCAGCATTAACTGCGCTTCCGCGACCAGCGCGGCTTTTATTTGCGGTATGGATTGACCAGAAAGAGAATCAAACTTCGCCTTCATGCGTCGGATGCCCCAGAACAGATTCACTGCCGTGGGACGGGTTTCACCGATCAGCTTTGCGACGCGATCGAAGTGCCGGCTGAATTCGTGGAAGCCGGCCGCATCGCTTTTCAGCATGCCGATGGCAACGCCCATGGCCGCTGCGACGCCAATCGCAGGCGCGCCACGCACCGTCATATTGCGGATGGCTTCAGCTACTTCTTCGTAGCTTTGGCATACCACATACACCTCTTCCGTTGGGAGCCGTCTCTGGTCAATAAAACTGACGCCCTCATTGGTCCATTCAATGGTTTTGATCATTGTTGTAATTTTATCTGAAGTGGCCTGTGGCCACTCGTGCTAGGGCTTGTGTGCTTCGCAGCGCAGTCGCGGAGAGTTTGTTACCGCAGGGCGTCCGCAGATTTCACATGTTCCGGCGTAAGCAAATGTCTGGGGATTATTTTTCCAGTTTACGTGCGAGGCTTTGACCTCGCTTGACTTGAATACAGAAATAAAAGGAACCGAGCCTGCTGCCTTCTCAACATCGGGACGTCCTTTGGCTTCTTCGCGTTCCACCAGACAGGCCACGCCAACGATATTGAAGCCGAACTCGCGAGCTGACTCGATCGCCTGAATCGTTGAACTGCCGGTGGTGCACACGTCGTCAACGATTACGACGCTGGCGCCTTTCTGTTGAAAGCCTTCCAGCTTGCGGCCCATACCGTGCGCTTTTTCTGACTTGCGGACCAGGAAGCCATGAATCGGTGAACCTGCCTGCGCGCTGATCACGGAAACCGCGACGACGATGGGATCGGCTCCCATGGTCAATCCGCCAACGGCATCCGCTTTCCACCCTTGCGTGCGGATCAGGTCATAGAAGACGTGTCCTGTCAGCTCAGCGCCTTTTGCGTGAAGAGTGGTGGTACGGCAGTCAATGTAGTAGTCGCTCTTAATACCGGAGGAAAGAGTGAAATCACCAAGGCGGAAAGAGTTCTGGGCAAGAAGTTGGAGGAGTTGGTCGCGGGAAGAGTCGGTCATAAGGTCAGGAGTTACTTTATCGTTTTCGAACCATGATTGTCATTTGAGCAGCGGTTTGGAGCGAAGCGACAGAATGGTTAAACAGCTTTTTCGAGGTGGCGGAATCCGTCAGTGAAAAAGAACAGCATGCCGAACAATACACCGTTATAGCCCATGTGAACCAGAACGCAGGTGGCTACGGAGTCAGTACGTGCGCGCACCAACGTGAGTACCACACCCACGCTGAACAGCACCAGCAGCGGCACCCACGCATGCGCCAACTGGCCTTCATGCAGCAGTGAGAAAGCTCCGGCGGTTACGATGACGGAGGCTGCGCCTCCAGTCCAGCGAGCCAGCGCCGGATATAGAAAGCCGCGAAAGAAGAGCTCTTCCACTACCGGAGCAATGAAGATTCCGAATGCAGCGAGCATGTAGGCGGAAGCAGCGTCTCGGAAGTACTGGTCGATTGGCAGCGTCTTGGGAATCCATCGGCCCAGGAATGAGGAAGCCACTTGAGATCCCAATCCTAAAACCGCGCCGCCAGCCAGTGCGCCCACCCAGCGTGAACCGGATGGAAAATTCCAATGAATGGCTTCGGCCAGAGTTTTGTTGTGTCTGAGCGCGACAATAAAAGCCATGAATCCGACAATCATCAGATAGGCTACGAGCTGCGCGGGCAGCACAAATGCCACGTTCTGCACCAGCAATTTCGGATCAGAAATCTTCCGGCCCGGTACGCCGATGTAAATCATCATGGCGACAATGGTGCTCAAAAAGAATGCGCCCACCGCTACGCACAGAATCAACGCTACGTCGATTACGTCGACTTCCCGAGGCGCAGCCGGTGGCGCCATCTCCAAATTGAGTTGGGGAACAACTTGATGTTGCGGAATTGGGTCCTGGTAGTTCAAAGCGATATCGGGGAGCTTTTATAAATCTACACTATTGTGAGAATTCGTCCAGAAAGGTCATTGGTGAGGAAGGTCAAAGGGGTAGCGAGAAACGTTGGAAGCCAAAGTTCGCTACCCCTTCATTTGTGCCCAGGTATAAGGAGAAGGTTGAGAAAACTCTAAGGGACAATTCGCGTTGTCCAACATTTACCTTAAAGTTTTCTGAATTTAGAACGTCTCGATCGTACGACTTTGTTTTCAGTTACTTGCGCGAATGACGCATGTGATCAGCCAGCGCTTGCCCGGTGTATGACTTCTTGATTTTCGAAACGTGGTCCGGAGTTCCCTGAGCAACAAGTCTGCCTCCATCCTCTCCGCCTTCCGGACCGAGATCGATCAGCCAATCAGCATTTCTGATTACGTCCATGTTGTGCTCGATGATGATCACAGAATTCCCGAGATCGGTGAGGCGATGAATCACTTCCAGCAACTTACTTACGTCTTCAAAGTGCAGGCCAGTGGTAGGCTCATCCAGCAGGTAGAGCGTGCGTCCGGTTTGCCGCTTTGAGAGTTCCTTGGCCAGCTTCATACGTTGCGCTTCGCCGCCCGAGAGAGTGACGGCGGACTGGCCGATTTTGATGTAACCCAGGCCTACGTCTTCCAGCGTCTGCAACCGCTGGCGGATCTGAGGAATATCTTCCAAAATCGGCAATGCGTCAGAGACAGACATCTCCAGCAGATCTGCAATCGAACGGTCTTTGAACTTGACGGCCAGAGTTTCACGATTGTAGCGTTTGCCACCGCAGACCTCGCACAACACGTACACGTCCGGCATAAAGTTCATTTCAATGCGGCGTTCACCTTCACCCTGGCAATGTTCGCAACGGCCTCCGGAGACATTGAAGGAGAACCGCCCGGCTTTGTATCCGCGCTCGCGTGACTCCGGCAGCATGGCGTAAAGATCGCGGATATGCGTGAAGACACCCGTATACGTTGCAGGATTAGAACGCGGCGTTCTTCCAATGGGCGACTGGTCAATCCGTATGACCTTATCAATGTGCTCGGTCCCGCTGATTGACTTGTGTGCGCCTGGATCTTCTCGCGAGCGATACAGTTTCTGGGCCAGCGCTTTGTACAGAATGTCATTCACCAGCGTTGACTTACCTGATCCGGAAACGCCGGTAACGACGTTTAGTACGCCGAGCGGGAAGGTGATGTCCAACCCACGAAGGTTGTTCTCACGCGCTCCCAGGATCGTGATGGCCTTACCGTTCGTCGCACGAGGTTCAAAGCGCGTGCTGATGCTGCGTTTGCCGGCGATATATTGCCCGGTGAGCGAGCCTGGCTCATGGGTGATCTGTTCGGGTGTGCCGAAAGCAACAACTTCGCCACCATGCAGGCCTGCGCCCGGACCAAGATCAATCACGTAGTCGGCACGACGAATGGTTTCTTCGTCATGTTCCACCACGAGCACGGTATTGCCCAGATCTCGCAATGCTTCCAGCGCTTGCAGTAGACGATCGTTGTCGCGATGATGCAGCCCGATGGAGGGTTCGTCGAGCACGTATAGAACTCCGCGCAGCCGTGATCCGATTTGCGTTGCCAGCCGGATGCGCTGGCCTTCGCCGCCGGATAGCGTTGCAGCTGAGCGGCTCAGTGAGATATATCCCAATCCAACCGCATTCAGGAACTGCAGGCGTTCGCGAATCTCATGCAGCACTCTGCCGGCGACGGCCGTTTCGCGCTCGTTCAACTGAATCCTGGCTGCCGCCTCCACCGCGCGCCCCACAGAAAGACCAGTGAATTCAGCGATGGAAAGCCCGTTCACCTTCACGCCCAGGCTTTCCGGGCGCAGCCGCATGCCATGGCAGGCAGGGCACGTGGTGGCAGACATGTATCCCAGCAGCCATTCGCGATAGCCTTCTGACGTGGACTCTTCCATGTTCTGTTTGAGGAAGCCAATCACGCCGCGAAAGCCCAGCCGTGGCGCTTCGCGTTCTTCCGGACCGTACAGCAGCAGGTTCTGCGTCTTCGCCGGAAGCTTTTCAAAAGGGGTGGAGAGGTCGATCTTGAAGGCTGTGGCTACGATGTCCAGCATGCGCTGAAGATAAGTTGACCCCGATCCCGGACCAAGTGCTCCATCCAGCAGCGGCTTTGACCAGTCGACAACGATCTTGGCCGGATCAAAATCGTATTTGCTGCCCAGGCCGTTGCACTCCTTGCATGCGCCGTAAACACTGTTAAACGAAAATGAACGCGGCTCCAGCGAAGGAATATTGATGCCGCAATCCGGACACGCCATGCGCGAAGAATAAAGGTGCTCTTCGCCGCCTATCACCGCAACCTGCACCAGCCCATTGCCCAGCTTCATCGCCGTGGCGACGGATTGCTCCAGACGTTTTTCAATTCCCGGCTTCACCAGCAGGCGATCGATCACCACTTCAATGGTGTGGTTTTTGCGCTTGTCCAGCTGGATTTCATCCAGCTCTTCGTCCAGATTGCGCAGTTCGCCATCAATGCGTGCTCGAACATAGCCGTGTTGCGCCAGCTTGGCCAGTTCCTGTTTGAACTCGCCTTTGCGTCCGCGCACCAGCGGAGCCATCACCATCACGCGGTCTTCCGGCTTCAATGACATCACCTGATGCACGATCTGCTCGGCCGACTGGCGGCTGATCGGCTTGCCGCACTGCGGACAATGCGGCACACCCACTGACGAATAAAGCAGGCGCAAATAATCGTAGATTTCAGTAATTGTTCCTACAGTCGAGCGCGGGCTGCGCGATGTAGTCTTTTGTTCAATCGAGATTGCCGGACTGAGTCCGTCAATGGAATCGACGTCGGGCCGCTCCATCTGATCGAGAAACTGGCGCGCGTAGGCTGACAGCGTTTCGACATAACGGCGTTGCCCTTCGGCATAAATGGTGTCGAAGGCCAGCGAGGATTTTCCCGAGCCGCTCAAGCCGGTGATGACCGTGAGAGTGTTGCGGGGGATCTCGACCGAAATATTTTTTAAGTTGTGCTGGCGGGCGCCACGCACAGTGATGCTGCTAATTGCCATTTAAGACCGGTACCTTGAGATAAGCAGACTTCACTCCGCGCCAGAATTATTGGGGAAACGCACAGTAAGGTCCGCGAGGGAGTATGCACAGCTCTACTCCGTATCTTATGGCCCGCGAATGTCACAGGTCAATTCCTGAGGGGGCCGTAAGGTCTTAACCCTGTGACATCAGTTACTTGCGGGCAAAATGACGAAGGGGCATGATGGCGTATCGGCGGTCCAGCAACATCAGTAATGAATACTTTTGCAGCTAGTTAGCCGACAATCACTTTGCCGGGGAAACCAACCGGTAAATTGGAACTGACATCTTATTTAGAGTACCGAACCCAGATGCGAACCCTATTGGCTTCTTCGACCGTACTGATCACCATAGTTTGTTCTCTCGTATTCGGCATCGCCTGCGGCTACGCAGTCATTAGTTCAATTCTTCGGGCTTTCTCGCACCAGTCAGCGAAATCCGAGGCCGGTTCGGCTACTGCCGTCATCGCAGTTACAGCCCCACTAGCTCCTTTGCAGCGGGCTGGCGCGTGTCGGCCTCGACCTCGACTCCTGAAAATTAATCCTGTTGTCGTTGCGCTCTAAACTAGGACGCCAAGCCGGGTTGGTGTTCCAATTTACCCAATTACCAACTTACCAATACTAAATCCTCTACATTCTGGGCGGTACCTTGCGTGGCGCCGAGTTCGGGTCGGGCGTCTGCCCTTGTTGCTTTTGCTGCATTTCTTTCAGCTCCTGCAGCAACTGCTCCGGAGTCTTGGGTTGGGCGTTCTGATCTGCGGGTGTCTGCTGCGGCTGGGCCTGCTGGCCTTCGGGTTGTTGTTGCACTGGAGGCGGCTGCGCAGCCGTATCCTGTGGCTGCTGATCTGCATCGGCAGCGCTCTCGTCCTGACCTTCTTCGTCGCCTTCCTGTTGCGCGTTAGGATTGGGTGCCGGCTGTCCATTGGCGACCGGGCGCAGCCCCTGGCCGGCTGCGTCGCGTTAACAGCACCCTCTGTACAATGGTTGGACTGTCAGGCCGGCCCATTACTACATAATCCAACGAAGAACCGCTCAGGATGCTGGCGAGAACTTCACCTTCCGAGGCCGGACCCATTGAAATGGCCACGCGCTCCTGGCCGGCGAGCTCAGCTCCTTCAAACTCGATTCCGGTCTTGTTGCGAATCGCCGTCAACAGACTCGATAGTGTTGAATTTACGGCGTTGACCGTGAGCAGACCGTTCCTGAAGGTGACCTGCGGCGGAACCGGAGGCATATCCGACGGCTTCATGGCCTCCATCGGCGTGGGACTTGGAACCGGCGTCGGCGCCGGTACAGGAGTGGGAGTTGGCTTGACTGCGGGACGCATTCCCCTGGTGTTTGTCGAAGACGGCTTCGTCTGGCCGCTATTTGCCGGCACTTGCGGTGTGCCCGCGGCTGTGCCCGTCCGCATCTGTGGTTGCGGCGGCGGTGTGGACTGCCCCCAGGCAGATGTACACACAAAGATCAGCAAGACGGGAACCAGTGGTGGAGAAAGCTTCATGAAATGGCCGAACTCTATTCTCTTAGGGATTTCTTTTGAATTTTACTCTTCTCAACACTTGAACGCGCCTGCAATCAAGATTTGCCCTGGAATTTAATAGTACCTGAAGCTATTCGTGCCTTTTTGGTGACGTACTCTGCCATGTTGGCTGTCAGTCCTGCATTTTGTACCACTTACAGACCGTTCCCACAATCAGACTAAATACATCTGGACTTTGCCGGATCGCATCATAAAGACGGGATGAGAGTAGCCCGTCTTCATATGGGAAAGGCTGTCTTTCTATAATGTATTTGCAGAGAAGAATCCAGGAACATTCAATGCTCAAAAGTTTCACCCTTAAGCTTCTGTTAGTCGCGACATTGGCAACTGGTGTTACCGTTCCGGTCTGGTCACAAAGCTGCCAGACCCGGGAAGAGATTGCACCAGATGTGCGTTCCGCGGTTGAGGCTGCCGCCCAGAAAGCGTTTGATGCAGCCAGTCGCGGTGATGCCGCGGCGCTCCGGGCTGACGCCATCCCGTCATTGCAATCCAACTTCGGCGACATTGCTGGAGCGGTCAAAGACAATCAGGCGGCGCTTGCCGGAGCCAAGCCGGAGATTCGCACCTCTTTTCTTCTGGATACAGGCCCAACTCCCAGCGCCGATGGCCAGTTCTACTGCGGAGTATTCGGTGCACGCGGCATGGGCGCGAACGGAGCAGAGTTTGATATCCCGAACCTGCCGGTGGGAAAGTATGGCATCGCCATCCAGGATATCGTCGGCAGCAAAGGCCCGTATGTTCTCACCACCATCTTTCAGGACATGAGTGGATGGAAGGTGGCCGGTTTCCGCGTGCATTCGGTCGCGGCTGTGGGACACGATGGTTTCTGGTATCTGGAGCGTGCCCGCGAATACAAGACCAAGGGGCAGACGCACAATGCCTGGTTTTACTACCTGACGTCCTGGAACCTGATTGCTCCGGTGCCATTCATGAACACCGTGATGCTGTCCAAGGTGACCCAGGAGTCAAACTCGGTCCAGCCCAAGGACGTACCCGTGGGTGGTACTCCCGTGGCATTCAATGCCAACGGCAAAACTTACAAGATCACTGAGATCAGTCCGATATACACCGGGAACACTTTTGATCTCAGCATCAAGTATTCGGTGCCAAGTACCGCAGACTTCAACGGGACGCAAGCAGACGCGCGCGGCCTGGCAAGCGCCCTGGTGGCGCAATATCCTGAGCTGAAAGATGCTTTCACCAATGTGTGGGCCCACGCGGTTGATCCGAACGGCGCTGAAGCCGTGGGACTGATCAATTTGAAGCAGGCGACCAAGCCTTAATGTCGCTGCGCTCCAAACCGCTTTTGAGAGCGATTCAGGTGGTTACCCCTGAAATGCTCCTCATATGGCGGGACACCTTCGCTGCCTGTTTATGCCAATGATGTTCAACCCTCGCCGCTGATTTACAATCATCCGTCTGCCATGAATAAGCCTCTGGTTCTGATTATCCTGGACGGTTGGGGCTATGCTCCACCCTCGCCCGCCAACGCCATCTCACTTGCCCGCAAGCCGACGTACGATCGTCTGCTGAAAGAATTCCCCAACACGCTCATACGCACCAGCGGGCTCGCCGTCGGACTGCCCGACGGCCAGATGGGAAACAGTGAGGTCGGCCACCTCAACATCGGCGCCGGTCGCGTCGTGTACATGGACATTACCAAGATCGATCTCATGATCGAAAAAGGTGACATCTACTCGAATCCGATACTTGGCGAGGCAATGAAAAACGCCCGCAGCGGCGGACGCCAGCTCCATCTATGTGGATTGCTTTCGGATGGCGGCGTCCATTCACACCAGAACCATCTTTATGCGCTGCTGCGTATGGCGAAGCAGAGCGGCGTTGACCGAACATACGTCCACGCCTTTATGGACGGGCGGGACACACTGCCCACCAACGGCGCGGTTTATATGGACCAGCTCCAGCAGAAGATGCGCGAACTGGGCGTGGGCAAAGTTGCCAGCGTGAGCGGACGCTATTACGCCATGGACCGCGATAAGAAATGGGACCGCGAACTCAAAGCCTTTGACGCGATGGTGGCCGGCAAGGCCGAAGGTGGCGAGTTTGTTGATCCGGTGCAGGGAATCAAGGGGTCATACAATCGCGACGTCACGGATGAGTTCATCATCCCGTTTACCTGCGTCAACAATCAGGGGCAGCCGAATGCGGTAATCCGCGACGATGATTCGGTGATCAACTTTAATTTCCGTGCTGACCGTGCCCGCCAGATCACGCGTTGCCTGGCCCGGGAAAGCGGACTCGCCGCCAACGGAGGCCGCGACCTTCCTGATGCGGAAGCGCTGGACGCAACCATTCCGCGCAGCCGCGTCCCCAAAAACCTGAAGTACATCTGCATGACGCAATATGACAAGCAGTTCACCCTGCCGTTTGTCGTGCAGTCAGATTCGCTCAAGAACATTCTGGCCAACGTGATGGCGGACCACCGGTTGCGTAATCTGCGTGTTGCCGAGACTGAGAAATATGCCCACGTTACGTACTTCTTCAATGGCGGCATAGAAAAGCCGTTCCCGGGAGAAGACCGCGTGCTGGTACCGTCACAGAAAGTTGCCACCTACGATTTGAAGCCGGAAATGTCCGCGGCCGGAATCGCGGAAGCCGTAGTCAAAGCTGCCAGCGACTCGGCTTTCAACGTGGTGATCGTGAACTTTGCCAACGCTGACATGGTGGGACACTCCGGCAAGATTCCGCCCACCGTGACAGGTGTTGAGACCGTGGATGCCTGCCTGGGCGAGATCTATGCAGCGTTGAAGCGGGTGGGTGGCTCCATGCTCATCACTGCCGACCATGGTAATGCCGAGATGATGATTGACCCTGCCACCGGCGGCCCGCACACAGCGCATACGACAAACCCAGTTCCGTTCATCGTGGTGGATGAAGATGCGCAGAAATTCTCACTGCGTCCTGATGGGTCATTGCAGGATATTTCACCCACCGTGCTGGGCATGCTCGGCTTCAGCCAACCTGCCGAGATGACAGGTAAGGATTTGCGGGTGAAGAAAGCTTGCTGAGATTGCCAAAATCGCAGGAATTACCACAATTGCTTTGCAAGGTAAACGAGGCGAGGCCGACTAGCGCGCCGAGCCCTCGCAACAAGCGCATAAATGAAGTACGCAAAAGGAGTGTACTCGAGCGGTTTTGTCGCGAAGCGACTTAAAAAAGATGAAGATCCTAATCGTCCACCATCATCGTTTCGAACTTTGGCATGCGCCTCCATGGTTGCGCGATCGGCTGCAATCAGCTTTCCCCGACTTCCAATTTCTCCAGCTGGAAAACTACGATCGGGTTCCCGGGGAGATCGCGGATACTGACGTCTTTATTGGCTGGTCGCTCCGGCCGGAACAGTTCGTTGCTGCAAAAAAACTGCGCTGGATACACTCTCCCGCGGCGGCCGTGCATCAGCTGATGTATCCCGAACTCATCGCCAGCGATGTAGTTGTTACCAATTCCAGCAACGTCCACGGCCCGGTGGTGGCGGAACATGCGATTGCGGTCCTTCTCGCGCTGGCCAAGCGTCTCCCTCAGGCGATGCAATACCAGAGAGAAGGGAAGTGGGCGCAGACGTTGTTGTGGAATGAAAGGCCGCGGCCTCGCGAGCTCTACGGCGCCAATGTGGTTGTGGTGGGAGTGGGAGGGATTGGAAGCGCCTTCATCCCGCATGCGAAACACTTTGGTATGCATGTGATCGCGGTGCGGGAAGACGTGAAAAAGGGAAGAGGAGAAGCGGATGAGGTGGTTTCGCTTTCCGATCTCGACCAGGTTCTGCCTCGTGCTGACTACGTGCTGCTGTGCACGCCCGTGACTCCGGCGACTACGGGCATGATCAATGAATCCCGCCTTAATAAGATGAAGCCGGATGCTTATCTCATCAATGTTGGGCGTGGGCCATTGGTTGACGAAGCTGCCCTGTGCAACGCTTTGCAGAGTGGCCGCATTGCCGGCGCCGCGCTGGATGTTTTTGTGGAAGAGCCGTTGCCCGCGGATTCGCCCTTGTGGTCGCTCAAGAACCTGTTGATTACCCCTCATACGGCTGCCGTCACCGAACGTTTATGGGACCGGCACTATGAGCTGATCGTGGAGAACCTTGGCCGTCTCATGGCGGGTCATCCGCTGCTCAACCGCGTTGATACGCGACGAGGATACTGAATGCCTCCGCAAACTCTTAAATGTGCATGCCGTCCCGCCATTGCCAGCCATGTCATACAATTTGTCTATGGTCCTGGTCCTGCACATCAACGGTGAACAAAAGGAATTTTCTGAAGGTCTTACTCTGGCAACGCTTGTCGCTCAGCTTGGCATGAAGCCTGATCGGGTTGCGGTGGAACTGAACCAATCCATCGTTCAGAGAGGCCTATGGGAACATACCGCCCTTCATACCGGTGACAGACTGGAGATCGTTCATTTTGTCGGTGGCGGGATTTGATCCACTGTTTGCCGGTTGCAGCACCTTCCGCGGTTCTGCCTTCGCCATCGATCACGCCTTAGCCTTACCGCCCGCTCCCGTTCCGACAAAAATTCCGTCTTAATCGCGTATCTAGTGTCAACTTTGGGTTGACTTTCATGGTTCTCTCCATAAAATAACTCAAACATTTCCTGGATGAAATGTTTAAAACATTTCTGGAAAGAAATGAACAAGCAACTCACATCCGCGGAAGTTATCAGGATCACCGGCATTACGCCACGGCAGCTGCAGTGGTGGGATGAGAGAGGGATTGTGGTCCCGGAGCGGCAGGGAAGAAGAAGGTTGTACTCCGGAGACGATGTAACGGAAATCGCCGTGCTCTGCGCGTTGCGTAAGAAGGGGTTTCCCTTGCAGCGGGTACGCCGCATTATGAAATTTCTGCAAAAAGAATTTGGCGGGCGGCTGGCGCAGGCGGTTACAACCGGTTCTGAATATCACCTTCTGACTGACGGCAAACGGATCTATGTTGAGAATTCGCACAGCCAGGTGATCGACATTCTGAAGAATTCCCGGCAGCCGCTGTTCGGCGTATGCCTGAGTGATGCGGTCCGCGACGTGCGCGCAGAACTCTTCAACCGCCGCCCCGCAGAAAAGCAGGGCCTGCGCCGCAATGTGAAACGTAAGACTTCGTAAGTTGGCGTTAGTGAATCAGGGGACCCAGCATCTTATCAACAGAAGGACGGCAGGCAGGAATCTTGGCAGGAAGAGCAAACAGGAACGGGAGAGAAATCGACGGGAGGTGGAACATGGTGGCGCAATTAAATATCGTGACGGAATGGATTCCCGAACAGATGGAGCCAGGCGCAATCTTTGTTCTGGAAAATGCGGGTGAGGTTGGCGATAACGACGATCCTTACTGGGCGGTACTATCGTGTCCGGAATGCGGCACACTGGGCCTGATCACTCGCAAGCAGATGCGCGGACTGGTTCCAGTGATTTGCGGATCCAACGTCTGTTCGGCCCAATTCATGATTCACGACGAAAAGGTGATGCCCAAGCGTCCAAATTAAAAGCGGTTGAATTAACCGGCGCCGAACTTAACCGGCGACGGATTTTGCGGTTGGTACCGGCACCTGTTCGACAATGCTGATCCCAAAACCTTCCAGGCCGGCAACACGCTTGGGATGATTGGTGAGCAGCCGAATGGTGTGGATATTCAGGTCGCTCAGGATCTGCGCTCCCACGCCGATATCACGTTGCGTCTTTCTCTGGTGCGCCGTCGAGGTGACTTTTCTGGGCTCACGATGAAAGGTAAGACGGCTGCCTTCCTCCACACTGAAGCCTTTTGATCCCTGATGCAGGTAAACCAGCGCTCCCACTCCCTCACGGGCGATCATTTCCAGTGAGCGGTCAAGCACCGTCTGGCAGTCGCACAGTGATCCGCCAAATACATCACCCGCAAGGCAGTGTGAGTGCATGCGCACCAGCACGGGACCCTGCCTCATCTCAACGTCGCCACGAACCAGGGCCACATGGGATTCGCCGTCCAGTTCGCTGGCGAAGGCGATCATCCTGAACTCACCGTGGCGTGTGGGAAGAATGGCTTCACCCACGCGGGTGACATAGCGCTCATTTTCCATGCGGTAGCGAATGATCTCAGCTACGGTGAGCATCTTTAACTGGTGCAGCCTGCAGAACTCAATCAGATCAGGCACACGCGCCATGGTGCCATCTTCATTCATGATCTCGCAGATCACGCCAGCAGGAACCAGCCCAGCCATCCGAGCCAGATCGACGGACGCTTCCGTCTGCCCGGCACGCACCAAGACTCCACCTTTGCGCGCGCACAGAGGGAAGACGTGTCCGGGCCGTACCAGATCAGAAGCCCGGCTGGTGGGATCAATGGCAACCTGGATCGTGCGTGCCCGGTCGAAGGCGGAGATTCCGGTGGTCACGCCGTCGCGCGCCTCAATGCTTTCGTAAAAAGCAGTTCCGTAAGGCGAGGTGTTCTCGCGTGTCATGGGCCCGATGTGCAGATGGTCCAGACGTTCCGGAGTCATCGCCAGGCAGATCAGGCCACGCCCGAACCTGGCCATGAAGTTGATCGCCTCCGGGGTGATCTTTTCCGCTGCCAGTGTGAGGTCGCCTTCGTTTTCCCGGTCTTCGTCGTCCACCACGACGATCATCCGTCCGGCGCGGATCTCTTCGATGGCCGTGGGTACGTCTACAAAATGAGAGTCTGTGGGCATGTTTCCCGCCTGTTGAAATTCTAGCAGAGCACATCTCTCCATTGGCTTGAGACCGGAAACGGGCTTACAATCGGGCTATGGCTAAGTCTTCCCAGGAACTGTTTGAGGTCACATGTCCATGCTGCTCCGCCACGCTCAAGGTGGACCCGGACACCCGGTCGGTTATCTCCCACGTTGCCGCGGTCAAGCCCAAGACCTTCGCTGATTTTGAAACTGCCGCCAAAGCGATGCGCGAACAGGAAGGCCGTAAGGAATCCATCTTCCGCCAGGCCGTTGATGCGGAGAAAAATAAGGCAGATGTGCTGGACAAGAAATTCAAGGAAGCCATGAAGAAAGCCAAAGAGTCGCCCGACGAGGGCCGGCCGCTGCGCGACTTTGACCTCGACTAACTGCCTTGGCCACACGAATCTTATTGCTAGGTCATCGCGGTGCCCGGCTTTATGCCCCTGAGAACACGCTGCCGGCGTTTGATCTTGCCCTGCGGCACGGAGCGGACGGCTTCGAATTTGATGTACGCCTGACCCGCGATCGCCAGACCATCATCTGCCATGACCCCAAGCTGAACCGGTTGACCGTAGGCCGGCAGACTCTGCGGCGGCTGCGCGAAAGCTGCATAGCAGTGGACGAATACGCGCCTTCGCTGGATGACGTTCTGGACCACTTCAGAGATTCATTCCTCAACATAGAGGTCAAGGTCCGCGGCATTGAACTGATTGTGACGCAGGCAGTAAAACGTGTGCGGCCCCGCCACTATTTCATTTCATCGTTCTTGCCGGGCGTGGTGCGCAAACTTCATCAGGTTGATGGCGATCTTGTGCTGGGCGCGCTGGCGCAAACCCGCTGGCAACTCCATCGCTGGCCCAGGTTGCCGGTTGAATATGTGGTTCCGCACTATCGACTACTAAGTGAGCGACTGGTGAAAAAGATCCACGCTGCCGGGAAGAAAGTTGTTACCTGGACCGTGAATGATCCCAGGAAGATGGTCCGCGCCGCGAAGATGGGCGTGGATGGAATTATTTCAGATGATACAAAGCTGCTGGTGAAGACGCTTGCGGACTGATTGTGTTTGTGTTTTTAATCCCTCGCTCTGCTCGGGATTTCAAAAAAACGAAAAAAGCCCTCCTGCCTTTCAGCAGGAGGGAGTGATCAGCATTGAGCGAAAAGCTATACTGCTTTTTCGAGTTTGAACTGCTCGTTCTCCGTCGAACCTTCCAGGGCCACCGTGGACGACTCACCATTGGCAATCGTCTGGGCCACTTCATCGAAGTACCCGGTGCCCACAAAGCGCTGGTGGCGGACTGCGGTGTAGCCATGATTCTCAGCGCTTACGAATTCCTTTTCCTGCAGGCGTGAATAGGCGGCCATACCATCCTGGGCGTAGTGCCGCGCCAGTTCAAACATGCTGAAGTTCAATGCATGGAAGCCTGCCAGCGTGACGAACTGGAACTTGTAGCCCATTGCTGCCAGCTCTTTCTGGAATCCGGCAATCGTCGCGTCGTCCAGCTTGCGCTTCCAGTGGAATGATGGCGAGCAGTTGTAAGCCAGCAATTTGCCGGGGAATTTGTCATGAATGGCTTCGGCAAACTTGCGTGCCTGGTCGATGTCCGGTTCGGACGTTTCGCACCAGATCAGGTCGGCGTAGGGCGCGTAAATCAAGCCGCGATTGATGGCCGCGTCAATGCCACCCTTGTATCCCAGGAAACCTTCGGGAGTGCGATCGCCGGTAAGAAACTCGACATCCCGGATATCGCTGTCAGAGGTCAATAGTTTGGCGCTGTCCGCGTCCGTGCGGGCGATCAGCACGGTGGGGACGCCAAGAATATCGGAGGCCAGGCGCGCCGCGACCAGCTTCTGCACAAACTCATGCGCCGGGACCAGGACCTTGCCGCCCATGTGGCCGCACTTCTTGGCCGAAGCCAGCTGGTCCTCAAAGTGGACGCCGGCCGCTCCCGCCTCAATCATTGACTTCATCAATTCAAAGGCGTTCAGTGATCCGCCAAAGCCGGCTTCCGCGTCGGCTACGATGGGCGCAAACCAATAGACGCCATTTTTGCCCTCGGCATGATTGATCTGGTCAGAACGCAGGAACGCGTTGTTGATCTCCTTCACTACGTTGGGCACGCTGTTGCAGGGATATAGACTCTGGTCGGGATACATCTGCCCGGCCAGGTTGGCGTCACCCGCCACCTGCCAGCCACTGAGGTAGATGGCCTTCAGTCCGGCCAGGACTTGCTGCACCGCCATATTGCCGGTCAAGGCGCCCAAGGCCGCGACGTAGTCTTCTTCGTGCAGAAGCTTCCACAGGCGCTCAGAGCCCAGGCGGGCCAGTGAATGTTCAATATGTATGCTGCCGCGCAGCCTGATTACATCTTTGGCTGTATAAGGACGGGTAATGCCGTTCCATCTTTTTTCATTTGCCCAGAGGGTCTCGAGCTGCTTTTCGTTGAGCTGATGCTGATTGACTTGAACCACGATTGATTTCTCCTGCTGATATCAGGTCCAGCGAGAAAGTACGTTTCTCTGCCAGCCGAGACGATTAGATGCCACATGGCAGGGCGGGAGCAAATGAGGTAGTCCGAATCGGACGAGTGGCTTAAAGCGGATAGGCGCGGACGGGATGTCGGCTGATTTGGGCTGATCAACATTCGTATTGCCACATAGCGGCCCTTTATGCGGAGTCTTCATGTGCTCTCATGTACAATCCCGAGTAACCGGAGCCCAAGAGAAACAAAGAGAAAACGGAGAAGAAATGGACACAGCCGAGATTGTCGCCCAACTCGAAGAGCAGCTCGAAAACGTGAAGAAAGCGATAGCAGCCCTGCAAGGCGGCGCACGCCGTTACGGAAAAGCAAAAGCCAAAGCGGGACCGTCCAATGGCCGCAGACGCCACATGTCAGCTGCCGCTCGCAAGAAGATTTCTGACGCAGCTAAAGCCCGCTGGGCAAGGTGGAAGAAAGCAAAAGCATAGAAGTGGCTAGGAGAATTAGCAGGTAGCCTGAGGGGCCTGGATTTTGGTTTTGATTCGAATCAAGCACAAGGTCCCTCAGGGCTGCGTGCGAGCTGAAGAAAGCGCTCGCCACGCTTACGCCCTTCGGGATGACGAGACTCACGAGTTGTTGGCGTAACCTGGCTTTTTCCGCTGCGCCGGTTTTTCCGCTACACCGGCAGCGCCTCATCTTTCGTCTTTCATCTTTCGTCTTTCATTTATCATTCACCCGTGGTCACCGTTTCCAATCGTAGTCGAGCTTCGAATCGAGCCGCAGGAAAGCCAGGCGGCAAGCGGGCTGCCGCGCACACAGTAGCGCCTGCGTCGCAAATTGAGGAGCTGCTGCGCGAGTTGCGTGAGCACCTTGTAACCCGGCAGATCACGCAGGGTATAGCCCTGCTGGACCGCCATGCTGCCACGCTCGATTCTCTGGACCCATTGCAGGAGCATGCCGCGGCACTGGTTTGCACGGTGGCGCAATGGATTGACGTGGGATACAGTGGCGCGGAATTGCTGGAACAACTTCTGGCGCGTTTCTCGCGCGAACAGCGCAACCGGCTTCCGGTGGCAGACTACCTGCAACTCCGCACCGCGGAAGGTTTGCTGGCACACCTGCATGACCATCCGGATGACGCACTGCGCCACTTTGATCTGGTGCTGCTGCTGCAGGAAGAAATTCCAGACAGGGAAGTGGTGGCGATTGTCCATTTCTGGAATGCGCGTTGTCATCGCAAAAAGGGCGAATATGACGAAGCACTCAAGCGTGCCGGAGTAGGCCGTGAGTTGGCCCAGGTGCTGGGATTTCCCAGGATGGCTTCAGTGATGCGCGTGCTGGAGAGCTGGCTGTTCTTTCAAAAGGGCCAGTTCAGGGAAGCCACGCGGATTCTTGACCGCGCTGAATCTGATCTCTCTTCGACCGACGATGACATCACGCTGGGCAACATCTATTCCGCGCATGGACGCATGATCCGCCGCCAGGGCCAGTACAACCAGGCGCTGAAATATTTCTCACGGGCAGTTGAACATTTCAGGAAACGCAATCCGCAGCACCGCAATCTGGCACGATCGCTGGCGAATATCGCTTATGTGCAGAGGCTGATCTCCGCGCAGATTGTCGAACAGATGGATTCCGAGGCGGAGAGACAGCGCAAGAGCAAGTCGGCCAAACCCGCCACCTCACGCGGACGGCAGCAGACGCGCCGGGAACAGTATGAAGAGCTGCGAGCCAGCGCTTTCGCCAACCTGGAGCAGGCGGAAAAGATTTACATGCACCATCATCACCATCACGGAATCGGCAACGTCCTGGAAAACCGTGGCCTGCTTTATCTGGATAGCGGAGAGCTCGACAAGGCTGCCAGTGAAGGAGCGCGGGCTTACGATGTGGGGAAGGAAGAGAACGATTCCATTGTGATGGCCCGAGCGCGTCTGCTGCAATGCAAAGTTGAACACGCACAACTGGATGAGGAAATTGAGGGCAGCACGCAGACATGGGAGCACGCGCAAGCGGCGCGTGATTACGCCCGCGACGCGGTGGAATCAGCCACGCACACGCAGAACCAGCGTTTGCTGGCGCGTGCTTATATATGGCGGGGCCTCACCGCCGTTCAACCCGCCATTCATGACGTTGAAGACGCACGGCAATGTCTTGATCGGGCTACCACGTTCATGAAATCGGCGGAAGATGAAGACGTGTTCCATGAGCTGAACCTTCTGAAACAAAAAGTAATGGCGCGGGGCAGCATTGATCCTAAATTGCGGGCATGGTCACAGGGTGTGACGGACGGGAAGACTTTTCAGGCGCTGACGGAGGAATTTGCTGAAGTGGTGATTGCCCGCGTGTGGGAGAGAGAAGGGAAGAAGATCACGCGCGTGGCCAAGGTGCTGAAGGTGTCACCCAAAAAGATCAGGAGAGTCCTGGCCAAGTCAGGGAAAAAATAAATCAATCCATGCTCACCCTCTCTGATGATCAGGTTCGCGAGCTTGCCCGACCTGACGATGTGATCGCTGCGATCCGCGCGGCTTTCACGCGAGACTATGCTTCCACGCTGCAGATGCCGGTGCGAACCTCACTCGACCTTGGCCAGGGTGGAGTGCTTCTTCTCATGCCGGCATTTGACAGCGCAATCGGCGCTGCGGGCGTGAAGACGGTCACGGTGACAAAAGCGAGCGGCGTGAGCGCCAATTATGAATTGATTGATGCAGAGAGCGGCTTGTCACTCTCACGCATGCAGGCAAATTACCTGACGGACCTGCGAACTGCTGCAACGTCGGCTGTGGCTACGGATCTTCTGGCCCGTCCTGACGCGCATACCCTGGGAATATTTGGCAACGGACGGCAGGCGGAAGCTCATTTTGACGTTGTTTCCCGTACGCGAAAGTTTCAGCGGTATCTGGTTTGCGGTTCCGGACGCGCTGACCTTGCCCCGTTTGTGGCAGCGATGCGTGAACGACTGGGAATCCAGATTGAACCGGTGGATGCGTGTACGTGCGCGGCGGAATCCGATGTGATCTGTACCTGCACCACTTCCACGGTTCCAGTATTCGCGGGCGAATGGCTGCGTCCGGGAGCGCACATCAATGCCGTGGGAGCATTTCAGCCAACCACACGCGAGGTTGACGACTACACCGTGGCCCACGCGCGCGTGGTGGTGGATACATATGACGGCGCTCTGGCCGAAGCCGGAGACCTTCTGATTCCACTGCACAACAAGATGATCAGCAAATCGCATATTGGGGCCGATCTGCATGAGGTTGCCAGCGGAGAAAAGCCCGGCAGACTGACGCGTGAAGACATCACGCTATTCAAGAGTCTGGGCTGCGCGCTTGAGGACCTTGTAACTGCGCAGTTGATTTATCATCGTGCAATCAGCGGCGAGACCATCGGTCGCGAGAACATCAGCGCGAGAACATTAGCGCGAGAAGAAGGCATGACAACGTATGACTTTGCTGTAATTGGCGCAGGCGTGTTCGGAGCATGGACGGCGCGCCAGCTTCGGCGATCAGGCGCGAGCGTGATTCTTATGGATGCGTATGGCCCGGCAAACAGTCGCGCAAGTTCGGGTGGGGAAACGCGTGTGATCCGCATGGGCTATGGGCCGGACGATCTGTACACGCGCTGGGCAGTACAGTCATTGCCTGCATGGCGGCAGCTTGAGTCTGAAACGGGCGTGCAGATGTTTCATCAGAGCGGCGTGCTGTGGCTCAGCGAAGACTCCGATGCTTACACGTTGAGGATGCTGGAGGTCCTCAAGCAGCGGGGTGTCGCTTGCGAGCGGTTGGGCCGGGACGAAATTAGAAACCGGTATCCTGAACTTCATTTCGAACAGGTGTCATGGGGAGTCCTGGAGCAGGAAAGCGGGCTGCTCATGGCTCGCAGATCTGTGCAGACGCTGGTGGAACAACTTACGCGAGAAGGCATTGATTACCGGCATGCCACGGTTGGGCCAGTTCAGCTGAACCAGAAACTGACTGAGCTCAAGACGGCGGAAGGTTACAAAATCTCGGCCGGCACATTTATTTTCGCCTGTGGAGCATGGCTGCCTAAACTTTTTCCTGATTTGTTGACTGGCCGCATCTTTCCCAGTCGTCAGGAAATCTTCTTTCTTGGTCCGCCGGCAGGCAGCAACAGCTTTGGACCGGCGCGCATGCCCGTATGGCTCTATCATCAGCATCCTTATATTCCGTATGCGCTGCCGGACATTGAAGGCCGCGGATTCAAGCTTGCCTTTGATTTGCATGGTGACGCGATTGATCCTGATCTTGACCAACGTGTGGTTTCGGAGGCTTCCATTCTGCGTCTGCGTTCATTCGTCGCCAGGCATATTCCCTCGCTGGCGAATGCACCGATTGTTGAAACGCGTGTGTGTCAATACGAGAACACGTGGAATGGCGATTTTCTGATTGATCGTCATCCACAGGCGGAAAATGTGTGGATTGTTGGCGGAGGATCAGGGCACGGTTTTAAACATGGACCGGCAGTCGGCGACTATGTGGTAAGTCAGGTGATTGGGAAAGCAGCGGCGGAGCCGAGATTTTCGCTCCAGTCCAAACAGAAGCAGCAGCAACGAGCTGTGTACTAAAGCGGTCTTAGACCAGCGAGGCTTAGACCCTTAGAGCAAGATTGTTCACCTTTTCTTTGCGCAAAGGAACATACTGAGATGTAGTGCTCTTCTGGTTCGGGCCCGAAGAGCTCGAGAAGGTGTAATAATGCTAGATACGATTTTAAAACTTGTAATCTTTGGTTGGATTTTTCAGCTGGTCCTTGAATACCGGATTGCTGCCGGTCCCGTCGTGCTTTTATTGGTTGTTATCGGGGCTTCGGTTTTGATCTTTCAACATGCGTCATTCACGCGGACGAGAACTCCAGTCCGCCTTTCGGCAAAGGTTAGATAAAAGGTCGGCGGTTCGTAATGTCCGGCGCAAGGAAGAAGGCGACATGTCGGCAGCGAAAATGCTAGAGAACGTTCCAAAGATTTCTGCGCGAGCGTCAATGCCCCGTACGTGGGCGGGCACAGTAGTAAAAGCGACAGAAAGCGCAACCCACTATCTTCATCTCTCGGCTGTGTCTTGCGAAAAATGTAAAGGCCCGGTCCTCTCGGGTTGGATCGGCCGGCGTGCCGATGATATTACCAGTGAGAGCGAGGTCAGTCAGGTCCCGGGTATTTGTCTGTCATGCGGCTTGCGGCCTGAAATGGAGACCAGTCGCATCTCTGATGCGGTGACCCATATTCGCCCATTCCAATGGGAATGGATCACTGAACATATCCTGCCAGCGAAAGAACCTGAGATCGACGCGTTGTCGTCAGAACTGGCGCAGGATGCAGATACAGACAGTAATTCTTCAGCACGAGAAAAGGCGGCCCTGTGAGTAAAGAGTATCCAATCAATAGGAAAGTGCAGAACGCTGAAGACCAGGATCGCATGTCCCGGATATTGAAGCGCCGGGCGGAAGACGCCACGCCTGCGAAAAAGACCAACGCACATTCAGAACCAGAGTCGCCTTCAGACAATGAAGAGCCATCCACAAAGGCCAATGGCAAGGCCAGAGCAGCCGGCTCATTCGAGTAGCTTCGCCGTCGTTGCGTTCAGGATGACAAGTCTTTGGGAAGTGTCGTGGGGAGTGTCATGGCCCCAGGGATTCCTCACTTTGACTGGAATGTAAGAAAGAAAACAGCCAGAACGCAGAAATGCCCGAAGCACTGCGTGCGCTCCGGGCAATATTCTTTGAGATCTGTGGTCTTACAGAACTTTTACGTTTTCCGCCTGCCAGCCCTTGGGGCCTTTGGTGACGGTAAATTCTACGGCCTGGCCTTCCGGCAAGCTACGGAATCCGCTGGATTGGATCGCGGAGAAATGTACGAAGACATCTCCGTCGCCGCTATTGCGGGTAATGAATCCAAAACCTTTTGCGTCGTTAAACCACTTCACAATTCCTTGTTCCATTGTTGATATGTTCCTTTGTTCTTTTTGATATTTCCTGCTGAGGAGATTGACTTGGTGTTTGTGAGGGGGTTGTCGCTTGAAGGCTGGACCGGCTCGCTAACCGTTGGTGAATCACTTAACTGGAGATTCAAGTATAGCATCGATTGGGCCTGAATAGTCGATAGCGGGTTTATGTTGGAACCTCTTGGCTCAACGCCTTAGTTCTAAGACATACCTTTAATTTGCTCATCTCTGTGTTTAAGCGTGTTTAAGCGCGAAAAATAGCGTAGTCTCAAGACTATGTCTGAACAAAAGTCGATGTCCGAAGCAGCCGTGCGCCCGAAAACCGTGGTGAAGGGGCCCATCCGTTGTCACAAATGCCAGATGCTTTGCCGCGACGCAGATGAGTATTTGAGCCATGCCTGCAATCCCAAGCAGAGGCATTCCTAATCAGCTGAAGCTGATCCGTAAGCGGCCTGCTTTGTGTGTGGGGCGGAATTAGGCGCAAGTGGTGCTTCCGGATTTGAAGATCCAATCGCAAGTGAAAAATCAACGACGTAGCGCACGATGTTGGCGCAAAACAGGCACGCCGTCTCCTGTATCTTCTCCGGATCATCCGTGGTAACGCTCAACGGAAACGAGCGGAGGCAATCATTGCAGGTCAAAACGACGTAAGGAATGCCGCTGGAATCTGTTCCGTTTCTGGAGATCCAGACCGGAGCAGATACTCCGTGGCGAGCGGCGAGGTGTGGTTCCGTCTTGCCCAGCAGATTTGCTATTGTCTGTAAGAGAGCCCGTGGGCCACTCTGGCCTTTGGCGAAGAATGCGTCCGCAATCACACCACCAATCACCGCGTCGCCAGTCAGATAGGCACCGCTCATGGCAATTACGGAAATCTGTGGGAAGCGTCGGCGCACCACGGAGAGTAGTTCGAACCCTGACATCTCCGGCATGTTCAGATCAGATAACAGGATTGCCGGGATCCTGTGTTTCAGCTGCAAGAGTGCGTCAAAGCCATTCATGGCCAGACTCACCTCATAGCCAGCCATCTGCAGCACCAGTCCCAGACTATTTCGAACGCCATTGTCGTCATCAACAATCAGAATTTCGTGCTTCGATTCTTTCAGCATAAGCCCTCCAGCCCTTGGTTAAAGAGGTCGGCCACCCCTGACCGTAAGTTATTCGTGCCTATATTGTGCTTCTTGAGAGGCAGGGTGTCTGAGCAAAACGAGACACTCCCTTGGAAATCGGAATCAGAGTCGCGAAAGTCTTGGTTCGGGCGGTTCTAATCGTGAAGGATCACGTTGAGTAGGGAGCTATGTACGCTCAATTTGCCGTTATATTCAATGAATCCCAATTTGCGAAAGCGATTCATGAAGAAGCTTACGCGAGAGCGGGTTGTGCCGATCATCTCCGCAAGAGTTTCCTGGCTGATCCTGGGGATTAACGTTTCCGGCGTTCCATTTTGGCCGAACTGCGCCATCAGCAGCAGTGCGCGGGCAAGGCGCTTTTCACTGGAGTTGAAGAGCTGGTCCACCAGGTCTTCCTGAATGCGGGCGTTGCGGGCGAGCATGAAAGCGACGAATATCTCTGAGAACGCCTGCTCTTCGCGAAGCACGCGTATCATCTCTTTACGTTCGATCTTAAGAACGGTGACCGGCGTTAACGCGGTAGCAGTGGCTTTGCGATGCAGTTGAACCGCGGCAATGCATTCTTCGCCCAGAAAGTCCCCGATCCCAAGCAGCGCAATAGTGGCTTCTTTGCCCCGCTTGGAAATCACGGCCAGTTTTACTTTGCCTTTTTGCAGGTAGAACACGGCGTTGGAGTCATCGCCCTGGGAAAAAAGTTTCTCCCCCTGTTTCAGGTCAACAAGCGTTCTGCCGTCGCCTTTTTTGGCAAGAAAAACTTCGGGCTTAAAAGTGAGCTTCTTGCCGACGGTTCTGACAAATATCGCCATTACTCGATTCTACGCGCAAAGGCAAGACGGAGATGTTCAATATTGACCATCTCTGTCGTTTACCAGACATTATGGCTAATACCAGACATAAGCGTTGCGAGGAGGTTTATGTCTGAAATCGCACGTAAGGGACCCTTTATTTGCTGTCGTCGCGAGCTTCCTGGACTTTCGCTTTATGGGCAGTATCATTCACAGTGTTCATGAAGTGCCTTGCGATCTCCGGTTTGGCAACCTTACCCTGAAGAACGGACCTGAAGGTAGTATCACGCCCGTAGGCGGAGATCGCGGAAGCTGGCGTCTGGTTTTTGTTTTGTGGCGCAATTTGACTGCTACTTGTGCCATCCCGCAGCAGAATCAGCGTGTATTAGCGGAAAGATGCGCTGGTTCTTTCCTGCTGGCGCATCTGCTGCACCACCTTCTCCAGTGCGTCAGAAACCGTGACGCCCTCTGCCAGTTTGTAAAGCGGTTCGCCATTGGTTGCGATCGCCTGCGCGGAATAGATCTGCTTGTTTTCACGCGATGAAGAGGAAATAGAAATAGTAAAAAGAAGCGTTGTGTTCATTGGTTGTCCCTGGCTTCCGTTTCGGAGCATTCCGAACCAAGATTATCCGCCTGCTTATCATGGCAGATGAGCTGGTGATCCGTGTGAGCTATTGTGCTCTGTCTTAACATGATTTTAAACACCGGCTGCCATGGTCCGAACGTTTCTTCGGCTACGGCCATGCTTTCTGGAACTGAGCGATTGGGTAGCGCATTCGGGCGGCTAAGATCGCAATGCCAGGACTGCCCTGAGCGCCCTTGCCGCCAAAACGAAGCAATGTCGCTTTCGACCCAGAGCGCGGCTTGAATCCGGCGCATCTTAACTTCATGCTGCATGCTTCATGCTGCATGCGTCGGTATTAACGAAATGGCGCGATAAACAGAGCCCATGCCTTTTAAAGTCCAGGTTGGTCCAACAGAAATCGCTATTCATCAGGGGCACAGCGTTTTAGTGACTGAGCCGGACGGCCAGATTGAATGGCCCAGCGAAAAGGGATTTTATTTCTTTGATACACGTGTTATCAGCGCGTGGGCCATTCGCGCAAACGGCGAAAAATGGGAGCTGCTAAATGGCGGCGCCGTGAGTTACTTCGGAGCCCGTATCTTCCTTACCAATAAGGCGATTCCCACGGAAGACGGGACTATTCCGCCTCGTGTGCTTGGGCTTACCATCAGCCGGTCCATTGGCGGTGGCATGCATGAAGATCTGGAAATCACGTATTACGGACAGAAGAAAGTGAAGTTCCAGCTGGAACTTGCCCCTCGCTGTGACTTTGCCGATATCTTTGAAGTCAAGTCAGGAAAAATTGTGCGTCGCGGCCGTATCACCACGGAGTGGTCAGCAAGACGGCAAGAGCTGCGCACCGAATATCGCAATGCGGATTTCAGCCGCACGGTAACTCTGGCTCCCCACGTTTCGCCCAGGAAAGCGGTTTACGCGAACGGCCGGCTGACTTTTGAAGTGGAACTTGGCCCAGGCGAAACCTGGCGCACTTGCATGTTGTACACATTGGAAGATGGCGACAAGAAATTTCCTGCTCCACAGGATTGCGCCGGCCAGAGCCATAAATCCAACCAGTCCGAGCCGCTGGCAGAGTGGCTGCAGAATGTTCTTAAGATCCGGACCAGCAACGAAGAGTTTTATCGTATGTATCGGCAGGCGCTGGAGGATATCGCGGCACTGCGGCTGCCTATTGCCGGCACGGACCACATGAGCTTTATTCCGGCAGCCGGCCTGCCCTGGTTCATTGCGCCGTTTGGCCGTGACAGCCTGATTGTCAGTTTGCAGAACATGCTCATTTATCCAGATTTTTGCAGCGGGGTTCTGGAAGTGCTGGGATCATTTCAGGCACAAGAAGATGACCCGTATCGCGACGCGGAGCCGGGAAAAATCCCGCATGAACGACGATACGGTGAACTGGCGCACTTCAAATTGATTCCACATACACCGTACTATGGCACCGCAGACGCCACTCCGCTGTATCTGATCACTCTTCATGCCGCTTGGCGCGCCATCGGCGATATAGAACTACTGAAGCGGCATCTGAAAACAGCCGAGGGGTGTCTGGAATGGATCGACAAGTATGGTGATCGCGACGGTGACGGATTTCAGGAATATCAGACGCGTTCGCCGGTCGGCTACGAGAACATGGGCTGGAAGGATGCCGGAGACGCCATCGTCTATCCTGACGGGTCGCTGGTAAAAGGACCGAAAGCACTCTGCGAATTACAGGCATATGTTTTCGACGCGTGGCTACGCATGGCGGAGGTGTTTGATGCGCTGGACCTGCACGATCGGGCAGAAGCCTTGCGCGCCAAAGCGGCCGTGTTATTCAAGCGATTCAATGAAGCTTTCTGGGATGAAGAGCTTGGCTTTTACGCATTTGCCCTGGATGGCGACAAGAAGAAGGTGTTAACCGTTGCTTCCAACGCCGGACATTGTCTTGCCTGCGGCATTGTGCCGCGGGATCGGGCAAAAAAAGTTGTCGACCGGCTTATGGCCCCGGACATGTGGAGCGGCGCGGGCATTCGCACGCTGTCCGCGCTCAACCCGGCATACAATCCGTATAACTACCAGACGGGATCTGTGTGGCCACATGATAATGCGATTATCGCCATCGGTTTCAAGCGGTATGGTTTCGAGGTTGAAGTTGCACGCATCGCCCACGACATCAGCAAAGCCGCCAGCCGTTTCCTGGCGAACCAGTTGCCCGAACTCTATACGGTGTTAACGCCGGATGAGATACCGTTTCCGGTGCAATACATTGGAGCCAACGTGCCGCAAGCATGGGCAGCGGGATCGGCCTTCTTGCTGATGCAGGCCATGCTTGGCTTTGTGCCTGATGCTCCGAGTAACAAACTCTATATCGACCCACTGCTGCCTGAGTGGCTGCCGGATTTAACCGTAATGGACATGCGCATTGGACGGCACAAACTCGACATTCGCTTCTGGCGTGAGGGCGGCGGCCGCACGAAGTTCGAAGTGCTGAAGGGAGATGCCGGGATTGTGGAGCGGCGCCCGATGGGGAATAACGTGGCCAGGTTTGAGAGTGAGTATCAACGGGTCTAGCTGCGTTGCAAGAGAAATGGGGTACCCGGACGGGCACCCCAAGGTATTTTATTTTGACGGCCAATTATTGACCGTAAACCAGCACGTGAAAGGTGCCAGGAACCGCAACTCTTTGAGGACGAGGCCGATCCGCGGTTGGTGTAGAAGGCGGGCCGAAATCCGCGGTGTCAACAAAAAGGTTGTGCGTTTTCGTATCCAGACCCATGGTCTTGGCGCCGAATTCGGTTTTGACAGTTTCAACCGGACTGAACTTGTCCGGCGAATCTTCATGAAAAACGTGGATCATGCCCTCGCGGGTCGAAACGAAAATGCGGCCCGTTTCCGGATCATAGACGGCAGCATCGGCCCCGGCTGAGATCGGCGCCGATTGAATCACGTGTCCATTTGTCGCGTCAATCATCACCAGCATCTGAGGGTCGCGGCCGGCGCTGAACAACCTCTGGTGTTCATGGTCAAAAGCGAGGGCGGTGGGGCCACCGGCTGGGGCCACGGGCCAACGCGATATCACTTTGAGGGAGGCGGAGTCGATGGCGACGACTTCATTCTTGTCCTCCAGATTCACGTAGATCTTTCCCTTGCCATCAGCGACGGCGAACTCAGGCGCGCCGCCGAGCGCAATTGTTCCTGCCGCCGTACCATTTTTGGCATCAATTACAGTGGCTGTATTCGGGTCACCGTTCATCACAAAAATGCGTTTTGAAGCGGGATCGTAGACGATGGAATCGGCATCTTTGTCGGCTTTAGCTTCGCCTGTGGGCTTCATCGACTTCAAATCAAAGATGATCACTTTGCCTGCGCCGCCATCTGTGACAAAGCCGCGTCCGAATTCAGGAGCCAAAGCGACGCCATGAGACTGCTTCAAGCCAGAGATACTGCCAACGGCGGAGCCGGTGTCTGCGTTGATAATCTTTATTTCCGTGCCGTGCGAAAGATAGACGCGTCGAGCGGATGATTCGACGGTTATGTAGTCAAAATATTCCCGGGTACTTTCCGGCGCCGCCCCAAATTTATATGTGTTCAACAGGTGGTAATTCTTCTGGTCGGCTGGACGGGCAACGCCCACCAGCATCACTGTAATGAACAGTGCAATGCCGCATGACCAACGCAGCTTTCGACGATCGCTTCTATGTATCTCGTTCAACATTTCAGCTCCTTTAGAAATTTAGGAATTGTTATGGCCCTGTGATGGCATTGTCAGGCGATTAAGGCCGCATTGGATGATGATCGCTTTGGGCAGTCGCCAGGCGATGGAACAAAATTCCGTCCGAAAGATGGAAACAGCAGGCCCTTAAACCAGGTTTCATCCACTCGATTCAACCTGTATTCCTCAGGATGTTCGCGAAGAAATCTGATCATACTAGACTCAGTGACGCGGTCCTGATGCAGCCTGAGCCAGCCTGATTTGATCCATTTTCTGACGCTCCGCGCACCAACTCCCAGCAGGGACTCCACATCCTCGCGACTGTAGCCATCGCTGACGCGCCTACTGATATTTTGCTTTGCGCATCGTGCCTTAATAGACCCGTAAGATCGTCCCAGCTTGCGGGCGATAGCGGAACTGCTGAATGTCCCGGCCAGATTTTCCAGGGATTGAATTTCGCCTGGCGTCCAGGGACGTGATTGTGCGCTGAGCCCAAGCTGCGCAGCCCTGGCCAGCAGAACTACTCTGGTAAATCCGGTGCGCTTTTGAAGTCCAGTCAGGTTCTCTGTCAAAGCAACCTTGCTCTGCGCTTCCTGATAGCAGAGCCGCAGTTGCTGATCGAACTCGGGGGTCCAAAAGAACCTTTTGTTGGGGCTGGGGCGCGTTTTAACACGACAGCCATGGCAGAGCTGGTCTGCAGGAGAGCCATTGAGCTCATTGCAGGAACGACAGAGAACCGGATTGTTGGGAATTCCGCGCAAGTTGATCACACCCGGCTCATGCCGGGATGGGCTAACAGCTTAAGAGACTCACCTGAAAATATCCTGAAAATTAATTCCTATTTCGGCAATACTTCCGCTGGGGCAGTGGAAAAGGATGCAAATGAGATCGTGAAGATAGATCCCTTGCCGTCCGTGCTCTCAGCGTGAATGTGGCCATGGTGAGCGTTCGCGATTGCTTTGGCAATTGCCAAGCCAAGACCAACTCCCCCGGTGCGGCGAGTTCGGGCTGCATCGGCACGGTAGAAGCGTTCAAAAATGTGGGGCAGTGCATCGGGCGGAATGCCAATGCCTGAGTCGCGGACCTCAAAAACTGCCACATGGTTACGCACATCAAAGGATGCCTGTACCTCTCCGCCGATCGGGGTGTATTTCACAGCGTTATCAAAGAGCGCGAAAAACATGCGCAACAGGGCTTCCGGGTCACCATCCAGGTAAATGTCGTGTCTGCCAATTTCCAGTGAAAACGAAATCTGGCGTTCGGCAGCCAGATGTTTTGCTTTTGCATAGGCCGCCTCTGCAAGGTCGGCAAGGTTGGCGGACCGCGTTACAAATCGAGGGGAGGAGTCTGTCGTGGTCAGAGTCAACAAATCATCAATCAATAAACCGGTGTGTTCGGCCTCATCCAGGATGAGGCGAAGGGATTGCTTGTATTCCTCCTGGTCTCTCTGGTGACGCAATGCGAGCTCCGCGGTGGTGCGAATGATGGCCACCGGAGTTCGCAGCTCATGCGAGGCGTCGGCGGTAAATTGCGTGATCCGCCTGAAGGCGCTTTCGATACGGTGGAGCATCTCATTCAAGGTTTCAGCCAGCAATCGCATCTCGTCGGTTGCCGGTGGGACATTAACGCGCATTGAAAGTTCTTCAGCACTGATCAACCTGGCGCTTGCAATGATTTGCTTCACCGGATTGAGGGCCCGTCCGCTCAGCCAGTAACCACCCACCAGAGCTAATGCGATGGCGAACGGTGTAGAAATCAAGAGGAGCCATTTCAAATGGTACAAAAATAAATTGAACTTGCTGACGTCGGTGGCTATCTGGGCGTAATAAGATTTTCCGTTGAGAAACGTTCCTCCAGAAATCACACGGAGAGAACCCATGGTCTGGAACTCGGGTATAGATTGATCGTTTGCGGGCGCTCCAGAACCAGGCGGAGTGATGCCGTATTTCTGAATCGAGGGCGATTGAAAAATCCAATTGTGAGAATCATCACTGATTTGCAGTAGCTCACCGCCTGGCTGGCTGGCGGAATATTCCTGGAATTCATCCTGCAAATCCTTACCATGCTCAATGGGAACCTGTTGTGCGATGAAAACTTTGGCGGCCCTGAGTCTATCCTGCAAATCGCCGTCGACAATGGTGGCAATGCTTTTCTGAACGCCTGCGAAAATGACCAGCCCCAAAACTGCCAGGCTGGAACAAAGCACCACCAGGTACCACATACTCAGGCGAAGGCGAATGGGTAGAACCATCACGGTCTCCCGATCCTGTAGCCGAATCCACGGACGGTCTGGATCAGTTTCACGTCATGCCCCTCATCGACTTTCCGCCGCAGGAGCTTAATGAAAGCTTCCAGAGTGTTGTTTTCAGTGGTCCCGTCGTAACCCCATACACCCTGAATAATGGTGTCCCGGGAAAGTACGTGACCGGAATTCCGCATCAGGAGCTCCAGCAGGGAATACTCTTTCCGGGTTAAAGCGATCGACTTGTTATTGCGGATGACTTCATGCGTGCTGGTGTCCAGGCTGAGATCATCCACTTGCAACCGTACCTGCTGAACCAGCGGGCCGCGCCGGACCAACGCCAGAAGTCTGGCCAGAAGTTCAGCGAACGAGAACGGCTTCTTGAGATAGTCGTCTGCTCCTGACGACAAGCCTTCCACGATGTCCGTTACGCTATTGCGGGCCGTGAGCATTAAAACCGGAGTCTTCCGTCCCGCGCTGCGCATACGACGAGTCAGTTCAAAGCCGTCAAATCCGGGCAACATTAAATCCAATACCACCACGTCAAACGCCACGGAGGTTGCCAGAGACAAACCGTCGACGGCTGTGTTCGCGACCAGCACTGAGTGGCCCTCTTCACTTAGACCCGCTTCCAGCAGAGCTGCCATTCTTTGCTCGTCTTCGACTATTAAGATCCGCACCATGCTCCCCGATGGAAGAAATATACCGTCTTTTGCGCGACGACGCTGAGTTGTTTGCAAGCCATCATGCTGAAGTTATTTGTGCATATTTTTTCAGGAGATTTTCAGGATGCTGGTTTAGGCTGGGCGGTTCTTTCGCCACGTGATATGTGGTTGATGACGATTGAGCAGAGAACGAACGATGAGCGAAGCATGGAAGCTGGCTAAAGGCGAGACTGTTGTGGACTGCGTGGTCCCCGGTGATGATCTCTGGCGTTTGCCGGTCTGTATTGAGTGCGGCAAGGTGGCATACCGTGTGATTGTGATTGCTCAAGCCGGCAGCAGCGATAGACTTGTGCCGGTATGTGGCGGGCACTTTACCAGCGCTTGCCTGCAGGTTCCTGAACTGAACAAGTTCAACCGGGGCGGAAAAATCGGTTGAACCCGAGGTTACGGGCCCTCCCCTGGTTTCAATTACCCGATCAACAGATTACCGATCACCCGATGGGGGTGCCCCTCCCGGTTCATCGCACCTGATCGCAATCATCCCAATTTGGCGTAGGTTTCAGCACATCCTGCCGGCATCGATCAGTGCAAATCGGTTTGACCAGCGTCGGTTGTCGTAAGTGCTGATCCAAATTCAGATTCAAGGAATAAAAGCCTGGCCGTTCTGTTTTATCTGGTAACGCGACAAACGATCGTGATCTTCTTCTCTCTCCTTGAGGGTCGCTCCGAGCGGCCCTCGTTTTCTTTCACGTGGATTGGAATGTGAAGCTCAAATCTACCTTGCTGACGTTGCCACCGTCGCCGTACGTTCACTCCTCGGAGAATTGTCATTTCGAGCGAAGTGAGGAATCTGCTTTCTGCGCTGCGCCCGCAGGAGCGACCAGCTTCCGCAATACCCCCTCACCCGTTCTATCCGACCTTGCATGGAATATTCCGGCAGGATTTCGGTTATGACTGCCGGGCGGTGACGCCAATTGAAATTTCAGCACGGAGGACGCGAGGTTGAATCCCTTTGACATCAAGTCAGTACTGCTCGCCAGGCACGCGCAGCATGTAGTTCTGATCCATTTTCCTATCGCGCTATTTATCGCCGCGGTCGCATTTGACTGGTTCGCCCTATGGAAGCGGAACAGCGCTCTGGCTGCAGCCGTTTATTACAACCTGTTAGTTGCCGCGGTGTCGACTTTGCCGGTGATGGTGACCGGAATTCTCGCCTGGCGCTGGCAGCTCGAAGGCGCAAGGCTGCATGGCAATTTATTGCTTCATTTGGTCCTGGGTATTTCTTCCAGCCTGCTGATCTGGATGGTGTGGTGGATTCATTACCAGGCCCGCCGCAAACCTGAGCGCGATCTGCCGATTTATCGCTTTCTAATCGAGTTCATCGGGGTGCTGGTGGTTGCTCTCACGGGACACCTGGGCGGATTCTTGAGTGGTGTGAATGGTTAGCGGGTCTTTGTTTGCAACATGAATGCAGCTTAGAAAATACCTCAGGGCCTGAAGGCCAGATGATTGGTGTTTTGACGCAGGCATAAATGAAAATGCCTGCTCCACCCCGAGGCGGTAAAGACTCCTCATCGAATCGCCGGGATCGCCGTCATCGCGCGACATCGCCGACATCGGAAAGTCAAAGGCTTTAACCACAAAGGACACAAAGGAACGCGAAGGAAGCGCTGTAATTGTGAATGAGTACTTAAGACCAGTTGCATTTTTATGAAGATAGGGTTGGCGATGCTTGACGCGCATCGAGTGGCTGTTAATGCTTTGTGGCCAAAGGCCGAACGCGGGTGATGAGTTCCTGTAGAAACTGATCTGACTTCATAAACACGGCAAAGTGTCCTCCGCCACGGATCGGAACAAAGGCCTTCTGCGGCGCCTTCATGGCCTCCTCATACTGTTGGGCAAGCACTGTCGACGCGGTAAAGTCCTCTTCGCCCTGAAAGATAAACATCGGGATGGAGAATTCGAGGCCGAGTTCCCTGGGCCCCTTGGATTTAAGCTGGGGCACTAGCCGGTCGGCGCTCAACATCTCGCCATCACCAGAGTCGATAATGTCCTGCACTGAATTGCCGGGAGCTACCAGTGCGAGGCCCAGTGTCCCGGCCAGGAACTGGTCGGCGCCTTCGAAAGTATTCGCCCATCTCCACTGAACACGGTAGCCATCGCCTGATTTATAAGGTGGTGGGCCGACGCGCTTCAATTCATCCAGCGCCTGTTGATTGCCAACGGTCTGCGCCTTTTTGAGAAGGGCATCATAGGTGAACCCATAGTTGCGAACCTCATCGGCGACCTGGCCGGTGCCCACATAGGCATAAAAGAGGTCTGGTCTTGCTCGCGCCATGCCGATCCCGAGGCGTGACCCAAACGAATGGCCAACGATTATTATCTTTTCCTTGCCCAGATGTTTGCGCAGGTATTCAGAAAGCTCAATGCCATCCTGCACCATCCTGTCCACTGTGATGGTTGGAGCGATGGAAGGGCCGTTTTTTCGTAACGTTCTTCCGGCTCCTCGCTGGTCCCATTGCACCACCGTGAACTGTTTCTCCCAGGGAGCGAAGATGCCAAATGACCAGGGATTGGTGACGTCACCCGGGCCGCCATGCAGAAACAGCAGCACGGGGTTATCACGGTCCCACCCGCGAATGGTAATCCACTGTTCAATGCCTCCGATGGTGACGTACTGCCCTTCGTCGATACCCCGGGGGGAAGTGATGGCGTACTGCCTGGCATTGCGGGCGCGAATCGATGAAACGAGTTCGTCGAACTTGCGATAGTCGGCGTCTGTAGCGTGTGGTTGTGACGAGGCCTGTGCGGCTCCGGATATCGAAAGACAAGACAAGATCAGAGCGTAAACGATTGTTGCAAGCCGTGCGTTGCGTTTGCCGATTCGCATTTCGGAGAGTCCTCAGCAGATGAATACGCTGTATGAGCGCAAAGGTTGCGAAAAAATCGCCGGGATCGCCGTCATCGCGCGACATCTGAAAGTCAAAGGCTTTAACCACAAAGATGACACGAAGGAACGCGAGGAGCGCCAAACAGATTGTGATACATGGGTAATCTGGTAATCGGGAAATTGAGCAATGCATCTGGTGCATCGGAAAGGTCAAGCACAAGGTCCACTCACGCCAAAAACGTCCGCGTTGGGAGCCCGTCGCGCGCGGCCGCTTTACGGTCGTCGGGATGACGGTGGTTTAGGGTTGTCAGGCTCTGGCCTTGTCGATCATCTCTTCCCATGTGCCCTTACACTTCAGAATGAGTTCGACTGCTTCACGGATTGCGCCCCGGCCGGCGATGGCTTTTGTGGTGTAGTGCGCGGCTTTCTTTGCCTCGGGAACGGCATCTCCCACGGCGATGGCCAGTCCTACGCGTCGCATCAACGGAATATCGGGAAGGTCATCTCCCACGTACGCCACCGCGCTGTCTGAGACGCCGGCTTTGCGGAGGATTTCTTCATAGGCCGGCATTTTGAGAGGTTGTTTCATATAGATAAATTCCATCTTCATCTCGTGGGCGCGGCGCGCCAAAGCTGCACTCTCGCGGCCGGTGATGCAGCCTGTCCGCAGCCCTGCCGTAACGGCCAGGGTGAGGCCCTGGCCATCATGGGCGTCAAAGGTCTTGATTTCGAGTGCGCTGCCATCGGGTTGCGAGAGCAGAGTGACGCGGCCATCGGTCATGGTGCCATCCACGTCCATTAGCAGCACCTTGATCTGAGCGGCGCGTTTTTTTAGAGCTGTTGAGATTTTGGGATAACGAGTCACAGACGGCCTCCGTCTATCTTTATGCCGTCTATCTTTATATCAATATCAATGCGGCTGCTGTTTTCACGATGTATACATGTAAGACCCTTAGACTTTGGAGCAGGTAAGTCTTAAACTGGATGATTCCTGAACGCTTGAATCTGTCTGGAGAATGTCAATGTCATTCCTAAACGATTTGAAAATTGCCGTGCGTTCACTGGCGCGAGCTCGTGCTTTGTGGATCACGGTAGCGGTTACGCTGGCCCTGGGTATCGGCGCCAACGCAGCCATTTTCAGCGTTGTTCGCGGAGTGTTGCTGCGCCCCCTGGCCAATCGCGATGAAGCCAGCCTGCTTTATGTGCGCCAAAGCGCGCCGGGCCTGGGACAGGACAATTCAGCCTTCTCCGTTCCGGAAATCAAGGACCTGGACTCAGGCTTGAAGAGCATCAAGGAGTTTGGGACATTCTCCGAGGTCGATTTCACCGTGGTGGGCCTTGGCGATCCGCGCGAGATCCGCGCCGGCGTGGTGGATGGCAACTACTTTGACGTGATGGGACTGCGCCCGGTGCTGGGACGATTGCTCACTCCGCAGGATGATGGCCCGCAAGCTGCCGGCGCCGCGGTTCTGACAAACCGCTTCTGGGTCAATTCTCTGCATTCGGACCGCAGCGTGATCGGGAAGGTCATCCGCCTGGGAAGTTTTGAAGGTGGCCGTTCCGCCACGATTGTTGGCGTGCTGGAACCGTCCGTGCCGTATCCGGTGGAAACTGAGCTGATCGCCAATATCGTGACCAGCCCGCATCATCTTTCCGCGACCATGGTGACTGGCCGTGTGCATCGCATGACGGAAGTATTTGCCCGGCTTGCTCCGGGAGCAGAATTTGAGTCCGCGCGCACGGAACTGCACACTGTCTACTCCGCGATGTTGTCCGCGCACCCGGAAACCTACAAGGCTTCAGACCACTACCAGATTGAGGTCACGCGGATGCATGACCAGATCAATTCACAGGCTCGGACCGTTTTGTGGGTGTTGTTCGCGGCCTCTATTCTCTTGTTCGTCATTGCCTGCTCCAACGTTGCCAACCTGATGCTGGCGCGAGCAGTGCGTCGCGAACCGGAGATGGCCATACGCTCCGCGCTGGGAGCAAGCACGGCGGCGTTCCGTCGTTCGCTATTAGCCGAGGGCCTGGTGTTATGCGGAAGCGGTGCGCTGGCAGGCGTGGCGATTGCCGCGCCGATGGTCTCAGTCCTGGCACGCTATGCTTCGCGCTTTTCTGTTCGCGCGCTCGACCTTACGCTTGACTCTACGCTGGTCTGGATTGGAGCTGCGCTGGCGTTGGTTGCGGCTGTTTTCCTTGCCTTTGTGCCGCGCCTGCCGGCTCCGGATACGTCCGCAGGTTTCAGTCTGACCAACAGCGCGCGCGTAAGCGGCGGAAGCAGCCGGCGGCTTGGTATTTTTGCCGTCACACAAATCACTGCTTCCTTCCTGCTGCTGGCCGGCGCCGGCGCGTTGATTAAGACTTTGCTGGAACTGGAAAAAATCCAGCCGCCGTTTGCCACCAGGAACGTGCTGGCGGTGAACCTGCCGGTGATGTCGGATGGGAAAACGCCACAGCAAGTGGAGGAGTTCTATCGTGAGGTGCAGCGCCGCGTGAGTACGCTGCCGGGAGTGGAACATGTCTCTTCCGGGTTCGGCGTTCCCTGGCGCGACGGACGCGCATTGAGTATCGCCTTCAGCTTCGCCGTGGAAGGCGCACAGCGCGACAACAGCAAGGACGATGCGCGCGCTCGCTTCCGGTCCGTCTCGGCGGGATTTTTTGACACTCTGGGCGTACCAATTCAGGAAGGGCGCGACTTCAGGGACACGGACCGTGATGGCGCTGAACGCGTGGTCATCATCAGCCGGAGCGTGGCACAGAAAATGTTTCCGGGGAGACAGGCGGTGGACCGTCACCTGGAATGGAATGATCCGGTGATGAAGTTCATTGGCTTCGGCACTGAACCACGACGCATCATCGGCGTGGTGCCTGATGTCGACGATGAAAACATCATCCCGTCGCCGGCCATGACGATTTATCAGCCGACAACACAGGAAGGCTGGAATGGACGGCTGTTCGTGCGCGCAAAAAATGATCCGTACGCACTGGTTCCCGCGATAACCCGAACGATTCATGAGATGTCGGCCGATCAACCGGTGGAACGCGCCAGCACGCTGGAAGATGTGCGCGCTGAAGTCCTCACGCCTGATCGTCTCAATGCGGTGGTGTTCGGCGGATTCGCAACTGTGGCGCTTTTGATTTCCGTGGTGGGAGTGGCGGGCGTACTGGCTTTCTCCGTCAGCGGACGAACGCGCGAATTCGGCATTCGCCAGGCGCTGGGTGCTCGTCCACACAGCATTCTAACCAAGGTCCTTACTGAAGGCCTGGTGATGGCGAGCGTAGGCGTCGGCTTAGGGTTGGTTGTGGGATTTGTTCTTGCGCGTACCCTCGCCGGACACTTTAGTGAGCTGAGAGTACCCGGCGCGCTGACGTTGCTTGTTTCCACGGCGGTGATCCTTGGCGCCGCAGTGATCGCGTCAGCGCTGCCGGCTTTTCGTGCGGCCAGGGTTCATCCGGCGGAGGCGCTGCGTTCGGAGTGACCGCGTTGGTTGGCTTGAATGCCCGCCGTGATGTTGATGAACAACAACACGGCGAGCTGACGACCGCGAAACGTGTCTTACATTTCGCCATCCTCGTCATTCCCGGAATTGTCTTTACTGGCTTCGTCACTGTTGTGCATCCGCGCCACGGCAATTCCGGACACTCCATTTTCCAGTTCGTATTGGAAAGCCAGGCGAAGATTGTCATTGAAAGCGAAGCGTCCCACACTGAGGACAGTGACTCTGGAACCAAACAGCGCATCTCCTGATTGAAGAATGGCGACCGGAGAAGCGCCGCCTGTCAGTTCAACGAAAATGCCCTGAGTGCCGTCTTGCCCTAAAGACGAAAATGCAATGGCTCCAGACTTGTTGAGCGAAGGATGCTCCACCTCAAAAAAGGAAGCATTTGTTGGATCGCTACGAGGAGTTATGCCCTTTGCGTTGCCGGAGAAAACTTCTGCTCCTGCACCACCCCCGGCAGGAACACTCGTAAAGGCTGCAACAGTGTGTGCGTTGTTGATGACGGGATCACCGAATCCGAAGAAATTCGGATTGATGCTATCTACGATATCGATCACGCTTGCCGGTGCGGTTGCCATGCTTCCATTTTCCGCCGCTTCATTGCCGGTCTGGCTGGTGAGTGCTTTACGGGCAATAAAGACGCCTTCTTGCCGGCCCTTCAGAATTCCCCGGAACACGATTTCACCTTCAGAGTTAATTGCCACGGCCCCAAAGTCGATGAAGTTCGAACCAACGGTATCAAGCACAGTGGTTAGAGGTCCGCCGTCTCCTGTGAGGATGACGGACGATCGCGAACCGTTTCTGGAAGCCTGAACGGCGACTGTTCCGGCGTCATTGATGGATGGTTCGCCAAGAGTCGGGCCGCTGAGCCCCTGATCTTTCGAATTTACGATGGTCTTTTCCACGGATCCGTCACTGGTGAAGATTCCAGCCGCACGCCCTCCAGTGGTGAGGAGAGCTCGAAAGCCGACGACGCCGGAGCTGTTGATCACCACGTCATCGGTGAAGAATGAGAAACGGGCGTCATTGGTTGACGCAATGGTTCTCAGGCCGCCACGTTCCCATTTAACGACCTGCTGCTCAACACCGTTGTGTGTAGCGACGAAAGAGACCGCGCCACGATTGTTAATCGCCGGAAACTGCGAGAAGTCTGAAAGGTCCTGCGTGCTGTCGGCGACATTCATAAAGGTGACACGCGTCTGTGCGGAAGCGCCGTTTGACATTGCGAGCACGAGTATCGCTACCAGACTTGCGAATGTCGCGCCCGCGCTACGAGAAATTCGTTGTGTTCGCGTTTCATGGTTGCCGGGAACACGTATGCAATCTGAAATTCTATTGAGTAGTTTCAAGGTTTCTCCATCCTTAATTTTTGTTTGGGATACTTGCATGGGCCCTAACGAAATTCGAACTTTCGCCTTGTTTTGAATCCGTCGCGGATCTGCCGGAAGAAGTAGTAATCGGCTGTGAAGGGCACCAGAAGTTGCTTCCCCACATCGGCTGCCGCAGTGCAACCGGTGGAGGCGGCTGCGCCCCCTTTGGTATTGAGGCGCTGAATAAAGGTGGTCCTGGCAATGAATTTTCCGCCAGCAGGACCATTTTCTGATCCGATGGAGCGCAGCAGCAGACAGTCAATTGCACCGGCGTTCGGACAACTTGCATCTGAGCCTGCAGGAATTGATTGCAGCATGTGTCCCCAGACTTTGCTGCCATCCGCTGAGCTTTGCCAGGTTGCGCTGCCGAAGGGTAGCGGCTTCGGGGCAAATTCATTCGGCGTTGTTGCCGGGCTCAGGAAGTGGGTGAGGATCGGGAGCTTATGTCCAGGGTCATCGGCAAAAAGAGCGGCCTCAGGCCGGCTTCCGTTGATTGTCCATGAGGCACCTGTGGTTGAAGGAAGACAGACATATCCCTGTGTTCCAACAGCATGCGCCACCAGGAACACACGGTTTCCCACCGGCGGCGTGATAGTGATGGGAGTAGCCGGTGCAGCGAGGTTCTGTGCTGATGCGCGTGGCAGTGCGAGAAACGCATATGCCATAAGCACAAGAGCCGCGGCCAACAGGAAATAGATCTGGACGCTTTTTTCAGGATGCTGATCAAAGTTGTAACTCATTTCATCTCTCCCATTCTGCGCGAGGCGAGAGCTGTTTTTCTCTCACCTCGCGGGTGGCTTAGCTGTGAGCAACTAACTGTTTTGCCAGTTGATGTTTTTGCTGGTGCTATTTCGGAATACCGGCAGCAAACCAAAGTCCACCGACATTCCGGATCAGCAGAACCGGGTTGTCGCAGGGAACTGGAGCTGCTGGAGAAAGGACGTCGTCGATCCTGAAGTCCCCATCCGCCTGAAGCGGTACACCGGCTAAGTTAGTGTTGTGGGCTGTGGCCGTGGCAGCGGGTCCGCAGAACAGAGTTGCGTGAACGCTCTGTCCGGCGTTGGTTCCAATTCCATTGCCAGATGCCAGGAGCAGGCCGCGACCTGTGACCCTGATATGACCATCAGAGCCGATTGTGGCGTCAAGATCCGCAATCCGCCAGGGCGAACCCGGAGTGACTCCCCGCACAATGTTGAGGTTGACGGCGCCATTAGCGGCGACACCGGTAACAGTAATGACACCGATTCCACCCTTGAACTTCAACACTGGCTGCAGGAAAGAATCGGAATTGGTTTGTGCAGAGGCGATACCGCAGACGGCCAGAGCGACCATTGCGACCATCAATCCACGCACCAGGCTCTGGTGCATTCTGCCTACGGAAAACATCTTTGTGTAATTACTATGCAATTTCTTGCTCCTTACTCTTAGGACTTAAGGGCTTCGAGCCCTCCGGGGCTTTCTGCAGACGCTTGCGGCGGCACAAGAGCTTCCGCTAGAATCTTGCTGAAAACTCCACAGACTGCCGGCCCCGCATTCAACGTATGCTGTACCGCTCAAAATCGTCCTTAGCGGCCTGTTAAGAATTCCAAGGTAATTTCCAAGGAAGTTCCAAAGACAGTCATGTCCCCGGAAGTAAAGGCTTTGTACGAGTTCGGGAATTTCCGTTGCGACCCCCGGGAACATCTGCTCCTGTGCGGCGATACATCGGTTTCTCTGGCGCCCAAGGCGTTTGAGATCCTGCTCGTATTACTTCGAAGCCAGGGCCGTCTGCTCACCAAGGACGAGCTCATGCAGCAGGTGTGGCCTGACAGTTTTGTGGAAGAAGGCAATCTCACCGTCAACATCTCTGCTCTCCGCCGAGCTCTGGGAGAGACTCCAGCAGGACAGCAATATATTGAGACGATACCCAGGCGCGGATACCGTTTTGTGGTACCGGTGACTGAGACTCAGGACGTCCCCATACCTGGACCAGCCGTGGAGACCTCATTCCCATCGCCGGCAGAAAATGCGATTGAAGCACCGGCTGAGCAAAGTTCGCGATCTCGATTTCGACTATGGGCTGCCGATGGGGCTGGTATTTGTCGCGGTCCTGATTGCAGCCGTGATGATCCTGGGCCGTCATGCCACGTTGACTGACAAAGATGTAGTGGTGCTCGCCGATTTCAATAACTCAACCGGCGATCCGGTTTTTGATGATGCGTTACGGCAGGGACTTTCATCGCAACTTGAGCAGTCGCCGTTCCTGCATCTGCTGTCTGATGAGCGCATCGCGCAAACACTTTCCCTGATGGCGCGCAAAGACTCCCACCTGACTCATGAAGTGGCGCGTGAGGTTTGCCAGCGCACAGCCAGTGCCGCAGTTCTGAATGGCGCCATCGCACAGGTTGGTACGCAGTACCTTCTCACGCTGAAGGCCATTAACTGCGCGAATGGTGAATCGCTCGGAAGCGCGGAGGAGCAGGCCGTTGATAAAGACCACGTTCTCGATGCATTGGGAAAGGTGGCCTCGCACATCCGCAAGCAACTGGGCGAATCACTGGCGTCCGTGGAGAAGTATGACGAGCCAGAGCAAAATGTGACGACTGCGTCGCTTGAGGCCCTCAAAGCGTACAGCCTGGGTTATCAGGCCGAAGTGTTAAAGAGCGATTATGGCGCTTCCATCCCGCTCTTTCAGCGAGCCGTGGACCTGGATCCAAATTTCGCCATGGCCTATGCGCGCATGGGAACCAGCTACTCCGACGTGAACGAGATAACCCGGGGAGCCGAGACTGTGCGTAAAGCGTATGAATTGCGTAAGAGAGTCAGCGAAAGGGAGGAATTCTATATTTCCGAGCACTACGAAATCCTGGTCACTGGAAATCTGGATGCGGCCCGCAAAGTAGATGAGTTATCGGCGCAAACTTACCCTCGTGACACTCCCTACACCAATCTGGGCCTGATTTACAGTGAACTGGGCGAATATGACAAAGCCCTTCAGGCCTTTCAGGATGCTCTGCAGTTCAGCCCGGGAACCGGCAACCGATACGCCAATCTCACCAGTGGATACGTGCAACTCAACCGTCTGGATGAAGCGAAAGCAGTGGCGCGAGAGGCCGAAAGTCACGACATTGATTATCCAGAGATTCACCTCAACCTGTATTGGGTGGCTTTTCTTGAGCACGATCTTGCCGGTATGGAACGGGAAGCCAGGGGGATGATGGGCAGGCCGGGGCACGAAGACCAGATGCTCAATTACGAAGCGGACACTGCGCTTTATGGCGGACAACTTGCCAAGTCACGTCTGTTGACGAAGCGTGCCATGGATGCTGCCCGGCAGGTGGATGAAAAAGAGGCGCCCGCGCTCTACCAGGCTGATGGTGCAGTTCGCGAGGCGCTAGTGGGCAATGCCGATTTAGCAAAGCAGCAGGCTCACGCGGCACTCGCGATCTCAAATAGCAGAGACGCAGAGTCGTTGTCGGCATTTGCGCTGGCGCTGGCAGGCGACTCGTCATCGGCATTGCGGCTGGCTGACGATCTGGGGAAGCGCTTCCCGCAGGACACGATTGTGCAGAGCGCTTATTTGCCGGCGATCCATGCGGCAGAATTGCTCCTGCGCAAGGAGTACGGCAAGGCCATTGACGTTCTGGCTGCGGCCGCTCCTCGTGAACTTGGCGGCAATATTGAGAACGTGAATTTTGTCCTGTACCCGATTTACCTGCGCGGCAACTCATACATCGCATCCAGACAAGGCGCCGCCGCAGTGGCTGAGTTTCAGAAAATCATCGATCACCCCGGTGTGGCCAGAAGTGAACCCATCGGCGCTCTGACCCAGTTGCAAATTGGCCGCGCTTTCGCCCTGTCAGGAGATATGGCCAGGGCGAAGGCGGCTTATCGGGAGTTCCTTGCTCTCTGGAAAGAGGCCGATCCTGATATCCCGATCTACAAACAAGCCAGCGCGGAATTCTCGAAGTTGCATTGAGCACCACTGTTACATTGCCGATTGAATCGAGCAAAGTGCTATGCTTGGGAAGGCTGGTTGTGACGTTATGAAAGGGAAGTACGGACAACTAGAGCAAGACAGAATACTTCTTCCCCAGGGGCCTGTCCCCCGCAGTCGCAACCTTCTGTTGTCAATCGCCGCGCACGTCGCCGGACTTGCCCTGATCTTTGCCTATCTGCACATAGTGACGGTCCACATTCTGCCTGTGAAAATCGAGGCCGTACAGATTGCTCCAGCGCCGGCGCATGTTTCTTTCAATCCAGCTGCGCCAAAGTCCGCGCAGCCACATCCCAGCCGGCTGCACTTGAACAGAAGTGTCCGGCAGGAGCATGCCATCCAACCTGCGCCTGAACCCGCGTCTGAGGGCACCGCCATGCAGGCCCTGCGCAAACGGGCAAAGGAATATACAGCAGGGCTCATGACCAACTTTAAGTTTCGCCAGATGTACGGATTCTCCCCAGGACCCGAGTATCAACTGGCGTTTCAGACAGCGGGCGCCCTACCTGTTATTTTGGCGTCTGAAGTTCCGCCGCGTTTTGAACAATACTTGATCGTGGACATCATCGTGGACGTGGATGGCCGGGTGGCGGACGCGCGTATCGAATCCGGATCGGTAGATCCACACATAGAGCACAAACTGCTCTCGGCGATCCGCGAATTCAAGTACCGCCCGGCGACTCGTGACGGATCTCCCATACCATGCCAACTTGGAATCGTCGTACACATTCCGAGCTGACGTGAAATGCGCAGAAGCTTACTCGTAGCGGAGACCTTCAATGGGATCGAGTTGCGCGGCCTTCCGCGCGGGATAGTAGCCAAAGAAAATGCCCACGCCTGCTGAGAATACGCCCGCGATTACCATTACCTGGGTTGAGAGCTTCATTTCCCAGTGCAAAGTATTTTGCAGGACCAATGATCCCAGAATGCCTGCGAGCACGCCGAGGAAACCACCCATCAGGCTCATAACAACAGCTTCACTGAGAAACTGCAGTTGAATGTCCTGCTCAGTGGCTCCAATCGCCAGACGGATGCCGATCTCGCGGGTACGCTCGGTGACTGAAATCAGCATGATGTTCATGATCCCGATGCCGCCCACCAGCAGAGACAAAGACGCAGCGCTGGCCAGCAACAGGGTGAACACTCGGGCTGCGGCCAACTGGGCCCGAATGAGTTCCTCCGGAGTGCGAATATTGAAATCATCGTCTTCACTGGCGCGAAGATGATGTCTTTCACGCATCACGCCGATGATCCGCTTGGTGGCTTCCGGTATCTCTTCTCTGGATGCGGCGGAAAAGAAGATGTCATCCAGCCAGTCAGCGCCGGTGATTCGTTTTTGCGCAGTGGTCAACGGCATCACAACAAAGTCATCCTGGTCCTGGCCTGTGGCTGAAAATCCTCTTCCCTGAAGCACTCCAATGACCTTGAATGGCACCGATTGGATGTTGATCGTCTTGCCAATTGGGTCTTCATCTTCAAAAAGGTTCGAAGCCACGGTTGCGCCGAGCACACATAACGGAGCGTTGCGCTCCATATCGTCGCGAGTGAATGGGCCGCCCAGACGAAAGTCCCATTTCCGAATTTCAAAGAACTCCGGACTGACGCCGCGGTATTGAGTGCCCCAGTTTAAGTTTCCGTAAACCGCCTGGACGCGGCCATCAACGTTCGGAGAAGCGCTCTTGACTCCGGGAACCTGATCCACGACGGCTTGAACATCGCCAAGCACCAAAGTCTTGCTGCCGCGGCTGCCTACGCGTACTCCGTTGCGTGCGCGACTGCCGGCTTCAACCCAGATAAGGTTATCGCCAACCTTGCTGAGCTGGTCTTCAACCCGGCTGGAACCAGCATTGCCGACGGCGACCACGCAGATAAACGATCCAACGCCCATGATGATTCCCAGCATGGTCAAAAGGCTGCGTACCCGGTTGCGCACCAGGGCCTGAAGCGCTTCTCGAATTATGGTGCTTAATGACATGGATGATGGTTGCCGTTACTCGTAACGCAGCGCCTCAATGGGATCAAGGCGCGCGGCTTTCTGTGCCGGGTAATAGCCGAAAAAAACTCCAATTGCCGTCGCGATTGCCGTGGCTCCGGCGACAGCCGTGCCGGACACCAGGATTGGCCAGCCCGCGGTCGCCGCGATCAGGAGTGAAGCCGCAATACCAACGGCAATTCCCACCGCCCCGCCAATCAAGCTCATGACGACGGCCTCTATTAGAAACTGCTGCTGAACATCGCCTTCGGTTGCTCCAATGGCCATGCGCACGCCAATCTCACGCGTACGTTCTGTCACCGAGACCAGCATGATGTTCATGATTCCGATTCCACCCACCAGCAATGACACGCCTGCGATCGAGGCCAGCAGGCCCGTCATCACCTTGCTGGCTTCTGACGCCAGGTCTGCCATGTCGGCGAGATTGCGGACGGTGAAATCATCCGGCTGCTCCGCTCGTATGCGATGGCGATCACGCAGCAGAGATTCAATCTGTTGTTGTGCGGCATAGCTGCCGGAACGGCTCCTGGCGGACACCATCACAAAGCGCAGCCAGGGCTGTCCGGTAATCTTCTTTTGCAGCGTTGTGAGCGGCACAATGACGGTGTCATCCTGATCTTCGCTCATTGCAGGCGATTGGCCTTTTGCAACCAGCACTCCGACAATCTTGAAAGGCAGATTTCCGATGCGAATGGTTTTGCCCACCGGATCGGTGGTGGCAAAAAGGTTCTTTCGGACGGTGTCACCAATCACGGCAACGTTGGCGGCAGTGGTCACGTCGTCCTGGATAAAACTGGCGCCACTTTGAAAGTCCCACGTCCGAATGTCAAAGTATTCCGGCGTGCTGCCGGTAATGCGCGTGCCCCAGTTGTCATTCTCGTATACCACCTGCGCAGAGGTCTGCGTTCCGGGAGCGGCGGCTGCCACCGCCGGACATTCCTTGACGATTGCAGCAACGTCTTCACGGACAAGTGTTTTTGTGGCGCCCCAGCCCAGCCGCAGGCCTCCCAGATTCCTGGAGCCGGAGCTGACAAAAAGCATGTTGGAACCCAGATTTGCGATCTGCCGTTGCACCGTCTGGTCGGCGCCCTGGCCAATTCCGACCATCGCGATCACCGCTCCCACCCCAATGATGATGCCGAGCATGGTTAGGACTGAGCGCATTTTGTTTCGCGCCAGGGCGCGAAAAGCAATTCGCAATGTTGAAAGTAAATCCATCTAATCTTCAAGGACCGGCATGGTCTTCAATACTTCGGCGGCTTGAACTCGCCTGATGATGGCATCATCGCGCCGGATCTTCCCATCACGAAAGATGATGCTTCTTTTGGTGAACTGCGCAATATCGTGTTCGTGCGTAACCAGAATAATGGTGAGGCCATTCTCATTCAGCGACTGGAAGATTTCCATTACCTCCACAGAGGTGCGGCTGTCGAGGTTGCCGGTTGGCTCGTCTGCCAACAGAATCGAAGGCCGGTTAACCAGTGCACGAGCAATCGCCACGCGCTGTTGCTGGCCTCCGGAAAGCTGAGAAGGAAAGTGATCAATGCGGTCGCCCAGCCCCACCATCTTCAATGCGTCAATCGCGCGCTGATGCCTCTCCGCTTTGTCGATCCGCGCATACAACGTTGGCAGTTCGGTGTTCTCCAGAGCTGTTGTCCTGGCCAGCAGATTGAATCCCTGAAAAACAAATCCGATCTTGCGATTACGTATCCCGGCCAACTGTTTCTTATCGAGGCTGGAAACGTCTGTACCTTCCAGGAGATATTGTCCTGATCCTGGCTTATCCAGACATCCCAGGATGTTCATGAAGGTAGACTTACCGCTGCCGCTTGCTCCCATGATGGCAACGAATTCTCCGCGCTTGATTTCGAGACTCACTCCGCGCAGCGCGTGCACATGGGTTTCTCCCAACTGGTAGACCTTGTGGATGTCCTCGACCCGGATGATGACGTCATCCTGTTTGCGTTCAGTGCCTTGCTGGGCGGAGCCTGGCAACGAGTTGGTTTCCTGAATGTTCATGGGGTTACCGGCCTCGCGGAACTCCCGGACCACCTGGTCGGGGAGCGGAGGCTGATCCCTTGCCTTGAGCGACGCCGGTGATCAGGTCATCGCCGGCTTTAAGCTCACCGTTTAATTCCTGGATCATCTCGGTGAAGGTATGGTCGGTGATTCCCGTCTTAATTCGCACTGGTGCAAGCGAGTTGTCGGCAAGGGTCTTCCATACGATCTGAGTATCGTATTTCGGCCCGCTATTCCTGGCTGGAGCAGTGGACGCTGCAGCAGTCTGTGAGTGCTGCGCCGTCGCTTCGGGAATGCCATACTTCTGGAAGAGAGCGCGGGTATCTTCTGCTGATAAATCAGGTTTGTATCGCAATGCGCCGTTAGGGACCTTGACCACATTCGTCGCCGTTGCCACCGGGATACTCACATACGCAGTCATGCCGGGAAAAAGTTTCAGCTCAGGATTGTTGAAGTCGACGATTGTGTCATAGGTGACCACATTCTGGACCACGGTGGAATTCATCCTGACCTGTGAGACCGTGCCGTCAAATGTTTCCCGCGGATAAGCGTCTACTTTGAACGTGACTTTCTGTCCGGGACGGATCTGGCCGACATCTGATTCATCGGTTTTGGCATAGACCTGCATTTTGGTCAGGTCCTGGGCAATCGTAAAAAGCGTAGGCGCCTGCAACGAAGCCGCCACTGTCTGGCCAACGTCGACGCTGCGAGCCACCACGGTGCCGTCGATGGGAGCATGGATCGTGGTGTAATCCAGGTTGGTTTGTGCTACCTGCACAGCGGCTTCTTTTTGCTGAACCTGCGCCCTTGCCTGGTGCTCCTGCGCCAAGGCTGCCGAAACCTGGGCTGCCGCACTCTCGGCATTCGCTTTTGCCACATCGAGAGCCTGCTGGCTGATTACGCCTTGTTTGCTAAGTCCGGTATTGCGCTCGTAGTCCGCTTTGGTCTGGGCGTCGGCAGCCCTCGCCTTCGCAGTGTTGGCAATGGCAACTGCCAGATTTGCCCTGGCATTTTCCAGATCGGCCTCTGCCTGGGAGAGCGCGCCCTTAAACAGCGGTGGATCAATCTCAGCAATCAGCTGGCCTTTGTGCACGCGTGAGTTGAAATCCACATAGAGCTTTGAGATGGTGCCTGATACCTGGGACCCAACCTGCACCGTGATCACCGCATTGATGGTTCCAGTGGCTTCCACAACCTGTTTGATCTCGCCGGTTTCCACTTTGGCGGTGTAGTACTGGATGGGGCCTTTGCTTTTCAGCTGAAAGGCAGCAAACGTCACCACGCCGGCCACGACCAACAATATAAGCGCAATTTTTCCCTTATTTAGCTTCAATTTTCCATCACTGTAGATATGAAATCGTTTGAATATCTAAATCATACCAATGGAAGGCAAATCCACGCAGGCGATAACCCGTCCATTCGAACCGGGGAAAGCCCCTACCGCTGATGAACGCTGATCGGACCGATTTACAGAGATCGGCAAAAACCCTTTGCCGCAGATTGACGCAGAAAAGCGCAGATAAGGCACGAAGAAGACAGAAGTATCGCCGGGTGCGCAGTGATTGTGAATCAGAACTTAAGATCAATTGCATTTTTGTGAAGATAAGCGATTATGGAAGGGTCGGAACCTAAACACAACACCTACCACGGAGGCACAGAGACACGGAGAAAGGCAAATGCGATGAAGTCTACGCCAAATTGGGATGAGTGGGATTGGATGGGGTGAGCGGCGGGGGGTGAGCTAAATCGCCGTTTTCCTCTGAATTCAAGCAGAGTTGCCGGGTGCGTGGCTTTCCGTAGGGTGTATACTTGGTTAACTTTTTCAAGTGCTCCTCCGTGTGCCGGGACAAGACTCAATGAGTGCTGACGACTCGCGAAAAATTTCCGACGCTCAAACCATCGGAGCTGGCAATAGTGTGTCCGGTCCCGCGGCAGCGCGGGCGCCTGTAAATTCCGCATCCGTTCTGCAGAGCGGCCAATTGATCGCGGGCCGATTTGAGATACGGGAAATGCTGGGCGAAGGTGGCATGGGGGCCGTCTACAAGGCCTATGATCGCGATATCGATCGCGTGATCGCGCTCAAATGCATTCGCCCGGAATTGAGCAGCAATCCGGAGGCGGTGCAGAGATTTACCCAGGAACTCCTTCTGGCGCGCCAGATCACCCACCGCAATGTAATCCGCATTTATGACGTCAGGGACTCTGGCGGCCTCAAATTCATCACCATGGAGTACATCGAAGGCCGCGACCTGAGCAGTCTGGTGGATGAACGTGGCAAACTCCCGCCAGCCGAGGCCATATCTTTAATACGTCAGGCCTGCGCAGGACTGGCTGCTGCTCATGCGGAAGGCGTAGTCCACCGCGACCTCAAGCCGAACAACATCATGCTTGAAGCGAGTGGCCGCGTGGTAGTGATGGACTTTGGTCTTGCGCGCTCCCAGAGCCAGACGCTCATGACCCAGACAGGGGCGGTGATGGGAACGCTCCTGTACATGTCTCCGGAGCAGGCCAAAGGGGAAAAAGCGGACGGCCGTTCAGACATTTTTACGATGGGAATCATCCTGTATGAGCTTCTCACAGGAGGAAATCCTTACGCTTCCGATAACGCGATCACCAGCCTGCTGAAGCGCACGCAGGAAGCCGCTACTCCTGTGTCCAGCATTGAAACCGCGGTTTCGCCCACGCTGAACAGGATCGTCTGCAAGTGCCTGGAGCGCGATGTCACGAAACGCTACCAGTCAATGGATGATCTGATAGCGGACCTTGATAGTGCTCAGCAGGGCAAGTCTCCTTCTCGCCTGCCTTCGAACCTGACCAATGGCGGGGTGAGTAAGTTGTACTGGCTGATTGGCGTATTCCTGCTGGTTTCGCTGCTGTTGACAGCGGCCATCGTCCGCTGGTCCCAGCAGCGACCAACTTCAAACAGCGTTGCGCATGCGGCGGTGAAGATTCTGCTGGCCGACTTTCAAAACCAGACTTCCGACAGTGTTTTTGACGGGACATTGGAATCCAGTTTTGGCCTGGCCATGGAAGGTGCGCCGTTTATCAGCGCCTACAACCGCGGCCAGGCGCACAAGATCATGAAGCAGATCAACCCTCAAGCCACGCAACTGGACGATACCAACGCCAGCCTGGTGGCTGTGCGTGAGGGCGTGAACGTGGTGATCGGCGGCGTGGTCACAAGGCAAGGCGACCTCTACACCATCGAGTGTGCTGCGATCGATCCGGTTGCTTCCAAGACTCTGCATACGGAAACAAAGGCCAGCGTATCGAAGTCAGGGGTGTTGCAAGCCGTGGCCGACCTGGCAGGGAAGATGCGGCAGTTTTTGGGCGACACTACGCCCGCGTCCGTGAAGCGGCAGCAGCAGGAGACGGTAACTGCAAGTTCCATTGAAGCAGTGCACGAATACGCAGTGGCGCAGGAATTCCAGTTGGCTGGGAAGTGGGAAGAGGCGAAAACCCACTATTCACGCGCCATTGAACTCGACGTAAATATGGGTCGCGCTTATGCCGGGATAGCAGTGGTGAGCGCCAACCTGGGCCGGAAACCCGACGCAGAAAAGTATTACCAGGCCGCCATGGCACACATCGATCGCATGACGGACCGTGAGAAATACCGTACGCGGGGCGGCTACTACCTCATGACGCGCCAGCCGGAGAAAGCGATTGCGGAATATGAGGCGCTGGTGAAGGAGTATCCCGCGGACGCGGTCGGCGCTTCAAACCTGGCACTGGCTTCTTTCTACACTCGTGACATGAACAAGGCGATGCAGGCAGGCAAGGATGCTGCCGATCTCTCACCTAAAGCGCTGGTGCAGCGCAACAATTATGCGCTGTACGCCATTTATGCGGGCGATTACGCTGCCGGGGCGCAAGCTGCCGGGGAAGTCCTGCAACAAGACCCAACTTATCCTGATGCTCTGGGTGCGCTCGCCATGGCGCAAGCCGGGCAAGGGGATTTGAGCCGCGCAGCAAGCACTTACGGAATACTTCAGGCTCTTGGGGTCCGAGGAGCATCGATGGCGGCCATGGGTCTGGCTGACCTGGCTTTCTATCAAGGGCATCAGAACGAAGGGATAGAGTTGCTGGAAAAGAGCATTCCCGCGGATATCGCGGCGAAAGATCAAAGCAGCGCCGCGACCAAGTCAATTGCTCTGGGACAAGCGCATCTGGCTAAGGGCGAGAAGGCCCAGGCGCTGGCGGCAGTGGACCAGGCCGTTAAACTCAGTCCCGATCCCAGCACCGCAATGGCAGCTGGAGATCTCTATATTGAGGCGGGTGAAACGGCAAAGGCGGCCAAACTGGCATCGCAGCTTTCATCGCGAATTGAGCCGGAGCCTCAGATGTATGGAGCCCTGCTTGAAGGCGTGCTTGCACTGAAAAAGAACCAGATCAAAGATGCAATTGATGCTTTCCAGAAAGCGCAAAAAATCTCCAACACATGGCTTGGACATTTCTACCTCGGAAAAGCTTATCTGCAGAACGGTTCTTTCACCGAAGCCGATTCCGAGTTCGAAGCTTGTCTAAAACGCCGGGGCGAAGCCAGCGCGGTGTTCCTTGATGACGTGCCGACTTTCCGTCTCATGCCGCCAGTTTATTACTACCTGGGGCGCGCGCAGGAAGGATTGAAGAGTCCGGCAGCCGCTGAAAGCTACCGGACCTTTTTGAAATTGCAACCGGAAGGCACAAGCGAACTGGTTGCCGATGCCCGCCGCCGGTTACAGACAAACTAACTTCGCCTCTCACCTGATGTTAAAAGGTACAGACAGCGCCACTCCTGCTCCGGCCAGATTCGTGGTTGCCTGCAGCACGTATCCGGTCCCCTTGTTATTGAGTGAGTTGCTGGAGAAGATGGCAATTCCGTTGTTGCCGGTTGTAGCCGTTACTTTTCCGCTCAACACGGACCCGCCGGGGTTCACTGCGATGGTAAGGGTCACAGTTACTCCGTCAACCGCTTTTCCAGCCGCATTGGTCACGAGTACTTTGATTGCCGGTGTGATCTGCGCGTTCGGCGAAGAGTCACTGGGTTGTACATAAAAGCTGACGTTGTACAGTGCCGCAATGGTCAGGGTGAATGCTTTCGTTGCCACTTGCCTCGGCGAGCCGCTGTCCGCCACCTGCACCTTGAACGTGAAGGTACCAGCCGTGGTGGGTGTTCCGGTGATTACACCCGCACTACTCAAGGTCAGGCCGCCTGGCAACGGCCCTGATCCGGATGCCAGAGACCAAGCCAGCGGCGCGATGCCGCCCGTCGCGGTCAGTGCTTGGCTGTAGGCTGTCCCAATCTTTGGGGGCGCAAGGCTGGTGGTCGTAATGACCAGCGGCGACGCGACACGCAGGCTGAGAGTCTGCGAGGCTGTTTGCGCCGGCACGCTGGAATCGGTTGCCTTGATGGTGAAGGCTGAGCCCAGTGTGTTGACCGTGGTGGGTGTTCCGCTGATTATGCCTCCAGGAGACAGAACCAATCCGGGCGGCAAAGCTCCCGAAGAGAGGCTCCATGATATTGGCGCAACGCCGCCACCCGGCTGCAGGGCTCGCCAGGTACGGTACGCCAACGATCGCATCGGGCAAAAGTCCTGCGTTGTTGATCACCAATGGTGCCGCGATGCGAATCGTGAGTGCCTGCGTCTTTGTCTGCTGCGGCGTGCCGGTATCCTGCACCTGCACGACGAAGCTCGCGGTTCCTGCTGGGCCCGTGGGCGTTCCGCTGATTGCGCCAGCCGGACTAAGCGTGAGACCTGCGGGCAGTGCGCCGGAAGATACGCTCCAGGTAAAGTTCGAATTACCGCCCGTGGCGCTGAGCGTCTGGTTGTAGGCTAAGCCGATCACGCCGTCGTTCAACACGCTTGTATTCAGCACCAAAGGAACCGCAATGGTGATGGTAAGCGCGCGCAACGCCACGGTAGGCGTTGGTGCGGACGAGTCCGTCAACGATAAGGTAAAGCTGAACGTCCCAGCCGCAGTGGGTGTTCCCGAAATAATGCCGTTCAGTGGATTCAGAACCAGGCCAGGCGGAAGGCTTCCGCTAAACAAAGCCCAGGTTGCCGGCGCGCTGCCACCGAAGAAGTTCAAGGTGGTGTTGTATCCCACACCCACCACGCCGGCGTTCAATGTGGCGTTCGTGGTGGTGATGACCAGGGTTGCAGGTGGCGTGACTGCGCCGGTGTTGGCCGCGTGTGACACGACAACCGGACTCACGTTGTTCACTATGTCCTGAAGGGCCGCAGCGGTTGTCACATTGGCGCGCAAAGTGACCAGGGCCGTTTCACCGGGTCGCAGATTGATGGTCGCGTTCTTGGTGCTGGAGTTGGGAATTTCCGGATCGCCCACGGTGGCTGCATTTTCAACCACCGGATCAGGAACGCTCACCTGCGTGGTGATCTGGCTCTGCGATGCGAGCTGGCAATTTTGCGAAGTCGGCGTGAGATAACTCTTGCTGAGTATCAGTTGCAACGTGGTTCCTGTCGGTTGCGTACCGAAGAGCTTGATTGCGTATGACCCCGTGGTGTTGCCATTGTTCACGATGGTGTACGTTGCATCCGTGGTGGTCTGGTCAGCCATGGCGGGGTTCAGAATGGCCGGGTTGAGGATCGCGGGATTCAGAATCGCCGGATTCAAAATGGCCGGGTTCAACGCGGCCGAAACCGCAGGATTGAGAATCGCAGGGTTGAGAATTGCGGGGTTCAAAATGGCCGGATTAAGGATCGCCGGATTCAAAATCGCGGGATTCAGAATCGCTGGATTCAGGATCGCCGGGTTGTAGACCTCAGCGTTGAGAATCGCGGGATTGAGAATTGCTGGATTATCCGGATCGATGATCTGCGGCGCCGTGGGATCGGGGTTCAGCGTGGTGCTGGACTGTAAGCCGCCGGCAACCAGTGTTCCTCCCGGGGCTGTGACTTCCTGCACGTTCACCGTGACGCTTGCTGTAGGATTCGCCGATTGAACAAAGATAGGCCGCGAGACACCGGCGCCTCCGGAAATCGTGACATCTTCCGTTGTGACGATGGGAGCGAACTGCGCCAATGATGCCGAGCCCGCTGGGTCCAGCGTCCCATTCGCAAGTAGAGGCTGATTGGCAATGGTTATGCGGAAACTTTTCTCCAGCGTCGTGGTATTCAGCACCGTCACGGCAAACATGCGTTCCAGCAGGGTTTGCGTGTTGGGGATGAAGCCCAGCGACTTGGAATTTCCTGGCGAAGCTACGTAGACGCCCGGCGCTACGCGCGCTGTGTAGATGTTCTGATTGCGCATGCCGCTGTGGTTGTCATCGGTGCAACTGGGAACGGTCTGCGTGGGATCGAATACGCTGGTGTGCGGGCCTGCGGGATTTGATGTGGAGAATGGCGGCGTGTAGCTGGTCCAGTTGCCGTCGCTCGGGGGACGCACGTCGCGATTATCAGTCCATACAGCGTGGAATACCGGGCTGCTGCTGGCAGACGTATTGAAATTCCATTTGCCGTTGCTGAACACAAAGGATGGAGCGCCGGCCACATCAATGTAATCGCCAATAAACGGCTGTGTACCTTGTACAAACAGCGGCAGGTTGGGCGTGTTGAGCTGGAGCTGCTCCACCTTGTCCGGCGAGTCAAACGGATTGATACCAAACTGGTAGCGCGAAATGCGGAATGACGTAAAGCTGGGCACCGTCAAACTACCTGCGGGAAGCGGCGAAGCCTGTGAGCCTTCCATGTCAATGGTGTGTCTACGAATGGTCAGCGTGTTTGTGGTTGTGAGCGGGCCATCGCTGATGAAGGTATTGAACACCGCAGCCGGGTTGAATGCCGGATTCGCAGGATCAAGTTCGCCCATAAGCTGCCGGCTTTCCAGATAGCTTTTCTGGTCCGGCGACGGAGTAAGAATTCCCAGCGTGTGGTCCAGGCGAAGGTCGTAATAAGCCAGCATCAGCTTGCCGGCATTAAACGTAAGCGAGGGCATCAGTTGGTGGCCGCGCGATGGGTTTGACAGGTTCGGAAACGGAGATCCCAGATCGTCTGGCACCAGGCCCAGGTCTACCGGTGTGGCCGCTGCGGGCCAGGTCACGCCATCGCCTGAGACTGACATGACAATGCGCGCATCACCATTTGACTGGCGTTGAGACCAGGCCACGTAAACGCGGCCGCTATCGTCCACAGCCATGGTCGGGTAGGTATTGCTGCGGAATGATCCGCCAAACGGAGCCGCCGCGCTTAGCCCCTGATCAATGGGACAGCCCTGGTTTGTCGGCGTGGTGAGAGCATGACGAGGGAAACGTCATCACGTCTTTGGGAATGGTGAAGGTTTGGCCGCCGTCCGTCGACTTGGCAATTACTATTCCGCCGCTATGGGTAGCGTCAGCAAAGCGGCGCCAGGCCACGTAGACTGTTGCATTCGGATTGCCTGCGCTGGATGGGTCCACGGCGATGACCGAAGCCTGGTTGCTCACAACGTCACTGGCAAGCCTTACCGGCAGCCCGAAGGTCTTGCCGCAATCGGTCGAGCGGACAAAAAGGATTTTGGATCCGGTACTCCGATGCTCGTCATCATCGTCCTGGTCGCTTCCGTGATCATCGTGATGGCCGCTGGTTGTGGTGGTTGGAACATCAAACGCCGAATAGCTTACGAACACTATGCCGGCAGGGACAGTTTCCGTTCCCGGGCTTCCATCCGGATTGGTGAAATTGATGGTGCAGCTTGCAGTCCCACGGGGGACATCAACGGCCAGCCAGGGTTTATCGAGAAAGATGGTTGAGCTGCCATTACCCACGATCGATTGGCCTAGAAAACGAATGGAATCTGCGGGGACAACGTTGGTGATAGCGCCCTGCTGTCGCGTGGCATCGCCGTTCTCGCGATTGTCATTATCAATGAAGCGGGCCACAAACACCGAGCTGGGCGCATTGGCTCCACGATTGAAGGCGATTCCGCTGTAATAAAAGAGGCCGTTCGTGCCCGCGCGTACAGCCGGGATCAGCGCCCGCCTGCAATCCGCGCAGAGGCGAGGCCAACCCATCTGCGGAACTGTCGAGAGGATAGCCGGGGAGAAGAGTGCTCTGCCAGGTTTGGCCGCCGTCAAATGACTTGAAGACCCCAAGCCAGGCGTCGCCGCGTTCTTCAATGCCCAGCAGGCCAGGGAGATCTACCGTCCGGTAATCGTTGGCGCCGGCCAGCAGGTGCAGTGGATTGCGGGTTGAAACAGCAACTGAGGGTTCATTCTGTCGCTGCAAAAACGGGTCGCCCGTGGTCCAATCAGTCCCGGAAACCATGTTTACATTTGCGCCGGAGGCGGGGTTCTGTGCTGGTGCAACGGAGACAAAACAGCAGTATAGAGCTGCAAAAACCAGCAGCTGAGGGAGAACTCTGGCCTTCAACATTACATACCTTCTCTTAAAAAAAGCTTCAACCAGTGAATGGCGTTACCTGGATGTGTGGAGAATCACCTGGGGGTCGCGGGCAGGGAGTGGAACGAACATTGAATTACAACAAGGAGGATCTCTACCCGTCTTAAAACAGCTACTTGCAAGTGGAACGAGTATGCGATGATGGGCGAACAGTGTCAATACTGAAAATGAAATTGGGTCGCGCCACGAAGTTTTTTCCCGTCGTTTAATGGGATCTGTCTGCTTTCAGACAAGTCTGACTATTTGCTCCCGACTGATTTGGACGGTGGTCTGGTATGCAAGAAATTGCAAGGTCATTAGCCGGCGATGGGCTAAGAAATGCAATAGTTTTGCATTCGGCGTCATCTTCTCCTGCCCGTAAACCGGAGAGTCTACTTGCCCAGTTGCGCGAGGGCACTCCGCAATGGAGCGCTCGAGATCTGAATCAGCCCCTCGAAAGGCTTATACAATTCCAGGATCATACAGGATAGCGCCGGCAACGGAAAGCGCGCACAGAAACAACGTAAAGATGACTGTCGGATTGCGTGGAGCGTGGAGGCCGTAACTGGCGAAAACAATTGTAAACCAGAAAACAACCACCATCAGAAAGGTGAAGGGAATGGGAAAGCTTCCTTGTTCGAACATCAGCCAGCGCGTTTTTCCAACCTCCAGCGCCATACCCAATGCCTCGCTCTTGATGGAGCGTTGGACATCATTCTGCGGCGCAAGCTGCTGAATATCGTCATACAATACCTCACCGCCTCCCTCGTTCGGAGCCAGTGGCGGACCACTGGCACGTTCCTGCGGCCACATTTGATCGATCATGGCGGCAACTTTGCTGCGCAGCATTTCGCGGGTTGGCTTTGCCTCCGGGCCGTAGTGAGCCAGAAGACGGTCCAGTAAAACAAATTTGGCCGCTACCTGAGTCAGTTCATCTTTCTGCGCGAAATACGAGCTTGCCGCCGAAGCCACAAGCAGGCCGAGGACAAGGGCAGCCATGGTAGAGATCATTCCCATCCCCAGATTCACTGTGGTCCTGGAATCGGCATTCAAATGATGCTCGGGCAGGGCCGTCCGAAGAAAGATGCCCAGCAGAACGCCGCCAAAAACGCATGCGAATACGATTACGCTGGCTGCCAGAGAACTCATGATTCCCCCGTCACAACGTCCCCCGATTTCCGTTTCTTGCGGCACCACCAGGAGTTTGAAGCCGCTGGACTCGTGCGGCTCTGAGGTTGGGCGGCTGGAGCGTGAGCGGCTGGTTGCCCTTGATCCTCCGTAGCCGATTCACACGGCAGAGGAATCGTTTTGCAAGCATCTTTCAAATCGTCCCATTTCAAAATTCGAGGTTTCTTCAAGCCGCGCCGTCAGATCTTTACCCGTCACGAACAACTTATGACCTTGAAGGCAGATCATACAATTGGCAAAACTACTAGGCTCTCTACGAAAATCTACAGAATCGAACCGCCGCCAGTGTTACGGCGCTTAGTGTCGCCCAAACGTCGCTCTGGATGTTCTTCTTGGACATGTTTCCGGAAATCTCTCATCCACCTTCTCGGCCCAACAGGCGAAGAATGAAACTCTTCTGTGCAGATTGAGCACCGGGCGATGCTGATGTCTGCATCCGGTACTGGTTCCAGATAGACAATCGTTGTGCATGTCATACATTTGCCCAAGACAGGCACTGATTCCATTACACCTCATCACCTGTGTGGTCTGGTACTTTTGAAGAATTGGAATTTAAACTTTCAGAAATTTGTTCTGCACACAAAGGGCAGGCACGCGAAGCCCACCAAATTGCTGATGCGGCTCCGCGTGCACAACCCGCGCCTTCCGCGAGGAGGAACTGGTTTATTCCTCCGCGCGGAAAAAGTAGTAGTCAGCCGTGTACGGCTGGAGCTGGGTTTGGCCCACAGAACAGGCGGTGGTGGGAGCAGCTCCTCCTTTGGTGTTCAGTCGTTGGACGAAGGTGACTTTGGCAAGGAGCTTGCCGCCCGTGGGCCCCTCCTGATTTCCGACTGACTGCAGGAGCAGACAAGGAATCGCCCCCGTATTCGGGCAACTCGCGTCGGTGCCGGCATCGATCTGTCCGGTCTTTGCCGCCCACACCTTGCTCGTGTCAAGAGAGCCCTGCCACGTCGCGTTGCCTCCGAGGGGTACCGGTAAGGGGGTGGAGTCGTGGGGATTTTCATTGATGCTGGCGAAGTGAGTAATGATCTGCACCTGCTTTCCGAAGAAATCCACAAATAGGGTGGCTTCCGGGCGGGCGTTGGTGTTCCAGGCGGTGCCACCATCGCTCGTGGGCAGGCAGGTATAGCCTTGCGTGCCGAAAGCATGGCCTTCCAGGAATGCGGTGTTTCCCGCCCCTGGTGTAATCCCGTCAGGAGTTTTTGGCGACGCGATCTTCTGCGCTGCCGCGTTAGTAACTGTGCCTAATGCACATCCAAGCACGAGAGCGGCTGCGAACAGCCTCCGAACTCGCGCAATCTTTCTGGCTTGCTGGAAAGGGTTGGTGCTCATTTCTTCTCCGTTCTGTGTGTTATTTCAAGTGCAACGTGATTGACATTTCCCGCCCGGCTTTACTTCTCTGAGGGATCTTCGTCGAGCTTCGGAATGCCGGCGGCGAACCAAACGCCCTGCCCGGGCAGCGCCCCGTTCCGGATCAGCAGCACCGGATTCTCGCAGGGGATTGGCAGAGACCCATTTCCCGTGAGGAAATCGTCGATGCTGAAGTCCCCGTTGGACGCTAGCGGTACCCCGGGTTCGTCAAAAGCGGTGGCCGTGGCGGCAGGCCCACAGAACAGCGTGGCGTGAACACTCGCTCCTGCGTTGGTTCCGATGCCATTCCCAGCCGCCAGAAGCAGACCGCGTCCCCTGACCCTGATGTGTCCATTGGACTCCACAACTGCGTTGAGGTCGGCGATCCTCCAGGGTCCGGCGGGATTAACACCGCGTACAACGTTGAGGTTGACTGTCCCATTCGCGGCGACGCCGGTAACAGGAATGACCCCGATGCCGCCCTTGAATTTCACGTCCCCATTGTCTTGAGCGGAGGCGATGGCAGTGAAAGCGAGCGCGACGAGCGCCACCACGAGTCCACGGACCGCGGCACCAGCCGCTTTGTTATTCCGGCGATTGTTGCTTATTTCCTGACTAAGGTTGTTGCGCATATCTTCTCCAGTTCTGTTTGTTATTTGAAGTGGCACAGCCGTAATGGCCTTACTAGAGGGGACGAGATCTTGCGGGACTTTGCTTTCCTCAGGGAAGCAGATTGTTCGACTTCGTTACACAAGACGGTTCGCTCGTTCAAGAAAAATGCCCGGCCGATAAGACCGGGCACATCCTTCTACGCTGGGCGAGATTGTCTTTCTGCCTCAAGCTGACTTCAATAGTCAATGGGTCGTACGCCGTTGTTTGTTCGAGCTATTGCTGGCAAAACAGCTTGAAGCCATCTTGCAGCGCACTTACACGGGAAAACCCGAGTGCCGACGCAGCCTGATCAATAGAGCCCAACTGCTCGACTAGCGCAGAGATAGTCTTGCCATGGCAGTTCGCGCTTCCAGGTGTTCCAACGTTCGCAACTGCCTCTCCGGCGAGAGAAAACGACATATTGAAGGTAGTGGTACCCCCAACGATGTCCTTGCCGATTCGCAGCCAATCCGGCTTCAGATTCGAATTTCGGATCCACGCCTGCGCTTCTCCTGCGAATAAAGGCGACGAAGCCGACCTTGGCGCCGACAAGTACAGGAAGTCGCCATCGGCAAGAAGGACCTCAGGGCGGAAGAAATAGTGACCCGCCGGCAAGATGATGGGATTTGTGAAGGTAATGGTGATCTCAACCTCCTCGCCGGTGAATGAACCTTCGCCGCCGGTAAGAGGGTTATCGGGAGCCTTATTGATTCCGTTGACTACGGTGTTGCCAACAAAGAAGTTCGCATCAGCCACGCTTGCGGAAAACTTAAGCGTTCCGGAGCTCCCTGCCCGGGTGCCCGTGGCGATTTCGACATCCGCGGGCGAATTAGTCCTGGACGGCACATTACCGGATGGGGGAATTGCCGAGTCCAGAGGGAAAACGTTATATACCTCGACTTCAACGTCCTTGATGTTCGTCAAGGGCGTGCCGAGTGGAATCAATCCAGTAATTGTCGCGCCATTGATGACTGTCGTCTGTTGCAGGATGAAATCATCGGCCGTCTCGGTTTCAACTTTTCCGGGACTGGCAGAGCGAGATAAAGCGCCGAGACTGCCATCAGCGTTACCGGTGCTAAAGGAGAAAGTCTGTGCTGTAGCGAGCTGGGCAATTAGAAGTGCGAAACCTATCAACGCGGCGCTGCTGAACAGCTTGACTCGCGAAGTCTTGCTTGTGTGCTGACCAAACCTATAGTTCATGCTGAGTACTCCAGTTCTTTGTGTGATTCAATCTGTTATGAGAGGTTTAAGTTCTCGTAAGACACGCTACGAGATCGAAGCCTGTTCGCTGCATTTACCACCTGGGATCAAAATCGCCTTCGCCTTCCCGGGTGATCTGCCAGACCTGCGCTGCTGAACAGTTACTTTGAACGCGTAAATGTCGTCATTAGAGGTAACGAGGTCCCGGAAGAGTTTGCTTTTCGTCGAAGCAGCACTGGTCATGACCAGGAAGCGATTTCCAGGATTGCTTGAAAGGAAAAAACCTCACCCAGCGCGGGTATGCCGGGTGAGGTGCGGCCGTATCCCCAGGGACTGCATGGCCGACTGACTGAACAACGATTACTGGACCCCTGACCTGCGTGCTCGTCAGCAGCGTTCATTTTTTCGGCTTGGGGGGTCATCCTGACCTAGCCGATGAATCGACCGGTTACTGCGGCGCGTCCACCAGGTAGCCGGTAATGGAGACATTGAAGGAAAAAGGAGGGACGGAGCTGAGGCCGATAATGTGGTCGCGTTCCAGATGCACGGTGACCGTTCCAGTGCCAGCGACGGCCTCCAAGTGCATCTTACCGCTGCTCACTATAAAAACGCCGGGTTCGAACGTTTCCTCGGTGTTTCCTGTGAACACTGGAGCGAAATACTGCGTGCCAAACTGCTCGCCCCCCTGAAACGCATTGATATCCGCTTCCACGAGCTTGTTACCGCTTGGAAGTTTCCCGAAAACGGAGAAGGACTCGATGACTAACCTCTTGCCATCCGGCACATCAAAGTTCCCAAGAATTTGGCGGTCTGGTCCGTTAAACGTCAGCTTCTTAGTCTGGGCGTACGGTGTTCTTGGGGCATTATCGACATCGTGAACCTGTAGCGGGTTGGTTGCGCTGTTGCCGGCGATTCCGACGTTCCAGGCGCCGCTTTGCTGGGCGTTCACTGTGGAGCTCCCGTTGATGTTGACTGTTCCAGTCACAGTCACAGGCACGGGGTTGGCTGAGGTGTTCTGTACGGTCACAGGCGCGGACCCCGGGTGTGCAGGCAATTGCTGCGGCAGGCAATTGCTGCGAGATGGCCAGCGCCAGGGCTGCGGTCAGAATCGCCACGCGAACGGTCGGCGTCGCTGTCACCAGGGACAGCAAGTTTTTGAAGCTCTTCTCGTTATTCAATTTCCTTCTCCTTATTCTGTTTATTCTTTTTTTGTATTTTGAAGTGCAAGTTCGGAGTGAAACCACAGCACGTTCTATGTACAGCACGTTCTATTTTTTAATGATCGCCTGCGATTACTGTTGAGCTCCCTGTCCCGGCTCGTCAGCAGCGTTCATTTTTTCGGCTTGGGGGGTCATCCTGACAGCCCGTATCCCTTTACTTTCAGGCTGGTTGAAAGCGTCGGGGTGAAGGAACAACCCGCGCTCTCCTTCCGGCTTCCGTTCTTCGACGGCAATGCGGTGCTTGTTCGCATACGCATCATGACGAATGCCGGTCACCTGCCAGGAAACCTTGACGTTGGGCTGGCTGGTTTTGACGGTAAAACTATTTCCCTTGATTTCCTCCCCGACGATGGCTTGCGCAAACGTGCCGATGACGGTGAGCTGGTAGCGGTAATCCTGATTCAGGGCCTCAAACCAATCGGGCAGGGTAACAATGGCGTTGCCCTTCGCATCCGTCGTGGTTGTGCCGTTGTACATGTTCATCATGTCCGGCGACTCAACGAAAGAGTGCGAGAGGAACTTGTTCTCAGGGTCGAGCGGGTGGTCGATCTTGAACGAACCGCTGCCTTTCGAAAGATTGCCCTGGATCGTAACGTTGCCGCCGATAAAGACGTTGCTCAGAATGTCAACGTCGCCGGCAAATGTCCCCGCAGGCCCTTCGGAAGCGCCATTGATGCCCGTGCCGGGACGGACGACGATTCCGGCACCCGAGATATGGCCAGGACCGTCCGCAGAGCCGCCTTCAACGTCAAGGCCTGCACCGCCGTCGCCACCCGTAGCGCGGCCACCAGCAACCACCGCGCCGTTGCCGCCTTTGAAACCGGTGCTGTCGCCACCCAAGGCCCGCACGCCGATGCCGCCTTGGAACCCGATCGTGTTGGCGCCGCCAAAAGCCTCCACGCCAGTTCCGGAATTGATGCCGCCAAAGCCCACTACGCCCTTGCCGCCGAAGGAATTGCTGGGGTCGAGTGGATCACCGCCGTGCGCTTCCACGCCCGCTCCGCCGGTGCCGCCGTTGCCGCCGTGGGCCTCAACTCCAGCCCCGCCGAATTGACTCGTGGCACCGTTACCGCCAGTGGTTTTGACTCCCGGTCCGTTGACGTTGCCGTTGGAACCGCCGCCCTTGCCGCCGGTTGCCTCTACTCCACTACCTGTCGCGGTGGTCGCCTTGATGCCGCCGCCCGCAGTAACCGAGCCGCCCACCGAGCTGTTGCCGCTCACAGAGCTGTCGCCGCTGACGTTGACAGAGCCGCCCAGGTTGAGCGGAACTGTAACCCCGAGTGGAGCTGTGGTCGTACCGTCGCCCTGGAGCGTTGCGTCGTGCGTCACTGTAGTCTTTGCCGTGGACGCGTTCGACTGTACGTTTGTTGATTTGGTGGTTTGTGAATTTGTATTGGTTGATGTCTGGGCCTTTGCGCCTACCGCAAATGCCGCCATGATCATGAACATTACAAGCGATCGGATCTTCATTGGCGAAGCCTTGCTCCTTTTGCTGGGTACTGGATAGTTAAGAGGTGTTTTGAGGCCGAATCAGCCTCACCGGACATGACGAGATCTTGAGGGAATTTGCTTTTCGTCGAAGCAGAATTATCCGTGCCGATGCAGCTATGCCTTTACGAATCGCGTGGAACGAGGGAATTCGTAAGGTCGTCGAAGGTCTAATCTCCCGCCGGACACCTCGCGCTCAGTGCTTGTTAATGCGCAAGACGGGTCATTGAAATAGGAGCTCAGCAGGTAAAGGAGTCGGCGTTTGGCTTAGATCGCGGTCTCTCATAGCGGAATGGCAAACCATGCAGGATCGCTGCGTGGTATTTCCTTCCTGTGAAACCAGGGCGTAAGTGTTCCCGTGCAGCGACCAGGTAACAACCTTGAAACCCTCGACCGTGCGGTAGTGGAAACTTACCGTTTTGAAATCGGCCTCGACTCCTCCGGAAGCAACGGCCACCGAATTGGGCGCCACCATCAGACTCACCAGGCCCGAATGCATCTGGTAAGCAACGTAGACAGCGGTCTTGCCGCCAGCCGGCACCAGCCGCGCACCCTGCAGACGGTAGGGCCGTTCCTCACCTGGGACGGCAGGGGACGCGGGCAAAGCAACGTAAAATGGCGTCTTCGCTTTCAACCATTCGTTGAGTGCCTGCTGCGACTCCGAGTGCATCTCGAGCGCAAGATTCCCCTGGGCGTGCTGCCTGTGGGCATTCACCGCGAACTCGGCAAACTTTTGCCCAGAGAATGGCGTTGGTGATGACGGCGGGCGCGTACTTACCACAAAAAAGGCAATCACCGTCAGGGCCAGCGCTGGAACCAGCCACCTCATGAACCGCCGGGGTGATGGAGACGGCGGCACACGTTGAGGGATCAAAACAGGCCTCGACGGCGCCTTCAGTTTTGCCAACAGTTTTTCTTCCTCAGGCGTCGGGTCGTCGTCCACGGAGGTCGCAGCGCGCAGCAGGGGGCCGCAGTGGTCACAGAGCGCGGCATGCATGATCAGCTGCTTTGCCTTCAACTCCGGCCACAATCCGGCGGCCACTTCATGCCAGTCGACTTCTTCATCTTTGGGACAGTCAGCTCCCGGCGGTGCGACTTCCGAGACCACTACATTCGATAACCGGTTCACCAATTGCCGGTACTTCGATACCTTCCCGCTGCAATCACTGCAGGACTTCACGTGACGCTCGGCATCGCGCACGGCGTCCGGAGAAAGCCCATGCGACCCTGGCCCGGTCTCTGAAGAGCAGGACACGAGAGCGTTGAGCTCTTGGGTATCAATATGCTTATCGAATGGACGTCCCACGCTCTCAAGCCCCCTCTAACCCAGGTACGAGTTCCCCAGGGAATTTGCTTTTGGCACTATCCTCGCCATCGTCGGAATCAGGAGTGATGGCAATGATTTGTTCTCGAATGCATTGCTTCAGCCGTTCAATCACACTTCCAACTCCCTTGGTACTCAGTCCGATGGCCGGCATAGAGCCAATTTCTTTGGTGCTCATTCCCTGGCGGAAGTAGAGCCAGAAAATCATGCGGTCGCGTTCCTGCTCGGGCCCGGTCAAGCTACGTTTCAGGTGATCGTCAATCTCGTTCAAAAAGACTCCGAAAGCGATCTTTTCTTCGCTCCCATGAACCTCTTTCCCCGCTTCAAGATCGACATCGGTCGTGGATACATGAGCTTTGGCACCGCCGGATGATTGACTGTAACCATGCTTGAAATAGTCGTGAGTGGCATTGGCAGCAATCTTCTTTATGTATCCTAAAATAGCTTCCGGATGCTGGATGGCGAAGTCCCGCAAGAGGCGACAGCTGCCTTCCCAGAGTTTAAGGTAGGTCGCTTGGGTCAGGTCCTCCACCAGCGACCGAGAAGGCTGGCCCCACCGGGAGGCTGTGCGCATGACGGTAAGACTGATGGGCCTTCCGACCCGGGAAACGAACTCCTCCCAGGCCTCATCATCGCGAGAGCCTGCGCAAAGACAGATGACGTCTTGCAGTGACAAAGACGAATACCGAGTTGGTCCAGACGTTTTCGACATCCCGTTGTTTCTGGTCAGAGCCCCGCCCCGCTGCCTAGATGATCTTGAGTACCCTCTGGTCGCAAAGAACTCTGCCATCGCTTCGTTCATCTGTTAAAAAATGGCAACCTGCGGATTTTTTTCATGGAGACTCTTCTACTGCGGTGATTGTTTCAGGAGTCTTGAACTCGTAAAAGGCATGCGCCGGACGTTTATCGGACAAAAAGCGACATCAGTTTTCAGGAATGAATTCCGAAACAGCCCTGACAATCGTCATGTCTTGTTTTGTCCGAAAAAAATCCATTGCATGTCTTTCTCGCATTTGCAGCGATTGCAATAATCGTTTCAAAGGGAGGGTTTCCTAATGTCCACTTCTGCAACTGCGCTCCTTGTCATTGATGTGCAGCAATCGTTCCGTCATCGTCCGTACTGGCGCGATTCCGACGTACCTTCTTTCGTTGAGTGCCTCCAATCTCTGATCGCCGGAGCTCAGTCCCGCAAAATCCCAGTCATCCGGATTTTCCACGTCGAAGATTCCGGCCCATTCTCTCTGGAATCGGGTTATGTTGTGCCATTGCAGGATGTGTCTTTCACGCCTGATGCTGTCTTCCAAAAGCCTAGTCACAGCGCTCTGGTCGGCAGCGGACTCGGTGTCTGGCTCACGCAACACGGCATCCATCGTGTCATCGTCTCGGGCATCCGAACCGAACAGTGCTGCGAAACAACCACACGCCACGCTTCCGATCTGGGATATCAAGTCGACTACGTCACCGATGCGACCCTGACGTTTCCTATGACCGACCGCCACGGGAGGGAGTGGACGCCGGAGGAAATTAAATCAAGAACCGAGCTCGTGCTGGACGGCCGCTTCGCGCGAATCACGACCGTCGAAGAGGCTCTTGCTGGCGGCATCGCAAAAGCTGTAGTCTGATCTGGTTCATTCACACCGCCGCCCGTCGAGTTGGTCGGAAATGTCCGATGGATAGGGTCATGAAGCAGTCGTCAAGGCCACAGAGGAAAACCGCTGTATTGGGTTGTAATGATGAAGCGCTTGTCCGGCGTGCGGACCTTGCTTCGGGCCCTGATGAAGTTCGGCGTATCCCGGTGTTCGTCGTAGTCCCACCACGCCTGCTATTGCTCGATATCGCTGGTCCGCTTGAGGTCTTGCGCCAGGCCAACCGCATACAGAGTTCTGTACGTTTCGAGGTTCGTTACATTGGGCCAACCTCTTCATTGCAAACTTCGGTTGGGATCACTCTGGCAGCAATCGAACCGCTGCCTCAGGAATTACCACCGCAGTCGTGGATCGTGCTTGCCGGCGATGTCGAGTACGTAATGCTCTGCGGAGGCGCACTTGGTCCCGGAAAGTCAGCAGCTGACCAGGAGGCGGAAAGAGCCATCGTGACGTGGTTGAAAACCACCGTCCGTCCCGGCCACAGGTTGATCTCGATCTGCTCTGGCGCGTTGATCGCTGCCCGCGCTGGTCTTCTGGACGGATACTCCTGCACCACGCACTACCTGAGTTACGATGAGCTTCGTGTTATCGCCCCGCGGGCTCGGATTCTCGAAAATCGTCTCTACGTTGAAGACGGTGAGCGCTACTCAAGCGCTGGCATTACTGCCGGCATCGACCTTATGCTCCATCTCGTTCATCAATCCACGGACCAATCCTGCGCCGTGGCGGTCGCACAATATCTCGTCGTCTATTTGCGCCGTAGTGGTTCGGACCCACAGCTTTCCCCGTGGTTGGAAGGTCGCAATCACATCCATCCGGCGGTACATCGCATCCAGGATGCCATCGCCGCAGATCTTACGAAGTCCTGGAGTCTGAGCGCGCTCGCACGCCTCGCGGGCACGAGCGATCGTCATCTTTCGCGCCTCTTTCACGAACACGTCGGCATGAGCATTCCCGAATACAGCAACCGTCTACGCGTCGCCTATGCCCAGGAACTGCTTCGCGAGACGCGGTTCGATATGGAACATGTTGCCGAACAATCCGGATTCAGTTCGACGCGGCAGCTTCGCCGCGCCTGGCAAAGGATTTACAAAAGGCCACCACGCGAAGCTCGACGTCACTCGCACGCAAAGGGCGCTCCGATTTCGTGAATTTGCGGACTGGAAACCGATGAGGGCACAGATGGATTCAAGGCAACCTGCCTGATTGCTCCCGAGCGGATCACGGGCTAATCGCGGGAAGGATGCCGTTAACTGATTGGATATATGGTGGCCAGGGACGGAATCGAACCGCCGACGCCAGCCTTTTCAGGGCTGCGCTCTACCGACTGAGCTACCTGGCCAGGATTGTTTGCAGCCGCACGCGAAATACGGTGGGACCTGGAAGGAAATTCTTCTGTGCGAAACTCATGAATTATAACAAGCCACACGATTTAGCTCAAACCTGCTCTCCTATCTTTCATGTCGCTTCGCTCCACACCGCTTTGAAATCCCCTAACAAATTAGATGGAAGCGCCTTGTTGCAGCGGCCTTGGCGCGCAAGCCGGCCTCGGCCTTATTGGTCAAGCTCGAATGGGATTAAACCTAAGTGCGTGTTGCGAAATGGCAGCATTTCAGGGCTGAATTGCCGCAAGTCGCAAAAGCCGTGTTCGTCGCACCTTTCCTGGACTACTCAGTCCCCGGCAGAAAAAAGCCCTGGTCTTGCATCACACACAATGCTTCTAAGTAATTGTTAGTATGTAAGGCGGCAAAAAGGGGAGGGTTGTGTTCGAGTTTCATGTGTCCCGGTCCGTGCGTGACCGATACAAATTCGACGATTCACTGTTTTCCCTGACCGGCAATGTTGTGTTTGCCGACCTCAATGCCAGCCGTGAGTTTGCTCATCGCATCAATATTGCCCGCGAGGCGGACCGCCATCCGGAACGAGCCGTTAGTCCGGCAGCCCTGAATGCCATGGCGCTGATCGATGAAGCGTCGCATGTGCTGATTGCCCAGTATCGCCAGCGCGATCCTCAATGCATGCGGGATGCCTTGAGTTTTCTTTCTGCCCGGTTGGGCGAAGAGGGAGTGGAAAAAACTCTGCTGGCTTTTGCCGATCGTTTCCCGACTGTCGCGGTCTATCGCGGTAAGCAGAGTGCGACCGAATGGCTCATGCAAACGACGGAAGGCGTTTCCAATCGCGCGATTGCGCTTGAGGAAATGCTTCTGCTATGGCTCGCGAACATCAACCCGGCCTTTCAGCCCTTCAAGGAACTCTTCGACGACTCATCACTTGCTCGCGATACCAGTTACGCACACGTCACCACGGCGTTGCCGGAATACTTTGGCGGACGGCCCAGGTTTGGTGCTCGGAATCAGAACCTTATTGATGTTCTGCGCGAGCCGGCGCTCAAAAGTCCTGATTCACTCGAAGGCCAACTGGCTTTTATTCGTGAGGAATGGAGTCCACTGCTGGGTGATCTTTTCCGCAAGATGCTGACCGCCATGGCAGTGCTCAAGGAAGAAGAGATGGCGGTATGGATGCGCTTCCATCCGCCCGATCAGCAGAGGCACTTCGGCGGCATGCAGGCCTGGGGTGACTCAAGTGCTGCCGCGATTCCTTCTTTCAGTCGTACGGAAAGCGAGCATGAACAGTTCAGTCCTGACCTGGAATGGATGCCGCGGACCGTCATGATGGCTAAAAGCATATATGTCTGGCTGGACCAGCTGGCAAAGACGTATAGGCGTCCCGTACATCGGCTGGACCAGGTACCCAATGAAGAGCTGGACCTGCTTGCCCGGCGCGGCTTCAACGGATTGTGGTTGATCGGTCTGTGGGAGCGCAGTAAAGCTTCGCAGCACATCAAGCAGATGTGCGGCAACCCTGAAGCGGCTGCGTCAGCCTATTCGCTTTACGACTACATCATTGCTCACGAGCTGGGTGGCGAGTCCTCTTACAACGATCTTCGTGCGCGCGCATGGCAACGGGGAATTCGACTGGCCAGTGACATGGTGCCGAATCACATGGGCATTGACTCTCGCTGGGTGATTGAACATCCGGACTGGTTTCTTTCCCTGCCATACAGTCCCTATCCCGTTTATGCGTTTAATGGTCCGGATGTTTCCAGTGATGATCGCGTCGAAATCAAAATTGAAGATCATTACTATGACCGGTCAGATGCGGCGGTTGTCTTTCGCCGGCGTGATCGCCAGCTCAGGCGAGACTCGCTTTGTTTATCACGGCAATGATGGCACCAGCTTCCCCTGGAATGACACGGCGCAACTGAACTATCTGCAGGCAGAGGTGCGGGAAGGCGTTATCCAGACGATTCTTCATGTGGCGCGCATGTTCCCGATTATTCGCTTTGATGCCGCTATGACGCTGGCAAAGAAACATTACCAGCGACTCTGGTTTCCCGAGCCAGGCACCGGTGGAGGTATTCCATCTCGCGCCGAGCACGGACTGACAAAAGCTGAGTTTGATGCGGCCATGCCGGTTGAGTTCTGGCGTGAAGTGGTCGATCGGGTGGCGGCTGAAGCGCCGAATACTCTGTTGCTGGCGGAAGCCTTCTGGCTGATGGAAGGCTACTTTGTCCGCACGCTGGGTATGCATCGTGTGTACAACAGCGCTTTCATGAACATGATGCGCGATGAAGAGAACGCGAATTATCGCAGCGTGATCAAAAATACTCTCAGCTTCGATCCGGACGTGCTCAAGCGTTACGTCAATTTCATGAATAATCCCGACGAGCGCACCGCGGTTGACCAGTTTGGCAAAGGCGACAAATATTTTGGCGTTTGTACACTTATGGCCACCTTACCGGGACTGCCCATGTTTGGCCACGGGCAGATTGAAGGATATACCGAACGCTATGGTATGGAGTACCGGCGTGCTTATCATGATGAACAGCCCGATAGCTGGCTGGTGGCGCGGCATGAGCGTCAGATTTCTCCGCTACTCCATCGGCGTTACCTGTTCGCGGAAGTGAAAGACTTCCTGCTATACGACTTATTCACTGATCAGGGTTCGGTGAATGAAGATGTTTTCGCCTATTCAAACCGCAGTGGCGACCAGCGGGCACTGGTGGTTTTCAACAATCGTTATGCATCCACACGCGGATGGATTCGCCTGTCATGCGCTTATGCGGAGAAGAGCCCTGATGGGTCGAAGCATATCCGTCAGCGTTCCTTGGGCGAGTCGTTTAGCTTCGCGCGCGACCGTTTCATGTTCGCCGCCTGCCGTGACGCGGCCAGCGGCCTGGAATTTCTGCATCGTGCAGCGGATGTGGCTGAACGTGGTTTAAGGCTGGAACTGCATGCGTACCAGTGTCATGTGTTCGTGGAGTGGCGTGATCTGCGTGAAGATCAGGCCCATCCCTGGGGCCAGCTTTGCAATGCTCTCGCCGGGCAAGGTGTCCCCAGCCTCGATGACGCGCTTCGGGCGATGCGGCTGCGCCCAATGCATGAAGCCTTAAAAGTGTTCGTCAACATTGAGCTTGCCGAATCATTAGCCAAGTGGTCGCAACGGCCTGAAAGTCACGCCCGGTCACTTGCGCTGGATGAAATCTTCGCCGTGCTTAGTTCTCGAATGGAAGATTTGCTCAAGGAAGAAGAACAGTATATCTGCAGCGGCGCCGGCGAATCCGCCGGGTTCGCGGCGTCACAGCAATGGCGCCTGAAGAAAGAGGGTGCGGTCAAGAAACTTACGCAGAGAATTGAAGCCGCGCTGAGCCTGCGGACGGTAAGCATGCAGGCGGGCGTAACGTGGTCGCCCGAAGCCGACTTTGTGCTTCCGGTTCATGCGGCGGACCATCCGAACGCTCGTGCTGTGTGGACGACCATTCTCGGCTGGTGCGCGGTGGATGCGATGGCGGAAGCCTATGACGCCGCTTCTTCAGAGCCTGAAGATCCAAGATGGGGGAAGACTGCTGTCCGTCTTTTTGACGGTTTGCGACTGCGCGAGGCCCTGGCGGAAGTCTTTTCTGCTGCTGGGCTAAAAGGCGAGGAAAGTTGGCGTTCAGCCGCTCGCTTGCGCGGATGCTATGTGGCAGCGGTGAGTGCGTGGCGGACGCTGAACTGGCTGCGCGATCCCGACATCGCATGGGCCATCGGCGTACATGAGCATGAGGAAACCAGCTACATTGTGAAGGAGCATTTTGAGCGCCTCCTCTGGTTCACGTCATTGCCGGCGCTGCTCAGTCATGCACTGGATGATGTCACGGGTCCCGAGGAAATTGTGAAGCTTCAACAACATTTGGAGAGGCACATTGCGGACGTGGCAGCGGCTGGATATAAAGCGGACATCCTGGAAGACCTTGCAACAGCTACGGAGTCACCGAAATCGAAAACTTCAGGAGATGGTGACACCGAGCTAAAAATGGAAGAAACGGTCAATCCTCGAAATCGGAAGTAGTCTCTCCGGAATGGCGGATCGATTTACGAGGCTTCGAGACTGGCCTTTGCTTTAGGCGATAGATTGCCGCCGCAGATCACAATTACAACTGTCTTCCCGGCATAGCGTTGGATGTCGCTGGTAAATGCGGCTACAGCGACACCTGCGGCACCTTCAATCGTCCAGTCCTTGACGTCACGAACCACGCGCATTGCCGCCATGATTTCATCCTCGCTCACCAGCACAGAACGATCTATTACATTACGAACAACGTCGAGAGTGATCGAGCCCGGTTCAAGACCTCCAGCCGTGCTCTCGGAAATCGTCGGGCCTTCCTGCACGTCCATGATTTTGCCGGCCTTCATGGATTCATACAGCACTGGTGAATTCGCAGGCCAACATCCGATGATCTCAGTTTCCGGTGAGGCATACTTCATGTACGAGCCGATTCCGCTGATCAGCCCGCCGCCGCCCACAGTCACAAAAATGGCGTCAATTTTAGGGACTTGCCGCACGCATTCAAATGCCACGGTTCCTTGTCCGGCGATTACTTCGGCGTCATTATAGGGTGAGATAAAGACCTTGCCGGAGTTTTTAGCTACCGAACGTGCAGCCAGTTCAGCGTCTAGCGGGCCACTCCCATGGCGATGGATGGTGGCTCCCAGGTCCTGCATGCGACTAACCTTGGCTTGCGCGACATACTCTGAGACATAAACTTCCACCGGAATGCCTGCATGACGTGCGGCTACGGCAACGGCGATGCCGTGATTTCCGTTGGAAGCGGCGATCACGCCCCGCTGGGCTGTTTGCTGATCAAGAGACTGGATTTTGTTGGAAGCGCCACGCAGTTTGAACGAGCCAGTTAGTTGCAGGTTCTCCATTTTGCACAGGACTTTGCCGGCTGCACCAGGAAAGAGCGCGGTGACATCCTCAACGGGGGTCTCGGTTACCAGATCGCGAATGCGCCGGTGCGCCGCATCCACGTTCGGCCCCCACTGTGCGAGGGAAAAGGGGGAACCGGATTGTTTGGGGATAATCACGCACTTATTGTGACACGCTGACAGCAGGCTCGTCGATTCGTCTCATTCATCGCAAAGCAACGTAAGCTATGGCTCGAGCGCCTGCTTGGCCGAAAGGTCAACGTGGATGGCCTGAAGACTGGCCGCATCCCAACCGCCACCCAGTGCTTTCACCAGAGAAACCGAAGTGGCAAGTTGCTGGCCGAGAATTTGCGTGGCGAGACGCTGATTGTCCAACAGGGTCTGTTGCGCGGTGACGACGTCAAGATAGGTGACTAGTCCGCCGACGTAGCGATCATTGGCAATCTTCAGCGCTCTTTGTGACGCGTCCACGGCGAGCTGTTGCGATTCCGCAGCCTGCGATAGCACGCTTAGGCCGGAAATACCATCCTCCACTTCCTGAAATGCATTGAGCACGTTCTGCCGGTAACCTGCGACAGATGCGCCATAAGCGGACCGCGCGAAATCCATCTGCGCTTTTCTGCGTCCTCCGCTTAGAACTATTTCGGCCACGTTGGCGCCGAGCGCCCAGAAAACACTGGGCGCGCCTATCAGATTGCTGAGACTACTGCTTTCAAGGCCCGTACTTCCTGATATTGCAATGCTGGGGAAATAAGCACTTTTGGCCACGCCGATCTGCGCATTCTGCGCCGCCATTTGCCGTTCGGATTGGGCAATGTCAGGGCGACGTTCCAGCACATCAGAAGGTACGCCAAGCGGAATCGCCGGGAGCTTAGTGTCCAGCGGCCTGGGTGGAATGGTGAAAGATGAGGCCGGAACTCCCACCAGTGCCGCGATCGCATGTTCGAATTGCGCACGCTGGCGGCGCAGCAGGCGCGCCTGCGTCACGGTGGAATTCAACTGGGTTTCCTGCTGGGCTACATCCAGACCGGAAGCTACGCCTCCATCGTGGCGATTCTGTACTAATTTCAGCGCCTTTCCGTAATAGTCCACCGCGGAATCAACCACCGCGATTTCAGCGTCTAGTTCACGCAGGCTGAAATAGTCGACCGCGAGATCAGACGTAACTACAAGACGAACATTTTCGAGGGCTGCGGCCGATGATTGATACTGCGCATTCGATGATTCCGCATTGCGTCGCAGCCCGCCAAACACGTCAGCTTCCCAGCTTACGTTGAAAGGGATGGTGAAGGTGTTCTGAGTGATCGCGCTGGTCAGCGGATTGCCGGTAGATGTTGGCTGATTGGCGGAGGTGCGGGCACGCTGAGAGATTAAGTTTGCACTTATCTGCGGCAACAAACCGGATTGCGTGATTCGGGCTGAAGCCCGCGCTTGTTCCAGTTGATACCGTGCGACTTCAATGGTCTGGTTGGCCTTGATGGCACTGTCTTCGTACTGAGTCAATTCGGCATCGGCAAAGATCGTCCACCAATTACCTTTTGGAATCGCGTCCTGTGGACTGGCCGTGCGCCAGGGTGCCTGCTCTTTCCAGGCGTTGGCAACAGGCGCGGCCGGCCGATGATAGTTGGGCCCAACTTTACAGCCAGCCGATAATAAGGAGAGCAGGACAAGAGAAAATCCGGAAAGCTTTTTGATCACGGGTGCTCCGGGCCTCCGGTGCGAATCTTCACAGCCTCCCCGTCCTGGAGAGAATCAGCGGGGTTCACTACCATCTGATCGTCCGCTTCCAGGCCGGTCAGAATCTCAATCTTGGTGCCGAAGTCGCGACCAATCGTGATTGGCTTGAGGTGAATCTTGCTATCCGGACCCACAACCGCGATGCGAGGGCCTTCAGCACGGAACAGCAAAGCGTTGACCGGGACGGACATGCGCACGGTTTGAACCGGAACAGCAAAGTGTACCTGGGCGTAGGACCCGGGCATCAGATGACCGTCACGATTAGGGACTTCAACCTCAGTCAGCAATGTGCGCGTGGCGGGATCAATGACGTCAGCAGTGCGCGCGACTTTGCCGGTGAATCTCTGTCCAGGATATTCAGCCAGTTCAATGTACGCGGCCATGCCCCGCTTGATGGAAGGTGCGTTCGCCTGAGGTACGCTCACGTAAACACGCAACGGATCAACCTGGGCAATGTCAAAGAGTTCGCGTCCCTGTCCGGCGCTGCCGGCGTTGATGAGCGCGCCGGTATCAACGTTGCGTTTGGTCAATACGCCGGAGAACGGTGCGTAAATGTGTTTAAAGGACTCAAGCTGTTCCAGTCGCTTTACGTTCGCGTCAGCGAAGGCAAGGTTGGCCCGCGCCTGGGTATAGGCGCTGGTTTGCTGGTCAGATTCCTGTTGCGAGACCGAATCCGTTTTGCGCAAATTAACCCAGCGCTCAGCTGAACTTTTTGCGAGTTCCAATTGCGCCTGTATTTGCTGGCGTGAAGCCTTTGCCTGTGACAGTTCCTGGTCCACTTCCGGCGTGTCTATCTCTGCCAGAAGTTCGCCCTTTGTGATGCGGCTGCCGATGTCTTTGTTCCAGCGCAGCAGGTAGCCGTTGGTGCGCGAGTAGATCGCGGATTCCACATAGGCCTGCAATTGTGCAGGCAAGGTCAGCGCTTCACTGGCGGGTTCGGCGGCGGGCTTGAGCACGCTCACAGTCGGCACGGCCAGCCGTTCGGTTTCCTTGGCCAGTGCTTTCTTTTCAGAGAGTCTGCGCACTACAGCCATCGCCCCGCCGAAAAGAAGGATGATGAGTACCAGAACAATCAATCGAGAACCGGCTGATTTACCTGATTGCGGCGCTCCGGCCGCTGTTTTTACCGGCGATCCTTCAACCGGCTGTTTCTGCGTAAGCTGAGTCATATTCCTCGGATATCCTCTAACTGCCAACCAACAATCTCAGGGGCTCAAGCCCGGAATAAATCAATCGTCCTCGGCACCTATGAACGCGTGCCTTGATTACCTCTCTCGCAAGCCCCGACACTGTCAGGCGTGCTGCTCAACCTCGAGCACTTCCGGCAATACCGGCCGGGTGTGGCGGTGCATGATGCTGAAAATCACCGGCACAAAGAACAATGTAGCCACCGTGGCAAACAATAATCCACCGATCACTGCACGGCCCAGCGGGGCATTCTGTTCGCCGCCTTCACCAAATCCCAGTGCCATCGGTACCATGCCGATCATCATTGCCATGGCGGTCATAATGACTGGGCGCATGCGTGTGTAACCTGCTTCCATTGCGGCTTCCACCGAGTTCATGCCTTCGGTCATCTTCTCGCGGGCGAAAGAAATCACCAGAATACTGTTCGCCGTTGCTACGCCCATGCACATCACCGAGCCGGTCAGCGAAGGCACATTCAAAGTAGTGTGCGTGAGCAGGAGCATCCAGGCAATTCCCGCCAGCGCTCCAGGGAGCGCGGTAATGATAATGAATGGATCAAGCCAGGACTGGAAGTTAACCACGATCAGCAGATAGACCAGCACGATCGACATGATCAGACCGACACCAAGTCCCACGAAAGAGCTGGTCATGGTCTCCACCTGTCCGCGCATTACGATCTCAGTGCCGCGGGGAAGATTTTTCTGAGCTGCGGCGATGATCTTACGCGTGTCGCGTGCTACTCCGCCCAGATCGCGACCCTGAATGCTGGCGTAAACGTCCATCACAGGTTGGATGTCATAGTGCGAAACCAGAGCCGGGGTGACTGCCGGTTTCACCGTGGCCAGATTCGCCAAAACCTGCGGCGCAGGAGCCCCGGGCGCATTTACGGGCGTGTTCATCAGGGCCTGAAGAGAATCCACGCGATACTCAGGCGTTTGAACCGCCACGTTGTACGTTACACCGTTTTGTTTGTTCAGCCAGAATGTAGGCGCCGTCTGGAAGCTGCCGCTCAGTGAGACCAGAAGGTTCTGGGCAACGTCGCGTTGCTGCAATCCAACCTGCTGTGCGCGAGTTCGATCCACGTTCAACTGAATGGCTGGGCTGTTCATGAGCTGTTGCACATGGACATCAACCGCTCCGGGCACATGCCGCATCTGGTTCGCCAGTGATTGTGCGATCTCATAATTCTGCACCTGGCTCTTGCCGATAACCTGAATGTCGATGGGTGAGGGCAACCCGAAGTTGAGGATCTGGCTGACGATATCGGCCGGCTGGAAAAAGAATTCCACACTCGGAAACAGCGCCGGGAGCTCATCACGCAGTTCCTTTACGTATTCAGCGGTAGGACGGTGCTTCTCCTGGTTGAGAGATACCAGAATCTCCGCATCAGATGTTCCAATACTGCCTGCGGTGCTGTAGGTGTTGTTGATGGAACTGTAAGGCAGACCAATATTGTCGAGAATGGTGACCAATTCCTGCTGCGGTATCTTGCCGCGGATCACGTTTTCAATCTCATCACACAAGCGGGCAGTTTCTTCAATGCGGAGACCGGCGCGTCCACGTACGTGCATGCGGAAGGTGCCCGCGTCCACTGAGGGAAAGAAATCCTGGCCGAGGAAAAAGACAATTCCGAGCGACAGAATGCAAAACGCAAGAAAACAACTGATGAACAGCCGGCGATGTTCAATGGCGGAATTGAGGGCGCGATAGTACGAATCACGCATGCGCTCAAACATCCGCTCAAAAGCGATCTGCACGCGCTTGAACGGAGCAAAGAACCCTGTGCCGACGTTGAACTTGTCCTCGTGCTCATGGTTTTTCAACAGGTACATGACCAGAGTCGGCACCAGCGTGCGTGAAAGCAGGTAAGACGCGAGCATGGCAAAGACGACGGCTTCCGCCAGCGGCACGAAAAGAAACTTTGCCACGCCGGTGAGGAAGAACATGGGCACAAACACGATGCAGATACAGATGGTGGAAACGAATGCGGGGACGGCGATCTGCGATGCGCCATCGAGAATGGCCTGCTTGAGTTCTTTGCCCATGGCCAGATTGCGATCGATATTTTCGATTTCGACCGTGGCGTCATCCACCAGGATTCCGACGGCCAGCGCCAGACCTCCGAGGGTCATGATGTTCATGGTCTGGCCCAGAGCACTGAGCGTGATTACGGAGCACAGGATCGAGAGAGGAATGGAGATGGCGATGATCAGCGTGCTGCGCCAGTTTCCCAGAAACAGCAGGATCATGGCCGCGGTGAGGCAGGCCGCCGTCAACGCTTCCTTGACTACGCCTTCAATGGACGCGCGCACGAATAGAGACTGATCGAAGAGGGGCTTCAGAACCAGATCATCGGGCAGAGAAGCGGCGGCCTTTTTCAGCACTGCCTTCATGTTGGCGACGATATCAAGGGTTGAAGCGCCGCCATTGCGCATGACAGTGATCAGCGTGCCGCGAATGCCATTCTGGCGAACGATGTTGGTCTGCGGTGAGAATCCGTCTCGCACATGGGCGATATCGCGCACGTAAGTAGTAGTGCCATTCTGCGTCTTGATGGGAAGATCGTTGATCTCGGCAATGCTGTCCGGACTGCCGTTCATCTCCACTTCGTATTGCAGCGAGCCAATCTTGGCGGTTCCCGAAGGCAGAATGAGGTTCTGCGCGTTGATGGCGTTGACCACATCGACCGGCGTGAGCCCCTTGGCCTGCATCGCCGCGGTATCAATGTCCACGGCAACCACGCGTTGCTTGCCACCATAAGGATAGGGAATTGCCGCTCCCGGCACGGTGATCATGCGGGGACGCACGAAGTTGACGGAAAGATCATTGAGCGCCTGCTCCGGTAATGTCTTGCTGCTGATACCCACCTGCATGATCGGTACGCTGGAAGCGGAATAAACAATGATCAGCGGCGGTGTTGTACCCGGGGGAAGCTGGCGGACCGACGTCTGTGAGATAGCGGTCACCTGAGAGAGCGCTGTTTGCAGATTCGCGCCGGGCTGGAAGAAGACCTTGGTGATGGCGCGCCCATCCATGGACTGGGTTTCAATATGCTCGATGTCATTGACCAGCGTTGTCAGTCCACGTTCGGTGTTGCTGACAATGCGGTCATTCATCTCCTGGGGCGACAGCCCGGTGTACTGCCAGATGATGCTGATGACGGGGATGTTGATTTCGGGCAGGATGTCGACAGGCGTACGCAGAATGACGATGGGACTGAGAATCAGAATCAGGAGCGCCATTACAACGAACGTATAAGGGCGCCGTAGTGCCAGTCGAACTATCCACATCTTGTCGAGTCCCTCTGAGTTAGTTTAGCTGCGGGCTCTGCCGTGAATTTTCTCATCGCCTTTTTGGGGCGAAAGCGTTCAGAAATTACACAATCACTTGACGTCCGGCGGACCCAGTGAGAAGAGCTACTCATTTTGACTCTGAGAGTGGAAAAAGGGATTCAGCCGGCAAGAATTATTCTAGCAGCGGAACAGGTATTTGCTTACGCTGTTAACTCTGCGAAACATTTCTTTACGTGGATTAATGTTGAGCAGTTCGATGTCAAAGCTGCTGCTGATTACGTCTGGCCATAGACCGGAATATTGGCGCCATGAATCAAGACAGCATCCGGACCACATAAGAAGAGAATCACCTTAGCAATGTCTTCCGGCCTGGGCCATTTGGCGAAATCCGAACCAGGCATGGCTTTGCGATTTGCTTCCGTGTCAATAATGCTGGGAAGAATCGAGTTCACGCGCACGCCCGTTCCTTTTAAGTCTTGTGCCAGAGAATCAATGAGAGCGAGCGCAGCCGCTTTGGAAGCGGAGTATGCGGAGCCGCCCGCTGCATGGTCCAGCGCAGCCTTGGATGCGATATTCACGATCGATCCACTTTTCTGGCGGAGCATGGCAGCCGCGGCAGCCCTGGCGACCGCGTAAGTCGCGTTCAAATTCAAATCGACCATCAAGTGATATGTCTTGCTGTCAGTCTCCCAGAGCGGCTTTCCTCCGGCATATCCACCAATCGTATTCACCACAAAATCAAGATGGCCGTGCCGCGCAGTGATGCCGTCTACCAGCGCCTGAGTGGCGGCTTCGTCGATGGCATTGAGTGGGAGCAGTTCCAGACGCTGATTGGCGCCAACCGCTGCACGCATGGCGGCTGCTTCGTCTTCTTTAATATAGGTAGCGATCACAGAGGCTCCCTCATGCAGGAAAGCCAGAGTCACAGCGCGTCCCAGTCCGCCGGTTCCACCGGTGACCAGAGCGACTTTTCCAGTCAGAGTATTCGACATGAGGCCTCCTTAACAAAGAGCATTTGTAGATGTGTAGATGTAAGGAGAACAGGTTGGTGATGGCAAGGTTGGCGCCAACCATGCTTCCACATGCTGATCTCATCCATCCCCAATTTGGCGTGCGTTTGAGCGATTTCTTGTGGAACAGCCGCGCCCGGCTGTTCGGACTTCTGCCGTGTTCCTTCGCGTCCTCTGTGGTTAAGCTCTTGCGGTTTTGCTTTTCAATTTCCCGATTACCCGATTACTCAATCTTGGAGGGGGGTGCCCCCTCCCCCCGGTTTCACCCAATTTCACCCAATTACACCCAAGGTCACCCAACCGGGGTCTCCGGCAAGCTCGGTTTTGGCTTGCTGGCGTGGAAGGTCACCCAAACATCTTGTGTCGTCAGCGCCAGCAAGCCGGTTCTTGGAATTTACAGACCGGTCCTTCGGCCTCCCAAGGCTGCGGACGCAAGTGCAAAATGCCAAAACCCGGCTCCAATAGCCGACGTTGTCAGTGGCGAATAAATAACGAATCTATCCTACCACGCTTTTTTCCGGCGGATGGCGGAAAAATCGAACTTCATACCCGACAGGTATATACAAGGCTCGTGCAAAGTCTGTCGCGCTGTACCCAAGTTGGTCGCGATGAACCGCAAAAAGATCATTTAGGAGCGTTGGAATTTCAGGGGACAACTCCACGGGTTCATGGGCTCTGTATCCACGTTTTGACGGATACCATACCGATCAAGTCTTCTATCTGATAAAATAATACCTGATTAGTATTGATTCCGGATTGAAGGCCTTAGAGAGTGGAGTTTTTGCCGGAATCGCGAGGAACGAGATGTTTCGACTCAACAAGCTCACTGATTACGGAATTGTGTTGATGGCGCATGTGGCCCGGGGTGCGGAGGACACGCCGCATACCGCGCGGAGCCTCGCCAAGGCCACGCGGCTTCCGTTGCCGACTGTGGGGAAGTTGATGCGGCAGTTGTCGGAGCACGCACTTCTCACCTCACACCGCGGCGTGAATGGCGGCTACAACCTGGCGCGCAGCGCCAAGAATATCTCGGTCGCAGACATTATTCTGGCCCTCGAAGGCCCCATTGGGTTTACCGAATGCAGCGTGATCGCCGGTTTGTGTGAGATGGAGCGGTCATGCTCCATCAAGATTAATTCGCAAATCATCGGCGAGGCCTTGCGTGACGCGCTGCAACGGGTAACCCTGGCGGAATTGAGCCATGAGATGCCGCAGCATGAGCGACACAAGAAAGACCAGATCATTTCTATTGAACCAGCCATGGCTGAAGGAGTGCGATGAGCACAGTAGACCAGATACAAGACCTGACAAAACAAGAATACAAATGGGGCTTTATCACTTCGATTGATGAAGACCGCTTGCCCAATGGCCTGAACGAGGACATCGTTCGCGCCATCTCGCTGAAAAAAGGCGAGCCTGAATTCATGACGGAATGGCGGCTCAAGGCCTATCGTTACTGGGCGAGTCTGGAACAGAAACAAGCTGAGCCGAAATGGGCGAACATCAAGTATCCGCCGATCGACTATCAGGGGCTTTCCTACTATTCCGCTCCAAAACAGAAGAAAGAATTGAACAGCCTGGATGAGGTTGACCCGGAAATTCTCAGCACGTACGCCAAGCTGGGTATTCCTCTGCACGAGCAGAAGCTGCTGGCCGGAGTTGCGGTAGACGCGGTGTTTGACAGTGTCTCCGTGGCGACGACGTTCAAGGCCAAGCTGGCTGAGGCGGGCGTGATTTTCTGCTCGTTTTCTGAGGCGGTGAAGAACCATCCTGAACTGGTCAAGAAATACCTGGGATCAGTGGTTCCTTACACTGACAACTTTTTCGGGGCGCTGAACTCCGCCGTTTTCAGTGACGGATCATTTGTGTATGTGCCCAAGGGTGTTCGCTGCCCGATGGAACTCTCCACCTACTTCCGCATCAATGCCCAGAACACGGGACAGTTTGAGCGCACGCTGATCATCGCCGACGAAGGCGCTTACGTCAGCTATCTGGAAGGCTGCACCGCTCCGGTTCGCGATGAGAACCAGCTTCACGCGGCTGTGGTTGAGTTGATTGCGCATGACAACGCGACGATCAAGTACTCGACGGTGCAGAACTGGTATCCCGGCGACAAAGAAGGCAAAGGCGGCATTTATAACTTTGTGACCAAGCGCGGCAAGTGCGCAGGCAAGAATTCAAAGATCTCATGGACACAGGTAGAGACCGGTTCCGCAATCACGTGGAAGTATCCCAGCTGCATTCTCCAGGGCGAGAATTCAGTCGGCGAGTTTTATTCAGTGGCGCTGACCAACAACTACCAGCAGGCTGACACGGGCACCAAGATGATCCATATCGGCAAGAACACCAAGAGCACCATCGTCTCAAAAGGTATCTCGGCCGGTCACGGGCAGAACACCTACCGTGGCATGGTGAAGATCCTGAAGGGCGCAACCGGCGCCCGCAACTACACGCAGTGCGATTCGCTGCTGGTGGGCGACAAGTGCGGAGCGCACACCTTCCCGTATATCGAAGTGAAGAATGCAACTGCGCGCATGGAACATGAAGCTTCAACTTCGAAGATCGGTGAAGACCAGATTTTTTATCTGCAACAGCGCGGCATTCCGAAGGAAGAAGCGGTTTCCATGATCATCAATGGATTCTGCAAAACGGTGTTTCGTGAACTGCCTATGGAATTCGCCGTGGAAGCACAAAAATTGCTGAGTATCAGCCTTGAGGGGAGTGTTGGATAAACGATGAGTCTGTTAGAGATCAAAAATCTGCATGCCAGCGTGAATGGCAACGAAATCTTAAAGGGAATCAACCTCAACGTGAACGCCGGCGAGGTCCACTCCATCATGGGACCGAACGGTTCAGGCAAGAGCACACTGGCGGGCGTGCTGGCACGGCGCGAGAGCTACGAAATTACCCAGGGACAGATTCTGTTCAATGGCAGGGACCTGCTGGAGATGAAACCCGAAGAGGCTGCGTGTGAAGGGCTGTTTCTGGCCTTCCAGTATCCGGTGGAGATTCCGGGCATCAGCAATGCTTACTTTTTGCGCACTGCGCTCAATGCGATCCGCAAGTATCGCGGAGAGGAAGAACTGGACGCGATGGATTTTCTGCCTATGCTGCGCGAAAGGATGCGCCTGCTGGAGATGGACGAGAAGTTCCTGAATCGCCCGGTCAATGAAGGTTTCTCCGGCGGCGAGAAGAAGCGCAATGAGATTGTGCAGATGGCCATGCTGGAACCAAAGCTCGCCGTACTGGATGAAACCGATTCCGGTCTCGACATTGACGCTCTGAAGGTGGTTGCCAAGGGCGTGAATGCAATGCGCAGCAAAGACCGCGCCATGGTCCTGGTGACCCACTATCAACGCCTGTTGAATTACATTGTTCCGGATTTTGTCCACGTACTGGTGAACGGCAAAATTGTGAAATCAGGCGGCCCTGAACTGGCGCTGGAGCTGGAAGACAAGGGCTACAGCTGGACGGAAAACGAGCCAGTGGGCGCCAGACGGTAATCAAGGGGAGATCATGAGCGAAACAATTACAGCTATACAAGCCCCTGACCGCTATCTGGAGACATTCGAGCAGTTCAGTCGCGGGGCAGCCACGCAACTGGGCTGGCTGAAATCATTGCGTCAGGAAGGCTTTGCCCGTTTTTCTGAAACCGGCTTCCCCACGACGCACGATGAAGACTGGCGCTTCACCAACATTTCGCCAATCTCGCAGACACCGTTTGAAATTGCAGCGCGTACGCGAATCAAACCTGGTGATTTGGAACAGTTTGGTCTTGCCGGATTTGAATGTCTGCTGGTTTTTGTGAATGGCCGCTATGCGGCCGAACTCTCACGTGTCCCAAGCCTGGGCCAGGGCGTGAAGGTGTCCAGCCTGTCTGGGCAGATCAGCACGGACTCTGCGGCAGTGGAAAAACATCTTGGGCAGTATCTGAATATCCAGCGCGACTCATTCGCCGCGTTGAACACGGCTTTCATTGAAGATGGTGTTTACGTTCATGTGGCAAAGAACACTGTTGTCCGGACGCCGATCTATGTTCTGTACGTCTCAGCGCCAGGCACTGTGGCGACGATGGACCATCCCAGAAACCTCATCGTTATTGAAGAGAGTGCCCAAGCGACCGTAGTGGAAGATTACGTCTCACTGGGCGAAGGGACTGCTTTCTCAAACACCGTGACTGAGCTGGTGGCGGAGTCCAACTCCGTGGTATCGCACTACATGCTGGTGCGCGAAGCAGTCAACACTTACAACGTGTCCACTCTGAGAATTCAGCAGGGGCGCAGCAGCAACGTTTCTACACACTCATTGCTTCTGAGCGGTTCGATCCTGCGGAACAACGTGCATCCTGTTTTGGCCGGCGAAGGGGCGGAATGCCTGATCAACGGACTCTTCATGGTGAACAGCGGCCAAACCATGGACAATTACATGCTGGTGGAGCATGCGGCTCCGCACTGCGCCAGTCGTCAGTTTTACAACGGCGTTTTGAATGGACAGGGCCACGGAGTATTCCATGGACGCATCATCGTCCACAAAGATGCGCAGAAGACGGATGCCAAGCAGACCAACCGCAACCTGCTGCTCTCTGATGACGCGCAGATTGACACCAAGCCGCAGCTGGAAATCTATGCTGACGATGTGAAGTGCACGCACGGGGCCACCATTGGCCAGGTGGAAGAAAATGCCTTGTTCTATCTGCGTTCGCGCGGATTGGACGAGGCTTCCGCGAAGCACCTTCTGTTGCTCGCTTTCGCCAATGAATGTCTGGACCGCATGAACTCGGCACAGATGCGCAAATACGTTGAAGCATTAGTGATGTCATGGCTTCCTGACGCAGCGCGTTACGTTGGAGCAAAGCCTGGCGAAGCGGAAAGAAGTCTGGAGGAAGTCGGATGAGCACAGTAGCCAAAACGCCGGCAGAAATTCACGCGAGCGAGTCGCGTTACGATGTGGAAAAGATACGCCAGGATTTTCCTGTACTGGACCAGAAGGTCCACGGAAAGCAACTGGTGTATCTGGACAATGCCGCCACGTCACAGAAGCCGCTGGCGGTGATTGAGGCCATTGAGCACTATTACCGCCGGGACAACTCCAATATTCATCGTGGCGTACACACATTGTCAGAGCGCGCGACGGAAGCTTACGAAAAGACGCGCCACGCGGCGAAGAAGTTCATCAACGCGGCGGACGTCAAGGAAATCATCTTTGTCCGCGGCACCACGGACGCAATCAATCTAGTTGCCCAGACCTACGGACGCAAGAATGTAGGCGCTGGAGATGAAGTCCTGATCACCGCCATGGAGCACCACTCCAACATTGTTCCGTGGCAGATGCTGTGTGAAGAGAAAGGCGCAAAGCTGCGGGTTGCGCCAATCAATGATCGCGGCGAATTGATGATGGACGATTTTGAAAAGCTTCTTGGCCCCAGGACGAAGTTTGTGTCCGTGGGGCATCTGTCCAACGCGCTGGGTACGATTAACCCGGTCAAGCAGATTGCACGCATGGCGCACGCGCGTAATATTCCCGTTCTTCTGGACGGAGCACAGGCCATTCCCCGCATGAAAGTGGATGTACAGGACCTGGATTGCGATTTCTACGCTACCTCAGGCCACAAGATGTATGGTCCCACGGGCATTGGGTTTCTTTACGGCAAAGCCAGTCTGCTGGAAGCCATGCCGCCGTATCAGGGCGGCGGCGATATGATCGCGTCAGTTACGTTCGACAAAACCATCTATAACCGGCTGCCTTATAAGTTTGAAGCGGGCACACCGAACATTGCCGACACGATTGGACTTGGCGCGGCCATCGAGTATCTCAACCAGCTTGGTCTGGACGAGATAGAAGCTCACGAGGCCGATCTGCTGGACTACGCCACGCAAGCGAAGTGGAGAAAATTCCGGGTGTCAGCATTGTTGGCACCGCCCGGGAGAAGGCCGGCGTACTTTCTTTCGTGATGCAGGACATTCATCCGCACGATATCGGAACGATCCTTGATAGTGAAGGAGTGGCGGTACGCACCGGCCATCATTGCGCGCAACCTGTGATGCAACGTTACGGCATCCCCGCAACCGCTCGCGCGTCCTTTGGGCTCTACAACACACGCGCAGAAGTGGATGCGCTGGTAAAGGGCATACGCAAAGTGCAAGAGGTCCTGGGTTAATGTCTGATCTACGAGAACTGCGCGACCTCTACCAGGAGGTGATTCTGGAGCACAGCAAAAAGCCACGCAATTTCGGCGAGCTGGCGTCAGCCAATCACAAAGCGGAAGGCTTCAATCCGCTGTGTGGCGACCACTACACCGTGTTCGTGAACGTGAAAGACGGCGCCATTGATGAAATCGGGTTTACCGGCGCAGGATGCGCGATTTCCAAGGCGTCCGCCTCAATGATGACTCAGACGCTGAAAGGGAAGTCCACGGCGGAAGCTGACGCGATCTTCACCAACTTCCATGACCTGGTGACAGGCCATGAATCGAACGTGGATGCACTGGGGAAGTTGGAAGTGTTTGCCGGTGTTTCTGAATATCCGTTGCGGGTGAAATGTGCGACGCTGGCATGGCACGCCATGCGGGCGGCATTGCGTGGCGATCAAGAAGCAATTTCCACTGAGTAAGCCAGGCGAGGATTACGCAAGAGTTTGGGAGGAATGTTTGAAAACCGGTGAGAACGTTGTCGTTAGCCGCGATCTGCTTGGTATGCAGATCCCGAGCGGTATTCCTCACCCGATCGCCGCGGGCACTAACGTGCGTCTCACGCAGGCACTCGGCGGTAGTTACACCGTGATGACCGACCAGGGCTACATGCTGCGTATCGATCCCAAAGATGCCGACGCGATCGGTATAACTCCCGAAGAAATGACCGCCTTGGAGCCGCAGCAGTTTGATGAGAAGCTTGTCTGGGAGCAACTCCGGACCATTTACGATCCCGAGATTCCGGTGAACGTGGTGGATCTCGGCTTAATTTACGGATGTGAGATTCAGCCGGTTCCGGAAGGGCACAACATCGATATTAAGATGACGATGACGGCGCCAGGCTGCGGCATGGCCGATGTGCTCAAAGCAGACGTGCAGCGGCGTCTCTCCGCTTTACCCACCGTTTCCGCAGTCAATGTAGAAGTTGTCTTTGAGCCACAGTGGAATCCCAGCAGAATGTCAGAAGGCGCGCGGCTTCAGCTGGGTTTGGACGTGGACAGTACACCCTTCCAGATGTACTAAATAGCGGGTTCCGGGCGTTAGCGAACACGAATCACGTCTTCTTCCTTCGTGCCTGGATGCCGTTGCGGAAATATAGAAAATCGAAGTTTGTTAAGGATTTCGGCGCTCAATTGCGAAGAATTGAGCCCGGTTTTTATTAGAAATTTTGATAAAGCGATGTTGTTCTGGCCTTGTGTTACTTAATAGGTTTCCAGCAAACTGCTTGAAAAGTAATGGCTTAGAAGGTTTTATCGTCAGCGGTGACTGTGAAGCCTCTTATTTTCTTTTGGTGTAGTTTGCTGACGGTGTATATTTCATCCTGACTCAGGAGAGTAAGACTTTGCTGCACAAGCTCCGAAAAATCGTTCTGATGCTCATGATGGCGATCACAGTTCTATCGCCCTTCATGCAGCTTGATAGCTGGGACAACTTCCCAACATCAACGGACGACCTGGAACTCCAGATTATTTTCGGATTGTGCATTATTGGAATGTTCCTGGTGTTTGTGGGCGTGGTAAAAATCCTGCCGCAAATACTTCAATTCCTGCTCCTGCTGCCGGCCAAAGCGATCCACTGGGTCGACCTGATCACGGTGAACCCTCTTAACGCCGGTGTAGTCTTTTCTCCACCTCTCAGAATCTGATTTCCATTCCCATGCCCGAAGTGTGTCTGTTTTGGGATTTCCAGCTCATGGAATTTCACCAAAACGAAAATGGGTACCATTTTGCCGAAGACTCCAACCATCGGCATCAGGGCCCGATCCAGCACAACGCATTTAAGGAATGGACCCATGAAATCCGCGGAGTTGACTCAGGATGCCCTCAGTGGCGTGCTGATCAGTGAGTTAGCTGAAACCAAGAAACCGTTTGAAGAGGATTGTGCTCCCTGCTGTGCCAGGTGCAAAACTACCGTCGGCAGTGAGGACGAGCGACTCGTCCAGGGCTGCCTTGATGGCGATCAACAAGCCTGGGAGTCGTTGATCGATAAATACAAGCGCCTCATCTATTCGATCCCATTCAAGTACGGCGCAAGCCCCGAGGATGCAGCGGATGTTTTTCAGGCCGTCTGTATTGAAGTATTCAACAGCCTGCCTCAGCTAAAGAACGCTGAGTCGCTCAGGTCATGGCTGATCACCGTGGCGATTCGCCAGTCTTATCGCTGGAAAAAGAAGCAAGCCAATCATGTGGAACTGGATGCGATGGAACCGGAGGCGGCCGAAGAGATTGCCGCGGTTCCAGCCACTCTTTACCAGGTGGAACAGGAGCAAGTAGTCCGAGACGTGGTGGAACAGTTGCCTCCACGTTGCGCCGACCTGGTTCGCATGCTGTTCTTTGAGCAGCCGCCGCTTCCGTACGCTGAAGTGGCACGACGTTTGGGATTAGCAACTGGATCCATTGGATTCATTCGCGGCCGGTGTCTTTTGCGGCTGCGTAAGGCCCTGGTGGAATCTGGTTTTAACGGTCCTGCATTATCAGAAGTTGGACCGGAAACAGCAAACAGATATCTCTGAGAAGAGAGAAAAACTGATGCGCCGGTTCTTGCGGGCCCGACGCATCAGTTAATTTTTTTGACTGACGAAGCCAGCGCCGATGCCGTTTAGAAGTTGATATTGTCTAGTGATTGCCGGAAACGCGGGTTGCATGTACGTCAGCATGAAGTGAAAGGTCGCGCCGGTACCTCTCGATAGGATCCAGTGTTTCAACTGCCTGAGCCTGGGAATGAGCTTCAGAGAGACGGCCGGCGATTCCAGAGATTCGTAATTTGACATCGCGCAAAGACAAAGGCGTGGTGAGAAAATCATTGGCCCCCGCCAGGTAGGCCGAACGCATTGATTCAGCGGATACGGTCGATGTTAGAAGAATGACATAAGGCTGGGTTATAACGTCGCTCTGGCGAATGAACTTGCAGACTTTCAGTCCGCTGACTTTGGGCAGGTCCGTGGACAAAATGCAGAGATGGATGTTGCCGATGCAGAGGGCAAGGCACGCCTGTTCGCCATCCTCTGCGGTGATGACTTCATATCCCCAGCACATTAATGATGTTTTGAGAACAGCGTTTAAGAGATCAGAGTCGCCGGCGACAAGAACACGCAGATTGCTCATGAGTTCTCCGAGGGAAATGCAAATCCAAATTTAACAGGCAGTCTTGTAATCGCGCCGCATATCTGTTGCGATTCGGGCTTTAGTGCCGTTCGAAATCATCGTAATGCAAAAGAGATCGTCCGGGTGAGGCCAGGGAACGGCATTGGCGGCGTTCTTGCGATAAATGTCCAGGGCAACGCGAAGCTGAAGAGCGTCGCTTTCCGACAACGAAAAGCCTAAATATTCCAGGTCCTGCTCAATTCCAGCAGCCGCGTCAAGCCATTTTTGATAGTCGTCCATGGTTATCTCCTGCAAGTGAACTATTTACATAACCAGTACGGCAATATTTACCCGAAACAAAATCTTTCTGCCTGCGACTGATTCTCGCTTGTCAGTGATCAACGTCCGCATTTTCTTGTATATAACGGACCACTGTCGAGCTTGATGTTCTATGTATAAGAGTAAGAAATGATCCGCAAAATATAGAGGAGCACGAGAGTTACCATTCAGGTACATAGCTTTCAGTGATCTGAATACCGCAAGGCTCGTTGGCGATGGTCTTTTTCTGCACACCCTGAAAGGGGCCCCGCCTCGTCCGCTGGCTTACGCGCGCTGAAATGATTACGCGCGCCCGAAGTCAATGTAACCGCGCTGGGCATCAGTGCTGACCAGCTTCACCCGCAATTTGTCGCCCACGTCAACGCCCTGTCCGTGGAGCAACAGTCCTTCCACGTGTGGTTGCAGCACACGGACAAAAGTTCCGTGATCGTTCGCGCCAGTCACAATGGCATCAAACTGCTGCCCGATCCTGCTGGCCATGGTCACCGCTGCAATACGTTTGGTCATGGATCGTTCAACCTTGCGGGCGGCATTTTCTTTTTCTGTGCAGTTGCGGGCAATGCCGTCCAGATCATCTTCTGAATATGGGCTTTTGCTTTTTGCCAGAAGCCCCTTCACCAGGCGTTGCGTCACAATGTCAGCAAAGCGACGGTTGGGCGCCGTGGAATGTGTGTAATTCTGCACGGCCAACCCAAAGTGTCCGGGCGAAGGCTCACCAGGACGTTCCATCACATATTCGCCGGGACCCATCAGTTTGATCACAGCAAGTGAGAGATCAGCAAAATGGTCGGGATCGGCTGCCTTCCTTAACTGCAGAAAATCGTTCAACGCTTTTGAATCCGGTTGCGGCGGAAGTTTGGCGCCTTGCTGTCCAGCCAACTCTACAATGCGGTCCCAGCGCTCCGGCGTTTTTACCACGCGCCTGATGGAGGCGATCTTGTTGTTTTCCAGCATGAGTGCCACCACGCCATTGGCGGCGATCATGAAATCTTCAATCAGATCAGTCGCGCGGTTTTTCTGCTGCCGGGCCAGGTCCACCACCTGCTGGTTCAGGAGGACAGGCGTTACTTCAACGGTTTCAATGTTGAGAGCGCCATGGCGGTATCGCTCTGCCTTCAAGTTCTGGGCAACGTCATTCTGCAACCTGAGCTGCGCTTGAAGCTCGCTGGACTGTGCGACCTTGGGCGGAGCGGCCGCGCGATTTTCCAGCCATGCGCCCACAGCGTCATAGGTAAGCTGGGCTTTGTTGCGTACCAGCGCTCTATACAGACTGGGCGCACTGACGCAGCCATGAACATCAACGACGAATTCAATCACAATGCTGAGCGCGTCATTGTTTTCCAGCAGGGAAGTGATCCCGGTGGAAAGTTTTTCCGGCAACATGGGAAAATTCCGAATGCCGGTGTAAACGGTAGTGGTCTCACTCTTCGCATGTTGATCGATGGGAGATCCCAGGGGAACAAATGCGTCCACGTCGGCAATGCCAATCAGGACTCTGGTTGAGCCGTCCGGAAGCTTCTCCGCTACTTCAATCTGATCAAGATCGCGCGAGGTATCATTGTCAATCGACGACCACAACAGGTTGCGAAGGTCGCGGACGTCACCGGTCGCGGAACTGGGTTGCTTGCTGATCTGCGCGAGCTGCTGCTCAACGCCGGGCGAGAATTCCGGTTGGAACCCGTACTGGATCATGACTTCGCGGGCCATCGCCTGCAAATCAATGTGGGGCATAGGTGAGTTGGACATAAATTTTCGATCGGGACGGAAAAGACTATCACGAGCCGGCTGTATTGCCGACTCACGTATTTATTGAATCCCTGAACTGGCCTGGACCGGTGTTTTCTCTCGAATCAGGATTGGCATTCGCGGAAATGAGAATGTGCCCCCGGCATCGTCAATCACGTTGATTTGCGTTGTGTACAAACCTGGTTTCAGCTGGCTTAACGCAACGTCAAACTGGAATATGGCTGCCTTGCGTTCGGGGGCATTGAGCTGGCGTGCTTCAATCATGGCCGTTTCATATGTTTTGATCTTGCCGTTGAAAAAGACAATATTGGTGAGCAGGTGGACCGGATTCTTTATTGCCACTGGTTTTTCTTTATCGCCGGATGGAGACTTGTCTTTCTGCGGCGCATTATCTCCGGCTGGGGCTTTATCTTTGGCTGGTTCGTAAATCTCGTAAAAGAAATAAAGATGCTGGTCCGGCGTAAAGACATGGGCGATGTTGGGGACCAACTCCATGCCTTCCCTGGTCATTGGGTTTTGCGTCTTTTTTGTCGACGGTTGCCGTTGGCTCGCCAGCACGACGGAACTCATCTTGAGCGGCGCTTTGCGCATGTCCGGAACCGAGAACTCAGTTTCAAATGAGCCCAGCCTTCCGCTCTGGTTCTCACGCACTACAAACTTGAAGCGGAATTTGCCCGGCGCCAGCACAAAGCCGGTGCTGTACTGGACATTTTTTCGACGGACTTCCTGGGAAGCGTCGAGTGACAGCTTTACTGTTTCGCGCATGCTGCCGACAGGACGATTCAACTGGTCCACCACCTCGCCGATGAAGTCGAGAGAAGCTTTGTCTTTATCGCCGCCTTTCGTGAAGGGAATTTGCGATCCCGGCACAACCAGTGATACTGGCACGTAAAACTTTCGGTCATCCAGCCGGAAATAAGAAGCAGCCATGTAAAGCGCAACATCGGTATTGGGCAGCTCTGAAGCCAGCTCTTCTTCCATTTGCTGGTTTTTGTCTTCGGCGTTGAAGTGCTGAAAGTCCTTGGGTGCGTAATATCCCTTGCGGAAATCCAGATTCAGCCCGGGACGGTTGACCTTGACCTGAATACGCCGATACCTGCCGTCTTTGACCGCGTTGTTACTCTTGTACCCGAGCACGTAATAGACGGAGGTATCGCGCTGCACCCGATCGAAGACCTGGCCAAGATCGTTGCTGTCAAGAAATGCCTTGCCGCCGGTATCGGAAGAGAGTGTTGTGAGAGTTTCCTGGCTGGCGAAGTTCGCATCAAGCTGGTTCTGTACCGCGGCGCCGGAATACATTGCGGTCCCGCGCAGGCTGGCGGTGGCGGCTGAACCACCCGGCGGCATCGCTTCCAGGCCGCGAGCGTCAAGCGTGTAAATAGCAACATTGGCTTTGACTGCTGTGTTCACGGCTGCTCGGAGTGCGGCTTCATTCTCAATGCCGGTCTGGGTCATGCCGCTGGAGAAATAAATAACGGACTTCTTCTGGTTGAATTTGGCCAGCACCTGGCAGATGGATTGAATCGCCTGTAGCTTCCGGTCGGTGTTGAACTGGTTGTATTCAGTTTCGTCGGGCGTGTAGGCGTCACCGGTTTCAGCGATCCCGTCGGCATCGCCTGTCGGGCCTGCATCCATGCCCTGGCCTTCAGAGTGGGAAAAGCGTTTCAACACGCGCAGAAGCCGTGCACGGTCAGCCGTAAAGTCCTGGTCCAAACGCAGCGATGATGCCAATGAGATGATCGAAATCATGTCCGCCGCGGTCATCTTCTTATCGATGTAATTGCGAGCGGAGTCCACGGCGCGCTGAGTTTCGTCGGGACTCATGGAGCTGAGATCGAAAAACAAAACGATTACACGCTTGTTACTGAGGGCGTCTTCGGCGTCCTTGCGGGAAATCATTGGAGCCGCAGGCTTCGCAGCCTGGGCCGGGGAAGTTTCCGTAGACGATTGCTGGGTTGGTCCTGAAGCCGGTCCTGAACCGGCTATCAGCGGCGTCGTATCCAGATTCTCAAAATCGAAGCTGGAGATTTTCTGCGGCTTGCCTTCTTCCAGCAAAGTGAAATCTTCAGCTTTCAATCCAGTCACCGGTTTGCCCTGCTTGTCCCTCACTACCACATTCACCAGGACCAGTTCGCTCTCCACGCGAAGGCGATAAAGATCTTGCGACCCGCGTGACGGCGCTTGTGCGGATGAAGATTGTGTGGACGGTTGTGGGGACGAAGATTGCTGGGAACGAAGATTGCTGGGAAGAAGATTGCTGGGAAGAAGACTGGGAGGAAGCGGCAGTCGTCTCAGTTTGGGCGGACTGAGACGTTATCGGTGATGTAAACAGAATCGCCGGAGCAAGCAGGAGCGCAGTCAGCGATTGAAGAAGCGAATTGTGCGAATAGTGTTTCATGGCAGCGCTCAGAACCTGTACCTCGCCACCAGTTGGGCTTTGCGCATGGCGCCCGCGGCCACAACCTGTCCGAACGTCGGTGAGCCGAGCGTGGTGTCAATCGATGTAAAGTGCACCATGTTGAATACATTGGAGGCTGTCATACGTATTTCGAGTCCCTGCATTTCCTTCAACTGGATGGTCTTGGAAACGGACATGCTAACGTCGATGGAGCCGGGGCCAATAATAATGTTGCGCCCCGCATCACCGAAAACGCCTCCCGGTGTGGTGAATGCCGCGGTGTTAAACCACTGCTGGATGGTTGGATGGTCCAGTTGAATCGATTGACCGGAGACAACGTCAGGCCGCAGAGTGCCAAGGGTTCCGCGCGTGAGGTCAGATGTGCTGCCGAAGATGCGCGGCGAAAACGGAAGTCCTGAAGCAAGCGTGGCATTTCCGCTGAAGACAATGGCGTTGAATATCTTTTCCGCCATGCTGTCGCTGTTGAGCCACTTCTTGTCCTTGCCCAAAGGAAGTTGATAAACATAGTCTGCCGTGAAGCGATGTCGCTGGTCAAAGCTGGAGAGTCCGCGTTCCGCCGCGATGTCGAGATCGTTCTGCGCAACCACAGTTGAGCCTCCACCAATGGAAGAAGCATTATCAATGGATTTGGCATAAACATAGCTGCCGCCAATGGAGACTCCATGCCGCATGCGTTTGCGTACGCGCAGCGTGGCCTCATGCAGGATGGACGAGCCCTGCGATGATTCGAATAGAAAAGGCTGCACACATGAGACTGACGACGGCGTGCCGGGAACGCAGGGAAGGAATCTCGGTCCGCCGGTCGCCAGTTGGTCCGGTGCGCGAACAATATCCAGATGCGTGCCTTTCGATCCGGTGTAGCCGAGGTTGACCACAACGCTGCTGTGTACTTCCTGCTGTATGTTCAGGTTCCACGATTGCACGTACGCCAGCCGGTAATCGGGATCGACCGCATAGGTGTTGGTGATGTGGTTGGGATCAGGAGTGAAAGCGGGAAATCCGTTTTGCAGCGTGAGTGAAGTGGTGGTCGGCGCGGTATTGGTCGCCGCAATGGCAAAAGGAGGCTGAAAGCCAAGCTGCGTTGCCATTCCGCCATATTGTCCAAGGTTGTAGTTAATGCCGTAGCCTGCGCGAACCACGGTTTTTGAAAGCGGTTTCCAAGCCACGCCAATTCGCGGAGCAAAGTTGTTGCGGTCAGGATTCACCAGCCCGGCAGGAAATTTCTTGCCTGTAATGGGCCCGATCTGTCCGGGGAGTACCACCGCAACAGCGCTGAAATCCGGGGCAACATCCAGGTTGGCCAGTTGGTTGTTGCTCTCGATCTGAGGATTTACAAATTCGTAGCGCAAGCCGAGATTGAGTGTGATGTTCTTGCCCGCGCGCCAATTGTCCTGCGCAAACAGGTCAAAGGAATTCGCGCGGAAATGATATTCGGCTTCGCCAAACTGAATCGATGTCTGTTGTGCGAAGCCTAGTAGAAAGTCCGCGAAGGGAACACACGCTGAGACTGCCGTCCGTCCGCATGGCGCCGCGCTTGTTGCCGCGCCGGTGAAGGTAAAGTTGCCGCGTGCGTTGGTTGAATTCCTCACGTCGGTCGTCTGCCGCCGCAGGTCCAGGCCCCACGTCCAGCTGTGTTTACCGTGCGTCAGGCTGATGGAATCGGAAAATGTCATGTTCTGTCCGGTGCGGAACTGCGGCGCCATATCCTGCAGGCTGGTGAATTGCGGCGCAAAGCTCAGTATTGGCAGGCCAAAGTCGGAAGGAATCTGCGACGTCCCCGTGATCCCAAGCTGGGCTTCAATGTTGTTGACGTCTGTGAATTGGTTTACGCCCTTGCTTCCGCTGCGGTTGTAATTAAAGCGCGCAGAATTCAACAGCATGCCTTTCACTGCCGAATGGCCAAAGTTCACGTTGTAGTTATGGATGTCCTGCTGCCCGCCCAGTCCGGGAAACGGATTGAGTATGGTGTTGCGGGCGTTGTTATACGAGAACCCGCCATTGATGCTCTGTGACCAGTGCGCGCTTTCCTTCTTCTGGTCTTTACCTTGTCGTTGCTGCGCGCGTTGTTGGGCGCGTACACCAAGCATTCCCAGCATGCCGTTATCCGCGCCAAAACTGTGGTTAAACCGGATAAACGCCGTGTCAGTGTTCGTGGGATTGGCGGAGACGAAGTGAAAATTTCGGCTTGTCCCGGGAAGATTCGGTTGCGGGATAAAAGAAAGCAGCTGTGCCGCCGCGGGGTTGATGCTGGTGAGCTGATTGTTCAGGATTGCCGCGTGCGTTGTGGGATCGATAAGCTGAACCGGGTTTGGCCCTCCCAGCAAACTCGAGAAATCTCCCGAGCGCTCGGCCAGCGTGGGCACGGTGGAGAACTGATCATAAGAGTTGGTGCTGCGGCTGCCGGAATAGTTCGCGAATAAAAACGTCTTGGTGCCGCCCTTGTATATATGGGGAATGTTCAACGGCCCGCCAATGGTCGCGCCAAAACGATTCTGGTTGTAATTTGCTTTGGCGGATGGTTCTCCGTTGAGAGAGTAGGGCGCCGCATCCAAACCGGACCCACCATAGTTATAGAAGAGGGAACCATGTGGCTGGTTGGCGTTGAACCCCCGTCCGCCGCGACCGCCACGTCCTCCACCGCCAATCATAATCATCATGGGTCCGCCGCCACCTCCACCGAACCCGCCTCCGCCAAAACCACCACCGCCGAACCCGCCGCCTGCACTGAAGATCTGAATGCCACCAGCGCCGCCATTCATCATCCCGCCACCCTGCTGATCGCGCATTTCAGCGATGCGGTCCTGTATGTCGCCGGGATCGAGGATGTTCTGTTCGGCGCGTCCCTGGGCCCCGGAAATTGCAACGGATTCATTGCCTCCATCAGCGGCCAGCCCGGCATTCGGCAATCCTGCACCGGCCAGGGAAGCTACGTCAGTCGCAGCAGATCCGGAAAAGGCCGCATCGCCGCCTCCGGAGAGTTGCAACTGCTGCATACCAGGACGTCCTGCGGCAGCGGCGAGCGCCTGGGCACGCTGCTGCAAGTCCGGCTGCTGCCCGTCAGGCTGCTGATCGGGCTGCACACGCGAAAGCAGAACCAGGGTTAGGTCGGCTTTGCCATGACGGTTCTCATCATTGATCACCACTTCCTGCGTGACGGGAGCGAAAGCCGAAAATTCCGCTTTCACCACGTAACGGCCTTTGCCCGTAACCTCAATCTTGAAGCTGCCATCAACATCAGTCGACGTAACGTATTTCTTCCCGGTTAGCGTATTGGCAGCGCTAATGCTGACTCCAGGCAAAGGCGTTGTGCCTGACTTGGCGACGCCAGATATTTCCCCGTAGCTGCCGGACGTCGCGGAAACGGGCGGAGCCCCTGCCTGTTGACGCGAAGCCGCAAGCATCGTGTTGGCGCTCAGGAGAAGGCCAACCGATAAGACGCACAACTTCCGACGAAGGCGAATGCTACGCATGATGGATGATCTTTCCTGGTTCGGTCCTAGTTCGGTGGATGCGTGTTCTGTGGAGGCGTGTCCTTAGTTTTTGCCTCCCCTGATTGAGCTTGGCCGGCAGCGGCGGCTCCACGCTGAAACTGCGGTTGCGCGGGGCCAACGTTGAGTGTCTTCGGCACAAAGACGTTGTTCTTGATTTCGCCCCGGGCCATGACGAAATCGCCCACTTTGATATCCGGCAGCGTGATGCTCTCGCGAGACTTGCGGAATGAAGTGTTTTCGTCCACTTCAATGTCCTGTGTCTGCCCATCTGTCCGGGCGATGGTCAATTTGGTCTCATTGATAGCCTTCACCGTCCCCAGTATGTACTTCTTGCCCATCTCGGCTGGGTCGAACTGCCCGCCCGTGCCAAAAGCCATCCGCCGGCCGCCGCCCTGCCCGGAATTCATTCTCGCAACCATTTCCGGCGGCACCACGCCTAATATGGCGGCCTGAATGCTATCGCCTTCGCGTTGGCCAACCGCAAACACGCTATCTCCCGTTTTGATGTCACTTAGCTTAATAGGTTCGCGCTGCTTGCTGATGCGGGTGGTATCGGTGATCTTGATCGTGACCGGAGTTTTAGACCCGACGGCGGGATCATCGCCGCCTAGAGGGGTAATGGTTACCGAATCCTTGCCCACCTCTGTGACCTTCCCGAGAATACGGTCTCCCGCAAGAACTCGCTGTTGGGTTGACGGATCGGATGTTTGCGCCGCCAGTCCAATAGGTAGCAGAGTCAAAGTCAAAGTAAAAAGCAAAACCCAAAGCGTGCGTTTCATTGAAAATCCTCTGAAGAATAACGGTTGGTTGAATAACTTGGCCGAATATACAGCGAATTAAAGCAAAACGTAATCAGGAATTAATCTGACCAGTGAGTATAGGAGACAACGGTTAGCCAGCCTGTAAAGAAGCCCCCACTACTTGTAAAAAACCTGTAAGGACTGGCAAAACCTAACCGCTGATAAACGCTGGTTGATTCGTCGTCCCGCGCAGTCGAGGGATCTGCTTTTCTTCCGCTTTCCTTTGTGTCCTTTGTGGTTAGCCGGCTTTTGCTTTTCAATTTCCCGATTACCCGATTACTCAATTACCAAATCAGACCTGGGGTACCCCCCGTCACCGATCCCACCCGATCCCAGTCATCCCAATTTGGCGTGGGTTTGAGCACTTAGAGCCTTCAGCGATGCTCGTGTGGAACAGCCGCCCTCGGCTGTTCGGGTTTTGCTTCGTGTTCCTTCGTGCCCTTTGTGGTAAACCGGTTTTTGCGTTTCAATTACCCGATCTTGGGGGCCCACCCCCCGTCACTGATCCCACGCCATCGCAACCATCCCAATTTGGCGTAGACTTGAGCATTTAGAGCCTTCAGCGATGGTCGTGTGGAACAGCCGCCCTCGGCTGTCGGGTTTTGCTTCGTGTTCCTTCGTGCCCTTTGTGGTAAACCGGTTTTCGCTTTTCAATTACCCGATCTTGGGGGCCCACCCCCCGTCACCGATCCCACCCGATCCCAGTCATCCCAATTTGGCGTAGACTTCAGCCACTCCGACACCAAATAAGTTTGCCTTTCTCCGTGCCTCCGTGGTGGTGAGTGTTGCGCTTCCGATCACTGCGAATCAGTGTCATCAGTGTGAATCAGCGGTAAGGTTTTGCATTGCTAAATTGCCGTTGCTGGCTCAAAACTAAAGGTTCCTGGCTGAATGCTGACTGCTGAGTGCTGACTGCTCATCTTCAACTATGCCCTAACTTCCACGAGCTAACAACTAATCTTAAGTACTCCGCGCGCAAGACTTATTTTCCCGGGCGAGTTACAATTCTCAGTTTCGCAGTAGGCTGTTGATCCAAGCCGTCAACCGGAGGCATTTGTGGACGATCTTCCTGATAAGCACTCTGGCAAGAACAACGCTAACGCCAAATCGAACCCGTCTGATACTTCTTCTTCACCATCAAAACCAGGAGTTTCGCGCCGCGACTTTCTGAAAATCTCCGGGGTTTCAGCGGCCGCGCCGCTGGTCAGCCATGCCAGCTCTCTGGCACTCATGGATGAGGTTGCTGAGCACGGTCCCGGCAAGGTTCCAGTGACCCTCACTGTCAACGGCAACCAGCTTAAGGCACAGTTGGAGCCGCGAGTCACGCTGCTGGACGCCCTGCGCGATCAGTTTGACCTGACTGGCGCCAAACGGGTGTGCGATCGCGGGACCTGCGGCGCCTGCACCGTCCATCTGGATGGCAAAGCCGTCTATTCGTGCTCGGTTCTGGCCATCGATGTCCAGGGCCGCCAGATCACGACCATTGAAGGCTTGGCCGAGCCCGGCAAACTTGATCCCATCCAGCAGGCCTTCGTCGATAACGACGCACAGCAATGCGGGTTCTGCACGCCAGGCTTCGTCATGGCGACCAAGGCTTTTCTAGATCAACATCCGCATGCAACGGCCGACGAAATCAAAACAGGTCTGGGTGGAAACTTCTGCCGTTGCGGAACTTACGCCGGCATCAGAGCGGCAGTGTTGCAGGTAACCAAGAACGGAAAAGGAGCGTAAATCATGGCCGACGAAACAAAATACACATGGCCCCAGGCCGCGCAACGCTCCCTGATTGGCAAGAGCGTCACCCGCGTGGATGGTCCGGACAAAGTTTCCGGGCGCGCAAAATACACCTATGACACGCATCCCCCTGGGATGTTGTACGGAAAGGTGGTGCGCAGCGAATACGCGCACGCAAAGATTACTGCCGTTGATATTTCCGCAGCGGAAAAGATGCCAGGGGTAGCCGCGGTCCACATTGTTCAGGGCCCGGGATCAGAGATTCACTGGGCGGGCGACGATCTGGTTGTGGTCGCCGCAGTGGATGAAGGCACTGCCGCAGACGCGGCCCGTGCGGTCAAGGTCACTTATGAACCGCTGCCACATTTTGTCGATGATCAGAAAAAGCCCGGCAACGTGGCTGAAGACACCAGCCCGTTGAGCCAGAGCGATCTGATCGGCATGTTCATCAATCAGGTACCGGAAGCCCAGGTGGTTGAGAGAATCAAAAGCCGCTCCGTCAGCTTCAAGGTTGATCAGGGCATGCTTGACCAGATGCGGCAGAACCACATCAGTGAAAATGTTATCTCCGCATTGCAGGCTGCGCCGGTAAAAGAAGAGGGCAGCGGCCCGCAATCCAACTACAAGAAGGAAGCAGCGCAGACCACCGGGGACGTGGATGCGGCCTTCAAGGAAGCGGAAGTGGTTTCCGAAGGCGTGTATGGCTGTCCGGTCATCACGCACTGCTGCATGGAAAGTCACGGCTCCATCGCCGAGTGGCCCAGCGAAGATCAGCTTTTTGTCCATCTTTCCACCCAGAATGTTTCCGGCGTGTCCACCGAGTACGCACAGGCGCTGAACATTCCCGCCAGCAATGTCCGCATACATCAGGACAATATTGGTGGAGGCTTTGGCAGCAAATTCGGCGCCGACCGCTGGGGCATATACACCGCGCAGGTCTCGAAGAAGGCCGGCGGCAAACCGGTAAGAGTGATGCTGGAACGCGCTCCGGAACTGGAACTTGCCGGCGCACGGCCTTCCGCGTACGCGCACGTAAAAGTCGGCGCGAAAAAAGATGGCACGTTGCTGGCCTGGGAATCTGAATCGTGGGGCACCGGCGGTCCGGGCGGCGGTGGAGCGCCGCCAATGCCGTACGTTGTGAAAATTCCAAATCAGCGCAAGTCGCACGTGGCGGTTCTGACCAATATCGGTCCGGCGCGCGCATGGCGTGCTCCCAATCATCCGCAGGGCTGCCTGATCACCATGGGCGCGCTCGATGACATGGCGGCCAAGCTCAACATGGATCCCGTGGACTTGTTGATCAAGAACATTGCGTTAACCGCACCCGCCGAAGATAAGACTGGCCGTGCAAATACTTATCGCGATGAACTGATGATCGCCTCCGATCTCATGGGCTGGAAGAAGAACTGGCATCCGCGCGGACAAGGCGGTTCCGGCCCGGTGAAACGCGGTCTGGGCGTGGCCATTCACACCTGGGGAGGCCGCGGTCACAAGAGCGCCTGCGCTGTCACCATCCGGCCTGATGGGTCAGTTGAATTGAAGATGGGCACGCAAGACCTTGGCACCGGAACGCGCACCGCCATCATGATGATCGCGGGCGACACGCTGGGATTGCCGCTGGAGCAGATCAATCTCAAGATTGGCGACACGCAGTATCCGCCTTCGGGCGGGTCTGGCGGCAGCACCACCATTGGCGGCATAAGCTCGTCTACACGTCGCGCAACGGTGGATGCCCGCGAAGCGCTCTTCGCCAGGATTGCGTCGGCGTTGCAGGCAAAACCTGAGGAACTTGAAGCCGTGAATGGAACCATTCGCGTAAAAGGCACATCACGCAGTCTTTCGTGGAAAGACGCATGCATGCGGCTGGGAACGCAGCCGATCGATGTGACGGTTGCCAACCATGTTGGCGGCGGTCAGACTGAAGATCTGATTTCCAGCGGCGTTGGCGGCGCTGTGATGGCGGATGTCTCCGTGGATACAGAAACAGGAATCGTCAAGATGAACAAGATGGTCGCCGTGCAGGATTGCGGACTGATCATCAGCATGAAGACCGCTGAAAGCCAGGTGTACGGCGCTCTCATCATGAGCATTGCTACAGCGCTTTATGAAGAGAAGGTGATGGACCCCACCACCGGACGCATGCTCAACGCCGGCATGGATTTTTACCGGCTGGCCGGCATCGGCGATGTGGGCGAGCTGGTTGTGCACATGATGACCGGCAAAGGCTATGACGAACGTGGACCGATCGGTTTGGGCGAACCACCCACCGTCGGCCCCATGGCTGCCATTGCCAACGCTGTGACCAACGCAATCGGCGTGCGCGTGCCGTTCCTGCCCATCACACCGGATCGAGTTGTGGCCGCTCTCAACACCGCGCAGCACGCAAGTATTGACCAGCGAAGCAAAGGAGGTCTCTATGCGAGCGTTTAGTTATGCATCCCCCACGAAAAAAGAAGAAGTGGCCGGACTGCTCGGTAAGAACTGGGGTGAAGTGGAGATCCTCGCCGGCGGCACTGACCTTCTGGCGCTGATGAAAGATGACATCACCACGCCGCATCGCCTGGTGAACATCAAAGGCATCCAGGACTTCCATGGAGTTACTCCGGGCAAAGATGTTGTACGCATCGGCGCTCTTACCACTCTCGCGGAAATAGCAGCCGATGGCGGAATCCGGAAATCACATCCGGTGCTTGCCATCGCGGCCAGTGAAGCTGCCAGCCCGCAGATCCGGAATATGGCTACCCTCGGCGGTAATCTCTGCCAGCGCCCGCGCTGCTGGTACTTCCGCAGCGGTTTTGGTTTACTGGGACAGAAAGATGGCAAGTCGCTGGTCATGGCCGGCGACAATCGCTATCACGCAATTCTGGGCAACGACGGTCCGGCTTATTTCGTCAGCCCGTCAACTATCGCTCCGGTGCTGATTGCCTATAAAGCCCAGGTCCAGCTTTTTGATGGCCGCGGTTTTCGCGAAGTACCCGCCGAACAATTCTTTATCACCCCCAAAACCGAGCAGGAGCGCGAACACAACCTCCGGCCCAATGAGATTGTGAGCGCGGTCATGGTTCCTGCTGCGAATGGTGTTCGCGCCGGTCATTATGAAGTCCGCCAGAAAGAAGCTTTTGACTGGCCTTATGCCACGGCCGCTGTCGTCCTGCACATGAACGGCAGCACCGTGCAAAGCGCGCGGATTGTGATGGGCCATGTTGCACCCGTGCCGTGGGTTTCCATCGAAGCATCGCAGGCGCTGGTGGGCAAGGCGGTTACGCCGGCAACGGCTGATCAGGCTGCGCAGGCTGCCGTGTCGAAAGCAAAGAGTCTGGGCCGCAATGAACAAAAAATCCATCTTGCCCGTGTTGCTGTGAAGCGGGCCATCCTTGCCGCTGCGGGTTCCACTGCGCACGCCGGCGTTACCAGCAACGGATTCCACGGAGGAGTCGCATGAGCAACGTATCAGATCGCTTCAATACCAATCGTCCCGGACTGTGCTCAGCTCTGCACTGGAAAAGCCAATACATATGGTCTGACCCTGATCCATCCGTCCCGCGCTCGAATGACGGCTTGTTCTGGTGCGCCATGACGCAGACCTGCATCGGTCCCGACGGAAAACTTGCCGAGCCCGGGAACTGCTGCTCGGGCAATCGTGGTTGCCATTGCGGAGCTAGTAAGTAACGTTGTCATCGCGTGCTTGTTCTTTATCCCGAGCAAAGCGAGGGATCCCTACGGTCTTTAACAATGATGGCGCTAGTTCAGGGGCAATGCCGCTGACGTTCGCAATCTGAATCAGGGCGAGGCCGTCCACGCGCCGAGCCCGCTGCGTCAAGGCACGTCTGAAACACCCACCAGAAATACTCTCAAAGCGGTTTGGAGCGAAGCGACAGAAATGAAGTTAGAATAGTCGAAGGAGTTTTGCCATGCGCACCTTCCTTCTTGTCACGCTCGTCACCATCTGCGGAATCTCTGCCTTCGCGCAACAACCTGCTTCTCCCATCAAAGGCGAGTACATTGAAACCCGCAGTGCTGATGTCTACACCGGACAATGTTTTGCCAACGGTGAGATGAACCTCGCCGGCGACGAAGCCATCATGGCGTGGCACGTGACCGACGGCAAGTGGGACGGCGCTGACCTCAGCGGCCTGACCGTGGGCGCGGCGGTGAAGGCGCAGGCTACTCTGGGCGATCCTTATGCGCACGCTTACCCGGCAAAGGCAGTGTTGTTCGTGGAAAAATCCGCCACACCGCAACAGCGTCAGGCACTGATCAACTTTGCTCAGGAGATGGGCGGGGAACTGTTACGCCACGTAGTGAAAGTCGTGGACGTTCCCGTGAGCATGGAAATCCTGAAGCAACACAGCGGAAGAGCGCGCCTGCAGGCCGGAGATTTTGTTACCGTTGAAACCCGCGGCATCGGACCTAAAGATCATCTTTGCGGCAATGAAGCCACGTTCTATCCTCCACTCACTGAGACCACGCACGCCATGCCAGCCGTGGCCATGACGGACGAATATCGCGGCACCGATCTCAAAGTTTCATGGACCCTGCATGACAAGCGCAGCGCATTTGTCGGGACGTTCGAGAAGAATCAGCTTCTAGCTGCTAGCCGCTAAGCTGCTGGTTATTCGCGATTACATTTTGTTCCAGTGAATGCCTCAAAAATGAGCTGTGGAACGCCGCCTTTGTCCTTAGCTGGTTTGTGTTTGCTACTTAGTGTTTCTTCCTCATTCCAGAGGGCAAGCTGAATCGCGAACTTCTCCGGCTCCACGCGCCAAAGCTTGCTGTTGTTGGAACTGGCGTGGGTGTTAAATGCCCACTCGGCAGAGCGCTGGTTCACGGCTGATGCCACCGCATCCATGGAAACAGATTTATCGTAAAGAGCAAGGATCCCGCGGGGGCAGCCGTCATCTCCGAATCGATCGATTGTTACTTTTACAGGATAGATCGCGGTTCCTTTGTTGCCTTCATCTTCTTGCCACAATTGTGAACAGGATGCCGACTGACATCTCAGTAATCTGCTGCTGGGTAATACCACGTGTTTAATAGTAGGTGGATTGATCCCTCCTGCGGCCAGGCAAACGACAAAAATGATTGGTGCAATGAGCGTTTTCATATATGTACTTGAGAGATGTCGTTGCTACTCACCGCTGCGACCGCTGCAACAACTCCGCCAGATAATTGCCCCAGATGGCCGGCCAGGAATGCGTGCCGTGACCACGGGTTTCATCCGTGATCGGCAGGAGCACGTACTTCCCGTTCTTCACCTTCTGTATATCTTTGTCGATGATCTTAAGTTCCGGCGGATTGATCTGGTCATCGGCTGAGTTTACGGCGGTCAACGGACAGATGATTTTTCCCAGTTGCGGCTCAGGGTTGTAATTCCGTGATGCGTCGAAGTAGTACAGCATGTCATTGGCGTCCGTAGTTTTCACATGCCCGGCAACAAACTTTTCCAGAAAATCGTCTGCCTGTTGCCGCGTTGGTTCGTCCTTCTGCATGCGTAAAGGAGAGCTTCCCATGATCAACAGCACTTCTTGTGCGGGAGCCAGGCCCAGCGGTTGCTGCTTGTATTCGCCATTGTTCCAGTCGGGCGAATTGCGGATGTCATCCATGATCATCGTCCGCATCATGCGGTTGCGTCCGGCAATCTCAACTGGCTGGCTGGCCAGCGGCATCGCCGCGTCCATAAAATCCGGATGCTCTTCCGCCCACAGCCAGGAATGCATTCCGCCCATGGACGTTCCCATCACCAGCCGCAGGTGATTCACTCCCAGGCCCTGCGTCAGCAAGCGGTATTGCAACTCGATCATGTCGTCGTATTCATAATGGGGAAAACGCATATGCAGGCCGTCGCTGGGTTTGCTGGAACCGCCATGGCCGACGTTGTCCGGCAGGATGATGAAATACTTGCTTGCATCCAGAATTTGTCCCGGACCGAAGACCACGCCGCCGAAATTAGGCGTAAGGAACTGTTTTCCCGATCCGCCCGTCCCATGCAGGATCAAAACCGCATTGAGGACTTTGCCGCTTGCGTCTTTTTGCGGGGTTCCCAGCGTGTAGTAATGCAGTTTCACTTCCGGCAGCTTTTCGCCCGACTTGAATTGGAAGTCTTTGATCGTGAAATCACCGGGGGTTGGGGAAGGGTAGCTCTGTGCGAACGCACAAAGACCGGATACCACGTAGCAAATCAATAAAGCCGCTCGAAACACCTTCATTGCGTGCTCTCCTCAAAGTTGTGGACGAACAGCCTAAATCATTTGCGAAAGTCTTACCACTGCTGACCACAAGCCCTTTAACCACAAAGGACACGAAGGAGCACAAAGGAGCAGCATCTTTAACCACAGAGAACACAGAGGAACGCAGAGGAAAACAGAAACAATTCCTGCCGCCTATGAACACTAATGACACAGATCAGAAAATAATACTGCGGATATTATGCGGATTTAGAACGAAAGGAAAAGGAAGTCGAACAGCGAAAAAGGCCTGCTCGCTTTTCCTCCGTGTTCCTCTGTGTCCTCTGTGGTAATAAACGGCAATCCCGTCGATCCGCGGTAAGCAGTTCCTTTGTGTTCCTTCGTGTCCTTTGTGGTGGTTGACCGCGAATTCCGCGTTGATCGTCGTTCACAACCATTTGGTCATCACCTTCCGCGGTTCCACGTTGAATCCCAGGCGAGCGTAGAGTGACTCTGCCTCGGGGTTGGCCTGGCCGACCTCAAGACGTAAAGCGCTCAATCCTTCTTCTCTGCATATCCGTGCTGCCATTGCTTCTGCTCGTCGCCCCAGTCCCTGTCCCCGCCATTTCTCGCGAACGTACAGTTCATCCAGCAACCCAAAGCGGCCATGAAATTCCAGGCTGAAACAAAACGTGAGCACAAAATATCCCGCAAGATTCTCACCACTGTAGATCAGGGTGATCCGCGCCAGTGAATTGTCTCGCAAAACTGCCAGCACGAGGTTCCTGGCCACGGCTTCATCGAACTTCATGTGCTGGTGGGAATAAAACTCGCGCATCAGCGTAAGCAGGTCACTGAGGTCATTCGCTGTAAGTGGACGAAACGTTGGGTCGGTCAATGGCGTGTCCTTTTCATTGGCAAGTTGGACAAGAGAGATTTGCTTGCGCGGCAAAGTTCTCCGGCTATAATGCCAACCACCATTGCAACACAATCCCGGGTGCATTGCTGTGACGTGCGCTACGGTTCAGGAGATTACATGCTTGATCGCAGGGCTTTCCTTGCTGTCTGTTCGCGTCTGGGCGTTTCCGCCACATTGCTTCCCGGAGTCCTCTGGGCCATGGCGGACGAAAAAGGCAAGGTCACGCGCGACATGATTGACAGCGCCGCCTCCATCGCGGATGTCCCTATTCCCGATGAATCCAAAGACATGATGCTTGAGTCGCTCAACGGCTTCTCCAAAAGCTTTGACGCCATTGCGGCGCTGCACATAAAGAATGACGTTGCGCCGGCCACTATCTTCGATCCTGTACTCCCGGGCATGAAGTTTGATACGCAACAGCGGCCCATGAAGATCTCAGCGCCGCCGGCGATGGGCAGCGCTGTCCCCAAGAACCTGGAAGACGTCGCGTTTTATTCGGTCCGACAGCTCAGTGAGCTTGTGCGTACGAAGAAAGTTTCTTCATCGGCGTTGACGGAAATGTATCTGCAACGCCTCAAGCGTTACGATCCCAGTCTGCATTTTGTCATTACGCTCACGGAAGATCGTGCCAAAGCACAGGCCAAGGAAGCTGACCGTGAGATCGCCGCGGGGAAGTATCGCGGCCCGCTGCATGGAATACCCTGGGGCGCAAAAGATCTTCTTGCCGTGAAAGAGTTATCGCACCACATGGGGTGCGGGCGGATTTGAAGATCAGAAGTTCGATGAAGACGCGACCGTCGTAAAGCGCCTGGACGAAGCCGGCGCCGTGCTGGTGGCCAAACTCACGCTCGGCGCCCTGGCGCTCGGCGATAAATGGTTTGGCGGCATGACGCGCAATCCATGGTTCCCGCAGCAGGGATCCAGCGGATCGTCCGCCGGTTCGGCTTCCGCCACAGCGTCGGGCTGCGTTGCTTTTGCAGTCGGATCAGAAACCCTTGGCTCCATTTCATCGCCGTCAACGCGATGCGGTACCACCGGCCTGCGTCCCACCTTTGGGTTTGTTCCGCGCACCGGCGCCATGGCTCTTTCCTGGACCATGGATAAGCTTGGGCCCATCTGCCGTGCGGTTGAAGATTGCGCACTGGTGCTCAACTCAATTCATGGCCCTGATGGTCATGATCGCACTGTCAGGAACGTAGCGTTTAACTGGGACGCAAATCTTGACTGGCGCAAACTGCGCATTGGATATCTGGCCAAAGACTTTGAACTTCAGTCGCCACAACCTGAGCAGCAGCCGAAAGAAGAAAAAGATCTCACCGAAGCGGAGAAGAAAAAACGCGCCGATGACGCACAACAGGCGGTTGCCTTCCGCGCACGACGCGAGTATGACCACAAATACGACCAGGCTGCGCTGGATAAATTCAAGAGCATGGGCGTGAATCTTATTCCGCTGGAATTGCCCAAGCTTCCGTATCAGGCCATGATTTCCATGCTGGAAGCGGAAGCCGCGGCAGCCTTCGACGATCTCACTCGCACCGGCCGCGACAAGCTGCTGACCAGCCAGAGCAAAGATGATTGGCCGAACTCATTCCGCACGGCGCGTTTCATTCCCGCCGTGGAATACATACAGGCGAGCCGCGCGCGTATGCTTGCCATCGAACAGGTGGCCAAAGTATTTGAGCAAGTCGATGTAATCGTTGCGCCAACCAACGGCACGCAACTCCTCGTGACCAACCTTACGGGACACCCGGCCATCATCCTGCCGAACGGCTTCCGCGGCGATGATGCCCCTAAGCCTCGCGTGCGCGACAATGGCGACATCGATGCGGGCGGCCCAGGTACGCCCGGTCAGCCTCACATTCCTTGGGAACCTTTATGGTGAAGCAAAAATGCTGGCGGTGGCAAAAGCCTATCAGGACGCTACTGACTTCCATCTGAAGCATCCCAAACTCGGAGCGTAAGAACACGCGACTAAAAAACTTCGGGCCGGCGCTCATAGGAACGTCGGCCCGATTGGTTGAGCGGCGACTAAACGATGGCGCTGCTAAACGAAAGCAGTCTTACAAATCGTTGTCTGCATCCTCATCTTCCTGCTTTGAGTCTCCGCCGGCCGTCGAAGCGGCGCCCGACTTCGACAGCACAATCGCCGGAACATCCAGCTTCTTCACCGCATCGTTGTACGCAGGAACATCCGTGCCAACAATCTGTTTCCATTTGGTCATCTGTTCATCCACCTGCTTGCTCAGCATTTCATAGACATCAATCGATGCCTGCGTTGGAGCTGAATCAGAACTTTCCACAACACCGCCCAGCGCCACCAGGTAATTGTTCAGTCGGATCGGGTAGTTGAGAACGTCCTGGCTGCTCTTGGCTTTGGTCTGTATGAGCACTTCCTCCACTTCAGTCATCTTCTTGTCGAGTTGCTTGCCCGCGTCGGCCACGGCTTTCGCCTGCGATTGGCCTTCCAGACGTTTATTGAGAGCCGTGATCTGCGCCCTGATGTCACGAATCTGGTTTACCGTGTCATGTGTCTGGGTAACGCGCTCACGGATTTTGATCAGCAGATCAAACTGCTTTTGCAAATCCTGCTGGGTTATTTTCAGCCGGGGGTCAGGTTTAATTTCCAGCGGCGCGGTATAGCTCTTGCCCTGAACCGTCAGCCGAACCTGATATGTGCCGGGTAACGCCTCCGGACCGTCCGTATTTCCTGCCCACAATGGCGAATGCGGAACCTTGCTGGCGCCTTCGTAATGCAGGTCCCATACAAAACGGTTGAGCCCAGCCTCAGCAGGCAGGCCTTGTTCACGAGGGCGGCCAAAACCTTCGTCATCTCCGCCGTCGTCCCCGGCTTGTCGCTTCGCCGGATATTTGCGCACTAACTGGCCTTTGCTATCCAGAATCTCCAGCGTGATGGGCGGATTCTTTGCCGGCTCAGCATTCTCGCCCGCCGGCACAGGTGCGTTGGCCGGTTGTGATTGTCCTGGTTCTTTGCCCGCTGCGGATTTTTCCGTCTCTGCCGTCTTTTCCTGCGTCGGAGCAGTGGAGGCATTTGCTGCCGCAGGTTTTTTGTCCGCCGGTTTCAGGGAAGTTTTAAGCGAGTAATAAATCACTGCGCCTTGCGGAGGATTCTGTCCCGCAAACTGTCCGCCGCCGCCGAAGCCACCGCCAAACTGCGTGTGGTTCGTCACGTCAGGGGTATAAAGATGAACGTCAGCGTTGGCGATATCCGGCTGGTATTGCCGCAATGGTGAGAGATCATCCAGGATCCAGAAGCTGCGGCCATGCGTGGCCACTACCAGATCGTTGTCGTGCACTATCAGGTCCCAGATCGGCGCGGGCGGAAGATTACTCTTGAGTGCCTCCCAGTTGGAGCCGTCATCAAACGAAACGTAGACGCCTTTCTCCGTGCCGGCATACAGCAGCCCTTTGCGCGCAGGATCTTCGCGCACGGCATGAACGTAATCGTCTCACGGAATTCCATTCGTGATGCTGCTCCAGCTCTTGCCGAAATCCTTCGTCTTGAAAGCATAGGGAGCAAAATCGTCCATCTTATGCCGCTCCACCGCCACGTAAGCTGTGCCAGCGTCGAACGGAGAAGCCTCAATCATGCTCACCGTGCCCCATTCCGGCATTGCCTTGGGCGTAACGTTCTGCCAGTTCTTTCCCGCATCTGTCGTGATCTGGATCAACCCATCATCGGACCCTGTCCAGATCAGGTCTTTTTGTTTGGGCGATTCGGTTACGGCAAAGACGGTGTCGTAAACTTCAATGCCCGTGTTGTCTTTTGTGATCGGTCCGCCGGCTGCCACCTGCTTGGTCTTGTCATTGCGTGTCAGGTCCGGACTGATGATTTCCCAGTGCATCCCTTCATCCGTCGTCTTAAACAAGACCTGGGAAGCGAAATAGAGCGTCTTGGGATCGTGTGGGGAGAAAACAATCGGCTCGGTCCATTGGAAGCGATATTTCTGGTCGATGGCCGCCGCGCCAATCGGATTAATGGGCCATGGCGTTACGTTTTTCTCCTGCCCCGTGTGGTGGTCATAGCGTGTGATCTCGCCACCGTAGGAGCCTGCGTACACAATTTCCGGATCAGTGGGATAAGGCGCGATATAACCGCTTTCGCCGCCGCCCACTGCGTGCCATTCCCCGCGATCAATTCCACCTTGTGCAGCCGTTGCAATGCCGACTGAAGAGTTGTCCTGCTGGGAGCCGTAAATCCAGTAGGGAAAACGATTGTCGGCCACCACGTGGTAGAACTGCGCGGTGGGCTGATTGGCCTGATTGGTCCAGCTGGCGCCGCCGTTCGTGCTTACGTTGGCCCCGCCATCATTGGATTCAATCATCCGATTCGGATCGTTCGGGTCAATCCACAATCCGTGATTGTCACCATGCGGCACGCGAATCGGTTTGAAACTTTTACCACCGTCGTTGGAGCGGTACATTCCCGTGTTCAGGATGTAGACGCCATCCACCGATTGTGGATCCGCAAAAACATGCGTGTAGTAAAACGCGCGCTGGCGATATTGGCGGTCACTGTTGACCAGTGTCCATGAATCGCCGCCATCATCGGAGCGGAACAACCCGCCTTTATCGGCTTCAATCAGCGCCCATACACGATTGCCGCTATACGCTGCCGCAACGCCAATGCGGCCCATGGTTCCATCCGGCAATCCATGGCCGGTCAACTGCTTCCACGTGTTACCGCCATCCGTGCTGCGATACAGCCCGCTGCCCGGGCCGCCGCTGTCCATGCCCCACGGTGAACGGCGTGCCTGCCACAGACCGGCGTAGATGGTGTTTGCATTCCCTGGATCGAATGAGAGATCGATGCCGCCGGTGTTTTTGTCTTTGAAGAGGACTTTGTCCCATGTCTTGCCGCCATCTGTGGTGCGGAAGATGCCTCGCTCGGAATTGGGACCGAACGGATGCCCCAGCGCCGCCACGTAGGCAATGTCAGGATTCTTGGGATGAACAATGATGCGGCCCACAGCATGCGTATCCTTCAGGCCAACAAAATTCCACGTCTTGCCCGCATCCGTTGACTTGAAAACTCCGTTGCCGGAAACAATGTTGCCGCGAATGCAAGCCTCTCCCGTGGCCGCATAGATCACGTTTGGATCAGACGGAGCAACCGCGATCGCGCCGATGGAAGGCGACATGTCTTTGACTTTGTCCGTCATTGGACGCCAGGTAATCCCGCCATCTGTCGTCTTCCATACACCGCCGGCGACGCCGCCGAAGTAGTAGGTATGCGTGTCACCAATCACTCCGCTTACCGCCAGCACACGTCCGCCGCGGTACGGCCCCACCAGTCGCCACGTCAGTCCATGCCATGGGCCTTTGCTTTCTTCCGCCGTGTCATCCTTCGGTGTGGGTGAAGGCTCCTCTTTGGCTGCTGCGGCTTCCGCTTTTGCCGGTTGCGACTTCGCCTGCTTGCTTTTGCTCTTGCTTTCCTTGTCTTGCGCTGCCAGAACTGAACTTCCAAATAATGAAGCTGCGATTACTGCAAGCATGAATATGGCCAGCAAATGGCGCTGGATGCAGACGACGGGCTTTCGAAACATTGGATCCTCCGGA
>CAVWJV010000002.1:0-245952 GCA_963755365.1 Terriglobia bacterium | reverse complement strand
CACCGAACCTGGTTGCGAGATGAAGCCGCATCATCTTTGGAGACAAGTATGAGGACCCGGCTTCACCCGGTCCGGGTCGCCGTTAGTTGTATTAAGGGCGAGGCCGACTCGCGCGCCGAGCCCGTAGTAACAGGAGCCTGACGCCCTAACCTCGATAAAAGCGCCATAGCGGTTAGGAGCGAAGCGACAAAGAACGAAGCGCCGAAGGCGCGACACAGTCTAGCCCCGCCCGTTCCCGAGGCGCGACGCTTTTCGAAGAAAAGCAGAGCTGGGCGATAAGGGCGGGGTAAACAGAGCGAGAAGGCCCCAACCTTCCAGCCGGAGGCTGGAGTGCAGCGCCAGCGGAGCGACAAAAGGATTTCTCGCCGACTCAACCTGAAATTCCTAATCGCCGCGCTATAATCTCTGCCTCACACAGAGGTTCTGATGCTTTCATCACCAAATTTCTGGATGTGTCTTGCCGGGCTTATCTGTCTTGTCGCCGGAGTCTTTATCCTCCGCAAAGAAATCAGCGCGGCCCGCGGATGGGACAAGCTCGTTACATTGGCTCCTGTCTTCATCGCCGTTTCACTCGCCGTATTCGCGCCTGAGCATTTCCGCGGACCGCAGTTTGTCCAGAGTATGGTCCCGCCCTGGATGCCGGGGCCGCACCGGTTCTGGGCATATATAGTCGGGTGCGCACTGCTCGCAGCAGCCGCCAGTCTTGTTGCGAGGAAGTTCCTTCGCTTGTCGTCCACCATGCTCGGACTGATGTTCTTTCTGTTTGTCTGCATGATCTATTTACCCAGCGCGCTCCGTCATCCAACAAATCGATTCGCGTGGATCTACCTGCTGAGAGATCTCTCTTTTTGCGCCGGCGCGTGGGCCCTCGCCGGACTGTATAGTCGCGCCTCGTCACCCCAACAATCGCAGTGGATGATCTTATTTGCGCGCCTCGTCCTGGCGATTGCGGCCATCTTTTATGGCGTGCAGCATTTTCTTCACCCCGCCGCTGTTCCCGACATTCCTTTGGAAAAGTTGACGCCATCATGGGTTCCACTTCACAGCATGTGGGGATATCTGGCAGGAGCAGTCCTGCTGGTCGCTGGAATCGGCTTGTTCCTGAACAAAAAACCTCGACTAGCCGCAACCTCGATTGGCGCCCTCATGACCGCTGTCGTCCTATTCATTCATCTGCCTGTTTTGATCCGGGCCATTGTCGGTTCAACCCCTGAGATCAATGAGGGATTAAATTACGTCGCGGACACGTTGCTCTACGCCGGAGCAGCACTCGCCCTCGCCTCCGCATTGCCGCGCGATGCTAGCCGCATTGGGAAGGCCTAGCTGAGCTTGCTTCAGTTAACCGCGTTAGTTATTCGTTACCGTCGTTAAGGGCTCGGCCGACTCGCGCGCCGAGCCTGCTGTATCAGGAGCCTGACACTGTAACCACGGTAGAAGATCCCCAGCGGTTTGGAGCGGAGCGACAAGAATTGAAGTCGCCGGCTCGCACGCCGAGTCCGCCGCAACAGGAGCCTTGTTAACGCAACGATACTCGAGCGGTTTGGAGCGAAGCGACAAGAATGACAACGGCATAAAAGGCTCGGTCCGACTTGCGCGACCGAGCCCGTCGCAACAGGAGCCTGGTGCCGTAACCACGATAAAAAGCGTCGTAGCGGTTTGGAGCGAAGCGACTGGAATAGAAGTCGCGGTTTGGCGCGAAGCGACAAGAACTAAGCAAACAGCATGTTCGCGGCCTCGCTGCCCGTGCGCTGTTTCCATTCCGCAAATAACTCGCTATAAGAAAGGGTGATGTACTGGTCACGGGAAACGCCAAGCCGACTGGCCACGGCGTCAATCCATTCCGGCGTACCCTCAATCTCGCCAAAGTTGCCAACGGGCGTCTCATCCAGAACCACGTGTCCGGTGCCGTCTGTCCATTCGGTACGAAACTTTTCATACGCAAAACGAGGCTGGTAACCCAGGGCCTCAAAGATCTGGGCCAGAGCGGGGCCATTTTCCACCACCGTTTCAATCTCCCGGCGTGACTTATGACGGCCCTGAGTGGCTGGCTTGTCCTTATAAGTCACCGTCCACTTCGTGCCGTACTGGCGGAGTCGCAGCAGTGCGCCGCGTTTGCGCAAGCCTCCGTCGGGCAGGTCGTACAGCGTGTTCATTTCGTGGGTCCTGGTCGGTGACCAGATGAAAGCCCTCGCCTTTCAGTCGATCGGTGAGCGCAGACAGGTTCTGGATCTGAAATTTCACCTCGATTTCGTGATTTGAGGGCATAAATTTATTTTTTTTTGATGCCGTTTTCTGGCCGGAAAAGCCCTCCCGGGGCGTTCCTGAAGAGGTGGGACGCGAACCACCAGACCTGGGAGCAGCTCAAAGAATTTACGGTTTGCGGGACCGGAAGTCAAAGTCTGGCGCCTGAAGGAGACGCGCCCACTTTTTCCACAACTATCTTGTATAAGAGCAAATTTAGTTATGCATATTCATCAAGAGACGAAGCTGCTGTAAGCTTCTGTACCCATGGGACATGTACCTGCATATCGATGAGAAGGGCTGCTAGTAATGGTCATAAACAGTGCATATGCACAAAATTTCTGCAACTCATTAGTAACCGTAGCTAACCGATTTAGGCTTCCCGCCATCTAATTGATCCGTATAATTAGGGTGATTAGCTTAAGGCTAATGGCCAATTACGACTAGCATGTTCGTGGTGAAAAGGCAACACTTGGAAAACTGGGAGAAGACTGACGAGTTTTGGTTCCGCCTTCAGAATCATATAATTGAGGGCATATCGCAAGCGGGGGAACCAAAGACTTATATCTCGAAGTTAAGGAGTGTGCATGAGACGAGTACTGTCCATTCTGGTGGTAGCCAGTTTATCGGCTGCCAACGTGGGGGCGGCTCCCGTTCTGGACCATCAGCAACCCCAAAGCAAGACTTCGACCAACCCCAAGGTCACTAGCAGCGACAAGACAGGACGGAAGTCTGCATCCACAACAGCCCGGGCAAAAGCTCCGGTCAAGCCTTATCAGGTAGGTGACGCTTCCTGGTACGGTAAACAGTTTCATGGCAAAGAGACGGCCAGCGGCGAGAACTTTGACATGTTCGAGCTCACCGCAGCCCACCGGCACTTGCCGCTGGGAACCTACGTGAAGGTCACCAACCTTCGCAACGGTAAGTGGGTTGTCGTCCGGGTCAATGATCGTGGTCCCTACGTTGGGAACCGCATCATGGATCTCAGCTACAGTGCCGCAAGAATGCTCAACTTCTACGGCGGCATTGAAAAAGTGCGGCTTGACGTGGTTCAGCCAGCCACCCTCGCATCCAGTCAAACTCCCGGAGCTTTCTAAGTCCGGGAGTACTATACTGGTCGAGTTATGCCCTCCAGACTCCTCGAATCCGAACTCGATCAAAAGACCGGCAGCATGCGTGATCGCCTGATCGTCGCGCTGGACGTTTCTGACGCCTTTGCGGCCAGGGAACTTATCCGGCGCATTGGCGATTCAGCCGGAATCTACAAGGTCGGCCTGCAGCTCTTTACCGCCGAAGGCCCCAGCATCGTTCGCGAAATCGTGGAGTCCGGGCGCAAGGTCTTCCTCGACCTGAAACTTCATGACATCCCCACAACCGTCCGCCATGCGGTGAAATCAGCCGTTACCACAGGCGCCAGTATGCTCACGGTGCACGCCAGCGGCGGGTCAGCCATGTTGCAGGCAGCGGCAGAGGCCGCTGATGGAAAGTTAACCCTGCTCGGCGTAACCGTGCTCACCAGCTTTTCCGACGAGGATCTTACGCAAGTAGGAGTGCCAACCCGCGTTCTGAGCCAGGTATTGAGAATGGCTGCTTTGGCCCGCAATGCGGGATTGGGTGGCATCGTGACCTCGCCACGGGAAGCGGCGGAAGCTCGCCGCGAATTGGGAGAAGGCTTCGCTATCGTTACACCGGGCATACGTCCGGCAGGCGCTGATGTGAATGATCAGCAGCGTAGTGCAACGCCTGCCTCGGCGATTGAAGCTGGTGTCAGCCACATAGTAGTTGGACGACCGATCACGCATGCGGCCGATCCTGCTCAAGCCGCCAGGGCAATTCTGGCGGAGATGGAACGGGCCCACGCAACAAAGTAGTCATTGTCAGTACAACTTTGATCGTAGGAGAAATTCCTATGCGCGGTTTGGCTATCTTTCTGGCAACTGTGATTGCGGGCGCTTGTGCCCAAACTAACCAAACGGAAAACGCTACTCCAGTGTCTGAAACGTCACCCGATAGCGCCCACCATCTTGTTGTGCCGGCAGGAACCACGGTCCTGTTGTCTCTGAAAAGCCCTATCAATACCAAGAATGCGCACGTGGGTGATGGCGTCTACTGCCAAACCTCATTTCCCGTCACGCTGGATAACGTAACCGTGATCCCTGCCGGAACCTACGTAAAAGGCGAGATTACACGCGTTCAACACGCAGGCCATATGGGCGGGCGCGCAGAAATTCTCTTCAAGTTCAACAGCATGATTTTTCCCAATGGCTACACCGTGGATCTTCCAGGCAGTCTGAAAAGTGACCCCGGTTCCGCCAATTCTTCCGTGATCGACGAGGAAGGAACGGTCAAAGCGGACGGTCAAAAGGCGAAGGATGCCGCGACCGTCGGCAAGGCCGGAGCAACGGGCGCTTTGGTGGGTGCGGTGGCCACGCGAGGCTGGGGAGGCGTCGGAATCGGTGGTGCTGTCGGGGCAGCCGCCGCAATGATTCTCACTCGAGGCCAGGATGTGCGCATTGAACAGGGAACCGCGCTGGAGATGGTTCTCAATCGTCCACTGACTGTTGAAGTCGCGCATCCTAATCCGGCGCGTGCGGCCGACAATGAGGCGGTTCCGCGACCTGGAACGTACACGCGCCTGCCGACGCCTTCACGACCGAACTAGCCTGCCGATCCAGCCTTGTCGCGATCGAAGCTGCAATCGATGTTGCGACGGCACGATGAACTTGATCGTCGGCCTGTCGGCTCTTTGCCTTCTTTCACTTTCCTTCCGCGCGCTTTGCTTCCGCAAATCCTTTTGCATGCACCAAAAACTAGGCAAATGCAGGGGCCGGGCCAAATGACTCCTGAGTCATATCTGGCCTCCAGATTCAAACTTTACAAAGTAAAGTTTACAGATTAGCGAAGCTTAACCTTTTCGGTTTCAAATTCGGGAACTTACCTGCTTTTGCCTATGGTTTTACGGAACCGTTTTGGCACTAGATGGTGTAAACCATTGATTCTTAACAGGCAGACGACGTGTGCCATTCTGGAAGGATGAGTGCACTTATAAGAAACAGCTCAAGAATTCTAAGGGCCAAGACACTTAACAACAAACCTTGAAATTCTTTTCTTTTGCCATCATTTGGCCTGTTCTGGTTTAGATTATTCACCCAGATTTTCCCTAGGAGGGGCGTTAGAGATGTCAAACAAGCAAGCTTTTTCCCCGCGTGCGCTGCTACTCGTCTGCCTTCTGTTGGCAACAGCCGCACTTGCGCAAACTGCCGGAAATATTCGAGGAAACGTTACCGATTCCAGCGGCGCTGCCATTGCTGGCGCCATGGTCGTCGTCAAGAATCCAGCCACTGGTATTGAACGCCATGTTCAAACCAATGCGTCCGGCGATTATGAAGTCGCTGCCCTTCCACTGGGGATTTACACGGTTGAAGTCAAATCAGAGAAATTCGCGACTCAACTTGCTAAAGACGTGCGCCTTGAGGTCGGCAGGAACTCGGTGCAGAACTTCAGCATGAATGTGGCAAGTTCTGGCGAGGTGATCACGGTGGAAGCCAATGCCGCCACCATTGATACAACAACCATCACGGTTGGCCAGACCATTGATCGCAAGACAGTACAGGAAATTCCGTTGAACGGACGGCATTTTGTCGATCTGGCATTGCTCATTCCCGGCACCGTCACTCCACCCCAGAACGGATTTCTTACCGCGCCTTTGCGTGGACAGGGATCCTTTTCGTTCAATACCGCGGGTAACCGTGAAGACACCGTAAACTTCATGGTCAATGGCATCAACCTGAATGACATGGTGCAGAACCAGATCACCTTCCAGCCATCCATTAACACCGTCTCGGAATTTAAAGTGGATAACTCCACCTACAGCGCGGAATATGGTCGCAATTCCGGCGCGATCGTAAACATTGCCACTCGGTCGGGCGCCAACGGCTACCACGGTGAATTGTTCGAGTTTGTGCGCAACCATGATCTGGATGCCCGCAACTTCTTCAATACCCGTTTTCTGACTAACGCCACCACGGGCGTGCAGACTCCCAACCCCCAGGCCACGTTTAAGCGCAACAGCTTTGGCGCCAACTTTGGCGGGCCAATCTACAAAGACAAAACGTTCTTCTTCCTCAGCTATGAAGGACTGCGGCAGCGGCAGGGCATTCCGCTGAACACAACCGTTCTGTCAGACGCACAACGCGCCCAGGTACAGGCCGGTGGAAACGCCACCAGCAATCAGTTGATGAGCCTGATTCCAGTCGCCAATTCCGGTAACAGTTTCGTTGGTTCAGCCTTGGCCCCCGTCAACATCGATCAGGGCACAGCGGACATCAGCCACAATTTCAACAGCAATCTGCGCTTGCATGGCTATTACGCACTGCAGGAAGATCTGCGCCAGGAGCCCACGCTTCAGGGCGATTCACTCCCTGGGTTCGGCGACACGCGCCAGTCCAGACGCCAGATCGCAACCGTCAGCCTGGATCAGACGCTGAACGCGAACATGGTCAACGAAGTGCGCGTGGGCTTTAACCGCATCCACATCGTATTCTCTCCCAACGCTCTTCAGAACCCCTCAACCTTTGGTATCGCGGACGGTATTAACGCAAATGCAGGACTGCCCTTCATCACGATCGGTGGCACCGCGGTAGCTTTTGGCGGTCCTAACGGCTTCCCCCAGGGTCGCGGCGATACCACAGGAGTGCTCTCTGACACCCTGAATTATCTCCGTGGGCACCATTCGATCAAAGTTGGTGGCGAGTTCCGCCGCATGACCAACAACAACTTCAACTCAGATACTGGAACCCTCGCATTTACAAACGTTGCCTCCTTCGCCGCAGGCACACCGTCCGGATTCACATTGTCTCCGGGCAACAATCCCAGCCGCATTGGCGTCAACAACCTTGGTCTTTTTGTTCAGGACAGCTGGAAGACAACCAAGCAACTGACTCTTGAATTGGGATTGCGCTATGACTGGAATGCAACGCCCAGTGAGGCCCTCAATCGCTTTGTAAATTTCCTGCCCGCAACCGATTCGCTGGTCCAGGTGGACTCACCCTACAAACAGAACAACAAGAACTTCCAGCCGCGTCTTGGTTTTGCTTATGACGTCTTCGGTTCTGGCAGAACGGTTGTTCGCGGCGCCTACGCGATCCTGACCGACCAGCCGATCTCCGGACTGGTTACCGGCCTGACCAATAATCCGCCTCTTGGAAACCCGCTGAGCTTTGTGGGAGCAGGAGCTAAGCCCACCACCACCTATACCACGCTGCTTGCGGACGCAAAGGGCAATGGCTTGGCGCCTATCGTTGTGGACCCGAACTTCGATAACTCCTATATCGAGTCCTACAACTTCAATATCCAGCAGCAGGTCACTAATAACTGGACAGTGATGACCGGATACTTTGGTTCCGGCGGCCGTCACCTGCGGACACGCATCAATGAGAACCAGCTGGTTAACGGCGTCAGGCCGTTTGCCAACCTCTCCGCCAGCAGCCCGATTCTTCCCGGTGCCGCAGTCGGCAACATTTCCGACAACGTGAGCAATGGGAATTCGAGCTATAACGCTCTCTGGATTACGTCGAACCTGCGCGCCTTCCATGGCCTGCAGTTCAACGCTTCCTATACCTTCTCCAAATCACTGGATTACACGTCACAGAACGGCCAGGGAATTGTTATTCAGGACAGTCTCAATCCCGCAGGCGACAAAGGCCTTTCAGACTTCGACGCCCGCAACCGTTTCGTGATGAACTTCATCTATGACGTGCCACTTAAGGGCAATCGCTTCGTAGAGGGCTGGCAGATTGGCAGCATTATTTCTGACCAGAGCGGCAACCCCGTCAACCTGTTGGCAAACGCCACCGGCATTGGCGGCCTCACGGGCGCGGCAACTCTGCGTCCTGATCTGCTCGGTCCCATCTCAGTCGTCAACTCGCCGCTTTCCAATGGAAACATCCAGTTCTTTTCCGGCTCCGTTTGTGATCCGGCGAAGGCTCCCTGCGCTCCTGGTACCTCGTTTGGTATCCCAGACGCGCTGGTGGGAACCGCTACCGTATTCCACCTTGGCAACATGGGAAGAAACGTAATCATTGGGCCGGGCTTTAACAACGTTGATATGTCACTGGTGAAACATACCAAGATCAACGAGCGCTTCTCCAGTGAACTGCGCTTTGAAGCCTTTGATCTGCTGAATCACGCCAATTTTGGCCAGCCTGGACGCACCGCCCAGGTCGGCAGCACAACCTTTGGCGTAATCAGCTCAACCCGTTTCCCAACCGGCGATTCTGGCTCCTCACGCCAGTTGCAGTTCGCCGCAAAACTTACCTTCTAGACGCGAGACACGTCTGGTTTTCCTGCGCACCGGCCCCAAATGGCCGGTGCGTTTTTTGTGCTAGCACATAAAAAAGCCCCTGCCGTAATCGACAGGGGCCTTGGTCAGGAGCGAGCTGACTTTATCTAAACGAGTTATCCGCCGTAGGGCATACCGCCGTGGTTGTCGCCACCGCCACTCTTTTTCTCTTCCGGAACGTCAGAGACAAGAGCTTCGGTGGTCAGCATGAGCGCCGCAATCGAAGCAGCGTTCTGCAACGCGGTACGGGTTACCTTGGTTGGATCGATGACGCCGGCTTTTACCAGGTCTTCGAACTTATCAGTTTGTGCGTTGTAGCCGTAGTTGTTGTCCTTGGAGTCGCGGATCTTGCCGACAACGATTGCACCCTCCTCACCAGAATTGGCAACAATCTGGCGGAGAGGCTCTTCCAGAGCGCGGCGAACGATATCGGCGCCGATCTCTTCGTCATCGTTCTTAAACTTCAAGGTTTCCAGGGCCGCAGCGCAGCGAACCAGGGCAACACCACCACCCGGGACAATGCCTTCTTCCACGGCAGCGCGGGTCGCGTGCATGGCGTCTTCCACGCGGGCTTTCTTTTCCTTCATTTCGGTTTCAGTCGCGGCGCCCACTTTGATCACCGCAACGCCACCCACCAGCTTCGCCAGACGCTCCTGGAGCTTCTCGCGATCGTAATCGCTGGTCGTGTTTTCCATCTGTCCGCGGATTTCCTTTACGCGGCCTTCAATTTCCGTGCCCTTGCCTTTGCCTTCCACGATGGTGGTGTTGTCCTTGTCAATCGTGATCTTCTTGGCCCGGCCCAGGTCAGTGATCTGTACGCCCTCCAGCTTCAGGCCCAGATCTTCCGTGATGGCCTTGCCGCCAGTCAGGATGGCAATGTCCTGCAGCATGGCCTTGCGGCGATCGCCGAAGCCAGGCGCCTTCACTGCGCAAACCTGAATGGTGCCACGCAGCTTGTTGACCACCAGGGTGGCCAGCGCTTCACCATCTACGTCTTCCGCAATGATGAGCAACGGCCGGCCGGCCTTGGCTACCTGTTCCAGAACAGGGAGAAGGTCCTTCATGCTGCTGATTTTCTTTTCGTTGATGAGGATCAGTGCGTCATCCAGGGCGCATTCCATGCGCTCGGGGTCGGTCACGAAGTAAGGAGAGAGATAACCACGGTCAAACTGCATGCCTTCCACAACTTCCAGGCTGGTTTCCATGGTGCGGGATTCTTCCACTGTGATCACGCCGTCTTTGCCGACTTTCTTCATGGCTTCGGCAATGATGCGGCCAATGGTCTCGTCATTGTTGGCGGAGATAGTTCCAACCTGGGCGATCATGTCGCCGCTGACGGGCTTGGAGAGAGAGTCCAGGAAGCCTTTGCTGCGCTCGCCGTCTTTCTGGAGTGAGCCGCAGATGGTATTAACCGCGCGCTCAATGCCGCGCTTCAGGGCCATCGGATTGGCGCCGGCCGCAACCGTTTTCACGCCATCACGATAGATGGCCTGGGCCAGAACCGTGGCAGTGGTGGTGCCGTCACCGGCAACGTCACTGGTCTTGCTGGCGACTTCGCGCACCATCTGCGCGCCCATGTTTTCCAGGGTCTCGCCCAGTTCGATTTCCTTGGCTACCGTAACGCCGTCCTTGGTGATGACGGGGGAGCCGAATTTCTTGTTAATAACAACGTTGCGGCCTTTGGGACCGAGGGTAACTTTTACGGCATCGGCCAGAATGTTAACGCCGCGCAGGATCGCCTGGCGGGACTCTTCACCGTGCACAATAATCTTTGCCATTGCTAAATCTCCTATCAAACTGTTCGCGCTGAAGCGCGTGATGGTTCAACAACTGTTATGAAACTTAAGCTTGCGAAGGGAAGCCGGTTATTACCGCTTGCCGGCGCCGACTTTTTCGTGCTTTTCAGCACTCTTGGCTGCGCCGGAGAGAATGCCGAAGATCTCTTCTTCTTTCAGGATCAGGAATTCTTCGTTGTCGATCTTGATGTCGCTGCCGGAATATTTGCCGAACAGGACGCGATCGCCTTCTTTCACGGACATGGGAACGTGCTGGCCTTTATCAAAACGGCCGGTGCCTACTGCAACTACAACGCCTTCCTGGGGCTTTTCTTTTGCAGAGTCGGGGATGATGATCCCGCCGCGAACGGTTTCACCTTCGGTAATGCGACGTACCAGAACGCGCTCACCCAGTGGAGTCAGCTTTGCCATGGAACTTCTCCTTCTTAAAAGTTAGGTTTACTAAGACTGTTGTGGATTGGTGACGGCGATCTTGCCAGCAGCTCTGCTAGCACTCATATCCGTCGAGTGCTAATTATAGGAAGAAAGCACTAGAAAGTCAATTCTTCAGTCGAAAAAATCTTAGTGTAAGTCACTAAACCTAACTAGGATTCCTTTTAACGATATGAAAACAAGTTATTTATATCTTTTTCCACCCGTAAAAAGTTCAGACTTTTCGCGATCGGGCAACCTTTCTTACAGATTCTCTACCCGGCAGCCAACGGGGAGCATGGACAAATCACTCTAAGCCAGAAGTGGTTGGCGCGACTGTCTCATTCAGACGCCGCTACGTCGCGCCGGAAAAATCGAGATAACCAATGCTACCCAGGTCTCTGCCCTGCAGGCCCCACGGCCTTGGTCTTGGCCGTTGTTCGCCCTTTCTCATTACGCTCGGCTGGTTCATGCTCTCTTTTCAGACCTTGATGGCCGCCGCTGCCTTACCAGAAAGCCTTGCTAAAGAAGAACCATCGCAACCCGGTACCGTCAGCGTGCGCACCAGCGCGGACTATGCCTTTCTGGTATCTCTCGATCAATCGCCGGATGTCACGGTCGTTGATGACAGCAAGCACAAATCAGCCAAACACAACGGTAAGCAGGAACGCTATGACGTGAGCAAGATCGGCGCGCGTCACGTGGACCACGGGGTGAACTTCTACTCCCTGGATCGCGAGATGGCCATGGGCAAGGAAATGGCCATGGAGTGGGAGAGCCAGGCGCGACTGTCGGAAGATCCGGTGGTGAATAGCTATGTCAACGCGCTGGCCCAGCGATTGGTGCGGCACTCGGACGCCAAAGTGCCGTTCACTGTGAAGGTAGTGAATGATGACGAAATAAACGCCTTTGCGCTGCCCGGCGGCTATTTCTACGTAAACACCGGTCTCATTCTGGCGGCCCAGAATGAAGCCGAGCTTGCTGGAGTAATGGCGCATGAAATTGCTCATGTGGCAGCGCGGCACGCGACCCGCGGCATGACCAAGTCACAGATCTGGAACCTGGCGTCTATCCCCATGGTGTTTGTCGGCGGCCCGATTGGTTTGGCCGTGCGCGAAGTCAGCAGCGTGGCCTTCCCCATGAGCACGCTCAAGTTTGGTCGAGACGCGGAACGGGAAGCCGATCTTCTGGGCCTGGAGTATGCCTACGCCGCCGGCTATGATCCGGTGGCGTTTGTGAGTTTCTTTGAGCGCTTGCAGGTAAACCACAAGAAGCCGAACTTTATGGCTAAGGCATTCGCCACACACCCCATGAATGAAGATCGCATCAAGCGCGCTCAAACCGAGATCGACACCATGCTGCCGCCGCATGACGAATATGTCCTGGATACCAGTGAATTTGATGATATCCAAAGACGCTTGTTTGAGCTGATGAACGCTCGTCCCTTGCTGTCAACGAACGGCGGACCGGTTCTGCGGCGAAGGACGGGGGATCAGCCGCAGCAAGATGATGGAAGACCGGAACTGAAAAGGCGCTGACCTTGGATTTGTGATTTCTAATTTGTGATTTGCGATTTTGATCGTGCTCTCCTGCCGTGTCATTCGGAGATGCTGTCGGAGTCCCTCAACGCGGGACGGCGGCAAAGATAAGCTCATTCACTAATCACAAATCACAAATCACAATTCAAAAATCTCAACTCGCCTTCTCAATTTCCTTCTTCAGCTCCTGCACAACTTTCACATGCCACTTCTCTGACCACATATCTCGCTTTTTCAGGTAATCTTCCATGAACGCAAGCGGGTCGCGTGCGGGATCAATCTTGCAATCGATCAGCGTAGGGCCGTGGCCTTCACGGGCCCGTCGCACCGACTCTTCCGCCACCCGATACACTGCCACAACATCATTCCCGTCCACGGTAATACCCGGCACCTGAAAGGTGAGAGCGCGTCCGCGTAGATCGGGATTGGAGTCCGCCGCAGTGCAGATCAGGTAAACGATTCCGAGCTTGCGCGATCCGGCAAATTGAACGCTGCTCTCCCAGAAATTGGCTGAAGCGTGTTCTGATGACGCTTGTTCTGATTTGTTCGCCGTGCTTCCGACTATCGCCATATTGACGATCGGTTTGCGGGAAAGCTTATGCGAGAGCGCCACCATGGTGCTGGCCTGAATCTGTTCCTGAGGCGAAAGCTTTAGCGCGGAAAACGAACCGGCGTTGTCTCTATTCTCGGTGGCGGATGAAGCAGAAGTCTTCAGCATGGCAAAGAGATCAGCCACCGTGGCGCCTTTGCTGATGTTCCCGTTGATCAGGCTCGATGTCGGTGAAACCAGATCTTCTTCGCGAAGATGGATGCACGCCCCCACTTCTACAGCTTCGTACCCTGGTGCTGCTGCCGCTCCTGCGCCAAACACGCTGCTGCATCGTTCAGAAACCATGCGGCACCTCAGCATGGTGGCATAGAGTCTGCGCAAGCGCTCAGTGTTCATGGGAGAGGCGGCATTGTCGCTTTCCCGGGGGACAACTTTGCTCTTAGCGGATGTTTTTGCAGGCTTGGTGCTTTTCTTCTTGTGGGCGGGAGCGGTTCTGGGCATGCTTGTCCTTGAATTCGAAAATCATTCTAATGGCAGAGAGGATTTCTCGCAGCAATTCGCAGGCAGGAACATCGCGCTATGATTTGAATCCTTGTTGTGCAACTCTGTTTCCATTAGCGGTGGCGGATTTTCAACAGCGTAGTGAATAACGATGTGGAAAAGAAGTAAGTTACTTCAGTAACACTGCGTCATTTTGGGCTTTTCAGCCCTTTGCACCTGATGCGGTGCGAATGTTAAAGGAACGTGAATATGATGAAAAAAATCAAAGCCTGATAAAACGTTTTCATATTTTGCTTGGAGTTCCTTGAGCGAATTTGATCAAAAAATGAAGATTAGGATTGACAAATTGCTGGTCGAACGGGGCTTGGTACCGTCGCGTGAGCGTGCGCAGTCCATGTTGCTTGCCGGTCGTGTGCTGGTCGATGGACAAAAAATTGAAAAGGCCGGAGCCAGCGTGAGCGCCAGCGTTGACATTCGTCTATTGGGCGATGACTTGAAATATGTTGGCCGCGGCGGTCTCAAACTGGAAGCCGCGCTGGAAAAATGGAGGATTGATCTCACCGGACGCACGTGCATGGATGTCGGCGCTTCCACCGGTGGATTTACTGACTGCATGTTACAGCACGGAGCTGCTGAAGTGGTGGCCGTCGATACGGGATATGGTCAGATCGCAGCCAAATTGCGCTCTGATCTGCGCGTGAAGTTGCTGGAGAACACCAACGCACGCTACCTGACGGAGGAAAAGCTGCGCTCGGCCGGTGCCACCGGCGCTGTTAGCTTTGTCGCGGCTGACGTTTCGTTTATCTCTGTTACACTCATTCTCCCGGCAGTGGTGGAAGCGATTACGGCCGCGAATCCCGGGCATCGAGAGTTTGTAGTCCTGGTCAAGCCGCAGTTTGAAGTGGGCAGGGAACGCGTTGGCAAAGGCGGCATTGTCCGTGACGCGGAGGCCCAGCAGGATGCGGTCAAGCGGGTGAGCACATCGGTCAAAGAGCTGGGCGGACGCACGCTTGACGTGATCGATTCCCCGATTCTGGGCGCGGAAGGAAATCGCGAGTTTCTGTTGCACGCGGAATGGAAATGAAACGAGCCTCAATCATATCCAAACAAGGCAGGCCTCAGCTGGCGACCATTGTGCGCAGCGTCGCTACATGGCTGCAGGACCATGGTTATTCCATCACGGCGGACAAAGTCACGCGGGAGTACTGGCCGCAGGCTGAACCGGCGGAACGCGAAGAGCTGGTGGAGCAGCATCCTGACTTTGTGGTAGTGCTGGGTGGCGATGGCACGCTGCTTTCTACAGCGCGCAGTGTGGCGCATGCGAGTATCCCTATTCTGGGCGTGAACCTTGGGTCGCTCGGCTTTCTTACCGAGATCAGGGATGACGAGATCAACGAAGCGCTGGTGGCCGTGGATGCCGGAAAATGCGACCTCAGCCTCCGCAGCCTTCTGCATTGCCAGGTGCGTCGTGGGGATGAATGCCTGGCCAACTATGACGCCCTGAATGAATGCGTGCTTAACCAGAGTGCTGTGGCCAGGATCAACGAATTTGAATTGCTGATTGATGGCGTCTTCGTGGCCAACTACAAAGCCGATGGGCTAATCATCTCTACCCCGACCGGATCAACCGCCTATTCGCTTGCGGCAGGCGGGCCCATCCTCTCCCCGGACCTGCCGGGGTTCGTCATCACTCCGGTTGCATCCCATGCTTTGACCAACCGGCCGCTGGTGGTGCCGGATACGGCCGTGATTGAAGCGCGGCTGGGATTCTCTCGCCAGCAGGGTTATCTCAGCGTTGACGGCCAATTGGGCGAGCCCCTGCAGGATGGCGACGTGGTGTATTGTCGCCGCTCTAAATTTCAGGTCAGGTTGTTCAAGATGCCGCAACGTTCTTTCTATGATGTTCTCCGCAGCAAACTGAAATGGGGCGAGAGATGATGAGCACTCCCAGGCGTCTGGTATTCATCTGCTTACTGGTATCTTCCGTCGTCATTGGTGCCTCTGCGGCCTTCGCCCAGGCCAAGCCGGCGGCGGATGTAATCATCACCAACGCAAAAATCTGGACCGTGGACAAAGCTCACCCCCAGGCGGAAGCAGTGGCCGTACTGGGAGAACGCATTATTGCGGTGGGAACGTCGGCTGAAATCGACGCATGGCATGGCCCGCAGACAAAAGTTTTTGACGCCCGCGGAAAACTCCTGCTTCCCGGATTTAATGACGCGCATGTTCACTTTGTGGACGGTGGCGATCATCTATCGCAAGTGCAGTTGAAAGACGCGGCCACGCCACAGGAATTTGCCGACCGCATTGCCCAGCGCGCCAGGACAACTCCCAAAGGTGAGTGGGTGACGGGCGGCGACTGGGATGAACAGAAGTGGTCTCCTGCAGAGTTGCCCACCAAAGAGTTGATCGACTCGGTGACGCCGGATACACCGGTGTGGGTGAATCGGTATGACGGGCATGAATCGCTTGCCAACACAGTCACACTGAAGCTGGCCAACATCACCGCCAAAACGCAGGACCCGGCGGGCGGACAAATTGTCCGCGATGCACAGGGAAATCCTACTGGCGTTTTACGTGATTCAGCCCAGGACCTTGTCAACAAAGTGATGCCCGCCATGACGCATGCACACCGCCTGCGGGCCATCAAACAGGCCATGGATCATGCCGCCTCAATGGGCGTTACGTCTGTGCAGGACATGAATCCGTTGTATGAGCATGTGAAGATTTACTCGGAGCTGCAGGAGAAAAACGAGCTTACCGTACGCATCTACGCGGCGCCGATGGAAACCGACTGGAAAGACCAGGCCAAGGTCGGAATCCGGCGAGCGTTCGGCACGCCCATGTTACGGCTGGGAGCGGTAAAGGGATACGCCGATGGCTCGCTGGGCTCAGAGACGGCATACTTCTTTGACGCATACACTGACGATCCCAAATCTCATGGCTTACTAAGTGATGAGATGCATCCCGTGTCAGCTATGGCAGCGCGACTGAAAGCCGCCGATGCCGCCGGCCTGCAACTCTGTGTGCATGCGATTGGCGATAAGGCGATCTCCACCGTGCTCGACATCTTTGAGCAGATTGAAAAAGCCAACGGCAAGCGCGATCGTCGCTGGCGCATCGAGCACTCACAGCACATGGCTGCCAAAGACTTTGCCCGCTATGCAAAGCTTGGGGTGATTGCGTCCGTGCAGCCGTACCATGCTATTGATGATGGTCGATGGGCGGAGAAGAGAATTGGCGCTGACCGCGTGAAACGCACATACGCATTCCGTACGTTCCTGGATAATGGAGTACGACTGGCGTTTGGAACGGACTGGTCCGTAGCGCCGCTGAGTCCGATGTGGAGTATCTACGCGGCCACCACGCGAGCCACGCTTGATGGCAAAAATCCCGATGGCTGGGTCCCGGAGCAGAAGCTGAAAGTTGCTGAAGCCGTGGAGGCTTATACCATGGGCTCAGCCTATGCGGAGTTTCAGGACAAAGATAAAGGATCAGTCACGGTGGGCAAGCTGGCTGACTTTGTTGTGCTCAGTGATGACATCTTCACGATCCCTTTGAACTCGATCAAAAACGTAAAAGTGGAAGCCACGTTCCTGGGCGGCAAGCTGGTCTATGGCGGGCTGGAGTAAGATGGTTTACCCCCGCAGATTTATTTTTTGCAGTCGTGACTGGAAGTTGCTTCACCAGTGCCTCAATGAGCTGTTGCACGAGTTTGGACTTGAGCGCAGGCGACGGCATGAGACGCTGACGATCTGATCGAACATACCCTGCTTCAGGGGATTTTCCGACACCAAACTGAATCGTCATCCCGACGTCCGTTAAGCACACGCGCGTTTGTCATGAGCGTGTGAGTAGGACGGAGGGATCTTGTGTGTCGCCGGTGCAAAACGAAACACAAGGGTGCTCACCCCTGCTCGGCAGCTGAAGAATGCGCTGCCTCGCTGACGGGGGCCCGGATGACGATGGCTTTGGATGATCCAATCACAATCGTCGCCTCAAGGCTCATGCTCAAGGCCGAGTTGCGGGAGTACCCGTGCATCTTCGTTGAAGGAACGAGTTAACCGTCCGTCCCGCTACGAATACAGAGATTACAAATCAACACTTCGCCGCGCTGGTCCAACTGGTTGACTTGATCCGCTCTCTTGCCGCATACGCTGCACCGCTGATCCCCAAATTGCTCGTTCAGATACCGCTCAGACTGTTCTGCGCTGACCTTGGCATCCACCCACAACGAGGAGAGTCCGGGGTAAATCCGCTCGGCGCGGTCTCGGGCTTCCGTGAGGGTTGTGTATCCAGCACACCCCAGAACGGTCCATTCTTCATCGCAATGAAAGAGCAACACGCCAGGGATTCGTTTGTCGTCGCAAATCGCAAGGCAGGGCACCCGACCCAGCTCAATCCCATCGACAAACAAGAGCGTGCGGCCTGAGAATCCTACGGAGTCATTTAAGACTACATATTCGAGAACACGAGCGCAGTCCAGCGTCGGCGGCGGAGGGATTGAAGTCATATCTTTGTGTAAGTCCAACTGTTCCAAAATATCACCACCCGGCAATCGCCCAAAACTCCACCTTTCCCCTCCCCGCTACTTACCCTGACCCTGCCGCATCCAATATGTTAGGCTTTTAGTGTCGCCTTCTAACGTAAAAACCACACTGTATTAACAAGGACCGCAATTGATAGGTAAATTAGCAGCCAAAGTTTTTGGCACCAGTAATGAGCGTGAGATCAAGAGGATACGTCCGCGCGTGGACGAGATCAATGCTCTGGAAGATCAGTTTAAGCAGCTCACGGATGAGCAGTTGCGGGAAAAGACCCGCGAGTTCAAAGCGTTGATCCAGGAGCGTACCAAAGGCATTGAGGATGAGGCCGAGCGCCTGACCGCCCGCAACGCCGCGTTGGACGAAATTCTGCCTGAAGCGTTTGCTATTTGCCGCGAGGCCGGCAAGCGTGTCCTCAACATGCGCCATTTTGACGTCCAGATGGTGGGCGGCGTCGTGCTGCATCGCGGCGAGATCTCCGAAATGAAGACCGGTGAAGGTAAGACGCTGGTCGCAACTCTGCCTGTTTATTTGAACGCTCTCTCCGGCAATGGCGTGCACGTAGTCACCGTAAACGACTATCTGGCCAAACGCGACTCAGAGTGGATGGGCAAGCTCTATCGCTTCCTGGGCCTGAGCGTTGGCGTAATTGTGCATGAGCTGGATGATGACGAGCGTCGTGAAGCCTATGCAGCCGACGTGACTTACGGCACCAACAACGAATTCGGCTTCGACTACCTGCGCGACAACATGAAATTTAACCTGGAAGATTGTGTTCAGCGCGGGCACAACTACGCGATCGTGGATGAAGTTGACTCCATTTTGATCGACGAAGCCAGAACGCCGCTCATCATCAGCGGATCGAGTGACGAGACCACCGACAAATACGATAAAGCCGACCGTGTAGTGCCGATCCTGGAAAAAGGCGAAGAGATTGAAGTGCCTTCAGGCGAGCCCAAGATCTATACCGGCGACTTTGTGGTGGATGAAAAGCACCGCAACACCACCATCACCGACCAGGGATGGGAAAAGGTGGAGCATGCCCTGGGCATTGACAACATTGCCGATCCCGAAAACTGGGCCATGAAGCACCACGTTGAGACCGCCGTAAAAGCCCACGCCCTGTACAAAAAAGACGTTGAGTACGTGGTGAAGGACGGCGAGGTCATTATCGTCGACGAGTTCACCGGCCGCCTGATGCCCGGACGTCGCTGGAGTGACGGTCTGCATCAGGCGATTGAAGCCAAGGAAAAAGTAAAGATCGAGCGTGAAACGCAGACGCTGGCGACAATCACCTTCCAGAATTATTTCCGCATGTACAAGAAGCTGGCGGGCATGACTGGAACGGCGGAAACCGAAGCGGCTGAGTTCGATAAGATTTACAAGCTGCAAGTCGTGGTGATTCCCACCAACCGGCCGATGTCCCGTATTGAAAACCCGGATGTCGTCTATCGCACAGAGAAGGAAAAATACTTCGCCGTAGCCGATGAGATTCAGAAAGTGGCCACGGAAGGGCGTCCGATTCTGGTGGGCACAACCTCCATCGAAAAGAGCGAACGGCTGTCTGACCTGTTGAAGAAAAAAGGCGTGAAGCACGTGGTGCTGAACGCAAAATTCCACGAGAAAGAAGCGGAGATCGTGGCCCAGGCCGGCAAGTTTAACTCAGTGACCATCGCCACCAACATGGCGGGCCGCGGTACTGACATTCTGCTGGGCGGCAATGCGGAGTTCATGGCCAAGCAGGAGACGGTGAAGAAGGGAATCGCGCAGCAATTAAAACACGCTGGCGGTGAAGTGGTGTTGCAGCAGGATGACGCGCAGAACACCGTTTTTTATTACAACGGCATTGAATATCAATGTCCGGTGGATAAATATCAGGAGATATACACCAAATATAAGAAAGATACTGACGCCGACCATGAGCGTGTTGTAGGTGTTGGCGGACTGCACATTATGGGCACGGAACGCCACGAAGCTCGCCGCATTGATAACCAGCTTCGCGGACGCGCTGGACGTCAGGGTGATCCCGGATCGTCGCGATTCTATCTATCTCTCGAAGATGATCTCATGCGCATCTTCGCCAAGGCGTGGGTATCAACGCTGCTTCAGCGCCTGGGCATGGAAGAAGGCGTCCCGATTGAGTCGCGCCTGATCACCAAACGTATTGAGGCCGCGCAGAAGGCCGTGGAAGGCCAGAATTTTGAATCGCGCAAACATCTGCTTGAGTATGACGATGTCATGAACAAGCAGCGCGTCGCGGTGTACGGCCTGCGTAAGGAACTGCTGTCCGGCGTGGAGCAAAAAGAGCTGATCATGGATGAGTATGTTGCGTCCATGGTGGCCGAAGCGCTGGACCGCATGGCTCCGCGCAACGTCCATGCTGACCAGTGGGATGTGGAAGGCCTGAATAAATTTCTGATTGAACAGTTTGGTCTGGACATGACCAAGTCAGGCATCGATGCGGACAGGTTGAATCGTCAGGAACTGGGCGATGCAATTTTCAGTAAGCTGGAAGAAGCTTACAACGCCAAGGAACAGCAGCTAGGTCCGGACGCGCTGCGCTATCACGAACGCATGATCATGTTAAGCGTGCTGGACACGCAGTGGAAAGATCATCTCCTCAACATGGACCACCTGAAGGAAGGCATTGGCCTGCGTGGCTATGCCCAGCATGATCCACTGGTGGAATATAAACGCGAATCGTTTGACATGTTTGAAGGCATGATGCGCAGATTCCAGGAAGAAACAGCGCGATACCTGTTCCATATGCAGATTGTGGATACTTCGCCAACGCCCGTCGCTGCAGGTCCCGGCGGCAACGGAGAACAGCCGCAGCCGGCACCAGGAAGGCGTGCTTCGACTTCGATCGACGATCTGGAAGCGCAATTCCAGCGTCGCAAGAAGCGCGAGTTGCAGGAGGCGCGTATGGCTGGATCAGGTGACGGCGCAAACGCTCCGCAACAGGTTGTTCGCGGTCAAGCCAAAGTCGGACGGAATGATCCTTGTCCTTGCGGTTCAGGCAAGAAATACAAAAAGTGTCACGGATTGGTAGCGGAGTAAACGTCGCCACTAAGATCGTGTGCTCTAGGCGACTGTTTCGGCAATGTTGTTACTGTCGATTCGTAACAGGTTTTGCAAGGAGATGGAGCTGGCCTTCACGGGGTGGAGCAGGCATTTATGCCTGCGTACCAGGCTCAAGTAATCTCCGGCTTTAGCCGCTGAGGTAGTGCCGCTGACTCTCGCAACTGAATGAGGGCGAGGCCGACCTCGCGCCGAGCCCGCTGTGCCGGAATTTCGCAAGTGATTCCGGCGACGCCGACCACCCGCCGAGCATCGCTGCAACAGGGCACATCAAAGAAAACCACGAGAAGCACTCTTAAGCGGTTTGGAGCGAAGCGACAAAAACAAAGGCACAATCTTTCGACTGTGCCTTTTTCATTTTGAAGCCTATCGCAGCTTTAATGACCACCACCGCCGCCGCGGCCGCCACGATCGCCACCGCCGCCGCGTGGTCCGCCACGTCCGCCTCCGCCAGGTCCGCGTCCGCGACCACCGCGTCCGCCGGGACGACGTCCTCCGCCACCGCCGCCACCTGGCCTTGGGCCACGTGGACGATCCGGACGGTCCGTTGTCGCCGCCACTGTCTCACGGTTTGCGTCCTCGCGATTGAAGTTAGGCTCTTCATCGTTCTCGTCGAAGTCAGCCCCGCCTTCAAAGGTCACGGTTTCTTCTGAGCCTTCAGCCGCGGGTTCGTGGTGAGCTTCACCGCGCTCGCCGCCGCCTTCACCGCCGCCTTCGCCATCCGGAGACTCGCCGCGTTGTGCTGCCATCTTGGCGCGCTGTTCTTTCAAGATCGCCTTGCGTGACAGCTTAATGCGGTTGCCTTCAATGCCCAGGACCTTGACCAATACCTGGTCGCCTTCCTTGAGTTCGTCTTTCACTTCCTTTACGCGATGTTCCGCAATCTCGCTGATGTGCAGCAGGCCGTCCGTGCCCGGAATGATTTCCACAAACGCGCCGAACTCCGCCAGACGCACCACTTTGCCCAGATACGTCTTGCCGACTTCCGGCACCGCCGTCAGGTCGTTGATCATCTGGATGGCTTTCTGTGCGGAAGGTCCATCGTTGGAAGCCACGTTCACCTTACCCGTGTCATCCACGTCAATCTTCACGCCGGTCTGGTCAATGATGGAACGAATCATCTTTCCACCAGGGCCAATCAGGTCGCGAATCTTGTCCACAGGAATCTGCAGGGTGTAAATGCGCGGAGCAAACGTTGAGATATTCTCGCGTCCGCCGGTAATGGTCTGTTCCATCTTGTCCAGGATGAACAAGCGGCCGTGCTTGGCCTGCTCCAGAGCCTCACGCATGATTTGTGACGTGATGCCCATGACCTTGATGTCCATTTGCAGAGCGGTAATGCCATCACGTGTTCCAGCCACTTTAAAGTCCATGTCGCCGTAGTGATCTTCGGCGCCGGCAATGTCGGTGAGGATGGCGTAAGAGTCGCCTTCTTTCACCAGACCCATGGCAACGCCTGCCACTGACGATGTCAACGGAACGCCGGCATCCATCAATGAGAGGGAAGCGCCGCATACTGAAGCCATCGACGATGATCCGTTCGATTCAAGAATGTCTGAAACCACGCGGATCGCGTAAGGCCACTTCTCCACCGGAGGCAGCACTGCGGCAACAGCACGCTCAGCCAGAGCGCCATGGCCAATTTCGCGCCGGCCAACTCCGGTCATGCGTCCAACTTCACCCACCGAAAATGGCGGGAAGTTGTAATGCAGCATAAAGCGCTTTTTGGTTTCACCTTCAAAGCGTTCAATGCGCTGCATGTCATCCGGTGTGCCCAGCGTGGTAGTCACCAGCGCCTGCGTTTCACCGCGAGTAAATACCGCTGAACCGTGGGTACGCGGAAGTACGCCAACTTCAATCCAGATGTCGCGAATCTGATCAAACTTGCGGTTGTCCGGACGGCGACGCTGCTTTGTCACCTGGTCGCGGAAGATCTTCTCGCGCATGAGTTCGTAGTAGCGTGAGAGCTTGGCCTTGGCCGCGTCGTCATCCGGCGGCAGCTCAGCCTTCAGCTTGTCTTTGATTTCTTTTACTTTGGTGTAGCTTTCCAGCTTGGGATACTTCGCAGTGTCTAAAGCATCGGCCAGTTCAGCGCCAACCTTGCTCATCAGGCCGTCGAAATATGCCTGATCCATCTCCGGATCTTTCACTGCGCGCTTTGGTTTGCCGCCGCGCTTTGCCAGGTCAACAATGCCCGCACAGATCTTCTTGATCTGGTCATGGGCAAATTCAATGGCTTCCAGAACTTTCTCTTCAGAAACTTCCTTCGCTCCGGACTCCACCATCACAATGCCTTCAGCCGTGCCAACCACCATGATGTTGAGCTTGCTTTCGGCCATTTCCGCATAGGTCGGATTCACGATCATCTGATCGTTGACCAGGCCAATGCGCACAGCGCCTACCGGGCCATGAAATGGAATGTCGGAAAGCGTGAGCGCCGCCGAAGCGGAGTTGATGGCTAGAACGTCAGGATCATTATCGGTGTCCGCGGAAAGCACCAGTGAAATGACCTGGGTTTCATTGCGGAAGCCTTCAGGGAAGAGCGGGCGTATGGGGCGGTCAATCTGTCGCGAGGTCAGGATTTCGCGTTCCTGCGGTCGACCTTCGCGTTTGATAAATCCACCGGGGATGCGTCCGCCGGCGTACGTGTATTCTCTGTAATCTACCGTGAGCGGAAAGAAATCAATTCCTTCGCGGGGTTCTGGAGCGGCATTCGCAGTGCCGAGGACAACGTTGTCGCCCTGCCGGAGAATCGCCGATCCGGCCGCTTGTTTCGCCAAATGTCCAGTTTCTATATGGAGGGATTTGCCGCCTGCAAGTTCAACAGTGGCTGTTTGTTTCATTACTCCTCTTTTCTCGGGAGGACCAGCATGGTCTAGCGTGAGAGCCTTTTGTTTCTATACGATACAAACTCGGCAGAATTTTGTGGACCTTTTCCGGGGATGCTCCTGCAGGGCCCCGCTTCAGGCACACGTCTCCCGCCGACGGGAGACCTCGGTTCAAAACGTCCGGTAACTCGATTACTTACGGATTCCAAGTTTTTGGATGACGTCTTTATATCGATCGGTATCGTACGTCTTCAGATAGTCCAGCAGGCGACGCCGCTTGCTGACCATCATGAGCAGACCCCGCCGGGAGGCGTGGTCCTTTTTATGCGCCTTGAAGTGCTCGGTCAAATCACCGATCCGCTCACTCAAAATTGCAATCTGGACTTCCGGGCTTCCGGTATCTGACTGGTGCGTGCGGAAACGGTTGATGACGTCTGCCTTATGCTCTCTAGCTAACACTTGAAACTGGGCACTCCTATCTCTAAATCTCGTCCTTCTAGTGACTTGTAAAGCCTAACACGGACCATCACAATCCCGCAATGCCATTAGGCCCGCCCAAACCAAAGATCACAATATTGCCTCTGAAATTGCTCCCACTGGCTGAAATTGCCCCGCTCTTCAGTGCCTCCATGGTTAACCGTGTTGCCTTTTCCGATCGCGGCGATGACGGCGATCTCGGCAATTCTCAATTGCCACTTTCTACGTGTTCCTCTGTGTCCTCGCTCTGGTTAAAGCCTTTGACTTTCCGATCTCGGCGATGTCGCGCGATGACGGCGCTCTCGGCGATCCCTTCGTGTCTTTGTGGTTAAAGCCTTTGCGGTTTTTTGCCCTTGCAATTACCCGATTACTAAAATTATTCAATTATTCAATAACAAATCTGTGTTTCCGATCTCGGCGATTCACGGCGAGTCACCTAGTACTAAGTGCAAATAGGCGAAATACCCGAGATTCCAGCGAGTATTATGCTCAGTAGTAATTCCGGCCTTGTTGTACTAGATCGTCACTCAAATCTTTCGACAGAAAATCAGTCTATGTTGCTCTACGACGGAACCTCCAGAGCCATGTTCTCCAGCATGTCGTTAGAACTGAGAAACCATCTGGGCCAATGATCCCGAGATCCCCCCTCAGGAGATTTTCGTCCATGAATCAAAATGCAAGCCCTCGATTGATTCCATGCTTCCTTGCTTTAATCGCTCTCACTGTTTTCACTTTCGCAGCAGCCAATGCACAGGTTGCACGGCAGATTCCGTCGTCCGGGCAGGGAACGTTTCAACCTCGGCCGGCTGGCGCTGACGGCGTCCAAACAATTGAAATTGACGATCTCGGTCAGGATGCGGACAACGATGACCAGGACACAGGATTTATCAACCGCACTCTGCCCGGCGGGAAAGGGGGCCACGGCTCGGCCCAGTCCGGCAAGAAAGCCAAATCCAATCCCGAAATCAACGTAGCGTTTGATGGGCTGAACTTCCGCCAGCAGCGGCTTGCCAACAATGGCAACCAGTTCTCCGTGGAGCCTCCAGACCAGGGTTTGTGCGCTGGCAATGGCTTTGTGGTGGAATCCGCAAATGATGTGCTCAATATCTTTGACGGCTCAGGAAATCAACTGCTGGGTGTCACCGATCTCAACAGCTTTTATGGTGATGCGGCGGCCATCCAGCGCGGATCGCCCAACCGGTTCGGACCTTCCATTACCGATCCAAGCTGCATTTTTGACGCCCAGTCACAACGCTGGTTCCATCTGGTATTGACCTTGGATCGCATCAACGTGGATGCCGCCACTGGCCTGTCACTCTCCCAGTCGCTTTCCGGCCGGAACCATCTTGACCTGGCGGTCAGCAATACCTCAAACCCACTCGGTACCTGGACCATTTACAGCATTCCGGTTCAGGATGATGGAACTGAAGGAACCCCCAACCATAATTGCAATCCAGCGGGCACGCCCGCGGGACGCACGCATCCCAACGCCTGCCTGGGCGACTATCCGCACATCGGCGCGGACGCAAATGGAATCTACCTCACCACCAATGAGTTCTCTTTCTTCGGTCCAGGCTTCAACGCTTCACAGATCTATGCGATCTCAAAGAACGCGCTGGTCAGCGGCGCGCCGTCCATCACCGTCTTCCAGTACGACACAAATGCTACCCCCGTTTTTACTCCTGATTTCGGACCTCTGCCCGGCTTTACGGTCTGGCCGGCACAATCACCAGGAACCGGTAGCTTCGCAACCGCGAACGGCGGAACCGAATATCTCTTGAGCTCGTTTGCGGTTTTCACCGGACTCGATAACCGCCTTGCCCTGTGGGAACTCAGCAACACGCAGGCGCTCAACTCCGGGGCTGCACCGGCTCTGACGAACGCACTCGTCAACACGGTTGCATTCGCCAACCCACCACTGGTAAAGCAGCCGGGATCCCAAACCAACGATCAGACAAAGCAGTGGCCGGTGGGGCAGTGCATTGAAAATGCCACCTGCAACCTCTTTCTCAATGGCATCCCGGTTGGAGTTCCGGAGACCATTGGCAGGCTCAACGCCAATGACTCTCGCATGCAGCAGGTCATGTTCGCGAATGGTAAGTTGTGGTCCGCTCTGGGCACGGGCATCAGCACGGATGGCGGCGTCACAGTTCATGCGGGCATTGCCTATTTCGTCCTCATCCCTCAGGGTACCGGCGCTTCGCTCAAGGGCAAGATCGTGCAAAATGGCTACGTGGCTCTGGATGATGTCAGCGTTACCTATCCGACGACAGCAGTGACCCCGAGCGGACGCGGCGTAATCTCATTCACGGTTGTGGGGCCAACCCAGTTCCCAAGCGTGGGATACGCCAGCCTGGATGCAAACGTCGGCGCGGGTGACGTGCACATCGCGCAAGCCGGCTCGGGCCTGCAGGATGGATTCACCGAGTACGCGAATATATTCGGAAGCCGTCCGCGCTGGGGTGACTACGGAGCTGCCTCAGTGGATGGGAACTCAATCTGGTTTGCCACTGAGTTCATTAACCAGAGCTGCGACCTGGCGACGTATGAAGCGGGATTCGGCCCTAACTTCGGAAGCTGCGGAGGCACTCGGGCTTCTCTCGGTAACTGGGCGACGCGCATCACCAAGGTGACGCCTTAACAATAACGATTGCTTCTTTAGCGGGCCGGACTCGTTCCGGCCCATTTTTCTGAAAAAAAGGGACGAAAAAAGGGGACAAGCCTGAAGGGAGCGATTTTTCTGTACACTCCCCTGCGCATGCCACGACCAAATCGATATTTACTGGCGGAATAAACCATGGACCGGGCGGGACGTTTTCTGATGATTTGCAGTTTTATCCGCGAACATCCGCGTTCATCCGCGGTAGAAGGTTTGTTTGCTCTTGCCTCTCGCTTTTACTGAGCCGACTGCTAGTGCTGACTGCTGCCTCACCAGTGTTCATCAGCGGTAAGGTCTTGCCAACTGCCATTTGCCAATTGCTAGTTTTCAGATCATCCGATCACCAGATCACCAAGCCATCCGATTTTCTCCGTGTCTCTGTGCCTCCGTGGTGGGTTTTGTGCTCTCTTTCCTTTTCCGCGAACAATGATGCAAAATTGACGGCGCTCGTCGGGCCCAACCCCCTGAATCGTCCAAAAGGATAGACATGAATCGTGACGTAACCGAAGCAGCCGAAAACGCCATCATCAAGTCAGAGCTGGTCAAGAAGATCAGCGCGCCGGTAGACAGCATTCTCAACCGTAGTTTCCAGACCACGCCGTTGCGTCCCATCAAGCTGCTGCTCAACGGTTCATGGCTCGGGCATCCGCTTCATCCCTTGCTCACAGACATTCCGGTTGGTGCCTGGACGCTCGCCATTTTGATGGATATTGTCGGCCTGATTTTCCATCTGCCTCAGTTGGGAATTGCTTCCAGCATCGCCGTGGCCCTTGGCATTGCCGGCGCGCTCGCTGCTGCCGCCGCAGGGCTGATGGATTGGATGGATATTGACCCAGCGGAAAAATCGGTCGGCGCCGTGCATGGGATGATCAACACTGTAGCCACTCTGTTTTTTGTGGGCTCATTGCTGATGCGCTGGCGCGACGGCTGGTCTTTGAACTGGGCGTCACTTGGAATTGCTCTGGTTGGATATCTTCTGGTGAGCGTAGGAGCTTATCTCGGTGGCGGCATGGTTTTCCACCTGGGCGTGATGATCAACCGCAACGCGTATCGCAGCGGCCCGTCTGATTTCAAATCGGCGATAGCTGAAAAAGAGCTTATTGAAGGCCAGCCCCGGAGGGTTGAAGTGGATGGCCAGCCAATTCTTCTGCTTAGATCGAAATCCGCCATCTATGCGGTCGGCGCAGTATGCTCACACTATGGCGCGCCTCTTGAAGAGGGCAAGCTTGTGGATGAGACCATTCAATGCCCATGGCATCTCTCGCGTTTCTCTCTTCTCGATGGCAGCGTCAAGGAAGGACCCGCTTGCTCAGCCGTCCCGTGCTATGACGTACAAACCCTGAATGGGCAGGTGCAAGTCAAAATCCGCGTTTGAAATCATATCGGCGCGAGGTCCCAGGCATACTGAGACACGAGTCACGCGTACAGCCGCTATGCAGGAGGCCCGAAGCCCGTGCCAATCGCACAGGCTCTGTCAATTTCCCCAGTGCACAAACGTGCTCTGATCGCGTGATGATGCAAACCAGTGCGCTAAGTGCAGGGAATATTCCGGCCGTTCTGCATTAGCCCGATTTGCAGCATCTGAATAGAAATTGAAGAAGGGTGCCGACTCGCCGATACAACATGAGAGCCATCGTCCTGCTGCTCACGCTGACCGTTGTTTCTGGCGTTCTCCTGAGCGCTCAACAAAACGACGAAGCAAGCGATCCGGCAACCGCGCCCCAAACCACCGGTGGGGCCGTCCAACCTGAAAACAAATTACCTGACGCGCCGCAACCGCAAAAGCCTTCCGCGCAAACAGGAACGCAAAGGACTGCCCGCCATACTTGCTCCGCAAATGACCATGCAGCCTATGAGCGCTGCCGACAAATGGCAATTGTACGTACATCAGGCGTTCAATCCTGTCGCGTTTCTGCTTCCAACCGTCGGGGTCGCTCTTACAATGGCCGATCCGCCGGACCACTATCCGCGCGAGTGGAAAGATGGAGGCGGAGCATTTGGCCGCCTATACGGTGATTCGCTGGCGAAAAGGGAAGCTCAACTGGCGGCCCAGGCACTGACAAAGATCACTCTTCGCGAAGACCCGCGCTATCTCCCTGCTGCCAGCCACAATGTGTTCAATCGAGTGGCGCACGCTGTGCTCTTTGTCCTGGTGGATAAAAACGATTCGGGTCACAATCGTCTCGCTTATTCGAATTTCACCGGAGCGGCGGCCAGCGGATTCGTTGGAATGGGATACCTGCCCGAAGGATACAACGATGTGACGCACGCAGGTCAGCGTGCTGCCTCCGCTTTCCAGGACTTTGCCCTCAGTAACATTGCCAATGAATTCTGTCCGCAATGGGGGCCGCTCATGAACCGGATGCATCTGCCATTCGTCCATCCGCCCTGCGAGGAGAGGATCAAGGCAAACCAGGGAAACGCGAACCAGAAAACTGCCGCCCCTCGGAAACCATAAGTAAATAACAGCAAGGCGCGATGAGCACCATTACAATGCTAGATCAATTCCTTGTATCGAAAACATTCCACCTGATGATCATTCACCATGCCAACGGCCTGCATGAATGCATAACAAATGGTTGGTCCCACAAACTTGAATCCGCGTTTGAGCAGATCTTTGCTCATCTTTTGTGACTCCAACGTCTCAGCGGGCAGTCTCTGTTTGGGCTTCCAGGCATTGATGATCGGTTTGCCGTTCACGAACTGCCATATATATTCATCAAACCCGCCAAATTCTTTTTGTACGGCCAGAAACGCTTCCGCGTTTTTCACCGTCGCCGCAATCTTTAACTTGTTCCGCACGATCCCGGCATCGCCCATCAACGCCTTCTGCTTCGCGGCATCGTAGCGGGCCACCTTCTTCGGATCGAAATGGCTGAACGCGCGCCGGTACGCCGCCCGCTTGGCCAGAATGGTTGACCAGCTCAACCCGGCTTGCGCTCCCTCAAGAATGAGGAATTCGAACAACACTCGATCATCATGCTGAGGCACACCCCACTCCTCATCGTGATACTCAAGCATCGCCGCCGACTCCGCCCATGCGCACCGCTTCTTCGTGTCCAAGATGAAACCTCCGGAAAGGAATACATGATAAGGGACAAGAGCATTTCTAATTTCAAATTTAAGATTTTAAATTTGAAGTCCGTTGTCCTGTTGTGTGGATCGAGGCATTGATAGATTTTCGGCGTTGCCATTGAGGTTGCAAACCAAAAGGGCTCGCGCCGTCCACGCGCGACGAGCCCGCTGCCACAGGAGCAGGCGTTGTCTGCACCACGAGATTTGCCGCCCTTCGCGGTTTGTCGCGAAGCGCAAGAATCAGAACTGTCCCCGCGGCAGCCCGCTGCGCGATCTTCGGTGACCACGACACATGCATTCAAGCGGTTTGTAGCGAAGCGACCAAAAACAAAAAAATGGAGTTAAATAACCGTCGTCGATTATTCAACTCCACTTACCTGTTCTAAGCCAATGTATTTGGAAAAACTTTGCTTCCTTACCTACTAAGTGCACTGGGAATCGGCAAAAGATATGGAAAATCGCCGAACTCGATCTAATTTTTCAGGCCGAATCCCCTTAGGCCTTTCTTTTCAACAGCTTTACAGTAACCCTGCCCGTCAATCCTGGGCAGTCACAATGAACTGTTCAACCTTTCCGTCGCTCAATTCATAAATCGAGATTCCTAAAGCTTTACCTGCATAATGCACGGTATAGTTCCTAAACGTCATGCCGCCTCGGCTACCGGTTGCTGTTTGCTGGATGCCCTGAATTGCACCCAAGGGCGACAACGTGGCCATGTAGTCTTTTATGGCCGTATCGGAGAAGTACGCGTTCCCATTGTCGGAAAACAATGTCCGATCCAGTTTGCCGTCTGCCAGACCATCCAGCAACGCTTTCACATTTGCATCTTCCTTCGCGTTCAACGGCTGAGATATCTGCAGCAGTCGGTTTACGACGCCCCTTGCAATCTGTCCCGACGCATCAATCGCATCCTGGTTTGTGAGTACCACCACAGCCATGCCATCGTCGGGCAGAATCACGCTGCTCGATGTGAACCCTGAGACTTCTCCGCCGTGGCGAAGTACACGGTGACCATTCGCGCGTCCCACGGAAATACCAAGTGCGTATCCGGAACCACTGCCGTCTTTCAGCAGGACCTCGGTTTCCAGTTCCTTGTACGACGCGGGTTTCAGCAGCGATTGCTTAATGATCGAAATGTTCCACTTCTCCAGATCTTCTGCCGTCATGGCCAGTTCGCCGGCGGCAAACAACCAGCCTTTGCCTTCCTTCGGCGCCACGCGTGGCAGACCCAGCGCATAGCGAAAGTATCCGGTCGGGTCGGACTCGGTCAATCTGCCCTGGTCGATATTCAGTACGCTCGTCATACCCAGCGGTTTGAAGATGCGCTGTGTCAGGAAATCCAGGAACGGCATCTTGCTGGCTTTTTCAACAATCAATCCGGCGATCACAAAGTTTGTATTGCTGTACTGCCATCTGGTGCCGGGCTCAAAGTCCAGTTGTTTGCGTGCCCAGATATCCAGAATTTTCTGCGCGTTCACCTGGCTGAGCATGAAGGGCGGAACATAGTCCTGTGGCCAGTAATCCTGATAGCCGGAAGTATGCGAAAGAATCTGCCGGATCGTGACCTCATCCCCGCGCGTCAATCCCGGGACAAATTTCGAGACGTGATCATTGAGCGCAAGCTTGCCATCTTCGGCCAGCAACAGAATAGCCGCGGCCGTGAACTGCTTGCTGATGGAGCCGATCGAATACCGCATGCCCGGTTCGGCTGCCTGGGCAGGATCGATGCGCGCTTTGCCGTACGCATGAACGTAGGCAAGCTTGCTGTCTTTTACGATCGCCAGGGAAGCGCCGGGCACGCCCGTAGAAGCCAGCGCCTTGGTGGCGATGTCATCTACCTCGGCCGCATAGGCCGGCGCGGTCTGCGTATAAACGCAAGTGGGGATTGCAGTAAAGGCGGTAAAGATCAGAAAAAAAGAGGTAAAGGTCGTCCTGGCCAGGCGATCAAATCGCATTCATCAACTCCTGATGCAACGCAGGAGTTTATACGATTCTTATGAACTCAGCCAGAAGAGACTATTCTACGTTGTTGAACTGAATGGAGCTCTTTTTCTTCTTGGCCGATGTCTTCTTATCCGGAGCGTCATCATCAATAATAATCTTGCGTGGCGCCTCGAGATCAGACGAGGATGGAGACATCGAAGGAGCAAACGTTGTGTATGTGGGCTGGCCGCTGCTGCCACCATCGGCCGCCACGGCGCGTTCCTTTATATAGGATGACATCGTGCGGCGTAGCCGTATCAAGGTGCCAAAGTCATTCGATAGCGGAATCGATTCTTCTTTCCTGCCGAACTGCTGTGCCGTATCCACCAATGAGTCCAGCGTCTCGCACACCAGGTTCAGGTCTTCATAAACCTTGAAAGTGGCCGTCATGCTGCCGTGTTGGTTGATGGCTTCGCGAATCAGGTCAGGGAGCGGTCCCTTCAAGTTCCGTTGCAGGGAAGCGGCTGCTTTGGCAGCCTGGTCCTTATGCGTGCTGCTGGTGGTCCAGCCGGTTTTCCAGCCGCCTTTCCAGCGATCAATCTGGAGGTGTCCAATATCGCTGTTGGTAGCCGCGGCTGTGCGGTCCAGTTCCAGCAGAGTGGACATCAGATCAGGGCGCGCGGTTGCCTGGGCGTTGCGAGACTGCGCTTCCAGGTTAGGCATACTCGAAGTCAGAACAAATGCTCCTAGTACCACTGCTCCCAGCGTGATCGACGATCTGATAAAGAGCGCCCTGATAAATGACGCCTTATAGAATGCCGCCTTCACCAATGACGCGTGAATGAATGACCCCGCTGTGCACTTGGCACTCGACTGCGCTGACAACCAAGCCTTCATGACCGCACTCCTCCCGTAACCCTTTAAGCATAATGGCCAAATGCTGAAAACACGCGGTTACTGAGGGGCATTGCCATGCACTATGGTGGCTGTCAGAGTGTCCGAATGGTACTGTCCTTCCGGGTTTGTTCGCCTTTTTTTCTTTATCCCGATTGCCGCGCGAGGGATCCTTACGGTCTGAATGAATGTTCCCGGCGACAATCATTCCACGTAGAGCCTCTTGCGCTCCTTTGTGTTCCTTCGTGTCCTTTGTGGTTTAAGGGTTTTGCTCTCCCGATGTCGGCGATCTCGTCGATGTCGCGCGATGGCGGCGATCTCGTATACTCAACTGTCCTCAGGAGCTGACGCATGGCAGATCAAGTTTTGGTTGAAGTCAAAGACCGCGTGATGTGGATCCGGATGAACCGTCCGGAAAAGAAGAACGCTCTTACCGGCGCGATGTATATCGCCATGAGTGACGCCATCACCCAGGCCGCTAATGATCCTTTGGTTCGCGCCATCCTGATCACCGGTACACAGGATTGCTTCACTGCCGGCAATGACCTGGTTGACTTTGCCAACGCCAAGCCAGGCGGCCCTTCGCCGGCCATCACCTTTCTGCAGACCATCTCGACGGCGCAGAAGCCGGTGATCGCCGCCGTAAGCGGCGTTGCGGTCGGTATCGGAACTACCATGCTGCTGCATTGTGATCTGGTCTATGCGGCCACCAGCGCCAGATTCCATCTGCCCTTTGTGAATCTTGGACTATGCGCCGAGGGCGGCTCAAGTTTGCTTCTTCCCGCCATGCTGGGCCAGCATCGCGCGGCGGAACTGCTTCTTTTCGGCGATCCATTCGGCCCGGAGACGGCCAAAGAATTCGGAATCGTGAACCAGATTTTCCCTGACGATGACTTGTGGGCGTCAGCCGGTGCCAAAGCACAGCAACTGGCGGAGAAGCCTCCGGCCGCGCTGCGTGCTACCAAAGCCCTGCTCAAGCACCACACCGGCGCTGCACTGGCGGAAACAATGCTGCGCGAGGCCCACCAATTCGGAGCCCTCCTGCAAGGCGTGGAAGCGCGTGAAGCCATGACGGCTTTCATGGAACGACGCAAGCCCGACTTCTCCAAATTCTAATTGCGTTGCCACACACTCACCATCTGTCATGTTGAGCGAAGTCGGAGCGAGTGCGACGACGTAGTCGAAACATCCCGAGCATGCCGATCGTAACCATACCGCTTCAGGGAATTTTCTCGAGACATTGACTTCCTTCAGCATGGTCCCAGTGACCTGCGTTGGTAAGTTTATCCGCGTAGATCAGCGGTAAGGATTTGATCTTCCGATCACGGCGATGTCGCGGGATGACGGCGATCACGGCGATTTAAACCTTTGCTATACTTAAAAACGATTTCCCCGCGTGCGTGGCGCTATCGTCTAGGGGTTAGGACGTGAGATTCTCAATCTTAAAACCCGGGTTCGATTCCCGGTAGCGCTACCAACTCCCTCGTCATATTTTCCCGATACGTGAGCATCACTTGGTCCCGATCAGATTAACGAATATGCCTCTGTGGTTGTACTTCAGGTCGGTCAGTTCGTCGGAGAAGTCGGTGAAGTTGTAGCCCACGCCAGCCTTCAGGTTCTTGGTGATGTGATGATAGATCGCGGTCAAGACGCCGCGGCTGCGTTGATTGATATCCGGGAGGTCAAGCTGTCGGACCTCGGCCAGGGTGTCCCATTGCTTGAGGAACCGCCAGTCCAGCCGCAAGACGGAGAGCTGTGCGGTATCCGAAAAGAAATCCGGCTGCGCTCGATCCAGGCTAGCCTCTCCCAATCGGTACGCATACTTGCCGCCCACAGACCAGTTGGGTGTGAGGTCATAGGTAACGTCGAGCGCTGCGATGTGGCTCTTCTGAAGGAATTCTGTGGCGGTTTGCTGTAGTCCCAACTGATCGGTGGTTGGGACGTTATAGAAGTAGGTGTACTTGACCAAAGCGTTCAACCGGTCATTGCTCACGGGCCGGTATGCGTAGCCGACCACGCCCTGGGTATAGCCGCCCGCAAAAAAATCGCCCAGCGTACTATTACTGATGGAGTAATCCAGTTTGCCGAGCATGCGCCAGCTGGGGCTTATTTGGTATTTGAAATTGTTACGCAACAGCACCACGGTCTGTATGGTATGAGACAGGTCGGGCTGCTCCACATCGTCCCGGCGAAATTCGACGGCGCTTGAGAACTGTGTCTTGGTCAGGCCATAACCCACGTGGATTCCGGCAGCCTTGCGTTTGATCTCGGCGCCGGTCTCCGCGTCAAACAGATTGCCGAACTCCCCACTGCCGCCGAAATTCCAGCGCTCTTTGGTCACCAGGTTGATTCCAGCGGCGTGCGTAAGGCCGCTCTGCGACGCGCCAGTCTGGTAGCGCTCCTCGGCGTAGATGCTGGAGCTGTCAGAGAGCCGCGTCTTCACGCCCGAGACCAGGTTGCCCCAGCTGCCGCTGTGGACCAACTCATCGTTATCCGTGCGCTCGTTTTCCAGCGAGTAGTTGAGGTAAAGGCTGGTCCGCTCGGAATAGAGAAAGCTAGTGCCGATCTTTCCGCCGGGACCCAGATCTCCGTCGGACGCCTCACCATCGATTTTGAAGCGTTTCGTCAGGCGATAGGAGCCGCCCAAGTCCGATGCGACTGTTATCTGGACGGCCGCCGCTTGCTGCAACCGTGTCCTGGCCGAAGACATATGCGCTCCAAGTGTCGCTGGGACTGAACTTTACCTGAGCGACCGCGTCCGTGCGCTCGCCCTGCTCCTGGGTCAGCGGAACAACCGGTGAGTTATCCTTACGCATGTCATCACGCACACCGGCGCTGAAACTCCAACTATTGGTGATCTTGTAGCCAAGGTCCAATTCAATCGCCCGCGTCTCGAGCCCCTGGTCCTCGGTCCTCTGATCGCCCTTGGCCATCAGGCTGAGGCGGGTGGTCACCGGCATTTTGACCAAGCCGCCAAATTGCTCGGTGTCTTTAATCGTCATCAGTCCCGGCGCCGTGTAACCGGCGTCGATTTTCTGTTCGTAGAACTGGAGACGACCGTCGTGCCCCTTAATGAAGTCGCCAAGCCCGATGCTCAGGTCGGCGCGGTACGCTGCAGCATTTGAGCTGGCGAAGGACTGGTCGTCAGGGCCCTGGAAATTAAATCCGCCATCATTGGATTGCAGCGAGGGCGAAAGGAGACCCGTGGTGCGGCCTGCCTGCACCTTGAACCACGAACTGGCACTCTTGCGCAAGGTCAGGTCTGCGCCCCCGAGGTTTCCGGCGGAGTCGCCGTCATTGGAGTTGGCCGTCAGACCAAGTTTCACGTAGTTGTTGATCCAGACACTGCCCTGACCGCCGACGGCGACCTGGTCCAGGTTGGTGAGACCCGGCGTGTATTCATAACGCACCACTAAAAAGGACTGGTCACCGCTCAAGCCGCTTGTACGCACCAGCAGGTTGTCGGCAGCGTTCGCCGATAGAGGCTCGGAAAGCAGCAGCCGGCCCTGTATGTAGTCGATGTCGTAGTCCACGTTGGGGCGCAGGTTAACCACCCCGGTGACGATGTTCGAGACCTTGTCGCGGACTTCAATACTCACGCTCTCGGATCCCATCAGGAGATCCTGGTGATGCAGAAAGTAAATCGACCCACCGGTACCCAGGAATGCCTCATAGGCCGGCAACGTTCCCGGTTGGGCGGCGAACCCGTCCACAGAGATCCGTCGCTCGCCGAAGCTGGTGGTGGGTTCGGACCCGTAATGCGCGTCGGCTCCATACAAGCCGCGGTTAACGTGGGCCAGGTCGTTGCCAACATAGTTGGCCGTGAAGTTGCCCCACATCCCATAATCCTGACCGTGGCTCGCTTTGACGTAGAACTTGCCCAAAGTCGGCGCCGTCTCGTCCACGGTGCCATCGTCGCCGAACGCCGGATAATAATAATCAGGATTGATGCGCCGGAATAACTCATCAGGTGTCTTGTCCAGGAAGTTGCTGAACAGATCTTTCACCGGGCCTTCACGGGTATCCGCGCTGGCCGTCAGATGCCAGTTTTGACTCACCTTGCCGTTCAAGTAGAACGCCAATTGGCCATCCAGAGACGAATCGACGGGCTGCGCAGCATTATCACCCTGCTGTAGTTTTTCCGCCGCGCTCACACTGTTCTTCGACACCGTCAAGTCAGCAACACCGAAGAAGAACAGGTCCCGGCGCTTGAACTCCAGATCGCGCAGATATAACGAGCCATTTCCGGCGTCGTCGAGGACTGCAACTTCCACGGTATGCGTGCCGTTCGGAAGGATCTCCTCCGCAACGAAGTTGCCCTTCGGGTCAACCGGAACCTGGCGACCGGCTACCCAAACAGTGTGGCCCGCCGGTATACCGCTGCCCTGCACCTTCACCGTGCCGCTGCCGAGCGTAATGCCCTGGCGTGCCAGGTCGTTCTCGCCGTAGGCAGCCAGTAGCGCCTGCGTTGACGGCGTATCGGACTTCACGAGGTTTCCAGGCGATGCCTCGTGAGAGAGCCATAGCGGCCGCGCGTCCGTTTCGTCGAAATTACCTTTCGGGTCATAGGCGCGAAGAAGGTACTTGAGTTGACGTGCCGGGCCCGCGAGAATTTGTGGCGCCGGCTGCCATCCAGCAAGGCCCGTGTCATCGACCGGGATGATTGCGAGCGGTGCGGCCTGCAATGACTGCTGGTCGAATATTCGGATTTCAGCACGCTTGATGAAACTTCCATAGTTGCTATACATCCGGAAATGCACGACTGGTGGAGCAACTTCGCTGATGGGTTGGTTCACGACCAGAGCGACTGGATCCGCCGCGACGCCGAGCCGCCGCCGCGACTCGAGATTGTCGAGGCCGAACCGGATATTTGCGTTGTCGAGCGCCACGTCGGTGCAGCGCTGCACGTCGGAAGAGCTGCGGTCCAGGTCATCGATCGGCTTGCCATCGACGGTGATGTGCATCACATTCAGATCGTATGGGCTCTTCGGACTCAGCTCCTGGGTCTGGCGAGTGATGTCCACGCCCTCATAGTTGTCCAACGGCAACTTCTCGTCGTACACGACCTGCACGCGCACGAACGACTCCTGGCTTTGAATGAAGCCGAGGTTTACGACGTCATCGGACTGGACGTACCCGCGTCCCTCGTGTTCGGACCGGGCGCCTGCCAACAGGGAATCCTTCATGAGGATGTCCATGGCGTGACGAGCCCGCGCCGCGGAAAGACCGATGTCGTCGCTGTACACGGACGCGGTGCGGCGGTCGAGTCCCTCGTTCTTGGTGTAACCAATAAACCGCAGCCGCGCGTTGGTGCGGTCCGCGATGTCTGCAAGTGCGCGATGCAGATTCGTCGCGTAGTCCGGCGGAATGATCAACTGACCGTTCTCGAGCTTGATATCCGGGATGCTTCCCCAGGCGGGATCGTAAACCCTGGTTACAGTTTCCTCGGTATCGTCCGGGCACAGTTGCGGCTCGTCGGGTAAGTCCTGAAGAGGATCGTCGTACCAGAATTCGACCTCGACGCGACGATTGGTCGCACGTCCCTGCACGGTTGCGTTGGAGGCAATCGGGTGAGAGCTCCCGCGACCGTCGCTTTCGATCGCCGAAGCAGGCAATCCCAGGATTTTTTGCATGGCCAATGCGACGCGATGCGCCCTTGCCTTCGATAGCGACAGAGCATTTCCGTAGACGCTCTCATCGCGACCGGTTAACGGCGCGTCGTCCGTGTAGCCGATGAACCGGACTGTTACGCCCTGCTTGTCCCGCAGGTTGTTGAGCGCCTGCCGGACCTGTTTGGTGAAGGCATCGGAAATGGGAACGGTCTCGTCCTCGTACCGCAGCGGCATGATGAGATTCTTGACGCGCGTCCGCGGCGTTTGGCCTTCCTTGAAGCGCATTTTGCAGACGTCTTCTACGCGGCAGACTTTGATGCGCTTGACGTCATCAGCCTCGTTGGCCTTGAGCGACCATTGCTTCATTGTCTGGTCACTGGAGAGGTGCCGCTCAGCTTGCTCACTCGGCCTGGCCAGGCTGACCTGGCCGCATGCACACGGAGGCCGTCATCATCAGGAACCCGGCGATCAGCAGTAGATGGCGTTGCTTACTCATACTTGTCACCTACTCCCCTGAATGCGCAGTTCAGATTTTTTGGGCGGAGCGCCACGACGCCAGAAGACCTCTGGCTCAATGGTCAGACCGTAGCTGGCTTTCTCCGAATTCCATTCGTCGGTCAATTGCCGCTTCACCGCTTGCATGCGCCGTTGGACAAGGGCCTCATCCTCGGTATCGGCGACGTAGGACAGGCGCAGCATCGACGGTGCTTTGCGCAGTTCCGCGAGGAGCACGCCGAGGCGTGGCTTCCACTGCGTGCGGATTTCCGTCGTACCCGGCTCGAACACCGCATCCGACAGGTCGATGGCTACCACGCGGTAAATTGACGCACCGAAATCAAATTTCAGCGCCTTGCCGGCCGTGGCGTGCTTGATCTGTACCTGGTCGCTGGACAACCGGTAGCCGCTGGGAAGGGTCCTGTCGTCGAGCTTCAGCTCGAAATTGCTGCCTCGGATCTCGTTCGGCGTGAGCGCGCAGGTGATGTGGAATCGCCCGTACTGATCCGTCGTCGCTGCCAGGCCTTGTGCCGTCAACACACGTACGCCGGCCAGGCCTTTCTCGCCCGAATCCTGATAGCCATTTCGATTCACGTCGTCGAAGACCTTGCCAAACACGTCAGTGCAGTCAAAGGTCTGATCCGGCACGACACGAACCGTTGCGGTGGCCACACCGGACAGCGCCTGGCCTGTCTGGCCCTGCATGACCTGCGCCCGGTTGGTGAACTCGCCTTCGCCAACACCGGCGCCGACAGCGAGCAATAGAGTAATGACGGGATGATCGTCACTATCGAAGCTGAGGTTGTTCCAAGTGAGCTGGGTGGCGGTCACCACAGGCTCGGTGGGCACACCATTCAGGCGCGCGGAGCCTTTGATATAGCGGAAGCCCGCCGGAAAGCGATCCACCAGCTGCACACCCTGCGCGGATGAGCCCAGCAGAACGCCGATGGTGATGGTGTACGGCACCATTTGCCCGCGAGTGACGTTCAGCAACGGAGTCGTCTTAGTGATCGAGATTGATCCAGCAGCCTGCGGGTCAACCGGAATGTGGTTGTTATAGATCTGGTTCGAACCGGGCACGCTGCTGCTATTCAGCGTGAGGTTCAGGTAGTACTTGGTCCCGGCACCCGCAGGCACGGTAGCCGCCGGCGCAAACTCTGATCCTTGTGCTTCGCAGAAAGGAACGGCCGGAAGCGCATCCTGCGCACCACCCGCACAGGTGGGGACAGAAAACGGCGCGGTCGCTGCGTCGGAAGCTGCAGGGATGGCCTTCGATTCACCGGCCACGAAGGCCGCCGAGGGTGCGGTTACCTTGATCACAAAGTTGCCCCCGCTGGAGCAGGCTGGATCCGTGAAGTTGACGTCGAAGCGGTAATAGCCGTCCGCTGGAGTAATTTGGCCCTGTTGAGCTGGATCGTCGAAACAAGTTGCCGGCAATGGCGAGGTGCCACCGGCGCTCAACATGTTTAAGGTCATGCCCGCAATCGGAGTGCGCGTCGTAGAGTTGTACACGACGCCGTTTGGCGAGATCGGCAAATTCAGATTCTGGAGATTGCTGCCCGCCGGCACGGTGATGTTGGTGATCCGCTGCAGGCTGTTGGTGAAGGCTGAGTCGGCGACGCCGAGCTTTGCCGTATTCGGGCCTGCTGCAGGCGCGATGAATCGCAGCTCGTACCGGTTTGTAGTACCGTCGGTCGTTGGCTACGTTAGTCAAACGATAAACGCCGTTCGCATCTGTGAGAACGGTCTGCAACTGGACTCCATTAAGAAACAGCGCGACTGTCCAGCCCTGCAGACGCAGCTCGTTGGTATCAGGTACCTTGTTGAAGTTTGCATCGAGCCAGGCTGTGCCGTTTATCGTTCCGGCACCGGGACCGGTAACTCCTCCGATTACGATGGAAGCGCTGGCGCTGGCGGTTTCTGTTGGAGTGTTCCATGTCACCAAGCCAGTGTTCGTGAGAACGGTGCCGGCGGGAATGCCCGCTGCAATCTGCGCCCGGAAGCGCAAGTCGATAGACTGCCCGGGCTGCAAGAGACCGTTGGTGGTGGAGTAGTCTGCTGTTATTTGCGATCCAACTACAGTGACGCCTGTCGTTGCGCCGTTCATTGTCGGCGCCGGGTTTACCAGCGTGAGACGACCGACGCCAACGCTGTTGAGATCGTCAGTGATTACAACCGAGGCGGCCTCGAAGTTCGGGGGGTTGTTCGTAGGATTGTTCACGTGCACGACGTAGTCAAGCTGACTGCCCGGCAGCGCAGCGCCGCCACCCACGACGGTGACTTGCTTGGTAATTGCCAGCCCTGGGACCACTACCGCGACGATCTTGGTGAGGTGCGCACCCTCAAGGGTGAAAAATACGTGACCGCCGGGTGGAATGCCGCCGTTGCCGAAATTGACCACGCCACTGTTCACGTTAAAGATGGTGAAGTTAATTCCCGCGGGGCCATAACCGTGTGGATCCGTCGCGATGGCACAATTGGGATCGGGCCCGGCAGGGCTGAAAGTCCATCCCGGGAGGCCGCAGACTCCATCGTCCTCAAGGCCAAAGATGGGGACTGTGGTGCTGCTGAGCTGCAAAGCGGTGATGGTCTTGCTCGTGTTGTTGACAACGCCAATCATGTTGTCGTCGGCGCCGTTATCGTATGAGGGAGCAGGATTGGGGAAAGTTGTTGCAATCGACCCGTCAACGTTGAGCGTAATCAGAATGGTACAGCCCTCGTTGGCGCGTCCATCCTGGTTGGCGAGATAGGTGGGACTCACACCGCGTCCCGCGCCAGCATCGCCGCCGTTGATCACGGCGCACGTCTGTACCTGGGCAAACGCAGAGTTCAGCTCCCATCATCAGAACGACGATGCCGAAAACAAGTAAAATCCGCTTCATAGCGCGTGCTCCTTTGAACAGCCGTGCTCGTCCTGGCTGCCAATTGCCGCATGAGCTATCAGGGGGTTCCGCACATCATCGATCTCGGGAAGTTGGACGCGAATGGGGAGAGTGAGGCGCAGCTTGTCGAGCAGGATTGCGATCCAGCTGTAGCCTGCACTCACATGAATTGTGCCACTAGAAATCATAGTACGCCCTCGTTCCACTCACCAAGTGTTTTCGAGACCGAGTCAGCCACGGTGTGGGCTGATTTTGGCGGTCCCGTCGCCATCTCTCGATGGCTTTGCCTTAATCAAAATCGCGTTGAGGGTCAACTGATCAGATTCGCAAGCTTTTCTAAAACCTCCTGGCCTCCGTGCCCTTCCACTTCGGACCGGCTTCAAGTCGCCGGCAGGAAGTCGATCGGGTACACGATGGTCACGGCCTGCACACCATCCTTCGCGCCGAAAGTTGATCGTCTTGACGCGGCCCACCACCTGGGAGGAGAGATCCGGTGCATCCATGTCAGTCGATTGCAACTGGCACATCGAGACGGACCCGTCCGGCTCAATCGTCAGCTTCAGCACCATCTTTCCTTGCAAGGTCGGATTGTTGCGCAGCGCACGGTTGTAATCGCGATAGAAAGCCGATTTGTATCGATCGAAGACAATCTGTATTTCTTCATCGGTACGGGAAGCCCCCATTCCGTTACGTGCCTTAGGCCGGTCGCCACCGCCGCCGATCGATGCGATCGAACTGGTCGCACGGACCACCTTGACGCCCGGCATTCCGCCGTTGCCGCCACCGCCACCGCCTCTGCCGCCACCACCTCCCACATTGCGACTGAGCGAGCCGGCGTCAATGCCACCACTTGATCCCGGTGTATTGGTCGTCAGCACGGAATGCGATGATCCCTGGCCACCTTCGTCCGTTGCGGCGTAACGTGCTGCGGTGCCGAGACGTGGTGCGACCTCGTCCTGTGTCAGGCTCGCGAACTGTTCTTTGAATGCCAGAATGCCGGCCCTGCCTACGGTTGGCTCAGGCGGCTTCGCATCTGCGGTAAAGCCCTTTTCCGGACCCGATGGCAGTTCCGGTTTCCCTGGTCCTTTTGCAGCTTCCGAGGGTCTTGGCCTCGGTTCGCCCGCAGTTGCTCCCTTTGCCGCCGGAGGCGGGACCGCGGCCGCCGGAACTGGAACTGCCGCTGGATGATAGAAGACGATGTCGAGCTCTTTCTTCGTGCGCGGCGCGCCGCTGTGCATCATCACTGACGCTCCAACGATCATCAGCAAGGCCAGCAAAATGGCATGGAGCACAAGGCTCTCCACCATGCTGCGCCGGGACAAGACCCCGGATTCTGTGAACATGCTCCCGCTGGATTCCATGGTTGTCACCAAAGCAGCCACCTCAATTGGCCGTAATAAATTCGACCTTCAAATCGTCAACACTCGATTTCGCGAGATCGAGAATGCGCAGAACGCCCTCGTAATTCATGCGGTCGTCGGCAGCCAGAAACAACACGCGTTTCTCCGCGGGCCTGCTGCCCAGGATCGCTCCCACGCGCGCGGGCAATTCAGTCGCAGCAATTTTTTGATCTCCCAGCATCACGCTACAGTCCGCCGGAAGCCCTTCACCTGTCGAAGACGCGGCAATGTGGCAACCCGCGGGTGTGATGCTCAGGATCAGCTTCGATTCCTGGGACTGCGCCGGCGTGGCGTTGGTCGCAGTCTTAGGAATGTTGACGTCATAGCCCTGCATGAGCAGAGGAACGACGACCATAAAAATGATCAGCAGCACCAGCACTACGTCCACGAGCGGCGTGATGTTGATCTCAGACTGCAGACTTGATCCTGAATCGCCTCTGTTAAACTCCATGACTTCAATCTCCCTGCGCACCTGAGTTGCGGCCTTTGGCGATCAGCCCCACTCCGCGAAAACCGGTTTGCTCAATCGCCTGCATGGCCTCACGGACCTGGCGGAAGTTCAGCTTTGCATCGCCACGAATCACGATCCTTGGCTCCGTCTCCGCCGCTACTGCAGCACGCAACGCGTCGCTGAACTGATCACTTGTAACCTGCCTATCGTTGACCCAGAGCACGCCGGCCTGGTCGATAGAGACCAGGATTCGGCCTCTCTCGTCGCCCTGCTGAGTCGGCTTCTCCGTTTTCGGCAAGGCGACCTCCGGCCCTTTACGCATCTGCGGCGCCATCACCATGAAGATGATCAGCAGCACCAGCACCACGTCCACGAGCGGCGTGACGTTGATGGACGCCTGCATTTTGGCGCCTTCACCGAGACGCATACGTGTCCTCCTGCTCATCCACTGAAATCTTGCCCTGTCGCTCTTTGATCGGCGGCGCTTTGAAGAGGCGGTTCATCAGCTTTGTAGAAGCCCGGTTCATCTCGATATGGAAAACTTCCACCTTGCCGGTGAAGTAGTTGAACCCGGCGACGGCCGGGATCGCGACGAAGATGCCGAGAGCAGTCGTGACCAGGGCTTCAGCGATGCCTCCCGAGACCACCGACATACCACCAGACCCAGTGGCAGCGATGTTCCGAAAAGCGTTGATGATTCCAGCCACGGTACCGAAGAGCCCGACGAACGGGGCTGTAGAGCCAATCGTAGCCAGGAACCCAAGACCCTGTTTCAACTGGACCAACGTCTCTGACATTGAGTCTCTGAGCGCGTCCGTGACAAGCTCGTGTGAAGCCGACGGATCGCCTCCGGACTTTCGCACGCCCTCGTACTCGAGGATTCCCGCCGAGACCACCTGCGCCAGGTGCGATTTCGGGTTTTGCTCCACAGCTTCGATCAGTTCCTGGACTTCGCCCCCATGGAGGAACTTAGTAAACATTTCCCTGAAAATCTGCGACTCGCGCGCGGCCGCGCGGAAATGGCGGTACTTGTTAACCATCACTGCCACCGAAAAGAAAGATAGAGCGATAAGGCAACAGATCACGGCGGCGCCAAATACGCCTACGTTTCTCAGCAGCTCCGTAAAGGTCATTTTGTTTCCTCCTGTGCGCCCGCACTATCACAGCCGATGCTTGCGGCGCATTTTTCATTTCTGCGTTTTTTCCTACGAACGTTCCTGCACCATAGTTGCGAGTGCACTGAGTATTGAGCAGAGCTGCTCCCCGCAACAACAGTACACGTGTGCTAAGGTCTCCTCTATAAGGGTGTCAATACTTCCGTCCCGGTTACCATGGAAGCGCTCCAACCTCGACTGGAAGGACAATGGTGAGCTGGTCTTTCGGAAGTAGCGCAAGGAAGAGCAAAAATGGACGCATTTTCCCGGGAGCGCTCAAACGCGGTAGCCATGGTCAGCGTTCAAAGCGTGTAACGACGCAACTGCGAGGACGTGAATGTACTCATCAAACGGAGAGTTGCGTCGGGATCAGATGTATCGAAGCCGGGCCGAGGTTTCAGAGGTGAATGCTACTGGAGGAACATGGCCAGCAGGAAACCGGGAAGTGACTGATGAGTGTGATTAGCAAAGGGACGAATCAGGATGGTTAACAGAAATGGCCCTACTCATGAAGAAATCTCTGTTTGAATGCAAAGCATTTCTCCGTGAGCTTCTGCAACGAGTCTATCGATTGCTTCTAAAAACCAGCGCTTGAATAAGTGACGGCCAGCTCACGGCTTCTTTTCCGATCTGATCTCGTAGTAGCGCAGCTCCCGCATGAACACTTCCTTGTCTACGGGCTGCCTGGAGTCGTCGAGCATCGGCGAGATGCCAGTCGCGCGGCCAACTTCCGAGCTCTTCCAGGGAACGATGACAAGCGACTTAGGCGTTTCCTCATTGCCCAAAACCGACATGCCCAGCGCCTGACCTCCGGGGACAGATTTCAACTTTGGCTCTTGGTCAGCCTGAGGCTCCGCTGCCTTCTCATCTGCATCGGTCTTCAACTGGGCTGAGTCCGTCTGCTCCGCCGGTTTCTTCGTTGCTGCTTCAGATGTCGCTCCCTGAGGCGCTTCCGTTTTTGCGGACGCTGCTTGCTTCTGTTTGCTTGCGGCTTCTTTCTTCTGTGTTCTGGCAGCACCGGCGGCAGGTTCGGTCACGGGTTTTTTATCGCTCTGGGCCACAGCTGTCGCCAGCCCCGTTCCCAGCAGAAACACGAGTATCAAGTCTCTCCTCATGACTTCTCCTTTCGGCCAGTCCTTTTGCGAAGATCGGCAATCCATTTGACGACGTCGGCATCGTCGGGAACAAGCCGGTTATATGCCTGGTAATGTTCCAGCGCGCAGGAGTAGTCCCCGAGATACAGGTCACACAGGATCGCAAGGTTCCGGTGCGCAAAGTGAAAGTCCGGGTACTGTGCCAATGCCGCCTCATAACTTGCACGCGCCTTCGCAAATTCTCCCTTGCGCCGCTGCACCAGGCCGAGCTCGTTGTACGCAGCCACGTGGTGTGGATTCAATTCCACTGCCTTGCGCAGGCTGGCCTCAGCGCGGTCCAGATCGCCACTGCGGGCGTAGGCAATGCCAAGATTGATGTGCGCTGCCGTTGACGTGGGCGACTGTTCAGTGACTCTTCAGCAGCAAGGGGATTGCGTGATCGTATTGCGCCTCACCGAGCACGCGCACGGCCTCGGCATATTCGGCGCGCACGGCATCCGGTACGGGCTCCAGTTGTGTGATCGTAATCCCGTCTGCGTCGCGCTCGAAATCCAATGGCGCAAGCGCTGGTGCTGGTGGCGGCGGAATGTTCGCCTTGGCCGCCTTGGCGGTCACGGTGTGTTGTGCATCAGGGCAGCCAAGAATGAGCAACAAGGCCAGCCACGGAATACCGCAGCAAATTGTCTTGATGGACCGGATATTAACGCGGATTCGCATTTTTGCCTCCTCCGCCATTCGCCTGCGCCGGCGCGGGATGCGGTGTTTGATCCGTTGTCGTGCCGCCGCTGTTTGGCGACGCAGCACTCGTCGATGCCGAAGCGTTGGTCCCGGGCGTCGCGTTGGCGGTGGCTGGCGTTGTTCCGCTGTTGCTCGCAGTCTGGGTGACAGGCGGCGCAAGAGGCGACCGGTAAGAGTAACGGTCAATGGCGACGATGAAGCCGCTGCTCATTTCACTTCTTCGCGTAGCGACCCGGCATCAGCACGGCGAGCCTGTCCAGGCTTTTCTCAGTCCATGTATTGAAGACGCCGGCGTGTAACGATTCCATGTTCTTCTCGTGTACCTTGATGGCTTTTTCCTCGAACGGAAACGCTGCCTCATCCAGTTCCGCCTCGAACTTGTCCAGGTCCGCCGGCTTCACGTCGGCGGGACGCTCTGACTCCTTGAGTGAACGGCTAAAGTCGAAATACGTCTCGGCCATATAAAACGTGGCAGCCGCCGTTACATCGGCGATTTCGTAGTCCACCAGCCCACCCATCGCCTTGATCGTGGCATCCATGCGCTGCTTTTTATCTTTCAGGCTGGCCTCAAACGGTTGCCGCAACTTTACTGCCACGAAAGCCTGGTAGAGCTGCTCTGCCAGGATCAGAGCCGATCGGGCCGCGAGCGTGCGAGTCCGGCCAGTCCTTTCGGGACCGGCAGCCCCATCGATGCGTACAATTTCCGCCAGTTCTTTCTGATAAAGAGCTTCGTTGTGCGTCGGCCTTGTGTATCTCAGACATCTTGAAATGCGTCTCAACGGCCGCTTCGAGCGGCTTCGGGAACTCGGTGACATAGCGACCGTACGCAATCAACGCTTTGTCATTCGCATTGGACTTTTGATAGAGATCGCCTGCCACGAGCAGCGATTCCTTGCGTACGTTGTCATCTTTGGACTCGGATGCCAGCCGTTCGTACTCTCCGGCGGCGTGTGACAACTCACCGCTCTCTCGATAGGCACGTGCGATCAACCTGGTGGCTTCGCCCGCCATCTTGTTCTCGGGGAATGAGCTACGGAAAGATTCCAGCACGCCTGCGGCTGACTTCCAGTCCTTCAACTCAATCAGAGCAGCGCCTGCATCGTACTCGGCCGTCGGACCGAATGGTGGATGTAGGAGCAGCCGTGCGAATTCTCAAGAAGTGGTCCGCAGCAGCGCGATAATCCTGCGCGTTTCTTGCCAACTCGCCCTGCTTGTAGATGGCAGCGGCAAGGTTATCAACGAACTTTGCGTGTGAATCGTCGCCAGCCGGCGTGACCTTCAACACCTCTGTGTAGCCGTGTTCGGCCTGCGCATACTCGGCCAGTTCAAACGAGCCATGAGCAACCACGATCCACGCAGACCGCCTGATGGCCATCTCCGCGCCCGGATATTTGTCGATGACGCGCTGGGCGGAGGTGACCGCCGGGCGAAAGTCCTTCATCTCGTATTGATCATCGGCGGCCGCTCCCAGGATCGCTGCAGCCTGTGCGTGAGTCGGGAATGTATCGGCGAACTTGATCGAGCTTGCGATGGTAGAGCGCTTGATAGGCTCGAGGTTTTCTTTGCCCGCTACCTTCAACTGTTCGCGATAGGCATAGACGGCAGCATAACCCGCGGCTGGCGACTGTGCGTTTGCCGGGTATTCGTAGGCCGTGCGCTCGTACTGTCTGGCCGCTTCGCCGAAGTCCTTGTTCTCGAAGAGAAGGTCGGCAAGCCGGTAGTTGATCGTCGGTGACTCAGCGTCCTTCGGGAACGACTTGAGGTAGTCGCCATACCAACGTTGAGCCTCGTGATAATTCGCGAGCTTCTCGTTAACATCCTGCGATCCCTGATATTCAGCGTGGTAATGCGTCGCTAGTTCCTTCAGGTCCGTCTTCAGGTAGGCCAGGGCCTCTGGCAACTCTTCAGGCTTGTTGTGCTGCCAGTATTCGGCCTGCAGTCCATACTTGGACGCAAAGTCCCGCTTCGACTCCAGAACGAGCTTGGGGAATCCGCCCTTCGTGAAAGTCTCCACCACCCGCATGCTGAAACGTGGGGCGGCATGGTGGAATGGATGGAGCGCTATGAAAGCGTTGTACGTCTTCGCCGCATCATCGTAGCGCAGTTTGGTCAGATAATGCTCGCCAAGATTGCTGTAAATGCGGTCTTCATAGGCTCGACTCTTGGTGCTGGTGAAGTACTGCTGGACTGCTTCCGGACCGCCGAGAGTGCTGAAGCTCAAGCTGACTGCACGAAAAGTATCGGCAACGCGGCGTTCGTCCTCTTTCTCATGTTTCTCATCGAAGTTGTAGCCGGTCGAAACTTTGTAGTCGAGCAGGGCCATGTAATTCTGCACGGCCTCTTCGTATAGCTCCTGCTTATAGAACGTCCAGCCGAGCTTGTAGAGAGCGAGCTCGTAATACGAGGAACGGGAACCCATGCTGGTGATAGCTGAATAGGCGTTCTCGGCGTCGCGAAATTTTCTGCGCGTAAAGAAGTACTCACCTCGCCGGAACTGTACCTCGTCGAAGTGCACGGAATTCGGATTCGCGCGTATGGCGCGTTCCATGGTTTCCATGGCTTCATCGGTGCGGCCGAGTTCGTCGTACGCGCGTGCCATTTGATAGAGAACCTGGTCGTTGTCCTTGTAATTCGGGTACTCCGCGAGCAGCTTTTTATAGAGAGTGATCGCCTCGAGCGGGCCCTTGGGATTTGCCTCAGTGCCTACCGCTTCGACCGGCAACGCGACCGGCTCGCCGCTTGTCGGGATCTTGTTCGCCGCCGTCGTACGTCGCTCGAATTCCTGATCAGACTCACCATGGCCGGCCCCCGCAGCCGCAGCGGCCTTATTGGGAATGCGCGCCGGAGTACTCGCGGACACCTTGGCGGACTCTGGAGCGGGCATTGGCTTCTGCTTGCTCTCGCCTGTGTGTATTCCGTACTGCTTCTCGAGTTCCAGGTCTGCGAGACGGCGGATTGCCTCGGGCGTCATCGGGGTCTCCGGTGATTCCTCGAGAAACTTCCGGTACTGCTGCATGGCTTGATCTACACTCTGCTGCGTCTCCGCCTCTTGGACGTCCGGAGCCACCTTGTGCAGTTCTGCCAGCGTCCCCTGCGTAGTGGACGGCTTGTGATGCTCAGCGCAGCCGCCGAGGAAAGCCGACGCAAGCACGATTGGAATGACATGGCGGCGCATCAGTGTCCTCCTGCGCCAGACTGGGCGCGCGCGGCTCGATCGTAGCTATCAGCGATGCCGAATCGCGCCTGGATCTGCTGGGTCACCAGCCGTTCCCGCCGAGCCTCAAGCTGGTTGATGGCGACGTTCTCAATCATTTGTCCCTGGCGGGTCATCAAGATGTCCACATTCTTCAGTGCGCCACCAACGCGTTCGCGGAGCCGCGCAATCTGGGGGTCGTATCCGACATAACTGTGCGTCGCCGCCTGCCTCGCCCTGACGAACGCCTCGTACCGCTGATTGAGGGCGTCGACCTGGGTATTCAATTCCTTGAGGTGCTCAAATGCCGCGGTTAGCCGCTTGGGGTACTCGGTTTCCACACGCCACGTGAGTAAACCGCGCAGGCGTTCCGCGCGGTGACGAAGCGCGAGTGATTCGGGGCTGTCAGAGTGGCCGAGCTGCTTTTCGATGAGTGCGATGCGCTCGCTGGCGATCCGTTCGTCTGTGGTTGCCAGGTAATCCGGACGCGGAGCGGTGAGCATGGCGTGCAAACGCTCGTCGAATTGCTTGCGCTGCTGGAGTCGCACGCGCATCCGCGAATCCAGCTCCCGAAACTTGGCGTCGATCTCCGGCAGCAGCGGCTCGTAGTTCTGTTTACGCAATCGAATGATATCGCTGAAGGCCTCAAGGTTGGTTTGGAAGCCCGCGAGTTTCGACCGCAGGTCCTCGAGATCGAGGTAGTTCTGCAACGCGGTCTGGAAGTCGTGAGATGCCATCAACTCCATCAGGTAGTACGTTTCCGGCGCACCAGGCTGGCTTCGCAGGCGGATGACCCAGGTTTGGTCCTCCCGGCTCTCCTCACGGATCAGGGCTTTGAGAAACAGCCCTGCCTTGATGCTATTGATCGATGCATCTACCCTTTCGATCTGGTTGCTGTACAGCTCAAGCGCGTGGCCATACGTGACCGCGGCGCGACCGTATAGCTTCAAGTCGGCGTACGTATGCGGCACGGCAAGCATGGCTTCCTGGACTGCGACATCCGTCGGCTCACGATTCGCCAGGAGATTCCAGGGAACGAGCGCACGATCAAACTGTTTGGATGAGGTGTCGGCCCAGCCCGCCCACAGCAGGGCCTGGTTCGAGAACGGTCCATCCAGGCGGACTCGGTCCAATGCCTGCTTTGCCCGCTCAAAGTTACCCGATTCGAACAGGAGGGAGCCAAGCACCAGGTTGGACTTGTCGCGGATCGCGAGACCGGCTGGATCATCCGCCGGCTGCCGCCCTGCCTTGTCAAGTTGCTCGATAGCTTCCGGTTTTTTTCCGGCCCGTAACAAAGCTATGCCAAGATTGTAGGTGACAAACCCGGCCAGGCTCGGATCGTTCTGCAGGTGATTGAGCACGTCGATGGCGTCGTTAGGCCGGTCTGTCGCCATATAGATGTTCGCCCGCAGAAAATCGACATCGTCCTTTATCTTTGCGGGCACGGTACCCTGGATTCGTCCCAGAGCCTGCAGTGCATCTTCGAGCTGATCCTTTTGGAAGTGAATGCGGGCGAGCCTGAACGCGGCTTCGTTTCGTACGGCCTCATCGACAGCACCTTCAAGCACCCTCTTGATGGCGCGTCCAGCTCGATAGTGCATGCGGTAGTCGAGTTCGAAATCGCCGACCGAGAATTCGGCCACGTTGACGTGATAGTGAAGCGTATCGAGTCCGGGTTCGTCCAGACCGTGGTACTGCGCCAGTTCGGTGTCGAGCCGCTGGATTGCTTCGAAATACTGGCCCTGGTAGGCGTGATAGAACGCTTCGTCGAAAAAGAGATCGTCCTTCTGGCTCCCAGCGGGCTTCTGATACCCAGCCAAAGAGGGACCGGCAGCCAGTGCCAGCACCAGGACGAGGCCGAGTCCGATTATGCGGCGAATCGCTCGCATCGATTACAACTCCCCAAGCGTGATCGGGGTGCTGCCGGAGTCCGGTCCGGCGACTGTCAGTTCCACCAGCCTTGGCTTAACTTCCTTATGGAACGTAAAGTGCTCCGTGCGGTTGAAGTCCGCGCCGCCCTTTAGCTTGCCGTCAACAAGCACGTTGAGCTGGTGATCCCCCGTGGCCACATTGCCGACATAGATCCGTTGCACCCCACCCTTGCGCAATGCCTCGAGCTCTTTTGCGCTATAGATGTAGTGTGCAACAAGCTGACCATCGATCTGGAGCCGCACAGCATCGAGGCGCAGCTCGTCGCCTTTGGCCAACGCAACGAAGATCGCGACCTGTGTACCTGACGGGTAAAGCAGTTTTTCCTCAAGCTGGTTCAGCTCCGCCGCAATGCTAAGAACGTCTGATTTGGTCTGCTGAACCTGTTCGTCGAGGTCCCTCATCTGCTTTTGGTCGGGATTGGCATCGGCGCCTTTCCGCTCAGTGTTTTTGTCTTTCCGTTCGGTCTTTTTGTCTCCCTGCACCGGCGCAGCCTGTAATCCCGAGAGAGCCGCACACGAAAACACCAGAACCAGGGCACTCATAACCGATAAACGCGCTGTATTTTTCATCTCTGTACTCCCACGCAGCCCTTAGGCAGTCGTTTCCGACCTCACTGAGTATTAGGCAGACTGCTGGCGGCAACAACGGTACACGGGTTCTAAGGTCCCATCGACCCGTGTGTCCGATACCTCCGTGCGAAGCGCATTTATTGCGAGGAAGAGAATGCTGCCCAGGTTTTTTCGGGCGATAAACTATCACTTTCGATACCTTGGTGCTGTTCACACCGGTGTGACATGTCTTCAAGGCCCTCTTTGTAGGGTTTGTAATTGGCCATCCAGACACTGTCCAAGTGCCTGCCGGTCACTCGTGAAGTGCCAATAGCGCACAGACGCTTCCAGACTCCGCAGCATGTGCCGGAGAGTGCTGAAGTTTGCTGAACTATGTCGTCTAGGATCTTGCCTGTTTTTCTGCTGTGAAGCGATTTTGCAAAACAAATGTAGGCCCTATTTAAGTCCTCGACGACCGAATCCTGGAAGTCACTTATGAACCGGAAATCTCTGTCACTTGACAGCTTACGAGCGTTAGAATCGGCTGCTTAGGTGAACCATGAAGAAGCGATTGCTGACGATTGCCGGGTGTGTAATTCTCGTTGGTTGTGCGGTTGGCGGGTGGGTTTATTACTCGCTGGCGCACATTTCGATTCCTATTCCAGCCGTGCAGACAGAGGCTCTGATTGCCTTCAAGGGTTCGCTCGGAGAAGTGATGTTCGGGAACCTCCAGCCGCAGACTGTTAGGGAAGGGACAGGACCGGATGCACTTTTGGCTTCAACCCCAGCACCACAGGGTGAGGGCCTGATTTCGGCTTACCAGAAAGACCCTGCAAGATTCAAGAGATACGCTCAACTCTTCGATACCGCAGTCAACGCAGAGCGGGTCGGACAGTTTGTTCAGGCGAACCGCTCTCGCTACACCCTGCCGCTATCTAGTTCTGCTCTCACGCTGGGAGATGAAAAGCTCGATGCTTGGGGACATCCTTACTGCGTTACAACTACAAAGGCAGGTGTGGCAGTGGTAAGCCGAGGGGAGCAGACCACCTCTTTCGACTGTAGACGAGACATTCCGGACAACGAGATTATGTCGGCAAGGCGACTGACATTCCAGACAACTGGCGGTCAGGTTGTCGTGCTTGTGGGTGTGAAAGAAAGTGCACACAGCAACTAAAGTCTGTTGACGCCTTCTAAATCCTGGTTACAGCGGAGATGGCCAACTAAACAGCCACCCTTCGCAATTGTTTTCGATCGATTCAGCCATTTCAGCACTTGGTTCCAGCGGGAACTCCGGTAGCACTACCAACTCTCTACTCTCATTATCTGATTTTTCTCGCATCCCTTAGAAACCACCGTAACTCTCGAAAAAAAAGCACTCCTGTTACTTCTGACGGTATTCATGGATGCTGTCGGATTCTACTTTTGTAGACAGGCAGTGGATCCATAGGGATTGGGCATAGAGCCATTTCTCGGAATATGCGCGCCACTCCCAACTGCTAATCGAATCACCTTGTGAGGGACACGATGAAGACAGTGATTTATGTAATGTTGACCTTGCTGGCTTACTCATTGCCTGCGGTGGCACAGTTAGGAAAGTTTGGCCGGGAAGATCTTGAATTTTCCGGCGGTTACGAGCACATTTCCGGAGATCAGGGCCTGGATGGGTACCGTGTTGGCATGGGTTGGAACCCCATTCCACAATTCCAACTGCATCTAACCTATGACGGTGTCTATGACAACTCTACGATTGGCACGTTCGAGTTTACCAGCGTGGGATCTACCTTCACGAACAGCCACTTGCAGGAAATAATGGTTGGGCCGCGCTATTTTCTGCCCGGCGCGTTCAAGAATCACGGGCGCATAAAGGGAAATGTTCTTGTCCCGTTCGTCGACGCATCGTTTGGAGAGACCCGCCTGCACAGCACGATCAGCAATTCAGCGATTGGCGAGATAAATTCCGCCGACACAGCCTTCTCATGGGGGATCGGCGGTGGGGTCGATTACAGGATATACCCGCATTGGGCCATTCGCTCCAACCTCGGTTTTCTGCGCACACATTTCGGGAATTCGGGGCAGGGCCGAGTCACCCTTGGCCTGGGGGTAGTGTGGAGTATCAGACAAAGGGCGCAGTGATGGCCCGGTAGGCAATACAAAAACACCGCATCTGGTTCCGATGCTGCAAGGAAGTGAAAGGCAAATCTTAAAATCCGTTCGATTCCGGGAACGTTTCTTAGGCGATCCCCATAATCACGGATGTCTTTTCCCTGCGGCTGTCAGTTTTGACAGTGGGAGGGGCAGATCGATTGGTCGTAGGCTACCGCGAGTCTCCAGAGTATGTCTTGCCTGAGATTATCGTTCCGCCGCGAAAGCGCAAGCCCTGCCAGGCACCGGTCAGAGCAATTCTCAGCGTATAATCTTGCCAGCGCCGTGCTCGCCTCCCTGGAGGCATCTTGGTAAACCGGATCCTCGAACGGGAACATTATCCCCGGATCGGCCCACGCCCTGGTGCCCGACGATCTTTTCACCCAGCCAATGCCCTGGTGGCTCTCGGGCTTGGTCTCATACTGTTCTGCGCCCCGGGCATTGCTCAATCCGCACCGGGAGGTGCACAGTCAAAGAACAAGACCGTACTCTTCATTCATTCTGAGGCTGCCGACGCCCCGGTCTTTGTCGCCGAGGAGCAACGCATCCGCCGGGAATTGCAGTCTTCACTCGCCAACAAAGTGCAATTCTTCGTTGAGTATATGGACCACTCGCGTGTAGAGCATCCTGGATACGCTGATTCTCTGGCCGCCTATCTGCACGAGAAGTACGCTTCGAAACAGATCGACCTGATAGTGGCAATCGGCCCTGAGGCTTTACCCTTTACAGTCGCCTACAGAAGAGAGTTCTCCCCGCACGCACCCGTTGTTTTTTCCTACCCTAATATTGGATTCCTTAAGCGAGTTTCGTTGCCTGCCGACGTCACAGGCCTAGTTCCACAACTCGAAGTTACCCCGACACTTAATTTAATCCTCATGCTGCATCCTCAGACGAGACAGATAGCGATCATACTGGGACCAGCAAGCACCAGGCCAAATCTCGCGAGCGATCTGGAGTTAGTGAAAAATCAGCTCAAGCCGTTTGAAAACCGGCTGACGTTCCCCTTGATTGGCGAAGGAAGGATTTCTGACGTAGCCAGCCAAGTTGCAGCTCTTCCTCCGGGTACTCCCATTCTTTACCTCTTCTACGTCGGCGACGAGGGCAAAGACTTCATAAGCGCGGTGGATGCGGCAGATGTCATCACGCGTGTTGCCAAGGGCCCCGTTTACGATGTTAGTGATGCACACCTGGGGCATGGCATCGTGGGAGGCTGGCTAAGTAGCGACGCAGACTACCAATCCAACATAGCGCAACTTTCCCTTCATGTTCTTCAGGGAAACACTCTTTCGTCAGCGGGGGAAAGTCCTGGCGGCAGGTACATCTTCGACGAACGTCAACTAAAGAAATGGAACATCGATCTTGACAAGCTGCCGCCGGGTAGCGAGATACGGTTCCACGAGCCAACTGTCTGGGAACAACATAGGTGGTGGATGATCGCCGGCTTAGGGGTAATCGTATTCCAGGCTCTTTTGATCTTTGGTCTTCTAATGCAGCGCAGAAAACGATTGTTGGCGGAAAACGGACTGCTCAATAATAGCGCTGCCCTCAAAGAAGCGCAGCGTTTGGCGGGAGTAGGAAGCTGGCAGTGGGACTCACGCACAGACACCGTGACGTGGACGGAAGAACTTTACCGGATTGTTGGCCGCGATCCCCGGCTGCAAGCTCCATCCTACAGGGAGCACCCAGGCATCTACGCTGCTGAAAGCTGGGAGCGCTTGCAGCGCGCCGTCGCAGACGCCCTGCAAACTGGATCTTCTTACGTACTCGACTTGGAGATAATCCACCCCAATTCTAAAGCCCGATGGGCCATTGCTCGCGGCGAACCGGTGCGTGATGCCCACGGTCAAATCATTGGGCTCCACGGCACTGTTCAGGACATCACTGAGCGCAAACGAGCCGAGCAGACGCTGCGTGATAGTAAGGAACGCGCGAAATCCAAGGCGAAAGAGCTTGAAACCGTACTCAATACTGCCCCGATTGCTCTCTACATTGCCACTGACACACAGTGCTCGCACATCAAGGCTAACCGGTCTGGCTACGAACTGCTTAACCTCCAAATTGGTGACAACGCCTCGAAAAGTGCTCCCGACCACCAAATGCCGTCATTTCGAATCATGAGTGATGGCGTCGAACTTCCGCCAGACGAGTTACCGATGCAGCGGGCTGCATCCACGGGAGTTTATGTACCTGCCACCTCGTTGTCAGTTGCCCTCGCGGATGGAACCGTGCGCCACCTGCTGGCCAACGCGGCCCCTCTTTTCGACTCCGAGGGAAAGCCATGCGGCGCAGTCGGGTCTACTCTGGATATTACAGATCGCAAGCTGGCCGAGGAAGCGCTCGCCAGTCTAAGCCACAAACTGATTGAAGCCCAGGAGCTGGAGCGTACCCGCATCGCAAGAGAGCTTCATGATGACTTTAGCCAGCGTCTCGCGATACTGGCCATTAAACTCGCGCAACTCAAACGAGACTATTCCGGCTTGCCCGTTGAAGTCGGCCAACGTTTGAGCGAACTCGGGAAGATGACGTCCGAGTTAACGGGCGATATCCAGACTCTGTCCCACGAACTGCACTCGTCGAAACTCGAATACCTGGGTCTGGCTAAAGCGTTGAAAGGTTTCTGCAAAGAATTTGGCGAACACCAGAAAGTAAAGATCGACTTCGAGAGCCATGATCTCCCAAACCCGTTGCACTCGCAAACCGCTCTTTGCCTCTACCGGGTTGCCCAGGAAGCGCTTCACAATTCGGCGAAACACAGCGGGGCCCGCAACTTCGAAGTTCGCCTGTGGGCAAGCGCCGATGAGATTCACCTTACAGTGAAGGATGCCGGTGCCGGTTTTCAAACCAAAACAACAGACGAGGGACAGGGAATCGGCATTGCCAGCATGAAAGAGCGACTGAGACTTCTGCATGGGACGCTCTCAATTGAATCCCGGGCCCGCCGGGGCACCACCATCCACGCATGCCTGCCTTTGAACGAGCGCAGTTACCCTGATCGGCAACCGGCCGGGAACGCCGAACCACGCAACGAACTCACTGACTTGCCAGTGGCCATGTTTCGGAACGACAAAAATTGACCCTTCCTTGAATCGCGGTCTAACTGATTGAAGCCCAACCCGATCCAACCCGAACTGACCGAGTCGCTGGATTTTCACTCCCTATCAGCTTCCCCCGCATGGCAGCCAGTCAGGCGAATTTTTCTTGAGACCTCTCAATTTCAAGATTGCAATTTAAAAACTTGCCCCAAATCCATTCTTGGTCCTTTTTCGTACTTGTAAATGTAACTTTCGCGCCATTCACACATCCAACGATCAAGAATAAAATGGAGATACATGCTGATTAAGAAGCCTAACGATATTCCTTCGTCTGAGATCACGTCGAAGTCCAATTATCTGAATCGCCGGCGCTTCATGACTGGCGCTCTGGCAACAGGCGCTGCCCTCGCCGGCGGACTTTATCTCCGCCATCATGACGCTGAAATGGTCGTGCCCAGTAACGTTGAAGCTTCGGGTAATGCCGAAAAGCTTTCCGGCATCGTCAAGAGCCAGTACAGCACCACGGAAAAACCCAACACGCTGAAAGACATTACGAATTACAACAATTATTACGAATTCAGCACGGACAAATATGAACCCGCAGGCCTGGCCAGGAATTTTCGCACCCGGCCCTGGACCGTCTCGATTGACGGTCTCGTCAGGAAGCCGCGCAAGATTGACGTCGATGCCATTCTGAAAATCGCTCCGCTCGAAGAGCGTATTTATCGCCATCGCTGTGTGGAAGGCTGGTCCATGGTGATTCCGTGGGTTGGTATTCCTCTGTCGGCGCTGATCAAGCAGGCTGATCCTCTGCCCAGTGCCAAATTCGTAGCATTTGAAACCATCATGGCTCCGGACCAGATGCCGAACCAGAAGCGAGACGTACTGCAGTGGCCCTACGTGGAAGGACTGCGCATGGACGAAGCCATGCATCCGCTCACCATTCTTGCCGTCGGACTCTATGATGAAATCCTTCCTAACGTCGATGGTGCACCCTTGCGCCTGGTGGTGCCCTGGAAATACGGCTTCAAAGGTATCAAGGCGATTGTGAAAGTAAAGTTCGTTGACAAAATGCCGCCCACCACCTGGAACATCATGGCGTCCAACGAATACGGTTTCTATTCCAACGTTAATCCCAATGTCGATCATCCGCGCTGGAGCCAGAAAACCGAGCGCCGCATCGGCGACAGCGTCTTCGCGCCCAAGCACCCCACGCAGATGTTCAATGGCTATGGCGATCAGGTGGCCAGCCTGTACAACGGAATGGACCTGCGGAAAGATTTTTAATTGGCGAGAATAAGATCTCTCTCGTGCCGCAGGGTGGGGCCGCCTTAACACGTGTGGGAAAAACAAACATGAAATGGGGCTTCAGCCCTGAGGATGCTGTGTGATCTCCATCCCGGACAAAACGTTGCGCTTCGCTCTCAAGCCTCTGGTCTTTCTCATTTGCCTTGGGCCGCTGGTGACACTCGTTTGGAAACTCGTGCAGCAGAATCTCGGCGCCAACCCTGTAGACGTCATCACGCGTTCCACCGGCAAGTGGACGCTCACCTTCCTGCTCATCACACTGTCGGTCACACCGGTTCGCAAACTCGCCGGGATGCCGTGGCTTATCAAGTTCCGCCGCATGCTTGGGCTGTTCGCGTTCTTTTACGGATCACTGCATCTGATGACCTATGTCTGGCTCGACAAATCCTTTGACGTACCGGCCATGCTCCATGACATCGCCAAACGCAAATTCATCACCGCTGGTATGACCGCCTGGGCAAGCATGTTGCCCTTGGCTATCACCTCCACTACGGGCTGGATCCGTCGACTGGGTGGCAAACGCTGGCAGAAACTCCATCGCCTGATCTACCTCAGCGCCGCGGCAGGGGTCGTCCATTTCATATGGCTGGTCAAAGCCGATCTTCGCAGGCCTCTTACCTACGGCGCCATTCTCTCCGTCTTGCTCGCGTACCGTCTGACCACATGGGTCGTCAGTCGTGCCAGAACGAAGGCAAATACGCGGCAGCCCGCGCCGGCATAGAAAATTGTCGGGAAACAGATAACGTCTCTGGCTAATCGTCGTTGGCTAATCGATGACGCCTTGGGTTCATTTTGCTGGTTTCTGGCTTGCGGGCGGAACGATCCCGTTCATCCGCAGATACTCCACCATCTGCCCATAATGATCAAACGCATGGGCGACGGCAAACGTGGCCAGGTGCAGCCGAGAGGAAGTTCTGTGTTCCGGAATCTGCAGCATATTCTCAACCGTGAGCGTGGCCGCGGCTTTGTGGCCCTGGGCAAAGGAATCTTTCAGGAACGCGATGATCTCTGCCTTCGTCTTTAACGCTTCGGGGCCGTTTCCGCCCAGGTAGTCTTTTGGAAACTTATCGCCCGTAAGCGCTGACCACAGGATATAGTTTGACGCGGCCACATGCTTGACCTGCAATGCAAAGGTGCGCACACCTTTATAGTCACTGCCCGGCAGCTGCAATCCTTCAGGTGTGAAATTGAATTTGTCTTCCGGCATGGCTTCCGCCGCTTCCACCACCTGCTTTTCAATGGTGCGGATCTCCTGGTCAACGGCCGCGGCAATGTCTGGAGTCTTCGGTGCCGGCGCAGTAGCGGGGCTCTTACCGTCCTGCGACAACCCAGCCGCCGTAGAAATGCATAGCGCCATTAACAAAATGATTCTTGTGGATTTCATGCGATGACTCTCCTTACGCGAAGCGAGGGTAATGCTACCCATTATGGGCTCGCGCCGTCCACGCGCGGCGAGCCCGCTGCAACAGGAGCCTATCTACCGCAACCACGAGATTTATTCTTCGGCGGTTTTGCGCGAAGCGCCAGAATTGAAGAGCCCGTGAACCCCAGCCACGAAAATCGCACTTCAAGCGGTTTGCGCGAAGTGCCGGAAAAGACGATAAGGGCTGAGGCCGTCCACGCGCCGTCAGCCCGCTGCAACAGGAGCCTATCTACCGCAACCACGAGATTTATTCTTCGGCGGTTTTGCGCGAAGCGCAAGAATTGAAGAGCCCGTGAAACTCAGCCACGAAAATCGCACTCAAGCGGTTTGCGCGAAGTGCCGGAAAAGACGATAAGGGCTGCGGCCGGCCACGCGCCGTCAGCCCGCTGCAACAGGAGCCTATCTACCGCAACCACGAGATTTATTCTTCGGCGGTTTGCGCGAAGCGCAAGAATTGAAATCCGCGCCAGAAAAAGGTAAAGCCCGTCTATAGCAGACGGGCCTTTATGTGTTTGTTCAAGCAAATTTTACTGTGGATTAAACACGACCTTGATCTGAGTGGTCTGTTCAATCGGCTGGCCATTCAGAAAGGCTGGTTTGAACACCCACTGTTTCACGGCGTCAAAGGCGGCGTCACGAAACACAGGTTGTCCGCTGATGAATTTCGGATTGCTGACGCGTCCATCCTTCCCGACTTTTACTTCCACCAGCACCGGGCCGCTCAGGCGGCGAACTTTGGCAATGGGGGGATAAATCGGCTGAACGGTCTTCAACACTTTCATGGGTTCAAGCTCGGACTGCGCAACTGACGGTGCCGATGAACTTACCGGGCGAGCCAGCGCGGACAGCGCTCCACTCGCATTGTTACCCGGCATCGTCAGGTTGGCAGACACGTCGGCCTGCTGTAAAGATGCGTTAGATGTTGGGATGTGTGACTGTCCGCCACCCAGCGTTACAGTTGCCGGCTTTTGCGGAGGCAGATCTTCTGCAATTACGCGGTCAGCATTCTTCGCTGAGGGATTCGGTTTCTCAACCGGCTTCCTTTCGCTGGCGCGAGCTGTTTCCGCGGCAACCCTGCCAGTTTCGGAACTCCTGGTGTTTGTTGCGGTCGGGGCTGGCGTTGCCACAGTCCCAGTCGAGATTACTTGTGAGCCGTTTGCGGTTGCATTCAGACCTTCACTGCTTCCGTTAGCAACCGGCTGTGCCCCTGGCAACGTGTTCGCCGCCTGCTGCGTGGGCGTTGACTTCTTCACTTTCAGGAAATAGAAGCTGCCGCCGGCAACTAGCACAACCATCAGCGCCACAATGCCCAGCATCTTTGGGTTGCCGCCTGACTTCGGCTCGGTCATGGCGTCAAGATGTTCCGAAGGCAGGGCGAATCTCCGGCTTTTCCTTTTCGTTCCGCGCGAGGACGACGCTCGCCGACGCCCGCGCCGGCTCTGCTTTCACTACCGGAATGGGTCCTCGTGCCGGTGCTGCTGCGACTGCGGATTTGATCACAACAGGTGGTGGCAGCGAAACCGGCACTGATGCCATCGGTTTGGACTGTGTCGGCTGCACTTCCGGCGTAATACCTTCTTCGCGATTGCGTTTTTCTTTCTGCAGCAGAACGCCGATCTGGTCGGCCATGGTTTTCAGCACCGCCACGTGCGTGATGGTGAATGCATGGGCCGTAGGCGCAAAACATGCGAGCACGCCAATCACCCGGTTGTCCTCGCGGATGGGTGTTACCACCATCGAACGGATGCCCAGGGCGCGGATCGCTGCGGTATCAACTCGTGTGTCGGTTTCCGCATCGTCACAGCGTAGTTCTTTGCCTGTCTGTATGCAGAGTCCGGTAAATGAGCCTTCCACGCGCAGCGCGGCGCCTACTTCAGGGGAGGCCGATCCGCTGCGGGCGCGGCAGACAATTTCGTCGACATTGCCTTCGCTCAGTGCGATGGCCGTGCCGGATGCGTTGGTGAAGGCTTGTGCGCGCTGTGCGATGACTGTCAGTTCATCGCCATTCCCGCGAAGCCTCGGCTTGCTGGTCTCAGTTGGTTGCGTTGCCATGGTTGCGCCGTCCTGCAATCTTTTTTCTCCGTATCACCTGCGGCACATGGTTTGCAACATGCGCCACAAAACCTGTCTTCTTGTCGTGCAAACACCCGGAAGTGGCTACTTCGTCGCCGCATCGCTGCGGCCTGCTGCTACATCAAAAAAATACTGCGCAGAATTTGGTGAGCAAGGGATTTTCGTCCGTGTTGCTCTGTGATCGCCGGCCGCGCTCGGGGAATGAGGGGACGCTTGTGGCGATTGGAAATTTTGTCTACGGCCAAACGCGCTTGGTCTTGTCCGCGCCATTCGGTGCAGCCACTGCCACAGGGCTCTGGACTGCAACAGGACGCGGCGCTTCTACTGCGCCTGGTCCGCCTTCAAGGATCCTGGCTGCTACGCGGAGTGCTTCAATTTCCGCCTGTAAGCCTGAAATTTGTGCCTGGTAGATCGCGATCTGGTTTTCTTTCTCTTTAATCGCGTCATAAATATTGTTCATGGGTCTGTTGCCTCTCGAGTCGCGAATATATCAACTGCTGAACCATTGTCAACGTAACCACTGGTACATTCGTTCAGTGCTATCCCCTAGGCCACAGTACCGATGGGTCATGAACAACTGGTAAGCGCACGCGCCGCGTCGCACACATGCAGGAGATCTGGGTATAAAACCCAAAGAAACAGGGAAGAAAACCGGCAACAGAAATTTGCGCTAAAGTCAGAGCCGGCATCCGCTGAGCAGTGACTAAAGTAATGGTCCGTTTTAGGAAAAAGACAAAGTCTTGGTCACAAACGAGAATGCGTTCGGCGATCTTTTATCGTGATTGCCTGATATCTAAATTGAGGAGCAAAGGCGAACAATTGTTTTTTGTGAGGACCGATTTACTGGTTGCTCAAAACTCTCTGTCAACTCGAAGTCAAACGCCGTTACGGCGCAGACTTAGATCCCGAACTGAAAAACGCGTATCTCCATCCGCCCCTGAGACTTGCTTCGTATTTAACCAATCATTTGCAAGGCAAGCGCCGCTAGAGCAAACCTTAATTCGCCACATTAATGATTTTTCATGTGACACTGCAGCTCTGGTCAATGCCCAAATGGCCGCCTCGGCGTGTGTTCAACAGCCACAATCGATATATTCAGAACGTTTAGAGATGTTAAGTTTATTAAAGCGATGTAAAATGTTTCTCGCCTGAAAGCCGGGTATCTGGCGTATGTAGCCGTTCTTGGGGCCCTCTTGCACTTCTTGCCTTGACCTTCCCGGCTTGGGCACAAGGAGATCCTCCCCCATGAAACATTTTGCGATCCTCTTCTTCCTTGCTCTTTTGTGTTGTATGGTCAGTGTTCCGGCCATCGCACAGAGTGCTGCATCAGCAACCATCGTGGGAACAGTCGTCGATCCTCAAGGCGCCGTTGTGTCTGACGCAAAAGTAACAGCCACCAATCAGGGCACCGGCATCAGCCGCATTGCCAAGACCACCTCCACCGGTAACTATGTAATTCCCAACCTCCCGCCCGGCACGTACACCGTCAACGTGGACGCCAAGGGCTTCTCCCCCGGAAGCGTGAAAGATGTCCTGCTTAACCTGGGTGATCAGAAAGATCTCGCATTCAAAATGAATGTGGCCGGTTCAACCGAGAGTATAGAGGTCACAACCGTGGCGCCACTGCTTGAAACCACCAGAACAGATGTTTCCACATCGATCACCAGTTTCGATTTGGAACGCCTTCCGACGATTGCCGGCGCAGCCGGCGGCGTCAATGATTATGCACAGCTTGCCTTGGCGGCTCCTGGCGTCAAAGCGGATACCAGCGGTTTAACGACTGATCTGATCGCTCCGGGATCAATTAATAATCGCGGCAATCTTTATAACGTGGATGGCGCCAATATCACTGACCAGCTCGTTTCCGGTCGTGACGGTACCGGCGCATCGGTGGATGAAGTCCGGGAATTTCAGGTCATCACCAACAATTACAACGCTGAATATGGCCAGGCGAGCGGCCTGGTGATGAACGTGGTCACCAAGTCCGGAACCAACGGACTGCATGGCGAAGGTCACATGTATTTCCGTGGGCGTAACCTTGCCTCCTCTGATCCGTTTTATAACAATGGATTTCTCGATCCGGCCACCGGCTTGATTCCGGCGGGCGAAACTCGCTGCCCGGCCAGTGCCGTTGGCACCGCTGACATCTCAGGCTGCGCTCGCGCTCCTTTTCATCGCAAGGAATACGGATTTACCGTTGGCGGCCCATTTATCAAGGACAGGTTGTTCTGGTTCGCCAGTTATGATCTGAGCCAGCAAGGCGTGCCGCTCACACTGACTCCGTTCGGAGGTTCTACCACCGTTCAGTCACCCAATAACAACCTGCTCTATGCAGGCAAGATTGACTACAAGATCTCAGACAACAACAATCTCACCGCCCGCTATGCAGTTGACCGCTTCCGCTCCAGCAATGTGATCGTACAGACTGGTTTAAACGTGACGCCTGACGATCTCACCAGCAGCACCACGAACAATGTCAACCTGAACGTCGGCGACGTCATGTCGGTCACGCCGAACCTGGTCAACGAAGCGCGTTTTGTATTCACTCGCTTCGTCAATAACATAGCCGATAACACCTCCGCTCCTGGCGTCATCCATCCGGACGGCACACAGACGGGCGCTAATTTCTGCTGTCCTCAGGGCGGCTTGCAGAAACGATATCAGTACATTGACAACCTTACTTGGTCACATGGCCGGCACACCGTCAAGAGCGGGTTCAACATCAGCTACTATCCCTGGAATTCGCTCTTCCCGCAGTTCCACTTCGGACAGTATCTGCTGGACAGCGCCAACCAGCCCTCCAGTTTCACAGTGGCATTTGGGCCGGGCGAGGTCACGTCCAAAGACAACATCTACGGCGTTTACCTGCAGGACACGTGGAAGATCACCAGCAAGCTGACCGCGAACTACGGGCTGCGGTATGACTTTGAGGCGGGCGCTTTCAAAGGCGGAAAAATTCCCGGCCCGAACGGGACTTGTTTCCAGGGCAACGGCGTGGTTTCCGCTTGCTCGTCTGACCCCAATAACTTCCAGCCTCGTATTGGCTTCACCTACTCTCCCTGGGAGAAAACGTTGATCCGCGCGGGCTTTGCCGAAACCACCCAGCTTGCTTTCAACAACGTAGTGCTTGATTCGCTCAACTTTGACGGCACCACGCTCAACACCGTGACCATTGACGGTTCCACGCCTGCCGGGCAGGCCGTTTTGAACGCCTTCCCCAATGCTCCCAATCCCGCGCTTCTTGCGCCATTTGCACCCACCATCGGCGGGGCCAGTGGCTTTGGCCGCGTCCGTCCGATTGCGCCAAACCTGCGAAATCCGGAAATTCGGATGGTCAACGTCGGCATTGAACACGAGTTCAGCAAGACTCTGAAAGGTGGTCTGTCATACATTGGTCAGTTCGGATTCGGGTTGTTCGGTGAGCGTGATGTGAACGCGCCGCCGATACTGCCTGATCCGGCGCACGCGGGATTCTTCTTCTTCGGAGATCGTCCAAATCCACAGTTCACCGCGATTCGCACGAATGAGAACTCCCGTACCTCTCACTACAACGGACTGGTCGTCAGCGCGGAGAAGACCATGTCCAATCACGTCCAGTTCAACGCTAGCTATACCTGGTCCCATGCACTTACTTCCGGCGAAGACTTCTTCGGTCTTTCTGAGCCGGCCGATTTTGTCAACATCCGTCCGGAACTCGGTCCCGCGTTCAACGATGTTCGCCACGCGGTGAACATGAGCGTGGTCCTCGATAGCGGTCACGTCGTGGACAACCATTTTATGGGATGGGTGGCCAACAACCTGGGACTGAGCTGGCTTGGTCAAATCCAATCCGGACGCCCCTATCCACTCTCAACCGGTACCTCTGGATTCAATAGCAGCGCCAGGTTCTTCGGTGCAGGTAGCGAAACACAACAACGTCCCAGCGTTCTGCCGGATGGATCGGTTACAACCGCTGGCATCGCCTCCTTTGACGGCGCCAACGCATTATTCGGCCCTGGTGCAGTAGCCTCCTGTATCGCAGGCGGATTTGCCCCGGCGCAGTGCGCATCGATTCAAAACACCTTCCTGGCTCCCGTAGCCAGCAGCGGTGCCATCGACGCGATTACCGGCCAGGCTGTTGACTTCAAGCTGGCCAGCGGCAACGTGGAAAGAGATGCCGGCCGCGGATCGCCTTTCGTCCGCTTCGACGCTTCTCTTTACAAATCCTTCACCGTGCATGAGAACGTTAAGCTCGAACTTCGCTTTGACGCCTTCAACGTTTTCAATCACTCAAACTGGGGCTCATTCAACAGCAATGACGTGCTCAGCGTGCTCGGCCCGTCCGTTAACAGGGATGCCGATGGAAACATCACGGGTGTAGCGCCTGATTTCTTCACCTGCAAGACTTGCATGCGACCCAATGGCACCTACGCCGGCAGCAGCGGACAGACGTTGCATCTGAGTGACCTGCAAAACGGCAAAATCAGCTCGGACTTCCTCAACCCCGTATTCGGCGGGCTTGGCGATCCGGCTGCTGTTGATCCCAACGGCATCGGTCCGCGTAAACTCCAACTATCATTCCACGTGCGCTTCTAACCAATTCGCACCAAACCAGAGGGCGGACCGTTTATTGGTTCGCCCCTTTTTTATTCTTTATCCCGAGCGCAGCGAGGGGAGCCCTACAATCTCCACGGATGCCTCGTGAAACACGCCGGTACTCACGGGGTGGAGCAGGCATTTATGCCTGCGGTAGAAGACGGAAGAGGTTCAGGGCTTTAGCCCCTGAGGGATGTACCGGGCGTGATTTCGTCGTTATCTAAGTTGTTCTTGATTATCACCCGATGGAGCAGGCATTCATTGATGCCCGCGGTCACAGCGCGAATAGTTATCGGCTTTAGCCGCTGAGGTTAGGTAATGCCGCTGACTTTCGCAACTGAATCAGGGCGAGGCCGTCCACGCGCCGAGCCCGCTGCACCAGGGCACGTCAGAAACACCCACAAGGAAACAATCTTAAAGCGGTTGGAGCGAAAGCGACAGAAATAAGCGCCGAGCAGGCATTTATGCCTGCGTTGAAGTGCCGAAGAATTGTGGCTTCAGCCACTGAGCCTTGTCGTTTGGGCCCGTCCCAGCTAACACTAACTCCCCGGCTTCTTCGGTGGAATGGCAATATCCACCGGCGTTACATTCCCAAAAGTCTTCAGATCTTTGTCAAAATCCTTGGAATTTCCAATCACCAGGATCGCCAGCTTTTCCGGATGCAGATATTTCTTGGCCACGCGGTCCACGTCTGCCGGCGTCACCTTCTCGATCCCTGCACGGAACTGTTCCAGAAAATCCGCAGGATAACCGTAGAACTCATAGCGCATCCTTTCCGCCAGCACTTTCTCCTTGGAGTCAAATTCAAAGATAAAAGAGTTCAGGATTGAGTCTTTGCCTTTCTTCAACTCCGTCTCCGTCACTCCGCCCTTGATCATGCTGGCGATCTCCTTGTTCAGCGCTTCAATTGCTTTGGCCGTGTTGCTGCTCTGCGTACCCATGGAAATATGAACCAGTCCCGGATGGTCAAACGCGGAACCCACGCCTCCGCCAACCGAATAAGCCAGGCCCTCCTTGGTGCGAATGTTGGCGAAGAGTCGCGATGAAAAGCCGCCGCCAAAGATTTCATTCATCGCCACTAGAGCATAGTAGTCGGGGTTTCGCCGGTCGATTCCCAGGTCGATCATGCTGATCTCGCTCTGGTTTACGTCATCTTTCTCCACGAAATAAATTCCCGGCTTAGGCTCGCGGAAGGCGATGTTGGACTTCGGCATTGGAGTGCCTTTGGGGAGCCTGCCCAGAGTATCGCGTAGCATCTTCTCCATCGCCGCGGAATCAAAGTCTCCGGCAATGCCCACCATCATGTTGTTCGGGACAACCGTGCGCTGGTGCCAGTCGATCAGATCTTCACGCGTAATGGCGTCCACCGTCTGATATTCGGCTGTACGCGCATAGGGATTGTCACTGCCATAGCCCAGCTTGGCTGATTCGCGCCCGGTGATCTCGTCGATGTCATCATTGCGTCGCGAAATCACATCGCCAAGCTGCTTTTTGGCCAGATTGATCTTGTCTTGACGGAATTCCGGATGCTCCAGCAGATCAACAATCACAGGAAATACCTGGCCAAAATCCTCCTTCAGTGATGACCAGCTCAGCACCGTGGAATCAAGCGCTCCGGATGTCTCTACCCGCGCGGCGCGAGACTCCAGAAAGTCATCCAACTGATCGCCTGTCTTTGACGTGGTACCGCCGATGCGCCAGACCTCGCCGTAAATGCTGGCCATACCCACTTTAGCGGCAGGTTCATCACGCGATCCGCCACGCACGCGTATGAAACCATTGATCACCGGCAGCTCGTGATCTTCCTGTAAAAAAACCACCAGGCCGTTGGGGAACTCCACCCGGCGCGGCTCCTGCGGCTTGAATTCATGCAGAGTCGGAATTGGCACTTTATTCCAGTTACTCGGAACGCCCGAGGCACTCTGCCCACTCGCCGCAGGCTTGTTAGCAGTACTCGATTTTGGTGTTGATTGTGGTTTCGCCGATTGCGCCATTGCCGCCGATATTGCCAGCCCAAATGTCAGAGCTGGTTGAAACGATGCGGTTCATCTTCAAGCTGTTCATTGCTGGCCGCCTTTCGGTTGCGCCGCATCCGTGGCTTTCGGCTTGGCGGTCTCCATCAGCCCAACCGTCCGGTTATCTTCAGTAAAGATCTTATTGGCCACACGGCGCAGGTCCGCTTTGCTGACCTTGTCGATCCGGTCAATCTGATGGAACAGCTCACGCCAGTCGCCATACAAAGCTTGATACTCGCCCAACTGTGAAGCCAGTCCCTGATTGTCTCCCAGTCCCCGGATCAAATCTGCCTTGGCCCGCGTCTTGATTGACTGCAACTCATCGTCACTCACATCCTGGGTCTTCAGCTTTTCAATTTCTTCATGGATGGGGGCCGCCATTTCGTCCGCCGAATGTCCCTGACTCGGAACGGCAAAGAAATAGAAAAGGCTTGGATATTTGTTTCCCGGATAGCTGCCGCCCTGCGCGGCCAATGCTACCTGCTTGTCGCGTACCATTGCGCGATACAGCCGCGAGGTGCGTCCCTTGGATAGAAGGTCGGACAGCACGTCATAAACCGCGTCATCCGGATCGCGATAATTAGGCCGGTGATAGCCCTCGATGTAGAGTGGCTGGCTTTTATCGTGCAGAATCACCTCACGGTCTGATCGCTGCGGCGGTTCCTTTGTTCGCAGCGGCTCCGGTTCCGGCCCGGCTGGTATTCGCCCAAAATATTTCTCAATGATGGGCAGGGCGGTTGCCGCTTTCACATCGCCTACAACAGCAATGGTCACGTTGGCTGGCACGTAATATTTGTTGAAGAAATTCTGCGCGTCGGTGGCTGAGAATGCCATGAGATCAGACGGCCATCCCACTACAGGACGTCCATAGGGATGCGCCACAAATGCCGCAGCCAGAAACTGCTCCAGCAGCCGCCCCTGTGGAGAGCTGTCCGTGCGCATGCGCCGCTCTTCCATCACCACGTCGCGTTCCTTGTAAAACTCGCGCATCACGGGATGAAGCAATCGTTCCGATTCCAGATACGCCCACAACTCCAGCCGGTTCTCCGGGAATGAATAGTAATAGAGCGTCTCATCCAGATCGGTATTCGCGTTCAGCCCCACTCCGCCCTGGCTCTCCACAATTTCGCCAAACTGGTTGGGGATCACATACTGGTTCGCGTCTTCAATCGCTGCCTTCCAAGCCGCGGAAAGCTGTTCAACTTTTTTCGGATCGCGACCAACTTCCTTCTCGTTTTCCATCTGATAGGCCGCATAGGTCTTTTCCACTTTGGCGAGCGCCGCTTTCTCGGCCGGATAATTCGTAGTGCCAATCTTGTCCGTGCCCTTGAAGGCCATATGCTCAAACATGTGCGCCAGGCCGGTGATCCCCTGGACTTCCTGCGCGGACCCGGCGTCCACATGCGTGTAGAAAGAAAACACCGGCGCTTCCGGACGCTCCATGATGATCACCGTCATGCCGTTGGCAAGTTTCTTGACCGTGATCCGCTTCTCAAACGAAGCTACATCTTGTGCTTGGGCCGGGACGGAAAAAGTGGCTATCGTCAGCGTGAGCGTGGATACAAAGAGAAACAAGGCAATCAGGCGTGGAACAGCAAAGTTTTTCATAGGCATTACTGCTCTCAAGGGTAATGCATGCGATGATGGCATTTCAAATCGTATGTTTGTTTTTAGTCCCGAGCGCAGCTCTGTTGTTTATCCCGAGCGCAGCGAGGGAACCATGCTGTGCCGAGAATTTTAAAGTTAGCACGAATGTGGGAGCGCAGGCGCCCTCGCCTGCGGGTTTTTCTTTGCTTGTTATCCCGAGCGTAGCGAGGGAACCCTATAATCTGCGCGAATGCTTGTGGTGGATGATCTTAGCGCACAAATCATAAATCGCTAATTACCAATCACAAATCACCAATCACTAATCACAAATTGCAAATCTTCTGCTGTATCATTGTCCGCCTATGAAGCTCCTCTATTCCCTGATTCTCGTATTCTCCATCTCCGCCGTCGCGCAAAAGCCTTCCTTCACGCTCGAACAGGTGATGTCGTCGCCTTTCCCAACGAGCCTCACTGCCGCTGAAAAGGCTCCACGCATTGTCTGGGTATTTGACGCCAAAGGTGAACGCAACATATGGATCGCCGATGCGCCCGCCTTCGAAGGCCGTCAGGTAACGCACTATCAGGGTGACAACGGTCAGGACATCTTCAGTCCCACGCTCACCCCGGATGGCAAGATTGTCGTCTACGCCCGCGGATCAGAGATCAACCGTGAGGGTCACGTCGCTAATCCCGGCACCGATACCAAAGAGCCCAAACAGCAGGTCTGGGCCGTTGACGTGGAAACAGGGAAGCCGCGTCTGCTTGGTGATATGGGTTGCGATGAAGAAGATTGTGAAGATATTGAGCTCTCACCGGACGGACTGTGGGCCGTGTGGGTCGGCGCTAAACATCATTTGTGGATCGCTCCAGTGGCAGGGGATAAGCCTGCGCACCAGCTCACAGAGCTTCGTGGCAGCGAATCCGAACAGCAGTGGTCGCCTGACGGCACACGTATCGCGTTCAGATCCAACCGTGGCGATCATAGCTTCATCGCCGTCTATAACCTCGCCGAAGACAAGGTGCACTACATCGCTCCCACCGTTGACCACGATTTCGCTCCCCGCTGGTCCAATGACGGCCGTCAGATCGCTTATCTGAAGACCGGCGGTGCTGAAGCCCATCAGCCATTGATCCCGCAACCGCCCGTGCCATGGTCTATATGGCTTGCCAATGCCGACGCCGGCATCTCCCGCCGTCTGTGGAAGAGCGGCAACACCATGAAGGACTCACTGCCGCCGTATGCCACGCAGTCATTCAAATTCGGCGTTGGCGGACGCATCGTATTCTGCTCAGAGCACGATGGCCGCAATCATCTGTACACCGTTAGCGTTCAGGCAGGAGACGCCACTCTTCTCACGCCCGGCGAATTTGACGTGGAAGACGTGACTCTTTCCCCCGATAAAAATGACATCTTCTATACCTCCAACCAGAACGATGTTGACCGCCGCCATATCTGGCGGGTAAGCACCAACGGCTTTGCGCCCAAGGCTGTGAGCAAAGGCGCAACCATTGAATGGCTGCCGGTGCCCCTGGTTAACGGCGTCATTGTGTGTCTTGGATCCAGCGGCACAACGCCTGCCATGCCCTATCGCCTTACGGAGAATGGTCGCGACATGATCGCCAAAAGCGCGCTTCCAGCAGACTTTCCTTCAGACCAGCTGGTTGAACCCCGGCAAGTCACCTTCAAAAGTGACGATGGTCTGGAAATCCACGGACAGCTTTTTGTGGGTCGCAACAAGCCTGCCGGCGCAGGCCCTGCTTTGATTTTTGCTCACGGTGGCCCGCCGCGGCAGATGATGCTTGGCTTTCATTACATGTACTACTACCACAATGCCTATGCTGAAAATCAGTATCTGGCCAGCCTCGGCTACACCGTGCTCGCCGTCAACTATCGCCTGGGTGTCATGTATGGAGCGGCCTTCCGGCGTCCGGCCAACGCCACCTGGCGCGGCGCGTCAGAATATAAAGACGTGCTGGCAGCAGCAAAATATCTCCAGGGCCTGGACTCTGTCGATCGCAAGCGCATCGGCATCTGGGGCGGGTCCTACGGCGGCTTGCTTACCGCGCTGGCCCTTGCCCGCAACTCTGATATTTTTGCCGCCGGCGTTGACTTTCACGGCGTGCATGACTGGTCAACCTTGTTGCGCCTTGACATTGCCGGTGCTGAGTCGGCTCCTGACTATAAAGAAGCCTTAAAGCTGGCTTATGAATCCTCGGCCGTTGCTTCAGTTGATAAATGGAAATCTCCCGTGCTCTTGATCCATGGTGACGATGATCGCAACGTCCCATTCCAGCAGACCACTGATCTGGCCCAGCGGCTGGGCAAACAGAACGTGCAATTTGAAGAGCTGATTTTTCCTGACGAGATCCATGACTTCCTTCTCTGGAAAAGCTGGGTCAAGGGCTATCGTGCCACGGCGGAGTTCTTCGGTAAACAACTGGGCAGCCACCAGTAGGCTTTTTCTTCATCCCGAGCGCAGCGAGGGATCCCTACGGTTGCAAAGTTGCTAAGTGGTCGATCATTCTTTACCGCAACCTTGGCTATAATCAAAGGTTGGCTTATGGCACAGATTGATCTCAATACCGGCTCTGCTGCGCGTATCGCGGTGGGGCATTACAACGGTGTGGACGCCCCACTTACCTACGGTGACACCGCCTCCGAACTGGCTGCATTGCGCTCTGGCGCTGGAGTCTTTCACCTTGGCTGGCGAGGGTTGATCACCGCCGGCGGCAAAGATCGCACCCGATGGCTCCATAACATGACCACGAACAATGTTCGTGATCTTGCTCCAAATCGCGGTGTTTATGCATTTGTGCTGAATGCTCAGGGACGCATCCTGGGTGACATGACCATCTACAACCTGGGTGAGTCCCTGTTGCTGGAGACTGACCGTAGCCAGATTGAGTCGCTGCTTACCTCCATGAAACGTTACATCATTATGGATAAGGTTGAGCTGGCCGATGCGCGTGAGCTCTTTTCAGTCGTTGGCGTGTGTGGACCGCATTCGGCGGAGGTTCTCAGCAAAGCTGGTTTCGACGTAAGCGGCATGGAGCCACTGGAGATTCGCGACCTGAATGCCGGCGGCGTACTATGCCGGATCATTCGTGGTGGCGAGCAGAAGCCCGGTTGGTATGAGCTCTGGTCGGGCGCTCACGGATGCAGAGCGTATTTTCAACATCGTTCACCAGTCCGGCGCGAAGTCCGTTGGAACAGAAGCGCTGGAACAGTGGCGTGTCCTCCATGGCATCCCACAATACGGACAGGACATTCGCGATCGCGACCTGCCGCACGAAACCGGCCAGATACAGGCGCTTAGTTTCACCAAGGGATGCTATATCGGCCAGGAGATTGTGGAGCGCATACGCTCACGTGGCCAGGTGCATCGTAAATTTACCGGCTTTGATTTTGGTGATGCGCTGGTACCGCCGGGGAAGTTTGAAGCTGACGGCCGCACCCTGGCTGAAGTCACAAGCAGTCTGCACATAAACGTAGACGGCAGCGCAAAGAACATCGGGCTGGGATATGTCCGGCATGAAGCTGTGTCGGGTCAGGGAACTGTGGAACTGGGCGGGAAGCGCGTAAGAATCGTCGACCTGCCGTTTGAATCTAAGTCATTGAGGACCTAATGAGCAAAAAACAGGAACAGGAATTTATCGTAAGTGATCGCCGCAGATTTGGTTCAGAGGGTGAGCGCACGGATGTGGCGATGACAGAAGAAGAGAAACCGGCTGCGCCTCCACCCCCAGCACCGCCAGTTGCGCCAGTGGACATGAAGGTGGATGAAACGGAATCATCGGCCCGGCTGGTTGACAACCCGGAAGCGGCTGCCCCAGCCGAGGAGATGCCCGAGCCTCCCACGGCTGAAGAGCAGCGTGAGCAGATTGATGCGTATCGAGCTTCCGCCAGAAAGCTGGACGATATTTTCCAGTCCAAGCTCGGCGCTCAGGGCGTTTATCCGGAGATGACCTTTGAGAAGGTGATCGAATCGCTCTATATGAGCGCTCTCATCCAGATGGGCGCAGTCCGGCCCGAAGGTGAGACACAGGCGCAGATCGATGTCATTGGCGCCCGCCAGACCATTGATTCAGTAACCGTGCTCCAGGAGAAGACCAGGGGCAACCTGACCGATCGCGAAAACACGCTGTTGCAGAATGTTCTCTTTGAACTGCGCATGGCATGGATTGAATTGACCAATGCCATCGCTGCGCGCGCGGCCAATCCGCCTTCTGGAGTTGTTCCACCTTCTGGAGTAATTCCCGGAATAAAATGAAGGCAACTCTCACTGTGCTGGGAAGCGGCACCTCCATGGGTGTGCCTACCATTGGCTGTGACTGCCGGGTATGCACATCCAGTGATCCGCATGACGCGCGCACGCGTCCCTCGATCATGCTGGGGTATGACGGCCGCACCGTGCTGATTGATACCACGCCTGACTTCCGTCAACAGGCCATACGCGAAAAGATCAAACGCATTGATGCGGTGCTCTACACCCATGCGCACGCCGATCATATTTTGGGACTCGACGACGTGCGGCCTTTGAGCTTTCGCCATCCCGACAAGATTCCTCTCTATGCTGATGACAGTACGGCCGAAGCCATGGAGACGATCTTCCGCTATATTTTTGATCCAACATATAAGTTTGGCGGCATTGCTCGCGTGAGCATGAATCGCATCGATGGATCGGTGCAATTATTCGGCGTTGAATTTGAACCCGTAAAGGTCATCCACGGGGAAGCGGAAATCCATGGCTTCCGCTTTGGCTCGGCCGCATATCTCACTGACTTCAGTGATATTCCTGAATCGTCTCTGGAACGCCTGCGCGGGCTGGACATTCTGTTTCTCGACGCGCTTCGGCATAAGCCGCATCCCACACATTCTACCGTTGCCAACTCCGTGCGACTGGTGAATGAGCTAAAGCCAAAACGTGCGTTTTTCACCCACATCTCCCACGATCTTCCGCACGAGGAAACCAACCGGACACTGCCGGACAACATACGCCTGGCCCATGATGGCCTGAAGCTGGAGTTTGACATCGCATGAAGATATTTCGTGCGCTGGAAGAAGTGCCTGCTGATCTTCGCCCAACCATCGTATCTGTAGGAAACTTTGATGGCGTTCATTGCGGCCACCGGCATGTGCTCAGGGAAGTGGTCCGCCGCGCGAAAGAATCGGGGAGCAAGGCTGTCGCTGTTACATTCAACCCCCATCCGGTAAGGATCCTGCGCCCGGAAGTTGCCCCCCGTTTGATCACGCCGCAGGCAGCCAAAGAGAAGCTGCTGGAACAGAGTGGCCTGGACGCTCTGCTGGTGCTTCCGTTCACGCGCGATTTCTCCATGACCACGGCGGAGGAATTTGCCCGTGGCATCCTGGTCGATCGCCTGCACGCTCGCGAAGTGCATGAAGGCGATAATTTTCATTTCGGCCACAAAGCTGAAGGCACACCCCGGACGCTCACCGAACTCGGACACGCGCTCGGCTTCGCCGTGAAACTTTATCCTGTGATGATGATGCGAGGAACTCCCGTCTCCAGCAGCCAGATTCGCACATTGATTGGCCAGGGCAAGGTCAGCCGTGCGGCCCGGTTGCTGGAACGCGTCTTCAGTATCACCGCGACGCCGGGCCGGGGACGCGGCTTTGGCCACAAATACACTGTCCCCACCATTAACCTGAGCCGCTATGATGAGCTTGTTCCCGGCAATGGCGTTTATCTCACGCGGACGCGTGTGGGCAATGAAACATTTAATTCCGTCACCAACGTCGGCAATCGCCCAACTTTTGGTGAAGACTCATTTGCCATTGAGACCCACCTGCTGGATTTCCATCCTCTGGAAGTTACCGCGCAGACGGAAGTGGAGATTTCCTTCCTGCAATGGCGGCGTGCGGAGATGAAGTTCCCTTCCGTCGACGCACTCAAAGAACAGATTGGTAAAGATGTGAATCGGGCGAAGCGGTATTTTGGGTTGTTTGAATCGTCGAGTGCTGCCCGAGGCATTCCGAAACCGCAACGCTCCTGATCTGCAACTATTGGCGACAATTGAGTATGTCCAGTACCACGGGGTGGAGCAGGCATTCATGCCTGCGGTAGAGCCGGCTCAGGAGTTGGCTTTAGCCACTGAGGTAACGAGACACCATCAATGAGCACCGCGCCCAGGCCGCGTTTACCTCTCTGTCATCTCGAGCGGAGTCGGAGCGCATGCGACGACGTAGTCGAAAGACCCCGAGGATGCAATTTGTAACCATGCCGCTGCGGTGTGGAGCGAAGCAACAAAAACCCGTGTTAAAATCCACCCGCAATGGCCACCGTGGAAATCAGGCTTTCAGAAGTTACGTCCGCACAGAAGCGCACGCTGCTCGCCGCGTCCCTAGGCTGGGCCCTGGACGCCTTTGACGTGATGCTCTACAGCCTGGTGATCGCCCACGTGATGACAGCATTCGGCATCAGCAAGGCCGGCGCCGGCTGGCTCAGCACGTTCACCCTGTTCGCATCGGGAATCGGAGGCGTGCTTTTTGGCTTTATTGCTGACCGGGTCGGGCGCACCAAAGCATTGATGCTCAGCATCCTTACCTATTCGGTGTGTTCGCTTGGTTCGGGACTATCAACATCCATTCCCATGCTGGCGTTTTTCCGTTTCGTGCTCGGATTAGGCATGGGCGGCGAGTGGAATACCGGCGCGACTCTGGTAGCGGAAACATGGCCAACGCACTTGCGCGCCAAAGCGATTGCCATTGTGCAAAGCTCGTGGGCATGGGGCTATGCCGCGGCGGCGGTCGTCGCGGGATTCGTTTTAAAGGCGACGCAGAACTGGCGGTACGTATTTTTCGTCGGAATCCTGCCCGCGCTGGTGACGCTGTGGATCCGCAAGAGCGTTCCTGAATCTGAGTTGTGGCGCGAACAGAAGAATGCCGCCAAGGAACAAAAGGCCCCGTTCAGTGAAATTTTTGCTCCGGTGTTACGCAAGCGCACCATATTTCTGTTTTTGCTGAATTTCTTTGGCCTGTTTGCATGGTGGGGATTGTTCTCATGGATCCCGCCCTACCTTGCTCTTCCCGTAGCCAGCGGAGGGCGCGGTTTCGGCCTGATGCAGACAACCACTCTTCTGGTCACGCTGAACCTCATTGGGATGTTTCCGGGCTACATCACCTTTGGCTGGGTGGCGGAGAAATTCGGACGCAGGAAAGCATTTATCTTCTACCTGCTGTGCGCGGCGATCCTGGTGCCGATCTACGCCGCTGCGCGTTCGCAATGGTCCATCATGGTGCTGGGAGCCATGGTCGCATTCTTTGGCAGTGGATTCTTTTCCGGATCGGGATTGATTGGCAGTGAGCTGTTTCCCACACGCATACGCTCACGCGCTCTGGGTTTTACCTACAACGGTGCCCGCACGCTTAGCGCCCTGGCGCCTTATACCATTGGACGACTGGCACAGTCTCGGGATCTGTCATGGGCATTCTCTTTTTGTGCCGTATCGTTTCTGCTGGCGATGTTCATGGCGATGTTTCTGCCGGAAACGAAAGGGAAAGAGCTGGATTACTGTAGCCGCGAATTGCGCGAATTAAAACAATTTGCCGCAGATTTGCGCAGATGAACGCTGATTTCTTTGGGATTATCCATTCATAACGATGGATCCCTACAGCCTTCTAGAAACTCATGGCCGTACGGAAAGTGTGGAGCGCAGGCGCCTTCGCCTGCGGGTTTTTCTTGTTTTGATTCCGAGCATACAGCGGAATTTAGTTTTCCCCGGATGCGGCCACCCGGTTTTATTCGCGTTTATTCGCGGCTAAAACTAGGTTAAAGCCGGAGCATTCGCCGGCATGGCCGCATTCTTCTTCGGACGTCGATTCGCCTGCAGTATCTTCTTACGCAGACGCAGTGATTTGGGCGTGACTTCCACCAGTTCATCATCGGCGACAAATTCAATGGCCTGTTCCAGCGTCAAATTCTTGAAGGGAACCAAGCCGAATGGCTTCATCCGCGCTGGATGAACGCATGTTGGTCAGCTTCTTTTCCCGGACTGCATTCACGTCCAGATCAACTTCGCGGGCATTCTCGCCCACAATCTGGCCTTCATAAAGTTCCACGCCCGCGTTGATAAACAGGACCCCGCGCTCCTGCAAGCTCCAAAGTGCGTAAGCCGTTGAAGAGCCGTTGCGATCGGAGACCAGAGCGCCGGTCATACGATGAGGAATTTCGCCCAGCCATTCCGTGTAGCCGTCAAAGAGCGAGTTCATAATCACCGTTCCGCGCGTGTCTGTGAGTAGCTCAGAGCGCAGGCCGATCATGCCTCGGCTGGGAATGGTGAACTCAATGCGCACGCGGCCGGACCCGTGGTTGTGCATCTTGAGCATCTGGCCCTTGCGCTGGCCCAGCTTTTCAATGATCACGCCCACAAACGCGTCGGGAATATCGACCATCAGTTTTTCCTGCGGCTCCATCAGCTTGCCATCAATACGCTTGGTCACGATCTCCGGCTTGCCCACGGCTATTTCGAAGCCTTCGCGCCGCATGGTTTCGATCAGAATCGAGAGCTGAAGTTCGCCGCGACCAAGTACTTTGAACGAATCAGTGGCGCCGCTGTCTTCCACACGCAAAGACACGTTGGTCAACAATTCTTTTTGCAGACGGTCACGCAGATTGCGCGACGTTACGTACTGTCCTTCACGGCCGGAAAAGGGCGACGTATTCACCGAGAACTGCATGGCGATAGTCGGTTCATCGATGACAATGTGGGGCAGTGGCGATGGATTCTCAAAGTCTGTGATTGTCTCGCCGATGTTGATGCCTTCCACACCGGCAATGGCCACGATATCGCCGCATTCGGTCTTGTCGATGTCCACACGCTTCAGCCCGCTGAAGGAAAACAGCTTGGTGATCTTTACTTTTTGTACAGTGCCGTCCAGCTTGGCGATGCCGCAATCTTCTCCCGTGTGCAGCGTGCCATTGAAAACTCTTGCAATGGCAAGGCGGCCAAGATAGTCACTGTAATCAAGGTTTGCCACCAGGATCTGCAGGGCATTTTCCGGATCGCCGCCGGAAGCAGGAATCGTCTGTACGATGGCTTCAAATAGTGGCTGAAGATTCTCTCCGGGCACGGCAGCATCGTTGCTGGCAGTGCCGAGCTTGGCATTCGTGTAGAGAATAGGGAAGTCAAGCTGGTCTTCACGCGCGTCCAGGTCAATGAAGAGATCGAACAACTCATTCACCACTTCCTGTGCGCGTGCGTCCGGGCGATCAATCTTGTTGATCACCACAATCGGCGGCAGGCCGGCTTCCAGCGCCTTGCTCAACACGTAACGTGTCTGGGGCAAAGGACCTTCGCTGGCGTCCACCAGTAACATCACGCCATCCACCATCTTGAGTGCGCGTTCCACTTCACCGCCAAAATCGCTGTGACCGGGCGTATCCACAATGTTGATTTTTACGTCGTGATACCAGATGGCGGTATTCTTCGCCAGAATGGTGATACCCCGTTCGCGCTCCAGGTCATTGGAGTCCATCACACGGTCCACCATGGCCTCATTGGCGCGGAAGGCGCCGCTCTGGCGCAGCATGGCATCTACAAGCGTGGTTTTACCGTGGTCAACGTGGGCAATAATGGCGATGTTGCGGATAGCTGAATTCAAACCGTTGTTTTTCCCTGCTCTATCAGAATTGTGTGTGCTCTTCTATTCTACTTGTTTCCAGAGTATGTGTCCTGAGCAGGCGTGGCTAGCCGGCAAATGAAAAAAAGCGGACGGCTATCGTTCGCCGTCCGCAGCTCTTGGAATGCTCCCCCGTCGTTACAAAACCTATTTGTTACATGAAATTAGCGTGTGAATACTTTGGTGATTCTCGCGCGGTCTTCCTGGCCAACAATCACGCTCTCATGCATGGGTGCGAAGCCGTCTTTTTGCAAGGTAACGTCATAGCTGCCGGCTTCAACCTGGATCTCAACCGGCGTCTGCTTCTGCAGCGGAGTGCCATTTACAATCACCTGCGCGCCTTTGGGCTCGCTCTTGATTTCGATTCTGGCCATTCCAGCCGTCGCGTTGCCGCCGCCAAAAAGCTTGTTCCCGTTTACGATCCTGATATTGTCGGTGCGTCCGGCCACCAGCAGCGTTGGCGAATACGATATTGCCTGGCCTGCGGCAAGCTTCATATCGCTGCTGGCATCCAGGTATCCCTGTTTGTGTACGGTGATGGTGTGTGTCGCAGGGTCAAGAATCAACTCTGCCGGAGTGACCCGGCCTGTGTCTTTGCCATCAGCCAGAATGCTGGCTCCGGCAGGAGTACCGCTGACCGTGATAAATCCCTTTGACGCCGCCAGGCGAACTTCCATAACAGCGCGGCTGCCGGGAAGAACCTGTATGTTCCGCGCTTCCGTAGCGTATCCCGGGCTGCTCACCGTTACTTTGTAGGTGCCAGGAGGCAGTGGCCCAACCGTCTGTGGCGACTTCCATTGTCCCGAGCGTCCTTCAATTTCAATGATCGATCCCAATGGCAGAGCAGATACGGTGATTTGTCCGTCGGCTGCCACCGGTGTTGCCCCTGCTCCGTTTACGAACTGCGCGGCTCTTCTCCCCTGGCTGAATCTGCCGCTAGATGTAGACGAAGATGAAGCTGAAGTTGCACGCGCGGAGCGTTCCGTCGCGGCAACCGTCGCCGACTGCTGAGTTACTGGTTCCGTGGCATTGGATGTGGAGGGCGTGGCCACGGCTGCGGTGTCCGCGTCCGTGGTATCTGCCGGCTTGCGCTGGAATACCATGGCCAATGCGGCGAGAATAACCACCGCGGCAACAATGCCGCCGACAACCTTCCATTGATTCGATGGGCCGCTTACCGGCTTGCGTACCGCAGCGCTGGTGGTTGCCGGCACTGGAACGTTCGATCTTGTGGTCACAGGCGACGCCGCAATTCTTGACGTGGTGTTACCCACAGCTTTGAACGATCCCGTTGTGTTTCCGACTGCGGTAAAAACTCCAGTGGCCGACTTGGACGGCATGCGCGGCTCCCGCATCGCCTGGTCCAGCTCAGCCATAAACTGCCCACCGCTCGCATGGCGGTCCGCGGGGTTCTTTGACATCGCTTTGAGCACCACGCGAGAAACAGCTTCCGGCACGCGACCATTGGCCACGTTCAGCGGATGCGGCATCGCGTCACCGATGGCACGGTCCACTTCACCCAGATGTTTTCCGGCGAATGGATTACGTGTGGTGAACAACTCATACACAATCGTGGCCAGGCTGAACATGTTCGACGCACGATCAGGAATCTTGTTCTTTACCTGTTCCGGTGAAAGATAAGGTTCATTGTCCAGCTTCTTGGTCCCGGTCTGTGAAAGCAGGTTCTTGTCATGGATCAGACCAAAATCCAGAATCTTTACTTCATTGCCGGGCAATACCTTGATGTTGTACACATTCAGAAAGTGATGGTAGACGCCTCTTTCAGCCGCGTAATCAAGCCCGGCGCAGATCTGCCGTGTAATCGCCACAACTTCATTCAGGTCAGGCGTACGCGCGGACATCAACTCACGCAACGTCTGGCCTTCAATGAATTCCGCAGTCACAAAGACATTGAAGTCTTTGTATCCACACGTATAAAGCTTTCCGATATTCGCGTGGTCAAGGGCGCTGGCGGCGCGTGCCTCGGCCAGGATGCGTTGCAAAAGGTCATTCACGTCATCCAGCCACTGCGGCACCTGGAACTGGCGCAGAGCAGTCACGCGGTCAAGTTGCGGACTGCGGGCTTTATGGACAACTCCGATACTGCCTCGAACCAGTTCTTTCACCAGTTCAAGACGGTCTGTACGCGGAGCGGCGGGGGTGCTGGCTGTCGTCGTCAATGTTTCTTCCTGCATAGATTTTCACCACGCAAGCACTAGGGTGGAGGCGAAACAGATCATACCCAAAGTAGCGGCGAATCTAGTCCTAAAGAACACTGCCCGTGCATTACTAAGGTCATTGACTAAATTGGGCAGATGCTTTGTTTTGTTTCAGTTACGGAATAACGGTGAAATGGGCAAGAAGTTGCCAAAGAGGTTTCTAAGAGAGGATCGCCAGAAACCTGGGCACCCAGGATATCGCTAACGAATGCAAAACGTCGTACAGACGAGGGTCTTCTCCAACGGTTTGGAGCGAAGCGACAATAAGCTGACGCAGAAGGACGACGCCAACGTGCGCGCGGCGAGCCCGCGGCAACAGCAGCACAATACAAACGGGTCTGATAGACGATTGCAAGCGGTTTGGCGCGTAGCGCAAGAATATGAAGACAGCGACAATAATATAGACTGGGCGCATGGCAGACCTTCCTCCGGAGAAACCGGAAAACAATAAACCACAACCGAACGTCTGGCGGCAGATTGGCCGCTACAGTCATCTGGGTTTTGTCTTGCCGGCCGCGGTAGTCGTGGGTTTGGTGATTGGCGCCGCGCTTGACCGCTATTTCCATACCAAATGGATCACACTGGTCGGGCTCGTGGTAGGCGCCATCGCTGGATTTATCGAACTCATGCGCGGAATCATGGGCGTGAGCAAGGACCAATGAACCACTTGCCACCTGAAGACGTGCCCCCAAAAACTGCTCCATCTGATGTGCCTGCCGATCCCACTTCCTCCGATCCTGACCCCTCGCAGGCCGTTCCCGATGACCCGTTTCTATCCGGTGCATACCGCCGTATCCTGCGGACATCCATCGTCCTGAGCGTTACCGCGAGCATCATCGCAGCGGTCATGAACCGGCATACCGGCGTTGGCGTCGCGGTGGGATCGCTGATCGCGTGCCTTAATTTTATGTGGTTGAATCAGGGTGCGGAATTGCTGGTTCGGCGCGTGCTTCCCGGATCCGAAAAGCCTTCCAGGTTCTGGATAATACAGTCTTTTCCGGTGCGCTACTTCGCCGTAATCGCAGCCGCGTATGTTATATTAAAAAGTTATCCGGGGATGCGTGTGGGCTTCATTGTCGGGCTGGTTTTGCCCATCCTGGCCATGATGTCTGAAGGTGCTTATGAAGCGCTTTTCAGTCCCAAGAAAACCCAATCCCCCAAACTTTAAAGTTCATACTGAGATCTTTAACACTGACCAAACATGCATGAGCAGCTCGTATTTACTGAATTTCTGAACCACTACTTCGGCGGTTTCGCCACGTCATTACTGCACCTGGTAGGCGTACATCCTGTTCATCCCGACGCGCCCATCACCAATGTGGTTTCCATGCAGATCCTGGCTACCCTGCTCCTGCTCGGCTTCTTTATCGCCATACGCGCCAGCCTGTCAGTGGAGAAGCCCGGCGGCTTGCAACATACGGCTGAAATGACGGAAGAATTTATTGCTGACCAGGCTGATGGAATCATTGGCCATGGCTATGAACGCTATCTGCCTTATGCCATCACTATCGGCTTCTTCATTCTGGTGTGCAATCTGCTTGGGCTGATACCCGGATTTGAATCGCCCACCGCGAACGCGGTGGTTCCGCTGGGTTGCGCCGTGCTTACATTCTTTTATTACCATTTCCACGGCTTACGCACGCACGGCTTTCATTACATCAAGCAGTTTATCGGACCGGTGTGGGCGCTGGCGCCGCTCATGTTTGTGATCGAAGTGGTAAGCCACTTTGCCCGCATTCTGTCACTCACCGTCCGTTTGTATGCCAACATGTTTGCCGGCGACCTGGTGACCTTGGCGTTCTTCTCGCTGATCCCGATACTGGTACCTGTGGTGTTCCTCAGCCTGCACTTTGCCGTAGCTCTGGTGCAGACCTTCATTTTTGTCATGCTGACGCTGGTGTATCTCGGCATGGCGGTCAGTGAAGAGCACTAAATTTCGTAGTAGAGACGTAGCCTGGGTCGTCTCTCAGGTTTTGCAGTAACAAGAGTTTTGCAGTAACAAGCCGGCAGCGTGAGGGCCCCGTCCCCAAGGACTTGCGTCAACCACCCACTGGGCGGCATTTATATAAGGAGAAACACCATGAGAAAGTTTGCCTTTTTGTTCCTGGTGATGGCGGTCGTCCTGATGATCGCTTCACCGGTTTACGCACAAGCGCCCGGCGCAGCCGCCGGCGGTAATTGGTCAATTCCGATCGGTGTCGGTCTCGGCATGGGTCTTGCCGCTGGACTCGCCGGCCTCGGACAAGGAAAAGTCGCCGGCTCAGTGGCAGAGGCACTGGCCCGCAATCCTGGAGCACGTCCCGGGATCCAGTTGGCACTGTTCATCGGCCTCGCGTTCATCGAGTCACTGGTGCTGTTCACCTTCGTGCTGCTCTTCATCCGCACCCAGTAATTGAGAGTTTTACCAAAGAGCCTTCGCTTCGGCGAAGGCTTTTGTTTTGTCGCTTCGCTCCAAACCGCTTCAGCGAATCGAATCGTGGTTGCCGCGAGGAGGCTCCTGTTTCGGCGGGCTCGGCACGCGAGTCGGCCTCGCCCTCAACGAGAATCGTCCGTTGTATTCAGAGCCGCACACGCAACATAATGTAACCTAGGTCGACATCACTAATCACGAATCACCAAATACAAAGTACCAAACTACCGCTAATGCTATCCTTGCCTCATGCCCGGTCCGGCCCTCGAGTTCGATGCCGTCAGCAAGCAGTACCGCAGCTTCTTCCACAGTGATCGGGTGACCGCGCTCAGGGAGTTTTCTCTCCGCGTTGAACAGGGTGAAATATTCGGGTTCCTCGGTCCCAACGGCGCCGGAAAGACCACGGCCATCCACATCGCCATGGGGTTGATGTTTCCCACCGCCGGCCACGGCCGTATGCTGGGCCAGCCTTTCGGTCACGTGCCCACACGACGCCGTGTCGGATTTCTGGGTGAGAGCGTCGCACTGTATCACCGCCCTGCATCAAAGCTGGTTCGTTTCTACGGAGCTTTGAACGGTTTGCGTGATCCTCATCTGCGTGCGCGTGTACAGGAGATGTTACAGGCGCTCGACCTCGACGCAGTCGCCAATCGCAATGCCGGAAAGTTTTCCCGAGGCATGATCCAACGCGTGGGATTGGCACAGGCCCTGCTGAATGATCCCGCCCTGCTGATACTCGATGAACCAACTTCCGCTCTCGATCCTCTGGGCCGCAAGCAGGTGCGCGAAATCATGCTTCGTGCGCGTGATGCCGGCAAGACCGTCTTCATCAGCTCGCATCTTCTTTCCGAGCTGGAGCAGATATGTGACCGCCTGGCTATTGTGATCAAAGGGCGGGTGGCGCGCGTTGGCACCATCACCGAGCTAATCGAATCGCAAGACAGGTTCGTCATCACGGCCAAAGGCATTGACGCGCTTTTGTTTGAAGGTTCACAACAGAATGGCTACATCAAGGTGACGGTGCCGGCGCTGGAACAACGTCGCGCACTGGAAAAGATATGGATGGCTGGAGGCGAGGTCATTGCCGTGAATCCGATTCGTCGCACCCTGGAAGACTTGTTCGTGGAACTGGCGCACCAGAATGGCGGGTCACATAAGGGCGAGCGGGGTGACGCGGAAGGGAAGCCATGAAGGAACGTTCCATCATACAATTCTCTTTCCCTTGTCATCCTGAGCGAAGTCGGAGCGTACGCGACGACGAAGTCGAAGGATCTATGTATTTTGTGTGTGGATGGGGATCCTCTGCAGGTATCAGGACACAGCTTTAGCCGCGCAGTTAAGACCAATAAACCTGGGCTTTACCCCATGAGGTTTTGTTCGCCGACATTGCATTTATGAGAAATCTCATCCTGAAACTCTTCGTGATCGTGTTCTTCATCGGGCCTCTTGCGGCTGCCAAAAAAGACGCTGCCCTTTGGACCATTGATCTGCAAAAACGTTACGGACTCGACACCTTTGATCGTGAGATCTCGGCAAAGTGGACCGGCCAGCAGGGTGTGGTCTTTCTTTCTCCCGACAAAGTTCTTGTATATCAGGTAAACCGTCTCCGTGAAGCGCACAAGCTGGCGCCACGCAGCCAATCCGGCGGCGCCGGCAACTTCGCCCTGGAAATTCGTGTAGTCGACGCGCGTGATGGCCATGATCTCAGGCAGCTCAATCTCACCACCAATGCGGCCCAATCGAGTGTCGTCGCGGTCAATGCTGGCCGCTTTGTCATTCGCACCGGCGATGAGATGTTCCTCTACTCGGCTGACTTCCGGCGCCTTGCCAAAAAAGACCTGCCGCTCAAGCGCGCAGCTTCCACTGAGACGTGGACCATCGCCATTTCGCCATCCGGGGCGGAGATGTCCCTGGTACACGACCAGATCTTCTATGATCCGCAGCTGCTGATGGACGGCACCGTCTTGAATGAAGGCAAGGCGCAGACAGACATTGAGATTCTTGATCCCGCCACGTTGCAGACGCGCAAGCAATTCAGCTTGCAACATTCGCTGGCCTTCTGGGCGCTGCTTGACGGTAAATTTGTGAGCAGTGATCCCGCCCATTCTTACAGTCACGGTGAAGTTGGCACGCTGGACTTTGAGGGCCACTGGAAGCCCATCATGACGGCCTTCAGGATTGAGCACAATCAGTGCTCCTACCATATGGCCGCGGTGGCTCCTGACGCGGTAGCGCTCTTTGGCTGTGACAAGATCGTGGGCCTGACGGTGGAAGGCAAGAAACTGTTTTCACGGGATGATGGACGCACCGACATTACCTCGGCTCTTGCCAACGGTGAATATCTGGCCACGGAGTGCAGTCGTTATCGCGTGGGACGGTCGAGTCCTTCAGGATCAGGCTATGTCCAGACTGTGCCCGATCGGATCGAAGTCCTGCGCCTCGACAAATTCGAAAAGGTATTCACTGTCCCGCTGAAAAGCGAGCACGCATATTTCGCCATGTCGCAACAGGGCTCCCTCGCCGTCGTGGAAGGCACCCGCTTGCACCTCTACCCAGGATTGGGAGCAAACAACAATTACAAAGGAGCCCGCTGAAACGATGCGCTCCGTGCTGCTGATCGGCCTCAACTTTGTGCGTATGCAGTGGCTCACCGTGCTTATCATGAGCTTCTACCTGCTGAGCATCGCCGCCGTGTTTGCCTACAATGAGCAGCGCCAGGAAGTGTCTTTCTTTTTTCAATCGCATGCCTTTTACGTATTGTTTCTCGGAAGCATGCTGGCCATCCCAGTCTTGCAGACGGAACGCAAGTCCCGCCGTGTTGTGGCCGTTCTGTCGAAAGGGATATATCGCTGGCAGTATCTGGCGGGTCTCTGGATGGGTTGCAGCATCATCACCAGCTTCTTCAGTCTTATGCTGGGCGTGATTTCCTTGCTATTGAGCCGTGCGGGCAATTATCCCAGCCAGGGACTCTGGCCCATGACGCTGGCTCTGCTGATGTGTTGCAGCATGGCCGCTGCGGTAAGCTTGTGTTATTCCGTCGTGCTGCATCCACTGCTCGCGGTGGCTGCCACCACCATTACTCTGGTCTTGCCATATCTGGTGAGAATCGTTGACTGGCAACCCATGGCGGGATTGTTTCCTGTGTGGTGGTTTTCTGAAGCCACCAGCGCGTTTCACTTCTACGGCGCTCCGCAAGCCCTTGGCATCAGCTTCAGCGCTCTGCTGCTCACGCCCTGTTTTCTGGCCTTGCCGCGGTCTATGTTCGCGCGCCGGGATGTGACGACTTCGCCGGAATAGAGACTCTATCCCGAGCGTAGCGAGGGATCCCTGCAGTCTCAAATTGTGTAATCGGGTAATTTGGCAGTTGTCTTCTTTATCCCGAGTTGTTTTCTTTATCCCGAGCGCAGGTGAGAGATCCCTACAAACTTAGGTTCGTCATCCCGAACCTCGTCAACGAACGCGCGAAGTCATCCGCGTGAGTAGAGGTGCCGCCAAAGGCGTTTGAGTGACCTGCGCTGGCCGTCCCGCTGCCTGCACCTTGGGCTTCAAGTCCAGCGCGCCCAACGTCGCGTAGTCAATCACCTTGCCGGGAATCACCCCGAGATAAATAGTCGCAATCGCGGTGAGCAGCAGCGCCAGCTTCATTGCCGGAGTGGCCGGTGCCGGAGCCTCGGCAATCACCGGCTCGCGCATGTACATCACCACGATCAGCCGCAGGTAATAGTAGGAAGCCACGGCAGAGTTAATCACGCCGATAATCGCCAGCCAGATCAGCGATCCGGCATGTCCGGAGATAGCGGCGGTGAAGACGTAATACTTGCCCAGGAACCCGGCGGTTGCAGGAATTCCGATGAGCGATAGCAGAAAGACCGTTAGCGTGAACGCCAGCAACGGGGAGCGCCGGCCGAGCCCGGCATAGTCGTCCACGGTGACGTAGCGTTCTCCGGTAGAGCCGATGTGGCTGATTACGGCAAATGCGCCTACGTTCATGGCCGCATAGGTTGCGGTGTAAAACATCGCCGCCGACATGCCAAGGTCGTTTTGTGCCGCGAATGCCACTAAAAGGTATCCAGCGTGTGCAATGGACGAGTAGGCCAGCATGCGCTTCACGTTGTTCTGCATCAGAGCGCCAAAGTTGCCGATAGTCATGGAGAGTGCGGCTGATACCCAGATCAACGGATACCATCCCGTACTGGTGGTGGCAAACAGAACGCGTAGCATCACGGCAAACGCCGCCGCCTTCGGGCCAGTGGACATCAACGCAACTACCGGCGCCGGTGCGCCTTCATAAACGTCCGGGGTCCACACGTGGAAGGGAGCCGACGCCACTTTGAATCCGAGACCAACAATCATCAGCGCAACCGCCATGAATGCAAGAATGCCCGGGACATGACCTATCCCCAGCGCCAGACTGATTTCATCAATGCTGGTGGATCCGGTCGCGCCGAACATCAGCGCCACGCCGTACAGGAAGAACGCCGTGGCAAATGATCCCAGCAGGAAGTATTTGATGGATGATTCCGTTCCCGTTGCCGTACGCCGGCGATAGCCGGCCAGAGATGTAAGTTGAGATCGAAGAAATTTCCAGCGCGATAAAGATCAGCACCAGCTCAATGGCTGATGACATCAGCACCATGCCCACGGTACCGAACAGAATCAATCCGTAATATTCGCCCGTATTGATCTTCTGGATCTCAAGATACTCGAGCGACGCCAGAATGCAGATGGCCGAGATCGCAGGAATCAGAATGTGAAAGAAGATGGCAAAGCTATCGGCGCGGACCATTCCGAACCATCCCGGTGCGCCAAACTGCGGGTTGCCGGCCAGTTCCGCAGCCTGATAGAAGGCGGCTCCAATGGCGCAGAGCGTGCCGGCCAGTGAAAGATAGCCCAGCCCTTTGCGGCTGGCGCCCGGCTTGAGCAGCGGGTCAATCATCATCACCGCAACGCCAAAGGCAGTAAGCACCAGCTCCGGCAGAATGCGTATGTAGTCAACTGAGGGAATCGGATTCATTCTATTTCTGTCCACCCGCTGTTAAAGCAATATTTTTCGGATCGGCTTTCACTGTGTTGCCGGTGTTTGCGGCCTCTGCGGTGGCATGCGCCCTGACTGCCGCCACCGAGGGATCAATCGACTTCATCCAGTACGGTGACACCACGCCCATCACCAGCGCCATCACAGCCAGCGGCCACAGTGATATCTGCTCGCGGGCGTCAATGTCAGGCAGAGTCTTGTTTTCGTCGTGGTGAATGGGCCCATAGAAAACTTTCTGGTACATCACCAGCAGATACGCTGCGCCCCAGATCACGCCGCTAGCGCCCAGAATGCCGTAAATCATCTTGAACTGGAACGCTCCGCTCAACACCAGAAACTCGCCCACGAATCCGTTCATCAACGGCAAGCCAACCGATGACAGCACCACGATCAGGAAGAACGTTGCGTAGATCGGCATCGGCGTGGCCAGTCCGCCAAATTCTTTGAACTCGTATGTATGTTTGCGATCATAGAGCATGCCCGCCAGCATGAACAGCGCGCCGGTGGAGATGCCGTGGTTCAGCATCTGGTAAACCGCTCCGTCGGTTCCGGCCTGCGTGAACGTGAAGATGCCCAACACAACGAAACCAAGATGGCTCACCGACGAATAAGCGATCAGCTTCTTCAAATTCGGCTGTACCAGCGCCACCAGAGCGCCGTAAATGATGCCGATAATGGCGAGAATGTTGATCCATCCGGAGTTGAGCAACGATTCATTCGGGAACAGGCCAACGTTGAAGCGCAGCAGGCCATAGGTGCCCATTTTCAGCAGCACGCCGGCCAGCAGGACTGATCCGGCAGTTGGCGCTTCCACGTGTGCATCCGGGAGCCATGTGTGCAGAGGGAAGAGCGGCACCTTCACGGCGAAAGCGATAAAGAAGCCCAGGAACAGCCACTGCATCGCCGCCGCGGATACAGTGCCGTGCATGCTCGCCAGCCGCAGCCACTCGCGTATTACCACGTAATCAAAGCTCTGCGTATGCGCGTACAGCCAGATGATGGCTACAAGCATGAACACCGAAGCCACCATGGTGTACAGGAAGAACTTTACCGCGGCGTAAATGCGGCGGCCGTGGCCATACATGCCGATCAGCAGCGCCATGGGGATCAGCGTGGCTTCCCAATAAACGTAGAACAGGAACATGTCCAGCGCGAGGAACACGCCGATCATCGCTGTCTCCAGCACCAGCAACAGGACAAAGAATTCCTTCACTCGATCGTGGATTGATTTCCAGCTCACCAGCACGCTCAGCGGCACCAGCAACGTGGTGAGCAGGACCAGCCACATGGAAATGCCATCGGCTCCCATGTGATAGCGGATGGCCTTGCCGATCCAAGCATGGTTGGTCTCAAACTGAAAACCCGACTGTCCAGTTAAATGCTGTCCGTAAATAAAATTCAGTGGCAGGAAGAGTGAAATGGCAAACGTAGCCAGCGATGTCAGCAGCGCAACCATGCGCAGCAAACGATCATTGCGCGGCATCAGCATCAGCAGCACTGCGCCGAGAGTCGGCAGGAAGGTGACGAGTGTGAGAATCGAATCTGTCATTTCGCCACCCCGATCCAGATCATGTAGGCAATTACGGCTGCGCCGCCAATCGCAACCCATGCCGCGTACGAGCGTATGTTGCCGGACTGTATCCGTCGCAACTCGCCGCCAATGCCTTTGGAAGCGGAACCAGCGCCGTTCACCATGCCATCAATCACGCCCTGGTCAATCCCTTTCCAGAACACAACGGTAGAGAGCGCCAGCAGAGGCTTGACGATGAGCTGTCCGTAGCCTTCATCCACGTAATACTTGTGCAGGACCATCAGGTAGATACCGTGGATCTTTGCCGTAATCTTGTCAGGAAGTTCGGGCCGTTTGTAGTAAAGCAGCCACGCGAAGTAGAAGCCGATCAGCGCGACGCCGACGGAGGTGGCGGCCAACATCAGTTCTTCACTGCGTTCGCCGCTTGCGCTCAGCTTCTTCCTGAGCCGCTTCAGCCGGGCTCAGTTGTCTTAGCCGGACTTCGACCCCGGGTGCGGAAGCATGCATCACCGGAGACAGGAAGTTCCCAATCTCATTGTGTCCGCCCATCGAGGCCGGAACGCCAACCCATCCCCCGATGATCGAGAGCAGCGCCAGTACCATCAGAGGCGCAATCATGATCCATGGTGATTCGTGCACGCCGCCATGTCCGTGGCCGTGATCGTCAGCGTGTCCATGTGAGTGCGAAGCAGAGCCGTGTGCTGCGTGTGCCGGAGCCGTGCCTTTGTGGGCTTCTTCGCCCACATCAACGCTGCCCAGCTTCAGTTCGCCAAAGAACGTCATGAACCAGAGGCGGAACATGTAGAACGATGTCAGTCCGGCGGTAAGTAGTCCAACTGCCCACAGAATCTTGCCGCCATGGGTGCTGGCGAATACCTGGCCAAGAATTTCGTCCTTGGAGAAGAATCCAGCGAAGGGCGGAATTCCGGCGATGGCAATCGTAGCGATCGTCACGACCCAGAACGTTCTGGGAATCAGCTTGCGCAGCCCGCCCATGCGACGCATGTCCTGCTCGCCGCCAATGGCGTGAATCACCGATCCCGCGCCCAGGAACAGCAGAGCCTTGAAGAATGCGTGCGTCATCAGATGGAAGATTGCAGCAGAGTACGCGGCAACACCGCAGGCCAGGAACATGTAGCCGAGCTGCGAAACGGTGGAGTAAGCCAACACGCGCTTGATGTCCGTTTGCGCCAGGCCCATGGTCGCGGCAAAGATCGCTGTAAGGCAGCCGATAATCGCCACCACTTCCAGCGCATGTGGTGCGCGGCTGAAGATGGCATTCGATCGGGCAATCATGTAAATGCCCGCAGTCACCATCGTCGCTGCATGGATCAACGCTGAAACAGGCGTCGGGCCTTCCATGGCGTCCGGCAACCATACATACAGAGGTATCTGCGCTGATTTACCCGTTGCGCCAAACATCAGGCAAAGCGCGATCGCGGTGAGCAGTCCCCATCCGGCTTCCGGTGCGATCGGTGAGACGGCCTTGAAGACCACGTCATAGTTCAACGATCCCCAGTGCTGGATGATCAGGAACATCCCGATCAGGAACGCGAAGTCGCCAATACGGTTGACGATAAACGCTTTCTTGCCCGCGTCGGCCGCTGAGTCCTTGAGAAAGAAGAAGCCAATCAACAGGTAAGAGGCGAGTCCCACACCTTCCCAGCCCACAAACATCAGCAGATAGTTGTTGGCCAGCACCAGCGTCAGCATGAAGAACATGAACAGGTTCAGGTAGGCAAAGAAGCGATAGTAGCCGCCCTCATGCGCCATGTAACCGACGGAGTAAATATGGATCAGGAACCCGACGCCGGTGACGACCAGCACCATGACGATGGACAGCTGGTCGAAATAGAAACCAAACGGGGCGGAGAAATTCCCCGCCGTAATCCATGTCGCCAGGGTCTCAATATGTGGCTTCCCAGTGGCGTGAAGCTCAGGAAGCACTTGCAGCACCGCCCATGCCGCCCAGCCAAATGACATGGCGGTAAAGAACAGCGCCACCGTTGAGACCACAGCATTCTTGAAATGACGTCCGAAGAGGCCATTAATGGCTGCGCCCGCCAGCGGCAGTAAGGGAATCGCCCAGAGATGTAAGTTATCCGTCATAGTTTCAGCAGATTTACCCGGTCAACGTTCAAGGTCTCACGCGTGCGGAACACCGCGATAATAATGGCCAGTCCAACCGCAGCTTCCGCCGCAGCCACCACCATCACGAAGAAGACAAATACATGGCCGCTCACACCGACCACCGGCTTTCCGCTCGGCAGCAGGCCACCGTGTGCGTTCCAGTAATTGGCGAACGCAACAAACGTAAGGTTCACCGCATTCAACATCAACTCAATCGACATGAAGATGGTGATGATGTTGCGCTTGATCAGAAAGCCCAGCACGCCCAGGCAGAACAGCACAGCGCTCAAAATCAGATACCAGGAAAGTGGGACCATTAGCCTTCCTTCCTTCCCAGCACCACCGCGCCCATGATCGCAATCAGGATCAGCACGGAGGTGACTTCAAAGGGCAGCAGAAAATCGCGGAACAGCAGGCGCGCGATGAAATGCGTCTCGCCAAAGTCCGTGGGGCTGATCGATACCGAACCCAGGATCTTGTTGTTGCTGATCATGATCCAGCCCACCAGCACGCCCAGCACCAGCGCGCCCGGCACGCCGATAATCAGCGCAATCCGGCTGCCGGATGATCGTTCTTCCGCCCCGGCATTCAGCAACATGATCACAAACACAAACAGCACCATGATGGCGCCGGCATAGACAATCACCTGGATGGCGGCCACAAACTCAGCGCCCAGCAGCAGGTAAATCAGCGCCAGTGACGCCATTACCACCACCAGTGACAGGGCGCTGTTGATGGGATGGGTCTGCCGCAGCAGGTTGACCGCACCGGCCACACACATCAAGGCGAAGATGATAAACAGTATCTGATGAACCATCCGGTTAGGCCCCCAATGCCACAATCAGGCCAGTGACAATAATGTTGGCAATGGCCAGCGGCAGTAGAAACTTCCAGCCAAATGCCATGAGCTGGTCATAACGGAAACGGGGCAGCGTGCCGCGAATCCATATATAGAGAAAGATAAAGAACAGAACCTTGATCGCGAAGTAGATTAGCGGCAGGATCGCCTGCAGCAGGTGCGGCAGGAAGGGAAGCGCTGGACCGTGCCATCCGCCAAAGAACAGCAGCGTTGCCAGGCAGCCCACCGTGAACATGTTCAGGTATTCCGCCATAAAGAACATGGCAAATTTCATGGAACTATATTCGGTGTGATAGCCGGCGACCAGTTCTGTTTCGGCTTCCGGCAAATCAAACGGGATTCGGTTCGTTTCCGCGTATGCCGCCATCAGATAAATAAAAAACGCAATGAACTGCGGGAAAATATACCAGTGCGGCAAATGGGTATTGAATCCGCCGATCACCCATGTATTTTCCTGCGTCCGCACAATCTCACGCAGGCTCAGGCTGCCGGAAAGCAGCAGGATGCCTACCAGGGACAATCCCAGCGCCAGTTCATAGCTGATCATCTGCGCGCTGGCTCTCAGCGATCCCAGCAGGGAGTACTTGCTGTTGGACGACCATCCCGCCAGCGCAATGCCATACACGCCGATCGAGGTAGCGCCCAGGATAATCAGCAGGCCGATATTGATGTCGCTGCGGCCGCCATCCGCGCCCATCGTGATCCCGGTGATCTGCAGCGGGATTTCATAGCCGGCAATCTTGATCGAATCGCCAAACGGGATCACCGCAAACGAGATCAATGACATGGCCAGCGCCAGCATCGGCGCCATGATGTACAACCCTTTGTGGACGCCGGATGGCACCAGGTCTTCTTTCAGGATGAACTTAATGCCGTCAGCCAGCGGTTGTAGCAGGCCAAACGGACCAACACGCGTAGGTCCCCAGCGGTTCTGTATGCGCGCCACTACCTTGCGCTCCAGCAAAGTGGTATAGGCCACGCCCGTAAGCATGATGAACACAATCAGTACGATCTTGATGACAGCAGCGAGAATGAAAAGTTTTATGTCCACGATTTGATTACGGTATATGCTCTTTCTTGTGTGCCCAGAATCTTGTGTCAACCCCGGTATTTGGTTCCTGGTATTTGGTAAAAAGCCATGCAGATTCTGCCCTTACTAATGGCTAAGTGCTAATGGCTTACGACTTTGACCAACAGCCAAATACCAATAACCAGCTACCATCAATCCGCCATCACTTCCGGCGCCGTCCTGCGTTTATTCTCCGCCACCGAATTCAAGGCCTTTGAATATCGCCCCATCGTTCCCGACGTAAACAGCGTGTCATTGGCGGGAACAATCTGTACCAGTCCTTCAGCCGCGCCGGCGCTGCTCAACTCAGCGGCGCTAACGTGTTGTTCGTTTCCGCCCAGCAGATTGAGCCGCGAAAATTCATATCCGGGAACCAGCCGCTGGATTTCATCCAGAATGGCCATATTGTCAAAGGGGCTGAGGCGCGTCTCCATATTATTGGCAGCGAGCCACACAGAATGCCGGTCAGCTTCACCCGATTGTGCTCCGCGTGTCTGTCCCATATCAGCTCGAACGTCGCCGCCAAAAGGAACCAGTTGGCGGACATCGGCGCCCATGCGCTCGGATACTCGAACAATAATTTCAAAGTCGCTGCGTACTCCGGCCAGATCGCCCGCTTTCTTCAGCAATTGCAGATCGCCCGATGTGTTAGTGAATGTGCCGGACTTCTCGTACGCCGAAGCGGCAGGGAACACCACGTCGGCCAGCGATGCGGTTTCCGTGAGGAAAAGTTCCTGCGCCACAATGAATGTATTTTTCAACGCCGTGGGATCAAAGCTGTAATCAGTTACCGGGTTGGAACCGACCACATACAGCGCAGCCAGCTTTCCATCTTTCGCGGCCTGCATCATCTCTCCGATGGATAGGCCTTTGTTAGCCGGCAGCGCGCCCCATTCTGTCTTGAATTTTGCGCCGGACGCCATCGCCGTGTAGCCGGGCAGCAGATCAGGCAGCATGCCCATGTCTGCGGCGCCGCGTGAGTTGGCATAGTCACCCAGACAGATAAACTTTGCGCCCGCTGGAGCAAATTTCACCAGTGCGGCCACGTCAGTGCCGCGGATTTCCGATCCAAAGATGATGACCATATCTTTCGTCGCCTTAAGATCGTCACGCAGCTTCTTCAGCGCGTCATTGGTCACCGATGCGCTAGTCAGCGAACCCGCAGCCGCGTCGTCGCCATTCAGGAACGCCACGAACTTGCCTTCCTTGCCTGCGCCGATCTGCACAAAATTCGTCGCCTGTCGCCGCAGCTTGATCGCTTGCGAGTTGACCACGTACAGCTTCGCCTGGTTCAGCCTTACATTCGTGCGGATATTCCATGCCAGCAGCGGATGCTGTTCCGTAGGATCATTGCCAATCAGCAGAATGGCCGGTGCGCTCGCCACATCGCGCATCGTGGCTGTGGCGTTCTGTTTGCCCGCCAACGCTCGCGCAAAGGCCGAATAGTCGGCTGTACGATGATGGTCGATGTTATTCGTGCCCAGCACCACGCGCGCAAATTTCTGCAGCAGATAGTTTTCTTCGTTGGTCGTCCGGTTCGATCCGATCACACCGATTTGCCGGCCGCCCTTGCTGTCTCGGATCTCGCGCAGGCGCTTGCCAGCGTAATCAACCGCTTCTTCCCATGAAGTGGGAACCAGCTTGCCCTCACGACGAACCAGCGGCTGGCGCAGACGGTCAGGATGGTCGAAGAAATCAAATGCGTAGCGGCCCTTGATGCACAGGAAGTCGCCGTTAATACCGCTCTTGTCGCGATTATCGCCTCGGACAATTTCCATCCCCGTGTCAGACCGGCGAACACCCAGTGTCGTCTTGCAGCCATCACCACAGTGCGTGCAGACGGTGCCAACGTGCTTCATCTCCCACGGACGCGTCTTGTAGCGATATGCTCCTGAAGTCAGCGCGCCTACAGGACAGATATCAATGCACATGCCGCACTCTTCACAATCCAGATGGTCGCCTTCATTCGGCGCAATCACCGAACCAGAGGCGCGGTTCTGTATGCCGAGCGCCCACACGTCCATGCCTTCACCGCACACTCGTACGCAGCGGTAACACAAGATGCATCGCGGACGATCAAAGAACACCACCGGCGACCACTGCTGCTCTTCCTTATGCAGCTTGCCTTCCATATAGCGCGATTCCGCCGCGCCATACTTGAACGTCATGTCCTGCAGTTCGCATTCGCCGCCGGCATCGCACACCGGGCAATCCAGCGGATGATTGCCGAGAAGCATTTCAATCATTGACTTACGTGCCTGGCGAACTTCATCCGTATCCGTGACCACCACCATGCCTTCGGTGATCGGCACCGTGCACGCAGTTTGCAGCTTGGGCATCTTCTCAATGCGCACCAGGCACATGCGGCACGCAGCCTGCAGTGACAGTCCGGGGTAATAGCAGAAGGACGGCACTTCGATGCCGACAGCCTTGCAGGCCTCAATCAGCAGCGTGCCTGCCGGTGCAGTAAGCTTTTTTCCATCGACCGTAATTGTTACGTCTGGCATAGATATTTTTTTAACCCTGGTTTCCCGCAGCTTTGCCGGCGGTAATGCCCAATGTCTTCTTGATCTCTTCAATCTGCAACGCGTGCCGTTCGCCGTGTTGGGCCATGATAATCACCATTTCATAGCAGCTTACATTTCCCGCCATTGGGTGCGGATGCGTTACCTCGGTCGCCCGCAGGTCTTCTCCGCAGTCCGCGCACTGCTCAACAAACTGAATTGCCTGATCGCGAGACGAATTGAACTGCGCCGCCGCCTCAGCCAGTGACGTAAATCGTCCCGTCGGCCTGCCTGATTCCGGCGTCTGCATCTTCATGGAACGGTCCGGGACCATCCTGAGAAATGCCTGTTCGCGATCCGGCAGGTCTGCCGATTTTGGCCGTCGTGTCTCTGTCATCAGTCGCACCATCCCGCCCTCGGCCTTGGTCAGGTGCTCCACCGTTTCCAGAATGCACCAGGCAGAATCAGAAGGCTTTCTGCGGCTGTCCGCATCACTCACACCGGCAAAGCTGGCAAGAAAATGTTCCCGGCTGGCGCGCAGCAGCTGCAGCAGCGCTTCTTTTCCGGATTGCAGATCGATGTTTGCGGTAGCCACTTGCTTTCCTTTCAGCCCGTCTCTCTTTAATTATGACGACTCTGTGACGACTTTTTGTGACGAAAACCTAGTGTGACGACAACACCGGCAGCTCCGTGATGCTGGCTGTCGGATCAAAAGGACAAGGCTTGCCTTCCAGGTGCGCTTCAAATTCGCTGCGCCACTTGTCCACGATTGACATCGTCGGAATGGCAGCGGCGTCACCAAGTGGGCAGAACGTACGCCCCAGCATGTTTTGCGCCAGGTACTTAATGTTGTCGATGTCTTTTCTCAGTCCGCCGCCGTTATGGAAACGAGTGAGTGTTTTCTTGAGCCAGTCCGTGCCTTCACGGCAGGGAATACACCAGCCGCAGCTTTCATGCTGGTAAAACTTCATCACGCGAAGCGCGAATTTCACCATGCAGGTCTGGTCGTCCAGCACTACCACGCCGCCTGATCCCAGGAACTCACCGCGCTTGGCGAAGGAATCAAAATCCAGGTTGATAGCTTCGGCTTCTTCGGCCGTAAGAAGATACGTGGACGATCCGCCGGGGACCACAGCCTTTAACTTGCGTCCATTGGGAATGCCGCCGCCAATGTCATAGATCAGCTTCTTCATCGGATAGCCAAGCGGAAGCTCATAGACGCCGGGATTCTTTACGTGCCCGCTCAGGCAGAACAGGCGCGTGCCGCCATTCTTCGGCGGACCATAGTCAGCAAACTTCTGTCCGCCCATAAGAATGATGTGCGGTACCGATGCGAGCGACTCGACGTTATTGATGACCGTCGGTCCGCCCCACAATCCGACCACTGCCGGAAACGGAGGACGTATGCGAGGAATGCCGCGCTTACCCTCCAGCGATTCCATCAGCGCCGACTCCTCGCCTACCTCATAGGCACCGGCGCCGGTATGCCAGTAAACATCGAACTGTTTGCCCGTGCCGAAGATATTCTTGCCCAGAAAGTTCTTGGCATATGCGTCGGCTATGGCCTTACGCATGATGTCGACCAGGTAGCGATACTCGCCGCGAATGTAAACATAGCCGACCTTGGCGCCCACCGCCAGGCCGGCAATCATCACGCCTTCAATAACCGAGTGCGGGTCATGCTCAAAGATGAGGCGATCTTTGCAGGTTCCCGGCTCGGATTCGTCGCCATTCACCAGAATGTATTTAGGTGCAGCGGATTCCTTGGGAACAAAGCTCCACTTCATGCCCGTCGGGAAGCCGGCGCCACCACGACCGCGAAGATTCGATGTCTTGACTTCATTGATGATCTCCTCCGGCTGCATCTGGAGCGCCTTTTGAACGGCTTTATAGCCGTCTAATTCCAGATACTTATTGATATCGGTCGCGCCTTTACCAAAGCGCTGAGAGACAACACGTATTTCGTCGGGATGTGAAACCAGATCTGCCATGTTTTTTAAGTGCGCTCTAAATTCCCCAGTTTACGATTTTCCAATTTGCGATCTCTGATTTTTGATCGGTGATTTGGCTCGCCCAAAAACTGTGTTTGTTAATTTTCGATTTGTGATTGAAAGCCAATCTTAAAAAAAATCGCAAATCACAATTCGCTAATCACAAATCATTTCGATTTCTTGTACCCGTCCAGCACCGCGTCCATCTTCTGCGGCGTAAGGTTCTCGTGGAAGTCGTAATTCACCTGCACCGCCGGCGCCCAGCTGCATGCCCCGATGCATTCCACCTCTTCCAGTGAGAACATCCCGTCTGGCGTGGTCTGCTTATGGCCGATGCCGAGTGTCTTCTTGCAATGGTCGTAAAGCTCGTCGGCTCCGCGCAGCATGCAGCAGATGTTGGTGCAGACCTGGACGTTATATTTGCCTGCCGGCTTGGTGCGCAGCATGGAGTAATAACTGACCACATTGCGGACTTCCAGCTCCGTCAGTTCGGTCTTCTTCGCCAGATGCGCGACAACATCATCCGTGATCGCGCCAACTTCATCCTGGCTATAAAGGAGCATCGGGACGAGAAAGGACCGCTTGGTTGGGTACTCCTTCATTTTTTCGTCAAAAAATTTATCGAGTTTTTCAGAAATGACCATAAATTTCAGATTTGCGAATTGTGAATTGCGATTTTAGCTGCGCTTCGTAGTTGTTCTCGATGCATTGAACAATGCGGTCAATTCGCGAGCTTCTTTCAGCAATCCCTCAAGTTTCTCTTTCCGAAACGTTCCTGTTTCAACGAGAAGCTCGAGCCAAAACGCGCTTTCGTCAGCTTCTTCGACAACTACTCCGAGCCTCGCGATAAATTCAGCTTTCGACCGGGAGCGACAAACGGCCCGGTAATTCGCACCAACCGAAGTTCCCGCTCGCAACAACTGCTTACCCATCACCTGGGCTTCAGGAGAACGAGGTAATGACCTAAATAATCGTACAATCCTCAGCGCAAAGTCCTTCGTGCGATCGCGAAGCTGCTCCGGTGTCGTGCTCACCATTCGTTCCCAAAAAAATCCTTCTCAAGCTAAACAAAATCACAAATCACAACTCGCAATTCACAAATGCCTATCTGTCGATTTCTCCGAGCACGATATCAATGCTGCCGATGGCCGCGACGACGTCGGCGATGAGTTTCCCTTCGCACATCTGCGGAAGGGCTTGCAGATTTGCATACGATGGCGACCGCATGTGCACGCGCATAGGTTTCGCGCTGCCGTCGCTTACGATGTAATAGCCCATCTCGCCGCGAGGTGATTCAATCGCCTGATAGACCTCGCCCGCAGGCACGGTGAAGCCTTCCGTGACGATCTTGAAGTGATAGATCAGGGCCTCCATCTGCGTCTTCATCTTTTCGCGATCGGGTAAAACCACTTTTGGCGCGTCCGCTTTGATATCGCCGGTCGGCATTCCTTCCAGGGCCTGCTTGGCGATCTCACGCGACTGTCGCAACTCCTGCACGCGACACACATAACGCGCCCACACATCGCCATCCTGAGACACAGGGACTTTGAATTTGAAGTTCTCGTATCCGCAGTAAGGGAAGTCGCGACGGATATCGAAATCCACCCCGCTGGCGCGCAACGAGGGTCCACTGAGGCCAATGGCCTTAGCAGCTTCGGCATCAATCTTCGCCACACCCTTCAGACGATCAATAAAGATTCGGTTTCCCGTGAGCAGGTCTTCGTATTCATCAATCTTTTCGGTAAACGTATCCAGGAATTTCTTCACCGCCTGGAAGAAGCCAAGAGGTGGCTCCATGGCCAGTCCTCCAATGCGGAAGTATGACGTCATCATGCGCTGGCCGGAAACCATTTCGTATATGCGCAGCAGGTCTTCGCGCTCACGGAAGCAGTAGAGGAACACTGACATCGCGCCAATGTCCATGGCATGCGTTCCCAGCCAGACCAGGTGTGAGCTGATGCGTTGCAGTTCAGCCAGCATCACGCGCATCCACACGGCACGCGGAGGAATCTCCAGGCCCAGCAGCTTCTCCACCGCCATCACGTAGCAGAGGTTGTTGACCATGGGGCAAAGATAGTCGATGCGATCAGTCAGCGGGACCACCTGCTGGTAGAACTTGGCTTCGCAAGTCTTCTCAATGCCGGTATGGAGAAAGCCGATGTCGGGGACCATGCGTACCACCGCTTCGCCGTCAATTTCCAGCAGCAAGCGAAGCACACCATGCGTGGATGGGTGCTGCGGGCCCATATTCAAAATCATGGTCCGGTCTTGGGTGGGGTCAACGATTGGCGTGGTACTCAAGTGGCCCATTAGCGGAAGCCCTCCACGGGATAATCCTTGCGTAGCGGGTGGCCTTCCCAATCTTCCGGCAGCATGATCCGACGCAAATAGGGATGACCCAGAAAACGGATGCCGAATAGATCAAAGATCTCGCGTTCAAAGAAGTTGGCCGAAGGCCAGACACCGGTGATTGATTCCAGCACCGGATCATCGCCTGAGATCTGAACCTTCAGCCGCACACGCTCTTTGCGGGCTATCGAAAGCAGATGGTATGCCAGCTCAAATCGAGGCTCGCGGGGATAATAGTCAGCACAGGTCACGTCTGACATGTAATCAGTCATTCCCGCGGACTTAAGCTGCGCGCAGGCATCGCGTATGTTTTCGCGGGCAACGTAGATGGAAAGCTCGTCGCGATCGAACTTCGCGCTCTGGATCGCCTTGCCGTTCCAGGCCAGCAGCTCGGCAAGAGCAGGATTGCTCTTCAGTTGTTCAATATCAGTAATCGCCGGTTCCAGCCCCATTAACGTTCGCTCCTCTCGGCCACGTTCCAGTCCAGAACGCCCTTCTTCCATATGTAGAAGAAACCGACGAGTACCAGGCCGATATAGAGCAGCATCTCCCAGAACCCGAACATCTTCAACTCGCGGGCTATCACCGCCCACGGATAAAGAAACACAGCTTCCACGTCAAACAGGATGAACAGCATGGCCACCATGTAAAACTTCACGCTGAAGCGTTGCTGAGCATCACCGGTGGGTTCAATGCCGCACTCATACGCGGTATCCTTCGCGCGGGTCTTTTTGCGGTAGCCGACCAGAGTAGAAAGCGTCACCATAACAGCGGCCAGCCCAATGCCGACCACCACCTGGATCAGGAGTGGGATATAGCGGGTGAAGTAGTTGTTGTCCGGCATGAATTGGCCTGTATATAATGCGCGACTGTATGGGGCTAAACATTCGAATGTAATTTCCATTCACAGCATGTGTCAAGCCCTTGATTCTGAAAGGTGTTAATGTTTTTTAACAGCCGGGTCTTTATACGCAGCGATCACGCGGGCAATGTGAGGCGAGTATCAGTACCCGTGGCGAAGAAATGATTGGCAAACACTCCCTGAAATCAGCAGTTCCACAGTCGTCAACGATTTTTGAATTTCAAATTTGCAATTTAAAATTTGAATGCCCCTACCATGACCATCTTCGGCTTCAACACTGACGTAAAACTCGAAGACGCCACCTACCACGTGCAGAGTGAAGCGCGTCAGGCGGACCTTCTCCTGCAGACCATGGTCTTTCGTCAAAGGACAATGCATCGGCCAAGCGCACTACCTCCTACGCGCAGAAGACCATCGATCCCGGATTCACCGAAGAAGCCACCCATGAAATGCTCAAGGCGCAGCATAAGACAATGGTGGAGACCATTCAGCAGGGTGACGTAGCCACCGCTCTCACCATCACGGGCGACGTAGAAGATATCGAAGGCGACGGCCTCTCCCTCAAGTGGACAGGCTCGCCGGCGATCCAAGACGATGTGGTGGCTGTAAAACTTCTGGTCAGTGACAAAGGCGTCGCTGTTCCTTCGGCAAAAATCTGGGTTATGCATTCCGCATCCACAGAGAACTCCATGATCATGACAACGGTCGCCAATGCTGACGGTTATGCCGATCTCCTCGTCCCCATCAACGCCCAACTCGAAGCCGAACAGGCCGTCTTAATCCGTGCCAAACACGGCGAACGATCCGTGACCCGAAAGTTAAGGTTTAAGAAATAGCCGTAACCTGTTGGATACGCGCCATGGTTCAAGCCATCGGCTGATAGATCTCACATCGTTTGTTAGCGAAAAGATCAGCAGATAAATCGGGCACATAAATCCCGTAGATAGTCGAGAGATCCCGAGGATGAATAAAATCACAAATCAAAAATCACAAATTGAAAATCTTCCTCACCTGTTCCCGCTCATCCGGCTCCAGCACCCGCATCCAACTAGCCACACCGAAGCCTCCAATCACCGCCACTGCCGTCAATGACTTCACAGCCATCGCATTTTCAAACTGGCAGAAAAACAGCGCTGCCAGCATCAGCGCCAGAATCGTCGTGAAACGCGAGCTCAGCGCATGCGGAACCAGCGTCTTGCGCGCAAAGAAGGCAAGGGCCGCTCCTTCCACAATCAATCGCAGTGCCCAGACCGCGGCCGCTCCGGGCAGTCCAAAATGCTTGATGGCCAGCACCATCGCGCCCAGATAGATCGGAATTTCCGCCAGATGGATTTTGCCCGGAATATCCGGACGATTCACCGCCTGCAGCAGGACATACGGAATCTGGGCCAGACTGTTAATCAATACGCCCACGGTCAGCCAGCGCAAGATGACCGTACTTTTTTGCGCGAACACCGGCCCCAGCCAAACCTGCAATCCTTCGGGTGCAAACAGAAATATCAGAAACACCACAGGAAACAGCAGCAGAAAGCACGCGCGCACTCCGCCTGAATATGTCCGTTCCAGTTTGTTGTGGTCAATCACGGCCAACGCGGCAAAGGCAGGAAATAGCACACCTGCAATCGCGGTTGGCACCAGCCATAGTTTCGTGACCAGTTCAAACGGCGTGGTGTAATACGCCACCACACTGACCGACAGCAAGGCGCTGATCACAAAGCGATCGGTATACACCATGAGCGGACCAACCAGGTTGCTGACCGTAATCCACGAGCCGGTGCTCATCAGTTCGCCAACCGTGGCGCGCTCGAAGAAAAATCCCTCTTTCAAACTGGGGGTGGTGCGGAGGCAAAGATAGAAGTGGACCAGCGCCGCCACAATACGCCCCACAACCAGAACCGTGATCAGAGGGAACAGACTGGGTGAAAAGAACGCCGCTGTCAGCGGTCCCAGAAAGCTGAAAGCGCCCATGACAGCGCGAACCACGTTTACCATGCCAAAGCGATGTTGCGCCTCCAGAATGCCGCGCAGCCCCGTCGTTACCGTAATCACCGGGATCGAGAGCGCCAGCGGATACAGTGATCGCACGGTTTCGCTCATCAGGGAAGGCGGTACCTTCATCAGCGACCGGGCAATCCACTCACAGCGCAGCCATATCACCACGGTAAACACGAAACCCACGGCAGCCATCATGCTCAGCGCCGTCCAGGACGCAGCGGCCACCTCATGATCCTTGCCTGCCGCCAGCCGGTCGCTCACAACCTTGGTCAGCGCGCGTCCCAGTCCCAGATCAAACAGGCTGAAATATCCCACCAGAGCCCAGGCAAGTGTGAGCACGCCAAACCGGTCTACCCCGATTCGTTTCAGCAGCAGAGGAATGGAAACGGCAGCAATGAAGAGCGGCAGAAGTTGCCCAATGACCTGCCAGATCGTATTGCGAGCCATGGACCGGCCGCGCAGCGCTTGCAGCAGATCATCGGAAGCCCCGTCAGTGCCTGTGCCAACCGTGGATTCTGGCATCTTCACTTTGTCATCTTCAAGCAAACCACAGCCTCGGAAGCTGCGGGGCAGCCGGGCCATGGCGTGTCCTGATGAACATCAAAGAACCTGGCTTCCGCAGCTTCTTCCGGACGGCACGGTTGCCATCCGCTGAGCGATGAAGCCTTGTAATAGGCGGTCTTATACGCAGCAGGAGCAAACGCCGCGATCACCTGCTCCACCATGCTCAAGTCAAACACCTGAAGCCACCTGCGTATCTCGTGTTTGCCAAACGGCATGCTGAAGTAAGCCGTGCCTCCGGGCTTTAACACGCGCCATATTTCGCGTACTGCCGTAAGATAATCGCCTGCGCCGGATGCCTGCGACTCCTCGCTGTGCGAGATGCCTTTTGGATCGTATATCTGATTATCCAACCCAATGTGCTCGATGACAGAAAGGCTCACCACGTAATCAAACGTTTCGTCGTTAAAAAAAGTGTTCCGCAAGTCGCCATAGACGTATGAGATGCCTTCCATCCAAAAGCAATCTCTTTCAGGCGCCAGCGTCATGATCGTGAGCTTCTTGTTACGCAGCTTCGGATGTACAAGAACGTAGCGATGATTGAGCGTCGATCCCGCATCCAGCAGACTGCCGCTTTGCTCCGGCAGCTGCGAGAACAGCCATGGATACTCGACAATCCGTTCATCCACCCACCGGCCATATCTCGGGGGGAGTTGCTCAGGATTGAAGGGCGCGCTCAGGGCTTGCCTGATCATCTGATTTCTGTACGGACCGTATCCACTATGATTGGCAAAATGATCATGCGACCTCAGGAACAACCGTACTTTTGCGTTTTGTGCGAGACCGCTCTGTGTCAGCCATTTTGGTAGCATGTGAGTTGGGCAGTGAACATCCTAACATTCGCTTCCTGTTTTGCTGATGATGGTTTCCTAATCACGGTTTTCTATCACGGTTTGCTGATTACTTGCTGCTTATGACGCACGATGCAGCCAATATCGATACGCACGCTGAGCTATCCAGCCGTGATGCCATCGTCGTCGGCTCCGGGCCCAACGGACTCGCCGCAGCCATACGCCTCGCCCAGGCTGGACGCTCAGTCTGCGTGCTGGAGGCTGAGTCCACGCCCGGAGGCGGAGTACGGTCCGCGGAAGTTACTATGCCGGGCTTTGTGCATGACATCTGTTCATCCGTGTATCCCATGGCCGTCTGCTCGCCTTTTTTGCGAACTCTGCCTCTCGATCAACATGGCCTGCAATGGGTAACTCCATCTGTAGCACTCGCTCACCCTTTTGATGACGGTTCTGCTGCTTTGCTGCACAACTCGCTTGACCAGACAATTGCTGATCTTGGAATCGACGGCCCAGCCTATCGCAAGCTGATTGGAGAGTTCGTAGGGAACTGGCAGGACTTTATGGATGATGCGCTCTCCCAGCCGCGCTTTCCCCACCACCCATTCATGATGGCCCGCTTCGGACTTCGAGCGCTTCGCTCCGCCAATAGTCTGGCGCGCTCTTATTTCAAGACTGAGCGAGCTCGCGGGCTCTTCGCCGGAATCGCCGCACACTCCATCCTTCCGCTGGAAATGGCCGGAACGTCTGCGCCGGCGCTGGTTCTGGCCATCACTGCCCATGCTGCAGGATGGCCCATTGTCCGTGGGGGATCTCAGCAACTAACGCAGGCGATGATTTCTTACCTTGAATCCCTTGGGGGCAAGGTGATCACCGGCTTTAAGGTTGAATCTTTGGACCAGCTTCCGCAACGCAAAGTCATTCTCTTCGATGTTACGCCCCGCCAGCTGGTCAAGATCATCGGCAGCGCCATGCCGGCATCCTTTAAGCAAAATCTGAATAAATTTCGACATGGTATGGGCACGTATAAGATTGACTGGGCGCTACGAGAGCCGGTTCCTTGGCTTGCACAAGACTGTCGCCTGGCGGGAACCGTTCATCTGGGAGCCACGCTGGATGAGACATGCGAATCCGAACGCCGGGCCTGGCGTAATCAGCCGCCGGAGCGTCCATTCATCTTGTTCGCGCAGCCCAGTTTGTTTGATCCCACGCGCGCGCCAACCGGGCATCACACCGCCTGGGGCTACTGTCACGTCCCATACGGATTTGCGGGGAATGCCTCCGACATAATTGAAGATCAGGTGGAGCGCTTTGCCCCGGGCTTCAAGGACTGCATCCTCGCCCGATCAGCCATGGGGCCCGCCGAACTGGAAGCCCACAACCAGAATCTGGTCGGTGGCGATATCGGCGGCGGCGCAGCCACGCTGAAGCAGCTTCTCATTCGCCCCACGCCTCGGCTATGGCGTACGCCTATGCGAAATATTTATATGTGTTCCTCGTCCACACCCCCGGGGCCAGGCGTCCATGGCATGTGTGGATATCAAGCAGCAAATAAAGTACTTGCAGACCATTCTTAAATCTACACATTAGATTAAAGGTAACCATTGTTCCTAGTTTTTGCCTATATCAGGCAGAGGTCAAAGTGTCCCAATCAAACAGAGAGCTGCTTTTCTGTTCCGCACCTCGCGCCAGAGTGTCTTATGTCCATAGGGCTTAAAAACGAAACGCTTAAAAAGAACACGGCGTTAAAGAATAGCTATCGCCTTCGAAACAAGTATCAGGTCGCTTTCGCCCCGGCGGTTGTGGAACAAAGCAAGAGCAATAAGTTAAGGAATCAGTCAGGAGTTCGTTGATGTCAGGTCTTTCCTCCTCCAGGGTCAGAAACCTCGCTTTTATATTTTCGTTTTCATTGCTGATGGTCTGTGTTGGATGTGGTGGCGGTGCCTCTTCGGGTACGCCTGGCCCCACGCCGCTACCAACGGCAACTCCCATCCCGACTCCTACGCCAACTCCAGTTCCGTTCGCGGGCGTCTCCATCAAAGTCGGCGACGCCGTAGTTCCTCCCGGGGGAATTTTCCAGTACCAGGTGCTTCTCACTGAGCCCAAGCCAATTGGTAATGGCAGCACGCGTCCTTCCTTTCCCACAGGTCCGGTTGGACCGGTGCGGGGCGTTGCCATCAATGATCCGTCCGGACAAGCTGTGGGGATCGCCGTGGTCAATGGAAGTAACATCAGCGTCTCTGCCAAGGCTCCCAACCAGCCGCCAACCTTTGGTACTGATGTTTCTTATCCACTCTTCACGCTGACGATGCCGGTCAACGCCAACGCAACTCCCGGCGCTACATTCCCGGTAAACCTTGATAACGCCAACTCGATCTTTACGGATCCGAATGGCGTCAGCTACATCCAGGAGATTGTCGGAGGCACGCTCACCATCGCGGCGCAAGGCAAGCAATCCATCACTGACGTGTTGCCCGGCGGAGGCCTGCTGCCCGACCGTAGCGTAGTCAAAGTGAAGGGAATTGGCTTTACCCCCAACACACGCATTGCGATTGAAGGCACAACGGTCATCTTTCCCACCGACACGGCTTTCATTGATCCCACGGAGATTGATGTCACATTGTGTAACGGAACCGTGCCCGACGGAGTGACAGTCTGTCCTGGCACCGGCGCCTCATTCCAGCTCGACGGCGAGCGTGTGCGCGCCACCAACAAAGACACCAATGAAGTCATCGAATACTTCAGCTACCTGCGCACAGACGACATAAGTCCGCAGACCCTGCCGGCGACCGGCAACGCACTGGTGGCGCTGGTGCATGCCATGTTTTCCCGTGTGACTTATACCGCGGCCACGCTGCCCTTTAACCATGCGGGAACGCAGTTCACCGGCCTTGCTTTTCAGAACATCACCACCGCGCCCGCCACCATCAGGGTGGACCTGCTGGATGCGAATAGCGCTTCGCTCAGCTCCGCCAGCTTCACTCTGCCCGGCAGAACCCGCGCAGCCCGCGACATTGCAGACCTCTTCCCCGCACCGCCAGCCGGCGCAGTCACCGTGCGTGCCACTGTCACGTCAGGCGCGCCCGTCCAGATGCTTGGCATGCTCGGCGACACTTCTACCGGCGCCGTCACTCCCGTTGTGGTGACAGGACAGTAGAAAAGATAGTCAGAATTCTCAGTCCCCGCGGAAGCAAGCGAAGAGAAAGGTAACGGCGAGTCCGAGGGTTTGCGCTCAACGGTTTGCCGAAGTGACTTGGCGACGAAGGGCGAGGACGAACACGGCCGAGCCCGCTGCAACAGAGCCCGGCGCGGTTTGGAACAAAGCGACACACAACTGCGGTGGCTTCGTGGTGGTGGTTCCCGGAGTTGTCGAAGAGGGCGTCGTTGTCGTGGAACCTGTTGCCGGCGGCGTGGCTCCCGGGACGCACGGATCGGCTACCGTGGCAGACGTTCCACTCGGCGTGGAACTGCTGCTGGAGCTGGTGCTGGTTCCGGACATCGTTGTATTGGAAGACGTTCCCGCGGTGCTGCCAGTAGTGGTGCCGCTAGTGCTGCACGGTCCGGCTACTGTACCTGTCGTGCTGGTTCCCATTCCGCTCGACGTTGTTCCGACCTGGCTTGGCGTCGTCGTGCTGGTCTGGCTCGGCGTTGTAGTCGTGCTCTGACTTGGCGTCGAGGTTGACGCGCCGGTCTGTGATCCCGTCGATGATCCGGTGATTGAGGGATTCGTGGTAGTTACTGCGCCTGCGCTGCCAGTGGTGCCCGCCGTTCCTGTTGCCGAAGGTGTAGTCTGGGTGGCCGAAGGCGTAGTCTCGGTCGCCGAAGGCGTAGTCTGAGTGGCTGAAGGCGTTGTCTGCGTCGCTGACGGTGTTGTCTGGGTTGCTGAAGGGCTGCCGCTGGTCATCGCTCCGCCCGGAGCGGTCGTCGTGGAACTGGCTCCTGTCTGTGTACCCGATGTTCCTGCTGTACCCGTGGCACCGCCGGATGTTCCGGCGCTACCGGTGGTCTGGGCTGTAGCTACTCCCATCGCCAGCGTCAATGCGAAAGCCGTTACGATTCCTGGTTTCATAATCTCCTCAACTAAACCCGGCCCGCAAAGGCCGTTTGGCTGTTTTCTCTTACTCCTGTAATTAGATGCAGAATCGTAAGCAGCAGAATGAGGGTTCCAGAGCAGGAATCAGCTCTGGATTTGTGGAATTTCCAAATTCGAAATTCTTGAATGTGAAATTACCGGGGACCGGAACCACTATCGAACAAACTACTCAATTTTGCCCGTGATGGAGCTTTCGGTGATTTTGGTAATCATGGTGTACCTTCCCCAACAACCCGCCTTTTTAACACTGATAAGGTATTTCCTCGTACAATACCGGGAACTATGCAAGTTGTTGAACCAGAAGTTTGTCAGGGATGATTGCGCAAAGTATTAATCGTTTAAGGGAGCTTTTTTGAATTCGGTGACAACTTTCATTCGAGTGCTGCGGCTTTCTTGTCTTGCTTTCAGCTTGTTTGCGACAACAACTCTGCCTTCATCGGCTCAGCAGATGTCGCAGCAGTCTCAACCGCAGCAGACCCAGAATAATCAGCAGGCGCCAACCGCGGATGTCGAGCTTTCGGCGGACGAGATCATAGAGATCCTCCGTGCAAATCCTGATATCCTGGCGGACGCCAAAGCAGAAATCGTTTCTCAGCTTCGCGACCGCGGCTATCCCATTACCGAACGTGAGCTCACTGATGACCGGCTGTTCAACCAGATTCGGTCTGACGAACGTGCCCGCCAGGTCATGAGTGATCAACTCAAAGCCCGTGGTTTTACCGGCTCGGCAGAAGCGCCAAAGCAGGTGCAGCAACAAGCTCCCGTAAACAACCGGCCGCCCACCACGTCAAATCCTCCAGCCAGTGGAGGCGGCAATCAACCGGCCCGTGAATCGCATCGTGCAGCAGGGCAAAGTGAATATCCGTTGCGCAACCTTCCCGCCGTCAAAGATCTCTACACGCAGGCGCTCAACAATCCGGTTACGCTGGAACGTTTTGGCGCGGCGCTCTTTCGCAACAGCGTGGCCACGGCAGAGAAGAGCCCGGAAAAAGCTGCGTCGGATGTTCCAATTGGTCCGGACTACGTCATTGGCCCGGGCGACGAACTTGTGGTTGAGTACTGGGGACGCACCACGCAGCGCCTCTCGCTCAACGTCGATCGTGAGGGTCGCATCGTGTTGCCTGAGGCTGGCGGCCTGGTGGTTGCCGGACGCACTCTCGGTGACGCACAGCAGATCATTCAAAAACTTCTTGCCCGCCAGTTCAAAGACATTACTGTGGACGTGACGCTGGGTAAGCTGCGCACTGTGCGCGTTTACGTCGTGGGTGACGTAAAAAATCCCGGGGCCTATGACATCAGCTCGCTCTCCACTGCGCTTAGCGCACTCATTGCTGCCGGTGGTCCCACGGACACGGGATCGTACCGCCTGCTCAAGCACTTTCGCGGTAAGAGATTGGTGGATGAAATCGATCTCTATGAGTTAATGCTGCACGGCGTCACCTCTGCGCAAAGCCACATCGAAACCGGGGACAGCATTCTGGTTCCTCCCGTAGGAACGCAGGTTACCGTCTCTGGATCAGTGCGCCGGCCCGCGATCTATGAACTCCATAATGAGCAGACGCTTGATCAGGTTCTTGATCTTGCCGGTGGTGTTCCGGTTTCCGGCCAGCTCAACAACGTCCGCGTAGAGCGCATTGAGGCCCATCAGCGCAAAGAGATGTTGAGTGTGAATCTGCCTCAAGATGGCGTCTTGGCGGCCTTGCAGGATGCAATCAAGGGCGTGCAGGTGAAAGACGGAGACATCATCACGGTCGCGCCCATTCTTCCATACACCAATCAGGCCGTCTATTTGCTGGGTCACGTTTCACGTCCGGGCAAATACCCCTTTCAGAATGGATTGAAAGTCACTGACGTGATCACGTCATTCAATGATCTATTGCCGGAAGCTGCAGACCGCGCGGAGATTGTCAGACTGAATGGTCTGGAGCTGAGCCCCACCGTCATCGCCTTCAACCTGCGTCAGGTGATGGAAAAGAAAGTTGCGGCACCCGCGCTCCAGCCGTTCGATACCATTCGCATCTACGGACGTTATGATGCCGATGCTCCCAAGGTTGCAATTTATGGTGAAGTCATGCGGCCGGGGGAATATCCCATGTCTGATCGCATGAGCGCCGTTGATCTGGTGCGCATCGCCGGAGGCTTTAAGCGTGGCGCGTTTCTGGACTCGGCCGACCTCTCCAGCTATTCCATCGTCAACGGAGAAAAAGTCGATCTCGACCACCGCACCGTCGCTATCGCCCGTGCTCTCGCCGGCGAACCGGATACTGACGTGATTCTCAAACCGGGTGACGTACTCACCATCGGGCAGATTGGCGGTTGGCTTGATATTGGCGCGGCCGTCGCCGTTACCGGGGAAGTCCTGCATCCGGGACGCTACGGCATACAACAGGGTGAGCGCCTGAGTGCCGTCCTTGAAGCGTGCGGGAGGTTTCAGTGCAGATGCCTATCCTTACGGCGCTGTGCTGGAGCGCGCACAGGTACGCGAGTTCTCGGCGAAGAATCGCGAAGAAATGATTGCCCGTCTGCAGGAGCACCTCGGCGTCCCTCCAGCCCGGACCGGTAGCGCACCTGCTTCTGCCACTTCAAGCCAGAGCCAGCAACTGATCCAGCAACTCAAGCAGATCCAGCCCAGTGGCCGCCTGCTGATTCACATCACCGCTGACATTGCCAAATGGGAGAACACGCCTGTGGACGTTGAAGTCCGCACCGGTGATACCCTGACTGTGCCCAAGCGACCGAACTTTGTCATGGTGGCTGGTCAGGTCTACAACTCCGCCGCCATCACGTTCAGCCAGGGAAAACATGCTGGATGGTATCTGCGTATGGCCGGCGGCCCAACCAGTAACGCCAACAAGAAAGACATCTTTGTCATTCGCGCCAACGGCACTGTGGTGGGCAAGGGATCCGGTGAGTGGTGGTCAGGAAGCGTGCTGGATGCGGTGCTTCAGCCCGGTGACACCATCTATGTTCCGGACAAAGTTGCCGGTACCGGTGTGCTCAAAAATGCCGGACAGTACGTGCAGATTATCTCTGGCGTGGCCGTTGCCGCCAGCGTGATCAGGACTTTCTAATAGGGAGATGCTCTTTTGATGTTTAAATCACACTCCCGTTTCGGAAGCATTGCGCTCTTGGTTGCGTCATTTGCGATTCCGTCATTTGCGTTGGCTGAAACTTCGCAGGCACAAGTTCCTGATGCGAATCCGCAACCATCCCAGCGGCAACCTGCAACCAAGCCCCCTGCAGACCCGCCCAACGCCGCAACGCCATCGCCGAATCAAGTTCCTGATGCCAACGCGCAACCATCGCAGCAGCAGCCGCCTGCAAGCAAGCCGCCTGCAACCCCGCCCGACGCCGCAACGCCATCGTCGAATCAAGTTCCTGATGCCAACCCACAACCATCGCAGCAGCAGCCTGCAACCAAGCCCACTGCAACCGCGCCCAATGCCACGCCGGAGGTGCCGGCAGGTGAACCGTCACAAGCTCCAGAAACGCAAGCACCAGTCACCCAAACGCCACCTGCGCCGGTTAGCCGGCCGCGCGTGCCGGAAGTTGAACTTCCAGCAACCGTTGAGCCGGGTCCGTTCATGCGCAACCTTGCGTTCGATCAGAAAACCATTTGGACCAGCCCGTTTAAGGCCACTACTCGCGACCTCAACTGGGTCGCTCCGCTCATCGGACTCGAATTAGGGCTTATAAATGCCGACGCGGAATTGACGTCGCGCATAGATCCCAATAGCAACCTGTCCAAGCATGGTGACACAATTTCCAATGCTGGACTGGCGCTGGCGGTAGCTGGTGGCGCTGGACTATATCTGGCGGGGAAAGTACATGACGACAATCACCAGCGTGAGACCGGCATTCTGGCCGGAGAAGCTGCCGTGAACAGCCTGATTGTGGCTGAGTCATTCAAGCTGATCTCGCGCCGTCAACGGCCCACGGATGGTACCGGCCAAGGCTTGTTTTTCCAGAGCGGTCAGGCTTTGGACTCGTCATTTCCTTCTATTCATGCCATCACTACATGGTCCATTGCCAGTGTGATTGCTCACGAATATCCCGGCGTGCTCACCAAGACATTGAGTTACGGCGTTGCCGCCGGCGTGAGTGTGGCGCGCGTGTACGCATTCAAGCATTTCACCAGTGACGTGGTTGCCGGCGCCGCTATGGGATATCTCATCGGCAAACAGGTTTACGCCTCGCATCATCAATCAGACCTGCCCGGCGGAGATTACGGGAGCTTCCATCCCGCTGTGCCCAGCGAGCCGCCTTTACCTCGAAACCTGTTCTCGCGTTACGTCCCAATCGAGAGCTGGGTCTACCCCGCATTTGACCGTCTCGCCGGACTGGGCGTAATTAACAGCGATATCGTAGGCTTGAGGCCATGGACGCGCGTTGAGTGTGCCCGTCTGGTGGCGGAAGCCCAGGGATCTGTGGATGAAGACTCAGGAGATGAAGCTTCACGCATGTACGCAGCTCTCGAACGTGAGTTTCAACCGGAACTCACTGGTCAACTCGGTCCGTACATGGCAGTAGATTCCACGTATGCCAGGATTACCGGAATCTCCGGCACGCCGCTAACGGACGGTTATCACTTTGCCCAGACAGTCGTGAATGACTATGGGCGTCCCTTTCAATCAGGCGTCAACGCTATTGCCGGCTTTTCTACCAGCGGTTCCGCCGGGATACTGGGCTTTTATGTTCGCGGCGAGATGGAACATGCGCCTTCGGCTCCGGGATTTACTCAGGCACAGCAAGACGCAATCCAGTTGACTGACCAGAAGCCTCCTCAGCCCGCGTTCTCCATTCCGGCCTTCAATCAGTTTCGACTGCTGGACACATACGTGAGTCTCAATCTCGGTGGTTGGCAGACTTCATTCGGCAAACAAACTCTGTGGCTTTCCCCCACCCGTGATCCGTTCCTGCAAAGCAACAACGCCGAGCCCATGTACATGTTGCGCGTGGACCAGACCACACCCAGCACTCTGCCGTTTTTCTTCAAATATTTGGGGCCGGCGCGCACTGAGTTCTGGGTAGCTAAACAGACAGGCGAGCATTTTGTAAACACGCAGGATGGCAATATAGCCGTGAGCATCGGACGGTCACTCACCAAACAGCCGATGATTAATGGCATCAAATTCAACTTCAAGCCGACCCCTAATTTCGAGTTCGGCGTGGGCCGCACCGCCATGTTCGGCGGGCCGGATTTTCCCATCACTCTGCATACCATCAAGCTCAGTCTTACTTCCAGCCACAATGCTGCGGGCCGCGGAGAGGATCCGGGAGATCGTCGCTCCACCGCCGATTTCACCTATCGCCTTCCCGGACTGCGCAACTGGCTCACGTTGTATGACGATTCCTTTGTCGAAGACGAGATTTCGCCGGTAGGCTATCCCCGGCGCTCTGCCCACACTGGAGGACTTTACCTGAGCCATATACCACTCCTCTCCCACATGGATGCGCGCGTGGAAGGCGGCTATGACAACCTTCCGGGTCTGCTGCAACCCCCCGGCGGCGGCTTCTTTTACTGGAACACCCGGTATCTGGATGGCTATACAAACAAAGGAAATATCATCGGCGACGCCACGCTGGGCAGGCAGGGAATCAGCATCCGGGCAGAAACTACGTACTGGTTTGCATCAGATAAAACAATCCAGCTCGGATATAGAAGCAATCAAGTTGATAGCATGTTCCTTCAGGGGGGGAACCTGCGAGATATTCACGCACATTCCGATTGGAGTTTTAATCAGAACGTTATGTTGTCCAGCTTCATACAATATGAGTGGTGGAATTTCCCGCTTCTCGGGGCTGGAAAAAGGCAAAATGATTTTACTGCGTCGTTCCAGTTGACATACTGGCCGCATTGGAGACTCAAACGTGGAAGTTAGCGGACCATCACGGATTCCCATCTACGAACCACCGCATGATTTGCGCGAACACCAGTCTCAACCGGAAGACGATCATAGTTTTCGCAAGCTCTGGATGCTCTGGCGTGATCGTCGCTTGCTCTGGAACGTAGCTTGGAAAACCGCGGTGCTTTCCTCCATTATTGCCCTGATACTGCCCCTGCATTATCAGAGCATAGTTAAGGTGGTCCCAAGTGAAAGCAGCGGCACCGGCGGTATGTCCGGCCTGCTGGGCAAGATCATGGGCGGAGCCTCTGGTAGTGGCGGCTTAGGCCTGGGCTTGGATGCGGCCGGCTTGCTCGGCGCGAAGACTCCCGGCGCGTTTTACGTGGAAGTGCTGCGCAGCAGAAGCCTGCAAGACCGCATGATTGATCGTTTTGATCTGCGCCACCACTACTGGAAATTCACCAGCCTCTACATGCATGACTACTACACCACGCGCAAAAAGCTCCTGAGCTTCACTGACCTGGATGAAGATAAGAAGAGCGGCGTCATCACCGTAGCGGTAACGGATTACAACGCGGATATGGCGGCCGCGATCGCGAACGGTTATGTGGAAGAGTTGAACAAAGCCGCGGCCGGCCTGAACACGGGTGATGCTCACCGCGAAAGGGTCTTTCTGGAAACCCGGCTGTCTGAGGCCAAGAAGGACCTGAATGAGGCATCTCTCGCGCTGAGCCAGTATTCCAGCAAGAACACCATCATGGATCCACAGTCGCAGGGTAAAGCTATGGTGGATGCTGCAGCAAAGGTTGAGGGCGAAATCGTTGCCGCCGAAGCCGAACTCAAAGGCCTGCAACAGATTTATTCTGACGACAATACTCGCGTGCGCACGCTCAAGGCCCGGCTCAGCGTGCTGCAGAGCCAGATGAAATCCATGCAGGGCAAGGCCGATAAGTCCAGCATGGGCTCTTTCCCATCGATCACAGAGCTGCCTGTCCTCGGATACACCTATTACGATCTTTATCGCGAGGCCAAGATCCGTGAGACCGTTTACGAATTTCTTACTCAGCAGTACGAACTGGCCAAGGTCCAGGAAGCCAAGGAGTTGCCCACCGTACGCGTCATGGATCCGGCCGTCAAGCCGGAAAGAAAATCCGCGCCCAGGCGGTCTCTGATTGTCGGGCTGAGCGTTTTTGGTGCGCTGATTCTGGCTGGATTATTTGTTCTCGGACGCAGCGCATGGGAGCAGCTTCCGCCAAACGATTCATTGCGCCTTCTGACCGCTGAAATGGCAGATGAAAGCCGGCGCGTCGCCGGCTGGTTCCGGAGAAAGTCAGTCTAGGAAATTTTATGCCCCTGCCGAATAACAAGACGACCAGCAAAAACTCGAATGACGCTTCTCCCCTTTCTGCCCCGACCGTGACAGCCTACTTCCAGGAAGTCAGCCAGCTGATTCCGCGCTTGCCCTATCTGGACGTGGATCGAATCATCAGTGTGATTCTGGAGGCGTTTGATACCGGACATACGGTGTTTGTTTTCGGCAACGGCGGCTCTGCTGCCTCTGCCTCCCACATGATGTGTGACATGAATAAGGGTACTATCGCCTCCGGGCAATCGCGCCGGCTCAAGACCATGGCGCTCACCGACAATGTTCCGCTCATTACAGCCTGGGCCAACGATACCAGTTACGAACAGATTTTCTCTGAGCAACTCAGGAACTTTGTCGTGAACGATGACGTGGCCTTCGCCATCAGCGGCAGTGGGAACTCTCCCAATGTTCTGCTTGCCTTGCAGGCCGCCAGGGAAGCCGGCGCCGTCACCGTGGGTCTGGCGGGATATCAGGGCGGCAAGATGAAAGCCCTGTGTGACGTCTGCGCGGTCGTCCCCTCTGACAACATGCAGATGATTGAAGACATGCATCACTCCATGCTGCACTCCATGTTTACCGTGGTCAAAGATCGTATACAGTCTGGGGTCCGCCAGTCTCTGGCCGCCACTGCGGGACTGCAGGAGAAGTAACTGCCAGAAATGAAGATCGCTTTTGACCTGCGCAGAATCAAAAACCCCGGCATTGGCCGATACATGAAGTGCCTGGCGGAAGCTGTCATTGAGAGCGCGTCTGAGCACCAGTATCTGCTGGTACTTCCACCTGGCGAAGAAGATGCCGTCACTTGCAGATCCAGTGGTGTAGAGAAGATCTCGCCGCCCATGAAGTATTACTCGCTGCGTGAGCAGTTTGATCTACCCCGGATTCTGCGCCGGCATCATATTGACCTGCTACACTCACCGCACTTCAATCTTCCCCTGCGTCGCGTCTGTCCCAGTGTTGTCACTATTCATGACGTCATCTATCTCGCTTGCCGGGAGGATCTGCCTTCTACTCTGGGACGAATGTACTATCGCTCCATGATGGGTGCCTCAGTGAAGCGCGCAGACCGCATTATTACTGACTCTGAGTACTCTAAGACAGACATACAGAGGTTTTTTAAGGTTGATCCGGCGCGCATGGACGTGATCTATCCCGGAGTAGATCAAACAATCCGCCAAAACGTAGACTCGGTAAAGTTACGTGAAGTTCTGGGTCGGTACGGAATAGTTTCTTCCTACCTTATATATACAGGTATCTACAAACTGCGAAAAAACCATGATGGACTGCTACGCTCGTTTCGAGTTCTACTGAACCTGCTTCAAAACGACCGGGCTGAAGTAAAGCCGCCCCGCGACGTCCAGCTGGTGATTGCCGGGCCCATGGAGGATGGTGAGCACAAGCTCCGCAGTCTGGCCCGGGAGTTGGGCATTGCCGATCGCGTCGTATTCACCGGATTTGTTCCTGACGCGGATCTCCCGACGCTCTATTCCGGCGCGTCAGTCTACGCATGTCCGTCACTTTACGAAGGCTTTGGCTTCACCGTTCTCGAAGCCATGGCCTGTGGCCTTCCGGTAGTCTGTTCCAGCGAAACATCATTGCCGGAAGTGGCCGGGGCTGCGGCGCTTTATGCTGATGCGCGCAATCCTCAGGAATTTGGCAGTGCGCTCTATCAGGCATTTTTAGATCAGGGATTGCGCTCTCTGCTGATCAGCAAAGGTGCCGCCAACGTGCAACGTTTTCAATGGAAGCGTGCCGCCGAGCAGACACTTGCGGTCTATGAGAAAGCCGTCGGTCGAACGCGAGAGAAAGTTTTGGTTTAATTTCAGATGTGCACATTGGCGGCAATCATGATCTGGAAGATAACAACGATCTCAGACAACTAAGATCTGGATGAGAAGATGCGGCATGCCGCATCCTGCACCGATCTGACTGAATGAAGTGTCAGGGCACGAGTTTTTATTCGTGCCGAAACGGGGTGTTACGGATTTGGGCATTGCCCCTGAGGATTTTTCATTGAGTACCAACCCCCAGGCCGCGAAGTTAAGGATTGCCTTTGATACCGGCACGCTGAGCCAGCGTTACCGCAATCAGGGCATCTATAACTACGCTCGCCAGTTGCTGGCGCAGTTTCAAACTCTGGTTTCTGAAGTGACCGCCGCGGAACAGCCGGTTGAAATTGTTACGTTCATCCACCCCAAAGCCGAAAATGATGCGAACTACTTCAAGCAGTCGCCGAACTTTCTTCCGGCCACGACCGGCCTTCTGCGATCAGAACGATTCTGGCGGCTCGGTGGAGCATGGCTGGCCACATTGATTGAAAATCCTGATCTGCTCTTCTGTCCCAACTTTACCAGCCTGCAATTCGGTCCGTGTCCAGTCGTAGTCACCATCCATGACGCCACACCCGTAGTCATGCCTTCGGCACCCGATACCGTTAATCGCAAGATGAGGTTTCAACTGGCCGCCGCAGCCCGAAACTCAAGACGCGTGATCACGGACTCCTTCTGTTCCAAGCAAGACCTCATGCGCATCTATGGTCTGCCGGATGAAAAGATCTCCGTCATTTATCTCGGCTATGACAGGGAGCACTACAACACCTCATCACCGGATGAGGGGCACGCACAAGCGCTGTTGAGTCAGCACGGAATCTCACGACCATACATTCTCCATCACGGCGTGCTCCAGCCGCGCAAGAATCTCAAACGCCTGGTGCAGGCCTATCGTCTGATGCTCGCGCGTAATCGGCAGATTGACGTTGATCTTGTCCTGGCTGGTCCGCTCGGCTGGCTCTATAGTGAAATACTCGACGAGATCAAATCAGACGCGGCCTCCCGCGGTCGCGTGATTCTTCCCGGAGCATTGAGTGATGCAGATCTGGCTATTCTCATCAAGAAATCCACCTTGGCCGCCATTCCATCCCTTTATGAAGGTTTCTGCCTGCCCATGGTGGAAGCCATGGCTTGCGGGACTCCTACCGTTGCAGCGGCCACGTCATGTCTGCCGGAAATCTCCGCAGGCGTGTTGCGCTATTTTGATCCGCTCTCCGTTGACGCCATCGCCGTTTGCATGGAAGAAGTGCTTGAGGATTCCGCTCTGCAACGCGACCTCTCCGTCAAAGGCCTGGCACGGGCGCAGGAACTGAGCTGGCGTCGCTGCGGACAAGAGACACTCGATCTGTTGCTGGAAGTCGCAGGCGGACGTCCCATCGGCAAGCGCGAACTGGCTGGAGCTTCACGATGAGGGTCACACCATGAGGATAGCCATTGATCCATGGACCCTTGCCTCGCGTTTCCGCTTCCAGGGCACATACGTCTACGCCCAAAACCTCATCGCTGAATTCAAACGCCTCACCGAAGGTCCTGATAACGAACTAAGTTCTAACCATGTTCGCAATAACGTCGATTTCTGTCTCTTTGCCGGCCCCCCGAATGAAGCCGAAGCCGCAGGCAATGACGCTGCCTTAATTCAGCCGCTGCAACATTTTGACGTTCGTCGCGAACCGTCCCTGGCCAATGATGCGCTCTGGCGCATCGCCGGACTGGGCCGGGCCGCGCGCAGAGCCCATGCCGACCTGATCTTTGCCCCCACCGCCAGCAGCATGCCTTTCGGCGGGATTCCCATGGTCTGTACCATCCATGACGTTACGCCCGTCGTGATGCCGTCGCACCGAACGCGCTCCACTTTGATCCTTCGCAGTACCATGTGGACGCTGGCCAAATTTTCGCGGGCGATCATCACTGACTCGCAATGTTCCAAGAGCGATATCGTGCGTATATACGGCATCCCGGAAAACAAGGTTTCCGTGATCTACCTCGGGTACAACAAGAGCGTGTTCAACACGGCGCCACTGCAGCCCGAAGAACGCAACAAAGTCCTGGCCAAACTCGGCATGGGTAAAGACCGGCCGTATATTTTGCACCATGGCACTGTTCAGCCACGCAAGAATCTGGAACGTCTCATTGCCGCCTATCGCCTGATACTGGCGCAGACTCCGGACGCCGACTTCGATCTCATTCTCCCCGGCCGCCTCGGCTGGGACTATCAGCGGATACTGGAAGCCGGGAAGAACGATTCCAACGGGCATCCAGGTAACCATCGCGGACGGGTCCTTTTTCCGGGTACACTGAGCGACGAAGAGTTGTCCGCGCTGATCAAGGAAGCATCGCTCGTGGTGATACCGTCGCTCTATGAGGGCTTCTGTTTGCCGATGGTTGAATCCATGGCGTGTGGAACGCCTACCGTGGTTTCAGAGACTTCATGCCTGCCGGAGGTCTCCGGAAATACGCTGGCCTACTTTGATCCGTTATCGGTGGAAGCGATTGCCGATACCATGACCAGAGCGCTCTATGATTCGGCCTTGAGAAATCAGATCAGCACACGTGGGCTCAATCGCGCTGCGGAATTCAGCTGGGAGCGCTGCGCACAGGAAACGCTCGGCGTGCTGGTTCGAGAAGGAAACAGAAGCGGTTCGAATTGAGTCGAGTTTGAAAGCGTATGTAGAAGATGACTACACCAGCAATCACTACAGCGGAAGTAAGGCCTCGGCGCACCAACGTCGAGTTCTGGATCATTGTGGCTGCGTTGGCGCTCACCTACGCTGGTTATTTCAGCCCGCTGGTTCTGGCAGTACTGCTTGGCGGATTGGTATTTACCCTGGCCGCATTACGTTTCCGTCCTCTGCTGCTGGCCGTTCTATTCTTTCTTCCAATCAACCCTTGGTTGAACTGGGACATGCCCATCAAAGATATGGCGACCCTGGTGCGTCTGTCGTTGTTTCTGGGGGTACTGGTCGACCGGCACAGAAGCGGTCAATCGCCATGGCAATGGCTGTTCTCTGGACGTATCACCCGCCTGGTTCTTGGGTATTTCGCGGTTGCGGTTTTGTCGTCCGTGGTATTCAATCCGCCAACGCCCACGGTTGCGCGTGAACTCATGCGCTTAATTTCCTATCTCTGCTTTTATTACACCGTGGTGGATTGGGTAAGAAGCGAGAATGACTTCAAGGCGGTGGTGAACACCTTGATGTGCTCTACCATCGGCGCTGCGATTTTCGGAATTTATCAGTACATGATCGGCGACTATTCGGCGATCTTTTACGCCCTTTATCCCATTCAGGATGAGGCGCTCAAAAATCCGCCCTTTTCTGGGCGCATCACCTCCTTCCTGAGTCACTACAACACTTTTGCCGGATACCTGAATATGGTGATCCCGTTTGCCATCGCGCTCGCCGTCAAGGCACGTGACGAGTTCACGAAAATCAGCGCCCAGATATGCTTTGTGATGTCCTCCCTGGCCCTGGTGCTTACGCAAAGTCGTGGCGGACTGCTGGCCTATGTGGCCGTGCTCGTGATGTCAGCGTACTATCTCACTCCCACTCCTCAAGCAAGAAGGCGGTGGATCGTCGCGATCCTGATCACCTGCCTTGTGGGCGCCCTGCTGATAGGAATGGTGTTTGAGCGACTTTCAGGTGTTGACCAGTTTACTGAGCTCTCTCGTCTGGCAATCTGGGCCGGCGCAGGAATCATCTTCATCGGTCACCCATTGGCAGGTATCGGCTACGGCAATTTCAAGACTGTGCTCGCTGCGACCGTTAACGTTCCCGAAGGATTTCTGCTGGACGCGCACAATCTTTATATGGAATTGCTGGCGGAAACAGGCGTGTTGGGCTTTACTGTCTTTTTTATTTTGGCCTTCTCCGTCATGCGGCGCGGCGTGAATACGTATAAAAATTCCAAGACTCTCATGGACGCGGTTGTCGGCTTCGCGGTGGCTACCGGCGTGATGAGCGTGATGGTGCATGGCGCTGTGGACTATCTCTTCCACAATTCCCCGCAATTTGCCGCCTTGTTCTTTCTGCTGCTGGCCTTGTTGCGGGCCAATGAAGTCAAGCGCGAAAGCGTGGAGTCGAGTCAACCGAGCCCTTCATAATCTTTCAACGTCGAAGCCTCAGGAGCGGAATGGAAACTGTTGCTGCATGCAATCTATGTCATAGTCACACGATCCGGCAGTTGGATCGCGAATACAATTTCTGTCAGTGCGGCGCCTGCGGTTACGTCTTTGATAATCCGCGTCCCTCGCTCGATGAGATTGTCGCGTTCTATTCACAGGAATCCAAGTACGACTCGTGGGTCGATGCCGCCGCTGCCCGTGACGCGCTCTGGAAGCGGCGTCTGGAGAAGCTGCTGCCATATCGTGCCGGACGGCAATCTTTTGGACGTCGGTACCGGCATTGGACAATTTCTCCACCATGCCCGTCCCCATTTTGCTGACGTGCAGGGAACTGAAGTTTCCGCCAGCGCCGTCCGCGTGGCCCAGGAAAAATACGGCCTCCAGGTTCATCACGGACGCGTGGAAGAAATGGGCTTTCCTCCGGGATCATTCAACAACATCACCTTGTTTCACGTTCTGGAACATGTGCCTGACCCGGCGGACATGGTGGCCTGCTGCCGCAATCTTCTCCGGCCCAGTGGCGTGCTGGCCATTGCCGTGCCCAATGATGTTCTGGCATGGACCTCAAAGCTGAAGAAGCTTGGCCGCAATCTTGGCCTGGGACCGTTTCAGAAATTCAGCCCCGTGCTGGGAATTTCGCGCGCCGGCAGCTCGCGGGAGATACATCTATCGCATTTCACTCCGGCCGTCCTCAGCAATCTACTGGAACGTGCCGGCTTCACCATTCTGGAACAGGGCATTGATCCTTACTACGCTTCTTCAGGCCTGCGAGGCGCAGTGGACGCAGTCTATTGCTCCGCTCACGATCTCATGTACAGGACTCTGCGCATGAATCGCTATGACACCATCTGGATGGTAGGCAGGAAAAACCAGGGGGCTGCTGCCAACGAAGGTGGTAGCTCCGAAGGTCGTAATAAGTGATCACTCGCACCGCGAAGCCCATGGCAACGCTGTTGTTGGCAGCAACCTGTCTCTCCCAGAGCGTCTCCGTCACCTCACCTCAAAGCGTCGTACAAGCAGAGAGGTTTAAAGGCCAGGATGCGGGCGAGAAGATCGCACAATGTCTGGCGGCTCTGCCGGCAACCGGTGGTGTGTGTGACGCGCGCAACCTCGCCGGTGACCAATACTCCGCCAGCGGGTTTACCGTTGGCGGCGGAAGCAAGCCGATGCAACTGATGCTTGGAGCAACCACGCTCATCGTCACTAAACCAATCATCGTTCAGGCAAGAAGTTCCATTACCGGTCTGCCTTCGGCGTCAGGCATCGGTTCCTATCAGGGCGCGAGTGTGATCAAAGCCAATGCTGGTGTAAGCCTCCCTGCGGTGGTGCAGGTGGAAGGTCCGCATGCTGTGCTGCAGGACGTGGCCATTGACGGTAACAAGGCCAGGAACTCCGGACAGGGAATTGGCTTGCTGATAAACCGTCAGGGACGCGCTGACCTGACGCGTGTGACCGTGCAGAATGCTCCCGGCGATGGCATTGTTTTTGTCAGTGGCAGCAAACAGGAAGCCTGCTGTGCCAAGCTGATAAACGTGATAGCCATTGAGAATGGCCAGTCGGGCCTGCACATTGAGAACTCGAACGATGTATTCATCGCCACATCGGAATTTGAAAACAATGGTAGAAGCGGGGTGGAGCTGGATGGCTCTTCGGGCGTCAGGATCGAACATTCCGATTTCGGCGGCAATCACGGTGATGGTCTGACCCTGCACGGAACAGCCGCAATTCCCACCAACCACGGCATCTTCGTCGGCAACCAGTTTGGCAACAATTACCAGGCAGACATCAACATTGTCGGCTACAACGGCGGCTATGCTTCGGTCGGACACATGATTTCATCCAATGAATTCCTTGGCGGCATCTATCGTAGCGGCGGAAAATTCGATGCGATCCACATTATGGATAGCGGGTACAACGTGGTTGCCGGGAACTCGTTCTTCGCCGGACCAGGCCATGAGTTTACCTCATGTGTCAGCATCTCCGGCAGTCGCGAAAAGCCAGATCAGGTAAGTGGCAACATCTGTATGGGGACCGGCGGAAATAAAAACAGCTTCATCGGTACTTCAACCACAATCTTCAGCGGTAATCTGGGCGAGACCAGACAGTGAGACTGCGGGTCGGCTTTGACGCCCGCTGGTATAACGAATCCGGCGTGGGCACATACGTCGCCGAACTTCTGCGTGCTCTGGCACAACATCAGGATGAGATTGAGCTGGTTGTCTATGAAGGCCCTGACAACCCTGTTCCGTCATTGCAGGCCCTCAGCGTGGAAAAAATTCCGGTTCGCGCCAGAAAATATTCAGTTGGCGAACAAATTGAACTCTCGGGGCGGTGCCGCAAAGACAAACTCCACCTTTTTCATAGCCCGTTTTACCCCGTGCCGATCACCGCGTCCTGTCCCGTCGTTGTCACAATCCATGACCTGATTCCGTTTCTCTTTCCCGTGTATTCCTTGCTCAAAGGAACTATCGTGAAGCTCGGTTATCACGCCGCTGCGAAGAAGGCCGCTCACATCATCACGGATTCGATCAATACCGCACGCGACGTTGAGCTGCTTCTGGACGCGCCTGCAGAAAAAATCACTGCCGTACCAATTGCCGCCGACCGTTCCTGCTACATAGCAGAGCAGCGCAAAGGTGAAGCCGCGATCCTGGAAGAAAAGTTTCGCCTGACCGGCCCATACGTGATGGCTGCGAGTGCCCGTAACTGGCGGCATAAGAACCTTGAAGCTGCTTTGACCGCGATTGAGCTGGCCGCCAATTCAATCGCAAAGAACATTCAAACCGTCATCTATGGCCCACCTGACGGCCTTGTGGCCGCTGGAGGCGCAGAACGCTGGCGGGGCATCGGCATCAGTCATACCGGATATACCTCCGCTGACGATTTGGCCATGCTGTTTCGCCATGCCCGTGCTTTCGTCATGCCATCCCTTTACGAAGGCTTCGGGTTGCCCATTCTCGAAGCAATGTCATGCGGATGTCCTGTCATCACTTCCAACGGCGGATCGCTGCCCGAAGTCGCCGGCGACGGCGCACAGATCTTTCCACCAACGGATGTCACGGGCATGGCATCCGCCCTGACCAGGCTCCTCACGTCTGACGAAAACCTTGCCCAGTGGCGTATTGACGCGCTCAAGCAGGCCGCACAGTTCTCCTGGGAGCGCACCGCACGTGAGACCCTCAGCGTTTATCGCAAAGCGCTCCAAACGTAAAAGGCCGGGATCCTGAGCAGTAATCCGCAAGCTCCCGGAAAACGATCCGTAACAAATTCGTAAATTGCTGCGAGTCCTTTCCACCAGTCTTGATATGCGGCATACTCTGCTGGTAAGTTTCACTTAACACTTCAAACAGCGCCGGGATATTGTTTGAGGTGTATTACTTAGTCCATCGGTGCTACGCCTGCCGGGGAGTGTAACTCTTTGGACATCGTGGTGAAACGCGGAACATACACCACGCAAGCGTGCAAAACCGTGTAATATCGAGAGTTGGCTGTGCATCTAAGTTGATAGGCTTACCCCACGGAGTTCGGAAAAGAGGAATTTGCAGATGCGAGCATTGATAACGGGAATCACCGGACAGGACGGTTCTTACCTGGCCGAGTTCCTTTTGGATAAGGGTTATGAGGTTTACGGAATCGTCCGCCGCAGCAGTCTGGAAAAGTTTGATCGTATTGAGGCCATCACAGAAAAAATCCGTTTCGTGGAAGGTGACCTCACGGATCAGAGTTCACTGGATCAGGCTTTGCAACAGCTTAAGCCGGACGAACTCTACAATCTCGCGGCACAGAGTTTTGTTCCTGTCTCTTGGAACCAGCCAGTGCTTACGGCTGACGTAACTGGCCTTGGCGCGTTGCGCGTGATGGAAGCCATTCGCAAGCACTCTCCGCAAACCAAGTTTCTGCAAGCCTCCAGCTCTGAAATGTTCGGCAAAGTCCGCGAAAAACCGCAGACGGAAAAAACGCCGTTTCATCCGCGCAGTCCGTACGGTGTGGCGAAAACTTTTGGCCATCACATCACGGTCAATTATCGCGAAAGCTACGGCCTGTTCGCGTGTTCATCCATCTGCTTCAACCACGAGTCGCCGCGGCGCGGAATCGAATTTGTCACGCGCAAAGTCTCCCAGACGGTTGCCAAGATTAAGCTGGGCGTTACCGACAAGCTCAAGATGGGCAACATTGACGCGCAGCGCGATTGGGGTTTTGCGGGCGATTACATCCGTGCCATGTGGCTCATGCTGCAGCAGCCGCAGGCGGAAGATTATGTGATTGCCACCGGTAAGACACATTCTGTCCAGGAACTTTTGGAAGTGGCATTCTCGCATGCTGGGTTGGATTGGAAGAAGTACGTGGAGATTGATCCCAAGCTGGTCCGTCCCGCGGAGGTTGATTACCTCTGTGGCGATGCCAGCAAAGCCAGGAAGGTTCTGGGCTGGGTACCCGAGGTTACATTCAAGCAACTGATTGAAATGATGGTCGATGCTGATCTTCTTCAACTCAAGCAGACGCTGGTTGGGCGAACTGCAAACGCGGGAGTGTAAGTGGCGGCATCCTTCGTGGAGCAGCTGGAAACAAACTCGCGGGGTTTAAAGTCAACGCCGAACGCAGCAGGCCTGCATTTGCCTCAGGATCTTCATTTCTCGAAGTCTGGACTGCTGCTCAAGCGCGCACTCGATGTGGCGGGAGCGGCAATCCTCCTTTCTCTTCTTTCACCGCTGTTGGTCTTCCTTGCCGTGCTGATCAAATTACAGGATGGCGGACCGGTTATTCATCGCCGGCGCGTTATTGGTCGTTTTGGCGGTGGATCCCGTGGCGAATTTGACGCCTTTAAGCTGCGCAGCATGCGCGTGGATGCGGATGAGATGCTGCAAAGAGACCCCGCTCTTCGCCGTGAATTTGAAGTCAATTTCAAGCTTAAGCAGGACCCACGCATCACCCGCTTGGGGGCGTTCCTGCGCAAGACCAGCCTCGACGAGATTCCCCAGCTCTGGAATGTTCTGCGCGGCCAGATGAGCCTGGTGGGACCTAGAATGATCACTCCTGCCGAGCTCATCAAGTTTGGCGATGCGGCATGGATCTTCTCGGTCGTAAAACCCGGCTTGACCGGGTACTGGCAGATTCAGGGACGCCAGGAAGTTTCCTACGATCAGCGCGTCGAGATGGACCTGCATTATGTACAGCACTGGTCTTTGCTGCTCGACCTGAAGATTCTGGCCATGACGCCGTTGCGTGTCGTCCGCGGATCGGGAGCCTATTAATGAACGCCGCGAATATTCTGGTCACCGGAGGCGCTGGTTACGTAGGTTCCATATGCTGTGCGGAACTCCTGCGCCTCGGGCACAAAGTCACGGTCATTGATGATCTCTCCACCGGATTCCGTGACGCAGTCCCCCCGGGAGCGGGCTTCGTGAAAGCTGATATCGGCGACCGCGATGCCATTGCCGCGATTGCACAAAAAGAAAACTTTAATGTTGTGTTTCACTTCGCCGCCAAGGCGCTGATTCCGGAATCAGTCACCAACCCCGGATTTTTCTTTGTACAGAACGTAGCCTCAAGCATCACCATGCTGGAGGTTTTACGTGCTGCGGGCCTCAAAAACTTTGTCTTTTCCTCGTCGGCCGCCGTCTATGGGACACCGCAAGTTGTGCCCATTGATGAGGACACCCCCAAGCTGCCCGTAAATTCGTACGGGCGCACCAAACTTATGCTGGAAGAAGTGCTGGAGTGGTATGCAAAAGCCTATGGCTGGAGCGTGGTCGCATTCCGGTATTTCAACGCCTCAGGCGCCACTGCGGACCTGGGCGAACGGCATGACCCTGAAACTCACATTATTCCGCTGCTGCTTGATGCCGCTTGCGGCGAGCGGGATTATTTCAATATCTACGGTGATGATTACCCAACTCCGGATGGCACATGCTTGCGTGATTATGTGCATGTTCTGGATATTGCCAGCGCGCATATTTGCGCCCTTAAAAAAACCAACCAGCCTGGAATGCGTTCGTACAACATCGGGCTGGGTGAGAGTTATTCCGTGCGGCAGATATGTGACGCTGTGGCGGATATAACAGGTCACACGATTCCATTGCGTGTAGGACAGCGCAGAGACGGCGATCCGCCTGTTCTCTGTGCCAGCCCGCGTCGCATTATTCAGGAACTTGGCTGGAAACCAGAACATTCGTCATTAAATGAGATTTTGACGTCTGCCTGGAATTGGAAGCGTAAGCAACTCGCGGTTTGCAATTCGGCATCACCACGGTAGGTCATTGCACTCTTGGTTTCGGAAGCAGAGTTCTGCTTAGGCGATTTTGTGATATTTTCGCAAGATCAGTTAAGTGATTTCTTAGCGACTTTCTTCCGGGCTTGAGTTTTAGGATCATTGAGGATCAAACAAGGCTCGTATGAACCCTAGATCGATACGACATATTATTTTTGCCGCCGACCTGGTATGGATCATTTGCTCAGCCGTTGTGGCCTACATGCTGGGGAACAGTTTGCCACCTTCACTGCATCATTTGCGGCTGGCATTCCATGAATCCATGTTTCTGATGACTTCCGCTGGTATCGCGTGGGTCTTCGTTTTTCATCGCATGAAGCTGGATGGATTTTACGGCGGATATGAACTCTCCGCGGTACTCTCCCAGCTTTTCACTGGAATCATTTCCTTACTGGTGCTGATCGCATGCGCCGGTTTTCTTCTGCGTGAAGGGACTTCGCGCACCGTATTGTTCACCTTTTCAGGAATCCTTTTTGTCCTCGTCTTTGCCGGACGCCTGATGGCACGTTCTTTTGCGCACCGTCTCTCCGCGGCAGGAAAGCGCCATCGCGTGGTCGTGATGGGCAACGGCAGAATCGCCCGCGAACTGGCGGAGCGTATCCAGAAGCATCCGGAGATGCGCTGGGAAGTAGTTGGTTTTCTTTTTCCAACCGGCGATGATTTCATAGAGCCTCTCCTCCACGCCGGACAAAGCTCACAACTGAATTCCTTGCAGATTGAAACGCTTTTACAGAACAACGGTGTGGATGAGCTGGTCCTTACGTCGCGCGTGCCTGACCAGAGACAAGTGGTGGACCTGATTGCCAACTGCCGCCAGCGCGGCGTTCGCATCAGCGTGGTGCCAAATCTTTATGAGCTTTATGTGAACCGTCCCAGCATCATGGACCTGGACGGCCTGCCGCTGTTGCGCCTGGATGATGGCGAGACCACCAACTTGCAGATGGCCTTGAAACGTGGCGTGGACCTCGTACTGGGCTCAGCCTTGCTGGTTTTAGGCTCGCCGATCTTGTTGGTGAGCATGGCAACCTTGTGGATCCAGAAAGGCAAAGCGCTGGCTGCAGAAATGCGGTGTGGCTTTAATGGACGTCCCTTTCGCATGTATCGTTTCAATGTTGACCGATTTGCCCCGCACCTGAGCGGTACGGAGAAGATGCTTGCACTGCTCAGCATCAGTGAATTGCCGCAACTCTTGAACGTTCTCAAGGGTGAGATGAGTCTGGTTGGTCCGCGGCCTGAACCGTTTGATCGTGTGAAAAGATATTCTGACTGGCAGCGCCAGCGCCTTTCCTGCAAACCCGGTGTTACAGGACTGGCCCAGGTGCACGGACTCCGCGAGGAGAACTCTTCGGAAGACAAGGCTTACTACGATCTGCGTTACATTCAGGATTGCTCTTTGCTGGCTGACCTGTCTCTGGTGCTGCAGACGATCTGGACCATCTCTCGTCGCTTTGTATCAGCCGCCCCTGAGACGTTACAATTAGTTGAGCCAGGAGTAGAGAATTCCACCGAGTTTGTTGAGCTGGCACATGCTGATCGTTCGTAGCCCGGTTAGAATCAGTTTCGGTGGCGGAGGCACGGACCTGCCCGCTTACTTTGAGAATTATGGCGGGGCCGTGCTCAGTACCGCCATCAACAAATATTTTTACACCATTGTCGGCAAGCGCTCTGACGGGAACATCCAGATCATCTCGTCTGATTTGCGTGTCTTTGAAACCTGGAAAGACATCAGCAACATGTCGGTGAAGGAAAGCGGCAGCGCCCTGGAGATTCCGCTGGCCGTGCTCAAGGAACTTGGTTGCGAAGTTTCTGTCGATTTATTCCTCGCATCGGAAATTCCTCCGGGTACCGGGCTGGGATCGTCAGCCAGCGTCTGCGTAAACGTGCTGCAGGCTATTTCTTCTTATCTGCATCTTCCGCTTTCCAAATATGACCTTGCCGAAAAGGCATTTCATATCGCGGCAGATGTTCTGGGCAAGCCAGTCGGCAAACAGGACGAATTTGCTGCGGCCTTCGGTGGGCTGAATTTCATCACCTTCCACAAGGATGGCTCCACCAATGTTGAGCCTCTTAGGCTGGAACCAGCTGTCACCACTGCGCTGCAACAAAAGCTTATGCTGTTCTTTACCGGAGCGGCCCACCATTCGTGGTCCATCCTGAAAGAGCAGGAAGCCTCGTCCAAGAAAAAGGCTGGTGTGGCGGTGGAATCACTGCATCGTATCCGCGACCTGGCGGAACGCATGCGCCAGGCGCTGGAAGACAATAACCTGCATCGCTTCGGCCAGCTGCTGCATGAGGGCTGGGAGAGTAAGAAAAAGATATCCAGCAAGATTTCCAACCCCGGCATTGACCGTATGTACTCCATCGCCAGGGAAAATGGTGCGGTGGGCGGCAAGATCACCGGCGCGGGCGGAGGCGGCTTCATGCTGCTCTATTGCGATGAAGATAAGCAGGCCCGTGTTCGGGAGGCATTTGCGCACGAGGGTATACGTGAGATGCGCTTCGCCTTTGACTTCAGCGGATCGCGCATGCTGGTAAACGATCCCTTCATCGATCAGGATGAAAATTGCGCCTCCCAGTGGACATTTGTGACCGCACCGCAACATGCGTCAATTCCGCGGAAGTCCTTCGGATAAGCTGGCCGCGAATGAACGCGAATCAATCAATGCTGGTCCATCAAGCCGAATTCTGCCGTGTCCACTTCTGCGGAAATGCTGGCAACAAGAACAATTTGTATATTGAGATATGGCATGCCGCCGCTGACCATTCGCGGCCGACCCTTAAGCCATGAAAGCCTACATACTCGCTGCGGGCAATGGTACGCGGCTGCGTCCGCTCACTGATAACTTGCCCAAGTGCCTGCTGCCCGTGAAGGGCGTTCCACTCTTGAAAATCTGGTTAAACCTCTGCGAAGAGGCGGGCATTGATGAAGTGCTTGTGAACGTACATGCTCACAAGGACAAGATACGTGACTTCGCCCGCAATGAAAATGGCCATGGCAAGGTCCGCCTGCATATCGCCGAAGAAAAAGAACTGCTTGGCAGCGCGGGAACCCTGGCGGAAAATAGAGCCTTCGTTGAGGGCGAGAAGGATTTCTATATCCTCTATGGTGACGTGCTTACCAATGCAAAACTGTCTCCTCTGATCCAATGTCATCGCGCCGGGAGGCAAATTGTCACCATGGGCATCCACCAGGTACTAAATCCCACACAATGTGGTATTGTTTCCGCGGATCAAAATGGCATTGTTCAGAGATTTGTAGAAAAGCCGGCCAACCCGGACGGTAATTGGGCTTTTTCTGGAGTGATGGTTGCCACCCCGGAAATATTTAGTTATTCTCCCGGGCAACGTCCGGCCGATATTGGCTTTCACTTACTACCGCGGCTGATAGGCAAGATGGCGGCTTTCAGAATTTCAGGGTTTCTGCTGGACATTGGTACACTCAATAATTACAACGCCGCGCAAACATCCTGGCCGGGACTGGGTTAATAGTTACGCACGGCGGAATACTATTTCAATCTTGAGGATATTGAATGCTGGAGGGAGTTATTTTTGACCTGGACGGCGTGATAGTCGACAGCCATCCGGCACACAAGAATGCCTGGCGTACTTTTTTCAATTCAATTGGCAGGGACGTCAGTGAAGAGGATCTGCAGTTTGTTCTGGAAGGCCGCAAGCGTGAAGACATACTGCGCCACTTCCTGGGCGACCTCAGTGCAGAGCAGGTTAAGCACTATGGCGCCGCTAAAGAAGCGCTCTTTCGTAATTCCGTTCAGGAACTGAAAACCATTGAGGGGCTCCACGAATTTCTGGACCAGCTCATTCACGCGGAAATTCCCATTGCTCTGGCCAGTTCGGCCAGCCGCCATCGCGCCGAATACATGCTGGAAGAACTGGGATTGCGCCCCCTCTTCAAGGCCATTGTCACCGGAGACGACGTAGTCAACGGCAAGCCTGATCCAGCGCTCTTCGTGCTGGCCGCCAAAGGCTTGGCCGTAAACGCCGCCAACGCACTTGTCTGTGAAGACGCAGTGGCAGGTGTGCAGGCTGCCAAAAACGCCGGCATGCGATGTCTTGCCATCGCCTCCAACGGCCGTGGCCCAGTGCTGAGTAAAGCCGGCGCCGATATGGTGATCCCGGATTTCACCGGTATCAAGCTGGAAGAGTTGAAGCCGCTCTTCCTGCACGCGCCAATCTCGACGTAGCGACCTGACCGGCGCGGGCTTGCTTTTCACGAACGCGCCCTTGCGGAGCCCCGACGAGCACCCGGCATCGCGTTCGCACCCTCACTACTGCGGAACCCGACGGTCAATTTGTCTGAATCGTACTTGGATTGTTTAAGTAAGTGATTGAGAATTTGGGGTGGGTAGTGGGGGTCGAACCCACGACATCCAGAGCCACAGTCTGGCGTTCTGCCACTGAACTATACCCACCACATTCGGTAGAGCTTTATTTTACACGAATATGGCTGAAAGACTCGCATGGATCGTTTTGCTGTTACCTCGCTCCAAACGGCCACCCCGGCCTCTTGGCACCGTTTAAGAGGCCTGTTTCGGTCTTGCCCTCGAGAAGACAAAACGCTGCAGTCGCTACCGAAAATAGCGGTTGCCGCCTTTCAATTTCACATTTGAAATTCTAAATTTCAATTTCCCGGCGCGCTCTCTTGTAAAATTAAGCCAGCCGCTCATGTCCGCCCACCACGAAGACGACATCATTTTTCCGCCCTTTGTGCCTCGCCGATACCTGAGGAATCGCCATGCCATGACTCTGGCAGGGAATTTTCTGCCTCGCGTGAACGGCTTGCCTGAGCCCGAAGAACGTCTCTTTCAGGTGGACGAAGACGCGCAAGTCCTGTGCCACTGTCACTGGCAGCCGGAGCCGGCAAAGCATGGCACCGCCATCATCGTTCACGGACTCGAAGGATCCAGCCTTTCGCAATATGTGATCGGCACCGGCAGCAAAGCGTGGGCCGCCGGAATGAATGTGGTCCGCATGAACATGCGCAACTGTGGCGGCACGGAAACTCTTTCTCCCACGCTCTATCATTCCGGCTTGTCGTCAGATATCGGCTCCGTGCTGCGCACATTGATTGAACAGAAGCATCTCACGCGTGTGGGCGCAGTGGGATATTCAATGGGCGGCAATCTGGTGCTCAAGATGGCCGGCGACTGGGGTGCCAACGCTCCTGCTGAACTCAAAGCGGTGGTCGGAGTGTCGCCCGCGGCGGATCTCGCTGCCTCGGCCGACGCCATGCACCAGATCGACAATCGCATGTATGAATGGAAATTCCTGCTCGGCCTCATGCGTCGATACAAACGCAAGCGCCTGCTCTTTCCCGATCGATACAAGGGCCTGGACCGCTTTCCGCGCACTATCCGCGAATTTGATGATCTGGTTACCGCTCCGGCCTTTGATTTCAATGGCGCGGAAGATTATTACACGCGTGCTTCGGCGGCCCGCGTGGTGGATTGCATTACCGTGCCTACCCTGGTGATCAACGCTAAAGACGATCCGTTCATCCGCCTGCTGCCGGCCACGCGTGACAAGATGAATGCCAATCCCTGCATCACATTGCTGGAAACCGACCACGGCGGCCACTGCGCCTTTCTGGCTGAGCCGAACGGTTATGACGGACGCTGGGCTGAGCTGCAAGTCATGACATTCTTCCGCGCAAACGGACTCATCTGATGTATGTCGATTGGTCGGTCGAACTCGGAGCGGATGATCCCGTGCTGGATTTTCCGTGGTTTCTCAGCCAAGAGAGTCGCGGGGAAAAGAGTCTCGGGGAAGAGACTAGCCAGCAAGAGATTGCTCCCGAGTCGGCTTCTGAGATGCATTCGCTTGGGAAAGCCGGCCGGCTGCGCTACTACGATCTGAGAGCCGATCCCACCCTGGTCGACCATTTGCCTGAAGCGCAATCATCCAGCGAGCTGCGAAAGTTCCTGTTGCGGATGAATGCAGCGGGCTTTCAATTACAGTCGGCCAAGTGCGACCATTGGTTTTCTCAAGAGATATCGGAAGAAGAAAAAATCTTTGGCGCGCCGTGCAAGTTTGCCAGCTACGTGGATCTTCTATTCACCGCCGAGGAGAGGCAGTTGTCCTTCGCCGACCATGAGGACTACGCGGCCAAGTTGTGCGATCTGCTGAAAGCCGCTCCGGAAGTGCCGGCGTCGGCTGAGATCATGGTGCGGCGATGCTTTTATGCGAATCACCCTGATCATGACGGCTACTATTTCACCGTGTACGTCTCTGGTTTCGGGGAAACAGAAGCTCAGTCTCGCCAGAGATGGTCCATCGCGCTGACGCTGGTGCAGCATGCGCTGGTGCAGTCGGCAAAGTCACTGAACCTTTAGTCGCGAATCAACGCGAATGGCTAAATCGCTGTTAGCCACTGGCTTCTAGCTAGTAGCTACTGGCGTAGAGGCTATTGGCTAGCGTTTGCTACAATCATCTTCAAGAGCCCGTAGCTCAGTTGGATAGAGCATCTGCCTTCTAAGCAGAGGGTCGCAGGTTCGATTCCTGCCGGGCTCACCATCTTCTTCAGCGGCTTCTAGCTGTCCTTCCGATACAACAGGTTCTTCATCGCTTCGCGCCGCGCTTCATTCTGTTCGCGACTGGTGGTTTCGTCGCCGCGATTACCGGCCGCATCAGCTTTTTCAGCACTGCATTCTGGACAATGATTGGCAAAGCCAGGCTTACCCGGCTTCAACTCAAATTCTTCTGAGCAGATGGCGCAAACTTTGATAGGAAATTTCATACGGGGCTCTCAACAGATTTTAGCCGATGTTCCGGCCGAGAGCCGCGGGAAATTTCAAATGTAAAAGTTAAAATCTTAAAATTTGCCGGCTTCGCAATTTCCCATCAGCTTTTTCCGCCGCCACGCGTCCAGCAGAGAAGGCAGAAACATCCACCGATTGCCGATGCGCATAGCCGGGATCGCTCCGCGCTCGGCGTAGGCCTTGGCGAACGGGTCTACCGGGTGTGTCATTGCTTTCTGCCTTTTACAGACTGGATTACCTTATTTCCTTACGCCTTTGGGGCGTTGCTGCGCGACCTTTTTAGCTCATCCTTTACCAACGATCAACTGCGTTTGCTGGCTTGACAATTTGGAAAATGGGCCAAGCGTCCTGGAAACGTCGACACCAATTCATGGGCCAGATTTTTAGCTACCGCTGCCATTGCCTGGCGGCCCCATCGCCGCGGCAGAGAACCGAGACTACATTGAAACTGTGAGATAGAACGAAACCGGCGGCAACTCCTGCACTCCTTGATTGCCAGCCAACACAATCCGTAGAACTAATTAATCCCAGACTGGGTGCGATAGTCACTAACGCGATCTCCAATCAACTAACCTCTAGTTATCTATATAACCCTTGTTTCGGTCCACTTAAACTACACCGCTAATGACGTGATAGTCTCCTGTTAACTCATGTTCAACGCTTGCTATCTTGCCGTAAGCGCTGGTGACCTGTAGCAAGAGTAGAGCGCAGCGAATGAAAAGGGAAGACACAAAATCTCCAGTGTTCCTCTGCTTGAGGCTGCAACGGATAGGAGATGTAGTGTGGTTTGGCGTCCCAAAGCCAGATGAACCCAAGCCGTTGTGGTGGATACAGCTGAAGCGGCGGTATAGTGCAGTTCTCAGCCTGCGTGGACGCAGCTTTGTCCGAATGGCCGCGAATCAGGGCATGTAACGGGCGTGGCGAGGTCTAAAGCCTGTATCAGGGCCATTTATCCTCCAGATGGTCCCTTAAACTTCTTTACACAATGGACATCTCTAGGCGCTTGCCAATCTCAAATTAATAGGAGTAGTCTATCGCCATACGAGAGTTGCTGGAGGCAAGATGCGTAGGCTTATCTCTCTTATCATTCTTCTGTTCCCCATGCTAGCTGTTACTTCCGCTGTGGCGCAGCGCCCAGACATTTTTGTTACACCCATTCCCAACAACCCTTTCACCGGCACGATCAATGTGGAGCGATTCCGTGTTGAACCCGATGGCGCAACCGTGAAATTGAGAACAGTGCGCGATATTGGCCGGGACAGCCACGGCCGCATCTTCAATGAAATGCGAACGCTGGTAGCGGCTTCAAGTGACGAGTCGCCACAGTTGCTGAGCGTGCTCATCTATGACCCGGAAACACGGCTTTCCACCACTGTAAACAACTACAATCACAGTTTCCGCAGAGGGACGGTGAACCGGCCGCCGGAGATGGTGCCACCGTCTTTCCTTTCTGCGTCTTCCGGTCTGAATACGCTTCCGCAAAATCAGTTCACCAGAGAAGAAGACCTGGGTAACAAGGTAATGGATGGATTGACTGTGCATGGAGTGCGCCAGAGCCAGACTATTCCCGATAAGAATGGTGGAAAAGCTACCGTGGTCGTTGACGAATATTGGTACTCAGAGGATTTGCGCATCAATCTGGCGATCAAGCATGAAGATCCCCGCCAGGGCGGCGTGACCATGACGGTGACGGGTATTAACCGCGCCGAACCAGACGCTGCTCGCTTTGAAATTCCCGAGGGGTTTACCCAGGCGGGAGTTGAGAAGCAGGCGAAGCAGTAGAATCATTTGGAATTTGTGACTAAGATTACAGATTCCGCTGCTCACGCCAACGCCGGCCTCTTCGTGTGCCAGTCAGTTTCTTTTTGGTACGCTGCCGCCAATGCGAGCACGGATCCTTCCGCACCGCTGGCGCCGGCGATCTGCAGTCCAATCGGCAGGCCTGATTTGGTGAAGCCGCATGGCACGGAGATGCTGGGCAGTCCGTAGATGTTAAAAGGACGCGTGTTGCGCAACATGATCAGCTCTTTGGCGCGAAGGTCATTCGGGTTTTTGGCCAAGTCGGTAAAAGTGGGTGGCGGCGCAGGCGTGGTGGGGCTGATGATCAGGTCCACGCGGTTAAACAATCTGGCAATCTCCCGGCGCTGGCTGAGCAGTTCGCGGTATTGATGTATGTAGTCAGCCGCGCTTACGTCAGAGCCGCTGCGGATGCGCTTGAGCGTTTCCGGATCATAATCTTTTTCGTACTTAGCGAATGTAGGCCTGGTGATAAGCATACGGCTCGCACCGCACCACGGTGCGGTCAACGTCAGTGGAGAGGCTGATGTCGGTCACTGAGGTCACCAGCTTTCTGAGCTGATCCAGTGCGGTTTCCACTGCCTTCACGATTTCTGCATCCGCATCCTGAAAAAACTCTTTGGCAATACCGACGCGCAGGCTGGTAGTGGGCTCACGCATCGCTGAAGGATAGTAAACGGGCGGAAATTTCTGACAGTTAATATCCTTCGCGTCGTAATGTGCAATGGCCTGGAGCATTAGAGCACAGTCGGCCACGGTGTGCGCCATGGGCCCAACGTGGTCCAGCGACCACGACAGCGGAATGACGCCGCGCGTGCTGACCAGTCCGAAAGACGGTTTGAGCCCGGTGATTCCGCAATAGGCGGCGGGCAGGCGGATGGAGCCGGCCGTGTCAGTGCCAATGGCGCCATAACAGAGCCCCGCAGCTACGGCCGCGGCTGATCCGGAAGAAGAGCCTCCGGTAATGTGCTCAACGTTCCAGGGATTTTTTGCTGGACCATAGTGGCCGATGACGCCGCTGCCACCATACGCAAATTCGTGCAGGTTCAATTTGCCCAGCAGCACCGCGCCGGCTGAGCGCAACCTGCGCACCACTTCCGCATCTTCTTTGGTCACGTTTCCGGCCAGGACTTTGCTGGCTGCGGTGGTCTTCACGTGAGCGGTTTCAACCAGGTCTTTCACGGCCAGCGGCATGCCGTGCAGGGGGCCCTTCCATTCGCCGCGCTTAATCTCCGCTTCCGCGTTGCGTGCTTCCTCCAGCGCCGTATCCGGCGTGACGGTGATAAAGGCGTTCACCTGCGGATTGAGCCGGTCAATTCGATCAAGGCATGCCTGCGTCAGGTCCACGGGCGATGCCTCTTTGGTCTGCACCGCCTGGCTGGCTGCAGCCAGATCAGGGTACGGAAGCTGCTGATGCAACGTGTTTGCAGTAGAAGGCATGATGAGTGAGAGAATATCACTGCCCGGCGGCCCTGTCTGGTGCGCTAGTGATATTTCGCTAAAACGGAGACGACTTGGGAACCACCACATATCCCGCTGTACGCCGATCCAGAAAAAAACTACTTCTGGCGGTTTTGCTGCTGCTCAGCGCAGTTGGGGTGCTCAGCACTTCTTTTTATCTGTTTCCTGATTTCTATGTCACGCGAATACAACGCTATCGCATGTGGCGAATGGGATTGCAAAGCGAGTCGGTCACCCTGAGCGGGTACCCCATCCATTATCTGGTTGCGGGCCAAGGCAAGCCGATTGTTCTGGTGCACGGACTGGCCGGTCGCGCCGAGGATTGGCTGGCGATTATCCCTGAGCTCACACACGAAGGATACAAAGTCTATGCGCCGGACCTGCTGGGCTTTGGGCGATCGGCGCGGCCAGATGTGGATTACTCCATCGCGCTTCAGGAAAATATTGTGCGCGAATTTCTGGACAGCCAGAAGCTGCAGCAACCGGACATCGCCGGATGGTCCATGGGCGGATGGATCGCTCTGAAGTTTGCCGCGGAGAATCCCGGGCGAGTGCACCGGCTGGTGGTGATGGATTCCGCAGGCCTGAAATTTGACGCGGTGAATGCCGCTGCGCTGCGTCCCAAGAATGAAGCTGATCTGGCGCACATGATGCAGGTGCTGACGCCGCATGCGCGGCCGATCCCGAGCTTTTATGCCAGGGAACTGTTGCGCAAATTTGCCAATGAAGATTGGATTATCGATCGGGCTCTGAAGTCGATGTATTCGGGAAAAGATTTAATGGACGGCAAGATGAGTACGGTGAAAATGCCGGTGCTGATCGTTTGGGGCGACCAGGATGTACTCACGCCTCTGGCCATTGGCGAACAGATGCATGATGCAATGTCGCAATCAGTGTTGCAGGTGGTGCATGGCTGCGGGCATCTGGCGCCGGTGGAGTGCAGCCCACGGGTGTCGTCTGCGATGGTGCAGTTTTTGCGGGCAAATCCGCCGGAGCCGCCGGCGCGGAAGGAGTTGGTTAGCCAATAGAAGGGAATCTGTGTTTCTTGTCGCGGACGAAGCGCAAGGTCCCTCACATCTATTCGGCAGCTGAAGAATGAGCTGCCTCATTGACGAGGTTCGGGATGACGAATCAAAAACTTGTTCGGTGCATAACAAATTCGATCCAAAACCAAGGATCGATGCTTTGGTCCTAAAAGCTAGGTGCTATTTGCCATCTGCTATTTCGCACTCGTCCTGGTTTGAATGTATGTTTCGATGACCTTGTCCAGCGATCCCTGGGCGGCGAGGATGTATTCCACTGCATCACGAGCAGCGCCGTGTCCGCCACGCGAGGGCGTTTCCCAATGTGCCATTGCCTTTACCTGCGGACGCGCGTTGGCTACGGCAATGGCGAGTCCACAACGACGCATGATGGGAAGATCAATCACGTCATCGCCGACGTATGCGACCTCTTCTTCTCGAAGCCCGCTCTGGGCCAGGATTTTATCCAGCACGTCTGATTTGTTGTCAGCGCCTTGAAAGAGGAAATCAATCTTCAGATCGCGGGCGCGCAATGCCACCGTTTCCGAGATGCGCTTGGTCACCATGCCGGTTTTGATTCCGCCCATCCGGGCCAGCGAAATGGCTGTACCGTCATGGGCATTGAAACCCTTGGCCTCGACCATCTCATGGCTGATGATGCCGTAGCCAGGCGCATCCCCGTGCTGCTGGCGATGCGTGTCCGTAGCCCGCGGGCCAGATGAGGGAGCAGGGAAGAACCATATGCTGCCGTCGGTAAGGACACCGTCTACGTCGAAGAGAATGAGTTTGATATTCCTGGCGAGATCGAGGGGACTAGGCATTTGGGGTCCTTGGGAAAAGTTATTTGGTTATTGGCTATTGGTAGTTGGTAGCTGGCGATTCGCTTTTGGCCTCAGGCGCAGTTACCAAGAACCAATTACCCAAAACCAATCACCAATCCGCGGTCTTTGGGAAGAGTACTTGGTAATTGGTGCTTGATTCAGACAGCGTCGATCACTGGGAGCCGATTTCATGACGGAATTGTCGGAATCACTGCGTTTACCAGGAACCAAATACCAATTACCAATACCAAGTACCAAATACCAAGCACTGATTTACACCATTTGCGTACCCCATAAATCGTGCAGATGAATAATACCCTCCACACGACCATCGGCCAGCGTCACGACCAGTGAAGTAATCTTTTTCTCTTCCATGATGTGCAAGGCGGTCATGGCAAATTCTTCCGGGGCGATGGTCTTGGGGCTGGTCACCATGCAATCGCCGGCTGTGAGGCTGAGAATGTCCTGCCGATTCTGCAGAAGGCGGCGGAGATCACCGTCACTGATTACGCCCGCGAGCCTGCCGTCTTCCACCACGGTGGTAATTCCCAGACCCTTGCGCGACATTTCATAAATCACGTCATGCATCTTTGTCGCGCGCTCAACGCGCGGCACGGCGTCACCTGAATGCATCAGTTGAGACACTCGAGCCAGCTTCTTGCCCAGCTTGCCACCGGGATGAAGGTTGGCAAAGTCTTCTTCTTTGAAACCACGCTTGTCGGCCAGGGCGAGAGCCAGTGCGTCACCCAGGGCGAGCATGGCGGTAGTCGATGCGGTGGGCGCGAGGCCCATGGAGCATGCTTCCTTGTCGATGGAACAATCGAGCGCGATCTCAGCAGCCTGCGCCAGAGTGGAGCGCCTGGACGGCGGATAAAGCCTGTCGCCGGTAATGGTGAGCAGCTTCACGCCGGTGCGCCGGATGGTAGCCAGCAGTTGAAGAATCTCTTCCGTCTCGCCGCTATAGGACAGCGCGAGAACCACGTCACCTTTCACCACCATGCCTAGGTCGCCATGGATTGCCTCTGCGGGATGAAGGTACAAGGCAGGCGTGCCAGTGGAGCTGAGAGTGGCAGCGATTTTTCGGGCGATAATCCCACTCTTGCCCATGCCGGTAACCACGACGCGTCCACCGCATGAATGCAGGCATTCCACGGCATTGCGAAAGTCGGCGGCCATGGGCCCGGCAATGCGTTCAGCCAGCTCACGCAGGGCTTCAGCCTCAATACGAACAACATTTGAACCTATGGAGTGCACGGGAAATAATAGTAGCAGAGCGGCCAGATTCTTAGGATGGCGCGGGCGGAACGGAAAGATTTTAAATTTCAAATTTCAAATTGTAAATTTGCAATTCTTCCCTGACTCGTATCAACCGAAACTCCACGATCCTTGTAGTCCTGCAATAATAATGTTGTTGCCAATGACCACGCTCACACAGATTTCTGAACAGCTCAAAGCCGCTGCCATGGGCGAGGGGTTTGATCTTGTCGGCATTGCTCCGGTGAGCGAATCCGCATTGCCGGAAGCGGATGAGTTCGAGCAATGGATTGCCGCGGGCCATGCCGGCGACATGAAATATCTGGAAAAGCGTGACGAACATGGCAATCTGCGGCGTGCGTCGGTACGGAACTCGGCGGGCTGGGCACGGTCAGTGGTGGTGTGCGCGCTGAATTACAACACAAACCAGCCCTACTCAACGCAGGTGGCGGGCAGTGATCCGGCAGCGGGGATGGATATCGCGCTACGCGTGGGGAGCACATGATTATCATGATGCGCTTATGCCTCGCCTGCGCCGGGTTGAGGCGGCAATTCACGAGCTATGCGCGGACGTGACAATCCAGCCGGAGACGCGCTGCTACGTCGATACCGGGCCGGTGCTGGAGCGTGCGTATGCGAAATATGCCGGTGTGGGATGGATTGGAAAGAATACCTGCATCATTCATCCGAAGACGGGATCATGGCTGTTTCTGGGGGTGATTGTTACCTCACTGGAACTGATGGCCGACGCGCCGATGCCAGATCGCTGCGGCAGTTGCACACGCTGCATAGATGCCTGCCCGACGGATGCCATTCTTGCACCCGGCAATATGGATGCGCGGCGCTGCATTGCCTATCTCACCATCGAGAAGCGGGGCAGTCTGGACGAAGAACTGCGCCCGGATATGGGCGAACACATTTTTGGTTGCGATATCTGCCAGGACGTTTGCCCTTGGAACAACAAATCAGGGAATGCGCCGGCTACTTCACTTACGGAGTTCCAGCCGAGGGAAGGATTGTTTCGTCCGGATCTCCAGCGCCTGGCGGAAATGGATGAAGAGGCTTTCCGGCAGACCTTTCGACATTCTCCGGTGAAGCGGGCAAAGTTCTCTGGCGTGAAACGGAACGTTGCCGTGGCCATGGGCAACAGCGGGAACAAAGCTTTCCTGCCGGTGCTGGAAAAGATGGCCGCAGGCGACGATGAGATTGTGGCCGAGCATGCACGCTGGGCGATGCAGAGGCTGAGGGAATTGCCATAATCGGCCGAAATTGGCATGAGTCAGGACGGAAAATGAAACCGGCGCCTCCTGGGAGACGCCGTTTCAGCTCGATTAGTAATGGAGATGAAAAGTATGAAGCGATAAAACGGTCCGAAGTGGTAAGTTGCCGCGGTCGTCGGGGGCCTTGCACGGCGACTTACCACTCCCTGCGGGGAGGACCGGTTCTTCACCACGAACCAAGCTCCTGGAGGAACGGGAGCTTCTTATATTCTCCAGAACGCAGGCCTAAGCAGGGCTTGCAGAGTATTTTCAAAAAATATTTTTATTGCCGTGTCGATTTGTATTCTGCCTATTCGACTAGCCAATGAATAGGCGCAAACGTTCAAGTTTTGCAGGACCACAATCCTGCAACATCGGAATGCCTGTAAAACCAACGTGTGCAACAATCAAATCGCTTATAGGGAGAGACATATGCAATATCTTTTGCTGATTTACGAACAGGAGTCCACATGGGCGTCCATCCCGGACGCGGAAAGACAGAAGATTTACGCGGACTACGGGGCGCTGCGAGAGGACATGAAGAAAGCCGGTAATTACATTGGCGGCCATCAGCTTCAGCCGATTGCCACGGCCAGCACGGTGCGGGTGCGGAATGGAAAGAAGGCGGTTACGGACGGGCCGTTCGCCGAGACGAAAGAGCAGCTTGGCGGCTTTTTCCTGGTGGAAGCCAAAGACCTGGATGAAGCGTTGGCTTTGGCGGCGCGCGTCCCTTCTTCCAAAACCGGGTCGATTGAAGTGCGGCCGGTAGTTGCAAACAGAACGTAAATTCTCGCGCGTCAAGGGCCTGATGGCATACTGATTGCCGTCAGGCCAGCCGCATGCAAATGGAAAACATCTATCGCCAGGAGTGGGGACGGGCGCTCTCAACGCTAATCCGTCTGTTGGGGGATTTTGACCTGGCGGAAGAATCGTTGCAGGAAGCCTTCACCATCGCGCTTGAGCGATGGCCCAACCAAGGAGTACCTGCGAATCCCAGCGCGTGGTTGATATCTACAGCCAGGCATAAGGCGATTGATTATCTGCGCCGGCAGCAACGTATTGAGTTGCGAGATCATGAGGGACTGATCGAGGCGGCTGGGGCTTCACCTGCAAGTGGAACAGCCGAGATCCATGACGTGGAAATACCAATGCAGGATGATCGCCTGAGCCTGATCTTCACGTGTTGCCATCCGGCGCTGGCACAGGAATCACAGGTGGCCCTCACGTTGAGATCACTTTGCGGACTCACCACAGAAGAAGTTGCGCGAGCCTTTCTGGTTTCTGTCCCCACGATGGCCCAGCGAATTGTGCGTATCAAACAAAAGATCGCTCAGGCACATATTTCATTCCGCGTGCCTGATCGCGACGAGCTGCCAGAGCGATTGGAAGCGGTGATGCTCGTTATCTACCTGATCTTCAATGAAGGATACTCGGCGAGCGCCGGTGACAATCTTATCCGCAGCGAGTTGTGCGCGGAGGCGATCCGTCTGGCCCGGCTTCTCTGTGATCTCTTACCTGATGCGGTGGATGTGCGCGCGCTGCTGGCGCTGATGCTGCTGCATGATTCGCGACGCGCCACCCGTACCGGCCCGAACAATGAGCTCGTGCCTATGGAAGAGCAGGACCGCAGCCGATGGGACCAGGCAGAGATTCGTGAAGGGATGACGCTGATTGATTCGGCTTTGCGGAGCGGTCCGGCGACTGCCTATGCATTGCAGGCAGCGATTGCCGCGCTGCATGCGCAGGCTTCCCGCGCGGCAGAGACTGACTGGCCGCAGATTGCCGGATTGTATGCAGCGTTGCTACGTATGTCGCCATCACCGGTGATTGAGCTGAATTATGCAGCGGCTGTGGGGATGGCACATGGTCCTGAAGCCGGCCTGCGACTGCTGGAGAATTTTGCCGAGAGCCGGGAATTGAGCGACTACTATCTTCTTCCAGCGGCGCGGGCGGACTTGCTGCGTCGTGCGGGACGCATGCGTGAAGCCGCGGAAGCCTATCGTGAAGCCTTGCGGCTGGTGAAGAACGCGCCGGAAAGGCAGTATCTGATGCGGAGGTTGAGGGAAGTTACGGGAGAGGATTTTTTAAATTTCAAATTTCAAATTTGAAATTTGCCCCTTTCATGACAATGCAACACTCTCCGCGTAGAATGATGGGTCGTTAAATGGCTGATATTTGAAGGGGTACTACCATGCGCAAAAAGATCTCGCTGCTCCTGACTTTCGTTTCTCTGGCCGTGCTTGCCGCGGCTGCTTTTGCTCCGGCCGCCCACTATGAAGTTAAACAGAAATACGTCCTGGGAGGAGACGGAGGCTGGGACTACCTGACCTATGACTCCGCCGGCAAGCGTCTCTTTATTTCCCGGGGAACGCACGTGATGGTGGTGGATCCGGCCAAGGGAACGGTGGTGGGTGACGTACCGAATACGCCGGGCGTTCACGGGATCGCATTGGCACAGGACCTGGGAAAGGGATTTACCAGCAACGGTCGTGAGAATAGTGTGACAGTGTTCGATCTCAAGACGCTCAAGGAAACAGGGCGCATCAAGATTGAAGGCGAGAATCCTGACGCGATTTTGTATGAACCCACTACACAGCGGATTTTCACCTTCAACGGTCGCAGCAAGAATGCGACCGTGATTGATGCAGCTAAGGACACCGTGGTCGGCAACATTCCGCTGGATGGTAAGCCGGAATTTGCTGCAGCCGATGGGAAGGGTGTGGTGTTCGTTAATATTGAAGACAAAAATGAAATCACCGGCATTGATGCAAAGAAAGCGTCAGTGATCAAGAGCTGGCCGTTGACGGGTTGCGACGAGCCTTCCGGGCTGGCCATGGATCAAAAGAACCGCCGCCTGTTTTCCGGATGCGGCAATAAAGTCATGGCTGTGTCGGATGCTGATACCGGCAAAGTTGTCACCACGATTCCGATTGGTCAGGGTGTGGATGCGAATGCATTTAATCCGGATGAACAGTTTGCGTTCAGTTCCAATGGCGAAGGCACGCTGACGATAGCCCATGAAGATTCGCCCGATAAGTATTCCGTCGTGGAGAATGTGCCAACCCAGCGCGGCGCCCGGACGATGGCACTGAACACCGATACGCATGAAGCTCTATTGGTTACGGCTGAAATTGAAGAAGCACCTCCAGCCAAGGAAGGTGAGCGCCCGCGACGCACGATGAAGCCGGGAACGTTCACGTTGCTGGTGGTGGGCAAGAAGTGAATGCTTTTTTCCCGAGCGTAACGAGGGAACCCTGCAGACACCATTAATTTGGGCTCTGCAAAAAAGAGAGACGTGGCATGCCACGTCTCTTTTCCTGCTGGCAACAAACGCGAGGGATGACCATTCTCAAAGAGTCGGCCAACGGAGGCATGAATGCCTGCTCACGCTGATGTCGCAAAGCCGATAAACATGACTAGAGACGCGGCATGCCGCGTCTCTACGTTGGGATTACCATCTTCGGAGACATCCGCGCAGCTTGTAGCGATCCCTCGCTTTGCTCGGGATTGAAAACAAGAAACACCCTGCCTGGATTGAAAATGAGAAGCCCTCTCACCGGGATTAAAAACGAAACGCACTCCTACTTCAAATACTGGTCTGGTATGGTGTGATCCTTGCTTTCAGCTTCCCAGAAAATGGTAATGATCCACCACCGGGTCCCGTCATTGAAAAGTTGAAAGCTGTTGATACCGCGGGCAAAAGGCTTGGCGTCTTCTTTTGCGTGGCGGGACTCATAGGTACTCCACACATGAGCAATATGGTCCCAGGTCTCAACCTTGTTGGCGATGGAACGCTCAAAAAATCCTTCTTTATCAAAGGCAGCCTGGCCACGGACAACGTACTCCTCCGAAGTAAGCACGCGAGCGCCGGCAACGCCTTGTGGGGTGCGTCCGCTGGGAATGAGACGGGCGCCGGTGTAGAAGAGCGAGCGGAAACGGTCCCAGTCGCGCTTACCGGCAGGACCGGAAATCACGTCATAGCAGGCGGCGACAGTGTGCTCTATGGTGTCAACGTCACCGGGCCTGGCGGCGGGGGTGGCCGGCGCGGCAGGAGCGCTGGGCTGCGGTGTTGACGCTTGTGGCGTTGATGCTTGTGGAGTTGAGGGTTGAGCATCTGCCTTGGGCGTAGTTTGTGCGATGCCTAACGTTGCTGTGAGCACGACCAGGAATGTGCTGAAAATGATCTTTTTCATGGGGATGAATGTAGCACCAAATGTGAAATTTACGATTTGAGAAATTTACAATTTAGTCCATACTCCTGTTGACATCCTACCCAGGAAATCGTCATACTCATGTCGAATGTCAACCCGAGACGAAAAAGACCGCGTCGCACTTTTACAGGGAACTCTTGACCTGCTGATTTTGAGGACGCTGTTGCATGGTCCGCAACATGGCCAGGGCATTGCCCGCACCATTCAACTGCAATCAGAGGATGAGTTGCTGGTGGACCATGGATCGCTTTATCCGGCGCTACAGCGGCTGGAGAACCAGGGGTGGATCGCCGCCGAATGGGGCGTTAGCAATAACAATCGCAAAGCGCGATTTTATAAATTGACACGGCAGGGCAGGCAGCAACTTACGCGGGAGACTGATCAGTGGCACCGGCTGGCAGCGGCAATCGGCCGCATTCTGGGGCCGCAAAAATCTGAGGTTTAGATATGTTCTGGAGACGCCGCCGTAAAGATGTTGATTTTCGAGCCGAGGTGGAAGCACACATCGCGCTGGAAGCGGACCGGCTCCGCGCTGACGGCGCTACCAGCGAGGCTGACGCCGAGTCGTCTGCCCGCCGAGAGTTTGGCAATGTTCTCCGCTCCCAGGAACAGTTTTATGAATCAGGCCGCTGGCTCTGGCTTGATCATTTCCGTCGTGATGTTGTTTACGCCCTGAGGGTGCTCTCAAGAAACCCGGGATTTACTCTAGTGGCCGTTGTTTCGCTGGCGCTGGGCATTGGCGTGAACGCCCTGGTATTCAGTGTGGTCAATGCGCTGGTGCTGCGTCCGCTGCCGGTGGAGCATGCCAGTCAGTTGCAGTTCTTGCAGAATAATCAATTCGGCATAGGCCAGTCATTTCCCAACTATCGCGAGCTGCGTGATCACAACCAGGCTTTCTCCGGATTGCTTGGCTACCGTGTGGTCCAGCTTGAACTTGATTCGAGTGAAGGCGCATCGCGCACCTGGGGATACCTGGCCACCGGGAATTATTTTGATGTGCTGGGAGTTCAGCCGGCGTTGGGGCGTTTCTTTCACGCGGAAGATGATCAGGTTCCCGGCGCCAGCCCTTATGCAGTGTTGAGCTACGCAACCTGGCAATCGCGATTCGCCGGCGATCGCAATATTCTGGGCAAAACCATCCGCATCAATCGCCACACATACACAATTCTGGGCGTGGCGCCGAGAGACTTTCACGGCACGGAAATTTTCTACTGGCCTGAGGTCTGGGTACCGATGATGATGCAGGCACAGATTGAGCCCGGTAACGGTTGGCTGGACAATCCCGGATCGTTTAACACCTGGGTGATTGGGCGGCTCAGGGCAGGCGTTAGTCCCGCGCAAGCGACTGCGAATCTGAATACCATCGCACACGCGCTGGCCGCGCAGAATCCTGCTGCAAATGAAGGTGTTCAATTCAATCTCACTCGCCCGGGATTGATGGGCAACGTAATTGGCGGACCCCTTCGCGCCTTTTCATTCGGCGTGTTGATTCTCTCCGGTCTGGTGCTGCTTACGGCGTGCGCCAATCTTGCCAGTATGCTTACGGCTCGAGGAACTGATCGGCAACGTGAAGTGGCCATCCGGCTCTCCATTGGCGCAACTCGGTGGCGTGTACAACGCCAGGCGCTTACAGAAACACTGGTGCTCGCATTGCTCGGCGGGGCCGCCGGACTTGGCCTGGCCGTTCTGCTGGCGCGCTTGCTCAGCGCATGGCGGGCGCCCCTGGATTTTCCGGTCCAGTTTGACGTAACGCCGGATTGGCGGGTCTTCTTCTTTGCCCTGGCGATCTCCGTTGTCACTGGAGTGTTGTTCGGTCTGGCGCCGGCACGCAGCGCAGCCAAAATGGACGCCAACTCCGTTTTGAAAGGCGATGCCCCAGGATGGCGCGGACGCAAACTCGCCTTTCGTGACGTACTTGTGGTTATGCAAGTGGCCATCTGTTTTGTCCTTGTTTCCGCATGTTTGCTTTCTCTGCGAGGGTTGCAACGCACGCTCACCATGCATCTTGGTTTTGAGCCCCGCGGTGTCACCGTGGCGAGCTTTGATCTTGGACTGGCCGGTTATAGTCCTGAGAGGGGGCGTGATTTTCAGCGACGCGCTCTTGCGGCACTGGAAAATCTTCCCGGTGTGCAATCCGCAGCATTCTCCAACTCCGTTCCCCTTAGCATTGATGAGAACAGGTCATCCGTTTATGGGTCGGATAAACCAAAGCCACGTCCGTCAGAAACTCTTACGGCCATGACGTACGAAATCTCGCCCAATTTTATGAACACCATGGGAATTCAACTGCTGACGGGGCGCGACTTTACCTGGCATGACGATCTCAAGTCGCCGCTGGTTGCGATAGTGAATCACGCGTTTGGTCGCATGGTATTTGGCGTGGACAATCCGTTAGGCAAGCGTTTTTACCATGGGCCTGGTGGAGCGTCCATCGAAGTAGTTGGCGTGGTGGAAGACGGGAAATATGAGAGTCCTGTTGAAGCCCAGAAACTGGCCATCTTTTTACCCGCAACTCAGCATTACAACACTACCACCACGTTGATTGTTCGATCTTCGTTGCCGGAAGAGGAATCGGTAAGGAAGATGCGGCAGACTGTGGCGGCGCTTGATCCTGACCTGCCGCTCTTCGGCGTCGGAGGGCTAAGCCAGCTTCTGAGCTTCGCCTTCTTTCCCGCGCACGCCTCGGCCGTCGCTCTCGGCGCATTCGGCGTGCTCGCCATCATGCTCGCAATCACCGGAATACACGGACTGGTCTCATACGCCGTGGCTCGCCGTACACATGAAATTGGCATCCGCGTAGCCATTGGCGCAGGTCCCGTGCAGGTGATTAAGCTGGTGCTGGGACGCACATTGAAGCTGGTGGCAGCAGGGTCGGCAGTAGGCCTTATCCTGGCGATTGCCGGATCCAGGTTCATGTCCAGCGTTATCTTCGGCGCCTCGGCTGACCCGATGGCGTTTTTCGCCGTAGCTCTTACCATCGCCGCACTGGGAGCTATCTCCACCTGGGCTCCCACCCGGCGTGCTCTGCGGATTGATCCAACCAGCGCTTTACGGCACGAATAGCATTGCCGTGGTTTGCCGCTTTACGGCTTCGTCTCTCCCTCGGTATGTTAGAGAGAGATGCCACAAACTCTTGCTGGATATGCGCAACTGCATCTGTCGCTGGGGAACGAGACTGCATTCGTCTATCGGCGAGGCTTCCGCACGCATCGCTGGACGTATGCACAGGTAGGCCGGCTGGCATCTTGTTTTGCGCGAGAGCTGGAACGGCGCAAGATCGGCAAAGGCGACCGGGTGCTTTTGTGGGGTGAGAATTCCGCGGAGTGGGTGGCGGCATTCTTCGGCATCATGCTACGGGGAGCCGTGGCTGTCCCCATGGACAAGATTGCTGCCCCCAGCTTCGCACAGCGTGTAGCGTCTGACGTTGACGCAAAGTTATATGTTGGTTCGGCGTCACTGGCAGAGCATGCGAACGGCATTCCCTGGGTTGAGCTGGAAGCGCTCCATGACAACATGAATGATGACTGCGGGCCGTACTCGCCCGTGGAGATCACGCGTGACGATCCGGCGCAGATCATCTTTACCTCCGGCACCACGGCTGATCCGCGTGGCGTGGTGCTTACGCACGGTAACATCCTTACCAGCGTGGATCCCATTGAGCGCGAAATACCGAAGTATCGCAAGTACGAGCGCATCTTTCATCCCATACGCTTTCTGCACATGCTGCCGTTGAGCCATGTCTTTGGCCAGACCATGGGCATGTTCATTCCTCCGGTGATTGCCGGGACGGTCTTCTTTCAGGACAGCTTCAAACCCAGTGACGTAATCGACACGATCAAACGTGAGCGTGTCTCCGTGCTGGTGGCCGTGCCGCGGATTGCCGAGTCGATGAAAACGAGGCTTGAGGCTGATCTTGGTGCGGACATCCAGAAAAACTGGCAGATTGCGGAAAAAGAAAAGTTTCTTCAACGCTGGTGGCGATTCCGCAAAGTTCATTCTCGTCTGGGCTGGAAGTTCTGGGCGATTATCTCCGGCGGCGCGGCCCTCGATCAGAACACGGAAGAATTCTGGCGACGCCTTGGCTACGGCGTAATCCAGGGCTATGGGCTAACGGAGACAAGTTCACTGGTGAGTTTGAATCATCCGTTCAAGATTGCCGGCCGCTCGATTGGCAAAGTGCTGGGCGGGCGTGAAATGAAGCTGGATCCGGAGACGAGTGAGATTCTGGTACGCGGCGCCAATGTGGCCAAGCAGTATTGGCAGGGCAAGGAACTGAAGCCCGTTACGGGCGAGGAAGGCTGGTTTCGCACCGGCGATCTGGGCGCAGTGGACGCTGATGGCAATCTCTTATTTCAAAGGTCGCAGCAAGAACGTGATTGTGACGCCGGCGGGATTGAAGATTTATCCGGAAGATCTGGAGCAGGCGCTCCGGCAGCAGCCGGAGATTCGCGATTGCGTCGTCTTTGGCGTAGCTCGCGGAGGCAACGCAGAAGCGTGTGCTGCGTTGCTGATGCGCAATGGGAGCTCAGCCAACACCGCGGTGAGCAACGCCAACCAGCAACTGGCGGACTTCCAGAAAATTCGTTGCTGGCTGGAATGGCCCGATGAGGATTTTCCACGAACCCCAACACAAAAGCCGAAGATGGACATGATCCGCCGCGCAGCGGAGGCTAAACTTGGCGGCGTTATCGCCACCGAGTCGGCGCAGACGGTTTCGTCTTCCGGTACATTGCAGGACCTGATCGCCGGAGTTGCCGGCCGCAGCGTGCAGTTAAAACCGGGGGCTCATTTGCAGGCCGCGCATTTAGAAGACGATCTCAACCTGAGTTCGCTGGAACGTGTGGAACTGATGGCGGCGCTGGAGAATCGGTATCAGGTGGAGCTCAGCGATCGTGACTTCTCGCAGGTAACAACCGTAGGCGAGCTGGAAAAACTGCTGAAGAAATCTGCGCCCCGTCAGGAGGACGCAAACAGGGAACGACCGGATGCGAGCGGAGATAAGGGCTATCCTTATTCAAGATGGGCGCAGCGCTGGCCCATTACGTGGATCCGCACGCTGGTCTATCACCTGGTTACGCTGCCATACATCCTTATTATGGGCCGGCCGCGGGTGATTGGCCGTGAACGGCTGAAAGACTTCCATGAAACGGCGCTGATCGTGAGCAATCACATCACCCATATTGATATTGGATACATTCTGGCGGCGCTCCCGTTTCACATGCGGCGCAGAGTGGCCGTGGCGATGCAGGGTGAGATGCTGCGTAGCATGCGGCATCCTTCGCACGACATGCCATTGCTGCGGCGATGGCTTGATCAGCTCGATTACTTCCTGATCGCCGCCTTCTTCAACGTCTTTTCACTACCGCAGAAAGCGCGCTATCGTGAGAGCTTCAAGTTTGCCGGTGAAATGGCTGATCAAGGCTACAACGTGGTGATTTTTCCTGAAGGTCGCCGCACGGAGACCGGCGAGATGAGCGCCTTCCGCAGCGGCATTGGGTTGCTGGCCACGCATCTTGATCTGCCCGTAATCCCCATGCGCATTGACGGACTGTATCCATTGAAGCTAGCGAAGAAGCATTATGCGAGCCCGGGAACAATTCAGGTACATATCGGCGATCCACTGCGGTTTGAAACGACCGCCGATCCCGAAGACATTGCCAAAGAGTTGCAGAGGATCGTGGCGGGGATGTAGAAGGGCACTTTTTCGGCTGTTTACTAAGTAAGCCTAAGCGGAAAAATTTCCTTCGCTGACATGGTCAAGAGATACCCCGCAGTTCTAGCATGGTGTCCAGAGTGGTTTCGCAAATTGCCCGGACGTACGGATAAAACCAACAACATTTCACCAGGAGCAGCCATGAGCAGCAGTGCGCCCATGAAACAGAATGAGTTCGTCGGCAAGAACAGCGGCAACGAAAAAAACCTAAAGGAAATGCCGGCTGGGACGAACCCCGAGGCTCCCGGAAAACCTGCGCCGTCACAACTGATTCTCCAGATTGGAACGGGATACATGGCGTCCATGTGTCTATTCATCGCCGCCAAACTGAAGATTGCCGATTTGTTGGCCGACGAACCGAAGAGCGTATATGAGCTGGCGTCGGTTACGGGAATGCGTGAAGACAGGCTGTACCGCGTGTTGCGCAGCCTGGCGATGGTGGGAATCTTTTCTGAGGTCGGGGCGAGGAAGTTCGCGCTCACGCCGCCCGCTGCGACTCTTCGTACTGATGCTCCGGAATCGGTGCACGCGCTGGTGCTCTGGCTGTGCGATCCGTTCCATTTCACGACCTTCGCGGAGCTGCCACACTCGGTTGAAACCGGCGAGACTACGTTTGATCACATTTACGGTAAGTCGGTATTTGAATACTTTCCTGAGGACCCGGTGGAAGAGGAACGCTTTAATAACGCCATGACTTGTTTGAGTAACATGATGGTGCCGGCGGTGCTGGAAGCGTATGACTTCTCCAGTATTGGCACACTTCTGGACGTTGCCGGGGGACACGGCGCATTGTTGTGCGCCATCCTGGAGCGCTATCCGAAGATGAAAGGCATGCTGGTGGATCTGCCGTCTGTATTGGAAGGAACGCACAAGGCGGTTTCGGCGCGCGGGCTGAAGGATCGTTGCCATATTGCGTACGGTGACTTCTTTGCGTCGATTCCGGGCGGCGCGGACGCGATCATCATGAAACACATCATCCATGACTGGGATGACGATAAGGCGATTGCCATCCTAACGAATTGCCGCCACGCCCTGGCGGGAAAACCCAATGCGCGTGTAATCCTGGTGGAAAGCGTGCTGCCCGAAGGCAATGAGCCGCATATGGGCAAGCTGATTGATCTTGAGATGATGGTGTATCCCGGCGGAAGAGAACGCACGGAAGCGGAATTTCGCCGCTTGTTCGAAAAGGCCGGATTGAGATTGAACCGCGTGATTCCAACCAATGCACCGCTGGTGGTGGTGGAAGCGGTGCTGGGATAGGGCATCGCCGATCACTACTTAGCCTCGGCGCTTTTTTGCGGGCTTAGCGGCGTTTGCGTTTCGGGAAATTTTGACGGGCTTGGCTAGTCTGGCGACTTTGGTTTTCTTCGCGACCGCTCGGGGTGATGGCGCCGTATTCTCAGCCACGTGCTCTTCCACCAGCCGTTCCAGTCTCGGCAGCTTCTGCTTCAGGTTCAGCACCGGCCCGAACAGGTCGCCCGTTTTCTCCACACGCTTTAATGTTTGGTCGGCAGTAAAGACCAGCAGCTCAGGGTCGGCTTGTTTCAGGCACTCTTCCACTTCTTTCCAACTAGCCGGCGTGGACACGGTGGGCTGATCTTTTGCGCGCAGGGAATAGACATTGATGGTTGTCTTATAGCTATCGTTCTGGCTCCAGTCGACGAAGACTTTGTTGGAGCGCAGGGCCTTTTTCATATCGGAAACAACCAGATCAGGATGGCGTTCCTCCAGCAATCGCGCCACCGCTTTGGCAAATGGCTTGGTCTGCTCATACGTGACGGGGGTATTCAGCGGGACGTAGACCTGCAGACCCTTCGAGCCTGACGTCTTGGGGAAGGCTTCCAATCCGAAACCGGCAAAGAGATCGCGCACCCAGATGCCTACCTGGCAACACTGCACAATGTTGGCTGGTGGGCCGGGATCGAGATCAAAGGCAATTACGGTGGGTTGGTCCAGCTTCTCTGATCGCGAAAGTGAGGTGTGCAACTCAAGATCGGCCAGATTGGCCAGCCATACGAGTGAAGGCAGGTCCGCAACCGAGCAGTAGTCCATGAATTTGTTGTTGCCCCCACTCCAAACCTTGATCGTTTTCATCCACTCGGGCCGGTATGCAGGACAGTTTTTTTCGTAGAAATGCATGCCTTCCACGCCGTTGGGATAGCGCTTGAGTGTGAGCGCACGGTTGGCCAGGTGAGGCAGCAGCACAGGAGCAATGCGGATGTAATAGTCAATTACCTGGCCTTTGGTGAACCCAGCTTGGGGATACAAAACCTTTTCCAGGTTTGATAGCTTGATTTCCCGGCCTTCAACTTGCATGGTGGATTCAGTTTTTGCCACGTGTGAGCTCCTGCTGCTTTCCAGATGATAGTCCAGTCTGGCGATAAGCGATGCGTCGATGAGCCAGACTTCATTTTAGATGCCAGTCTGTTGCTGGCGATGGGGAGATCTCATCCATATCTGTTTACGAATATGAGCCATTTTTTCCGCTAACACTCCAACAACATACACCGGCGGCACGCATCTAAAGCATGATGCCTTTCGAGGGGAACAAGCCGCTGCCGGTAAGTTCGTCGCAACCACCATGCTTTCCCGCGGTGCAGGAAAGGCTATTTCGTGAAGTACTGGAATTGATGGAGCGCGAGCAAGTACCGGTGGTTGTTTCCGGGGCATTTGCCTTGCATGAGCATACCGGCATATGGCGCGACACCAAGGACCTTGATCTGTTCCTGCCGGCGCAGGAGGTGGAGCGCGCACTGCAGGTGCTCAATCGCGATGGCTTCGAGACTGCTGTGCTGGATCCGGTATGGCTGGCCAAGGCGCATCGCGGAGAATATTTTGTGGACCTGATCACCGGCATGAGCAACGCCGTGGTGCGTGTGGATTACTCATGGATACGCCGTGCCACCCGTACCCAGATCTTCGGAATTTCCGCGCGTGTGCTGGCTCCGGAAGAATTAATAGCTTCCAAAGTATTTGTCACGCGACGTGAACGCTTTGATGGAGCCGATATCTGCCATGTGATCTACGGTACACGTGGCCAGTTTGACTGGCAGCGATTGATGAGCATGATGGGCGAGCACTGGCAGATGCTGTTGTGGTGTCTGGTGCTCTATCAATACATTTATCCGGGATATTGCGACTACGTGCCGGCCAATATCTGGGAAGAGCTGTTATCACGCTTCAAGATGGAGTTGAAGCATCCCAATAAGGCCATTGATTTCCGGGGCAGCCTGATTGATGAAAACATGTTTGCCATTGACGTGCGGGAGTGGGGCAAGCGCAACGCACTGGAAGAGTATCGCCTGCGGGCCGATTGCATTCACAGCAACGGTTTAAAGCCGCCTCACAACATCGATGAACGTGAGTCAGACAATGAGGGCAACGAAGCCGCATGATTAAAGCTAGCCTATGAGAATCGCCGCTACTGCTGACATCCATTTTTCTCCGCAGAGCTATGACCGTATCCGCGAACCGCTGGGCCATGTACGGGATGAAGCCGATGTGCTGGTCATCGCCGGTGACCTCACTAATTACGGCAAGCCGGAAGAAATGCATTCACTGCTCAATGCGCTGGTACGACTGCGTATTCCTATCATCGCCGTGCTGGGTAATCATGATTATGAAAGTTCCTGCGAACAGGAACTGATGAAGATGATGACAGACGAAGGAATCAAGGTGCTGGACGGCAGCAGTTATGAACGCGACGGCATCGGTTTTGCCGGGGCCAAGGGATTTATCGGCGGGTTTGGTCGCGGCGTGCTGACGGCCTTCGGCGAAAAAGAGATCAAGGCGTTCGTGCAGGCATCACTGGATGAAACGCTCAAGCTGGAGCGTGCTCTGTCAATGATCCGGACCGAGAAGCTTGTGATCGTAACGCATTATGCTCCGATCTGCGAAACCGTGATCGGGGAGCCGCAGGAGATATGGCCGTATCTGGGGAGCTCTCGACTATCAGAGGTGATCGATCGTCACGGGGCCAAATTGGCGCTGCATGGTCATGCACATCATGGCAGGCCAGACGGCAAGACCACGGGCGGCGTTCCGGTACACAATGTTGCGCTCAGTCTGCTCCTGCAACGTAACGGTGGGAAGCCGTATCGGGTGTTTGATGTGTAGAGCGCGCACATTAGTCATTGGTAATTGGTGATTTGTAATTTGTTGCTGGCAAAGACGATTGACGAAGCCCAGCAGCTCTAGCCAGTGCCCTAAGACAAACCGCAAGTATCGGAGAAATTCCCAAATAGCATCGCCGGAACACAACCTGGCGCCGGGCGATCGATGGAATTAAGTACGTAACCCAGGCTTTCGAATCAGATAGTTGCGTAAAAGTGGGCCAGCTTTGCAGCCGTTCAGGCTTAGAAACTCATCTCAATAATTAATAACTGAGCTGCTGCAGGCAGTGTGTGACTGCTGCGTCTTGAAGGAGAACCCTGGGATCCTATGGTATGCAGTTTTTGTGGTACCGACAATCGCGCTGAGAATCGCTTTTGCGGCATGTGTGGTGTACGGCTGGACCGGCGAATAGCAGAGCGCAGAGTCAATAGCGAAGCTCTTCAGCTCAAGTGTCCGTCGTGCAGTTATGTCAATGAGAAGGGCTACAAGTTTTGCGGGCAGTGTGGCACGCGGATTGACCGCCGCGTGAATGAGCGGCGCGGCAGCTTGCCGGACGCGCGGGCCACCGCGGGCGCCAACGCGTCTCTGCCCACGCCGGATGATGCCCGCTGGCGAAAATCTGGGTCCAGTCTGGCTGTATCTGGCGGGCGTGAGGATGATTTGCCAAGTGCGCCGACTCCCAGCTCTGGCATTTTTATAAATGACGTGCGCGCGAATGATGCCCGCCATAACGAAGAGCTACGTGAAAAGCTGGGTCGCGAAGAGCTGCGTCGCGATGCTTCGCTGGGTCGCGATATGTCTCTTCGGCATGATGCCTCGCAACCTGCTATACGCGAAAGCCCACTACGGGAGGCGCCACCGCGGAACCGAACGATTCGGGACGCCGATTTTCACGAAGGCGAGCAGGAGCCGCCGAGAATCATGGGACCTTCTTTTCTCGGGCTTGGCAATGATCCTGAGAATGAAGGCGAATATCTCCTGGAAGATGAAAGCGGTTCCGGCGCGGGACTCAGAAGACTGATTCTGCTGGTTGTTCTGGCGGCAATTGTAGGTCTGATCTTCATGCAGTGGCGCTCAAGTCTGAAGGCCAATCCAAAAGCGCCGGAGCTGAGTCCCAGCTCCGCGCCGGCACGTCAGGGCCAGAGTTCTGCTCCAGTCTCTCCATTGCCTCCCGGCCAGAAGGCGGCTGGACACGAACAGAGCACGCTGGATTCGGGAACAGTCTCTGCGGATTCCACCAAGAGCGACAACGGTCAGAATGGTCCTGGGAAAAACAGCCAGACAGATACTCTGGCTGGCGCGGACGATCCTGGCATTCTACCGAATGCGGCTGATAGGAACCCGGCTGAAGGAGGGAGTGCAAGCGACGCATCCAAGTCAAACACCGCTGCCAAGCCGGCGAAGGCCGGCGATGATGCCAAACCGAAAGACCCAAGTGATCCCGCCGCTTCTGGCGCAAACGGGGGCAAGGCGGATTCATCCAAATCAGCTGTGGTGGATACAGCCACGGTCTATCCCTCAGCGCCGGTACGGCCCAGCGCGGCGCTATTGCGCGCACAGCAATTTCTTCAAGGCCGAGGAGTACCCCAGAATTGTGAACAGGGATTGATCTACCTGAGAGCGGCGGCGCAGAGGAACGAACCCGCGGCGGCCGTCCAGATGGGAGCGTTATATTCGGCGGGGCATTGCGTGAAACAGGACCGCGTGATGGCTTACCGATGGTTCAATTCAGCGCACGAATTGCAGCCAGCCAATCAATGGATACAGAAAAGCATGGACCAGCTCTGGGCGCAGATGAGCCAACAGGAACGCAGACTATCAGGCTACTGAAGCCCGTCCTATATCCCCAACTTCTTCACTTCTTCGTTGTAATACTTCCGGTAAAGAATGTCCCATTCCTGCGTGCCTTCAGTAATGGTGCGGCGCTGGCTTTCAATCTTCTGGCGCGCGGCCAGGTCCAGCTTCTCTTCGTCTTTCAGAAGTTCTTCCAGAATCCGGCGGGCTTCCATGCGAATGGTATTGGGATCTTCAATGAATTCCACCTGGTCAAGCTCAGTCAGGGCATTGGCTACAGCATGGGCGAGTTTGTTGACTTTGTCGCGAGAGAGCCTCACAGCACCGCCTTATATTTCTTAACCAGTTCGCCTTTTACCTTCTTGAACATTTCCTGATAGCTGGCGCCGGCTTTGCGGAGCTCGTCGTCGTATTGTTCAAGAATGAGCCGGACTTCGTCATTGATACGGTCCTCCAGCTGAAGTTCTTCGAGCAGGGCGTTGTTGAGAGCTTCGGTCACTGAGGCAACGTTATCCGTCTCAATGAACTCTCCGGCAATGAGTTTTTGGGTGACTTGCCGGGCCAAAAACCCGACATATTCCTTAGATAAGAGCATGTGTTTGTTTGCGTATCTACCTGAAACAAATAGTCTAGCATACAGATAGTGGAGCGCGTCTGGAGGGCAGGATGGAAGGAAATCGTCCGCTGGAAGCACCCATGGTTCGGGCCTAAAGCCGATTTGTTAAATGCATCACGCATCCTGAAGAGACTGTGTTCTGTTCTCTTATTTAAAAGAGTCCCGAAATCAACCTATTGGTGCCTCACCGGTACGGGTTACCCCATATTTTGTAGTAGCGAAATAAAAGCGAAAACGCTAAAATGCATTGCATACCCAAGCGGCTGGTGCAGTGGGCCCCCACTACCCGTTGAAGCTGGCCAAGGAAGGCTTCGATGTCACTGAGAGCAAATACACCGTCGCAATTCCGCGCTCTGATGTTTGAAGAAGCAGCCGCCAACTGGCTGGAGATCAAGAAACGCCACAACCGCAAGCCACGAACGATTGAGATGTATCAATGGTATATACGCAACCTGAGCAGGAATTTTGCCGGCATGCTGCTGGCGCAGATTCAACTCAGAAACATTCTGGAATATCAGCAAAAGAGAAAGCTGACGGCGGGCCCTTCCTGTGTGAACCATGAGATCAATACGCTGGCCCAGATATTGCGCCAGGCCGGTCTGTGGGGTGCAATGGAGAAACATTACCGTCCGCTACCGCTTCCAGGCTGGACGCCCCCCAAAGTGCTGACGGCGCAGGAAGAAGAAAAATTCTTTCGTGTGGCGGCCGGGAATCCGGACTGGAGCGTGGCGTACTGGGCCGTGTCGCTGACAAACAATACTTCCGCCAAGGGGACGGAACTGCGGCTGTTACAGATCAAACACCTGAAGCTGGAGCAGGAAACGCCCACCCTGCATATCCCGGATGAGACGGTAAAGAATGACCTGGGAGCGCGTGTGGTGCCGTTGAACGATGTGGCGGAAAAACAGCTACGCCGGATCCTGAAGCGGGCGCATGCGCTGGGTGCGAGGAGCCCGGAGCATTATGTGTTTCCGTATCGCATCAAGAAAAACATCTATGACGTGACGCGGCCGGCGTCGCCGAGTTTCCTGCGCACGGCGTTTCGGTCGATGCGTCGCGTCACGGGCATGGAGTGGCTGCAGCCGCGGAACTTCCGCAATCAGATAATCAACAAGCTGTTTGAGAAAGGAACACCGCAGGAGACGATTATCTCGATTGCAGGGCACCAGTCAGTCAAGATGTCACGGTATTACTCGCTCATCAAAATTTCTGCGAAGGCAGAGGCGCTGCGGGCGATCTGTCCGCAGCCGAGGAACTCAGCATGAGAGGCGGACAATGAACATTGGCGAGGCATCCATTTTGAATCTGCTTCTGGCGCACGCCACGCGCAGCGATCATTACTGCGCACTGGTGGATGTGAGCGGTGTGTTCGATGCGCAGTTTGCGGCGGAGATGGATGCCGATATGGAAAAGCTGCTATGGGTGAGATGTGGAAGCGCGCGGACAAAAGAGTATGAGTTCGAGCGCGTGACACTGCTGAGCCTGCCGATGAGCCTGGAACTGATGATGGCGGGGCCGATGAGCTGCAATCTTATTCATGGTGATGTGATCGGCAGTCTGACTGCTTTGGTCGAGAAAAAACCAGTACAGAGTGTGAGTGAGCTGGTTACTCAGCAAAAGATGGTGGCCGGCGGCGAGAATATGCGGACGTTGACAGTTGAGAGGATCGATAGAGAAGACAATCCGCGAACTTTACGTCGACCACTTGCGCGGTTCGGCATGGGCGTGAACAGGCTGGACCTGAAACAGGAGATGAAGCCGCTGGAGAAAGCTTTTAAGGCGGCGGACATTCTTCTGCAAAACGGCGGATTCGGATTGATTGCCGTGGACCTGAGTGGGGTGGATGAGCGACTGTTGCGCAAAGTGCCGAAGGCGACGTGGTTTCGCTTTTCCCGCGTGGCGGAGAAGACGCAGACCACGCTGGTGTTTCTGGCGTCCTATCCGGCGGCAGGGAACTGTTCGGCGTGGACGCTGCGGATGAAAGGAATGAGTGCGGTCTGGTCAGGCAGCGTGGACGCGCCGCATACCAACATTCTTGTCGATGTGAGTTTTGGTGCAGAGGTGACACGATCCAGGCGTCGAGGAAAAGTGGAATTTCCGAAAGTGTTTAAAGCCCCGGCAAAGATGCCGGTGGCGGGAGTGAAGAAATTGAAGGGAATTGTACGGGCAGGGTGAAGGAGATTGGTGATTGGTGATTTGTAATTTGTGATTTCAAATTTGAAATTTAAACCGCACGTTTTCAATTTTGGCAATGATGGCAATTCCGGCGATTTTTGCAATTTCTTCTAATGTTATTTGGCTGCATTTACGTTCCTGATTTTCCGGTGCAAGCCGCACTTCTCTGTGAGGCAAAGATCTTGGCAGAAGGCATTGCCAGCCAGAAGACATTTCCTGATAAGAGTGCCGGCAGGGGTTCTTCACTTAAAACGTCCTCAAACAAAATATCGCCAACCATAGCTTCTCTGGGCAAGGCTTCTTTGGACAAAGCGTCTTTCATAGAAAAGTCTTTCAGCCAATACCAGATTGCCGTGCTGGATGGTCCCGCCAATCAGATGAAAGTGTTCGCCTGCAATGAACCGGCGCGGCAGGCCGGCATTGAAATTGGCATGACCAAAATCCAGGCGGAGGCATTGCCGAGCGTGGCGTTGCGCAAGCGAGTGCTCGATCATGAGTTTGTTGCTCATGCGGCGTTGCTGGAATGTGGAGGAAAGCTTTCACCGCGCATGGAATCAACCTGTCCGGGTACGGTGATCATTGATCTCACGGGCACGGAACGCCTGTTGGGCCCGAAGAAGCAGATTGCGGAGAAGCTGCGTGATGCCGCACAAGACTCCGGATTGAGCGCTAACGTGGCGCTGGCATCGAATGCTGACACGGCATTGTATGCAGCGATCGGCGTTCAAGGTGTAACTGTGATTCATGATGGCGAAGAAGCACAAAGGCTGGGCGATCTTCCGGTCGGGCTGTTTCAAGTGGCGGGCGTTCAATTGGATCGGCTTCAAATCACAAATCACCAATCCGGCCGGCTTCACTCAAGAAATAAATCATCCACGAATCAGCCAGATATCGCCTACATCATGGACGCGCTGAGCGGATGGGGTATACGCGATTTCAAGTCACTGGCGGCACTTCCGTCCGTGGCACTGACGCAACGGCTGGGCCAATACGGTCTGCACTTGCAACGGCTGGCGAAAGGTGAAGTACAGCGCGAGCTGGTTCCGTATGTCGAAGCAAGTTCATTTCAGCAAAGCATGGAGCTGGAAGAATGCATTGATTTGCTGGAGCCGCTGGGTTTTGTGCTGGGTGATTTGCTGGAGCGGATTCTATTGCAGCTGATCAACCGATCGCTGGCCACGGACCGCATACAGGTTGATCTTGATCTGGAGATTCATTCTGACTGCCAGCTTCAGTTGGCTCAGCAACAGTCAGCGCCGCTGGCGCCGACGTATCAAAGAGTGCTGAAGCTGCCGGTACCAACGCAGGATGCAAAGATCATTTTGAAATTGCTGGAGCTTGATCTGGCGGGGAAGCCTCCGCATGCGCCGGTGAAGAAGGTGAGTGTTGAAACATTTCCGGCGCGGGTGAAATTTGGCCAGACAGGGTTGTTTCAGCCAGTGGCTCCGGAGCCGGCCAAGCTGGAGTTAACGCTGGCCAGATTGCGTAGCGTAGTCAACGACAAAGTGCTTGGTGATAAAGACGAGCAGGGAAGATCGCTGGTGGGCTTTCCTGTGATTCTGGATTCGAACCGGCCGGACAGTGTTGATGTGCGGACGGCCATGCCTGCGTCAAAGGCAAAGAAGCCAGGGCCGGCGAAAAATAAATCGATTGTGCCCAGGCATGCCATGCGGGTGCTGCGCCCGCCGGCAGAGGTGAAGGTCGGATTGCGGGCGCATGTCCCGGCAACCATTTCTTTTGGCGACGTGCGTAGCAAAGTAATGCAGGTATCCGGTCCGTGGCGTACCAGTGGAAGCTGGTGGGACCGTAACCAGGCATGGAATCGCGAAGAGTGGGATGTGGAAGTGCAGTGGCAGGATGGTCACGCAGGCTTCCGTCAAGCAGACGTTCGTCAAGCAGGCGTTCGTCAAGCGATCTTCCGCATTTTTCGCGATGCGGCCTCTGATCGCTGGTACGTGGAGGGTATTTACGCATGACGAAATATGCAGAGCTGCATGCACGATCAGCCTTCACGTTTCTGGAAGGCGGCTCTTTACCGGAAGCGCTCATTGCGCTGGCCGCCGCGTCTGATATTTCCGCAATCGCGCTGCTGGATCGCAATGGATTTTATGGCTCGCCGCGCTTTCATATGAGCGCGCGAAAATCGTCAGTGCAAGCACATGTAGGAACCGAGTTGGTGGTTGAAGACGAGCAGGGTCTGTCGAATTATCCGCTGTTGTGCGAATCGCAGGCGGGGTATCAGAATCTGTGCCGGCTGCTGACCAAAACAAAGTTGCGTGTACCGAAGCATACGCGGTCCTCAGCCAGGGTTGAGGAACTGGCCCAGCATGCGCATGGCCTGGTGTGCTTAACGGGCGATGAGCAAGGGCCGCTGGCGCGAGCGCTGGAGGAGGGCGGCATTGAAGCTGCGCGCAAACTGCTGCACAAGCAGGTGACGATCTTTGGCCGCGACAACGTCTATGTGGAATTGCAGCGACATCTGGAGCGCAAACAGGAGGTTCGCAATCGGGTAGCGGTGGACCTGGCGCGCGAATTCAAGCTGCCGCTGCTGGCAACAAACGGCGTTTGCTATGCCAACATGGCTGATCGCGAGATACTCGACGTCTTCACCTGTATTCGCAATAAACGTGAGCTGGCCACGGCGGGGAAACTGCTGTGTCGCAATGCGGAGCGGTTCATTCGCACTCCGCAACAGATGGCGCGATTGTTTTGTGATCTGCCGGAAGCCATTGCCAACACGCACGAACTCTCGCAGCGTCTGGACTTTTCGCTGGAGAGGCTGGGCTATGAGTTTCCGCGTTATCCCGTTCCGGATGGCGGCAGCCAGATTGAATTTCTACGCGCACAGGCGAGAAAGGGCGCAAGCGATCGCTATGGGTCCGGAAATGAAAAAGCCCGGAAGCAAATTGAGCGCGAGCTTGACCTCATCGAAAAGCTGGAGCTCTCCGGATATTTCCTGATCGTGTGGGATATTGTCCGTTTCTGTCGCGATAACGGAATTCTGGTACAGGGCAGAGGGTCAGCGGCGAACAGTGCTGTCTGTTATGCGCTCGGCATTACCGCCGTTGATGCGGTAGGGATGGAGTTACTGTTCGAGCGTTTTCTTTCCGAGGAACGCGGCGAATGGCCGGACATTGACCTTGATCTGCCCAGCGGCGATGAGCGCGAAAAAGCCATTCAATATATTTACAAACGCTATGGCCAACTGGGAGCGGCCATGACGGCGAATGTGTGCACCTATCGCGGACGCAGTGCGGCGCGCGAAGTGGGCAAAGTTTTTGGGTTCGATACCGAGACAACGGAGCGCCTGTCCGGGTTGGTGGGCAGCTGGGAGTGGCGCGGGCCGGAAGATACGTTCGATCGCCACTTCAGCAAGGCAGGGCTTGATCTTACGGAGTGGCGCATCGCCAAGTATCTGGATTTGTGTGTGCGCTTGCAGGATTTGCCCCGGCATTTGAGCCAGCATTCCGGCGGCATGGTGATCTGCCAGGGATCGCTGGATTCCGTGGTGCCGCTGGAGCCTGCCACCATGCCCGGCCGCGTAGTGGTGCAGTGGGACAAAGATGATTGCGCCGACCTGGGCATTATCAAGGTAGATCTGCTTGGGTTGGGAATGATGGCGGTAGTGAAGGATTCCATCGAGCTGATTCGCGATCATTATGATGAGGAAGTTGATCTGGCGCATCTTCCGGCGGACGCACCCGATATATATGACGTGATCCGCAAGGCGGATACGATTGGCATGTTCCAGGTGGAGAGCCGCGCACAGATGGCGTCATTGCCGCGCAACAATCCGGAGAAGTTTTATGACCTGGTCACGCAGGTGGCGTTGATTCGTCCGGGGCCGATCACGGGGCAGATGACAAGTCCGTATCTGCGGCGACGTCAGGGAAAAGAGCCGGTGACGTATCCGCATCCATCGCTGGAACCGGTGTTGAAACGCACTCTGGGCGTGCCGCTGTTTCAGGAACAACTGTTGCGAATGGCGATGATCTGCGCCAACTTTACCGGAGGTGAAGCGGAAGAGCTGCGGCGTGCGCTGGGACATAAACGTTCAGAGCGGAAAATGAAAGAGATTGAATCAAAGCTGCGGGCCGGGATGACGCAGAACGGAATCAAGACGGAAGCACAGGATTCCATTGTGCAATTCATCACGTCATTCGCGTTGTATGGATTTCCGGAATCGCATTCGGCGAGCTTTGCGCTGATTGCGTATGCCAGTGCGTTTCTGAAAGTCAGGTATCTGGGGGCGTTTACGGCAGCGATTTTGAATAATCAGCCGATGGGATTTTATTCGCCGTCAACACTGGTGAAGGATGCGCAGAGGCACGGGTTGAAGGTACGTCCGATTGATGTGACATGTTCGATGTGGGATTGCACGCTGGAAGGCAAAGGGCATGCGGTAAATCTGCGCATGGGATTGCGTTACGTGCGGGGACTGCAGCACGCGGCGGGTGAAGCGCTGGTGAACGCGCGTGGTGAGCGGGCATTTTCGTGCACGGAAGATTTAACGCGGCGCGTGCCACAGCTTTCGCGGGCGAACTTGGCGATGCTGGCGCGTATTGGGGCGCTTAACTTTATCAGTCATGAGGCGCAACTGCACCGACGGGATGCGCTATGGCAGATTGAAAAGGCGGCGCGCAACGTTGGCCCACTGCTGCGGGACGTAGTGGAGCAGGATGAAACTTCTCCTTTAAACCGGATGAATACGGAAGAGCGGCTGGTGGCGGATTTTCATGGCACGGGCATGACGGTGGGGCCGCATCCGATGGCGTATCACAGGGAAGAGTTACGGAGGATGGGGATATCGTCGGCGGCGGAATTGCGCCGGATCAGGCATGGCAGGTCCGCGGTGGTGGCGGGATGCGTGATCACACGGCAGCGTCCGGGAACGGCGAAGGGGTTGATCTTTATTACGCTGGAAGACGAAACCGGAAACGCGAATGTGATTGTGATGCCTGATCTTTATAGTAAAGACCCGATGGTGGTGTTGCGGGAACGATTTATCAAGGTGCGCGGGAAGGTCCAGAACGTGGATGGCATTGTGCATTTGATGGCGGAGAAGGTGATGCCGCTGGAAGTGACGTCAGTGGAGACGCGGTCGCATGATTTTCATTGATGCCGCGGAGATATTTTGAAAAGGGCTTGCTCTCGGGACAAAAACGGCAAAAGAAATGGCATGCCATTCGACATGCCACGTCTAGCAATTCCGGGAGCCCGTGTTAGCGAACGAGAAGAGGGGGCTTGTGTTCTAAGCCGCAAAGATCTCCTCATGGATGCCTTCGCCCAGCATGATCTGCCTTTTTGAACAAAGCATATCGATGGCATGGGACGAGAGCAGCGTGTTGATGGTTAACCAGTCCTGGAGATCTTCATCATCAGAGAATGTTTTTTCAAACACAAGATATTCACGCTGATATACCAGGAGCCGTCTACTGGAATCGAAGTGATCGACCTGCAACTGATTTACTGAAAGCGACTTTGGCACGGAGGGGGTGTCCTTAAAAGGATTTGCGTGACAACGTGCAGCGCGTATCCTAGCACGGTCTCTCGCGAATACCACGTTGATTTAACCTGATCGCCTTGTGCCAAATTGAATCACTGATGCCTGGTCCGCAGCAGCGAAATCTTATTTTCTTTGCCCGGATGGCGGTTCCTGTTTTTATTTCGCGTTAATCCAGTCATTTCACTTAGAGAGCAGTTCGACTGACGAGGTTCTACTCCGTTAAAATCAATCAGGTGATCCCCATCCGTATTCCAATCTTAAAATCACACTCCGACCTTTTAGCGAGGGTCAGGATTGTTGTCTGCACGCTATTTCTGTTCTTCATAGCCATGGCCGTGACGGCTTCTGCCAGCGATTGTCACCGAATGAGTGACGACTGCATGCGGGAACAAGAACCGCCGGTCAGGCAGACAGCATCTTCGTCGCCAATGCCAACAGCATCGCCAACGCCGGCTCCGTCGCCAACTCCAACGCCCGAAGCGATTCCCGTCAAGACTACAGAAACAGAAAAAGAGGCAAATATAAACCAGGCACTGGCGGGCGTGACGTTTAAGCGTGTGTTCACGAATCTTCCCGGAGACCAGGAGGCAATCTGGAGAAGCCCGTTTCACATCAAAGCCACGGACGCGGCATGGCTTTTGCCGCTGACTGCAACATCCGGCGTGCTGATTGGCAGTGACCATCACAGTATGGAGCGCGCGCAGAGTAACGCCAGCGCCATCCATCTCAGCAACAATATTTCTGACGGCGGACTGGTTGCATTCGCGGCATGGCCCGCGGCGATGTATTTGTGGGGAAGCGCGCAAGGGGAAGCGCGTCCTCGAGAAACGGGATTGCTCACGGGGGAAGCGCTGATCAACAGCCTTGCCGTGAATGAGGCTTTCAAATATGCATTTCAGCGTGAGCGTCCCACGAGCGGCACCGGAGAAGGACGATTTTTTAATACAACGAGCAGTCCTTCCTTTACGTCACTGCATTCGCAGCTCAGTTGGACAGCAGCCTCAGTAATTGCGCACGAATATCCGAACTCGTTTACGGCACTGCTGGCATATGGCGCCGCCTCCACGGTGAGCATCGCACGCGTTACAGGTCGCGACCATTTCCCTTCGGACGCGGTGATTGGCAGCGCCATGGGCTGGCTGATTGGCAGGCAGATTTATAAAGCCCACCACGATCCCGAACTTGATACCGAAGCCTATGGAATGTTTCAACGTCAGAAGGGTGACTTAGAGGGCGTGACCCTGGGATCGACATATGTTCCGCTGGATAGCTGGGTTTATCCTTCGCTGGAACGCCTAAGCTCCATGGGATACATTCCATCGCAGATGATCGGCCTGCGGCCGTGGACGAGACATGAATGTATGCGCCAGATCCAGGAGGCAGAATACTTTGCGCAATCGCTGCCAGCGGATTCCGCCATTCGTGCGGACATCCAGCGACTGAAAGAAGAGTTCAGCCGGGACAACCAGTCCTACTATTCCGCTCAGATCGATTCTGTATATACGCGTTATGGACGCATTTCCGGAACGCCTCTGCGCAACAGCTATCATTTTGGCCAGACGCTGTGGAATGATTACGGACGCCCGTTTGATGAAGGCAACAATCTGATCATGGGCGCCACAGCCAGGGCCACGGCCGGACGCTTCTTTTTCTATACGCAAGGTGAATATCAGCACGCGCCGGGTCGCGGCCCGCTTACCGCGGCGCAGGCAACGTTCATCGCCCAGGAAGATCAAAATCCTGTGCAAACACCGGCACCGGTGAACTCCATTGATCGGTTCTATCCTATTGATATGTATGCGGGCGTGCAGTTGGGAAACTTTGCCGTTTCCGTGGGCAAGCAGAGCCTGTGGCTTGGACCCACTGAGATGGGCGCGCTGATGGTGAGTAACAACGCTGATCCCATGTATTCCGTACGACTTACCCGCACCGAGCCTCTGGTCTTGCCCGGTTTCCTGAGATTGCTGGGATCAATCCGCGAAGAGATCATGTTTGCCAAGCTGTCAGGACATCAGTTCCCGGCACGGCCATTTTTCAATCTGCAGAAAATCAGTTTTCATCCTACAGACAACCTGGAAGTTGGCTTCACGCGATCATCATTGTGGGCAGGTGTTGGCCATCCGTTTACCTTCGACAGCCTGGCAAGGAACTTTGGCTCGGTGTCGAGTCCGAATCCCGGTAATACGCTTGACCGCAACGATCCTGGTGATCGCAAGGCAGGTTTCGATTTTTCTTACAAGCTCCCGGGATTGCGCCACTGGCTCACGCTTTACAGTGACGCATACTCTGATGATGATCCTTCACCGCTGGCGAATCCGCGCAGGGCAGCGTTCAATCCAGGAATTTATCTCTCGCATGTGCCAGGTATCGCGAAGCTTGACCTGCGCGCCGAAGCAACATCCACTCAGTTGCTCACGCAGTTTGATCTGGGGCCGTCGTTCCTCTACTGGAATGATCAATATCGTGATTCCAATACCAATAAAGGTGTTCTGTTTGGGAACCAGACCGGGCGAGACAACCGCGCGTATCAGGGCTGGAGCACGTACCACTTTTCTCCCGTAACGGATGTCACGGTTAGCTTTCGCGAAGTAAAGGCCAGCATCCAGGCACTGCCCGGCGGCGGAACACAGAGCGACGCTTTTACGCGGTTCCGCTGGGAAGTGCGCCCGAATCTGACGATGGATGCTTTTGTACAGTACGAGCGCTGGTTCATTCCGGTGGTGAAGCCGGGAGCGCAGAATGATATTACGGGGCAGTTGCAGGTGACGTGGCATCCGCATTGGGAAGTTAAGGGCGATTAAAAAGTACAAGATTTTGATAAAATGACTTCCGCGTAAAGGACGCATCCGGTCCGCGGAAAGGGTAGAAGCCCACCTGAAGTAAACAAAGATTAGCGAACCTTCTTTCGGCCCGGACTGCGGACAACGGGCGCTACCATGAAAGGAGGTCGCACATGCCGACCGACCCGCCCGAAGATCGCCGAACGCTTCCTGACCGCCCTAACCTTCGCCATCTCAAAGACCAGGCCAAAGACTTACATAAACGCGGCGACGCCGAATCACTGACCAACGCACAATTCAAGATTGCACGGATGTACGGCTTCGCCAGCTGGCAGAAGCTGCGCGAGCACGTTGAGTCACTGGAAGAAATTGGACAACTGAAACAGGCAATTGACGCGAATGACCTGGAACGCGTGAAGACGCTAATGACGCGCAATCCTGCGCTGCATCAGGCAGCTATTGGGTACAACAAGAACGGTCCGCTCACATGGGTGGCTGAGTGCCGCATCCCGTGGGAACCGCCCGGCGCGGTAAGGTTGGCGATGGCGCAATGGATGATTGACCACGGCAGCGATGTTCATCAGGGTGGGGATGGGCCACTGATGCGGGCAGCACTGATAGGGCACCGCATACCGATGATGGAGTTGCTGGTGGCGAATGGCGCGGATGTAAATGCAGAGTGGAATGGATATTATCCGATCATCTTTGCGCCTTGTGAGACGCTGGAGCCCGACAGCCTGCAGTGGCTGGTGGACCATGGTGCAAAGCCGAATGTTGGACGCGCAGGACGCAAGTACCCGGGCACGGCTCTGGACCAGGTGATTGCCGGATATGCCCGATCAGAGAATCTGGGTGCGTGCATTGAGTTGTTGATTGGTGCAGGTGGCACAACCAAATATGACTTCGCGCCTCTGATTGATTTGCTGCGAGGGCGGATGGATCTTTTGTCGGCCCAGGTCGAGGCTGATACGGGCCTGGTTCATCGCCGGTTTCCTGGATTTGATTTTGGAATCACGGGAGCGCGGAGGCTTACGCTGCGTGGGGCCACGCTGCTGCATGTTGCGGCGGAGTACGGAAATGTGGAGGCGGCAAGCTTTCTGCTGGATCGTGGAGCGGATGTGAACGTGCGGGCAACGGTGGATGAAGATGGCGTCGGGGGACAGACGCCGGTCTTTCATTCAATGACGCAGTATGGCGATTGGGGATTAGCGGTGACAGAGTTGCTGCTGGATCGCGGGGCGGATCTTTCGATTCGAGTGAAATTGCCCGGGCATTATGAGAGGCCGGATGAACTGGTGCATTGCAATGCTTTCGAGTATGCGGAGATGTTTCCCGGAGGTGAGAGGAAGACGTTGGATCTGGTGAGACGGGTTTTCCGCCGTTGACCGACACTTTCCGACGGGCATTAGGATGACGTGAGTCGTCTTGTTACGAGAGAACTCCGTTCTTCTCGCAACGATTCGTGTGACGGTAGGGATCCCTCGCTCCGCTCGGGATAAAAGACAAAAGCAAGAGACAAAAACAAAAAGGCGAGCCCGGGAAGGAGCTACTCTCACAGACTCGCCTGATTGTTTGAGTTGAGCGACCGTCGGTTACCCGATGGCAGCTCTTCTCGCTTCGCGGGACGCGAACCCATTGATAACTCTCAATGCCGGCTTGTGCGCCGGCTGAATGACCTGGGCACCGAATCGCTCCATCTCTTCCAGTTGCGGGCTGAATTGCAACAGAAGAAGATTGGCGCCGGCATCTTCAAACTCTGCAATGCGTTCACTGACCTGCTCCGGCGTGCCGACCAGGCCTGAACGAAGGCCGCGGTTGGAGACGGAGTAATCTTCCAGCGAGACGCGCTGTTCAAGCTGGGTGTTGGCAAGCCACTGCTGGTAATTGCCGTAGCCAGCCGCGTTCTGTTTTACATCGGTGATGCGAGCGAGTTCTTTCTGCGCTTCCGCTTCAGAATCGCGCACCACCGCATAGGCGGCCACACCGAACTGCATGGGCGGAAGGCCGAAACGTTCGCGTCGCTCGGAGAGATCGGCGATCTTGGCACGGATACGTTCCGGCGGGTCACCGTGCATGACGTAAGCGTCACATTTCTGGGCAATGAGGTTCTTGGCGGCTTCTGATTCGCCTCCAGCGTAGATGACCGGTCGCGGACGGGAGACGGGCTTAGGTTGAAGGATGAGGTCTTCTACACGGTAATACTTGCCGTGGTAGTTGACGTGGTCCTGCTTCCATGCCTGATCGACAACATCCAGCCACTCAGAGGTGCGGGCGTAACGGTCGTCATGCTGGTCAAATTGCACGCCGTACTTCTTCGCTTCCTCCGCCCACCATGATGAAACGACGTTCAGCGAAACGCGGCCGTTGCTGATGTGATCGATGTTGGCGGCCTGCTTGGCGAGCAACGCCGGGTTGTGGAATGTGGGACGGACAGCGACCATCAATTCCAGACGATGAGTGACGGCGGCGAGAGCTGCGGCCGTGGACCAAGCGTCGAGCGAAGGCGCTTCAGGGCCCTTGATGTCATTGAGGTTGAGCTCGGCGATCAGAGTGAGATCAAAGCCAATCTCCTCACTGCGGCGAGCCAGACGGCTGACGTACGGCCATGTTGCCTGCATGTCTTCATCGGCAACGTTGCGCAGCCAGCCGCCGAAAACGGGAAGCCAATATCCGTATCGCATTAGACGGCCTCCTGTTCCAGGAAGTCGACGAGCCGGACAAAGGGATCGAAACCAATCACCTTGGGACCGTCGGCAACGAAATTGGACAGAGCGTTGATGTCATAGAAGTAGAGCTGGCCATCACGATCGTCAATGATGTACTCGACGCCGCCAACTTCGATGTTAGCGGCTTCCATGATGCGTTCGACGTTGTGAATGATTTCATCGGGCGGAGTGTAGCCTTCCACGCGAATGCCGTTTTTGGGCGCGTCAATGGCACAGGCGGCGCGGGCAAGTTCCTGGCCGCCGGTGGTCCGGCAGATATCGGCCGGGCACAGGTCAAAGGTTTCGCCGGTGAGATGGACCTTGATGCCGTAGAGGAATTTGGTGCCAACAACTTCCACACGCACGATGTGACCATCGCGTGCAGGGATAAATTCCTGCACGAGGGCCGTGTTGTCGAGGCCAAGATCGATATCGCCATTGTTGGCTTCGACGGCGGCTTTGAGATCCTCAAGAGTGTTGAACTTGGTTACGCCAGCGCCGCTGCCACCGATATTCGGCTTGATCACGATGGGGAAGCGGAGGCCGTCGGCGGCGGCAATTGCGTCTGCCGGACTGTTAATCACGCGTGATTTTGGATAAGGCAGGCCCAAAGATTCGAGCAACGAAAGCTGAAGGGCTTTGGAGGTCTCAAAGCGGAAGGCCTTTTGCCCGTTGACCACACGCTTGCCGTTCTGCTCCAGGTGGGCAAGGTAGTACTGAGTGTAGAAGATGCCCTGGCCGTGTCCGCGGCGATAAGCGGAAGGGCTCATTCGATTGAAGACCAGGGAATACTCGCCGTCGCCGTTGAGATGGGCGGGGTCAAAGTGGTGCTGGGCCGCATTGACCTGGACGTAAGGAGTCTTGCGCCGGTCAAGCTCGGCGAAGAGTGGCTTAAACCAATGCGGATGCTCGTAATAGATGGCGATTGGCTGCTTCGTTTTTGACATGCTTTCCTCTCTTGCAAGGGGTCAACCCGGAAAGAGCAGCCAAAAGTGAAAAGGCCGCTCATTATGAGCGGCCCCGGAATCTCAAATCTCAATAACAACTTTAAGAAAGAGTGCGTAGCAACGGCCGCTCACTTTGACACATACACATACAACAACACATGCACATGGCCATGTTGGTGCGAGCAGCGGTGGTGGAGATATGTTTCATCTCAGGTCAATAGCTTACATAAGGCAGGGCTGGTAGTCAAAATAAAGTTTGTAAAGTTCAAGATGTAATCGGATCAGGTAAGTTGTTGACGTGCAAAGGAGAGCTTGTAGCGTCACTTGGCAGGCGCAAGTTTGACGAGTTGCAGACCGTCAGCTTCTCTTTCCAGGTAGCTGAATTCGGAATCGTCCACGCAGGCAAGGCCAAAGCCGAGATTTTTAGGGTATTTGTACTCCGCCAGCATCTTGCCATTGGCTGGGTCGAGGGAGTAGGTGGAGAACTCCACGCCTTCGCTATCAGATATTTTGTGGGTATAAAGCGCGAACCATGTCCTGCCATTTGTCTTCAGGTCCCAAAGGCTGAATCCCCTGGGAACGTTCAGTTTTATGCTCTTGACACTGCCGCCCGGCGAGACAGAGTACACCGGAGTTTGCTGGCCACTGCGGATCAGGAGTAGGTTCTGACCATCGGCCACAATCTCTGAATCCTGTTCTGCGGCAAAGAAGGTGTCATCAAACTGTTTCGCGAGCTGTGGCAAGCCTCCGGGATCTTCCTTTGTACTTTCTCCTTTGCGCACGTGAATATCACCCTCAAGCTCCAGGAAACGTTGAAACTGGCCATTTGATTTCACCATTGCGAGCCGCGTCGTGTTGTCGATGGCGCCGGCAACCAGGAAATCCCCATTGGGGAACGCCCCGATTTGATGAGGCTCAAAAGGCAGGTCAAGGGCGATGGCGCCGACGTATGTACCATCTCTGCGAAAATGCGCAATGAAGTCCTTGATGGTAACGGCTTGTTGTCTTTCGATTTGCCCATCAGGCCTCTTGAAAGTAAGTGTTTCGTTCTTAGGCTTCCTCCCAGCAACTAGAACATATACGTCGCTATCGTCAGCAAAGAATTTTGCCGGGACGGGCGCTTGAATGTCCGTGATTTTTTCTTCTCCAAAGCGAACCACCCGTTTCCCATCACGGGAGATGGAAAGTATGTTGCCGAGACCTGTGTCATTCCCGACCCGGACGACCGCACTTCCATCCGGCGTGCAAGCAATGGGAGTGGACAGATAGGGTTCCGCAACCTGCTTTATTTCGATGCTCGAAGTCAACTCGAGAGGGATGGATCGGATTTGCGAATAGGATTCAACTGAACTTGGGTGAACTGCCTTGTCCTGTGCACTGGAAAAGAGCCAACTTGAGATCAATAAAGCATGGAAAAATAGGGTCACGGGTGGCTGGCCTTCTGGTTTGGCCCTGATCAAAGATCGAATAGACATGGAAATCCCTTCGCAAGTGGGAACCTATATATTTTGTGTTTCAGCCAATAAAAGTAGACGCCAGTCCCACAAGATTTACAAGAGTTCGCTGAAGAAACCTATCATGTCTTTGAACTCCACTAAACCCATTCAAATCCGGGATGTGTGGTGAGGTAAGATCTTTCGGTGAGAATTGAACAATGCAACCTATAAGATTCATCGTATTAGTAGCGATGATGATTTCGCCTTCGGCCGCAAGCCATCGCTCGATGGCCTTTAATACGCTTTCGGCTGCATCCGCAATGCCCGTTGGCATTCCGCGCGAGCTGGCGAGAGAACGTGCGGAACGAGTGAGCGATGTCCGCTATCGGCTGCGCTATACGCTGGTTCCCAAAGCGGCGGAAACGCTGGGACATGAAGAGATTCGTTTTCAATTGAAGGGAGCCGGGACGCTACCGCTGGATTTTCGCGAAGGAACGATTTCTGGCCTGACGGTCAATAACGTGAAGACGGAAGCGAGGATTGATAACGGACATATTGCGCTGCCCGCTATGCTGCTCAAGTCCGGTGAGAATACGGTGTCAATGGATTTCAGCGCGCCTATCGCTACAGCAGGAAAGGCGATCACGCGCTTTGAAGATAAGGACGATGGGAGCGAGTACCTGTATACGCTGTTCGTTCCCATGGACGCCGAGATGGCGTTTCCATGTTTTGATCAGCCGGATATCAAAGGCAGGTTTCGGCTTGAAGTGAGCGCGCCGCAGGACTGGACCGTAATCGCGAATGAAAAGAGCATCTCCAGCACCATTGAAAATGTGGGAGCGGCAGGTGTTCGCCATCATATTTTTGCTGAGACCAAACCGATCAGCACGTATCTGTTTGCCTTCGCTGCAGGGCCATTTAGGAAGGTAAATGACAAGCCGGGATTGCCGGGGCTGTATGTACGCAAGTCGAAACTGGAAAAGGCGCAAGCTGAAGCTGAGCCGGTACAGCAGGTTACGGCCGATGGCATCAAGTATCTGTCGAACTACTTTGCCCAGCCATTTCCGTTTCCCAAATATGACATGGTGATGCTGCCCGGATTTGCATACGGCGGCATGGAGCATGCCGGAGCGACTTTTGTGCGGGAAGAGTCGATCCTGTTTCGCCAGGCGCCCACACATAGTGACCGGCTGAATCGCGACATTCTTTTGCTGCATGAGCTGACGCACCAGTGGTTTGGCGATATGGTGACGATGCGCTGGTTTGACGATTTATGGCTGAAGGAAGGTTTTGCCCAATACATGGCATATCACGCCCTGGATGCGCTGAAGCCGAATGAGCATGTGTGGAAGCGTTTTTATCAGGCCATCAAGCCGGCGGCTTATGCGATTGACGAAACGCAGGGTACCACGCCGATTTATCAAAATATTCCCAATTTGAAGGACGCCAAGTCAGCGTATGGAGCGATTGTCTATTCCAAAGCGCCGGGTGTGATGAAGCAGTTGGCGTATGTCCTTGGTGAAGACCAGTTTCGTAACGGTCTGCGGTTGTATTTGAAAGACCATGCGTACGCCAATGCGGAGTGGGCGGACCTGGTGGGCGCGTTTGAGAAGGTGTCCGGGCAGAAGCTGGGGCCGTGGGCGGATGCGTATATCAAGAGAAGAGGCATGCCGCAGGTGGATGTGGAGTGGACGTGCGGGCCGGATGGAAATTATTTGATGGTTGCCCGCCAACATGACGTGCTGAATGAAGGCGATGCGTGGCCCATCGCTATGGAAGTGCTGGTCCATATGCGCGGCATCGACTGGCTGCAGAGGGTGGATCTGAACACGACTAAAACGGCGAACATGGTCAAGCAGGGCTGTCCTGACTACGTGTTTGGCAATAACCAGGACTATGCCTACGGCCGTTTTCTGCTCGATGAACGCAGCCGCAAAGCAGTGATGGGAAAGCTGGGGAGCATTCAGGACGTTTTTCAGAGGACGTTGCTGTGGGGATCGTTGTGGGATTCAGTGCGCGAAGCGGAGATGGACCCAAAGGAGTACATCGACCTGGCATTGAAGTTGTTGCCTGCGGAGAAAGATGAGGCGCTGGCACAGAACATCATTGGGCATACTGTGGGCGCACTGCACTGGTATGTGAGTGCGGAGGCACGAGCACAAATTGCACCCAAGGCTGAGGCCTTGGCGCGGGAGCAGATGCTGCACGCTGACAGTAAAGACATGCGCATTGTGTGGTTCAGAGCGATGCGCGGTGTGGCGCAGACGGAGAGCGGGCGGCAGACGCTGAAGGATTTGCTGTCAGGAAAGCTGGTTGCGCCAGGAGTGGAACTGCGTCCACTGGACCGGTGGAGCTTGGTGACGGCGCTGGTCGCACTGAACGATAGGGACGCTGAGACGGTTCTGGCTACTGAAGAGAAGCGCGATCAAACCGGTGATGGCAAGAAGTATGCGTTCATGGCGAAGGCGGCGCGTCCGGAAGCAAAGTCGAAGCAGGAATATTTTGCTGGCTATCTGCATGATCCGGCGCGTCCCGAAGACTGGGTGGAGCAGAGCCTGGGACCGTTCAACTACTGGAACCAGTCTGAGCTGACGTTTCCGTACTTGAAGCCAGCGCTGGATGCGCTGCCGCAGGTGAAACAGCAGCGCAAGATTTTCTTTGTGCTGGCGTGGCTGAATGCATTTATCGGAGGACAGGGATCGGTAGAGGCACAGGCGGAGGTGAAGGAGTTTTTGAAGTCCGCGACGCTGGATAAGGATTTGCGATTGAAGATTCTGGAAGTGGAAGACGATCTGGACCGGACGGTGAAGATCCGAGCGAAGTGGGCGAACCTTACCGCTGATGAACGTAGATAGACGCTAGATAGAACCATCCTAACCAAAAGATCTCCATGGCTCCGTGATGAAAGGTGCGTAGAGACGCATTTGCAGGAATTTTCAACACGTTATATGGAGTTTCTGAAAGATTGCAGGATCCCTCGCATTGCGAGGAATTAAAACCAAGGGCATGGGTACCATTCTGGCACCATTCAAGCCTGCTCCAGCTAAATACCTGAAACTGGGGCTGTTGTGCCATAAGAATGCAATGCAATTTACAGATTTTCGACGAATTTGAAGTCGCCGCAGCGGTTTTTGCCGATGTATAATTTGCTGTGATGCTGAAGTTCTCAATTGTCGTACCATTTCACAATGAGCAGGAGAGCGTAACGGCTCTCTACGATCGCCTGAAGGCTGTAATGGAGGCCACTGGCGAGACGTTCGAACTGGTCTTTGTCGACGACGGCAGCGTGGACCGCACCTACAAACTGTTGCGTGAAATTGTCACCATTGACAGTCGCGTGGTGGTGGTGAAGCTGCGGCGCAATTTCGGACAGACTTCAGCACTGGCCGCCGGGTTTGCACACGCGCAGGGTGAATACCTGATCGCTATGGATGGCGACCTGCAACACGATCCGGACGAGATTCCCAAGTTCATCGAGATGCTGGAACAGGGTTATGACCTGGTCAGTGGGTGGCGCAAAGAGCGCGTGGACAACTTTGTGATGCGGCGGATTCCTTCGCGCATTGCGAACTGGACCATGTCAAAGCTGAGCGGTGTGAATATCCACGACTTTGGAACGACTTACAAGGCGTACCGTCGCGACATCATTGCGCAACTCCCTCTGTATGGTGAACTGCACCGCTTCATTCCGGCACTGGCGTCATGGTATGGCGCGTCCATCTGCGAGATTCCCATCAAGAATATTGTGCGGCCCAAGGGCGCATCGCATTACGGCATTTCGCGGACGTTCCGTGTGTTCTTTGACCTGATCACCATACGGTTCCTGCTGAAATATATGTATCGTCCACTGCATCTATTTGGCAGCGTGGGCATGCTTTCCATGCTGGGCGGGCTGGGCGTGGCGTTCTGGCTTATGCTCTCCAAGTTCCTGTTTCATGTCAGCGTGATGGGTGAGCACGGGCCGCTGCTGATTGCCGCAGCGGTGCTGATTGTTTTTGGCGGTCAGATGCTGGCGCTGGGACTTCTGGGAGATCTACAGGTAAGGAATTTTCAGGAGCCTGCTCGACGTGTGCCTTATACCGTTGCGCATGTTCTGCGTTCACAGAGCCAGGAACAGGCTGTCAACGAATAGTTTTCTCAATTATTCATCTAAAAAGAGAGTCAATGAGCACAGGAATTACTACGCAAACAGAACTTAAGCTGGCCAAGCGTATGGGCCGTCTGGGAATGGAAACGGCCTTTGAAGTACTGGCCAAAGCACGCGCGTTGGAAGCGCAGGGAAAAGATATTGTCCACCTGGAGATTGGCGAGCCCGACTTTGACAGCCCGGCCAATGTGATTGATGCCGGTGTGAAAGCCATGCGCGGCGGCTGGACGCACTACACGCCTTCAGCCGGCCTGCCGGCGTTGCGTGAGGCCATTGCTGCTGACGTGACCAAGTCGCGCGGTGTAAAGGTTACGCCGGAAGAGGTGGTAATTGTTCCCGGCGGCAAGCCGACCATCTACTTCACTTTCACAGCACTGGTGGAAGAAGGCGATGAGGTCATCTATCCCAACCCGGGATTCCCGATTTATGAGTCGCTGATCAACTTTACCGGCGCCAAACCAGTGCCGTTGCAGATGCACGAAGAGAAAGATTTCCGACTGGATCCGAACGAACTGGCTGACCTGATCACGGACAAGACCAAGCTGATCGTACTGAACTCTCCGCATAATCCCACGGGATCAGTCATGACGGAGCAGGATGTGCGCGATGTAGCTGCGGCCATTGGCGATCGCGACATTATGGTACTGTCCGATGAAATCTATAGCCGCCTGATCTTTGAGGGATCGCATTTCTCGCTGATGTCACTTGAGGGATGGAAAGATCGCGTCATTATGCTTGACGGTTTTTCCAAAACCTACGCAATGACCGGATGGCGTCTTGGTTATGGCGTGATGCGCAAAGACCTGGCCGTGCACTTTGGCCGCCTGATGACTAACGTGAATTCATGCAGCGCCGGATTCACGCAAGTTGCGGGCATTGAGGCCGTGAATGGCGACCAGTCTTCCGTGGAGCATATGAATGAGCAGTTCCACAAACGGCGTGACAAATTTATTGCTGGCCTGAACAAGATTCCGGGATTCAGCTGCCGTCTGCCCCATGGCGCGTTCTACGCTTTCCCTAATATCAAGAAGACCGGCTGGACTTCAAAGAAGCTGGCCGATGTTCTGCTGGAACAGGCAGGCGTGGCATGCCTGGCCGGTACCGCGTTTGGCGCCTACGGCGAAGGCTATCTGCGTTTCAGCATCGCCAACTCCATGGAGAACCTGGACAAGGCGCTGGACAAGATCAACACCTGGGCGAAGAAGAACCTCTAAGTCAGCAAGTATTGATGCCGCGGATACGCGCGGATATGACGAAGGCGAGTCGATTCATTTAGACTGGTTCGTTTTATCCGGGCGGATTCGCGGCATCGTTGCGTCTGCGATGAATCTCATCAATTCTCATATTTAAGAAAGAAGGTCCGGTGCCCCCCAATGCCTGACAAAAAGAAGATATTCGCTACCTGCCACATCGGCGACGCCGCCGAAAACCTGCTGAGAGAAAAAGGTTACGAACTGGAAGTCTTCCCTGGTCCGGCCGCTCCGGATAAAAATCTGGTCATTGAAAAGGTGCGTAGCGGCGTAGACGGCCTGATCACCACGCTGCGCGACAAGATTGATGCTGAGGTGTTTGAAGCGGGGAAGAAGACGCTGAAGGTGGTGTCACAGATTGCGGTGGGTTTTGACAATATCAATCGCGCTGACGCCAACAAATACAAGATTCCATTTACCAATACCGCGGACGTGCTCACGGATGCGACGGCTGAATTTATCTTTCTGATGATGGGCGCGGTAGCGCGCCGGCTATGGGACAGCGAGAAACAGGTCCGCGACCAGAAGTGGGGAGCGTGGCATCCTTTCCTGCCATTTCTGGGCGATGAGATTACCGGCAAGACGATTGCGATTATCGGTACGGGCAGGATCGGCCTGGCCATGATCAAGAAGTGCACGGGTTTTGACATGAATGTGCTCTGTTACGATCCGGTGTTTCAGAACCACTCATTTGTTGAGTCGATCCAGCAGGTGATGGACCTGCGAAACAACACAGGCCTGACGATGGAAAAGAACTGGATCAAGTATGCGAGCCTGGAAGAATGTTTGCGCCAGGCAGATTACGTGAGCATACACGTTCCACTGCTACGTCCGGAAGAATCAACCACGCCGACCTATCACCTGATGAACGAAAAAACGCTGCGTATGATGCGGAAGGATGCGTACTTGATTAACGGATCACGGGGCCCGGTTGTGGATGAGGATGCGTTATACAAGGCGCTCAAAGAGAAGTGGATTGCGGGTGCGGCGCTGGATGTCTATGCACGTGAGCCGCTGCCGAAGGATTCTCCGCTGCTGGATCCGGCGATTGAGGATCGGATCCGTTTGTTTCATCATTTCGCCAGCGGCGGCAGGATTACGCGGCTGTCGACGGATCCGGCAAAGGGTATGGCAGGAAGATGCGCACAGGGGTGCATCGATGTGCTGGAAGGGAATTACGGCGGCGATGTGAAGAAGATGCCGTATGTAGTGAATAAGGAAGCGTTTTAGGGCATTTCAAATTTCAAATTGCAAATTTTAAAATTGAATGTCTTGGGAGAATCCCCGAAGCCACATGGTGACAATAGGGATCCCTCGCTGTGCTCGGGATTAAAACCGAAAGCAATCACAAATCACAATCTACTCCCACTCATCTGAGCCAATGGGGTCGCCTGCGGGAGGAGTCGATGGTGGCGTCAGATGGACCTCTGCCGGGTTCCGCTCAAAATGGTCAATCTGATTTCTGGCGAAGAAGAACTCGGCACGAGTTGATTCGTCTTTCACCAGAGGTTCCTGTGATGTCAGCCATTTCTTTAGTTGATCGAGCTTCAGGTGCGCCATGGCACGGACCTCCGTGGATGCGTGTTCGTTCGTCGCAAGTGACATCAGGTGGCTGAGCACGACTGCGTTGACGGTGCGTTGGATGGCCGCGTCATAGCCTGCTGATGGTTTTGCTTCTCCAGGTTGAGGCGAGTAAGTCGTCCAGGAGTTCATTGAAGCCGGGGTTATTGGCGTCGCGAGAGTGGTATTCGATCATGCGCTGGTCGCGTTCGGGTTGAAGTAGCAGACGGACAATGATATCGGCAGCGGCTTCGGCGGGTGCAAGGGAATCAAACGCCGGCGATGTTCGGCGCGTGAAATTTTCTCGTGAGCCGGGATATTCAGGCGGCCGTGGTGGAATGATCGCCAGAAGAGCCTGAGGTACAGCGAGTTCCTGGGGCGAAAGTGTTTTAAGAATCGCGTGCAGGGCCTGGCGCTGCTGGGTGGCAGGGACGATTACGGGGTCTTTGCGATGCCCGCCACGAAGATCAAAGAAATAATTCAGGCCACCGATGGATTTGGCGACAGCGTTTACCTGGTAGCGATGATAAAGATAGATTGGCACGAGAACATCTTCGAGAGTCGCCATGGGAGTGTGCTCACGGATGGCATCTTCAGAGAGATTCTTTAACGCGGCATCGCGGACGGCCATCACCTGCTGTAAAGCGTCCAGGTCATTGCTGCCGGTGTCCCAGAGATGGGCTATGGGGCTGGCTGAACCCGGCGGACGAGCATCCTGATCCGTGAGATAAAGCTGGCCGCTGGCGAAGGCGTCGTCCAATACTTTGTCCAGTGCCTGGGTTTCGTTGCTTCCGGGCGGCAGGTCAGCGTATCCGTAAGTGATGGCAGTCTTGTCCCATGTGCCGATCCCCACAGCATAGGCGTTGGAAACATCGGGTACGCCGTTCGCGCCAACACTGACCGTAGGTGGCGGATAATCCATGACCGAGGAGCGATTGTCGGTGCTGGCGGCATAGTTGTGCATGAGTCCCAGGGTGTGTCCGGTTTCATGTGCCGCAAGCTGGCGAATGCGTGAAAGAGCCATGGCGTTGGCCCTGGCGAGTGCGTTGGGATCTTTACCGAAGGGATTGAGCAGTCCCTGAGCGATGAGAAAGACCTGGCGGATACGCAGAGCATCAATGCGCACATGACCATTGATGATCTCTCCCGTGCGCGGGTCAATGACTGCGTTGCCAATGGACCATCCGCGGGTTGAGCGAGGCACCCATTCGATCACGTTGTAGCGAACGTCCATGGGGTCGATGCCTTCCGGAAGCAGCTTGATCTGAAACGCGTCTTTGTAACCGGCGGCGGTGAATGCCTGGTTCCACCAGCCTGCGCCTTCAAGAACGGCCGAACGAATTGGCTCGGGAAACGCACGGTCAACGTAATAGATGAGCGGCTTGACCGGCTCGCTGACGGCGGCGGCAGGATCTTTTTTGGCCAGCCGGTGCCGAGCGATGTAGCGCTTCACGATTGGCTGGTCCACGGGAGTGGCGAAGTCCATATAACGGATTCCGAAATAGCCGGCACGCGGATCGAAAGCGCGAGTGTGAAAGCCGGCAGGCGGAGCCTGAATGAAAGAAATATGCTCATGCACTGTGATGGCGTGCGGTTCAGGTGTTACTTGCTTCACGAAATCGCCAGGCTCTGAACCCACGAAGGTGAGTGTGGATTCGATCTCAGTGTTTTCAGGAAAGTTCCTGGTGCGTGGCAGATAAACGGCAGAGCGTGAGGCGTCGACAGAAAACTTTCCCTGTTTGGCATTCGCGATGGTTGTGGCGACGCCGTGGGTGTCACTCAGGAAGAATTTCGTGGCGTCGACGAGGACCGCATCTCCATCTTCGGCGGCGATTTCAAAACCCCACAACACGGATTGCGCGAAGGCAGTGCGGACGGCGTTGCGCTGGTCAGCATCGTCAGTGATGGCACGAAACTCCTGATTGTCAGCCACCAGGAATGCCTTACTGCCGCTGCGTTCAAAATGGACGATGAAGCTGTTGCCGGGTTCACCGCGGTCAAGGCCGATATCGTTTGAGCCCACGCCGTTGGGGAGCGATTCGTAGAGGATGAAAGGCGTATCCCATTTGGCATTGTCAATGCGAAGCCAGAGGGTGCCTTCGCGCGCGTCCCAGTAGTCGGTGAAGAATCCGGGAAAGCTCTGCATGTTCGCAGTCTTCTCTGCGATGGTGGGGAGAGGCTTGTGGGCGGGCGCTTGGGCGTGGAGCAGGGAAGCAAAGATCAGGAGAATAAGAAGGCGGTTTATCATCCGAAGGATTGTACACGGGTAGTTCAAGGGCGGGAGTGATTTGGCTTGTTTCCGGCTGCGATCAAAAATAAGCGCAAGATCCCTCACCTCTACTCACGCGCTGGGGAAAGAGCGCGTTCGGTAACGAGGTTCGGGATGACGGGAGTAGTTTTGTTTCGAGAGAATTCCCGGAGGCGGTATGGTTACCTCAGTGGCTAAAGCCAACTCCTGAGCCAGCTCTACCGCAGGCATGAATGCCTGCTCCACCCGGTGGTACTGCAAAGACAAAACGGACGGCACTTTAGCCGTCCGTCTTTTTCCGCACCTGATAGTTGCTGAATTTAGGAAGCTGTCTTGTGCTTCTTCATGCCTTTGACGTCGAGTTCGTTCACAACCTGCTGAACGTTGGGGACAGTGGCGGCGAGCTTTTCAACTTCTGAGCGCTGGCCGGACGTGTCAACATCGCCTTTGAGGGTGAGCACGCCGTTCTTTGCGTCGTAACGGATGTGCTGGTTCTCGAGCTTGTTGGCGATGATCACGGCCTTGAAATCTTTTTCAATCGCATCGTCTACATTGGAGTCAATCTTGCTGGCTGCGTTTTCAACGCCCTCAGGACGCACGCCGATTTCGTTGGAGATCACAAAGCCGTTGGCAGCGGCCTTAGCCACGTCTTCGGCTTTTTCTTTGTCTTCCTGGGCCTTCACGTCGCCACCGAGAGTGACCAGTTGCTTGTCCTTATTGACGTCGACTTTCACGTCTTTGAAGCCGGCGTTGTCCAGAGCCTTGGAGACCTGGTCTTTCACTTCCGGAGTGTTGGCTTTATTGGTGTTGCAGCCGATGCATAGGGCGAGTAGCAAAGACGCTACGGTGACCGTAATGCTCTTGAAACGCATACTATCCTCCATTCCGCTCAGGGGTGCGGATTTAGTGGTTGGATGCTGCGGCTGGGTTACGGGAAGGCTGGCGAGAGTTGCTACAGACTCGATTTAACGAGATACAGTAGTCATGGCCATCGATTTGAAAATCTTGGCGCCATCAGAAGAGCCGAGAAGTTGTTCACTGCAACGATCAGGATGCGGCATCATTCCGAGGACGTTGCGCCCTTCATTGCAGATGCCGGCAATGTTGTCGAGTGAGCCATTGGGATTGGCGTCTGCCGTGAGTTTGCCCTCAGGCGTGGAGTAGCGGAAGACGATACGGTTTTGTTTCTTCAACGCGGCCAAGGTTTGATCGTCACAATAGTAGTTACCTTCCATGTGTCCGATGGGGATGCGCAACACTTCGCCCGGCTTACATGCGTTGGTAAAGGGCGTGTCAGAATTATCAACGCGCACGTTGACGAATTTGCAGATGTATTTAAGACCCGCGTTGCGCATGAGCGCGCCAGGAAGGAGGCCGGCCTCACAGAGAATCTGAAAGCCGTTGCAGATGCCGATGACGAGTCCGCCGGACGCAGCAAACTTTGAAACTTCCTGCATGATGGGCGCAAAGCGGGCGATGGCTCCGGTGCGAAGGTAGTCGCCATAGGCAAAGCCGCCGGGGACCACGATGGCATCACAGTTTTCCAGATTGTGAGAGTCATGCCACAGCATGGTGGCCTGCTGGCCGGTTGCGGTGATGGCCGCGTGATAGCTGTCATGATCGCAATTGGAGCCGGGGAAAACGATGACACCGAATTTCATAAATCCATTTTAACCGCAAACTCCACAAAAGTCTTACCGCTGATTAACGCGGATAAACGCGGATAAAACCTAAAGCTTAAACACGAGGTTTTGCAGTGCATACTTGTAACTCTGGCCTTTGCGAAGCAACGACAAGAATTAGGAAATGTCTTTTAGCGCCGGTGGGTAAACTAAATCCTATGAATTGGGATGATCTTGGAAAGCATGCGCGGACGACGGGATCAGCGCTGAAGAACTGGTTTGTCGCACAATGTCTGGATTCACTGGCAGTAGCGGCCTTGTGGTTGATTGGACTGCTGATCATTGGGATTCCATGGGCTCCCGTGTGGGCAGTGCTGGCAGGGTTGCTGCAATTCATTCCCAACTTTGGCGGGCCCCTGGCGCTGATTGTGCCGGCGATTCTGGGCGCGCTCAGTTCGGACCATTATCGATTCTTTTACGTGTTGGGTTTGTTTGCGGTGATCATGGCGGCGGATGGGCTGCTGCTGCAACCGTACATCATGAAGAGGACGGCGAAAGTCCCGTTCTGGGCGTCATTGATTGCGCCGATTGTGCTAGGGACGATCATTCCATTCTGGGGCGTGTTGCTGGCGCCGCCGCTGCTGGCGATTGTGTTTGCTTTCAGGAACAAGCGAAGACTGCCGGCGGAGGGAGATTCTTAGAACAAGATTTGTTCGCTATGGCTTATCCTCATCGCGGAGTTGGAATTCCTCTGACTGCTCTTCTTCCCACGCGGCACGATCCAGGGCATGCCGGGCAGCGACAGCGTTGGGAATAAAGCTGCGGACAATTTGCGAGAGGCCGTAACCTGCGATGATCAAGGCGAGCAGTCCCACGGGGATCAGCAGGAATTCAGCCATCAGCTTGGCAACGGCATTCATGCCGCTGGAGTTCAGGTTGAGCGTATTGTTGACTACGATGATCAAGCCGATGACACCGACGGCGATAAGGATTGTACCTCGCAGGAATGATGCGAGCCGCTGGATAACGGTAAGGGAATCAACGTTCCACCAGCGGCGGCGCAGGAAAAGCCACTGGCGCTGCCAAAGGCTGCCCGGGGGCTTAGACAGCTTGGCTGTGGGCAATGTGGCTGGTTCGGCCGGGGCATTGTCTGGAGCGTTGTCCGGTTGGGGCGGCGGCTGTGAGGCTGGTTTCGAAGCTGGCCCAGCGGCTGAGGGCTGGGTTGGTTCGTCGGGTGGTTGCAGGGAGTCCACACTGCATATTAGCAATCCGGACATGGTATAATCCACTTTGTTTTCATGCGTTTGTTACGCCTGCCGGGCCTCGCTTCGGCTGCCGAAAAAATCCTGAGTGTTGAGGTAATTACCATGTCCGGCCACTCAAAATGGGCCACAATTAAGCACAAAAAAGGCGCGCTGGACGCCAAGCGCGGCAAGATATTCACCCGCCTGATCAAGGAAATCACCATGGCTGCCAAAGGCGGCGGTGGTGACGTTGAAGGCAATCCGCGACTGCGCACAGCCGTTGCCGCCGCCAAGGCGGAAAACATGCCTGCCGACAACATCAAGCGGGCCATCCAGCGCGGTACAGGCGAACTGGAAGGCGTGAACTACGAAGAAATCACCTTCGAAGGCTACGGTCCTGGCGGCGTGGCGGTGATCGTGGACGTAACCACCGATAATCGTAACCGCACAGTGAGCGAAATTCGCCACATGTTCGGCAAGAACGGCGGGAACCTGGGTGAATCCGGCTCGGTTGCGTGGATGTTCAGCAAGAAGGGCTCCATCGTTGTGTCCAAGAAAGCGAAAGAGGACGACCTGATGAATATCGTCCTGGAGCTCGGCGGGGATGACCTGAACGATGATGGCGATAACTGGGAAATTACCACGCCTCCGAATGCCTATGAGACGGTGCTGGAGGCGGTGAAGAAGTCCGGCGCCGAAGTGGTGCACTCAGAAGTTGGAATGGTGCCGCAGACCTATGTGAAGCTGGAAGGCGCTGCCGCAAATCAGATGATCCGCCTGCTGGAAGCCATTGAAGATTTTGATGACACGCAGAATGTGTACTCGAACTTTGACTTCGATCAGAAACAGCTCGAGGAAGTGGCTGGATAGATATCTGATAGTTCAGAAAATGCCCGCCGACGATGGCGGGCATTTTTTGTTCCCATGAAGATTGGATTCCTGGAAGACCGTAGGGATCCCGCGCTCTGCTCGGGATTAAAAAACAAAAGGCAAAAAATCAAGGCCCACCTTTCGGCGGGCCTGATTTTGTGAAAAAGGTAAGAACTAGCGGTTTGACTGAGACGCTGCGGCGGCACGCTGAGCCAGGACTTTGCGGGCGTTGTCCGCGAGTTCCTTGGCTTTGGTCAGCTGGCCGAGAGCCGTGAGCACCTGCTGATCGTTCTCTGCGCGGACTTTCAGACCTTCTTCCTGGCCGAATTCCGCGATGAACAGTTCAGACTTGATGTTGGCCCTGATCCAGTCATTGCCTTCTTTCAAATCTGCTTCGGTGTAGGGAACCTTCTGTTCGTCAAGGAACTTGCGGAAGTCCTGCATGACTGCGTCTGTGACGTCAAAGTTCTTGTCGACATGTTTGCCGTTCAGATAATGGCGGGCAAAGTTGAAGAACGCGTACTTAATAAGAAGCGAATCTTCAAAGTGCGACGCCTTGAACGGAGGCACCTTCACGTCCGGAGTGATGCCGCCGCCGCCGTACATGGTGCGTCCACTGTCAGTGAGCTTCACTTCTTTCGAGTTCGCGGTCGCCGCTGAGGTGTTGGCGTTATTGTTCGGATTGTCCTCTTCGGCGCGCGAGTAGTAATAGTCGTAAAGCGAGACGTTGTTATAGTCGCGCTGAATCAGCCGGCCACTGGGTGTGTAGTACTTGGCGGTGGTCAGGGCCAGTCCGGTGTTTTCCGAAAGCGGATAAACCGTCTGCACCAGGCCCTTGCCGAAGGTGACTTCACCCACGATCAAGCCGCGATCATGGTCCTGAATGGCACCGGAGACGATTTCAGCCGCCGAGGCGGTACCGCGATTCACCAGGACAACCAGTGGATATTCCTTACCGGAATTGCCGTGGGCGGCGCGATAAATCTTTTCCGGTGAGCTGCGTCCGCGATGGGAGACGATAGTCTGGCCCTTCTTCAGGAACTTATCAGCCACGCCTACGCCTTCATTCAGAAGGCCGCCGGGGTTGCCGCGTAAATCGAGAACGAGACCTTTGAGATCGCCAAAGCTGCTGATTGCGTCTTCGACTTCCTGCTCAGTGGTCTCATTGAAAGCCGTGATGTGCATGTAACCGATGCCGGGGCGGATGAGGAACTTGAGGTCAACGCTGTTGCGGGGAATTTCATCGCGCACCACGTTGAATTCCAGCGGCTTCTCCGTCTGCTCACGCAGGGCGGTGATGTGCACGTTGGTGCCCTTGGGGCCCTTGAGCAGATCAGCCACGTCACTCACGGTCATGTTGTCCGTGGGCTTGCCGTCAACGGCAAGAATGGCGTCGCCCGGGCGGAGACCGACTTTATAAGCCGGCGTTCCGACAAAGGGCGCAACCACGATGATCTTGTTATTGCGCGGGGCAATCTGCATGCCCACGCCGTAATACTTTCCGCTCTGTTCTTCGCGCAGCAGGGAATACGATTTTGGATCGAAGAAGTTTGAGTGCGGATCCAGCACGTGAAGCATGCCCGGGATGGCGCCGTTGTAAATTGCTTTATCGGCGTTAACGGGCTCAGCGTAATTCTGTTCCACCAGTGCGTACACTTCAGAGAAGTGCTGCAGTCCCTGACGAACGTCAGTATCTGACGCTCCGCCGGGATAGCCACCGGTGGCACGCTGGCTGAAGCCAGCGCCTAGAAATCCGCAAATTATGATGACGAGTGTTACAAGGAAGAGTGAACGGCGTGTACCACGAGACATGAATCGTCCTTAACGCTGAACATGGTTCCCAAGTCAGCAGGTTTCAATAATTGCAAGTATATCACCCGTGGACAGGGAACTTGCCCCGGGTAAAGGCCTGACGACCGTAACCCGGGCGGTTCCGCCGGTCCGCGACGGAGAAGCACTTTCGTACTCAAATGAGATGCTCTGGGAGAGGGACGCGGTGCGGACGAATTGGTAACCTCAATTGGAAAACTTAATCAAAAACCGCAGGCAATTTTAAGAAAACCTGCGGTATGATGTGCTTACGCATATGAACTTCGGCTCAGAAATGATCTTTATATTGGTGTTGGCCTTTTTGATGTTCGGGCCAAAGAAGCTGCCGGAGATCGCCCGGACACTGGGCAAGTTCATGGCCGAATTCAAGAAAGCCAGCAACCAGTTCCAGGGCCAGATTCATGAGGAGATCCGCAAGCTTGACCTGGAACAAGCAGACCCGCGCACGCACATTGCGCCTGAGGTCGCCAAACTGGCCGGAGATGAAGATTTGTCGCTCACCGGGGCACTGAACCGGTTGACCGATCGCATCAAGAACACGGTCCCGCAGGATCACGATGCCTGAGATTTTGGAACCACCCACTGCATACGTAGAAGAGCGTGAAATGGCCACCATGGGCCTGCTGCAGCATTTGGAAGAGCTGCGCAAGCGCATCATGATTTCGGCCGCCGCAGTTGCCATCTGCTTTGGCGCTTCCTGGTACAAGTGGATGGACATCTACGTATGGATGAGGAAGCCGATTGAGAAGGCCCTGGCGGCGCACAAAATGCCCACCGAGTTGACCTTCCTTAATCCGACTGACCCGTTCAACCTGTCGATTAAGATTGCGCTGCTCACGGCGATTTTTATTTCCTGCCCATTTCTGCTTTACCAGGTGTGGATGTTCATCTCGCCTGGACTCTACCGGCGGGAAAAGCGGTTTGTTTTTCCGTTCCTGCTTCTCTCAGTTTCTCTTTTTGTCGGTGGTGGATGGTTTGGATACAGGGTCGTGTTCCCGGTCGCCCTGGAATTCCTGATCGGGACAGGCGCTGAGGCGGGTATGCGTCCGATGATCACCATCACCGAATACACCAGCCTGCTGCTTACCATCCTGCTGGGTCTGGCCCTGATCTTTGAGTTGCCCATAGTGCTGGGGTTCGCCGGACTGATGGGCGTGGTCAACGCCAAGTTCCTCTTTAAACATATCCGCGGCGCCGTGCTGATCTTCTTTGTGATTGCCGCCATCCTTACGCCCACTACGGACATCATGAACATGACAATCTATGCCGCTCCGATGATCATCCTGTACCTGATGAGCATTGTGATTGTTTACTTCGTGCATCCGAAGAAGCGGCGTGAACGCAGGGAAAAGCGCGAACAACAATAGCCCACGATCAAGTAAACTGGTAAGGATTTACGGGAGCGATTGAGTGAATCCTTGCCTTCGATTTAGCGCGGCTTTCTGTTCCGTGTGCCTGTTCCTCTTTCTTGGCTGTGACGTGCTGGGTTGTGAACGCAATTCAACCGTGGCAACTCCTACACCCACCGTGACCATTGACGGCAACCAAGCCAGCCCGCAGACAACACAGACTGCGCAGTCCGCTGAACCGACCGGGCAAGCGATGCACATCGATTCTGAGCGTGCGTTCAAGTACGTCAAAGAGATTGTGGCGTTTGGTCCGCGCTGGGATGGCAGTGCAGGACAGGAAAAGATGGGCCAGTTTCTTCACGCCAAACTGAAGAATGATCAGGTGGAAGAAGATGCCTTCACGGCCGATACGCCCGCCGGCAAGATCAAGATGCGGAACATCATAGCCAAGTTCCCAGGCAGCAAAGACGGCATCATTGTGCTGGGGTCGCATATCGACACAAATTACCCGCTACGCGATACCAACTTCATCGGCGCCAATGACGGCGGATCCAGTACGGCATTGCTGCTGGCCATTGCTGATCAGCTTCGCGGCAAGAAACTGGATGGTTACAGCGTGTGGCTGGCATTCTTTGATGGCGAGGAATCGATTCCTTCACCGAAGGCCGGCGATCTACGCTGGAGCGACCCTGACGCACTCTATGGCAGCCGCCATCTGGCAGCGAAATGGGAAGCTGACGGCACCAACAAAAAGATCAAGGCGTTCATGCTGGCGGACATGATCGGCGACAAAGACCTGGACATTATGAACGACACCAACTCCACGCCATGGCTGGAACAGGTGGTCTATCATGCAGCGGAGCGACTGGGCTACCAGTCATATTTCTTCGCCAACCGCAGCGCCATTGGCGATGACCATATGTCGTTTGCGAAATATGGCGTGCCGGTTGCCGATATCGTTGACCTCGATTACGGCTACAACAATTCCTTCCACCACACCACACAGGACACCATGGACAAACTCAGTCCCAAGAGCCTGCAAATTGCAGGGGACGTGATCCTGGAGACAATCCGGTTGATCAATGTGAGGAAAGAAGAGGCGGCGGGCCAGGCGCAAAAGCAATAGCATCTGGAAGCTGCGTAGAGTATTTTCACTTCCATTGAAATCATAAATCGCAAATGCGCCTCCTCTACATTGGGAGCAATCTCCATGACTACGGTGTCAAAGTATCAACGGAGGAAGCACACGTATGCTGGTGGCTCATCTTGCGAATATCTTTCCTGCCAAAACACAACTCGTAGCTTTGTGGTTATTCCAGTCTGGGGAGGAAGCTGTGCGCTTTGACCCCATCGGAATGTGGAACCACATGCAATGGCCGGCCCGGTTGGTGGCTGTGACGTTGCTGGTGATGTCGGCGTGGTCGATTGGCGTCATGATTGATCGCACGCTTGCATTCAGAGCAGCGCGCAAACAGTCGCGCCAGTTTGCTCCGGTGGTTGCTGGTGCATTGCGCGAAGGCAAGCTGGACGAAGCGATTCGTGTGGCGGAACGTAACAAGAAGAGTCATCTGGCGAAGGTAGTTGTGTCTGGTTTGCAGGAATTTGCCGCGCAAGCCGGCACTCCGGCGACTCCGGACGAACAGATTGAAGCCAGCAAGCTGGCTCTGGATCGGGCGGAGGCCATTGCTCATGCTGAACTTGAGCGCGGGCTTGCCGGGCTGGCGACCATCGGATCAACGGCCCCGTTCGTCGGATTGCTGGGTACGGTGATCGGTATCATTGATGCCTTCGCCATGATTCAGCGGAGCGGTGGCACCGGTATGCATGCGGTATCGGGCGGAATATCTGAGGCGTTGGTGACGACCGCGCTGGGCCTGTTTGTGGCGATTCCGGCAGTGATGATGTTCAACTATTTCACCGGCAAGATCAAGGCGTTTGATGTAGAGATGAACAATTCGTCCAGCGAGCTGACGGCATATTTGCAGAGGAGGAATATATTGCGCCGGCGGTGAGAAAGCATACGGCTGATGACACAGATGAAACGGATCTGCGCTGATAAGACGCAAGAAGGCTTTCTAGGAAAGCTCACACCCAGGATGCTGAGCATATGCCTAACCTTCCGCTTCCTATTCAACTGGAATGTCCAGTGGAACAGGATGACCCAAGACCCTGATCTTTGATTCCTGAGCAACATTTGTTGGCGTGGCTGAACCTCTATCCGTTATTCTTGGAATCCTAAGTATTCCAACAGAAAGAGTGTGTCGTTTGCACTGGGCGCGATGAGCAAACAATTTCCGGGAATATTCTGTGCCGACCGGTCGATGCGATGGTTCTTCTCAAGTTCGGCAGCTTTCACCTGCCTGGTTGCTCTGGTTTTGCTTGCGACCTCCGCGCTTCATGCACAGACGATCCACTACGCGAAGCCCCCGGACGCGAAGAACGGCGAGCGCATCTACAAGGGCGGCTGCATCGCCTGCCATGGTGTGGACGGCAAGGGCGCGCCGGAGACCAGCACGGAATTCAAGCGTCCGGATACGTTTCCTGATTTTACGGACTGCAGTGGGACAACGCCTGAGCCGAACTCGGCATGGAAAGCGGTCATTCTGCATGGCGGACGCGAGCGTGGCTTCTCCGAGATCATGCCGTCGTTCAGTAAGATGCTTACCTCGGGCGAGATCGATGACGTGATCGCCTACATGCGCAAGTTCTGTACCAACAAGCATTGGGCGCGCGGAGAGTTAAACCTGCCCAGGGCGATTGTGACGGAAAAGGCGTTTCCGGAAGATGAAGTTGTTATCTCATCTGCGATAAATGCCAGCGGCGCGCCAGGCTTTACCACGGACGTGATTCACGAACAGCGCTTCGGCGTACACAACCAGATTGAGGTGGATGTTCCGTTCGAGGCGCAGAACCAGAATCACAGCTGGAACGGCGGCGTGGGCGACATCACATTCGCCGTGAAGCGAGAGATGTTTTCCAGCCTGCGCACAGGGTCGATTCTGAGTCTTCAGGCGGGCGTTCTGCCGCCGACAGGAAACAGTAAACTTGGCTTCGGTAACGGTACCACCACGTTTGAACCCTTTGTGGCCTTTGACCAGCTCTTTCCCACCAATACGTTTCTACAGTTTCAGATGGGCGCGGACCTGCCGCGACATACCGATATCGCCCCGCAGAGTCTGTTCTGGCGTACTGCGATCGGGCAGTCGCTGGCGAAAGATAACGGCCTGGGACGATTATGGTCGCCCATGGTGGAGTTTCTGGCAGATCGTGACCTGCAGGACGGAGCCAGAACAAACTGGGACGTGCTGCCGGAGATGCAAGTCACGATCAGCCAGCGCCAGCATATTCGCGCGGCGATTGGCGTACGCGCGCCCATGACGAACACACAAGGACGCAATCCAAGTGTGGTGATGTACGTTCTATGGGACTGGGCAGATGGTAAGTTGTGGGAAGGCTGGAAATGAACAGGCGACTCCCAGGTCCAACTCTTGTCTTTGCCGCTGCCGCGATCATAACGGCGCCGTTGATTCTGGCTGGCCAGGCGTCAATGAGGCCGGCAAAGTCAAAGACCAGTTCGAAAAATGCGAACGAAGAGTTCCGTACGTCGGACCGGTGCGTCGCCTGCCATAACGGATTAAAGACCAGTTCGGGTGAAGATATCTCGATAGGGTTTCAGTGGCGAGCCAGCATCATGGCGAATTCGGCGCGCGATCCGTACTGGCAGGGAAGCGTCCGGCGTGAGTCGATCGATCATCCCGAATCAACGTCGGCAATTGAGGACGAATGCTCAACCTGCCACATGCCGCTCACGCATTTTGCGGCGAAAGCACAGGGGCAGGAAGCGGGAATCTTCTCCCACCTGCCGCTGGCGGCTCCCAAAGAACATGATCCAGCTGCGGATGGAGTCTCATGCTCGGTCTGCCATCAGATTGAAAAGACCGGACTGGGAACCAGTGCAACGTATCAACGGCAACGTGGTGATCGCCAATCTGGGAAAAGGCGGAGGGCAAAATGGCGGAGTGCGTCCCGAATATGGGCCGTTCGCGATTGATGCTGGACATCAGCGCATCATGCAGTCTTCCACTGGTGGCTTTCTGCCGGTGGAGGGAAGTCAGATCCGTGATTCGGCGTTGTGCGGAAGTTGCCATACGCTGATCACCACGGCGCTTGGACCGGGCGGCAAGGAGATTGGGCATTTTCCGGAGCAGATGCCGTATCAGGAATGGCTGCACAGCGCCTATCCCGCAAAAAACAGTACATGCCAGTCATGCCATATGCCGGAAGTGGATGAGCATGTTGCCGTGACTGCGCTTTATGGTGAGCCGCGTGCAGGGATGCATCGCCATGTGTTTGTAGGCGGAAACTTTGTCATGGAACGCATGCTCAATGAGCATCGCGATGAGCTTGAGCGTGAAGGCGTTGCCGGAAGAGCTTGCAGCGGCGGCTGAGCGTACAGCAAAATTTTTGCAGACAGAAACAGCACGCGTGAGCATTCCGAAGGTGCGAGACCACTCGCGGGGACTGGTCCGTTGATGTACTGGTAGAGAATCTTACCGGTCATAAACTTCCGACGGCGTATCCTTCACGCCGGGCGTGGCTGCACATGGTGGTGCGCGACAGTGGCGGCAAGATGTTATTCGAATCAGGCGCGCTGAATCCTGACGGGTCGATTGTGGGCAACAAGAACGATTCTGACCCGCTGCAATTCGAGCCGCATCACAGCGAAATTACCAGCCCGCAACAGGTTGAAATCTTTGAGCCGATTCTGGGTGATTCGCAAGGCAAGGTGACGACCGGATTGCTGAATGCCGTGGGATATCTGAAAGATAATCGGCTATTGCCCGCCGGATTCGATAAGCGATCTGCCGAGAAAGACATTTCAGTAGTGGGTGAAGCGGCACTGGATCCCAATTTCAATGACAAAGGCAGTGTTGTCCGGTACGTCGTGGACACCGGGAACGCAATCGGGCCGTTTCAGGTGGAAGCAGAGTTGTGGTATCAGCCAATCGGATTCCGCTGGGCCCACAATCTGGCCGACTACAAGGCAGCAGAGCCGCAGCGTTTCGTGGGATATTACGAGTCGGCGTCACAGCATTCGGCGATTGTGCTGGCGAAGGCCAAGGCTAGTCATTGAGGAATCGGGTAAGTGACTGCTTGCAAGGGTGTCCTGCACAAGAACTTTGTGTACTGAAACGCCTAGATGGGAAACGACCGGTTGGGAAATTTTCGACTGGTGCCTGCCAGGCGGCGAACTCATAGTCCTCTTCGATAATTTCTTTAACCATTTCATGGCCATGACTGCTACATTTAACCAGATCAAATCGTTCCCAGGAATCCATGAAAATCACAATCTTGCTGTTGCTCTTGAGCGGACTCGCTTCCGGTCAATCCGACAAGCCGCTTGACAGCCGTCCCTGGGACATCGGCGTGTGGGCCAGCGGTGGGTTCAGCGTTCCGGGCGGAACCAAAGATACAAAAGTTGTGGATGCAGGCGTTCGTCTGGGCAAGGTGTTGACGGGCGATCACTTTGGGAGCTTTGTTCGCGGCGATTTCGAATACTCGGCCGACCTGATCCCGGTGTATTACGTCTTGCAGCCGGCGCCGGCGGTGAATGCTTATGGTGCGGCCTTCAATCCAATAAATCTAAAGTGGAATTTCACCAGCACAGACCACACCATTCCGTTTCTGGAACTGGGAGGCGGTGTGCTCTTCAGCAATCATGTGGTGCCGAACAATACGTCCCGGGTGAACTTTGTTACGCATGGAACGCTGGGCTTTCAATTCTTCAATAACCAGCGTCGGGCTTTTACTGCGAGCGTGCGTTACGAGCATATTTCGAACGCCGGATTGACGGTACCGAACCCGGGGGTGAACACGGTACAGTTTCTGGTGGGAGTGAATTGGTTTAAATGAATTGGGTAAATGAGTAATTTGGTGATTGGGTAAATGAAGAGCGGGAATATTTAGACAAGGTCAAACAGGCATCGAGACTCTCGGTGGTCTTTACCTCAGCGGCTGAAGCCGTAGATCTTTTGGACGCTTAACACAGGCATACATAAATGCCGGCTCCACCCCGTGAGACGTGCGTGAGAAATGCCATTGAAGAAGTTCAATTGCTGAATTACGAAATTACCGCATTACAAGGTCTGATCTCTCCGTTTTGCCTGCATTGCGCTCCATCCTTTATGCTTTCCAGTCATGTCTACCCTAGTTGAATGCGTCCCTAATTTCTCTGAAGGCCGTGACAAAGGCATTGTTGATGCCATTGTCGAGGCGATGAAAGTTCCTGGAGTCTATCTGCTCGATCGCGAAATGGACTCCGACCATAACCGCTGCGTGATCACGTTAGTCGGCGATCGTGAGGCGATCGCTGAGGCGGCTATTCGCGGCGCAGGCAAAGCGTCCGAGCTCATTGATCTCAACAAGCATCAGGGAGCTCATCCACGCATCGGCGCGGCGGACGTGGTTCCGTTTATTCCCATTGAAGGCGTGACGATCGAAGACTGTGTGGCAATTGCCCGCCACGTCGGCGAGGAGATATGGAAGCGCTTCCAGATTCCAATTTACCTATATGAGGCAGCAGCTACGCGTCCTGATCGTCAGGGATTGGAGAACATACGTCGCGGACAATTTGAAGGCCTGCGTGAGGACATCCTGGTGAATGCGGGACGCTGCCCTGACTTTGGCGATCCGCGCTGCCATGTAACCGCGGGAGCCACGGTGGTGGGGGCGCGCAAGGCGCTCATCGCGTACAACGTGTTCTTAAATACCACGAATGTGGAAATCGCCAAGAAGATCGCCAAGGCCGTTCGAAATTCAACCGGAGGTCTGCGCTTTGTGAAGGGCTCTGGATTTGAAGTGCGGGGGCTGGCACAGGTCTCCATGAACCTGACCGACTTTGAGCAAACGCCGATCGCTCGCGTATTCGAATTCGTAAAACGGGAAGCGGCACGTTATGGCGTAATGCCCCTGAGCAGTGAGATTGTCGGGCTTGTCCCGAAGAAGGCGTTGGAGCAGGCAGCAGAATGGTTCCTGCAGGTCGAGAATTTTGATTCGTCCATGATTCTGGAAAACCGTTTGGCCGGAGTGATGGGGGGCAAGATGGCAGTGGGCGGATTGCGCGCCGGAGCCGAACCATTCATTGAGCAACTGGCTGCGCCCACGGCGACTCCGGGAGGTGGTAGTGCCGCGGCTGCAGCGGCCGCAATGGCGGCGGCGCTGGGGACCATGGTGGCGGGAATGTCGCGCGGCAAGAAGGCCTATCTGCAATATGAGCAGGAGTTAAGCCAAGCGCTGGCCAGGCTGTCACAACTGCGTGAAGAACTCAAAGCGGGCATTGATGCTGACGCGGATAGTTACAGCCATGTTATGGCTGCTTACAAGCAGGCCAAGGCTTCAAGCAACGGTGACGGTGAGATCGCCATACAGAATGCACTGAAGGGCGCGACCTCCGTACCGCTTGCAACCGCCACCAATGCAAGGGAAGTGGGCGATATTGTGACGTCTCTCAAGCCGATTACGAATCCCAACATGGCGTCTGATCTCACAGTCGCCGGGGCGCTGGTGAGCGCCTCCATTGTTGGCGCATTGGCAAACGTGGATATTAATCTGGGATCGATCAAAGACGGGGATTTTGTGGATGAAGTACGGTCAAAAGTAGCCCAACTACAGAGGTGAATACCTTAGGGAGCCGAAAAGAGCATCCAAAGCTGAACCTCTGTGCATCTTAAAATCCAGAAATCCGGATTAAAATAGGTAGACCATGAAACGCAATATTGTGTTCGCTCTTATATTTCTACTGAGCGGCGTGCCAGGATTTGCCGCTTCGCTGGCCACGGCCGCACGTTCAGTGATCCCGCAGGATGTCCAACAGATCATTAACGTGGACTACCGGCGGATGAAGAACTCAGATACGGCCATGCAGATGAAGGCCAAACTCCTGCCTGCGAACATGAAGCAGTTCGAAGACGCGCTGAAAGATGTAGGCGTGGTAGTAGACCGCGACGTTGATCAGATTACGCTGGCTTCGTTTCGCAATAAGGACAACGGACTGCAAATCATCGGGATTGCGCAGGGCACATTTCCGCGCAAGGCCATCGCTCTCAAGATGACCAAGCAGAAGATCAAGGCCAACAAGGTCAACGGATCGTTTGTGTATCCCATGTCCGGCGGTCTTTCCATGACCTTCCTGGATAACTGGACCATGCTGTTTGGCGACAGTTCAGCGCTGAAGGCAGCCCTGGACGCACGCGATGGCGGCGCACGCAGCCTGAACGCCAATACCGCGGTCACTGACATGATCACATCTGTGGACCAGGGTACGGTGTGGAGCGTGCTTGATCAGCTGGGCACGCAGACGATGATGAAGTCGGCTCTGGGCGGAGCTTCTGACCTGGCCGATTATGAGACCATCAAACAGCGTTTGACGGGTTCGCGCTATACCATGGATTTTGATCATGGCGTTGACTTCAACCTGAACGTGGGAACGTCAGACAATATGACCGCAGCAACTTTGTCGTCTGTGATGAAGGCTGGCCTGCTCTACAAAAAGATGAATGCGACGCCGACCGAGAAGAACGCGATTGACGACACCACCGTGGATTCTGACGCCGGCAAACTGGTGGTTCACTTCAAAGCTGACGATCATAGCTTCCAGAAACTGCTGGATTCACCGATGTTCGCCGCTGTAACACACTAGAGATTTATAAAGCGATTGAAAAAGGGAACACCTGGCCGGGTGTTCCCTTTTTGATTTGGGGCGGGAGAGAGAAGGTCAGACGCCGGTGTTCACAGCCTGGCCCAGCTCTTTCAGCGACTTTTCATTGCGTCGATACCACATCCATAGACCTTGTTTTTCCGCGTGAATGAGGCCAGCCTTGCGCAGGATCGCCATGTGATGAGAGATGGTGGGTTGCGATAGCTTTACCTGCTCTTCAATATCACAGGCGCACATGCCTTCACCTTTGTCGATGGAGCAGCAGCCTTTCTGCCTGAGCAGGCGAAGGATCTTCAGTCGCGTAGGGTCGGCAATGGCCTTGAGGGCGTCCACCAGTTGCTTGTCGGTAAGCGTCGGCATAGATAGATATATATCGATGTATTAGGCTCGCGTCAAGAGCGATGTTGCCTTTTGCCTGAGGTGACATCTCATACAATAGAGTCGTCAGGGGAAAAACATGGGTTTATTTGACAACAACGAGCGAAAGCAAAAAGAGCAGGAGATGCGCGATGCCGGCCGGTTACCGCCCCACCAGGCTCTGACGCTTAAGTGGCCCGTGCTGCACTACGGCTCGATCCCATTTTTTGATCCGGCGCGCTGGGACTTCCGCATATGGGGTCAGGTAGAGAATCCAGTCAAGCTGACGTGGAAGGAATTTGGGGCTCTGCCGCGCTTTCACAGTCACAGTGACTTTCATTGCGTGACACGGTGGAGCCGCTTTGATAATGACTGGGAGGGCGTGTCGTTCAGGGAGATGATGAAGCTGGCCAAGCCGAAGCCGGAAGCCATGTATGTGCTGGTGCATGCGGAGCAGGGCTATACGGCAAACGTTCCGCTGGCAGACCTGGATCGTGAAAATGTATTGCTGGCCACGCATCATGATGGGCAGCCGCTATCCGCGGATCATGGATATCCCCTGCGGCTGATTGTGCCGCATCTGTACGCATGGAAATCAGTGAAGTGGGTGCGGGGCTTTGAGTTTCTTGACCATGATCAGGCCGGCTTCTGGGAGCAAAACGGCTATCACATGTATGGCGATCCGTTTAAAGAGCAGCGGTTTGATACAGACTAGCATTATTATGGCGCTTCGCCCAAGGCCGCTTAAGTCATTTCGCGGCTTAGCCACTAGGATCCAGTGCGGAAGCTCGACGCGCAATTAGGCCGTGTCGGAGTCCCAAGTTGGATTGCTGAATTTTCGCATCTTCCGCATCCCTCAAGAGCCAATTGCTGAGCGTTGCCATTCGCTAATTGCTGGTTCTTCAGTGCTTCACGATCGCGTTGTATCCGTCGGCTGACAGACGATTGCGCATGGTGTCAGCGTCCTGCTGGTTGGAGAAAGGGCCGACCTGGACGTGATAGAGCGCGTCCGAAGTGGAGTTGGCTACAAAAACCGGGTACTGCTTCTTCTGCAAAGCTGACTTCAGAATGTCCGCGTCCTCCGGCTTGGAAACCGCTGCCACCTGCACCGTGAAGGTTCCGTTAGGGCTTGCCTTAATTTCGGTGGCGGCGGAAGTCGGAGCCGGGCTTGAGGGATTCGCACCCGAAGCATTTGAACCAGCCGGGCTCGATGCTGGGTTTGACCCTGAGCTTGAAGCAGAGCTTGCAGGCTGCGAATCAGTTGCGGGAGCGGGCGCCGGGGCTTCCGGAACTTTGGCCACTGCAGAAGGCTTGCCTGCTGTGCTGCCGGCTGCGCTGGTTGTGCTACCTACAATTTCGGTCCTGCCGCCCGTGGCGGTGCTTTTTCCCAACAGGTAACCCATGGTGAAGAAGACGGCGCAAACAATCACGACGGCAAAGAAAATGCCCAGCAATTTGCCAGTACCGAGTGTTATTTCAGTATCTTGCACCTGATCTTCAAAGTCTTCCTTCACCTGTCGAGTCCCCAAATCCACGGCGTTCCCCCCTGATTTTCAGCTCTGGTTTGCAGCCAGTTTAACCCTATTTGGGCTAGATTTCGACCACTAATATTTTCCAGAGCCTGCGTGAGAGACGCAAGAATATCAATAGGCAATGGGAAGACGATGGTGGTGTTCTTTTCCACTCCGATCTCAGTCAAGGTCTGGAGATAACGAAGCTGCATGGTCAGGGGCTCTGAAGCCAACTGGTGGGCGGCTTCCGTGAGTCGCTGTGAGGCGGCAAATTCACCTTCGGCATGGATGATTTTGGCGCGTTTTTCACGCTCGGCTTCCGCCTGCTTGGCCATGGCGCGCTGCATGGTGTCCGGCAGGTCCACCTGTTTGATTTCCACGTTCGCAACCTTCACGCCGTAAGGCGACGTGTGCTGATCAAGAATGGTCTGGATGCGCGTGTTCAACTTGTCACGATGGGCCAGCAATTCGTCCAGATCAACTTCACCCAGCACGGAGCGCAAAGTGGTCTGCGAGAACTGTTGTGTCTGCCAGTAATAGTTCTGTACGCGAATCACGGCTTGTGACGCGTCAATCACTTCCCAATAGATCACGGCGTTGACCTTCAAGGTCACGTTGTCACGGGTGATGATGTCCTGCGGAGGAACTTCCAGGGCCTGCTGGCGAAGGTCAACGCGCACCATGCGGTCAAGCGGGGCAAAGACCAGGATCACTCCGGGGCCTTTGGCGGGATGGAGCCGGCCCAGGCGGAAAATAACGGCGCGTTCGTACTCTCGCAGGATCTTGATGGAGTTGATGAGGTAGATAACGAAGATAACAACAACAACAAGGAACGGAATAGATAACACACGGCCTCCAGTAGGCAATTGCGTTGTGAGCCGGCAGTGATTCTATCGCAGCTACCTGCCCGGCAGTACTCTAAGTCAGGATTTAGCTGCATCCAGCGTAACAGATTGCATTGCCGGTTCTACCTGCAAGGTCAAGTCCTGTACGTTACGGACGATGACGGCCTGGCCTATATCGACATGCGCGGATGCCACGGCATTCCATAGAGCGCCACGGACAAAGACCTTGCCGTCAGGGGCCAGAGGTGAACGAGCCACACCAATTTCGCCGATGAGAGCTTCCTTGCCGGTAACAACTTTATTTCGTCGAGCACGTATGGCCAGGGTGAGCAGAAACACTGTGATGGCGCCCAGCGGGATGGTAACGGAGAGGGCGGTGATCAGCCTCACGCGCATTTCGGGAATAGGGCCGTCAACCAGTAGGAGCATTCCCAGAACCATCATGAGCATGCCGCCTGCGGTGAACAAACCGTGCGAATGGAATTTGGCTTCCAGAGCGAAGAGGACGAATGCGCCTATCACCAGCGCCACTGATTCAAAACGCGTGGGCAGCATCTGGAGGGCGTAAATGGACACGACTATTGCAATCAGGCCGACGGCGCCGGGAACAATCCCTCCGGGATGATTGAACTCGATCATGAGAGCAAAAAGCCCCAGGGTAAACAGGAGAGCCGTGAAGTTAGGATTCATGAGTACGGAAAGGATTCGCTCCCGCAAAGTCATGTCGTACAGCCTGACGGGCTTGCCGGCGACGTGGAGGACGACCTTGGAACCGTCAAAGCGCGTCACGGATTTGCCGTCAATCTGCCTGAAGAGGTCGTCCTGATCTTTGGCGATGTAATCGATCAGATGCTGGGAGAGGGCTTCATCCGCGGTAAAGGATTTTGACTGGCGCACGGCGCTTTCCGCCACTTCCACATTGCGTCCACGTTTGCTGACGTAGGAACGCATGAGGGAGGCGGCGTAATTCTCAACTTTGTCCTTCATCACCGGGTCCATGATCTGGCCGTCGCCACGGACGGGATGCGCCGCCCCGGTGTTGGTGCCCGGCGCCATGGCGGCAATGTCCGCCGCTTCAAGGATGAAGAATCCGGCAGAAGACGCACCTTTGCCGGACGGAGAAACATAGATAATGACGGGCACTTTCGAATCGAGGACTTTATGGACAATGTCTTCCATAGACGTCATCAGCCCACCCGGCGTGCGTATCTCGATCAGCAAAGCGTCAGCATGGGTTCGCTCAGCTTCCTGGACGGCGCGATCGATGTATTCGGCCGAGAGTGGATGGATCACTGAATCCACCACCACCTTCACTACGTCAGCCGAGGCCGCGCATGGCAACAACAGTATTGTGCTGACGGTGAGAAGCAAAAGCTTGCGGAACCGGCTTACAATCGACCTGCATTTCATGGAGTTACCTCTTGCGTAGCTTTTCGTCCTTGATTAATCAGCGAGGACGGGCCGCGCTACGGACAGCCAGATCGTGTTTCAAGGCGACAGCGGCAGCATTGGCGGGATCGAGCGCCAGTGCCTGATCAACATCCTTCTCCGCGTCTGCCGGATTGTTTTCTGACAGAGCAACTCGTGCCAGCACGAGGAGCGCACCAGCCGACGGCTTGAGACGCATAGAAGTATCTGCCTCTTTGCGCGCGGCATCAACATTTTGATTGATCTCCAGCACTTGCGCCAGGCCGGCGTGGGCGGCGGGGTTGGATTCGTCAAGTGAGATGGCTTCGCGGAATTGCTTTTCGGCTTCACTGCTCAGACCTTCGCCCATCATCTCCTGCCCGCGTTCGACATGGAACGCAGCGTGTGCTGCGGGAGTGGCTTTTTTCATGCGAGCCTCATCAGCGTTGGCAATCTCCAGTGATATCTGGCGATAGCCTGATTCATCATAGTTGCGCTTGATCCGCTCCAGTGGCATGCGCTGGACTTGCGAGCCGGAAGAGATCGCATCCAGGAATGACTTAGCTTCCGCGTCGCCCTGCAGGGCCAGCGTGGCTTTGAGTTCACGCATCGCCGCCGGCGCGTCACCTTCGCGGTAGAGTTCAACGGCGAGATTGAAGTGATAATCAGGATCGCTGGGGTCGGTCTGCACGCTTTTCTCAAAGTATGTGCGGGCGCGCTTCTGTCCGCGGCGCGCGGTAACTACGCCAAGATTGTTGAAGACTTCCGTGAGCGGCAGTCGCGTGGAGAGGACACGGAAGGCAGTCTCAGCTCTTTCCATCTGATCGGCGTAGAAGGCGGATAGACCGAGGAAAAATTGGGCTTCGTTGGCTGCTGGATCGCCAGGCGGCACCCTGGAAAATATGTTGACCGCTTCAGTGTAATTTTTAGTCGTGTACGAGGCTTTGCCAAGTTGCAGCAAAGCCAGCGTGTTTCTCGGTTCCAGCCGTACCGCTTCCTGAAAGCGCTTGATCTTTTCCTGGACGTTACCGGCGAGGACGCCGCGTACATAGTTTTCCAAAGCGTCCAGGCGAAGGGGAGGGAACTGGGCGACGAACTGTTCTTTTGATATGTCGCCGGACAGTTTCAGCGCGTTTAAAAGGTCCCATGCCAGTGCCGTTTGCAGCGTGATCAGGCTGGCCAATGGACCTGATTCAGTAAGATCAGGCCCAAGGCGCAGGTGAGGAACGTCCATCAGGCGCGCGTGGGCGGTGATAGTGGAGCCATCGAACTTAAAACTGCCAATCAGGACGTAGTCAGCGTCAAGCTCCTGAGCCACCTGATAAACGGTGGCGCGCGAAGGTCGCGCAGTTGCGGGAATGCCAAGACGGTCAAGCGCGTTGAGGCGGTCGTCGCGTTCGACGAGATAAAGTGAGTCAGATTTAAGCCGCGTACTCAGGACTTCAGGAAAGGCCTCGCCAATCCAATCAAGCCCAGGCGTGGTTGAGTTGTTCTCAAAGGGCATCATGAGCAGGATCTGGCTGGAGTGGTCGGCCGCAGATTGTTGGTCCAAGGCTTGCTGGTCTTGTTGGTCCAAGGTTTGTTGTTTTGAGGCTTGTTGGGACAAAGCTTGCTTGAATAAAGCTTGCGGGGAAAAAGCCGGCTGGGCAAGGCCAGGCAGATTCGTGGCCACGAACAATACGAACAATATGCAGATGGGTCGGCTCAAGATGGTTAAATTATAGGGCATTGAGCAAGTGGAAGATGGCCGATATTGCCATGGTCGGTGCGACATCGTCGCGAATGTACGGCTATGGAGATGGCGCCCCACCGCGGCCGTGAAGTTTGCCATCATGTGTCTTCCGCAATAAGATCCGTACAATAACATGCGTGCAATAGCATGCGCGGCGGAGACAATTGTTTTCTATACTTAAAAGCGCGATATACGCGTTCATTTTTTTCTGGGGAGATATTGTGAAGAATCTTTTTGGTATTGCTGTGATCTGCGCATTGCTTTGCGCAGTCACGCTCGTTGCGGGATGTTCGTCGGGAAATAATCGTGGCACAATGCCTTCGTTGCCGGAAGTTGCGGAAGGCGCAGCAGGAGCCGGGCAAATGGGTACCCCGCAACCAGCACAGATCGATAGCGCTTCTAATGGCGGATCGAGTCTGGCGGCAGCTGCTCCCTATGCGGGCGATGGCAAAGGTGGCGCCGTACAGCAGAACATCAATGCCACTCCGTTCCTGCAGGCCAGCACTCCCATGAAAACGGGCATGGCATTGCCGGCCGGAGCGCTGGTAAGCCGCGCGGATGGCACGATGTATGGTCCTACCGATTTAGCGCCGGCGGGCGCAGGTCCGGGCACCGAGGCTTCGGGAACGAAGTCAGCAGCCGGAGCAACGATCCCCGGAAATCAGAGCCACAAGGGCGCAACGCCGAAATAAAGAGAGAGCCGATCTTGCTGTTCTTATGGTTGAAAGCTCAGTGTTCTTAACAGGATGTGGATCTCCGAGTTAAAGCAGAGAATTAGAACCTTTAATTCCCGTCCAATAATGCTCTAATCGGGTGAGCGTAGTTTCTTATTAACTCGACTGATATTGCGTGACGGACTTTGTGGTTTCCAGCCCGTCACGCAAGAATCTTTTTTTAGAGGGCTCCGCAACGCTTCGCTGCTTCGCCCTCATGCTGCGTTCGCGCTAAACGGCGCTCACTGCGCATTTCACCCATTCCTTTAGAGGGCTCCGCAACGCTTCGCTGCTTCGCCCTCATGCTGCGTTCGCGCTAAACGGCGCTCACTGCGCATTTCACCCATTCCTTTGAGGGCTCCGCAACGCTTCGCTGCTTCGCCCTCATGCTGCGTTCGCGCTAGACGGCGCTGGCGTTCCTTCAGAGGGCTCCGCAACGCTTCGCTGCTTCGCCCTCATGCTGCGTTCGCGCAGGACGGGCTGGCGTTCCTTCAAGGGCTCCGCAACGCTTCGCTGCTTCGCCCTCATGCTGCGTTCGCGCTGGACGGCGCTGGCGTTCCTTCAAGGGCTCCGCAACGCTTCGCTGCTTCGCCCTCACGCTACGCTCGCGCTGGACGGCGCTGGCGTTCCTTTAAGGGCTCCGCAACGCTTCGCTGCTTCGCCCTCATCACTCCGCATTTCACTCGGTTGTTTTTAGGATTCTGGAGCGGGAGACGGGAATCGAACCCGCGACCAACAGCTTGGGAAGCTGTGACTCTACCACTGAGTTACTCCCGCTCAATGGTGGGACTTCCGCTAGTCTAACACTGGGTCGGGATTTCACGCGTCTGCAAATGTGATCGGTCGCCGTGAAGGGGGAATAGCGTTGTATGCGCCTTCATTTCAAAGATTCAAATTTCAAAGTTTCAAACGTGGTTTCAAAATGGTTCCGAAGGCAGTTTCAAAACGGTTTCAAAACGCAAAAGTTGGGAAGAGCAGGTTTTATCAAGGAAATTTCCGGGGATTTGCCAATTATTCGCCTGCTCAATCCAACCTTTTTCGGCATACGACCTTGCAGCAACTCTGGGCATCTGAGTTTCCAATGGCCAGCGGTGTGGGCCATGACGTCCTGGCTGTAAGGAAGTGGGCCATGAGAAGTAAGTTGTCGTTGCAAGTCCTTTGCTTCATCTTGAGTGGGATTGCCTGCATGTTCCTGGCAGGATGCGGGAGTGGTGGTCTGGATGTACGCGTTACGCCAACCCCAACTCCAACCCCAACGCCTGCTCCAGGTTCTACTCCCACGCCAAGCCCAACTCCAACTCCAATTCCGACACCCACGCCTGTCTCAACGCCCACCTCTGCCAGTCGTTTCATCTTTGGCATCACGGTGTTTGAATCGAGCTTCGGATATCAGGCAGGACAGATCACCAATGGAACGGTGACGCCCATAACAACCGACTTTACTGACACCGGGCTGGGACAGAATATTGTTACGCAATTAATTTCGGATCCGGTGGGCCGGTTCCTGTATGCGCTGAATCTGGGCGCGTCGAGTGCAGGAGTGACGATCGGCAATCCTGGTATAGCCGAGATGCAGATCAATCCGGTGACAGGAGTTCTCACGCGGGTACCGGGCAGTCCCCTGGTCTTCGCCTCGCAACAGCCCGGCATGCTGGCGATTGAGCGCAACGGGCGCTTTCTATATCAGCCCAATGCGGGTGTATTTGATATTTATTCCATCGACCAGTCCAGCGGGCTGCTGACTAAGATATCCAGCTCCGCAGCCACATCTTTGGGATTCTTCACGGTCACCAGTCCAAACGGACTGTTCCTGTTCAATGCCACAGATCAAATCGTGGAGTCGCTTGCCATCGGCAGCGACGGCAGTCTGACTCTGGCGCAACCACCGCTTCTCACCGGCGGATCCACGATGGGATTGGCTGGACAACTTGCCGTGAGCTTTGACAGCCAATTTCTATTCGTTTTGAATCAGGGCACCATCAGCATTTTCAACATCAGCAGTACAGGATTGCTTACGCCGGTGGTTGGCTCGCCTTTCATCACGGACGTGGGAGCCACAGGGTTCGTCATCGCTCCTGACGGTCGCCATCTCTATGTTGCGTTTCAGACCACAACTAATTTCGTGAAAGGATTCACCTTTGATCCTGTGGCGAATACGCTTACGCCGATTGCGGGCGCTGCAATCACTGACAGTGCGTTGTCGATCACCATTGATGGTTCCGGTCAATTTGCTTACGTCACCGAATCCGGCCAGCTGGTGACGTATTTCATCGATCCGGCTACGGGAGCCTTGACCAGAGTTTCACAAGCGAACAAGCCGATCACTCAAAGCGTGCAAAGCATCATCACGACGCCGTGAGTCGCCGTTTCCGCGCAGCTTGCTGAGTAATCCGTCCGTGTATGTTTTAGCCACGGCTGCCGAACTGGAGATGCTTGAAAAAACTTTACTGGGCCCGTGAAACGAATCGTGGAGCCTGGTACGGATCATCAAAGCCTCCAGGCCATGGCGGAAACCGGCTCCTTCCAGCCACATTTCCAGCGTGTGGTAAAGTCGGTGCATCGTTCCTATGGCAGACGAACGTTCCACCGCGCCCTGGCTTGACCTGCTATGGCTCCTATTTCTGGCAGGACTGGCGATTCTGCCCCCCATCAATGAACCGCATAAGCAGATAATTCTTTTATTGCTGGGCGTATTCCAATTGCTGGAACGAACTTTCATTCAACACAGCCTGAAGCGCTGGGGCCCGGCGCTAGCAGTCATAGCCAAACTTGTACTCGCTACAGAGCTGATCAACCACACGCGCGACGTTGCCCCCATCATCAGCAGCTACTGGCCGGTTTTCTTTGTGCCGGTCACGACAGCGGCGATCTATTTTGGTCCGGGAGGGACGCTGCTATGGACGACGCTGACCTCAGCCGCTTATTGCTCCTATCTGATTCCCGCACTGAAAGAATTCAAACTCGAGTGGTCCGGCGCCAGCGAGTTGATGATGCGCGTGCTCTTTCTATATCTGGTGGCGATGACGGTGAATCGCTTTGTGATGGATGCGCGCTTTCAGGTAAGGCGCTATCAAAGCCTGTCAGAGACCCTGGCTGAGGCGAATCGCAATCTACAACAGGCGCAGGCGGAAGCGCGTCGCGCGGAGCGTCTGGCGGCATTAGGGCAGCTTTCCGCCGGACTGGCCCATGAAATCCGCAATCCGCTGGCGGTGATCAAAGGATCAGCGGAGATACTGAAGCAGAAGCTCAGCGCGCGCGGATGAGATGGCTAAAGAGCTTTCTGACTATATCTATACTGAGGTGAATCGCGTAAGCGCGCTGGTGAGCCGCTTTCTGGATTTCGCCCGGCCAACTCAGCTCGATCTGCGTTCTGCGGACCTTTCAGTAGTGATAGAGAGGAGCCTAAGGGCGGTGGCTGACCAGGGTGCTGGCCGGAATGTGCGGATTGTCCGCGACTACGCGACGGGGACGCCACGTGTGGAACTCGATGAGGACTTGTGCGAGCAGGTGTTCACGAACCTGATCCTGAACGCGTGCGAAGCCATGGGCGATGAGCAGCGTGGAGAGCTGAAAATCAGTGTGTTTGGAGAAAGTAGCGATGAGCAAGATCTGGCTGTGGCCGAGATTAAGGATTCAGGCCCGGGAGTTCCGGCCGGAATGCGCGAACAGATATTCAATCCATTTGTGAGTACCAAGAAGACAGGCGTAGGGCTCGGACTTGCGATCGTATCAAAGATAGTGGACGCACATGGAGGAAGGGTAACGCTGGGTGAATCTTCGACGTTGCGAAAAGAAGGGGCATGCTTTCGGGTTACCTTTCCGGCAGCGAAAACAGAGAACCACGCCTGAACGCAAGGTTTGCGACTTGGCGCGATCAAGCAACAGTGACAAATAAACCAACAATCATTCATGGCAAACATTCTTATTGTTGAAGACGAACCAAAGATGCGCCGGTTGCTGGAGATCAGCCTGGGCGAAGAAGGCCATCACGTACAGGTTGCGCCTGACGCAGAAACGGCGCTCAAGAGCCTGCACGCCAATTCATTTGACGTGATCGTAACCGACGTGAAGTTGCCGGGCATGAGCGGTCTGGACTTTCTGCAAGAGGCCAAGCGTCTGAATGCGTCCACACCGATTGTGGTGATGACTGCCTACGGCTCGGTGGAAACCGCGGTGGAAGCCATGAAGCTGGGCGCCAGTGATTATGTGCTGAAGCCGTTCACCATGGCTGAAATGAAGCTGGTGGTCGCGAAGGAAATTGACGTTCAGCGAGTGCGCGACGAGAACCGTTCACTGAAAGAAGCTCTGGGCCAGCGCTACCATTTCAATAACATTGTGTCCCGCAGTGCGCCCATGCAGGCAGTACTGGCACTGGTGGAACGTGTGGCGTCAACCAATGCCACGGTTTTAATCGGGGGCGAGAGTGGCGTAGGCAAAGACCTGATCGCACGGGCCATCCACCAGCATTCTCGCCGGGCATCCGGGCCGTTTATAAAGATCAACAGCACGGCCATCCCGGACACTTTGTTTGAAAGCGAACTATTCGGGTATGAACGGGGCGCCTTCACCGGTGCTCTCGCGAGCAAGCCGGGAAAGTTTGAACTCGCGGATAAAGGCACGCTGTTTCTGGATGAAATTGGCGACGTGCCTGCGCCGATCCAGGTAAAGCTGCTGCGAGTGCTGCAGGAGCGTGAGTTTGAACGTCTAGGTGGAACCAGGACGCTGAAGGTGGATGTGCGATTGCTGGCCGCGACGAATCGTGACCTGCGCGCGGCACTGGAAGAGGGAACCTTCCGCGAAGACCTTTACTATCGACTCAACGTTGTGCCCATTGACATACCTCCTTTGCGCGAACACAGAGAAGATGTTCCTGAGCTGGTGAAGCATTTTGTGGATCGCTTTGCCGCCGGCAATGATCGCGATATTCGGGGAGTAACTCCGGCGGCATTGAAGATGCTCATTGACTATCACTGGCCCGGCAACGTGCGTCAGTTGGAGAACACAATCGAGCGCGCGGTCGCGTTGTCGTCAGGAACGCCGGGCACCTTGATTGATGTGGCGGATATTTATCTGGATACACCAAAAACCAAAAGCTCCGTGACGACAGGGAATAGCTTTCTGCCTGAGGGCACGACACTGGAACAATGGGAAGATGAGATGATTCGCGAGGCTCTGCGGCGAGCGAATGGTAATAAGAGCCAGGCAGCAAGATTGCTGGGATTGTCACGCAATGCGCTGCGTTACAGGTTGGGAAAGCTCGGTGTGGAAGACGAAGAAAGCTAAGCAGAGATTGCCAAAATCGTCACAAGCCTCGCATTCAAGGCGGTTTGGAGAGCAAGTGACAATCGATAGACAAGGGTGAGACCGACTCGCGTGCCGAATCCGCGGCAACAGGAGCATCCTTCAAGCAGCCACAAAACTTGCATTCAAGGCGGTTGGAGCGCAGCGACAACACAGAGGTGCCATGTCTTCCGATCCAAAGTTCCTGAAAACTTCCGGCAGTGATTCGTGTTTCAATCATCGCTGCACAAAAATGGCACACCAACGGAGCGAGTCTCCGTTCTGCATTTTCAGGGAGGATTCAAAAATCGTGAAGAAGGCACTGGTTTCACTCATCGCACTGGCATTCATTTTCTACATTGCCCCAGCGGCACACGCCGCTGACTGGGTTTATCTGGGCAAGGCCCACGTAGATGGCCAGCATGACCACGACAATATTGAAGTTGGCCAGGCCGCGGGCCGTTATCGGAAACTGGAGATTCGCGTGGTGAACGCACCCATCGAGTTTGATCGCGTAGTGGTGCACTATGGCAACGGCCAGGCGGAAACATTGCAGGTACGCCAGTTTATCCGGGCCGGCGGACATACGCGCGGCATCGATTTACAGGGTGACCGCATCGTGCAAAGCCTTGAGTTATGGTATGGCAAGGCGCATCCGTTCTCAGCGCGTCCGGAAGTGACTCTGTTCGGACGTCCGTAAAGGAAGGCCAAGAGATTTACAAGGCGGCGATCATCTACATGGTCGCCGCTTTTCATTTGTACGGCGATTCCGTGCAGTTGCGGTCTGCTGATCCCGGGACGCAGGCGAAGCTGCTGTCATTCGGCACGTTCATCTCCCGGCCCAAATCCACCGCTCAAACTGGTTGAAAACCACCACATCTCAACGATTCTTCTGAGTTAAGTACTGTAGATAACACTAAACAAGCCACTTAGCGCGCATTACGACTGGCAACAGTTGTGCTCAAGATAAGGGCAAGAAGGTTGAAGTACGGTCCGGGGAGGCCGGTGGAAATAATGCAGGTGACGAATTTGATGAGACGTGTCCTGGAAAGAACACAGGGTCTTGAGTTTTTCATGGTGCTGGGCCTGTGTTTGGGGCTTGTGGCAATGGCTCCAAAGCTGAATGCGCTACAGGACCCGCAGGATGGCGGCCCGCGCGCAGATGCAACGCAGCCGGGCTACTCGCAAGCTGGTCAGGAAGACGACGGCCTGCCAGACGAGCAAGGGCCTGGGTATTCGCAGCCAGACGGTCAGCAACCACAGAACCCGCAGCAGCCAGGCTATCCGCAAGGTGGCGGACCGCAAGGCGGTGGATCACGAAACGACGGAACGCAATTTCCGGCCGCGAAGTCAGAAGTAGCTCGCATCAGCCTGCTCCATGGTGAAATTTCCATGCAGCGCTCTGATACCGGTGACTGGTCAGCAGCCGCCCTGAACACCCCATTGGTTCGTGGCGACCAGGTGGCCACGGGGGAGAAATCGCACGCGGAAATTCAATTGGATTATGCCAACATCCTGCGGCTGTCCTCGCGCAGCCAGGCCAAGATTGCAGACCTGACCCGCACACGCATACAACTGCAGATCGCCCAGGGTTATGCCAGCTACAGCATCTTCAAGGGTGGTGAGGCGGACGTTGAAATTGATACTCCGAATGTCGCGGTGCGTCCGTTGCGCAATGGACGTTATCGGGTACAGGTGAACTCTGATTCCGAGACGGATGTGATTGTCCGTGAAGGTGAAGCCGAGATCACAACTCCGCAGGGCAGCACCACAGTGAAAAAGGGCCAGAAGATTACCATTCGCGGCGCGACGAATCCTGAATATCGCGTTGACTCCGCTCCGGCAAAAGACGATTGGGACCGTTTCAACAGCGATCGTGACAACGAAATTCGCAATGCGGCAAGCTGGGGTCGCACCAATGCCTATTACACGGGCGCCAGCGATCTGGATGCGAACGGCCATTGGATCTTTATCCCCGGCTACGGCTGGGTATGGCAGCCTTATCAGCAGGCGGCGTGGGCGCCGTACCAGTCAGGCCGCTGGGTTTATGAGCCTTATTGGGGATGGACATGGGTTTCGTATGAACCGTGGGGCTGGGCGCCGTATCACTACGGTCGCTGGTTCTTCTGGGGCAGTTCATGGGTATGGTGGCCGGGACCGGTCTATCCGCATTACCGTCCGATATGGGCGCCGGCGTACGTATCTTTCATTGGATTCGGGCACGGAGTTGCCGTGGGAGTGGGTTTCGGCTTTGGCTCCATTGGCTGGCTGCCGGTGGGACCGCATGACTACTTCTATCCGTGGTATGGACGCGGATTCAATCGCGTGACTGTAGTCAACATCACCAACATTAATGTGAGAAACGGCGGCGGGTTTGCTCCTCTGGCTGTTCGTGGACGCCAACCTTTTGTTTCCAACGTAAACCTGGCGCTGACCAATCCGCGCGTACGCGCGGGAATTTCCGGCGTGCCTGCGGGAGAGTTTGGCCGCGGAACTACGCAAGTCTCGCGACTCCACGTAGGCGAAGGTGATCTGCGTGATTCGCGCATGGTCACCGGAAACGTTCCTGTAGTGCCAACGGGGGAGAGTCTGCGCGTGGGTGGTGATAGCCGGATTGGACAGGGTGGCTTGCAGCCCAGAAATACAGATCGGTTCTTTACCCGTAAACAGCCTCCGCCGGCGGCTCCCGCATTTCATGAACAGGCCAACCAGGTCCAGCGCGTGATGCAAGGACATGTGGGCAACGCTCAAATCAGTAACAGTCCTGGCAGCAATGCGAGCGTTGGTACTTCACAGATGCCGTCGGGAGGAAATCGCGGGGCAGAAAGTCCTCGTGGAACCGGCAACGCTGGAAGCCCTGAGCGCAGTGCGGGTCCCACGTCATCGGGCTCACCGCAAGGCAACGGAGGCAATAACGGATCGAATGAGAGAAACACCGGCGGATGGAGCAAATTCGGATCACCCTCAAGCAGGGGGAATGATTCGGGTCGCACGAACACGGCGCCGTCAGAGAACAGGTCTTCAGCGGGCAAAGCTTCAGAAGGTAGAACCTCAGAGAGCAAGACTTCAGAGGGCAAAGCTTCAGAGAGCAAATCTGGAGAAAACAGATCTGGCGAAAACAGGTCGTCTGATAACAGATCTGGCACTGGACCGAGCGGTGCTCCCGCCAGCGGGCCTGTCGATCGCGGCAATGGTGGCTGGCAGCACTTCCCGTCGAACTCAGGACCGGGCTCGCGGCAGAATGACACGCGACAGAATGATCCGCGGCAGAATGACAACGTTGGACCAAGTCGTGATCGCTCCAGCGGTTCACCCAATAAACCAACTCTGGAACTGAATAAGCCGATCGTGACGCCCAGAGAATCGCCGTCACCCTCGCGAGGACCCGATTTGCACAACAACCCACCATCATTGACACCACGCGGCGGTGGTGAACCCAGGGGTGGTGGCGAACGCGGAGGCGGCGGTGGCAGCCACGAACGTGGCGGTGGTGAACGTGGGGGCGGCGGCGGCGATAAGGGATCGAATTCGGGTCCGAGAAACCGCTAAAAATCAGCTCCTCATGCGTTTCACGCGCTGATGAAAGCGCGCGTTCGCTGAACGGACAGTCGGGATGACGTGACTAGTTTTGTATCGGTAGAGTTTCCTGATTCTTCATCGTTACGAACGGCATTTTCGGGATCTTTCGACTCCGTCGTCGCATGCGCTCCGACTCTGGTCAAGATGACAGAGGGAAAGGGATTGCGGGGAAAGCGTGGACGGCCTCGCCCTGGTTCAGTTGCGAAGGTCAGTGGCATTGCCTAACCTCAGCGGCAAAAAGCCGGTATCTGTTTACACTTTGAACGCAGGCATAAATGAATGCCTGCTCGACCTGCGGCACTCGACATTTTAAAGGTAAAGCTGAAGCTGGGTCTTTACCAGATTCCTTTATCGCTGCCGGTGATCTTGAACGCTACGGCCGCCGCTGACGCCAGAGGTGGCAGCAGGCTGAGGCGCAGAGTGCCCGGCACGTCGCCACGGAAAGCCGACTCGGTGAGCTGGCGGGTATACAGCCTGGCGGCATACGGCAGCAGCGGCAGGCGCAGGAAGCGAGCGCGGGTATAAATCTTGTCCGCGCTTACGGATGCGGCGTTGAGAACTTCAGCCGGAAGATTGAGTGAGGTGCCGCGATATTGCTGCACGTAGCCGGAGACGATGCTCAGAAAGCTGGCAACACCCGGCCAGATTCCAGAAAGCTGCGCACCACGGCGCAACTCCGCGAAGTCCAGCTTGCCGGATTCCACCACCGCCGCGGCATTCAGGATGTCACACACTCGGAAATAGAAATGGCGATACATACGCTGCAGCGTAGCGGCGTATATGCGCTCTTCCGGCGCGGGCATGAAGAACGAATTCCCATTGATGTTCATCGGCACGCGACGAGTAATAAACCGTTGTGCCAGTAGCGTGTGTTCACCCGTCTGGCCAAGCCGGCCGATATGCGCTTCAATGGATTCACGGAGGCCGGGCAAAGTGAAGTTCCATTTGTTGGCCAGCCGGTCACCCCAGCTGCGTGCTTCCACATGTGCATTGAACTGCCTGGTGAAAACCTGCAACAGGTTCCTACGGTCGCCCACCACCACCAGGTCAAGGTCGTTGCCCAGATCAGGGAGATGATCCAGCGTCTTCATGACCGCTGTTTTGCAGTTTGCCTCTTCCAGCGCGTCGCACACCTGCTCCAGACGGGCCAAGGCCGCCGAGATGCGCTCACGTTCCGCCGTCAGGACGGAGACGGCCCAGGCCTGAATATCATTCTCACCCAGGTTCCCGGCAAGGCGATTGATGACCTCAAAGGCGCGAACCGGGACGTGGTTGGCGTCCGCCAGTTCCACAAACTCCAGGCGTTGCTGTGGGGTGAGTGACTTGAGCAGAGGGAACAGGTCTGCTGCGTTGGTCGGCTTGAGGGTGAGACGCAAAAAAAGGTCAATGTATTGCGTTTCTCCCTGGATTGTATTGGCCATATCGGTGAGGGCGCTCCAAAATCAGATACCGGCTTTGGTCAATAGGATGTGAGCTGCCGGAAACAGGTTGGAAGGCGAAGCAGCGGCTGAGAGTATTTATAATCGGCAGTTCCTTTGAATTGAATTCCAAGGAGGGCCAACTTGGCCTTTAACGACCTTCGAGAATGGATTGCCGCACTGGATCGTGCGGGTGAACTCAAACGCATACGCGCTGAAGTGGACCCGGTGCTGGAGATCACTGAGATTGCGGATCGTGTATCCAAGGGCGCGGCCAGGAAGTATGGCAAGCCTGGAGGCCCGGCGTTGCTGTTTGAGAATGTGCGCGGAGGCAACGGCATTCCTGTCCTTATTAATCAGTTTGGCTCGGAGAGCCGAATGCAGCTTGCCCTGGGTGTGGACAGCCTGGACGAAATCGCCGAGCGCATACGGCAGCTGCTGAACATGAAGTCGCCTGAGGGCTTTCTGGAAAAGCTGAAGATGCTGCCCATGCTGGCGGATATGGGAAAGTTCTTTCCCAAGGTGGTCCCCACTGGACCGTGCAAGGAAGTAATAAAGAAAGATAACTTCTCTCTGCTGGATTTCCCTGTGCTGCAATGCTGGCCCAAGGATGGCGGCAGGTTTGTTACGTTACCCTGCGTAATTACCCGCGATCCCAGGACAGGGAAGCGAAACGTGGGGATGTATCGCGTGCAGATTTACGACGCCACTACGGCGGGCATGCACTGGCAACGGCAAAAAGTAGCGGCAGAGCATTACCGCGAAGGGCTGCGCACCGCTCAGGGAAGTACCGAGAGTGATGAGCCTGGTAAGAGACGCGCTGCTGTTGACATGATGGCCCGCTCTGGCGGTGGAGCGATGCTTGCCACCGGCGAGCGTCCCAAGGGAACGATGGAGGTTGCGGTCGCGATTGGCACCGATCCGGCGCTGACGTTTTCGGCGATCGTACCCGCCCCGCCTGAGGTAGAAGAGTTCATCGTGGCTGGATTCCTGCGTCAGAAACCGGTTGAGCTGGTGAAGTGCGAGACGGTTGATCTGGAAGTACCGGCGTCGGCGGAGATCGTGCTGGAAGGCTACGTGAAACTTGACGAGCTGCGCACGGAAGGCCCGTTCGGCGACCATACCGGCTTTTACTCGCTGGAAGACGAATACCCAGTCCTTCATGTGACGTGCATTACCCATCGCAAGAATCCGATTTACTCTACGACGATTGTCGGCAAGCCGCCGATGGAAGATGGATGGATGGGTAAGGCCGTGGAACGCATCTTCCTGCCCCTGATGCGGCTCACGCTGCCGGAGATTGTGGACGTGAACCTGCCGGTGGAAGGCGTGTTTCACAACCTGATGATTGTTTCCATCCGCAAGTCATATCCCGGGCACGCGCGCAAAGTCATGAACGGGATCTGGTCACTGGGCCAGGCGATGTTTACCAAATGCGTGGTGGTGGTGGATGAAGACGTGAACGTGCAGGACATTGGCGACGTGGTGCTCAAGGTGTTCAACAACATCGATCCGGAGCGCGATATACAGTTCACTCTGGGCCCGGTTGATTCACTGGACCATGCGTCGAGGATGCCGAACTTCGGTTCAAAGATGGGCATTGACGCCACGCGAAAGTGGCCGACGGAGGGATTCACGCGTCCGTGGCCGGATGAGATATTGATGGACGAGAAGACCAAGGCTGCGGTCAGCAGGCGGTGGAAGGAGTTTGGGATTGAATAACCCCAAAAGCCTACCGCTGATAAACGCGAATGAACGTGGACAAATGAACGTGGATAAAGTCAAAAGCTAGATAGAGAGAGAAATCATGGCAAATCCATTTGCTGACGTCGCCACCGATCTTGGTCGTACTGTCGCGCAGGCCAAGCCTCTGCTGTTGAAGCTGACGAACGCTGACACAACAATGCGTCCGAGTCCGAAGAAGTGGTCGAAGAAGGAAATCCTGGGCCACCTGATGGACTCAGCCAACAACAATCACCAGAGCTTTGTCCGCGCCACGTTGCAGGGAAGCCTGACATTTCCCCGGATACGATCAGGAACCGCTGGTCGATCTGCAGAAGTTCAGCGAGATGGACTGGAGTTTTCTGGTCGATCTGTGGGTAAGTTACAACCGATTCATCGCTCATGTGCTTTCGGTTTTGCCGGCGGACGCGGCTGAGATTGTCTGCAACATCGGCAATAATCCAACCGCCACGCTTGGTTTTATTGCGGAAGACTATGTTGCACACTTAAAGCATCACTTGAACCAGATTCTGGGCAAGACGTTTGAGACCTCGTACGGTGTAAAGGCCAATTAACAGGAGAGCGTACCAATGAAACGAAGCATTGAGTATGCAGTCGCGGTGGTCGCAACTTTATTGTCGTTTGGGGCGATGAGTTTGGCGCAGGCGAATGCGCCCAGCTATCCCAATCAGAAGGAAGACAACTTCATCATCAAGGACTTTAAGTTTCAAAACGGTGAGACGCTGCCCGAATTAAAGCTCCACTACACCACCGTGGGAACGCCGCATAAAAACGCACAGGGTGAGATCGACAACGCTGTTCTGTTGCTTCATGGCACAACGGGCACGGGCAAGAATTTTCTTTCGGCGTCGCTGGGCGGGCAGCTCTTTGGTCCCGGCCAGCCGCTGGATGCGACGAAGTATTACCTGATCATGCCGGACGGCATCGGACGGGGTGGTTCCAGCAAGCCATCGGACGGGCTGCATGCTAAGTTTCCGCACTACGGATATCTGGATGTTGTGGAGGGGCAGTACAGGCTGGTCACGGAAGGTCTGGGCATCAAGCGACTGAAGTTGGTGCTGGGCACGTCCATGGGCGGCATGCAGGGATGGTTGTGGGGTGAGCAGCATCCCGATGCGATGGATGCAATCATGCCCATCGCCAGCCAGCCGGTGGAAGTGAGCGGACGCAACATGCTGTGGCGTCGTCTGGTGATCGAAGCCATCCGCAACGATCCGGACTGGAACAACGGTGAATACCAGAAGCAACCCAGCCACTTTGAACATTTTCTGCCGGTCTTCAACATCATGACGGAGAGCCCGGTCCGCCTTGCAGGAACAGGCCCCCACGCGCGCCAAGGCCAATGAACTCTACGACGGCTATGTGGCCAACTTCGGGAAAGTGGATGCCAATGACTTTCTCTACTGGTTTGAATCGTCGGCTGATTACAATCCCGGGCCGCAACTGGACAAGATCAAAGCGAAACTGCTGGCTGTGAACTTTGCTGACGATGAACTAAACCCACCGGAACTGGGCGTGATGGAAAAAGAAGTCCCCAAAACGAAAAACGGACGCTTTGTTCTGATCCCAGCCAGCGACAAGACGAGCGGACATCAGTCGCTGACGCAGGCTGTCGCTGTGGAAGCAGTATGTGAGCGAGTTGATGGGGAGTGGCAGTAAATAAGATATGGCCGATGAAGGTCCGTCGCGGGAACGGTCGTTGCTGGATCTGGTCCGTCTTTCCGGCTTCGCCCAGCCGGAGTCATTAATCCATTTATTTGTCGGTGGATCAGAGCTTCACGGCGCGAAAGTAGGCAAAACGGACGATACGGACCTCTACGGTGTCTTCATCGAGGCTCCGGAACAGGCACTCGGGCTTGATCCGCTCGAGCACTACGTCTGGTCAACTGCGGGCGACGAGCAGCGGAACGGCCCGGAAGACGTTGACGTTACGCTGTACTCGCTGCGCAAGTGGGCGGCGATGGCAGCGAAAGGGAATGCGACGACGCTGCATTTTCTCTTCGCCGAACCTGAAAGAAGTTGCGTCCGAACTTCTGGCGCAAAATCCAGGATAGACGCGCTGATTTTCTCTCACGCAAGTCTGCTGAGCAATTCGTGCGCTTCGCGGAGAATCAGTTTTCGCGAATTACGGGAGAAAAGGGAAGCGGCAAGAAAGGCCAGAGACCCGAATACATTGGCAAGTTCGGCTATGACACCAAAGCCGCCATGCATGGCCTGCGATTGCTCTATGAATGCATTGAACTCATGCTGCATGGGCAGATTACCTTGCCACGTCCGGAGAAAGTTCTGCTGATCGAAGTTCGCAGCGGTGAATGGCCGCTAGCAAAGGTCCTGGACCATGTCACTCAACTGAGGCAACAGGCCGAGCTCGCCGTGGGTGAATCGCCGTTGCCTGAGCAGGTTGATCGGAAAGTCATCTCAGAAATTGTCGCAGAAGTGCATCTGGATTTCTGGAAGGCGAAGCGCTGATAGTGCAACTCAGTTTTCCATCTCCACCAATCGTCCGATGAATCCCCATCCGCCGCCGAGTTCGCTGACGGCCAGCATCAGTTCGTTTTTGCCTCTCTTCAGCGGAAGATAGACTGCATCGTTTTCCGGGTTCATGATGCCGAGAAAGCCGGGGTCGCGGAAGTTCTGCGCGCTGCGTCCGCGGAAGAGAATCTGTCCGTTGAGAAATACGCTCACTTCATCGCTATAACCAAGGTATAGCTTCTTCACCTGATCGCGGTCGGAATCAATGTTGGTCTTCGCATAGATGAGCTTGGTGCCCGGCTGGGGATCCAGACGTTTGGAAAAGTCGGTGGCAAAGGTTACTTGAAGATGAGGCGCCTGACGATAGCGATAGAGCACAACAAAGCCGGGCGCTTCTGCTTCCACGTCCTGCCACTGGATGGCTCCGGCTTCCGAGGCGGAAAGCGGATGTTCGAGATTGCGAGCGAGAGCGTCATAGGCTGGCGAGATGCTCCACTTCGTCAAGGTGCCCGCTGGCATGGTAGGTAGATGACGCTCCCATGGTGCATCGGGTGTGGTGCGTACTTCAAAGTTTGAGAAATACGTATCGCCCGTCAGCACGTATAGCGCAACCACGCCCTTCTGCACGCCACTCTTGAGATCGTTCATCACCATAGCGGGCTTGTCCATGTCTTTCACGAAGAGTTTGGCCTGCGCGCCGGTGACCTCCAGGCGCAGGTGAAACCACACGTCTTTGGGGATGTCGACTGCGCCGGTGAAGCCGGGTCCGTTGTAGATTTGCCAGTTAGCGCCGGTGTTGAGGACGGGCGTGTACTGCATTGCGTCAGGCAGTCCGGACTTGTGCTGGCGGAGATAAACCCATTCGCCGTTGGCGCCATTGTCAGCCATGCGAAACTGTATGCCGAAAAATCCCCGGGTGGCAGGCGTGGCCACATCCACGTCGATAACGCCGTCGCGCATCTCCAGGTCTTTTACAACCGCTGCCGCTCCATTCAGCGAGAGGCACTTACGCCCCTGATATTCAGTTGCTTTGGCTTGTCCCTCCAGTTCCCAGCGCGGTGAGTCCGGTGGGAGGGAGAGTGTCTGCTGCTGGGCTGACAAGGGAACTGCAGCCAGTGAAATCGCCGATTGGCATTGCCATTAACAGCGACCGGAGTGGAGTGAACTTGAAATACGTTTGGATTTCCATGAGGAGATGTCTCCGTCTTTAATTTCGGATTTTGACTTTCGAATTTTTGACTAACGTTGCGAAGCTTCGCTGAATGTGATCTTCACCAGATGAGCAGCCATGTCGTCGAACTCTGCCTGGAGATCTTTATCGTCGCCGGCAAACTTCACGCGAAAGGGCGTCAGGTCAACAGAACCCTTTATCTCATCCAGTGTGTGGCCTGCGGGGTGGCCAAGCTGGCTGATTCGCGCCCGCACCTGGTCCACGGCGCTTTTCATCAGGTCACTCACCAGAATCAGGTATGCCTTGCCGTGCAGCACTGGTCCGTGGCCGGGAATGATGGTTTCTGTGTCCAGCAGCGCCATCTTTGCGAGCGTTTCAGACCATTCCGCAGGGTATCCATCGAATGTGTAAGGAATGGGATAGACCAGAAGATCGCCGGCGATGAGGATTTTTTCTTTGGGCAGATAGACAATGGCATCGCCTGGAGTATTCCCGCGTCCCAGGTGCTTCACCTGCACAGAACGGTTTCCGAGATCGATATCAAGTTTGTCAGTAAACATCAGCGTGGGAGGCTGATATACCAGGGTCTTCAATTCTGCTGCACGTTGTTCGAGACCGGGCAGAATTTCCTGGACCTGTTTTTTCTCCTCTTCCGTTAGAGCCCGACCGTTCTGGGTCTTTCCCTGTTTGAACGCAGCAATGGTGGTGTCAAGCTGTTTGGGCGTTCGCTGAATATTTCCGGGCTGGATCAGGTCCATGTCTCTCCGGGTCTCTTCCTGGGCGACGATGGCCACAGACGGAAAGGCATCAAGATAAGCCTTGTTTCCATTGTTGTGATCGTTGTGGAAATGAGTGTTGAGCAAATAGCCAACGGGCTTGTCAGTCCACTGGCGAATCTGCGCGATGTCCTCGCGGGCCAGAGATGGCAGGTAACATGAATCGACCACGAAAACTTCGCGGTCACCGATGATCACGGTGGTGTTTCCGTTGACATTGCCACCCAGATTCTTGTGCTGGATGGAGTAAACGCCATCGGCCAGTCTGGTGACCTGGCGCTGACCGGCATCTGGCGATTCACCAAATAGCGGGCTGGCGACTGTCAATGCGATGCACCAGAGACTCACTACAAGCGTGCTGAGGAGACGAGCGGCTTCTCTTGGCGTAATCATCTGCGTTGTAAGACGGATTGATCAGGGAATCGGTAGCGGGACGCGAGAGAGAATGGTCAATATCGGGTTGATGGAAATCGAGAGAGTGCGGTTATGAGAATCTAAATTCTGGATGAGAGGAAAGAGAACCTAGCTGAACATTTTGTGTCTCTTAGTGGGAGCCATTATACTGTTCGTATGTCGATCATTCGCGATTTTGCCGGGATAGCCAAAGGAATGTCAGTAACACTGCGGGAGATGTTTCAGCCCACCGTGGTGGAGAACTATCCTGACGGCAAGGGCCCCATGCGCGGAGCCAAGTTCCAGGAGCGCTTTCGCGGATTGCACGTGCTGCAGCGGGATGAAAATGGGCTGGAAAAATGTGTGGCATGTTTCCTGTGCGCAGCCGCCTGCCCTTCCAACTGCATCTACATTGAAGCCGCGGAGAATACGGCGGAGAACCGCATCAGCGGCGCCGAGCGTTACGCCAAGATCTATAACATCGACTACAACCGCTGCATCTTCTGCGGATATTGCGTGGAAGCCTGCCCCACGGACGCCATTACGCATGGTCACGGTTTCGAGCTGGCCACCTTCAATGCCAGCAACCTGGTGTATCGGAAAGAGCAATTGTTGACGAACACGCCGGTAAGGCTGACAGCTGCCGATACGGTCGAAGGATAGGGCTAGATCCCGAGAGTCTTGAAATCGGTTTCCTCGATGAAATTGAGCCGCCGCAGTCGTCTGACGTTTAAGTTGAAAATATTTATTAGCGGGTAGGGATCCCTCGCTCGGCTTCGGGATGTAAACACTAATCCCTCGTTCCACTCGGGATGTAAAACCAATCCCGCGCTCGGCTTCGGGATTTAAAACAAAAGGCCAATTAACCTAGGGCTTAACCGTTGGTCTGATCAGAACCTCACTCACAAAAGCATTCGGTTTTTGCGTGACGATCATAGCCACAGCATGAGCAATGTCTTGCGATTGCAGCATTTTGTCCGGACTTTTGCCTTCATGCGGAGAGAGCTCCGTGTGGGTTGAGCCCGGGCACACCACACTGACGCGAATTTTATGCTGGCGCAACTCTTCGGCCACGGAATAAGAAAGTCCGTTCAATCCCCACTTGGATGCTGCGTAAGCCGCACCATTCGGCAACGCATTCTTTCCCGCGAGCGATGAAATGTTCACGATGTCACCCCCGCCGCCGGCAATCAACATGGGGGCAAAGGCGCGAATCGTATAAAAGACGCCGCGCAGGTTGGTGTTGAGGATTGAGTCCCACGTTTCAAGCGGAAGCGATTGCAGAGGCGTGCTGAAGCCACCAATGCCGGCGTTGTTCACCAGAATATCCAGACGTCCATGGTTTTGCTGGACATGCTGGGCCAGCGCGGCGACGGAGTTCCAGTCAGAGACGTCACAGGCGACGCCTTCCGCTGTGCCTCCGGCTTTACGGATTTGCGCGGCCGATTGGTCGATGATCTTTTTGGTACGGCCACAGACGACTACGCTCGCCCCCATCTGGGCAAGCTTCATGGCGATGGCCGCGCCGATGCCGCGGCCTCCTCCGGTCACTACGGCTATTCTCTGGTTCAGCACTTTTTCCGGCATTGCTTTCCTTGCCGCAGCGGTTGACGAGTTTTTCTGCGATTCTTCTTTCGCTGCGCTCACATCGAGTCGGATCGTCCAGCGGTCTCGCTGTCTTTAACATAACAACAATACTATGAGACCAGATACCGCGGCGATTCGCGCTATTTGCAACCATTTCAACCGCAGCGGGTTCTTTTAGATAACGGTTCTGCCAGGTGGAGCATCAGATTCTTAACTGCCCCTCTCATGAAGCAGCTTGCCTACCAGAGGGGTTAGTCTTTTATAATCCGATGCTCAGGTTTTTGATCTAGCGGCAGGCTCGGCAAAAATGGCCAGAAAGGCCAGATTGCGTCCGGGCTGCTCTAATTTTTGGCATTGATGGACTGAAGGAGCGATTTGAAAATGAAAAGAGTGCTTGTCACGATTGTGCTTGCGCTAACCACGGGCGCCCTGGCTCAAGGAACCACGCAGCAGCCGCCAGCCCAGCAACCCCCTGCTACGCAACAGCCCCCAGCCGCACAGCAACCGCCAGCAGCAGGACAACCACCAGCCGGCGGCCAAGCCAACATACCCACCAGCCAGAAGGTGATTAAAGACCCGGCAGAATATAACGCTTATATTACGGCGCTCAACACCACGGACCCGGCTGCAAAAGCTCAGGCCATGGAAGCCTTTGTTACCCAGTATCCTCAAAGTATTGTGAAGCAGGAAGCGCTGGAACAGGAAATGGCCGCTTACCAGGAGGCCAAGAATCCAGCCAAGGTGGAATCTGTTGCCAACCAGATTCTGCAGATAGATCCAGCCAACGTTCGCTCCCTGGCCATTGTTACCGCGATCAAGCAGGGACAGGCGCAGAATCCACAGCAGTTCGCCGAACTACGCCAGCTTGGTGAAAAAGGGCTGCAGGCGCTGCCGACGTGGCAGAAGCCAGAAGGCATGAACGACGCTGACTACACCAAGTTCAAGTCGCAGATGAAGGTCATCTTTGCCGGTGCAGCTGGTTTTGGCGCCCTTCAGACCAAGGACTATGCTGCAGCCAAGGGCTTTTATGCCCAGTCACTGGAAGTCGAACCCAACAACTGGGTAGACGCCTATCGACTGGCAGTGGCCGATCTGGAAAGCAATCCGCAGGACCTGAACGGCTTCTGGTATGGCGCGCATGCGATCTCCATTGCGCAATCGCAGAACAACCAGGCTGCCCTCAATAGCATGGCTCCTTACCTAACCTCCCGCTATAAGAAATTCCACGGCGGAACGGATGGTTGGGACCAGATTGTGGCTTCGGCAGCGCAGGGAAGCGCCCCTCCAGCTGGATTCACGGTAAAACCGGCTCCGACCACATGCGAACTGGCAGCCAATGCCGTTACGCAGAATGGTGTGGACCAGCTTTCCTTCAGCGACTGGGAACTGGTCCTCTCCTGCCGCGACAAATCACCCGCCAACAAAACTGCCGCAGACACCGTGTGGCAGAACATACAGAGCAAGGAGAAGACGGAAAAGGGTGAAGCCAAGCTGAAGATGCCAGTGAAGATCATTGCTTCTCCAGATCCGAGCACCCTTGAAGTGGCCATTAGCGATGACAACATGGCAGCCAACAAGGCTGACATGCGTGTCGCGATGGAAAAGCCCATGACCAAGGTACCAGCCCCAGGTACGTCCATGGACATTATCGGTGTGATCTCCGATTACACGCCTGACCCGTTCATGTTCACCATGACCAAAGGCGAACTGCCCGTGGCCAAGGCTACGCCCACGCACAAGGCGCCTGCCAAAAAAGGCGCTACCAAGAAAAAGTCATAGTGCGTTAATGGAATGACTGAGAGGGCGGCCATGTGGCTGCCCTTTTTTATTGATAATGCGACGTTCTCTCACTCGCCCAGCATCAGCCGTTGGATGGAATGGGCACGGCCGTTGCTTTCGTCGCAATTGATCACCACGGCACAGAATCGCGGATCGCCCTTGGCCGCTTCAAACCGTCCCGGCATGCCGGTAAGAAAGCGCTGGAGAATCTGATCCTTCTCAACGCCAATCACGCTGTCATACGGGCCGGACATGCCACAATCAGTCTGGAAGGCCGTTCCCTTGGGCAGAACACGATTGTCCGCAGTGGGAATATGTGTATGAGTCCCGATGACGGCGGTTACACGGCCATCCAGATACCAGCCCATGGCGACTTTCTCGGATGTCGCTTCGGCATGAAAATCCAGGAAGATCACTTTGGCGGTAATTTGTTTGAGGATTTCGTCGGCTTTGCGAAAGGGATCGTCAGTGCCGTGCATAAAGACGCGTCCCTGAAGATTGATCACGGCATAATTCTGGCCTTTGCGCGTCGTGCCTTCATACCAGCCAACGCCGGGGACACCTTCTGCATAATTTGCCGGACGCAGCACTCGCCGGACGCGCCCCGTTGTATCGGAGTCAGCGGATTTGAAGTAGTCCATGATCTCGCGTTTGTCCCAAACATGGTTGCCGGTGGTGAGCACGTCACAACCAAGGTCGAAGAGTTCGTCGGCGATCTGTGGGGTGAGGCCGAAGCCGCCAGCGGAGTTTTCCGCATTGGCGATTACCAGGTCAATCTTGTGGGTTTCCACAACATGCGCGAAATGTTCATGGACAATTTTGCGTCCCGCGTTGCCGAAGATGTCACCAATGAAGAGAATCTGCATAGAAGTCGAATCATTGAGTTTACCATTTGATTTTGTCGCTTCGCTCCCAACCGCCGCAGAGTAAGTTCTATGGGTGCTTTATCGATGCGTCCGGTACAGCGGGCTAAGAGCGCTAGCCGGCCTCGCCTTTAAATTACGGCGCCAACGCTACGCCGGCCAGGAAGTCATAATTGGCCGCGACACCAACCTTCAGGTCACGCAGGCGCGTAGTGTGGACAGTGAGATTGTCCATGTACCAGAAATCAAGGTAAGGAAGATCATGAGCCAGAATCTCCTGCACTTCGCCATAGAGGCGTTTACGCTCAGCCTGGTCGACGGTATGACGCCCGGCATCAATCAGCGCGTCCACACGCGGGTTTGAATAGAAGCTGCGGTTGGCGCGCTTGGGTGGAAAGCTGGAGGAATGGAAGGCATACTCAAAAATATCAGGATCCAGATTGCTCCCCGCCACCCAGCGCAGCGTATACATCTGAAATTCGCCCTTGGTGATGTCGGAATAGAATGTCGCAAACTCAAAGCTGCGCAGGTCCAGCGCAATTCCCACCTCACGCAATTGCTGTTGCAGCACGGCGGCAATCAGCCGTGACGCTTCTTCGGTTGACGTCTTCATCGTAAGGTGGAAGCGAATCCGGTCCTGTCCGCGGGGAAAGCCGGCCTGATCGAGCAGAGAGTTGGCTTTCTCCACCGAGTGTTCATAGTGCTCCACGTTTCCGTTATAAGCCCAGTGCTGTGGCGGTAAGACACTGTCAGCCAGACGGCCAAATCCGCCGACCAGCGCCGTGAGCATCGGCTGGCGGTCAACCGCATAAGCCAGGGCCTGGCGAACGCGGACGTCTTTCAAGATGGGATCGCGCAAATTAAAAGCAAGGTAAACCAGACTGGTCCCGGGCTGCTGAAGGACTTCCAGCCTCTGGTTACGACGCAGCGTCTTCACCAGGTCAGCACTGATCGAATTGGTTGAGGCAACATCAGCGCTTCCCTTGCGCAGCTCCAGGGCGCGCGTGGTGGCGTCCGGCACAATGTTGAAGCGTACATGAGCGACTTTCGGAGGTGTGCTCCAGAAGTTGTCATTGCGGTCAAGTAGTACCTGATTGTCAGGATCGAGCTGGACGAACTTGAATGGTCCGGAGCCAATTGGCTTGCGCGCTATTTCTTTGCCGCTGCCGTACGGCACAATTCCGAATGCACCGTCAGACAGGTTCCACAACAAGGTGGCATCAGGCTCAGACAGCCGGATGATGAGTGTTGTGTCGTCCGGCGCTTCAACTTTGGTGATATGCCGGTAGGCTGCGGCACGAAGGCTGACCACGCTGCCGTTGGTCAGCGAATCGAGCGTCCATTTCACATCACGCGAAGTGAGAGATCGGCCGTCATGAAAGTGAATGCCTTTGCGCAGGGTGAAGACATAAGTCTGGGGATCGCGCATCTCCCATTTTTCCGCTACCCACGGTTGCAGATTGAAGTGATCATCTTTGCGGACGAGAGAATCGAAGATGAGCCCGGCAATGCGCTCTGACTGCGAGTCAGTTCCCACCCGCGGATCAAGGTTGCTGGGACTCTGCTCAATCAGCATAACAACGGTATTGGGAGCAGGGCGGGAGGCGCAGCCGCAACAGAGAACCAGCAACAGGCAAAGGCACAACCACAAAGGACCACGAAGGAAATTCTCTTTTAACCACAGAGGGCGCAGAGGAACACGGAGTAAGCAAGAGCTCAACCACAAAGGACACAAAGGAACACGAAGGAAGGCCTTGGGCTGGCGTGTGGACATTTGACTTTCTTCGCGTTCGTCGTGGTTCATCATTGAAATATCCAGAAAGTAAGAGTTCAGTAGCATTGTGGTGAAAGATATTCTCTTCGCCTAAATAATGTGCCGATGTGTTTTAATGCTGAGAAACCACACAAAAACCCCTTTGCTCTCCTTTGTGTTCCTTCGTGACCTTTGTGGTTAAAGGTTTTGGTTTCGTTCTCTGTGGTTAAAAGTAACAAACTTTCCCCAGGACCGCCGCACGCTTTGCGCCGGTGGCAGAGGGAATATTGCCTGGCTGATGGTGCCATGTCTGATAAGCGAGTACAGCAAAGGCTACCGCTTCTTTGGCCTGGCTGGGGATTCCGAAGTCGTCTGTCTGGCTCACCTTCAGGCCGAGTGCATTTATCTCGCCGGTTAGCATCCGCATCATCGTACGATTTTGTGTTCCGCCGCCGGAAACAATGTAGTCGTGGAATGACCCGCGGCGTAGAACAAATTTTCTTATCGAGTGAACGATGGAGCGTGCGGTGAGGGCCGTTGCTGTGGCGACGATGTCTGCTTTATCAGCTCGACCGCAGAGCTTCAGGAATGCCCGGGTGTATGGCTCGCCATATTCTTCACGGCCGGCGGTCTTCGGCGGCTTTTGCTGGAAGTACGGAGCACGCAGCAACTGCCCGACTACCGGTTCAAGCACCTGACCTCGCGCCGCGATCGAGCCGTTACGGTCGAATGGTTTATCGAAAAGCTTCTGCACCAGCTGGTCGATGAGCATATTACCCGGGCCGGTATCGAATGCCAGCACGTCTTCCGGAGTTGCTCCCGCCGGAATCGCTGAAAGATTTCCAATCCCTCCGATGTTCTGCACGATGCGGCCGCGCCGCGCATGGCGGAAAAGAGCGTAGTCAAGGAAGGGAACCAGAGGTGCGCCCTTTCCGCCTGCGGCCATATCCGCGGGACGGAAATCGGAGACTACCGGAACGCCCAACCGCGAAGCGGTTACCGAGCCTTCACCGGTCTGCCAGGTGGTCGCAATTGGCTTGCCCAGATAGCTCGCTGCCTCGCCCTGATGGTAGATGGTCTGGCCATGACATCCGACCAGATCAATTTTGCCGACTCCGGCTGCCTTCTGCGCGTTGCGCACCGCGTCAGCGTAAAGGCCGCCGAGAAAGAAATTAAGCCGGGAGATCTCAGCCACGCTGATGCTCTCGGCGTTCATTGCCCTGAGGACTGCCTTGCGTACTTGCGCGGAATAGGCCGTGTGCGAGTGATGCAGAAGCTTGAGCTGCACATTGAATTGTTTGCCGGTTACCTGGACCAGCGCCACATCAATGCCGTCGGCCGAAGTGCCGCTCATGACACCTGCAACGATCAAAGCTGGTGCTCCCCAATGACTCGGGTGAGGTTCTCCACCAACTTTTTCATGTGCTGAATCACTCGGGCCGTGGGTTCTTTGGAAAATCTGCGCAGTTCAGGTGAGCGCTTCTTGAAGGCGAGCACACGTTTTGCCGCCTGGGCAACATGCGCTGCGAACCTGCGGTTCTTCTCGGCTTCGCGCAGCACGGCTTCATAGCCTCGCCAGACAAGCTCCTGGTTGTGGCAGACCAGATACATGTCAGCCCCGGCGCGCAGGGTTTCCACCGTAACGTCTTCTATGGAGCCCGCGGCCATCACGCCGCCCATCTCCAGATCGTCAGAGATGATCAGGTTCTTAAAGCCGATTTTCTTGCGCAGAATGTCCTGCATCCACTTTTTTGAGAGCGAGGCAGGCAGATCGTCTTTGGTGACTTCCGGGTAGGATGCGTGTGCCACCATGGCGAAGGGAATCTGCCGGTGCAATTCGCGATAGGGAAGCAGATCTTCAGCCCACATCTTCTTCCATGATTTGTGGATGGTGGGCAGGGCGTGGTGCGAATCGAGATTGGCTTCGCCCAGTCCAGGAAAGTGCTTGCCGCAGCCGAGGACGTTTGCTGCTTTTAATCCTCGCAGACATTCTTTGGCATAAGCGATGACGTCCTTAGGATCAGCCGAGGCCGTACGCGACGTGAGTACCGATCTTGACGCAGGCAAGCCAAGATCGAACACGGGCGTGAAGTCAGTATTGAAGCCAAGCGCACGCGCTTCCAGTCCGAGAACGTTGCCATGCATGCGCCAGAGTTTGCGATCGCCGGTGGCAAAGACGTTTTCAACCGCCGGCGCCGGAGCGATGATTTTTTTCAGGCGATCAACAGTCCCGCCTTCCAGGTCCACGCATAGAAACATAGGTACGGGCGTGGTGGCCTGCGAATCGCGCAGCAGCTTCCATGTCTGCGAAGCGCCTTCAATGTTGCGCGCAAACAAGATCACGCCGCCGGGCTGCAGCGTGGAAAGCGTGGTACGCAACTTCGCGTCAACCTCAAGGCCGTCATAGCCCATGACCAGGAGCTGGCCGACTTGTTGACGTAGATCGAGACTTGTCTTCTTTGCCATCGCTCTCAGATTATACGAAGCCACCGGACCGGTGCTGGCAGTGTCCGCTATCCGCCGGTCTATTTTGTCAGGAATGCTCTCAGTTCATTTGTAGCTTAGGTTTTGATTTAACAAATTTACGCAATTACCAAATTACTCAATTACCCAATCTAGGGGGGGTGCCCCTACCCCGGTTTCACCCAATTTCACCCAAGGTCACCCAATGTCACCCAACGTCATCGGGCTTCACCCAATCACCCCAACGTCACCCAAGCGGGGGTCCCCGCCAAGTCCGGTTTTGGCTTGCTGGGGTGGAAGCCGCCGCTGGCTTGCTGGGTGGACCGTCGGCCGCAGACTGGTGTTACCCAAACGACGCCGACTGGTCTTGGCTTGCCGGGCGGGAAGCGGTGTTTGGCTAGCAGCCAGTAGCTGGGAGCCTGCGGCCAACCTACATGCCACTCTCGTCGGCTGATGGCCCGTAGATGGCCGGCACAGGGATATTGTTGAGGCGCAGGTAAACGCCCAACTGCGCGCGATGGTGGACGTTGTGGTTGAAGACCCATGTACGCAGACAGACGCCTTTGGGCATGGTGAACAGCGTCTGGCCGTTATCTTTTAAAGACCAGGGCTTCGCCAGTTCGGCATCCGACACGCCTGCAATCGCCGCACGCGCTTCTTCTACATATTTGTCGAATCGCTCCAGCATCTCTTTGGTGGTCTTCGGCTGCGCCGGTGGTTCCCATTTCTTTCCACCAGGTGACATGTCCAGCTCATCATGCTGGATGGTCATGGTGGCCCATGACGGGATGTCGGCCACGTGTGACGCCAGCCAGATCATGCTTCCTGACTTGTCATGCGGCTTCCAGGAAAACTTCGCTTCCGGCACGCGTTCCAGCGTCTTGCGCGTGTTTGCCATCTCCTGATCGAACTCGGGTAAAAGGGCCTGACTTATGCTCATAAATCGCCTCCAAGAAAATTAGTCGCAAGAATTGTAGTACGAACAAAAGGCGAAAACAAGATAAAAAGAAGGTAAAAATCTATCGGGTAGGGCGATGCTGCGGCTTCAGCGGTAGAGCCCACAGAAGCAGGAAGCTTTGAAATGACGACTGGGCGAACCATTGGTGGACGAACCTTGCGGTACGATTCTAAGGAAGATGGAGGGGTTTCGCGAGCGCGTCAGATCAAGATCTTACTCACGACGCGAGCGCCGTAGGCGCGCTCAGAAGTTAGCCCAGGGCGTAAGCCCTGGGAAATGGTGCAGTGTTGAACGCAGCGCCGTAGGCGCGGCAGATTAGCCGAAAACATATCGAGAGTCATAGTCGATTCCATGTTTCTTTAATCAAAGCAATGAACTCATCTTCAAACGTCATCCTGCGATGATGTTTCTCTTGGCTCTGGACGTAGCGTTGAAGGCGGCCATATTTGACTTGCTCACGCTAAAAGCGCCGTATCCTTCCTGCCACGAAAATTTCCCGATTTCGTCGGCCATCCAACCCGATGTATTAGCTTTAATTTTCTTGACGGCATCCGCAACTGCAATCGTTGCCGGGAACTGCAACAAAAGATGGATGTGGTCTTCTACGCCGCCAATCGCATGAACAAAGACGTTTTGTCGTTTGCAAATCCCCGCCGTGTAAGACCAGAGCCGTTCTTTCATCTGCGGAGGAATTGTTTTCCGTCTCTCTTTTGTGCTGAAGACGACGTGCATTACGTTCTGGAAATAGGTATGCGGCAATGTGTCACCCCTCCGGGGTTCGCCATTCTACACGACAATGCCCAGGGCTCACGCCCTGGGCTAACGTCTGAGCGCGCCTACGGCGCTGCGTTGCGAAGAACTCCTTCTCTCCTTGATGGGTAATCAACTTGCCACAAATCTGCTTCTAAATCTGCTTCTTCAATTCATTCAGCAGGTTCAGCGCGTCCAGCGGCGTCAGGTTGTTGAGATCAGCCTCACGCAGACGATCGACAATCTTCTGGGACAAAGGCGTAAACATCGTCAACTGCATTTGTGATTCGTGCGCCTGGGCCAGGCTGCCGGGCGAAAGATGCACGGTGGCTTCATGCTCCGCGTTTTCGTGTTCGTGCAGAACTTCGCGGGCGCGTCCGATGACGTCAGGCGGCAAGCCGGCCAGCTTGGCCACTTCAATGCCATAGCTTCGGTCGGCTGCTCCGGGCTCGACTTTGCGTAGAAAGACAATCCCGCCGGCGTTTTCCTTCACCGACACGTGAAAATTCCTGACTCCGTCAAGCCGATCCAGTTCTGTGAGCTCATGATAGTGCGTGGCGAAGAGCGTTTTGGCCTTGCTGGTGGAGTGTATGTACTCCACCACGGCCCAGGCGATGGCCAGACCATCATAGGTCGAGGTGCCACGGCCGATTTCGTCCAACAGGATGAGTGACCGCGGCGTAGCGGTGTTGAGGATCGCTGCCGTCTCGGTCATCTCGACCATAAAGGTGGAGCGGCCGCGGGCAAGGTTGTCACTGGCTCCAATGCGGGTGAAGATCCGGTCCACAACGGGGAGTCGCGCCGAGCGCGCCGGGACAAAGCTTCCCATCTGGGCCATGAGAACGATCAGCGCCGTCTGCCGCAGATACGTGGACTTGCCGCCCATGTTCGGCCCGGTAATCAGCAGAATGCTCTGCGTGGATGAATCGAGATAAAGATCATTGGGCACAAAGCGTTCATTGCTGCCGGAGATCTGAAGCTGTTCAAGCACAGGGTGACGGGCTTCGACAAACTCCAGGGCTTTTGTTTCGGGGGCCTCCGTCAAGACTCTGGCCCCTGAACTGACGCCATCGTTACTTTCCAGGGAAAATATAGGGCGGCAATACCCACGGTTCTGCGCAATGAATCCAAGCGATGAGAGGACGTCCACTTCTGCCAGCGCCAATGACGTTTGCCGTATGCGCCTGGCCTCGGCGGCGATGGCGGTGCGCAGCTCGGTGAAGAGGCGGCGTTCAATTTCTACGATCTTCTCCTGCGCGTCCAACACTTTGGCTTCATACTCTTTCAGCTCCGGCGTGGTGAAGCGCTCTGCATTGACCAGTGTCTGCTTGCGCTCGTAGTCGGCGGGAGCGTGGTGCAGGTTGGACTTGCTGATTTCCAGGTAATAGCCAAAGACCGAGTTGAACTTTACTTTCAGCGATCCAATGCCGGTGCGCTTGCGTTCGCGCTCTTCAATCTGGGCGATGTACTGCTTGCTGTTGCGACTGAGATTGCGCAACTCGTCAAGTTCGGGGTCGAGTCCGGGCTGAATCACGCCACCGTCGGACAAGGTGAGCGGCGGTTCGGGGACGACGGTCTTTTCGATTCGCTCGCGCAGGTCGGACAGCTCATCGAGTAGTTCATTCAGGGTCTGCAAACGAGCAGATTTGAGCCTGGCCAAAGCGACCCTGATGAGCGGTGTTCTATTTAAAGACGCGCACAGGGCCAGCACATCGCGTGGATTGGCGGTCTCCAGGGTCACGCGGCTGAGCAGGCGCTCCATGTCCATCACGCCATCGAGTGCGCGGCGCAGCTCTTCGCGGGCGACAAAGTCTTTTACGCCGGCCTCTACCGCGTCCAGGCGCAGGCTGATTTCCGCCACGTTGATGGAAGGCCGGAGCATCCATGCGCGCAGGAGTCGCTTGCCCATGGGCGTGAGAGTCGAGTCCAGGGCGCGAAAGAGCGTGACTTCATTGCCGGTGTTGGCGAAGAGCGGTTCCACCAGCTCAAGATTGCGGACTGTGACCGCATCCAGCACCAGATATTCCTGGCGATCGTAAAAGCCGATGCGGTCCACATGCTGCAGCGTGCCCTTCTGCGTACTGCGGACGTAATGCAGAATGGCTCCGGCTGCGGTGGCCGCCGCGGGTTTGCCTTCCAGGCCGAACCCTTCCAGAGATAAAACACCAAACTGATTTTCAACCAGCGGGATGGCGTAGTCGGGCGAGAAGACCCAATCTTCGAGCGGCGTCTCCGTGAAACGGGCGCGCTCGCCGGAAGTCTGCAGAGCCTGCGGGCTTTCGGCCGCCGAATTTGTAGCGCTCTCGATCAGCGGCGCCCGATCAAACAGCGGCAATCCGCTGGGATAGAGAACTTCTCGCGGACGAAGCTGCTGCAGCTCTTCCAGAATGCGACGCTCGGCGTCCGGGCCGCGAAATTCGGTGGCGCGAAATTCTCCGGTGGAAAGATCCAGTGCCGCCAGGCCAACGGCTGCGCCGGCACTTCCCGGTGACGATGCGCGGGCCAGCGCGGCGAGAAAGTTGTTGTCCTCGGCTCCGACGCTGGAATCGATGGCCGTACCCGGCGTCATCACCCGAGTGACTTCGCGCCGTACCAGCTTCTTGGCCACTTTGGGATCTTCCATCTGCTCGCAGATGGCAACCTTGAATCCCTTGCGCAGCAGTTTGGAGAGATAGCCTTCGGCGGCGTGATACGGCACGCCGCACATCGGGATGGCCTGGTCTTTTTCCTTGTTGCGCGATGTCAGCGTGATCTGAAGTTCTTTGGCGGCGATGACGGCGTCTTCAAAGAAGAGTTCGTAGAAATCTCCCAGACGGAAGAAGAGCAGGGCGTTGGGATGTTGTTTCTTGATGGCGGCATACTGCCGCATCAGCGGTGTCGAGGCTTCGGTCATCGAGGGAACTGCTCAGTTTCAGGGCAACACTGAGTCATTGGCTGGTGAAGGGATTATAACGCAGGATCAGAATCGGGTAACCCTGCACCAAAAGTAGTTGAATATCGTCACGGCCGGAAAGAAGACTCCCGCCATCAGGATTGCTCCCATGCGACGCTGGGGCGCGGAACGCTCGCTTATCGTCACGTAGTATCCATCAGGATCTCGAAGTGAGAATTCCCTTGTTTGAGTGCTCGGGTTTACGTGCGGCTCTTCTTCGAACCGGTCGACGAGAGCGCGTGCCCTCTTGAGGACCATCTCGTAGTCGTCGACGCGGAAGAACAAGAGAAGCCCGTTGCCAGGTGACCCCTCGTCCGGACTCATCAAGGAGGGATGCTCGTGCGCACCCCACTCGTGGAGGCAAAGCAAGACAGTTCCATCCGTATCCAGGATCTGACCAAAGTCATCATGGCCCGGACGCGTCTCGGGCTGGCCGAAGAGCGACTGATACCACTTGAAGCTGCCGCGCACGTCGCTACGCCGATGATCGTCCATGTGCGTTTCATCGCATCTCCGCTGTCGGCCTAACGAGAATCGAGCAGATTGGGACTCTGCGAGATAGACGGGATGGCCCCGAAGGCCGAATGAGTCGGAAAGACCATGAGTCAAATAGACAAGCCCCGGCAGTGGCTGTAGCTAAATCAAACATCCTACATCGAACATCAAACATTTCGTTCGGCTAAGCTTTGCGGCACCACGCACCGACAGATGCAAACCAGCACGCAACAGTCTTCGATTCTGCAACCTCGGCTTGCAGCCTCTGCACCAGGGTGTCAAGGCTACCCAAGGACTCGATAGGCAGATGCAACCGCTCCATCTGCGGTCGCACACTGCACAAGGTATCGTAATACCATTGTGCCAGGTAGGGCTCCTTTCCCACAGGCAGTTCCATGCGCATGGCAGGCTCAGGCAATCCAGCCTCTACGAATGTTTGGTAAAGCTCCGTTCCCATGTCGTGATTGGCTGATGCGCGCATTGCCTTGTCAATAAGAGAGGCCGTTGCGAACCAGAGAGGCAGCGACGCCAAATGCGCAAGGACCGGGACCCAGCATGGCTCCTGAAAAACAAACACTCCTCCAGGCCGCACCGCTTGTGAAATTGAGCGCAAGGTTGCAACCGGATCGGGAAGGTACATCAGAATAAAACGACCCACCGCCGCATCAAAAGGTTTTCCGTCCAGGATCTCGTCCACATTCGACTCGTTGAAGCTTACGTTGTGAAAGCCGGCCTCGGTCACCCGAGCGCGGGCCTTCGTAATGGCCTTCGGGTCTCGCTCGATGGCCACAACCTCGCCCGTAGGGCCCACCAGCCGGGCAACTAGCATCGCCACGTCTCCTACCCCCGACCCGAGATCCAGAACGCGTTGCCCGAGTCCAATGCCCGCCTCGCGAAAGAATCTTTCAGTGATGGGAGCAACACGCGCAGCTTGCCGGATCAGTCGCTCATGTTCGGCGTCGGTGTTGCCCAGCGGATAATCAGCGGAGCGATGGCTCGTTGTCATCGTAGCGAGGCATGTTACCAACTTTGATCTTATATCCCTACTTATTTGCCTCGGTTAATGGCAATGGTCAAAATTTCGGCGGTGCAGTGTTCCGATGTACACGGACGAAGTGTCGATGGATCGCTCGAGTCGAATCGCCGATTCTATTCTAAAAAAGACGCTTAGCTTTTCATCCGCACGCACGATAAAACGTTTCCGCCCGTCGCGATGCGCGTCAACGATCCAAATTGATAGCCTCGCCCATGGGCTTGCGGTTTCAGTTCTGAGCGATTCAAACAGATGACCTGAACATCCGCCTGCTGCGTCGTAGCAATAGCCGCAACACGCAAAGCTGGTCACATCGAAATTCGCCAACTGGGCATTGTGCCTTTGCCACATCGGCGTTTTAGGAATGGAAATTCAACTAAGGAGGCAATAAACATCATGAAACCAAAACAAATACTTATCAGCATTCTGGCAGTTCTATTCGTGTTCCCATTGATGGGGACGTTCGCTCAGCAGGCAGCGAACTCGGGCTCTATCGAAGTCATCACGACTTTTGATTATCCCGGGGCTGGAAATTCGACCTTGCCGCAAAAGATTAACGAAAGAGGCGACGTCGTTGGCGAGTTCGTCGATTCGGCCGGGGTGACGCGAGGTTTTGTCCGGTTCAGCGATGGTAGCTTTAGCGATCCGATCGTTGACCCTAACGATACCGTCGGTTTTACCGAAGGACGCGGCATCAATAACTCACGCACAGTGGCCGGTGACTACGTCGATCAGCGATGGTACCGTTCACTCGTTCTTCTGGTCGGGCGGCACCTTCACAGAATACGATGTTCCCGGCGCGGTCCAAACCAATCTGCTTTCGATAAACGATGCCGGCGACTTTACCGGCGGGTTTGATGACGGCAGCGGGATCTTCCAAGCGTTCGTCGGGCGTGGCGGAACCTTAACGTCGTGTAGCGTCCCGGGAGCTGCCTGGACCCTTGCTTACGAGATCAATAATAACAAAAAGTTGACAGTAGGGTACTATATCGACGCCGCAGGAATCCTTCACGGCTACTACCGGGACGCCAATGGGGCGCTGCACTTCCCGATCGATCCTCCGGGCTCCACTGCAACAGTCCTGTTTGGACTTAACAATAGGAACTGGGTGGTGGGCAGATATGCGGACAGCTCAGGCGCGACTCATGGACTCTTCTTTGTCCCGCCAAACAACTTCTTCACTTTCGATTTTCCCGGCTCAACCTTCACATCGCTTAATGGAATTAGTTCGCAAGGGAATATCGTTGGTCGTTACGTCGATGCTTCCGGCATTGCCCATGGATTCCTCGCTCGTATCAAAGGCACACCGCCGACAACTCCGGCGGGAGTGGAAATGAAGGCGAACGCTTCCCCGTCGCTGGTCACTCGACTCAACTCCTCGCCCTCGGCGTGGGGAAGTGCAATGCCGGCGCGTTGAGGATGTCGACCTTCAGATTGCCGTTCAAGACGCAACGGCGGACTAACTAGGCAGCGTTGTTTGCGAAGTGCGCTGCCAGGGGCGTGAACCTCCCGGCGGATATCGCCGGGAGGTTAGTCACGCCTACAAGCGTTAAGCCAGCAGTCCAAATAGGCCTGCGATTGAAATGCGATTTTTCGAGGCTGCAAAGAGTCAGGAACGGGGCTTGCCATCTTGCAGCCTTTTAATGGACACTTGCCTCGATGGAGGCAGAGATAGATTGCAGGTTGCAGTCTAATTCTAGTTAGATGCTAAAAGAATCTCTATGGTACGCGATTGTCCTGGCGCTCTGCTCGGGCGGCAATCGACCTGTTGCCGCAACGCTCCGGACTTGACTGGAAGCTGCTTGGTGGCGGCTACTCACTCGTCCTGACCGAGATCGCCGCTCAATGCTGGCGAGTTCCTCCGCCAAATATTCGGTCGGTCGTTGCTCAGGTCGGCTGGCAAACGCCTCATTTATCTCAACACCGGACGGCAGACGCGAGAGATGGGATGTTATCGACGCATCTACTCAGCCGACGGATGCAGGTTTCGTATTATCAACGTAGAACTGATCCAACTTACCGCGACATCCCGTTTACCGGGCCGGGACGCGTGGAACCGTCTAGACGTTATCGATCTGTTTTGTGAGGATCCGATTCTAACCAATCGATGAAGCCAACAGCCCCACCCGGAAATGCGTTCAGCGTGTTTGCCACGACGCCCTGCCGTCGCTGATCTTATTCTCGTTAGATGAAATCATCCGCTATCGGCTTTTTCGTTTGTGTTATCTGCGTCTCGGTAGTTGTTGGAGCACTTCTCGGCATTTTGTGTCGCGGTCGAGTTGCGATCAGTCTTTTCTGCGGCGTCATCGCAAGTGTGGTGCTTTTTGGCATGCTGGAGTGGCGATTTGGTAGTGCTGAGGAGTGGTCATGGCAGGACCCGATTACGAGTTCAGCCTATCTGTTCGGGCCATTTCTCATTCTTGTAACAGTGCCTTTAGTGGCAGCAGCTTTGCTCGTTGGCTGTCGGGTGATGCGACGCAAGTCATCTAACCAGCCGCTGGCCGTTCCGATGTCTGAATTTAATTTTATGGAACAGTTGTCGATCTTAGCAGAGCTCGCTCCCGCCAGCGGGGGCTGAGCTTTTTCTCGTTAGATGATGAAGAGTTCAGGACGGGGTCGGACTCGACGAAAGAACGATCCTTGGGAAGTGTTAGTGGTCGCCGGGTTATTTTTCTTTCCCGGTGTAGCGATGCTTTTTCAGCGCGGCACTCTGGTCGCATTCCAACAGAGCTTTCGTTATCTTCCCTCAGACGTCATGGTACTTTCCGAGCATGGCGCACACATCTTCGGCGCGCTCGCGATTGCTGTGAGCTTCGTAATCGTTTGGTTCTATTTTTATCTCCGTCGGAGGATCGCCCGCGATGAAGAAGCCTTGCAGAAGCCACGCTGGCGATGAGAAGCTTCAGTAAGTACGATATTTTGCCGTAGCTTCTCTGTGTCTCGTTAGGTCGTCTCCCCCGCAGATGGACAGCGGATCACAGCTTGCTGGGAGAAGGGACTTATGAACTTTGCTGGGCTTCGTCCGATTGGCTCTGCGGTGCTGCTTGTTTTGCTCGCCGGAGCTGGCTGCAATCGGCCCAACCGAGCGTCGTCAGAGTCGAGCGCAACGCCGACACCCGCAAGCGTTTCGCGCGAGCATCACTGCGCACGCGCCAGATGCATTCTACGATCCGCCGTCGGACGTGCCGCGCAAGCCTGGCGCGTTACTGCGGAGCGAGCCGCTCAAGGACGTGATACTGCCAGCCGGCGTCCGAGGCTGGCGCATCCTTTATGCAACCACTGTGGACGACAGCACGCCAGCGACGGCGGTCGCGACCGTGTTCGCGCCGACCGATCCTCCCACAGGCCCACGTCCTGTCATCGCATGGGAGCATGCTACGACGGGCCTGCTGCAGAAATGCATGCCGTCGCTTTTGTCGACGCCGACGAAGGGCATCCCCTGGCGCGACCGGATCGTGATGGCTGGCTGGGTCGTGGTCGCGACAGATTACTCCTTCGCAGAGAAGGGTGGCCCGCATCCGTACCTGATCGGCGAAGGCGAAGCGCGCGCGACGCTCGATTCGGTTCGTGCCGCGCGGCAGATGTCAGAGCTTACGCTCGACAAACGCATGGTCGTTTGGGGTTACTCGCAGGGGGGACACGCAGCACTTTGGACCGGCATTGTCGGGGCCGCGCTACGCGCCGGACCTCGAAATCCTCGGCGTCGCGGCCATCGCACCGGCCGCGAACATTAAGAACATTCTCGCGATGAACGTCGAGATAGACAAGCGGTTTGGACCGTATCTCGCGCTGTCGTACAGCCGGTTCTACCCTGACATCACATTCGAGCAAGCGCTTCGGCCCGAGGCGCTCGATGCTGCGCGTCAGATAGTGAACTTATGCGCCTTTGTCCCGCCCGAGGACCCGCAACGCATCGAGGCACTGGCGGCGACGTTCGACGGTCCAGCATTGGCGACGAGTTCGAACAAAGCGCTCCAAGCTCGGCTTGAGCAGAACACGGCGAACGGTCCGATACAGGCTCCCGTCGTCATCGCGCAAGGTCTCTCGGACATCGTCGTGCCGCCGTCTGCCACCGACGCGTATGTCGAAGAGCGCTGCGCTGCGGGTCAACGACTCGAGTATTGGACATTCGCCGGGCGCGACCACCTCACGATTGTCCAGCCCGGTACGCCGCTCGAGGAGTTGCTTATCAAGTGGACGACGGCGCGCTTCGCGAATGAGCCGCAAGCGACTGGCTGCGTGCGCAAGTCTTTCTGATTATCGCGTGGGCTCGAAAGGGCCTGGCTGTTTCTCATCCAATTTCGTTAGGCAGTTAATTTGATCGGACAGCTGTCGACGGCCAGTATGGACTCGTAACAGGTGAGAGGTGGATTTGCAACGATGAACCGTTTCCCGCGCCGCGCTGCTTCAGTTGTTTAACCGCCGATGCTAGCTTTGCCAAACCTTGTTCAATTTGCGCTTGCGACCAGGCCGCATATCCAAAGACGAATGCCGGATCCAACTGAGCCTTGATGCAGAAGAAAGAAAGAGGGCGGGGCCAAACGCCGGTTTGCTCACGAGCACGCATGAATAACGGTAAGTCTTCCGCGCGTCGGAGCCAGGCAACGAAGTGCAAACCGGCTGGCGTTACTTCCAGATCGAAATAGTCGCCCAGCCATTTTTGGAATTGTTGGATAAAGAATACGCGTCGCTGGGCATAGAGTTCGCGGATCCGTTTCACATGGCTGAGGAAAAATCCTTCGGTGATGAAACGCGCCAGGGTAGCTTGATCAATCGCCGGAGAGTGCTGGTCCATGACAGCGCGCACCTTGACGAGGGTGTCGACAAGTTGTGGCGGTGCGACCAGAAAACCGAGGCGCAGCGATGGATAAAGGATCTTGCTCATAGTGCCGGCATAAATCACCCGGCCGGCATTGTCCAAACCTTGGAGACATGGCAGCGGCGGCCCATCGAAGCGAAACTCCGAATCATAATCATCCTCCAGGATGTAGCCGTCGCGCGACTCCGCGAACTCGATAAGAGCTTTCCGCCGCTTCAAGCTCATTGTCACACCCAAGGGAAACTGGTGCGACGGTGTGACGAGAATGAGTCTCGGAGAATTTTGCCGTGAGCACTTCCCGATTACCAGCCCCTCACGATCGATCGGGCGCGGGACGATTTTGGCCCCGACAAAAGCCAAAACATTACGTGCCTGAAGGAAGACGGGATCTTCGATCCATCCCACTTCACCTTCATTGATTAACGCGAGTGCGCACGCCAGCATGCCCTGCTGCATGCCGCCTACGACTACGACCTGGTCGTGATGACAATTGGCGCCGCGGAAGTCGCACAGGTAAGCAGCTATTGCCTTCCGTAGTTCGATGTCGCCACGGCTCGAGGCATAGCGCAACAGGTGCGCTCCCTTTTGCGCCAAAACCTGCTCGCGCAAGCGTTCCCAAACAGCGATCGGGAATTCATCCACGGCCGGCAACCCGGCGATGAGCGTGACAGATGGCGGGCCGCCAATGCCGACATCGAGTTGTCGGCCGTTGCGAAAATCGGTCATTCTCGTGACTCGTCGAGCGACACGCGGGGGAATGCTCGGTGCGCGCGGTCGTCGCCAGCCTTGCAGCTTTCAGAAAAGTCGCCGGTAAATGCTCGGCGACAAAGATACCAGACCGTTTCCGGACTTGAAGATAGCCTTCTGCAAGCAGCTTTGAGAACGCCTGGTTTACGGTCGGTCTCGAAATCCCGAGAGTCGCAGCGAGAGCTCGTGAGGAAGGCACACGGGAAGCGCTTGAATCAAAGCTGCCACTCTCAAGTTCTTCTCGTATTTGACGATACAACTGTTGATGAAGTGGCTCGGACGACGCGCGATCCAGCCGCACCATTTCGAACGACATGACTAAACGACGCCGCCGCTGCTTTGAGACCGCTGAGCCTGTGCGCCCATAGATTGCGCCATTCATTTCCCGACGCGACTTTCGCATCCAGAGAATGCTTTCTCAACATGAGATGCTGCCCTAATAGGCAACGCAAAAGCGCGCCGAACAAAACCAGATGACGCGCAAACTGGCCACATCGAAATTGGCGAACTGGACATTGTGCGTTTGCCACGTTGCCACCCTCTTTCTTATTATGTTTATCAAATCTATTTGGATTGGTTTTATTGGGGTCACGCTTTTTGTCGCAAGTGCATCCGCCGCGGGTCCCGGACTGCAGGGAATCGTCAAGGATGCTAAGGGGCATCCGATTCAAGGCGCCGATATCCGGATTGAAGCGACAAACACTGGCGGATTGCTCACGACGGTTAAAACGAATGTAAACGGCCGTTACAGTTTAGAAGGTCTCGCGCCAGGCAATTACCGGGTGACACTGGTTGTGAATGGTGCCGTGAAGGCTTCCATCAATAATACGACGCTCGAACCAGGTGAATCGACACAGCTGAATTTTGAGCTCAAACAAACGCGCGCGTCTGTAACCGTAACGAAAGGTAAACATTGGGTTTGGGTACCGGCATTTACCGGAAGTCGTCTGCCCGGTCACTGGGTGGAAGTTGATGACAGTGGCGGCTGGGCAGCGGCAGCTCCCGCTAATCACGTCGTACGGGTTAGTGCGGAAGAAATTCAACGGGAAGTTCACACCTATAACCCAGGCGATAGGTGAGGATGCTACCGCCGTTCTTGGTTATGCCAGACCATTTCCGGGCTTGAAGATAGCCTTCTGCGAGCAGCCTTGAGAACGCCTGGTTTACGGTCGGTCTC
>CAVWJV010000001.1:0-344074 GCA_963755365.1 Terriglobia bacterium | reverse complement strand
GATCGCCTGGCGGCTTGCCACCGTTACTTCCCGGCCATCCCTGGTGAACTGAATGAGATTCCCGTCCCATCTTCCGGTGGCGATCAGCCGCGAATCTATCTCTCGGGCTGCTACCGGATAGACCGTCCTTAAAATCTCATGTACGTTTTTGCCAATCACCTCATCGCGCTTCCATCCGTACAAGGATTCCGCGCCCACGTTCCAGAACTGGAGCACGCCGGAAGAATCGCGGACCATGACAGCTTCTGACGCCAGATCCAGCAAGTCAGCTCTTTCACGCAGCGTGTCTTCCATCTGTTTCCGCTCCGTGACATCGAACATCGCGGCTACGGCTCCGCGAACTGTGCCATCGTCGTCCAACAAAGGGTTCGCAGTCATGAGTACCTGCATGACTTTGCCGTCATCGCGGCGAACCTCCATTTCGCTGTTTCCTACCGGGAGTCCCGTGCGTGCCGCCTTCTGAAGGGGAAGAGCATCGCCGGGAATCGTGGTCCCATTTCGGGTCATTTCGAACGGCAAGCGGGAAGCAAGTGGCGGAGTCATTGACATGTTGTCCGACTGCTTTATACCCAGCATTTCACCCAACGCCGCATTCCCGGTCACTACGAGGCATTCGGGATCTTGTGCCACCGCTACACCGACGGGCAGAACCTGCATAACGGTTTCCAGCTCAATGATTCGCTGTTTGAGATCGGCGTTTAGCTGGCGGATTTTTTCCTCTGCGGCGATCTGTCCGCTGATGTCGGTGCTGGTGCCGAACCAACGCACGATTTTTCCATGCGAGTCATGCATGGGAACGGAGCGGGAGAGGAACCAGCGATATTGGCCATCATGGCCGCGGAGCGGACATGTATCTTCCCATGGTTCACCGGTTTTCCACGAGTGACGGATGCTGGTCAACACGCGATCAACGTGATCAGGATGATGGGCATTCCGCCATGTGCGATTGTGCGCGCCGTCCGGCGAGGATCCGGTGTACTCATACCAGCGCTGGTTATACCAGAAGACTGAACCGTCAGCATTCGCCATCCAGGCCAATTGCGGAATGGAGTTGGACAGCGTCCGGAACAGAGTTTCACTCTCCCTGAGTTCTTCCGTCCTCTCATTGACCCGTTCTTCCAGTTCGCGGTTAAGCGCTTCCAGTTGCCGGGTCTTGCGATGCAACTCTGCAAATACACTTACCTTGGCCCGCAGTACCGCGGGGACAACCGGTACCGAGATGTAATCCACGGCGCCGCGTTCATACCCCTTGAGACGGTCCAGGTCCGTGAGATGAACACCCGAAATAAAGATGATGGCGGTTTTTTGAAATCGCGGATGCTGGCGGATGATTTCTGCCATCTCAAAGCCATCCATCTCCGGCATGCTTACGTCCATCAACACCACCGCTACATCGGTCTTGAGCAATACCTCCAGAGCCTCGCGCCCGGATGAGGCCTTGATGAGATTCTCGTCTAAATCGCCGAGAATAGCCTCGTAGCTGAGCAGCTTGGCGGGCTGATCATCGACCATCAGGATGTTGACTTTATCGTTTGCACGCATAAGTGGGTTCCCGGTTTTATCTATGTAACCACATGCGAAGTGCTGAGAGCAGCTGATCTGTATTGACTGGCTTCGCCAGATACTCTGATGCACCAGCTTCCAGACACTTCTCGCGATCGCCTTTCATCGCCTTGGCTGTAAGGGCGATGATGGGCAAACGCCTGCATGCAGGATTCTGGCGGATCACCTGCATGGTTTCGTATCCATCCATTTCCGGCATCATGATATCCATCAACACAATGGCCAGATCTGGAGTTGACTCCAGGGTTGCGATAGCTTCCCTGCCAGTGCCCGCCGTCAGTACGGTCATTCCACGGCGTTCAAGAACGCTGCTCAGCGCGAAAATGTTGCGGACGTCATCATCCACCACCAGTACTTTCTTGCCCACCAGCGCTTCATCCGATCTGTGCAGCCGATCCAGCATACGCTGTTTTTCCGCAGGCAGATCAGCAACCACACGATGGAGGAATAGGGCCGTTTCGTCAAGTAGCCGTTCGGGTGATTCAACGTCTTTCACTACCACGCTGCGAGCCAGGGTGTGCAGCCGCGCATCTTCTTCCGCGGAAAGTTCCTTGCCGGTAAACACAACCACAGGAAGATCGCGCACTTCAGCCTCATCACGCAGTCGTTCCAACACTTGAAAGCCGGACATATCAGGCAGCCGCAGATCGAGCACGGCGCAATCAAACGGCCGCTGTTTGAGCAGATTCAACGCTTCTGTTCCGGTATCAGCAACAGTCACATCCACATCGTCATATCCCAGGAGCTCGCGGATACTCAACTGCTCGGCGGGATTGTCTTCTACCACCAGCAGTTGCTTGCGGCGCGGCCTGGCATATTCCTTGATGCGATCCAGGGCAGCATCAATTCCGTCAGTGCTTGTCGGCTTGGTAACGAATGAGAACGCTCCGCGGGACAAGCCGTGGTGCCAATCTTCATCCATGGTCAGCATCTGCACTGGAATGTGACGCGTGCCCGGGTCCTGTTTCAGGTGGTTCAACACCGTCCAACCGAGCATGTCTGGCAGAAAAACATCCAGAGATATTGCAGCGGGGTGGAACTCACGGGCAAGAGAAAGCGCTTCCGTTCCACGCATCGCCACCAACACTTTGAATTCCTTATCACGCGCCAAATCACAGAGCAGACGCGCATAATGCGGATCATCCTCCACGATGAGCAACACGTTATCACCGGGCTGAAGATCATCGCGATCATCTTCAATGCGCTCCACAGGCTGTTCCGCGATGGCAAGAGTCGCCAACGCTGCCTGAGAGTTGGTCGCTGCATTCCGATCGCCGGCGCTAGTGGTTGAAATGGGGCCAACATAGGTCTGAGGCAGATACAACGTGAACGTGCTTCCCTTGCCAGGTGTGCTGTGAAGCTGTATTTCACCGCCCAGCAGGCTGGCAAGTTCACGGCTGATGGCCAGACCGAGGCCAGTTCCACCGTATTTGCGGCTGGTACCTGCATCCGCCTGCTGGAAAGCCTCGAAGATAATTCGTTGCTTTTCCTGCGGAATACCGATACCAGTATCGGATACCTCGAAGGCGACCACTGATGCCGCTCCCCCGAGAATCGGGTGGTCTTTGCTCCAACCGCTGCCGGCCAGGGACACTGACAGTCTTACGCCGCCGTGTTCGGTGAACTTGAAAGCGTTTGACAACAGGTTCTTCAACACTTGCTGCAAGCGCTTGGAGTCCGTAACCAGACTGCGGGTGAGATTGTTATCCTGGTGCATTTCAAAGCTGAGCTTCCTGGCCTCAGCTTCATGACGGAACGGACGGCCCACCATATCAAGGAGGCTGCCAAAGAAGACCTCTTCCGCTTCCACAGAGACCGTACCGGATTCGATCTTCGACAAATCAAGGATGTCAGAGATGAGGTTGAGCAAATCAGTACCCGCTCCGTGAATGGTGCGAGCGAACTCAACCTGCTTGGGAGTGAGGTTGGCATCCGGATTATCAGAAAGCTGCTGGCCCAGGACCAGAATGCTGTTCAGCGGCGTGCGCAACTCATGCGACATGTTGGCCAGGAATTCCGATTTGTACTTCGAGGTCAACGCCAGCTCTTTGGCCTTTTCTTCCAGAGCGCGGCGTGCCTGTTCGATTTCCTGGTTCTTGCGTTCCACTTCCACGTTCTGTTCGGCAAGCTGCTGGGCTTTTTGTGCCAGCTGCTCGTTGGTCTGCTGCAATTCTTTCTGCTGAGTTTGCAGCTCAGTGGCCAACTGTTGCGATTGTTTCAGCAGGCCTTCCGTCTGCATGGTGGCTTCAATGCTGTTCAGCACGATGCCGATGCTGGCAGTTAATTGCTCAAGGAACGACAGATGCGACGCAGTGAAAGCACTGAGCGAAGCCAGTTCAATTACGGCCTTCACGCGATCCTCAAACAGTACCGGCAGCACGATCACGTTGCGTGGGATGGCCTCAAACAATCCAGAACGAACGGGGACGGTGTGCGGAGGCATGTCCGTGATCAGCATGCGACGCTTATCTGCGGCGCACTGACCAACCAGCCCTTCACCGGTCTTAAGCTGTTGCAGATGGCCTTCAGGACCATTGGCGAAAGCTGACAGCAACGTCATGCTGCCCGACTCTTCCGCCTCCATCTGATAAATGACGCCTTGTTGCGCGTTCACCAGCGGCGCCAATTCTGAGAGCAACATGCGGCCCACCGTGGTGAGATCACGTTGACCCTGCAACATGCCGGTAAACCTGGCGAGGTTGGTCTTCAACCAGTCCTGCTCGGTATTGCGCTCCGTGGTGAGACGAAGGTTATCAATCATCGTGTTGATGTTGTCTTTCAACTCGGCCACTTCGCCGCTGGCTTCCACCTGAATCGACCGCGTCAAATCGCCTTTGGTCACGGCGGTTGCCACTTCAGCGATAGCGCGCACCTGGTTGGTAAGGTTATCGGCCAGAAGGTTTACGTTACCGGTGAGATCCTTCCACGTACCGGACGCGCCGGGCACGTTGGCCTGTCCGCCAAGTCGCCCTTCCACACCCACTTCGCGGGCCACGGTGGTCACCTGATCGGCGAACGTAGCCAGCGTGTTCGTCATGTTGTTAATGGTTTCGGCCAGAGCAGCCACTTCACCCTTGGCATTCACCGTCAACTTCTGCGTGAGTTCGCCGTTAGCCACGGCGGTCACCACTTTCACGATACCGCGCACCTGCTCGGTGAGGTTCGCGGCCATGACGTTTACGTTGTCGGTAAGATCTTTCCACGTACCGGCGACACCAGGCACCTTGGCCTGGCCGCCGAGCTTACCGTCAGTACCCACTTCGCGGGCCACGCGGGTTACTTCAGCAGCGAAGGCGTTGAGCTGGTCCACCATGGTGTTGATGGTGTTCTTGAGCTCGAGAATTTCGCCTTTCACGTCTACCGTGATTTTGCGGGAGAGATCGCCTCTGGCCACGGCCGTGGTTACTTCAGCGATGTTACGCACCTGACCGGTGAGGTTACCCGCCATGGCGTTCACTGAGTCAGTAAGATCCTTCCACGTACCGCCGACGCCGGGCACGTTTGCCTGCCCGCCGAGCTTACCGTCAGTACCCACTTCGCGGGCCACGCGCGTTACTTCCGCAGCGAACGAGCGCAACTGCTCAACCATGGTGTTGAGCGTTTCCTTGAGCTGCAAAATTTCTCCGCGTACGTCTACGGTGATTTTCTTGGACAAGTCACCGTTTGCGATAGCCGTCGCCACTTCAGCGATGTTACGCACCTGGCCAGTCAGGTTGCTGGCCATGAAGTTCACATTGTCTGTGAGATCCTTCCACGTTCCGGCGACACCCGGCACTTGCGCCTGACCGCCGAGTTTGCCGTCAGTACCCACCTCGCGGGCTACGCGTGTAACTTCACCGGCAAACGCGTTGAGCTGATCCACCATGGTATTGATGGTGTTCTTGAGTTCGAGAATTTCGCCCTTCACGTCTACCGTGATTTTGCGCGATAGATCGCCTCTGGCCACAGCGGTAGTCACTTCGGCGATGTTACGCACCTGGCCGGTCAGGTTGCCGGCCATGGAGTTTACGGAATCGGTGAGATCCTTCCACGTTCCGGCCACACCAGGCACGTTGGCCTGGCCGCCAAGACGGCCTTCCGTTCCCACTTCGCGGGCCACACGCGTTACTTCACCGGCGAACGCGTTTAGCTGGTCCACCATGGTGTTGATGGTTTCTTTCAGCAGCAGAATTTCACCGCTGACGTTCACCGTAATCTTCTTCGACAAGTCGCCGTTTGCGATAGCTGTCGCCACGTCCGCGATGTTACGCACCTGGCCGGTGAGGTTGCTGGCCATGGAGTTCACTGAGTCAGTGAGATCTTTCCACGTACCGCCGACTCCGGGCACCTGCGCCTGACCACCAAGTTTGCCGTCCGTTCCCACTTCGCGGGCGACGCGGGTAACTTCTGATGCGAAGGAGCGCAACTGATCCACCATCGTGTTGATGGTGTCTTTTAGTTCGAGAATTTCGCCCTTTACGTCCACGGTGATCTTGCGGGATAGATCGCCGCGGGCCACAGCCGTTGCCACTTCAGCGATGTTACGTACCTGACCAGTCAGATTGCTGGCCATGAAGTTCACGTTGTCCGTGAGATCTTTCCACGTACCGTCGACGCCCGGCACCTCTGCCTGGCCGCCCAACATACCTGCCGTACCCACTTCGCGGGCCACACGCGTAACTTCACCGGCGAACGCGTTGAGCTGGTCCACCATGGTATTGATGGTGTTCTTGAGTTCGAGAATTTCGCCCTTCACGTCCACGGTGATCTTGCGGGAGAGATCGCCGCTGGCCACGGCGGTGGTCACTTCGGCGATGTTACGTACCTGCGCCGTAAGGTTACCGGCCATGGAGTTCACCGAGTCCGTGAGATCTTTCCACGTTCCGGCCACACCAGGCACGTTTGCCTGACCACCAAGCCGGCCTTCCGTTCCTACTTCGCGAGCCACACGGGTAACTTCGCCGGCGAACCTGTTGAGCTGGTCCACCATGGTGTTGAGGGTTTCTTTGAGCTGGAGGATTTCGCCGCGTACGTCCACCGTGATTTTGCGGGAGAGATCGCCGTTGGCGATGGCCGTTGCCACTTCAGCGATGTTACGCACCTGGCCAGTCAGGTTGCTGGCCATGAAATTTACGTTGTCAGTAAGATCTTTCCAGGTTCCGGCCACACCGGGCACCTGCGCCTGGCCGCCGAGCTTTCCTTCCGTTCCCACTTCGCGGGCCACACGCGTTACTTCGCCGGCGAAGCCGTTTAACTGATCGACCATCGTATTGATGGTGTCTTTGAGTTCGAGAATTTCGCCCTTCACGTCCACGGTGATCTTGCGGGAGAGGTCGCCGCGGGCCACGGCGGTGGTGACCTCGGCAATGTTTCTAACCTGGGCCGTGAGGTTACCGGCCATGGCGTTTACGGAGTCAGTAAGATCCTTCCAGGTTCCGGCCACACCGGGCACCACGGCCTGACCGCCGAGCTTACCGTCAGTACCAACTTCGCGGGCCACGCGCGTCACTTCGGAAGCGAAGGAGCGCAACTGATCCACCATGGTGTTGATGGCTTCTTTAAGTTGCAGAATTTCGCCGCGCACGTCCACGGTGATCTTGCGAGAAAGGTCGCCGCTGGCTACGGCGTTGGTTACTTCGGCGATGTTACGCACCTGGCCGGTCAAATTGCTGGCCATGGAGTTCACCGAATCGGTCAAATCTTTCCACGTTCCAGCGACGCCGGGAACCTTTGCCTGACCGCCCAGCTTTCCGTCAGTACCCACTTCGCGCGCCACGCGCGTCACTTCGGAAGTGAAGATGCTGAGCTGCTGAATCATCGTATTGACGATGTTGGCAGAGCGAAGGAATTCGCCTTCCAGGGGACGTCCATCCACGTCGAGACGAACGGTCTGGGTAAGATTTCCCTGGGCCACGGCGGCGATCGCGCGGGTAACTTCCGTCGTCGGTCGCAGCAGGTCTTCCACCAGCGTATTGACCGAGCCTTCCATATCGCCCCATGCGCCACGGGTCTGATGGAAACGGGTACGTTCGCGCGTTCTGCCTTCCTTTCCCACAGCCTGGCCGACGCGTTTCAGTTCGCGTGACATCTGCTCATTGGCAGCAACAATATTGTTGAACGTATCCGCAATTTTGCCGGCGAGGCCTATCCAGGTGCCGGGCAGTCGAATGGAGAAGTCACCGTCCTGCATCTTTTGCAGGGAAGACAGAATAACCGTCAGGTCGGCGGCCGGCGCGTCAACCGGGCCAACCGCGCCAGCCGAGTGACCATTATTCTCAATAACCTCAGTCGACTTTTTCGCAACCGCTGCGGCAGTTGATGAGTTCGAAGTGTTCTTTTTCATTGGCGTTTTCTTTTTTCCAGGGGAGAGGCGGACGCACAGCGTCTTGCAGTACGCAGGGTGGGGCTGATCCGCACTATTTGAACGTGCGAAGTCAAATAGCAGTTATCGCCTGACACACTAATTCTATATTCTTCGGAAGGGGCGGCCATAGACGTCTCAGACAATGTGCGCGTAATAGTACTTCAGCAGCTTGCAACGAGACTAAATGTTTTCCACTCTTGGCTGAATCTTTTTATCACCTAGCCCGGTGCTACAGACAAAATAAAGAAAAATAGAACGATAGAAATGATGTACATCGTGATACAAGTCAGGCTCGTATCTTCACTAATTGTGAAATTTGATGCATGCTCCTGAATTTGGGTTGGATCAGGGGGACCCCTCCAAAGGCCCAATTTCGGCTTGAAGGGAGACTGCCGCAATTCCTGCCCTTACCAAAGCGCGCCCAGCTTACGCCAGCACAAGTTCATTTGGCGTCGATAACTGCGATCTGTCTCAATTAGCTCTATTTGCAAACTAGATTCTGTGCGCGGTCCTGGAATAATGCTTATCTCTTACCTGTTCTCCCCGGATCCTGACATACGGCCTAAAAATACAATACTGGCACCCCAAATTAAATTTATTAATCCATTGTGCAAATAAAGTTTAGTTACCTCTATTTCAGGTGTCCTTTTGCTACACTTATTCACTAGACGGGCATTTGTTTGAAATGCCGAAATCTGTCGCTGCACCCCCAACCGCTGAAGATAGCGGTGTGCAATCGGCAAATGATTGAAAAGGATGGAGATGGCTGACTCCCCCGAGAACGCCCGCTGGTTTATCGCGGAATTGATTGAAGAGTTGATATTGAGCGGCAGCGTCCGCAACGTGGTGCACCGAAAGACCAGAGTCATCTTCGCCGATTCGCACCAGGACGCCTTTGAAAAGGCCCTGGCACTCAGCACAGAACACGAACCTTCTTACCTGAACCAGAAGCACGAGTCCGGACAGACACGTTACTGGTCTTTCCATGAACTCAACCTGATGGGCGACGAGAAAACTGCGAAAGTAGAAGCCCAAAAGACGGTGCGGCCACACTTCCGGAAGTCAGATAATTTCACTCCGGAACAGGTGGCTCTCCTTATGAATGCACGTCAGGGCGGTCTGCCGAACTAGTCTCTTCTTCCTTTTCCGGAAACACCAGCGAAGCCAGCACCGATATTCCCAATGCCGCAGCGATCACCAGAAGCGCTACCCATGTGGGCAGATGATACCGGAATGAGACGAGCATCTTGGCGCCGATAAACATCAACACCACGGCCAGCCCATAATTCAGGTAATGGAAGAGCTTCATCATTCCAGATAAAGCAAAGAAGAGTGATCGCAAGCCCAGGATCGCAAAGACATTGGACGTGTAGACGACAAACGGATCACTGCTAATGGCGAGAATGGCGGGAATGGAATCGGTGGCGAACAGAATGTCCGTGGTTTCTACGATCAGCAGAACGATGAAAAGCGGCGTCACAAGCAGCCGGCCACCGCTGCGATAGAAGAACTTTCCACCAGCGTATTCGTCCGTCACCGGCAGGAGTCTGCGTGACCACTTCAGGACCAGATTCCTGGAAGGATCCACCTGACCGTCATCGGCGCGCAATAGCTTGAAACCGGTATAAACCAGAAACGCGCCGAACAAGTAAAGAATCCAGTGAAAGCGCGTGACCAGTGCTACGCCCGCCACAATAAAAATACCCCGCATGATCAGAGCGCCAATGATTCCCCAGAAAAGGACGGATCTTTCCTGCTCAGGTGGGACTTTGAAATATTTAAACAGGAGGATGAAAACAAAAAGGTTATCGACACTCAGGGCTTCTTCCACCAGGTACCCGGTAGTGAACTCAAGCGCCTTTCCGGGGCCCATTCGGAGATGAATAAACAATGCAAAGGCCCCGGCCAGGAGTACCCAAAAGACGCTGCTGATCAACGCCTGCCTGAATGGAATAGTGCGGCCTTTGCGGTTCCAGACTGCCAAGTCCAGGAACAGCAACGCCAGAATGACCGCATTGAAAATGACCCAGAACCAGATGCTCATGAGAAGTTCGATTAGAAATTAAACACAGGGAAAGGGAAAGAGAAAGAGTCAGGATCGGGGTAACGAAAAGCAGAGGCATCTCCGGATGCTTGTAACCGTATCCCAAGAAAGTGAGCCTGGGAGGCCCCGAATGCGTTCAAAGGCGGCAATTGCCGCACATCCTATACACCCGATGCTGGTCACATTTCCGATTGGACTATGGATCGCGGCGCTGGTGTTTGACCTGATCGGAATCAGCCGTGGCGCGGCAACGCTGTGGGCGGCGGGATTTTATTGCGTGATCGCCGGATGTGTGGGCGCGGTCCTGGCCGCGGTGCCGGGAACGCTCGACTGGCTGACCGTGGTTCCGCCGCGATCCAGTGCCAAACGTCGTGGTCTGCTCCACGGTTCCATCAATGTTGCGGCGCTGCTGCTCTACATCTACATTGCCTACCGGCAGGGATCAGCGCTCTCCAGACCGGACGGTATAACAATGTTCCTGCTGGCAGCGGGAGCAGTGATGCTTGGCTTCTCCGGCTGGATGGGCGGAACTCTGGTCTATCGAAACCAGATTGGAGTGGACCATCGCTACGCCGGAGCGGGAAAATTCAAAGAGCGAACGCTCTCCGGCTGGGACCGTCCAGTTTGCAACCAGAGTGAACTTGCTGATGGGCAAATGCTGCTGGCCATTGTCGGCCAGCAACGCGTGGTGGTGGGAAAGTGTTCGCAGGGATTGTTCGCTTTCAATGACTCCTGCACTCACCGCGGCGGCTCGCTCTGCGACGGAACCTTGATTGGCGGCACGGTACAGTGTCCGTGGCATGGATCACAATTCGACATACAGACCGGAAGAGTGGTGGCGGGTCCGGCGGAAGAGAAGATTGATGTGCATCCCATTGAAGTTCGTAGCGGTGAAGTTTACGTAAAGCTACGCCCCGTGCCCGTACAGCCTAAGCCCAAACAGGTGGCCTGAATCGGTCCAACCGCCTCATACTGATTCTGATGGAGGCACCACAGCTTCATTCAGGTACTGCGAATCAGATACTTCTTCATGCAGCGGATACATGGTGTGAATCCTGCGCGCAGCGCTTCACTGGCGGGCATGGTCTGTGTATTGTCATGATCAAGGATGAACTTGCAGCCCGGCCGATGGAAAATCTTTCCCGCAGTGGAAACCACTACGACCATGTCCGGTGGTACGCCGGTAGCAGGCTGAGCATGTTGTGATCGCAAACTGGTCTGTGTGGAATTCGAAGACTTGTTCATTTCAAAGATTCCCGCCAATAAAACCGTGGCGGCGGCAGCGCCAATCCATCCCAGAAAACCACGACGCGTCCAGGCGAGATTGATTTCAGAAGCCGGCGTCTTACGTTTGTGCGCCAGCATAGGCTCCATCGGCACGGACAATCTGGTTTTGAGCCGTTGCTCCATGCGTTCACTGAAGCCACCCGGCACTTCCAGCAGGCGCTGGTCGCCGTAGAGCTGTATAACATTGCGTGTTCCAGCGATTACTGCCGAGCAGTGTTTGCAGCCACGCAGATGTTCTTCCATGGCCGCCCGCAGCTCAGGCGTGACCTCATCATCCAGATAGTTGGAAACCTCACTCCAGACGTGTTCGCAATTCACGACCATGGCTTGGTCCCCTTTGCGAAGGACAACTTGGTCTTCCAGTCGCCATTGAGTCCTGGAGCGAGAAGGTCACGAAGCATCAGGCGCGCCCGCAGGAGACGGGTCTTTACCGAAGCAGTTGAAATGCCGAGAGTCGACGCCGTTTCTTCAATACTCATATGCTGCATGTCCCGCAAAACGAATACTTCACGGTATTTGTCCGCAAGCGACGCCAGCGCTCTGGCCAGCAGATTTCGAATCTCTGCTCTTTCCAGGGTTTCTGATGGTATTTCGCGCCAGTCAGCAAAATCCCGCGGAGTGTAGTTCCCCTCTTCGTCAGCGCGTTCCGCGATGGCTTCATAGATATGGGAATGTTCTTTCCTCTTCCGCATACGCGCCTCATTGATCGTAATCTGGATAAGCCATGTGCTGAATTTTGCTTCCCCGCGAAACTGCCGGATGTGCTGAAATGCCTTCAGTACCGCCTCCTGGGCCACATCTTCTGCATCGGCTTCATTGCGAAGGATGGCAAACGCCGTGCCATACATGCGTTGCTCATAGGGGCGAATCAAGCCGTAAAAAAGGTCGCTTTCGCCGTTCTGGACCCGCCGGATGGTGGCCTCTTCACTGGATACTTCAACTGGCTTGCTCAGTGAGGTCTCCTGTCCTGCCGTTGGGTTAGGTTGTTCCGGGGAAACCTTCGCCTGACCGTGACTGGTATTGGGATTCTTCATGCGCGAAAAAGTTACACACGAAAAAATGAAGGGCCACGAAATAGAGGACGGCCCGGGTAATGCTTGGTATCTTACATCGCCATCGATGCCAAGCTGAAACGGATGCCTTTACCAGCACACGTCTGTAGACGAAGCAAATTTTCACAGTCGCCAAGAAAAAGCCCGCCATCATGGCGGGCACATATTTTCGTAATCTGGTTGGTTTATGCTACTCTGCTGCCCTGGTCTACGCTTTGACTGAAAAGGCTGATCATCTCCCGGTTGAAAGCCGGGATGTCATCCGGCTTGCGGCTACTCACCCAGTTATCGTCACGCAAGACTTGCTTGTCTTCCCACTCAGCGCCGGCATTTCGGATGTCATCCTGAAGAGTTGGCCAGCTGGTGATGGTGCGACCATCCATTAGATCGGCCGAAACCAGCAGCCATGGACCGTGACAAATTACCGCGATCGGCTTTCCTGCCTCGTCAATCACGCGCACAAAATCCTGTGCTTTTTTCTCCATGCGGAGTGCGTCAGCGTTGATGACGCCCCCAGGAAGCAGCACGGCGTCAAAGTCGGCTGGGTTGGCTTTGCTGAGCTCCATATCAACGGGGATCTTGTCTGCTTTGTCGTGATGTTTGAAACCCTGCAGCTGGCCTGCTTTCGGCGAGACCACGGTTACTTTCGCGCCAGCATTCTCTAAAGCCTTCTTTGGTTCCAATAGTTCAACCTGTTCCACGCCGTCAGTGAGTATTGCGGCTACTCTGAATCCGGATAATTGCTTCTCTGCCATTGATCCTCCTCATGAATTTGGTCCAGAGGGTGGGATGCATGGAGCGCAAACAAGGTGGATTTCTGGCGAGAGCACGCTAAAGAGTTAACATAGATTTAAACAACTTCGATTACCAGGGATGAACGCGAATAGATGTGATCCGTGTTCATGAGTGGTAAGGTTTCTTACTTCCACTCACCCTGGATCTGGAAAGCCGCCCAGTAGTAAGGATCGTTCCAGCGTTTCTGCTTCCACATGCTTATCTGAGCCTGGCGAAGAGCCGCGGCAGGAGCGAGGTGATCCTGCTCCATGGAGCGATAAAATTCCGCCATCAGCGTGGCTGTGGCCGCATCGGACACTTTCCACAAGCTGGCGACAACACGCGAAGCGCCGGCATACATGAAGCCGCGTGTGAGTCCCGACCAGGCCTTCACCGCTGATCTCTTTGCCCAGTCCCGTTTCACAGGCGCTAAGCACAACCAGGTCTGCGGGAAGATTCAGGTTGTAAATGTCTTGCAGTCCGAGAAAGCCATCCTGCGGACGCCCATTACGATCTACCAGAGACAGAACAAGTCCTGACAGCTCAGGATGTTCGCTGTTCAACAGTCCGTGTGTTGCAAAATGCACAATGCGATAGCGGCTAAGTTCAGGGCTGGTTGCCGTGGCGCGATTGGCTTCAAAGTCCAGGGCTTTCATTGCGCTTCCCGGCGGAACTTCGGCGTAAATGGCTTCTGCCTCGCGACGCGTGTAGCGCAGCCGAGGTAAGTGATACGCGGCGCCGCGTCCGAGTCCAACGTCGACTAGTGAGCGCGTGAGAGGCGGGGTTGCCAGGTCGTACATCGACTTGGCCGACTCAATGGGCGCAGTGGCGTTCTTGCTCTTTGCTTCCATGCGGTCTCGAGGCATTTTCCTCTGCCCTTCCAATACGCGTGTGTCGGCTTTGTCGAAAACCGGATCAGCGAGCACCGCAACTTCGGCCGCAGGCGCTGCCTTTCTCTCTTGCTGTTTTCGCAGTACAGCAAGTACAGAAGCCGAAGGAAGAAGAATGACTTCGTGGTTGACGATGAGAGGTGGCCGATTTGAACTCGCTGAATGGGCTGCCGCTGGCTCAGGCAGCGCGGTAAATGGGATGTAATGAAGCGCGCCGTCGGCGACAATCAGCAGGCGTTTGTCTTCCGATTTCGGTGGCGATGGGATCGAGCACCATGCGGCTCAGCAATGCGGCGGTGCGTTGCGTCTCTTGCGAAATTGCTTGCGCCTGGGCTGCCTTGGAAGTCGCGTTTGCCGAAGTCGAATTGGCTGGATTTGCACTGGTGGGCGGGGCAGCGCTTACTTGAGCAGGAGAGCTACCTGCACTTTTCAGGAGCCGATGAAACCGCCGCGCGGCCTGTTCAATCTTCAATCGGCTGGGCAATTCATGAGCCGTCAGCGAATCGGGCGTGACAACAAACGCGTAACTGCGCTTTTCGCCGAGCGAATACTCAACCAGCACTGTATCTTTATCCAGCAATTGATTCTGGATTTCTTCCGTGCTCAACGACTTGGGCTGTGTCAAGGCCGCATAGTTCGGACTGGCTGGAGCGGAGATTTTCTTCCACTTCGTCGTACTGCCGCGTTACGTCCGCGATCTCGGCTTCGAGCGCCTTCATCTGCTCAGGCGTGTGCTGCTGCGTCAGCATGTGAACACGATGATCAGACTTCGCTTTGATTTCCGCCTGAAGTGTGTGCTCACGTGTGAGCAAGTTCGAGATCGGCGCCTTGATGGATATCCACTGTGGCTGCTGAGAGCGTTTCGAGAAGAGTGCGGGCACGGGAGCGCTCGACGACCTGGAAAGCTTCTTCGATCTTGTGCTGCCGAACAAGGACTTCAAGATAGTCGCGATAATAATTTGCGTGTTTAGCGCGATAATCCGCTCGAATCGTATTTAAGGCCCCGAGATTTGCAGCCTGCAGCTCTAAAGACGTGAGCGCCCTACCAAGGTATTCGCAAGCCACAGACAATTGACCTCGTGCAAGAGCGATTCGACCAAGGCCAGCAAAAGCGTCCGCTTCATAAATGGTTCCTGGTGCTGACGCTTCAACCATTTGAGCCGCTTTCTGATAGATCAACTCAGCCTCTGAAAGCCTTCCCAACCGGACATTAACATCGGCAAGATCACTGAGGAGAAGTACATGCGTGACACCGACAATACCTAGATCAGGCGCTTTCTCCGTGCCTTCTTTGAGGTACTTTTCGGCTAGACGAAGGAAACCCAAATCACGGGCTACCTCACCGACATTGATGAACACGTCTACTTGATTGATGTCAGATTTCGAAGTTTTGTTAACGACGCGAAGCGCTTTAGTCAGATATCGTTGGGCAGCACCCGCGTTACCTTTTTCAAATTCGATTTCTGCGAGTTGCCCCAGCAATGCGGCTCGAGCGACCCTATAGTAGATTGGGTTTTGAGCTTTGATTGCTAGAAGCAGGTACTTTTCGGCAGCGACATAATCCCCGCGTTGATCTGCGATATCAGCCAAGTTATCCAGGATGTAACTTACCGCACAACCGGTATCACATCCGATGAGGCCTTCTCTCATCTCGACCGCCAAGGCTTTGGTGTAGTATTCCTCTGCCACTCCCAAATGGCCTTTTTCCAGCGCAATTTTTGCGAGTCCAGCCAGAGAAATGGCCTCTTCTACACTTCCTGGAGAGAGTTGTTTTCGGATTTGCCATGCGGCTCGGTAATACTTCTCCGACTTCTCCAACTCATCGAGTCCCAGCCATGCCATCGCAAGATCATTTAGATAGTAAGAATAAACCAGGGTTCCTCGTTCAGCTGAGGGTAAGGCATTTATTGCCCCGTCGAACTGTTCGAGTGATTTTCGAGTCTCTCCCTTGTAACTGTACAGGCCACCAAAAGAATTTAGAACCCGTGCTTTGATAAAAGGATTTTGGTCCTGCGAAATATACAGCGTCTTTCGATACGCGTATTCTGATTCAGTCCAGTCCTGCGCCCACCGAAATAGCCCGGCCTCATAGATAGGCAGCCCAAGTAGCAACCCAGGAAGGCGCGTCTGGCGTGGAACTCCTTCCGGCCCACTTTCGCGCCGCAGCTTCACTCTTTCCGGAATTAAGAAGTCGTTCTGAATCGTCATAGGTTCTAAGTAACGGGCCATGGATAACAGGACGCGATTTCTATACCCCATTCTCCAGATCGCAATGACCACACACTCTCATGAGTATTTCTGAACCCACGTAGCTGGACAATTCCCCTTGGTCGCTGCTCCACTACAACCTGGAAAAAATCGAACGGCGATTCAATCTTCCCGGCTGGCATCGCCACGCGACCAGCCAAGAATCACGTCACCGACTTTCAATCCCGCCTTGTCGCCCTCTCGTCCGGCTTCAACTTCTTTCACGACAACGCCCGGTTCGACGGTGCTCTTTTCCTCATTTTTTTCGTTAGCAACCGCTGGTTTTGCTTTAGGGGCGTGGAGTTTCTGCGCATAACGACGGCAACGACAGGCAGCAGAGGAGATTGCTAGAGAGATAAGGGCAATTGCCCACTTCAGAGCGGTGCGGGTCTCAGGAAGACGATGTATGGAATGGGAAAGGTTGGAAGGAATCCCGGGCAGAGGCCTATACAAAATATTGTTCCATTCTCAACGATTCGCCGGCCGGATCCAGCAAGCGAGACTGACTCTAGCATGAGCTCTAAAGCAGTTTCTTGCTATCGTTGGAGTTGTTTGGTGATGGGGTGATCCTAACGCGGTGGGAAGATTGTCGCAATGGTTAAAATACCTGAACCGGCGGGGTTAAAAATTTCGTTGGCTACAACGTCGCTTGTGTCGCCCCGACGGGGCTCGATTTTCATGCTCACGCTTACCCACACTTACGGCTTCGCTTTCGCTCGCCTCAGTGCGTCACCCCAGCTCGCGAAGCGCGCGCCGGGGACCCCGGGCTAACTTCTGTTCGCGCCTACGGCGCTTGGAGTATCGCGATTGTTGATGAGTCGCTCAGGCGGAGTGGCCCAGCAAGTCCATCGTAGAGATTCCCTGTTGCTGGCATTGTTACCAGCAGCATCCTCGGGGGTCCTCTCTCTCCGTCGCGTGCGCTCCGGCTCGCTCGGAATGACTGAGGGATAGAATCGCCGAGATGGCCGTCATCACGCGACATCGCCGAGATCGAATGTGGGGGTCGGAAATATTTGTTATCGCCGCACTGCCATTCAACGCCAGAAAATACCAATGAAGGATCGAAACGACCGCAGAGGCCCGAGTCTCGCCGAGCTGCGGGATTTCCTAGACTTTTTCGTACCATTCATTTTTCGAAAAGTGTGGTATGAACAAAGATGCGCCGAGGTGCGCAGGGTCTTTGACAATTTGAAAAAAGCATTCAGCAATCAGCCGTCAGCATTCAGCCAAACCCCTGTTCTTCTGCCCCCAACAAGCCCCAGGTTCTTGGGTGACATTGGGTGACCTTGGGTGAAATTGGGTGAAACCGGGGGGGTAGGGGTACCCCCTAAAGAACCGGGTGATCTGTGTACAGATAATCACACTTAATGCCGGTGCCTGGGATGATTGGGATGGGTTGGAATGATTGGCGGGGGCTGGGTATCGCCGTGATCGCCGACATCGCACGTTATCGCCGAGATCGGGAGGGCAAAACCTTACCGCTAATCAACACTGATGACACTGATTAGAGAAATCGCTGAAGGCCTTAAATGCTCAAACCCACGCCAAATTGGGATGACTGCGATGGGTTGCGATGAATGAGGGGGGTGGGCTGCCTATGCCACCGTCCGCTTTAACTGCCCACACGCAGCGTAGATATCAAGACCTCGCGGACGCCTCACGAATGCCGGCACGCCGGCCTTCATCAGGATTTCCTGGAACTCCCGCACTCGATGCTCTTCCGGCGTTGCATAGGCAATTCCAGGCCCCGGGTTCAGAGCGATGAGATTCACCTTGCAACGAATACCGCGCACCAGTTCCACCACCTGGCGCGCATGTTGCGGAGCGTCATTGACTCCGCTCAGCAGGACATATTCAAAGGTGATGCGCTCGCGGTTGCGCAGGGGAAAATCACGAGCTGCCTGCATCAGCATCTCCAGGTTCCACTTTCGGTTCAGTGGCATCACCTGGTCGCGCAGCTCGTCATTCGGAGCATTCAACGATATTGCCAGTTTGGGCCTGACTGCCTCTGCGCCAAAATCATGGATCCTGGGAACAATTCCCGAAGTGGAAACTGTCATACGCGACTCGGCAAAGCCTACGCCGCCCGTCAACAGACGGACAGCCTTCATGAATTGCTCATAATTCAGGAACGGCTCGCCCATTCCCATAAAGACAATGTTTACTCTTTGCCGTTCCATATCCACGGAGCGGTCATTAAGCACAGCCAGGATCTGGCCCACGATCTCACCGGCGCTCAGGTTACGCTTGATACCTAACAGCGCAGTCAGGCAGAACTGGCAATTCACAGCGCAGCCTACCTGGCTGGAGACGCAAATCGTGGCCCGATGCCAGTCGGCATCATCGTCATCGGTGCCATCTCCGGCTTCGCCGCCATCGCCTTCAGGCATCCAGACGGTTTCCACAGATTCGGTGTCAGCCATCGCAATCAGATATCGAATGGTTCCGTCTTTCGACTGAAACTTCTGATCAATCCTGGGATGGACAATCTCGAGCCCCTTGCTTTTCAGGTCGGCCCTAAACTGTTTGGGTAAAGTTGAAATGGCTTCCAGGTCCCTGACGCGCTGAGGGTAGATGGCTTCAAAAAGCTGGCGTGCGCGATACTCAGGCTGCCCATGTTCCTGAGCAATGCGGCTAAGTTCTTGAAAATCAAGACCAAGCAAGCCGGATTGTAATGACTGGATCATCCTGAATGTGGGCCGAAATAGCGTCTGAGAAATCATTGTACATCCCGCGCCAGAAGCCGCTCAAAAGCCTGAGCTGCCACGCCAATAGTCGCTAAGCCATTGATTCTTAATGGCATATAAATAACCAAGCGACCATTCCGGGTGTGAAAGAATCAAATGCATACAGAGATGATGCAAACCGCAGCCAAAAAAAGCAGTTCCAGCGAAACCCGAAACATCAAGAGAGAAGTTCTCCCCAACGGCCTGATCGTGCTCAGCGAGGAGATGTCACACATCCGTTCTATCTCCATTGGTATATGGATGAGGACCGGATCGCGAGACGAGACACCTGAGATCAACGGTATCTCACACTTTACCGAGCACATGGTCTTTAAGGGAACCACCAGCCGGACGGCGCGTGACATTGCCCGCCAGGTGGATTCTATCGGCGGCAACATGGACGCCTTCACCGGTAAAGAAACCATCTGCTTCAACATTAAGGTCCTGGACGAGCACCTGCCCATTGCCGTCGACATTCTGAGTGACCTGGTTTTGAATCCGATCTTTACTCCCAATGACATTGCCCGTGAAAAAGGCGTGATTCTGGAAGAAATCAAGATGGACGAGGACAATCCTGATTATCTGGTCCATGAAATCTTTACCCAGAATTTCTGGAAAGGCGATCCTTTAGGGAAGCCGATTCTGGGCACCAAGGACACGGTCCGCTCTTTTGAGCAGGAAAAGCTGTTTGAGTTTTATCGTCGCCGTTTCGTGCCCAACAACATGATCATCTCCGGCGCGGGGAACTTGAACCATGAGCGCTTTGTAGACCTGATCAAGTCGCGCTTTATGGGCCTGACAGCGGTTCCTAACGGCTTCCACCTGCCCACCCCGGAGGTAACTCCAGGGATTGTTACCAGGAACAAAAAATCGCTCGAACAGGTGCAGCTTTGCCTCGGAGTGCCGTCGCATCCGATCTCACATGAGAAGCGCTACGTTTCCTATGTACTGAATACCGTCCTGGGTGGCGGCATGAGTTCGCGACTTTTCCAGAAGATACGGGAAGAGCAAGGCCTGGTCTATTCGATTTACAGCGACCTGAATCCTTATCGTGACACGGGCTGCTTATCCGTCTACGCCGGTACCTCCACCGAGGCGATTCCAAAAGTTGTGGATTCTGTGATGACCGAATTTCGCGAGATGAAAGGCGAGGTGATTCCGGAAGAGGAGTTACGTCGCGCTAAAGATCAGCTTAAAGGCAGCCTGATGTTAAGCCTGGAATCCAGTACCTCTCGCATGTCAAACCTGGCCCGCCAGGAGATGTACTTCGAACGTTTTTTCAGCCTGGATGAGACGATTGAGCAGATTGAATCCGTTACCGCTGAACAGGTAACAGAAATGGCGGGTTCGCTGTTCCAGACAGACAAGATCGCCGTAACGGCGCTGGGTAACCTTGATGGCCTGAAGATCTCTCGCGATCAGTTGACCTGTTGATTTTGTCGCTGCATTGTTTTTGTCGCTCTGCTCCACACCGCCTGGAGAGCGATTCTCCTGGCAGCACTGTCAAGCCCTTGTTGCAGCGGGCTCGACGCGCGTGGACGGCGCGAGCCCTTATTTTCCGAAACTGGCGACGACGTTAGCTTTTTTCTCGAGAGAAGTTCCTGAAGACGGTATACGGTTAGCACTCGCATCCTCGGGATCTTTCGACTCCGTCGTCGCATACGCTCCGACTGCGCTCAAGACGACAAGGGCAATCAGTGATGCCTTTCATCTTTGATCTTTGATCTTTCATCTTTCCACGACTGATTCCAGCATGGTAAAGAATTCCGGGAATGAGATTCTGGCGGAATCGGCGCCGGGGATTGTACTTTCGCCTTCGGCACGCAACGCGGCAATGGAAAATGCCATGGCAATGCGGTGATCTCCGCCTGAATCAATCTCCGCTCCATGCAGCTTCTGGCTTCCCGGCACTCTCAATCCGTCTTCACGCTCTTCGCACTGAGCTCCCATGGCGCGCAGGTTTCTGGCAACTAGGGCAATGCGATCTGATTCTTTCACGCGCAGTTCTCTGGCGTCGCGGATATCAATACCATCGCGCGTGTAAGGGGCAATGGCGGCCAGCACCGGCAGCTCGTCGATGAGCGCCACAGACTGCCCGCCCTCGATCGTCGCACCCGTCAAAGGACCGTGCTCAACTTTCACTGTTCCCACCAGCTCATTGTGGTGCTCTTCAAGATTAATGACCGAGAGACGCGCTCCCATTTGTTTCAACACATCCAGCAATGAAGCGCGCGTGGGGTTCAGCAGCAGATTCTCAATGAGCAGGTTGGAGTCCGGAAATAAGACGGCGGCACAAAGAAAGAATGCTGCGGATGAAATGTCGCCCGGAACAGCCGCTTCAATCGCTTTCAACGTTTGCCCGCCGCGTACGCTCACGCGATTGCGGCTTTTGGCCAGCTCCACGCCGAATGCCCGCAAGGCCTGTTCCGTGTGATCGCGGGTACGGTATGGTTCTTCGAATGAAGTCTCCCCTTCTGCGAAGAGTCCCGCAAGCAGCACTGCTGATTTCACTTGTGCGCTGGCGATGGGAGAAACATATTCGATCGCTTTCAATTTTGATCCCTGGATATGCAACGGGGGCCGGTTTCCCGCTGCTGCCGTGATCTCCGCGCCCATCAATCGAAGCGGGGTCATGACTCGCGCCATAGGCCGTCGGGAGAGCGACTCATCACCGTGCAAGTCACACGCGATCGGCCGGCCAGCCAGCAGTCCAGTCATCATCCGCATGGTTGAACCCGAGTTGCCGCAATCCAGGCTCGAGGAAGGCTGCTGAAAGAGATCACGACCCTGAATCTCCACCAGGGCTGGATCGGTTTTCGTCACAATGCAGCCCAGTTGCTGCAGACAGCTCACCGTGCTGGCACAATCTGCGCCGGTGGAAAAGTTGCTGAGCCTTGTGGTGCCCTCAGCGATACCGCCGAGCATGGCATAGCGATGGGAGATGGATTTGTCGCCGGGAAGCCGGATAGCACCCAGCATGTTTTTCGCGGGACGAATGATCAATCAAGGGCCTCCACGGCGAGTTACCTGGAAGCTGGTTGCCCAGCTCTGGAAAAAATATTGTCGCGTGACTGCATAAAGTAACAGCCAACTTTAATAATTAGTCAACATCTTAATCCTTAACACGTGCTACATAGCACGTATGAAGGAGAGACAAAGCTGCCTTTGGCTGGGCTGAAGAGCTTTGCTTGCGGAACGTTTAGAACAACAGGTAATTGAAACATGAAACCCCGGTCCCCCATTGTCACCCTTGCAGTCGTTTTTTCCGCGTTTGCTTTTGTCCAGCATGGTCCTTTACTGGCGCAATCTCCCAAAGCGCTTGGGAGCTTTAATACGGGAATGCCCTCTTCTTCTTCTTCGTTTCGCCACTCCGGGTCGGTAGAAGGAACTGTAAAAAACTTAAACGGGAATGTGCTAAAGGACGTTCGTGTTGACCTGCATGATGTCAACAACGGAAATATTGTTGCTTCGGCATATACCAGCCAGAGCGGTACGTTCGAATTTGGCGCAGTGCCTGAAGGCTCTTATGAAGTAATAGCGCTCTCGGGGTTGAGCCAGACCTCAGAACGGATTAACGTCGCATCTTTCAACTCGAACGTGAGCCTTCGTCTGCCGATAAGCGACGTTCCGCACGATGGCGCCGGTAACACCACTGTTTCTGTTGCCCAATTCAAAATCCCGTCGAAGGCGAGAGATGAGTTCCTGAAGTCGCAAGAAGCCAGCCGGAAATCGAAGCCTGAAGAAGCGGAAAAGCATCTGGCGCGCGCCCTTGAGATTTATCCTGATTTTTCCGATGCTCTCACGGTCCGTGCCATGGGTTCCCTGCTGACCAACCTTCCCGCCGCCATTGCTGACCTGGAACACGCAATCAAAGTGGACGGCAATAATTCACTGGCACTCACCATCCTTGGGGCCGCCATGAATTCGCAGGAAAAGTTTGATGAGGCGCTCCTGTATCTTCAGCGCAGTGAGACGCTATCCCCAGATCGCTGGCAGACGTACTTTGAGCTGGCCAAGACTAATATTGGAAAGAGTGATTATGCCGCCAGCCTGCGTTATCTGGATAAAACCATCTCCATGATGGCGCAGGACTACTCTCCCATACACCTTCTGCGTGGCCGGGTCCTTTTCTCTCTGCATCGTTATGCAGAAGCTGCGGGTGAATTGGAAGCTTATCTGCAAAAAGAGCCAAACAGCACGAATGCGGGCGCTGCGCGCAACTTGCGCGATCAGGCGCAACGGCTGGTGGCCAGGAATTAAGCCACAGCAAAGATTAAACGAGGTTAAGACTGATCAGCCCTTCGCAACTCAGAAGAACTCTCTGGGATTGCCAAGGGCTGACTGTCATTAGATTATGTCGCTTCGCTCCAAAACCGCCTTTAATGCAATTTTTCTGGTTGCGTAATCAGGCTCCTGTCGCAGCGGGCTCGACGCGCGTGGACGGCGCGAGCCCTTGTAGGTTTTAAACGGATCGGCTAGTAATTCACTGGCCCGTTGGGCTGGCCCACCGGAACGGGTAGCGACAAAGGCTCTTCGGGCACAACGATCCATGCGGCGGCGTAGGCGACCGCGCCTAAAAGTCCAAATACAGCACACAGCACCCAGACGATTCTGACCAAAGCAACGTCAAAGTCGAAATAATTGGCAAAGCCTTTGCAGACGCCGGCAATCTGGCGGCCTTCACGCGCTCGAAGCAGACGTTTTTGCGCAGGTGTTACGACTCCGCCCAGGCGTTTACCGCAGTAAGCACAAATCTGCGCGTCTTCTGGGATCTGCTTGCCACATGATGTGCAATACATATCTGCCTCCACCCGGAGCTGCTCCGCAGCTCTTCTTCCTTAACTCTTATATGTTATACGAATGATGGACCGAAAAAGTTTACTGTCCGTTGTAGGGGCGGGACAGATATTTTCGTGCACTGGAGGCTTCCTCAGTGGATCCATCCAGTGCGATTGCCGCTCGATACTGGCTGACCGCATCTTCGCGTTTTGAGAGCAGATCTGAAATCTGCCCGGCCGCGAGCAGCGCGCGCTGCCGATAATCCAGCGTATTGCTGTCGGTGGCGGCTGCCGCTTTCTGAAAATACTGCAACGCTTCGGGCATTTTGCCCTGTCCGCGTTGCGATTCACCCATTGCGTAATAAGCCAGTTCCAAATGGGGGTTGGGATACCTTCCCTGGCTGCAGTCGTTCAGCAGCCGGGTGATCACGGAAGCTGCGTCGGCTGTTTTTCCCGCGGCATTCAGCAGGTTGGCCTCTTCCAGAGCGAAAAGGAAGCTCCGCGGATGATCTCGCGTGAGGGTCCTAACCACCTCCACTGCGTCCATGAACCGTTCTTCGCGGCGCAGAAACAACGCCAAGGCGATGCGCGCATCGGCGCTGGTCTCTCCGCCGGCTTTGCCTGCCTCAGCCAGCATTTCCAGACCTTTTTCTTTATCCCCACGGATGCCGGCAATCCCAGCCATCGCCTTCATTGGTAACGTCAAGCTTCCCACCACAAAGTTGTGCGCTCCCACAATGGTCTTGGCGTCTGTCCAGTCCGGGCGCAGTTTCAAGACCTCTTCATGATCGTGACGCGCGGCAAGCGCATTCCGAAGGGCGGCAAACCAGGCGTGTTCCACTATTACCTGATAGCTTGAGCGCAGTCCTTCCGTTACGCCCCGGCTGTAGAGCGCCTGCACATCCGCGGGATCGGCCTTAAGGCGTTTATCTGAGAGCTCTAATGACTCATCAGTTAACTTTTTGATCCGTTTCTTTAGTGATGCGTTAATAGGGACTTGTTTATTGTTTATAAAGCCCTGTTTGCTGTAGAGGCGGGTGTCAAGGGCGTTGTAGCGGTAGAGCTCGCGATAGATCAGAGCATCCAGAACATGGTTGAGCGCGTTTGCATCGTCAGGACGCGCCTCCCGCACCTTTTCGAAGTCGCTGAGCGCTTCATCGTATTCAGAACTGTAAAAATGGTTCCAGCCGCTGCGCGTTAAGGCATCCAAATCGGCCTTGCCTGGCGTGCCCGATCCACGCAAGGGGGTTACTCCTAAGGCAGTAACCAAAATCAGCCCAAAAACTTGATTACCAAGGCGCCTGTGAAGGGGGGAACGGTAAGGTGTCATCTCTGGTGGTATCGGGAAGTTTACCTGATTTCGATCCAGAGCTGAAAAGGATAAAACATCCTTCGCTCCCCCGCATTCTCTGAACACGGGACAAGGAAGAAAATGACAAAGACGTTGAAGCCGGCAAAAGAATTCTATACAGAGGTTGAAGCCGCCAGCTACTTGAACATCTCTATCGCAGAGTTACATGGCTTGCTCGACGAGAACATCTTTACTGATGGCAACAGACGCCCCATTGACCTGACGTTCTGTGAGGCTGATTTGGTGCTGCTTGGCTTCTGGAGCAAAGGCAGGGATCGGGAAAATCCGAAGATCCTGCGCATGCCCAGGCGTCGCGAGGCCTAAACCTTATTACGTGTAATAATTGCTCCCCCTGTTCCCCATCCACATATCCAATGATCATTTAAAAGTATTATTATCAAAGGCTTGCAGAACTTCTCCGTTTGGAACTCGATGTGCTTCTATCTGACAGAGACCTTACCAAGTCATGGCGCATCTGGCTCCAAATTACGAAGAGCGGCAGGAGTTCTGGAAGCCTGTTGTAACTCCTCACGCGGAAAGTCCGCTGGCCCCGGCTGCGGCCGACCAGGTATGCCAGAGCTGTGGAACCGGTTACATCTTAGGCTCTCGTTTCTGTCATATCTGCGGGGCTGACCGTCACGTGAATCTGGCCGATGTCTCAGATGCCGGCGTTTTACGCGATTGGTTTGATTTCGCAGGAATCAGGGACGCACTCGGGCAAACCACCGCATCGCTGGTGGCCTTTATGCTGGGTTTTGTTTTCTTGATCGCAGCGGCTATTACGGGCTTCCTTTTCACGGCAACCACGCTGCTCGACTGGCAGGCAGTTCAGGTCTGGCGTATTGAATGGCTTCTGGCCGCCGCTGCCGTTTTCATCGCGGGCGTTCTTCTCAAAAAGAAATAGGGCTTCATTAATTATTGTCGCTTCGCGACAAACCACTCAAGAGCGAATCTCGTGGTTGGGATACGCCTGCTCCTTTTGCAGCGGACTCGGCGGTCCTCAATTCTGTCGCTCCGCTCCACGCCGCCTCAGTTCCTATCCCAGCCAAGCTTTCATTCGCTCCCGTTACAGCGGGCTCGGCGCGCGAGTCGGCCTCGCCCTCAATGCGTAACATGGGTGGGACGGACGTCCCCCTCAATGGGTAACATTACAGGTCGCTTCGCGACAAAATAAGAAAACATTTATTCAAGCTTCTTACGACTTGCTGTCGATGACTAGTTATTCTAAGTGAATTCTTATAAATCTACTGGGACTGGTTCTTGCAGGGGGTATAGCGGTCCGATTAATGATTAACTTGGAGTTTCCGATATGCCGGATGGACCGAACTCATAGCCAACACCGCGGATAGTACGGATCAGCTTGACGCGAGCTCCCTCATCCAGCTTTTTGCGAAGGTAGTTCACGTAGACGTCAACCACATTGGTTGTAGTGTTGGGCGCCAGCTTCCAGACGTTCTCGATAATCATGTTCCGGGTGATGCGCCGGCCCATGTTGCGCATAAAAAACTCCAGCAGGCTGAATTCCCTGCGCGTGAGCTCGATCTCAACACCGTTGCGGCGAACTGTGCGTTGAACGCAATCCAGTTCGAGATCGTCAACCTTTAATGAAGTGCTGACCGCACCACGGGCCTGACGCCGGGCCAGTGCGCGCACCCTGGCGGACAGTTCAGAAAAAGAAAATGGCTTGGTGAGATAGTCATCGGCGCCTGCATCCAGGCATGCTACGCGCTCAGAGACCTGACCAGCAGCGGTCAGGACAAGGATCGGCAAGTTCTCATCATGGCTGCGAACTCTGGCAAGAACCTCCCCCCCCGACAAAATCGGCAGACCCAAATCAAGGATCAGGAGGTCAAATGATTCAGCCGCCAACCGCTCCAACGCAAGCTCGCCGTTTGGAGCGACCTCAGATTCGTGCCCTTCAGAAGTAAAAGTCTTCGCTATGAATGACGCCAGCGGACCATCATCTTCCGCAATCAGAATTCGCATCCATTAACCCCTTATCACTCGTGCCTTTGCAACGAAAGCAACCTAGCTTCTCCCTAGGTTTTTTCAAAGCACTTTCCCTGGGCCGGAGAGCCGAACCACAGGCTCTCTTAATTGGGAAGGATGTTACCATAATGTATAGTTAACTTATGCAATAAAGTAGTTATGATGTGGTTTCCACAGACGAAACTATCGAGGAATTCCAGATTAAGCCTTTATCGCTGAGGGTGTTGAGCCCCATTGAAGACGCTAGAATAGCGAAACTGTGTGACGCGCGATCATCAGGTCTTCATTGGTGGGCACAATTCGCACCACACAGCGGGATTGGCTTCTTGAAATAACCTGGGAATGGCTGGCGTTAGCTTCCGGGTCAAGCTCCACACCCAGGAAAGCCAGCCTTCTAGCCACATCTTCCCGAACTTCTGCCGCGCGTTCGCCGATGCCACCGGTAAAGATCAGGGTATCCAGGCCGTTCAGTATGGCAGCGTAGGCCCCAATATATTTAGTGATCTGGTAGCAGAACATCTCCACCGCAAGGGCTGCGAATTTATCAGTCTTCCTCCTGGCCAGCAGGTCTTTCATATCACTGGAACCGCCGGATACACCCTTAAGGCCGCTTTGGTGGTCTAACATGTCCGCAATCTCTTCCGCGGTGTGCCCACCACGCAAAAGAAAGAGGATAATTCCCGGATCAAGGTCACCACTCCGCGTGCCCATCATGAACCCTCCGGTTGGAGTAAAACCCATGCTGGTTTCGAGGGGCTGTCCATTGCTGAGGGCCACCATGCTGGCGCCGTTCCCCAGATGTGCGATCACTGCCCTTTTTCCCAGGGCCGCGCCCATGGTATCCACGACATATTCATAAGACAGTCCGTGAAAGCCATAACGTCTTATGCCTTCATCCCACAAAGGGCGCGGAAGCGCAAAACGTTGCGCGAGTTCGGGCATGGAAGCGTGAAAAGCCGTATCAAAGCAGGCGACCTGAGGCAATTCCGGATAGTGATGAGCCACTTCTTCAATCAAGGCGGTCTGCACGGGTAAATGCAATGGCGCAAAGTTGGCGACTTTCCTGAGCTCGGCCATCACCTGAGGGGTGATCCGCTGCGGCTGAATCAATCGGGGACCGCCATGCACTATGCGATGACCAGCGGCTGAAAATGAGTAGTCCCCTTGATGGCGCAGTTCCTTGAGAAAGCGAGCCAGCGCCTGATTATGATCGCCGAATTTCTCCTCAGAGTCCGTAAGGGTTTGATCGCCGCAACGAAGCCAAAATCTTCCTGCCTTGCCAATTCCCTCAGCCGCTCCGGAAAGAACAAGCGTTTCGCCCTCTCCCATACGATAGAGCGAGATCTTCAAGGAAGATGAACCGCTATTCACGCATAGAATGGTCCGTCCTGGAGAAGCATTTTTGGTTGGGCTCAACTTACCGCGCTCCATCCCACTTCCATTTGGCGACTTCGGGCATGTCTTCTCCATGCTGGCGCACGTAAATCCTGTGTTCCGCCAGCCTGGATTCAAATGTTTGAATCGCCTGATCAGAAATCATCCTGAGGCGCGGAATGCGACGGATAGCATCGATCGCGAGCTGGAAACGGTCCATACTATTGCGCACTACCATGTCAAACGGCGTAGTGGTCGAGCCTTCTTCCTTGTAGCCGCGAACATGCATGTTGTCATGGTTCTTGCGGCGATAGCACAGGCGGTGAATCAACCATGGATAGCCATGGTAAGCAAAGATCACCGGCTTATCCCTGGTGAAGATAGCGTCAAAGGCATCTTCTTCCATGCCATGCGGATGTTCTGACGCGGGCTGCAACGTCATGAGGTCAACCACGTTCACAACCCTGACCTTGATGCCGGGAACATAGTGGCGCAGCAACGAAGTTGCAGCCAGAATCTCCAGGGTTGGCACGTCTCCCGCGCAAGCCATGACTACATCAGGTTCGCCGCCATGATCATTGCTGGCCCATTGCCAGATGCCAGCCCCCGCGGCGCAATGTTTGATGGCAGAATCCATGTCCAGCCATTGCAATTCGGGCTGCTTGCCGGCATCGATCAGGTTGATGTAATTCCTGCTACGCAGGCAGTGATCGGCCACAGAGAGCAGACAGTTGGCATCCGGCGGAAGATAGACGCGCACGATCTCCGGCTTCTTGTTCATCATCTGGTCAAGAAATCCGGGGTCCTGATGACTAAACCCGTTATGGTCCTGACGCCATACGTGTGACGATAACAAGTAATTGAGTGAAGCAATGGGCTTACGCCAGGGAATATGGCGACAGGATTCCAGCCATTTTGCGTGTTGATTGAACATGGACGAGACGATCTGGATAAACGCCTCATACGACGAAAAAATCCCGTGACGTCCGGTGAGCAGATAGCCTTCGAGCCAGCCCTGACACATATGCTCACTCAGGATTTCCATCACACGGCCGGTCCGGCTGACATGGTCATCGGAAGGAAGAATCTCAGCCACCGACATGCGATCTGTGACTTCAAAAACATTGCCCAGCCGGTTTGATTCCGTTTCATCCGGGCCCATCACCCGGAAAGTTGCGCGCATCCTTATTAAGTTTGAGTACGTCACGCAGGAAGCTGCCCAACACACGCGTGGACTCCGCAACATCTACGCCTGGTTTATTTACCTTCACGGCGTACTTGCGAAAATCGGGCAGCTCAAGATCGCGGAGCAACAATCCGCCATTGGCATGCGGATTCATTCCCATGCGGCGATTCCCTTTGGGAGCCAGTTCAGCCAGGTCGGCCTTGAACTTTCCATCAGCGTCGAAAAGTTCTTCCGCCTTGTAACTACGCATCCAGTCTTCCAGGATTTTCAAATGTCCCGGCTTGGTAAAGAGGTCAGCCACCGGAACCTGGTGCGAGCGAAACGATCCTTCCACCTGCTTGCCGTCCACCATCTTTGGTCCTGTCCATCCTTTGGGGCTGCGCAGGATGATCAAGGGCCAACGCGGGCGCTCAGTGGAATGCTCGAGTCTTGCCTTATGCTGTATTTCTGCAATCTCATTTGCGACTGCATCCATGGTGGCAGCCATGATCTGGTGCATGATCTGCGGATCGTCACCTTCCACAAGGTACGGCTTGTACCCGTAGCCCACAAACAAATCAATCAATTCTTCCTGCGGGATGCGCGCAAGCACGGTCGGCCCGGCGATTTTGTATCCATTCAAGTGCAGGATGGGCAGGACCGCGCCATCGAACTGGGGATTGAGAAATTTGTTGGAATGCCAACTGGTGGCGCAAGGGCCGGTTTCTGCTTCGCCGTCGCCAACCACGCAACAGACGAAAAGATCAGGATTATCGAGCGCGGCACCGTAGGCATGAAGCACTGAATAACCGAGTTCGCCGCCTTCATGAATGGATCCGGGTACATCGGGCGAGACATGGCTGGGAATTCCGCCAGGCCATGAAAATTGAAGAAACAGCCGCCGCATACCTTCAGCATCCTGCGTGATTTCCGGATAGAGCTCCGTGTAAGAACCTTCCAGATAGGTATTAGCGACAATGCCTGGACCGCCATGGCCGGGCCCTATGATGTACATCGCGTTGAGATCGCGCGCTTTGATGATGCGATTCATATGGGCGTAAATAAAGTTCAGACCTGGCGTGGTGCCAAAATGTCCGAGAAGACGTGGCTTGATATCTTCCAGCGTCAGAGGCTGGCGCAACAAGGGATTATCACGCAGGTAGATCTGGCCAACCGAGAGGTAGTTGGCGGCTCTCCAATATGCGTTGATTCTGTTGAGTTCTTCCTGGGTGAGTGGGCCTGTGGGATGGGTGACGGGAACATTCTTCTGCCGGGTGAGTACCTGCGCCATGCTGCAGCTCCTTACAATTCACCGTAGCCATTATTCTACGCCGCAAGCCGCGCAGCTGTGTGACGACGATCATTACTGTTTGATGAATTGAAAGACACTGCTTAGACGAACTCTGCGGTCGTACCTTGATCAATGATCAACCGAAATTCACCACGTAAGTGGCGGAACGGAATTGTGGACAGCGAGCAACACCAGCCTATTGCGGCGTGAGCAGGAATATGCGCGTGGGGCCAGAGTGGAAGTGACTGTCTATGGTCACCACCTGATGCCGATTAATACCGGGATTGCGGACGCCGAAAACCACGATTTGACCTTTGTCATTGATTGAAAAGGCCCCGGTTAAAACCACATTTGCGGGCAGGCCCGGAACAGCCTCATTCAAATCGATGGTACCGCCGGATTGGGTCCATAAGAAAGCTCTGGTGCCGAGCGGGCTTCCGGACTGACCGACGACTTGTCCGGTACTATTCACGGCAAAAGCTTCACTATAGTTGCTACCGGAAAGTGACGGAATCGCCTGCATGCCTGCGCTTTGACTCCACAAGAAAGCCCGCACGCCACCGCTGCCCTCTGATGCGCCCACCACGAATCCCGCATCATTTACATGATCGGCACGGCTGGAGGAATCGCCGGGCAATGCGCCAATTTCTATCATTGTTCCCTGGCTCCACAGGAAAGCCTTTTGCTGGCTGCTGCCATTGTCAGAAAAACCGACTACCTGTCCGGCACTGTTGATTCCATGAGCTTCGCTGGTAGGACCACCAAGCGTGCCAAGGTCCTGAATTACACCGGCATCTCCAAAGCACGGCATGTGAACCGGAAGCGCCCACGATCTGCCCTGCATTGTTGATAGCATAGGCCTGACTGGCGTCCGATCCCGGCAGAGTTCCAAGGTCCTGCAATCCAGAAGCTGACGTCCAGCGAAAGGCATGCATGGTTGTGGCTGTATTCGACGTGCCAACGACGATGCCTGAATCATTCACCGAATACGCAGCACTGTAATCGCCGCCAGGCAGCGTGCCAAGATCCCTGATCCCACTTTGCTTCTCCCAGAAGAATGCATGGGTATCAGCTCCGTGAGGGTGTCCGGAACCGCCAACAGCCTGCCCGGAAGCGTTGATACCGTGAACGACCGCGCTGCCGGGGCGGAGCACACCGAGATCAGTGACAGTATAGGTCTGGGCGGAGAGGGTCAGAGAGGCCATCACCACGAATATCAGAAGCGAACTGTAAATTGCTTTTGTAGTCATCTGAAGTTTCTAGAACGCCGTGAAGGCGACGCTACCCGTCACTCCGCTGGTAACGGTTGCCGTTTTGGTCTGGCTCGTGTGTCCTGTCTTGCTGGCAGTGATGGTGTAAGAACCAACTGGAATCCAGTTGGTGGTGAAAGTTCCCGCTGTGCTGGTTGTCCCGGTGACCGTTGTAGCCACCGATCCTCCTTTGATGGTGAGGGTCACGCCAGAGACCAACGCTCCGGCTGAGGTGGTCACCTTGAAGGTGAGCTTTCCAGCGGTTGCAATGGCAATGTTCAGAGTTGAAGTAGCTCCGGATGTCACGGTTGTGGGCAGTGTCCTTGGGAGGTAACCGGATTTCGTGGCACTGATGGATTGTGCGCCTGCGGTGACTGTGCTCAGCGTATAAACGCCGGTAGTGCTGGTGGTGGTTGTTCCTCCACTCCAGCTTACGGTAGCTCCAGACAGAGCTGCTCCAGATGACGCGGATGTCACTTTACCGGTGACAGCGCCGCTCGTGGCGGCTGACGTTAGAGTGAAGTTGGAGGTCACAGTGTCGCCAGCAGTTACGGTTACGTTTTGCGTAACGCTCTGAAAGCCGGTGGCGGACGCAACCAGTTGCACGGTCCCCGTGGGAACAGATGAAAGGGTATATGCGCCGGTGGAACTGGTGGTTGTGCTGCCCCCACCAAAGCTGACCGATGCCCCGACAATTGCAGCACCGCTTGAGTTCTTAACGGTGCCAGTAATAGTTCCGCTGGAGGATAACAAGGTGAGCGGCGGCGCCGTAACGGTGGCGCCGGCTATCGCGGTGACGGTTTCAGTGGCGCTGGCGAATCCGGTATCTGACGCCGTAATTACATCAGCACCTGCGGGAATATTGGTGAACGAATAGTTTCCGTTTACGTCAGTGGCCACGGTAAGCCCCGTCGAATTCACCGATGCGCCTGATAGACCCATCCCCGCGCTGTTTACTACGGTTCCAGCTATGGCCGAGGGATTGATCGGAGTCAATTGCAGAGTACTGACGGCAGTGGATGTTCCAGAGGCAACAGTGGCTGACTGCGTTGCGTTGGAGTAGCCAGACAAAGAAGCAGTGACCGTGACGGCGCCAGCCGGAACGTTGGGAAGAGTGAACGTGCCATCCCCACCGGTTACCGCACCATTGGCGCCTGCAACCACGGAAGCGCCAAGCAATGGAGCGCCCAGATTGTTGGTAACTTTTCCAGTCAAGGTGCCGGTTGTGGCTGCTTTGCTTGAAATTTCCATCATGTTCGCCACAGACGGAACACCAGCCGCATTGAGAATGAAGAGCATGTAGTAGCCGGGAGGCGCGAGGTTGGCATTCGCCGGCATGGTGATGTCGAGGCCGCTGGTGGTCGCGGTAAAACTGAGCGATAAGAACCGCTGGCTCATATCAAAAGTGTGAGTTGTGGAGCCAACATGGATGAGACTGACTTTGGAGATACTGGCAGCATTGGGAGAGGCGATGGAAATTGTCTGACCATAACCCGCACTGTTGGGCGCGGATGAGATGACCGGCCTGGCTCCATTGAACAAATAAGGCGGCGAATAAATCTGAGCGTTTGGTCCGCCTACGTTGCCTCCCGCCGATAAAACGCGACCGTCGGGAAGAAGAAGCGCTGTTGAATGGTAACCGCGATATTCCGCGATGCCGGCCATGGTGGTGAACTGTCCGGTAGCAGGATCCCACATCTCCGTGGCGGCGACGGGCGAAGTTGAGGTATCAAACCCGGCAGTGCTGCTTCCGCCTGAAACAAAGATCTTCCCGTCCGGCAGGACAACCGCATTGTGCTGGCGACGCGGCTGATGCATGCTGCCGGTCAGCTTCCATGCAGGCGTGGCAGCGTTCAGGTCAATGATTTCGGCCGTCGCAGTCGGCGGATCGCCTCCGCCAATCGCAATGATCTTTCCCGAGTCATACATCACGGCCGGACCATAATCACGCCAGCCAGTAAAATTCATGGTGGAGACATTGCTCCAGGCACCGGCGCCGGTGGTATCAAGATATTTTGAGTTCGGAGCTGGGCCAGCCACGAAGACTCTTCCGTTGGGCGCGACAAATACGCTGGGGTAGAGCGGCAAAGACAACTGAGCTGAAGTCAGGTTGCGCCAGGAGTTAGTGGCAAATTGATAGACCTGCGGCAGCGGATCCACATTGGTGTTGGAGTTCACATCTCCCGAAAGCACAAGCACATCGCCATTGGGCAGCACCGTGGTAGTGGGATACCAGCGGCCTTCATTCATATCCGGGAGTGCAGTAAATGTATTGCGCGACGCGTCATAGATAACCGAGTGCGCGTAGCCGGTGTAGTCGGCAATATGACCACCGCTGATAAATACCCGACCGTCCGGCAATGAGGCGTGACCGGCACAGAACAACTCATAGGAGGACGACGCCGTTGCGGAAAATGTGTTGCTGGCTGGATCCCAGATATGGGGCTGCAAGGATTCCGCGTAATAGGAAACGAAGAACACACGTCCGTCAGGTAGAAGCGAGGTGTGAACGGCACGAGTGGGCCAGTTAGCGACGGGCGACCATTGTCCCTGAGGCTGAGTGGTTTGAGCGGTGCATCGAATGGGTACCAGACAAGCGAACACCAGTAGTCCAAGAGATGCGCCGTGGCGAAGCGCAACAATCCGGAAGAAACTCACAGTGACTACTTGGATTCGCAACTCTGAATCAGTGTTGCTGCCGTGATCTCTGTCGACAGGCAATTATTATCTGCGTAACCCACCAGCCGCATGAGACTGCTCTCATAATCCAAGTGTCCCGTTGAAACCGTGGATTCAGTGAACTTCGACGGGCTCCAGCCGGTCATGAAATTTCGAAGCGAGCTTTTCTGACGCCTCCACCAGGTTGTTTTCCCGCGCCTTCTGCTTCATGGCGTACTTCGCAGATTCAGTTCCGTGCCAGAGCACGCGCTTGTTCGTCCCATCCATTACGGTGAGAGAGACCTCAGCGGAAGAAAGGTCACGGGTGCTGGAGGTGCCCTGCTCAGGTTGTCCTGTGCGCGGCGAAGTTCCCATATTACTGCTCACGCGGACGTCACTATTGCCACCGGAACTGGAAACCTCGATCACCAGGTCCGCCTGCTCTGTGGATTTGACAAGAGTGAAACGTCCCCAGCCGTCGATGGTGGTGCGGATCACGTCATAAGGAATATCACCGCCCCGGGTTCGCGTGATTAACACCGTCCTGGCCGAAGCCAGGCGGACCGCGGGAGTTTGCATGACGGCTTGTTTTTTGTCCGGAGATGGCGGCGCGGATGGCTCTGTTGCGGGAGCAGGCGATGCTTTCGCGACCGGCGCGGGCGGTGCGGCCGGTTTCGCGGGTTCGGCTGAAGGGCCAGGCGCCACCTTTGCTTCGGGCGCGGACGGCAGATCAGACTGGGCATTCTGTGCGACTGCCGCTACCGACATCAAAACAAAAACTGAGGTGAGAAACGCGCAACCTGCCTTGAAGCTTGCCATGTGGCCTCCCGCGAAAACAGCAACTTGGAGAATCTTACGCTTCTGGCAGCAACTCTGCTCCACCGGTAGTCCTAGCACTCCTGTCCAGTTGAAGATGCATCTTAATCGACCAGAATTACATAATCCGGTCCGGAGGGCTACAATAACTGTTTCATTATGGCTGACCGACTTTATCTGAGCATATGGTTTCCGAGCTTTCAAGAGCAGGAGATGCTGCCACGGCTTCTCTCTGTACTGAAGCAGTTCCCTTTCTCCACGCAACGCGGCGGCATCGGATACGTGGGAGTGCATTCCATTGGCTGGGACGAACCAATGGTCTTTGAGGAAACCTTCGACTATCGCGCTGATCCGGAACGCGTGTTGTCTCTGGCCGGCGATTTCCTGCACGCCGACAATGCCTATGAGATGGAAGCTGCATGGGACCTGTGGACGCCGGTGGAGGAAGGCGACCTGGACACCAATTGGGAGCTCAAGCCGCAGGTAGTAAAGTTTACGGCGTTTGGCGCCAGCTTTGAAAATGCCACCTACCAGCAGAATGGACACATACAAGTGGACTTCGGCCTGGATGCGCCATTTTTATACGAAGAAGTTGAGTTCTCCGAGGCGGTGGAGAATCGGATCAAGGCGAACGTCCACAAACTGGTGAGCTTCACCACGAGCGTGGAAAAGAATTGCGGGATCAGCGGTCGCGTTTTATGGTCAGAATCAGAAGATAATCTGGCACAGAAGCTGATTGATCGATTGCAGAAAATACAGTAGAAGCTTCGCATCCTGCCGCTGCGCTTCAAACCGCCTTGAGTGCACTTTTCCTGGTCGCAGCCATCACGCTCGTGGTGAAGCGGCCTCACGACGCGTGGACGGCGCGAGGCCTTGCGTTGTCCCAAAGTCTCAATGGACGACGGTTGATTTGGTCTGCGGGAGAACGCCTTGATGCAGCATCGTCACGATTCTGCATCCTCGGGATCTTTCGACTGCGTCGTCGCATACGCTCCGACTGCGCTCAAGATGACAGACTTAGAAAGCATGGCACGTGTTCGCTGCCAATATAGCGTCAGACTTTTCGAGCTAAGTAAAAAAGCCAGCCGTTAAGCTTGATCACTAAATCGACTGGCTTCATTGTGTTTCGGAAGCTTCTATTTCTCTTATTTCGTTCTGCCGCCTTCCACCTTCAGCTTGTCAGATGCTGCGGCCTGAGCTGCTGCCAGACGCGCCGTGAGCACACGGAATGGCGAGCAGGAAACATAGTTGAGTCCCAGTTTGTGGCAGAACTCCACGGACGCGGGATCACCGCCATGTTCGCCGCAGATGCCCAGCTTCACATTAGGGCGCTGCTTGCGGCCTTTATCCACGGCCATGTGCATCAACAGGCCCACGCCTTCCTGGTCGAGAGTGGCAAAGGGATCAGCCTTTAGAATGCCGCGCTCGATATATGAAGGCAAGAATTTGCTGATGTCATCACGGGAGAAGCCGTAAGCGGTCTGCGTGAGATCGTTAGTGCCGAAGCTGAAGAACTCGGCGTCCACCGCGATCTCATCCGCCACCGTGCAGGCTCGCGGGAGTTCAATCATGGTGCCGACCAGGTACTTCACTTCAGTTCCCTTTTCCTTAAACACCTGATCCGCGATGCGGCGAACGATTGCGCCCTGGTTGTTCATTTCCTTCACCATGCCCACCAGCGGAATCATGATTTCCGGAATGACTTTGACGCCTTCTTTGGCCACGTTGGCAGCCGCTTCAAAGATGGCGCGGCATTGCATCTCCGAGATTTCCGGATAGCTGATGCCGAGACGGCAACCGCGGAAACCGAGCATAGGGTTGATCTCATGGAGATCTTCCACGCGACGCAACACCTCATGCAGCTCTGTCAGTTTGGGTGATTTTGCGTCTGTCAACTCCAGCCTGGTGATCTCTACCATAAGGTCTTCACGACGAGGCAGGAACTCATGCAGCGGTGGATCGAGCAGGCGAATGGTGACCGGGAAGCCGTCCATGGCGCGGAAGACGCCCTCGAAATCGGCCCGTTGCATGGGCAGAAGTTTGTCGAGCGCTTCTTTGCGTTTTTCCACGGTGCGGGCCATGATCATGGCGCGCATGTGAGCAATACGATCTTCCGCGAAGAACATATGTTCAGTGCGGCAAAGGCCGATCCCTTCGGCGCCGAAGGCACGGGCCTGAATCGCATCGCGAGGAATGTCAGCATTGGCGCGGACACCCATGGTGCGGAACGGCTCCGCCCATCCCATAATAGTCTTGAGGTCGGGATCATCCGGCGACGCCGGCACTGTGTTGAGCTTGCCTTTGATAACGCGGCCAGTGGTGCCGTCAATGGAGATCCAGTCGGCTTCATGCAGGACGAGGTTGCCGACGCGCATTTCTTTTTTCTTCTCGTCGACTTGAATGTCGCCCGCACCCACGATGCAGCACTTGCCCATACCGCGGGTGACGACAGCAGCGTGGCTGGTCATACCACCGCGCGAGGTAAGAATTCCAGCAGCGACTTCCATGCCGTGAATATCTTCCGGTGTGGTTTCAGCGCGGACCAGGATGACAGGTTTTTTCTGCGTCTGCGTGCCGGCAAAGGTGACAGCGTCATTGGCTGTAAAGACGATCTGACCGACGGCAGCTCCCGGCGATGCCGGAAGCCCCTTGGCGATGACTTCAATGCCTTCCGCGCTTTCATCGAGCTTGGGAACCAGGAAGTCATAAAGCTGATTGGCTTCCACGCGGAAGATAGCTTCTTCCGGCTTGATCAGCTTTTCATTCACCATGTCGATAGCGACACGCACCGCGGCTCGTCCGGTACGCTTGCCGTTGCGGGTCTGCAACATGTACAAGCGGCCTTCCTGAATGGTGAATTCAAAATCCTGCATGTCACGATAGTGATTTTCCAGACGAGTGGTGATGTCACGCAGCTGGTCATAAACCGCGGGCATGAGCTTGTGCAGTTCGCTGATGTGAACCGGCGTGCGGATGCCGGCGACCACGTCTTCACCCTGCGCGTTCATGAGGAACTCGCCGTAAAATTCTTTGTCCCCATTGGCGGGGTTACGGGTAAAACCGACGCCTGTTCCGCTGGTGTCACCCAGATTGCCGAATACCATCGCCTGAACGTTGACAGCGGTGCCAAGATCATCAGAGATATTGTTGATGCGGCGATAGACCTTGGCGCGATCGTTGTTCCATGACCGGAACACGGCATCGCGTGCCATGGTGAGCTGCTCGACCGGGACTTGAGGAAAGTCTTTGCCGGTGTGCTTCTTTACAACCTGCTTGTATTCGGCGATCACTTCCTGAAGATCAGCTGCGGTGAGTTCGGTATCAAGCTTCACGCCACGCTTGTCCTTCTTCCCATCGAACACTTCTTCAAAAGCGTGTTTGGGAATTTCAAGAACTACGCTGCCGAACATCTGGATGAGACGGCGGTAGGAATCGTAGGCAAAGCGGTCGTTGTTCACTTTCTTTGCCAGGGCCTTCACGCTCTCGTCATTGAGGCCAAGATTCAAAATGGTGTCCATCATGCCAGGCATGGAAAACTTGGCGCCGGAACGTACGCTCACCAGCAAAGGATTGTCACCGGTCCCGAGCTTCTGGTTCTGAAGTTTTTCCAGTTTCTCCAGATTGGCTGCGGTCTCCTTGTTCACGGCGTCTGACGTTTTTTGCGTGCGCATGTATTCGCGGCACGCTTCAGTCTGGATGGTGAAACCCGGAGGCACGGGCAGACCGGCATTTGTCATTTCCGCCAGACCGGCGCCTTTGCCGCCGAGATCCTCTTTCATCTTGCCATTACCTTCGGCCTTGCCTCCGCCGAAGAAGAACACATATTGAACTTTTTTGGATTGTGGGACAGATTTGGACTGGGGCTCTGAAACGGGGGTTACGCTCATTTTGGCTGTCTCCCTGGGTTGGCTATTGGCGACTTTGTCGTTTTGATTTCAATCAATTTTATCGCATCGAGGCGGGTTAAATCGAATGAGGAGCGAGAAATTACCTTAATACTTCTTCACGCGTATATGCAGTGTTAACGACAGGTTACTTGCGCTCGGTAACGATCTCAGAGAAGTCTGCAATGCTGGAAAATTCGCGCAGGAGTGTCTGGAGAAGACCCAGACGATTGGCGCGCAGCTTTTCGTCTTCAACCATCACCATCACTTTGTCAAAGAAGGCATCCACCGCAGGCCGCAAACGAGAAATTTCAACCAGCGCCGGCTCATACTGCTTTTCATGGCTGAGCTTTTTAACTTTCTGCGCGACGTCCGGTACCTGGGCCGCCAGAGATTTCTCTTCTGCGTCCTGTAATGCTTTGACGTCAAATGGATCGGCGATCTGCCTTTTGGCTTCTTGGGCCTGACGGAGAATGTTCTTGATGCGCTTGAACGCCGTGGAGATCGATTCAAAGTCGGCCGATGGGCGGACTTTGGCAACGGCGGCCGCGCGTGCAATGGCGTCCACTACATCATTGGCGCCGACTGCCAGAGTGGCATTTACCACGTCATAGGCAAAGCCCTGCGCTTCGCGTAAATAAAATTCGAGTCGCTCACGGAAGAAGCCGGTGATCGCTTGTTCGTAAGCTTCGCCGCTGAGAGTGAATTTCTTTTCAGCGTCACTGCCACGGTAGGCCGCGCGAGCTTCGGCCATGAGTTCAGCGAGATGGAGCGGCAACTTATGTTCGGCGATGGTCTTTACGATTCCGTTAGCCTGACGTCGCAACGCAAACGGATCTTTGGATCCGGAAGGGACCAGGCCGAGGGCAAACATGCCGGCAATGGAATCAGCTTTGTCCGCGATGGAAAGGACCGCGCCTTCGAGAGTGCGAGGGGCGGAAGTCTTCCATGGACTGCGGTTTGTACTGGTCGTAGATTGCGTCAGCGACTGGTTGCGGCAAGCCCTGCGCTCTGGCATAAAGTCCGCCAATGATGCCTTGTAGCTCAGTAAATTCTTTGACCAGCTCGGCCGTGAGGTCTGTCTGGGCAAGCTGCGCGGCTTGCTTCGCAGCGGCTGCATCCACTTTCAAGCCAGCTTTATTCAAGCCAGCTTTGCTGAGCTGTGCAGAAAGACTTTCAACCAGACGGACAACGCGTTCGGTCTTGGCAATAGCGGCTGCCCAGGTCTTTCTGGAACGTGACCGACTTCAGCATCTCCACGCGGCTGGTGAGCGGGATCTTTTGATCTGTGTCCCAGAAGAAGCGAGCGTCATTGAAACGTGCGCGCAGCACGCGTTCATTGCCATGGCGAATCAGACCGCTGGGGTCGCCTTCCGTGTTGAGTACGGCGAGAAAGTGCGGCGCCAGTTTGCCGTCACTATCTTCCACGGCGAAATATTTCTGATGGTCGCGCATCACGGTGACCAGCACCTCCTCCGGCAAAGAGAGAAACTGCTTGTCAAAGTCGCCCAGAATTGCCGCGGGCCATTCGGTGAGGTTAATGACTGTATCCAAGCAGCTCCGCGTCTTCACGCCAGCGCGTACCGGCAGCGGTGCGGGTGGCTGCGTCTAAAGCCTTGCGGATGCGATGCTCGCGTTCGGACGAGCGCGCCATCACATGCGCGTTGCGCAGCACTTCAATGTACTGCGTGGGCGATGCGACCGTAACATTCTGCGGTCCAAGAATGCGGTGTCCGCGGGAGATCTGCCCCGCTTGGATGCCGGCGAACTCGACCGGCACAACCTCGCCATCCAGAAGTGCGATGATCCAGCGCACCGGACGCACAAATCGCTCCGGCTTATTCGCCCTCCAATACATGTTCTTGGCCCAGTAGATGGCGTTGATCTCTTTGGGCAGCAGCTCAGCCAGGATTTCTTTCGCCGAGCGTCCTTTATTAAGGACCGTGGCGGCAAGGTATTCACCCTTGGGCGTGCTGACCTTTTCCAGCTTGCTGACATCGACGCCGGCTTTTTTTGCGAAGGCGTGAGCAGCGGGCGTGGGCTCTCCATCTTTATAGGCGACTTTTGTCGCCGGGCCGGTGAGCTGTTCCTGCGTGTCCGGCTGCGTGGAAGGAATGCCGGAGACGAGCACTGACAGCCGTCGCGGCGTTTCCGCGCGCGTGACTTCGCCCGCGGGTTCAAGGCGATTATTCTTCAGAAGTTCATGGACGCGCTTCTGCAATTCCTGGTTTGCCTGCTGGATCATGCGCGATGGAATTTCTTCACAGCCAATCTCAAGGAGAAAGTCAGGCATCAGGCGGCTCCTCCCTTTTGTGCTCTGGAGCTTTCGATGGCCGCGTTCTGCTGCGCAACGTAGGCTTTGGCCAGTCCCACAGCCAACTGGCGAATGCGAGCGATCACACCTACACGTTCAGTCACGGAAATTGCTCCGCGTGCGTCAAGGATGTTGAACAGGTGAGAGCATTTCAGGCAGAGCTCGTAGGCGGCAAGCAAAGGATATCGCTCAACCTGAGCGACTGTGGTGTTCTTGCTGCCCAACAGCGCATGAAAGCCGTTGATCAGGGCCTGGCTCTCAGCTTCGTACATTTCCAGGTGCTTCCATGCCTTGTCGACATCGGCGGCTTCAAAATTGTAGACAGAGAGCTGAAGCTCATCCTGAAAGCGCACTTCGCGGTAAGTGACGGGCTTGCCGGAGCGAGGATCGCGCGCCCAGACAATGTCGTAAATACTGTTTACGTCCTGAAGAAAGGCGCCAATGCGCTCCAGTCCGTAGGTCAGCTCAGCGCATATAGGATCAAGATCAATGCCGCCGCATTGCTGGAAGTAAGTAAACTGCGTGATCTCCAGACCATCCAGCATGACTTGCCAGCCAACGCCCCACGCACCGAGAGTGGGCGATTCCCAATTGTCCTCTTCAAACTTGATATCGTGCTTGCTCAGGTCAATACCAATGGCCGCAAGCGATTGCAGATACATCTCCTGAACATCTTCAGGCGGAGGTTTAAGGATTACCTGCATCTGCATGTGCTTATAAAGACGGTTGGGATTGTCACCGTAACGACCGTCGGCGGGACGACGCGAAGGCTGTACATATGCGACTTTGTACGGCCTGGGTCCAAGCGCGCGGAGAAAAGTCTCTGGCGACATGGTGCCCGCGCCAACTTCCGTGTCATAGGGTTGCTGCAGGACGCAGCCACGCTCCGCCCAGAAATTCTGCAGACGTAAGATCAGCTCCTGATAGGTTGGGACGTTAGCCATGTTGAAGTACTAATTTAGCAGAAGTAAGCAGTCGGCAATGGATACTGAGTTACGCTATCTTTAAGTCATTGCCTTTTACTGCCTCACATCCCGCCGCCATTCTGCCTTTCCGAGGGCATCTGATTTTCTCTGCTTTAGTGGTAGGGGCAATGTCGCCAGACTTCCATTATTTCGTTTCGCTCGCCCCAGCCGGTAAAGCCAACCACTCGCTGGCAGGAGCGTTTTACCTGGATCTGCCATTGGCTCTGGCTGCGCTCTGCATTTTCCATTGGGGACTCAAGTTGCCGCTGATCAGCCTTTTCCCTGAGTGGCACCAGCAGCGGTTGATGCGTTTTGCTGTCCCATTCCGCCTGGGGCCTCCAAAAAGATTTCTGTTAATCACAATCTCATTGCTGGTTGGGATCTTCTCTCACTTGCTTTGGGACTCTTTCACGCATGGCCGGGGCTGGATGGTTCATCACGTTGCCTTTCTAAGAAGTATGCCTTTGCAGCAAGTAGGAATTTATCGACCTGTTTACAACTGGCTTCAGCATTTAAGCACGATCATCGGACTAATCTTGTTGACGACTAGTTACAGGAGATGGTCACGAACTGCTGGCCCAGTGCCGGTGGCGGAAAAATTCAAACTAAGCAAGCGTGTGAAACTCCGGGTTGTGCTGGTGATCGGAACGCTGGCAGCAATTGCCGGCGCAACGTACGGATTCACAAGATCCCACCATGCAGCTCACTTTTCTTCATTTGCAGCGTACTCCACAATTTCATTTGTGACGTTTGTAATTGCCGGCCTGGTTCTTTTTAGCGTTTTCTGGCACCGCAGCGCGCACCAGGCAGCTGCAGCCGGATAGTCCTTTCGACTTTAATCCACACGGGCTTCAATCCACACGATCCAGCATGGCAGCGGTGACCAGTTTGCGTTCAATGTGACGCTCGATACGCTGTGCCAGGAATCTGCGCATGTCGGCTCCACGACGGCGAGGCCATGCTTCGCCCGCGAAAGTTGCAATCGGCGCACGAAACATCTGCGCGGCAATGGTCCGCGATTCGGCTGAGATTTCCGTGCTCGCCAGGCGCTTGTCATTGGCGCACAGAAAGCCATCGGCCACAGGATGAAAATACGCTGGGCCGCCGTTGAGAATATTTCCGCAAACCATGCAGGTATTCAGGTCAGGCAGCAGGCCGATCAGGCGCACCAGCCAGAGATCGAAATAAGTAAGCGGCATCCAGATGGATTCCGGCTTGAGCTGGCGGACCACGGAAAGCGTAAGCCGGAAAATATCATCATTGGGCTCGCGATCAGGCAGAAGCTGGTCGATGACTTCGGCAACATAGCTGAGAGCGACCAAGCGGCTGTAAGTCACCTCCGCGGTGAGCGGAGAAGAAAGAATGTCACAGGAATCCAGCCGCGCCAGTTCCTGTTTTTCTTTGTCTTCCCAATGCGCCACCACGTATGTGAGAGGCTCAAGCGCGCCGCCGAAACGACGCTTGGAACGCTTGGCGGACTTGGCCACGCCTTTGACCTTGCCTTCCGTGCGGGTAAAGAACGTGACCAGCAGGTCAGCTTCACGCAGCGGATAAGTGCGAAGAATCAGAGCTTCAGACTGCTTGGGCATGGTGGCTTAAATCAGAATACATGGATTGCGTGGTTCACGATGGGTGGTTGTTGTGCGCAAATCAAAGCAGATTCCTCGCTACGCTTCGGAATGACAACGCCGAAAGCGAGGAACGTAAAAACGCGCAGCTACGTGGCTGCGCGTCTTTAAAGCGATGCTTGAGGTTATCGTCCGTAATGCTTGGAGTTCTTGTCAGCAAACTCTTTCCACTTTTCCGGCAGATCGTCGAGCGCGAAGATAGCGGACACAGGACATACCGGCACGCAAGCGCCGCAGTCGATACATTCAACCGGGTCAATATAAAGCATGTCCACGCCTTCGAATTGAGGCTCGTCTTTCTTCGGGTGTATGCAGTCAACGGGGCAGGCGTCCACGCAGGCGGCATCTTTGGTTCCAATGCAGGGCTCTGCAATTACATATGCCATAAGGGTCTTAATCTCCGAGTCAGTGGGCTGAAATTTAACATTAGATTTTAGCAGTAAAACCCATGCTGGCAATTGGCTTTTAGCAAATGGCCATGCAGCCCATTCCAACAGCAACCAACGAAATCAAACGGCGCAAATGTGATGCGAACGCGTTACGCGTTCACCAGTTCCATCTGCGGCTCATACTCCACAATGTGTCCGGCAACGGCGCTGGCCGCGACAGTATACGGACTGGCCAGATACATCTGTCCGGGACCGCTGCGTCCGGGAAAATTACGGTTTTGCGCGCTGATCACCACCTGGTCGGCGCGGGTGGAAACACCCGGTCCGGCATTGATGCATGCGCCGCAACTTGGCTCAATCACGATCGCGCCCGCTTTGGTGAAGACGTCCAGATAACCTTTGCGAATGCAATATTCCCGTGTCTCCTGCGAGCCAAACTGAATGTAAAACTTGCAGGATTCAGAGATACGCTTGCCCTGCTTCAACGCGTCAGAGAGGACTTGCGCGTACATATCCATGTCAGCGTTTTTGCCGGCGGTGCAGGTGCCGCCATAAGCAATCTCCACCGGCACCGGCGTGTTCAGGTCGCGAACATATTTGCCATTGCCGGGATCGCCCGGCGTCGCAACCATGGGTGTAATTTCTTCGGCATTGATCTCGATCACGTGTGCGTACTCGGCATCGGGATCGCTGGCCAGTCCCTGGATGTAATTCTGCGCGTCCACGCGTGACATACCACGACGCTCCACCAGAAAATCCACCGTCTTCTGATCAGGAGCAACAATGCCGGTAAAGCCGCCGATCTCCGCCGCCATGTTGGTCATGGTGGCGCGCTCATCCACGCTTAGCTCTTCAATGGATTCGCCGGAGTACTCCATCACTTTGGCCAGGGCTTTGCCGCTGCGTATGTAATCCATGCTGAGCAGAAGAAGGATGAAGTCTTTCGCGGCAACGTTGGGCTTGCGGCGTCCGCGAATGACCACCTTCACTGACTCCGGCACTTTCACGCGAACATCTTTGGTGATCCAGGAATTGAAAACGTCCGTGGTGCCGATGCCAAAGGCCACGCAGCCCACCGCGCCCACGTGCGGCGTATGTGAGTCCGAGCCGACGTTCATCTGCCCGGGCAGCGCGTAAGTTTCGGCAATCACCGAATGGCAGATTCCTTCCGAACCTTTACGGTCTTTCAGCTCGCCATGCAGCCTGATTCCCTGCTTCTTGGCAAAGTCTTCCTGCTTCAGCTTGAGTTGGACGGCCAGATCCAGCAGCCCCATCTTGCGCTTTTCTTCTGACAACACTTCGTCCAGGAAGGTGAGATGGTCGCGGAAGAACAGGATGCTGGCAGGATCGTTCACCTTGGCGTCTTTACCGACAAAGTGTTCAAAGAAGATGGCCGCCATCGGCGTGACATATTCATGACTGAAGCGGAGGTCGGTGCGCGCGAATCCGGAATCACCGGGTTTCACAAACGGCACGCCCGGCTCGTTCTTGTCATTGAGCATGTGGCGGGCAAAAATCTTTTCCGAGATGTTCATCGGGCGCTTGCCGGTCTTGATCGGCGGCAGAAAGACTTTGTTTTGCATACGCGCCACGTTGAACGGGAACAGCCCGCCGTATTCGATCACCTGGCGCGTAATATCGTCTTCACCGTCTGTGAACTTGGAAAGTGGAATCTCTTCCCCGCCGCGGATCTTGTCAATCACGCTGAAGTCCGTGGTGGTGAGCACGCCCAGGTTCTGGCAATTCTGCTTGTAGATGCGCTCAATGTTTTCCGCAACCACCAGCTTGATGCCGGCACAAAGCTCGGCATACGGCGACTGCTCACGGCTTGACCCCTTGCCGCGACGCTTCCCGCTCACCGCCGCCACAAATCCGCCCTTCTTCACGTCACCGCGCTTGATGGGCATTTCATTGCCGCACTTCAGGCCGGTGTAAGGGAACTCGCCCAGCGTCTCGTCAAAGAAGAAGCAGATGTGCGCGGGCGTGATCTCGTCGGTGGAGATGTCATCACGCAGCTTGGGATTATTCTGCGGATTCTTCGTGTCCCACGGCAGGTCTTCCCCGGCCAGTTGGCGACGGATCAGCTCCGGATCTTCCGTAAGAAAGAGGATGCGGCCCTGGAACGTACATTTATCAGGACGTTTGGCGATTTGACGGGTCAACAATGATGGTTCCACAAGTTAAATTCTAACAACATTAAGGGGACTTTGCAGAAAAGGACGGAATCAGTGTGTCGCAACCTTATAACCGCTACTACTCGCGGATTTGGACGATAACAGACCACCGTCATCCCGACGACCGTAAAGCGGCCGCGCGCAACTCGGGCACCCGTTCGCGCCCGTTTTTGGCGTGAATGGGCAGAGCGCGGACGTAGGTCGGAGGGACCTTGTGCTTTCCTTTCCGATCACCAGATCATCCGATCACCAGATTCCTTGCTTTTCGATTCGCTTTTCTCCGTGTCTCCGTGGTGAGATGTTGTTCCGACGGCCTACCCCTCTCCCTTCATCCCAAGATCTAAAGGACTTACACGATTCATCCCAATCGATCCGCGTGTGGCACAGCACCGGGGTCCCCGACAGGCCCGGTTTTGGCCTGTTGGGGTGGAGGAGCCCCCGGCTGTGGCTGACCTTCGCTCTTGCTGAGTGCTAAATGCTGAGTGCTGACCGCTGCCTTCTTCGATCTGCGTTTGTCTGCGTTCATCTGCGGCAATTTTTCGCTCTTGCCATTTGCCAACTGCCAATTGCTGGTATTGGGATCAGTGTCATCAGTGTTAATCAGTGGTAAGACTTGCTTTTTCGATGTCGGCGCCGTCGGCGCTTCCCTCATCTCCGTCACCACACCCTCTTTGTCTTTGCTGGTAAACGTCGTGTGCTTCAGATTGCTCGACGCCATCTGGAGGGAATACAACAGCAGCCCGGCTTTTTTCTCGCTGATCTCATCGTCAATCAGCGCCTTCTGCACCCGCATAATCGCCATCTGGATGCCGTTGGCGTCTTCCGGAGCCGGCAACTCTAGCTTCTGCGACCGCGTTTGCAGCATCCGCTCATGGGCGTAGCAGTATCGGTAGCCCCTCATCTGCGGACTGCCGCAGACCGTCCCATCCTCGCGTACCCTCTCGCACCGCGGAGCCCCGTCCGCCCGCTCCAGGTTTTGCCGCAGCTTCTCGTAAAGCTTATGCTCCTGCGTCTGGTCAGCGCGCACCTCGTAGTGCACTTTCGGATGCTGCGCCAGAAACTCCGTATAGCCCTTGTACGCATTGCCCAGCGCTCCAATCAGCCGCTGCGCCTCGTTCCGCGCCTTCACGTCTTCCGCTACCTGTTGTTTGAAGTACTCCCCGTACTCCTCATAGTTCAGTTCTTTTCCATTGACCATCCAACCCACGTGCTACCTTCACTTTTCTCAGCCCGGAGATAATTGAAGTTAAATTGAAGTTTGTCGAGCTTAGTGGAAGCACTAATTGTCCTCTTCCGGTTTTATCTGCGTGTTTCTGCGTCAATCTGCGGCAAAAGATTTTCGATCACCGTAAATCAGTGCGATCAGTGTTCATCAGCGGTAAGATTTTTCGCTGATACTTCATAATGGCTGATTCATAAAAAAACGCAACTAAACTTTAGTTTTCCATGGACGCCGCGAACGCTCCGCCTGACTCGGAATGACAGAGGGAGAGCAGATCGCCGAGATCGCCGTCATCGCACGACATCGCCGACATCGGAATAACGGAGGGAAAGAGAAATACCTTATCGGCTATCCGGCTACTCTGGCTTAGAATGTCGGGACCTAATCCACGGAGAACACAACATTGGCCAACTGTAAGCAGTGTGGAGCAGAACTACCCGTTTTCACCTTTGGTGAGTCCAGCGACGTCTGCGCCGCATGCCGCAAGCAAGCTCCGGCGCAGAAACCAAGAACCATGTTTGGCGCTTTGCCACGGCTCAACCCATCCGCGTCTGGCTGGTTTACTGCGACCAATCTGCTGATGGCGGTAAATTGCGGAGTCTTTCTGGCCATGTGTCTCAGCGGTGTATCGCCCATGGCGCCGAGCAGCGTAGACCTGGTGAAATGGGGAGCTGACTTTGGACCCCTTTCCCTCTCCGGCCAGTACTGGCGTCTTGTTACCTCCGAGTTTGTCCACATTGGACTGGTCCACATTGCCTTAAACATGTATTTCCTGTTCCGCTTTGGACGCGCCCTGGAAAAGCTTTTCTCCGCCTGGATAGTCATCACAATTTATCTGGTGACCGCGGCAGGCGCTTCCCTTCTCAGCGTCACCTGGGATCCCATAAGAGTAAGCGCCGGAGCCTCAGGCGCTATCTTCGGATTCATTGGCGTGATGGCCAGTGTTTTGCTGAACAAGAAACTTGGCCTGGCTGAAGATGACAGGCGCAGGATGCTGGGTTACACCGTAAGGCTGGCGGCGTTTAACCTTGTCTTCGGCCTGGTCAGCTACGTAAATAACATGGCCCATCTGGGTGGATTTGTTACTGGTTTGGCCATCGGATATTTCATTGCTCCGTCGCTTGTCTCAAGAATCTGAAACTTCGTTCACTCCGGTGACGTCGTTCACTCCTTTGACCTCAACTCCTGAAACCCGAGGCTCCTGAAACTTCTCTGACTGCCATGCCCGGCCAGGGACCAGTACTTGAACCAGTGAGTAATCGACAGCGCAATGTTCTGGTCGTGGCGGCAGCTGTAGTGGCAATACTGGCCGCGATGGTCGTCAAGGCCAAGGTCCCTGACGTGGAATTGTCGGCAAGGCAATGAACCTGATTCAAAAGTCCAAATGGGATGCTGCTCTTCCTCATCTCCGCAAAGCTGTGGCAGGCAGACCCAATAATGCCAAGGCTCACGGATTGCTTGGATATTGTCTTAACGAGATGCACCAGGATGAGGAAGCCCAAAGCGAATACGAACGCAGCCTGGCGATTGATCCGGATCAGGACTGGGTTCAGGTGGACCTGGCAATCATGCTGGTGGGGAAAGACGATGCAAGGGCCGCGCTTTTATTTGAAAAAGGAATCCGCACCGTGGCTCCGGATGCCGAGAACTACAAATTCTACGCACGCGCGCTGAAAGCAACAGGCAAATTGGACGAAGCCGAGGCAGCTTACCGTCGGGCTGTCGGGTTGAATATCGGCGATAGCGAAACGGCGCGAGAATTGGCTGACTTGCAGAAAGACATGCAGACGAATGACTCAGCGCCGAACCGGCAAACGCTCAAGGAGTTGAAACGTCCGGTAAAGGCGACCAGGTAATGAATCCGTCTCGAAAAGAAACGACGGGTGACCTGGGCTGTCCCGTCGTTTCTATCCCTCACGAGAAAAAGAGCGAGGAAAGGTGGGCCATCCGCCTGGTGGAGGGCGTTGACAATGAATTTAAGCAAATTCCAGGCAGGAATAGTGTTGGCCGCTGCAGCTTTCTTACTGGTGCTCAGCGGTGTGCAAGGGCATCGAGGAAATCCAATAGAAACTGACCTGTGCACCCTCATCGTTCATCCAAAACAGTTCAACAAGAAACGGGTGCGGATAAATGCCCGCGTTGAGAGCGCTGAATGATCGAAGGTGATCTTGCTTGATGATGCGGCCTGAGTTTTGAATGTAACGCACCACCGTCCCGAGGTTTGACGCGCTAACGCTGAACGCTCCATAGCCCTCCTGCCAGTTAAATCCGGTCCCATGTTCATTCATCCAGCTTGATGAATTTGATTTCAACAATGAAACCGCCTTTGCCAGCGCGAGCGGCGCCGGCAACTGAATCAGGAGATGCACGTGATCTTCAATGCCGCCATTGGAAAGGACGAGAAAATCATGATTCCGCGCAATGCCGGCCATGTAGGCCCACAACTTCGGCTGCATCCGAGGTGGGATTAGTTTCTGGCGCTCCTTGGTGCTGAAGATAACGTGAATGTGGTTTTGTGAATATGTGTGTGACACCTTGTATCGCCGCCTCCGGGGCTCAACATCATAACGCATCGCTACCCAGGCCTTCCGGCCTGGGCTAACTCATTCGCGCCGGCCTCCGGCGACGTCATCGCACGACATCGCCCGGATCGGAAAAACTAAACCAACCGGCGGTGCGATAAAATAGCCGCCGCAGTGGAGTAGAAGCGTGGAGCGGAGCGACAGAATAACGATTCTCCAAGAGGGCTCGCGCCGGCCACGCGCGTCGAGCCCGATGCGGCAGGAGCCAGATGAACTTACCAACAGAATTGCACTCAAGGCGGTGTGGAGCGAAGCGACAGGAATAACGATGAGAACGGAATTGCTGCGATTCAACGGCGCTGTGGAGCGGGATCCCGCCATTGACAGGTGGATGAACGACCACGCAGGTGAATTGGGAGCCATCGCGCAGCAGTGGTTTGAGGTAATGCGCAAATGCGGGGACGAAGTAAGGGAGCTGCTGCATGACGGCTGTCCGGTGGCGTGTCTGGGAGATGCGCCGTTCGGCTACGTGAATGTATTCACTTCGCACGTAAACGTGGGGTTCTTTCAGGGCGCAGCGCTGCCGGATCCGGACCACTTGTTGCAAGGCAACGGCAAGTTCATGCGTCATGTGAAGCTGACGCCGGGATCGGCCATAAACTCCGCAGCCCTGACGAGGCTCATCCATGCGGCGTATTCGGATATCAAAGCGCGTGTGGAACACGGCTAACGCGAGTGAGATCACTTCTTGCTGGCCTGGACTTTCGCGGTGGAATATCCCAGCGCGACCTGAGCAAAAAACGGTTGTCCTGCAGGCACGGCCACACGATAGACAGTTTGCGGGCCGGGATCATCCTGCGTCAGCCGGCGTGTTCCGTCGAAGCCGGCTTCCTGTTCCGCTTTGGTCCAGGCGCGTCCCACGCCGCCAACCATTTCAAAACGCTGTGTCTGGCCTTTCCATTTCTTTTCCCATTCGTCCACTTGTTCCGGGGAAAGTGTTGTTGCCTCGTCGCCGATGGTCAGATCTTCCAGCGGCTTGTCACTCACCACCACAGTCAGCATTTCACCGGTCTGTCCGGGATTGCTCTTGCGCAACGTGAAATAGTTGGGACGGTCTTCCTGTGCCGGGACTTCAATCAGCTTGCCGGCCGTGACCTGGTTGTCTCCGTTGCGTATGCGCGTGGTGGGAAAGATCATGTAAGGTTCGCCCAGTTTGCCGCCGGCATACTGTTCGCGGTCGATCACATAGAGGTATCCCGTGGATGGAGACTCAATGCTCACGCGAACGCGATCTCCTTCGTGCAGCAGTGAACCGGACGCGACACGTTGCGGTGTCCAGGAAATGGTCTCAGCGCCTTCCTGCACCAGGATTCTGGGACCGCCGTCATGAGTCACGGTTGGGCGCAAGCGCCATATGGTGATGCCCATCTGCCGAACGTCGCCGGCGCTGGCTTTGAGCGGAGCGCTCACAAGCTTGTAATCAGCGCCGGACGTTGATTTCGCGGCCACTGATTTCGCGGCCACTGATTTCGCGGCCGCCGACTTCGCACCTGCTTTCGCCGGACGCGCCTTCACAAATTCTTCCGGCTTCACGCCGCGTGTGCCGTCTTCCTGAGCCGTCGTCGCGCAGCAGAAAGTGATGGTTACCAACGCAATGAAAGCAAAAGCCCGCATCAGCGGACCGCAAACAATTTTCATCCGGCCAACTGCACCGTACATAACACGCTCCTCTTGCCGACTACCTAACCTACTTCCACTCGCCTTGCTGCACAAAAGCCGCCCAGTAATAAGGCGCCGACCATTGCTTGTCCTTCAGCATGGTCATCTGGGCCTGGCGCAATGCCGCAGCCGGCGTCAACTTTTCCTTGAGCAGCTTTTCGTAGAACGCCGCCATCAACGCTTCCGTGGCGCGATCATTCACACTCCACAAGCTCACAATAACACGCGGCACTCCGGCGTACATAAATCCTCGCGTGAGGCCAACAATACCTTCTCCGCGAATCTCTTTACCCAGGCCGGTCTGGCACGCGCTCAGCACCACCAGATCTGCGGGCAGTTTCAGATTGTAAATATCGTTGGCGCGCAAAAAACCCGATTGCGGATGGCCGTTCTTATCCACCAGCGCCAGCACAATCGCGGAAAGCTCCGGCTGCTCGCTGTCCAGATAGCCGTGCGTGGCAAAGTGCAGATAACGATACTGACCCAGCTCAGGGCTGGTGGCCGTAGCCAGACTGGCGCGGAAATCCAGTGCTTCCATGCTGCCTTGCGGGCCAGCCAGCTTGATAATGCGGTCCGCTTCCTGTCGTGTGAACGGAAGCCGCGGGACGCGCAGCTCCTCGCCGGCATTCTCCGCATCTTTATCCTTCGCTGCCAGATGCACCAGGATGCGTGAGTTGTCTTCCTGCACTTCGTTGCCGACGGACGACTTGTCCTTTGCGGACGCGACCGGCTTCGCCACTGCAACCTGTTTCTTGTCGCCTTCGTTGTTGGCGATCGTGACTTTTGCGACGCTGGCTTTTCTGATTACGCGTGGATCATCTGACTGAAACACTGGGTCAGCGAATACCGCGATAGTTTTTGGTGCAGGCTGCCGTCCGGCAATCTGCTTGCGCAGTTCGGCGACAGTCGATGCCGAAGGCAGGCTTACGATTTCATGTTCCGCCATCAGCGGCGTTGCCGCCATTGACTAAGTGAATCGCGAAGATACCCCGCGATTGATCCCGGAACCGGCAGCATGGCAAACGGTACATGTTGCAGCGAACCATCCGTTACCAGCACCAGTCGCTTATTGCCGAGGTCAGCCGCCGCTGGCGCCAACACCATCTGGCTGAGCCGCGCCGCTGCCGTCGGCAGTTGCGCATCAGCCTGGGCGACGCGTTCTTTCTTCTGCTGCGGCAACTCGCTTCTTACATATGTTCCGCGCGCAGACAGTAGCTCAACCACCTCGCGGACCGATTTCTCAATCTCGCTGCGTCTGGGCAGCTCATAACTCTTCAGTCCTGAGGCGCTCACTACCCACAAGTAACTGCGTTCTTCGCCCAACGCATATTCCAGCAGCACCGTGTCGGCGTCCAGCACTTGCTGCTGAATTTCTTTCAGTGTCAGCGGCTGCGGCTGCGTCATCGCCGAATACTGAGGACTGCTCTTGCGGATGGCCAGCTCCACCTGTTGCGATTCCCTTTCCAGATCGCTGATTTCTTTTTTTAGCGTCGCGGCTTTTTCTTCCGTGCCTGCGCCGTGCAGGGTCAGCAGTCGTTGCGCGTTGGAGTTCAGCAATCCGGCAATCTCGTGCTCACGCTGCAACAGCTTCGGGTCCACACCTTGACGTATGTCAACGCGCGCTTCAGCCAGCATCTCCAGCAGGCTGCGTGCTCGCTCGCGCTCCGCTGCCTGAAATGCCTCAGCGTCATGCCCAGCGCTTGGATCTTGCTTGTGCATGCGCATGAGCAGATCAATGTAGAACTCGCCCATGGTCTGCTGCGTGGCAAAGTACGAAGCACGATCTTCCTGCGCGCCCGCTTTGGAACGCACCTGTTCCACCAGAGCGAGCGCTTCCTCGGCGTGCTTCCGGGCATCGATGAGATTACCTTGATCGCGCTCAACCTGCGCCAGACCTTGCAGCGCCAGCGCCGAACTGCTCCGGTCTCCAACCTTCTGTAACAGTTCCAGCGATTGCAGGTAAGATTTTGTGGCTTCCTGAGGATTGGACGCTAGTGTGTACGCATGGCCAAGAGTGTTCAATGCCAGCCCCTCCGCACGAGCATCATTGGCTTGGCGCAGCAGTTTGAGGGACTCCCGTAAAGGCTCCAGCGCATCTTCAGGCTTTCCACTGGCTACATAAGCCGCACCCACGAACCGAAGTGTATTTCCTTCGCTCCAATGATCGCCATTTGACCGGTCCAGTGCCAGAGCCTGTTGGTAAAGGCGCATTGCCTCGGGAAGATTGCCCAGCGCGCGATAGGCTGATCCAGTTTGCCGCAGTGTGGCTGCCTCTCGTCCTTTGTCCGCAGCCGCACGGTGCAGCGGCAGAGCCCGCCGGTAATATTCCAGGGCTTTTTCATTTTGACCGGCAAGATAGCTGACATTGCCGAGATTCGTGAGAGTGATCGCCTCTCTTCCGGGATTGCTGATGTCATGCAGGACGTGAAGAGCCTGGCTGTAATATTCATCTGCGTGTTGCCAGTCACCCATGTCGAAATAAATCTTGCCGATGTTGTTCAGGGCCGCAGCTTCGCTCTCGTGATCTCCACGGGAACGCAGCAGAGGAATCGCCTGCTCATAAGCTGCCATGGCTTTCACGGGATCCCCTAGAACATCAAACGCACCGCCAATATTAACGAGTGTGCTGCCGCTCATGCCTTTATCGCCAAGAGACTGAAATATCGGAAGACACTGGTTGTAATAATCCAGCGCCGCACGCAGGTCGCCCGCTTGCGCCAAAGATAAAGCTATGGCGTATACAGTCAGCGCTTCGTCATAGCGAAGACCGGCGGATTTGTAAAAGGCGAGTCCCTGTTTGAGTTTTCCCGCTGCCTCTTGCAGTGACGCCCGATCACCTTTTCCCAGTAAGTCCTGGGCCTGCTCCACCGAACGATTGGCAGTGACGTGCTGCCGATCACTGGCCGTAGCATCGCGCAAGGCAATAATGCGGACTTCGTATTTGCCCGCCGCAGCCTTTGGATTGCTGGCAATAACGCGCAAGCGGTATTCGCCAGGAATTTCGGCGATCGCCACCATAGGTTCCGGGCCCCAGGCGCTATTCAGGCTGTCGATATGGCCAATGCGTTTGCCGTCAGGCCCAAGCAGCTCCAACTCAACGTCAATGCCTTTTTGCTCCACTACCGCATGAAGGAACTGACCTCTGTTCAGCAGAACGCGGTATTCATTCGTCTGCCCGCCAGAAAGAGAACGTTCCACGCTTCCATTCGGCTTGAGCTCGGGGATCTGTTGCGCTGCGGCCATGCCAACGCAAAGCACGACCACCGTCAGAGAACACCACGCCTGCCTGCTGCTGATTTGACTCGTCACTCTTTCTCTGGAAATTTTCACGAATACCTGGAATGTGCATCAGGGCAGAGAAACCTCTGCCCTGACGGAGCTTGCGTGACCCGCCATCTATCTGATCGCGCTGACATCGAGTTATCCGACCACGCCGTTCAGGTTAAGGAGAGAGTTAACCTGCTTTTTTGGACGCCTTCGGCATCGGTGTTGTTGATTGCGCCTGCCAGGTTCCATTCGCAGCTTTTGGAGAATTATCATTCACGCTGCCGTTGTAGCGCTTGTTGTTGCCGCCGGACGTCGGTGTAAATTGCCCGCTGAAGTTGTAGGTTGTCCCACTAATGGTGATTGAGAACGTCAGCGTTTGTCCGTGGCTGCTCGGCGAGATTGACTGGTTGGCGTTTGTGCTTGTCGGTGTATAGGAAAAGCTATCCACCGGCGGTGTGCCGCTTTTTGAAATGTACAGCGTTCCGCTGGGATCGGGAGACATTCCAGTCACTGTAGACGTGTAAGTTCCTTCGTGCTCTGCCATGTGATTTTCTCCGTCATCTAAATTTCTTTAAGGCCTGGGTTCGATTCCGGATCACTCAAAAGAACTTCTCCTTGGTCTTACGGCGCCGGAATGCAGTTGGGGATGATCTCTTCGTACCCCAAGTGCCGTAGCGGGAAATGCTGTTGAACAAAGGAACCGTCCGAGTGAACTGTTGCCCAGCATCGTAGTCTCGATTTCCTCTCCAAGTCAATCACTCGAGTACGATTTCGTGCTGGCAACAAGCGGCGATTTCATATGCAACGGCTTTCACATCCCTGTCTTAAAAGAATCCGACTTTGGTGACCGCGGCATATAATTTCTGGCGGTTTGTCGGGAGAGACCTTGGAAACGAAGGGCGAGGCCGACTCGCGCGCCGAGCCCGCTGCCACAGGGGCGTGATACCGCAACCACGAGAGATGCACCGAAAGCGGTTTGGAGCGAAGCGACAGAATTGAAGACCGCCGAGCCCGCTGCAAAAGGAGCACGTTGGTCCTAAGCAATGCGATGCACTTGAGCGGTTTGGAGCGAAGCGACAGAATCAACGATGCTGGAGTTCCAGTTCACTGACCAGAACGTCCCCGTGTCCGCTTAAGCTTGTCTGCTTGCTGTCACGGTCCGCGCTCACGGTTGCCGGAGTCGCCTTGGCTAGTAACGCGCGAATCGCCTGCGTCAACCGCAAATCATGAATGGTCGCATCTTTGCTCTTTCGCAGCCTGCTGCGCCGCCTGCTCCAACTCTGGCAAAGGTTTGGCCGCCCAGATCACCCAGAACTTCTCCCGTCCCGATTGGTCGTTGAACACCAGCCACCCACTCTGGACATTCTTGTACGCCATCACCTGGGCTGATCCGTTATTGACAGACGGCGTGGGAAACTCAACCGCCAGTTCGCGCTTACCATCTGGCACCCGGCCCATCGTTCAGCAGGTACAGTGATCCCGCTTGCGGAACGGAAAAATCAAACTTGGCTTTCCAGCCATTCTCGAAGATCTCGCGGCCGGTCGCGGCAAACGGATCCTGGTAAACCTTCCGCCCGCGCATCTTCTGCACCAGCAACGAATAACTCAGCTGACGTTCCGCAACCGGAGCCGGAGCGCGGCCGGACCAACATACGCAGCGGGACTAACTTTCGGCTGGTTCGCAACCACGGCCCAGATCAGCATCGCCACCGCCAACACGCTGGCGCTAACAAGCAATGACATCTTTCGCCCCGCCGATATTCCCGAAATTCCCCTCGCCCCGCCTGAAGCCTTCGAACTGTCCCTGGCCTCTCGCGATTTCCTTTCCGCCGAACTTTGCATTCGTCGCGTTCGCACCGTCCCCAGATCCAGCTCTTTTCTGAGCTGTATCAGGTCCAGTTCCATATCCTTAATAGATTGGTAGCGCTCTTCCCGGTTCTTGGCCATCGCCTTGGCCAGAATGTGGCTCAGAGTGTCAGGCGCATCAACACCACAGGCACTCAAAGTGTCTGGTTCGCGATGAAGAATTGACGCCAGCGTATCGCTCATCGTCTGGGCCGCAAACGGAGACTTCCCCGTCACCATTTCATAGAGCACCACGCCCAGACTCCAAACGTCTGTCCGCGCATCCAGTTCCAGGCCGCGTGCCTGCTCCGGCGACATGTAAAGCCATGTTCCCATGACCATCCCGGGAGCCGTTAGTCCGCCTGCCGCGGTAAGCGCGTTCGGGTCCGCCGTGATAAAGGGCTTTTCCGCCAGCTTCGCCAGACCGAAGTCCAATATTTTTACGAACCCATCCGGACGAACCATGATGTTGTCCGGCTTGATATCTCGATGGACAATTCCCGCCACATGCGCGGCTGCCAGCCCGCTGGCACATTGCGCCGTGATGTCGAGCGCACGAGGCAGTGGCGTCGCATTTTCGTCGATCAATTGGTGCAGGGTGTGGCCTTCCACAAACTCCATGGCTATGTAGTACATGCCATCGGTTGCGCCAAAATCGTAAATTGTCAGAATGTTGGGATGGTTGCGCGCGGAAGCAGCTTTGGCTTCCTGCTCAAAGCGCTGAACGCGCTCCGCATTGCGCATGGATTCCGGTGGCAGCACCTTCACGGCAACGGTACGATCCAGCCGCGTATCGTGTGCGCGGTAGACCTCACCCATGCCGCCTCTGCCTAGCAGTCCGCTGACTTCATACGGACCCAGCCGCATCCCCGATGAGAGAGTCATCTAACGCGGATTATAGCTGGAATGTTCGCTTGAGTTTGAAGCTTTAAGTCTTGACGCTTTAACTGCCCGACCCTGATCATCCGGTAACCCACCCTCCCGCCCGTTTTCTGACGGAAGGGTGGGAATCCCGAAGATCAAACTACATTGCCGGATGTTCCAGGACGTCAGCCAAAGCTTTCAGGCGTGCTGCATCCGCCTGGTCTTTTGCTGATCCTGCATCCTTTGTCAATGACGGCGCCATGCCCTTCAACTTCGCCGTTGCACCCTTACTCATGTGCGATGTCTCAGCGCTTTGAATTGCCTTTTGCAGGGCCGTGATCTTGTCCGCCGACAGTGCCTGCGAACGTGACAGCTGATCGACGTACGCTTTGGCGACGAGCAGGTTCGAAGGCCATACGATCTTCTGCTGGTTCTGCACATTCAACTCAGCCACCTTAACCGACTTGGCTGCGTCGATCTCATTCTGGGTCAGGAATTTGGTTGGCGTGAGTTCAAATACGTCCAGGCCTCGCGCAATTTCTGAACCGTAAATGTTGCCGTTGTACCAATAAGCTGACCAGTCGCCGCCAAGTACCAGCATCTTCGGATCAATCGGTCCACGGTCAAAGTAGGCAATCTCAAACGGATGTGCTGCGTCCGTAAAGTCCACAACAGAAATCCCACCCTGATACCAGGCCTGGACTTCAATATCGCGGCCGGGCACGGGAATCAGTGATCCGTTATGCGCTACGCAGTTTTCGGTGTCACCCTGCGCATCCGGCAACTTGTAATAATTCTGGAAAGTCAGCTTGCCGTCTTTGAGGGAGAAGATAGCATCCGCGCCCCACTTGTTCGGATCGTTTGCGCGGCAGCGTGCGCCCAGCCCGCCACCCCACTCGTCAGTAAATACGACCTTGCTTCCATCGTTGGAGAACGAAGCCGAATGCCAGTACGAATAGTTAGGATCGTTCACCGCATCCACACGCTTCGGATTGACCGGGTCTTTGATGTCCAGCAGAATTCCGTTTCCGGAACACGCGCCTGCTGCCAGTCCAATCGCCGAATATACGGTGATGTCGTGGCACTGGTTCGTGTCTGCCGGCTTTTCCGATCCCGGTTTGCCATGCGTGCCGCCATTATTCAGGCCGTTCATCGCTCCGGTGCGCGCGTCCATAAATACGCGAGGGCTGGATACGACCTTCGCGTCCTGTGGAGCAGCCACCGGGACCTTGATCACTTCTATGCGGAACAGCGCGGTATTCGGATCTTTATCCGGCTTCTCGCCTGAGCATCCCGCCAGTTCTTCCGGCTGACGCACAAATGATGTGCCCGATACATAGATATAAACGTTGTCTTTGTCCTTTGGATCCACTACCAGCGTATGCGTGTGCGACCCGCGGCATGTCTGTACTGCCGCTACCTGCTTCGGATTCTTGATGTCCGAGATATCGAAGATTCGCACGCCACGAAAGCGGTCTTTTTGCGCGACCGGTGGATGAGGTTTCTTTTCTTCACCCGCTGGCGGTGGAGGCTCCGGCGGAAAGCCTTGCGCGCCGCAATCCAGCCGTCCATTCGGCATCTCCACGGACATGAACAACAGATTCTTATAGACAGAGACGTCGCCCTGACCGCCCGGGCAAACCAGTGACGTCAACAGCTTGGCGTTCGCGGGACTCGAGATGTCAAAAATGTTCACGCCATAAAAATTTCCCTGAAACAGGTGATTGCCCTGGAACGCAAAATCGGAATTCGCGAAGGCCAGCTGCGCGATTACCAATTGCAAAGGCTTCGGCGCCTTTGAGGCTGCACCCATGCCGAGCTGCGCCAGCGTCTTCTGTACCTTTGGATCATCGGCGTCGCCGGAGCCCAGTTGAAAAGCGTCAGGCTTTTTCACCAGCGTAAGGTGCTTGAGGCCCATGGCGGCTTCGCCTGCGTCATAAAGACCGGGAGCCAGCTTCGCGCGCGGATCATTTGCGTCTGATCCAGCCATGCCCGGCGGCAGTGTCGGAGCGGCCTCCGGAGCAAACGGATTCTGCTGTTCCTCTGCCGGCGCCTTGGCGGACGGTGATGGCGAAGCTGCAGGCGTCTGCGCCTCCGGAGCGGGCGAAGGAGTCGGCGTTTGCGCCTGCATCCCGATCACACCACCTGATAAAATCGCGGCCAGCGCCACGCTAAAAACAACTCTGGGCACTCTTCTCATTGTTTCTCCTCTGGAATTTTTTTCTCCAACATTGCTTGCATAATCCTTATTTCGGCTCGCTGAGTATTGTCTGCATCGGTTGCAAAGTCAAAGATTTCCGCGTCTTGACCGGCTCCCGCTGTATTGAACAGGTCTTTCACCATGGTCAATGCCCCTTCATGGTGCTGGATCATCCCAGTCAGAAACAAATGGTCAAACTCGCCGTTGTCTGCTTTGCGTAGTGCATCCATCTGTTCCGGCGTAAGCATACCTGGCATCATTGGCATGGAATGTCCGGACATATCCATGTCCGTCATGGCAGGGCCCTTCATGTCCATGCCTTTCATGCTGGTGCCCTTCATTGCGGGCATCGGCAGCGAGATCGGTTCCCCGCGTGCCGCCAGCCACCTCTTCATGAAGTTGATTTCGCTTGTCTGTGAACTGCTGATGCGCGCGCCCAGCCTCCGCAAGTCCTCATTTTGTGTGTGCGACGCCATCAGCGCCGTCATCTCCACGGCTTGCGCATGATGCATGATCATGCCTTGCATGAACTCCACGTCGGCTTGCGACCGCGATGGTAATTTTGCAGTCGTGGATGCCGGCAGCCTCTTGGTCGGCTTCCCTGGAGCACCCGGCTGCACCACTACCGGCCCTGACCCGCCATTTTGTTGTGCATGCGCCGCAGAGCGGAACAAACGTGCTGGACCAAATGCCGCGAATAGGCCCAAGACCAAGCCCAGGCCCAGGCCAATGCGTCCCGGCAAGACAGAACCTGTCACGGGCCGGAACCTGAGATTCCCTGCAAACCACCGCCACTTTGCAACCTTAATAATGTTTTTCATTGGCAATTCATGAAAACTTGTTACGGAATACTACCATCTTCAAAGACTCTGGCTGGGGGGATCTGGGGAAACCTGCCCAGGCTTTCGTTAAGTTCTTTAGTGCTATTGGACGTGATATCTGAGAAAACGTTAACGTATGGCCGTCGTGTTGAACAGCTTTTTGCTTGAATCCGTCCTTCTGTAAGTCCAGGATTTCCTGAGCCTGCCCTTGTCTGCAGAGCGAAACTGACGCGTTGTAACAATTTGCCGCATCGGCCTCGGCTGACAACATGGGTGGCGAACAGGATATTGGAAGAATCAGGAAGGAGATATTTTTGTGAAACCAATGGCTTTGTTGCTAATCGTATTTGCAGTTGGCGCTATCGTTATTGGCCAGGGGTCGCCTGCGGCAGGACACGTTGATGACCAGGCAGCGCCGATCTTCGGAATCAAAATTCCGTCCGGATACCGCGACTGGCCGGTAGTCTCGGTGGCCCATGAAGAGGGCAATCTCAATGATTTGCGCGCTGTTCTGGCCAACCAGGAAGCTACCAGGGCCTATCGGGAAGGAAAGCTTCCGTTCCCCGACGGCACAATCATTGCCCGTTTAGCTTGGGCTTACGTTCCCTCAGAGGAAAACAACAAAGTCTTTGGCCGTCAGCAGTCTTTCGTAGCCGGGCCACCCGCGAACGTTCAATTCATGGTTAAAGACTCAAAAAAATATGCTGCGACGGGCGGCTGGGGATTCGCGCAATTTAAAGACGGCAAAGTTGACGATAAGGCGGATCTGAAAACCTGTTTTCCTTGCCACGCGCCTATCAAAGCACGCGATTACGTCTTCACTCAGTATGCGCAGAATCCGTAGGGGCTGGCGGCCGTGTATTGACTTGAAAAAGAAGGCGGAGTGTTTGCTGATTTTGCTGAAAGATTGGCTGCCTGTTTCTTGCTGATCGCGGGACTGCTGCTCTTGTAGTCACATCCCCTGTCAGGCGTCTCCACAGTTGAAGATTCATGCAACCGCGTGTCGTTTTACGTTCGCCTCTAGCGTGGCTACGTTGATCGTTGAGGCTCCACAAGTTATGTTGCGCTTTCGGAGAAGTCCAGCAAGACCTTTTGCTGTCCTGCCTCACCGTCGGCTAGGCGTACTGCCTCTTGGAAGTCCTTAAATGAAAACCGCACAATTGCTGGCGGCGTAAGGGCGCCCTTCGACAACATCGTGAGGAGATCGCTCGTCGCTGCCCGCACTTCGGCGAGCGGCTTGGAACTCACCCAACGCGGCAGCCACCACCCACGAACCGTCGCTGTCCGATAAATTAACTGCGGAGCGAAGACCGGCATGGTGAATTTTGCGGGGTCCGTCTGCCGATGACTGGAAAGGGCTCCATACACAAGCATGGTTCCAGCGGGAGCGAGGTTGCGGGCAATCTCAGCGCCAAGTTCCCCGGCAACACAGTCAATCGCTCGTTCAACGCCCTTGCCCGCGGTCAATTCCTGCAGGCGTGCTCTGAGATCCTCGTCGTCTGTGCAGATTACCTCATTGCCTCCGAGGTTGCGTATTATCGTTTCCTGCTCGCGCCGCCGGATGACGTTGATTGTCTTGAATCGATACTGCTGGGCCAATTGAAGCACCAACTTCCCGACGGTGGATGCTGCCGCCGTCTGCAGGAGCCAATCGCCCTCCTTGAGATTGTGGCTTGATCTCGTCAGTGCCCATGCGGTCAAAGGATTCGTACAGGAAGTTGCGGCGGCCGGATCATCCAGACCGTCTGGAACGGGCACGAGTCTGTCCACTGGACAAATGATCTGTTCGCGCCACGTGTGCCACGTGGCAACGAAAACCACGCGCGTTCCAACCGTCGGACCTTGCACGCCCGGACCTACAGCCTCTACCATTCCCACACCTTCAATGCCCGGGCTGGCTGGCAATTCCGGCTGATAGCCATAGCGCCCGCGCACCATGTGCAGATCCGATGGGTGGATCGGGGTCAGCAGCACTCGGACAAGCGCTTCGCCATGGGCCAAAGGCGGAATAGGGATCTCTGCCAGTTTCAAGACCCTGTTCGGTTCACCGGTTTCGGTAAAGATCAATGCTCTCATCGATACCCCCTGGGCTTTGTTGTCCACGTCGAAAGTTAGAGTTTTTGAAATTACTCCTATAAGCCGCAACAAACTGCTGGAGCGATTCCGCCGTTTACGCTGCGTCCGCCTCTCTTGCCACGCCGTTCCTAGCTTCGATAGCCTTGACGGAGTTTTCAAACGCCTTCTTCAAAACGCCCTTGCCGATGGTCCCGACGACCAAGCCGAGCAGCCAACCCTTGAGGTTCTTGCCCTCTCGTACAACGACCACGTCAATGTCAGTCGTGCCGTTGGCATTATGTGTGAAGTTGTACGTATGGCCGGATGCGCCTCCCCAGGTGTTGGAGTCGGTCGTCGTAAGAACCACGTGGTTGGGATTGGACCAGTCGTAGTGCAAGCGTTCCCAGATGCCGCTCGCGCCTTCCGTAACGTCGGCCTGCGATGGGCCGCGGTCATGCACCTTGAGGTACTCGTCGGCGCTGTTGCCAAAGAGCTTCGAGCGGCCAGGACCGAAGTCGGTGAGCCCGGAAATGTACTGTGCGGGTGTCAGGGTTGTTGTCTGGTGGAGATGGATTGTAGACATACGTGCTCCCTTCTTGGGCAGTGTCACTAAATTATTGATCTCACAATTCGAAACTCAGAATTGTTGAATGCGAGCATCCGAAGATACTCAGGCAGCTTTTGCCGGTGCGGTAAATGCAGCCGCATTTTTCCTGACGAACTCCTGCACGCTCAGCGGCTGCTTGCCCCGTTAACGTGAGCACGTCGTCCGACATTCGGTCGAACCGTCCCGCGCGGTGCAGATCGGCCATCGTCGCGAGGTGGTTCACCAGGTGAACCGGCAAGCCGCGAGCGAGCAGCGCGTCCCGCCACGGCTCGACCGGAATGTCCTGAAAGGTGATCGAGCGGCCAAGCGCCTTCGAATACTCCTGTGCGTAGAAATGCATGTTCTCGGACTGCGGACCGGTTAGGTGATAGATCTTGCCGATGTGCGGCTGCGGGTTTTCGAGCAGCGTGGCAACCACGCGTGCAACGTCTTCCACTGCGACCGGCGAAGTCTTGCCCTCGCCGAACGGTAGTCTGATCTGATTTGATTCCCTGACCGAATCCGTAGTGACAATCAGCAAGAAGCCTTCGAGAAACACTGTCGGCCGCACGTGGACGACCGGCAGACCGGACCAGTTCAGCGCCTGCTCGGCGAGCCATTGCAGCTTGTGCTGCGGGCTCGCGGTAGTTTCGGTAATGCTCATCTGTGAGACCGTCATCTGCGACATATTGATGAATGCCTTCACGCCGTGATGCTTCGCCACCGCCGCCGTATTAACCGTCGCGGCCAGATAGGCATCCGAAACCGACATGCCGAAGTACATCGTCTCGCAACCGGCAATCACCCTATGCATCGAATCGAGATCGAGCAGGTCCCCGATCACGACCTCCGCACCCATGTCGCGCAATGCCTGCGCGCGTTCGTCTTCATTTCGCACCATCGCACGCACCGCTTTCCCTTGCTTCAAGCAGCAGTTCGGTGATCGTGCGCCCTACCCCACCCACGCGTCCCGCCGCGCCGGTGACCAGAATCGGACTTGCCATGTTTTCCTCCTGGGCGTTCAGTTAAATCGAAGACAGATTTGTGGTGCGAACTCCCGCGAAACCTTCGTACGCCATCCGCCAGCACGTTTAACAGGCACATTACGTCGCCCGTGCTTTCACCGCTTTCGCAGTTGCCCAAAGCGAACCTGGATTAACCCTATTTGGGTGCAAGGCCAGCATCTTCTCGTAGAGGCCCATGACAGTTGCTGTGTCTGCATCAGCCGAATTAAAGTCACGAATGTAACGTCGGGTTTCCTCTACATGACGAGGAGAGCTATCGGGGTCAAGCACACCGTGGCCGGCTACTACGGCTCGCGCGTGTAGACCCTCGACTTTGTCCAGCGCCCGCAGCCACTCGCCCCTGGCCTTTTCATCGCACTCCGCGAGGTAGAGGTGCGTGTTGTTGTAAACAGCATCTCCCGACACAATCAGGCCGATAGAAGGCACATGCAGCGCGGTGGAATGCACCGTATCGGTGTGGCCAAGTTCTACTACCTTCAGTTCTTCTCCCTCAAGGTAGAGGGTATCGCCCTCAAGGACCTCCGGCGCTATCAAAGGCGACGGAACCTGTCCAGGAAATCGCGGCTCCCAGAAGGAATTGATGAAGTCCGGACTTATCTGCTTTTGCATGGACGCAATCGAGGAAGCTGTGGCAAACGCTCTTGCGTTAGGAAACCTGTCGAGCACGAGCTTCAGCCCGAAGAAATGGTCGCCGTGGGCGTGGGTGACGTAAATGGTCGTGAGATTCTTGCCGCTGTCGACGAGCCAATCCACCAATTCCCTTGAATGTTGGATGGATAGGAAGGTATCAACGAGGACGGCATCGCGTTCACCATAAATGAGCGTGACCGTATTGGTAACCCATGCGAGATCTTCCTTTCCGGGAGGAAGGCCCTGGGTAGAGCTGTCACGTTTCTTAGTCAGGAGTTTCCAACTGAGCTTTGGCATATTGCCCTTTCCTTTGATCACGGCACGGCCGAAGGGTGGAAAGCTGGCTATGCGATGAGCAAGCGACTTGACGAAATCGCCGAGTGCGGCGGCGGGTAAAGCCCGATTGATCCAGCCGTAACGCTCCACCAGGTCCGCGTTGTAATCCTCCGTGCTTGATAACACCTCGAGGGCCGCCGTGCCTAAACACTAAACGCGGTAAGTCCTTGAAATAAATGGTGGGCGGTGAGGGACTCGAACCCCCGACTTCCTGCTTGTAAGGCAGGCGCTCTAACCAACTGAGCTAACCGCCCCCGGAGAAGGGACTGACGGGTCGTGTGATCAACGAAAATCAGGAATGTTCAACCGCGCGAACCGTCTTTGGCAGTATAGAGTCTGCCATAAGCCCGGGTCAAAATCTTCAGTTCTGCGAAAATGCAGGACGCGACGATCTCAAATTTCAAATTACAAGTTCTGAATTACCAATCCTTTATCGTGTATCATCCCTTTCACCCTATCTCAGGAGACATTTTCAATGCTTCGATTGCTTGTGGTCATCGTGGTGCTTGCTGGCGCTGCCTTTTTGTTTGCTCAAACCAAGAAAACAGACAAAGCCGCGCCTGCCGCTTCGCCTGCCCCGGCCAAGGCCGCCGGTCCGGACCAGGTCACAGGTAAGCCTAAAAGCACAGCATCTGGCGTCGAATACTGGGACACGAAAGTTGGTACCGGTAAGGAAGCCACCACTGGCAAAAGCGTTACGGTTCACTACACCGGATGGCTCACCAATGGCAAGAAGTTTGATAGCTCCCGCGATCGCGATGAGCCCTTCGACTTTGTTCTGGGCGGCCACCAGGTAATCACCGGATGGGACGAAGGCGTAGTCGGCATGAAAGTCGGCGGAAAACGCCAGCTCAGGATTCCTCCGGCCGCAGGTTATGGCGCCCGCGGCGCCGCACCCGTCATCCCACCCAACGCGACTCTGGTGTTTGACGTGGAATTGCTGGAAGTACGTTAGACACTCATGATTTGCGGATTGGAGCTGACCTGTGATCCAGGGCTCCATGATCAAAACGATCCATCCGCAGATCTTGCACTCTCCCGGCGTTGCCCGGTACATCAATCCCCGCTTACTTTAAACCAACGCGTGAGCGGCTAAGGCTCCATCCAAAACGAGTTGTCATTCCGAATCCCCGAGCGCAGCGAGTGGGTGAGGAATCTGCTTTGCAGCAACCCGGCTCCATACCTGCAAATGCCACGGTACGTCCCACGCCTGTCCGAATGGCATACTGCGGGATTCCGTCCCTAATTCCGATCTTAAGAATACTTTTAAGTCGAAATAACTCCTTTTTGAAAAAAGTCTCACAATACTCTTAAAAACTTGGGTTAGAATGCGTGCACCACTTCGACCATGGACCCTCAAGAGCTGTCAGCGCAAGAACTTGTGCAGCTTTGTCTCGACCGCAACCAGAAAGCTGCCTGGGAAGAGTTTGTACGACGGTACCAGCCGGCAATAGCCCGTGTAGTCACGCGGTCTATACGCCGACGGATCACGCCATCTCATGCCCTGGTGGACGACCTTGTTCACGACACTTACCTCAAGCTGATGGCCAACGATTTCCGCGCTCTACGTGACTTTGATTTCCAGCATGAAAACGCCGTCTTTGGCTTTCTGAAAACCGTGGCTTCCAACGTGGTCATGGACTACTTTCGCAACATAGAAAGCCAAAAACGTGGTAGCGGACAACACGATGTGAGCCTGGACGAGGCAGCCATCTTTGTGCCTGCATCGCGCAACACCGTACAGAAAGTGGACCGCGAGATCATGATCCATGAAATCGATGAGGTCCTCAAAACCCAAACCTCAGAGCCTAATTTCGTGCGCGATTACTGCATCTTCTGGCTCTATTATCAGCATGGCTTCACTGCTAAAGCCATTTCCAGACTTCCCAACATTGGATTGAAGGTGAAGGGCGTTGAAAGTACTCTACTTCGTCTGACTAAACTGGTTCGATCCAGGATGGGCCGCGCTGCAGAACGTTAAGTTCACTGTTTGCAACGTGTCGAGGCGACATAGTCGAGGGAGTGCAGTCCGATTTAAATAGAGCGCGGTCCGATTTAAAATGAACGCGCTGCCGAGTTAAGCAGCTTGCAATTGAACAGCAGACTGTCGGAGCTCGATCTTTCCGCGGCGGTCGCATTCAAACGACTGATTGGCAATAAGTTACGTTAAGCTGACATCACACATGTTGATTCTCAGAAAAAGGATGATGGCTTGCTTTTACGTTAAGTTTAAGTTGAGGGGCAAAGTGGTTAAAAGTTTTGAGCATTTGAGCGATGCTCAACTCGAGCAATACGGGACCGACAGTTTTCCGGGAACTTCAGACGATGCGCCCAGCATTGAGGCGCACCTGGAGGACTGTGACTATTGCCGCTCCCGCGTTCTCGAACATCAACGTGCACGGTTCGCATTCCAGGCCGATGCCGCCATGAATGCCACTTCCAAAGTCGACCCAGATTTAACGGGTGTCACCTGCAACACGCCAGACGGGCCCACAGAGGACGATCTTAGAAAACTGGCGGCGGGCATTATGGATCAGAAGAAGGCACTGGAATTGACCCAACATGCAGCTCGGTGTCCGCGATGTGGGTCTATCTTACTCGCATTTGCAGAAGACTTTTCTGACGAGGTCCCCCCCGAGGAGGCGGAATCTCTGAAGCAACTTAAGAGTTCAACCGCCGAATGGCAGAAGAACCTCCTTAGTAAGTTACTACCTCCAAAAGACTAACGCCTACAGACCCATAAATGACCAGTCCGAGGGGAAAGTGGATTAAAATCCGCACCACGTCTGTGTGCGTGGAGGTCTCAACGGTAAGGCGAGCGACGAAGATGCCGATTCATCGGCAGCCAAGCACCATTTGGGGCAGCAACCTGCGTTCCGCGTCCCGGCTTTGCGGCTTGTCTGCTTTACGGTATCCTCCTTGTTCCCCTTGGAGGATACCGTGCTCTCATTCCTGCGTCGCGCAGTTCTGTTTCTAGCTGTCATTTTCATCGCCATTCAGGCCTTTGCCCAGCAGCCCGCTGCTCCCAAGCCCCCTGCTCAGCCACGCTCTTCGCACGCTGCACAACATCGCAAGACAGCAGCACTATCGGCAACCCAGACGTCATCCCAGCCCGCGCCTCTCGCCCAGGTTGATCCCGGCCTGCTCAAGCCTATGCACTGGCGGTCCATCGGCCCCTATCGCGGCGGACGCACGCGCGCCATCGCCGGCGTTCCCAGCCAGCCCAGCGTCTTCTATATAGGCGTATGCAACGGCGGAGTCTGGAAGACGGACGATTACGGTCGCACATGGAAGCCTATCTTTGACGATCAGCCCACCGGCTCCATCGGCTCCGTTGCAGTCTCGGTCTCCGATCCCAACATCGTTTACGTCGGAAGCGGTGAAGGTCTGCACCGGCCTGATCTCTCCGTTGGTGACGGCATTTACAAATCCACTGACGCCGGCAAAACCTGGACGCATCTCGGCCTGCGCGACGGCCAGCAGATTCCGCAGCTCGCCGTTGATCCTCGTGATCCCAACAAGGTCTTCGCGGCCGTGGCCGGACATCCTTATGGTCCCAACAAAGAGCGCGGCGTCTATCGATCCACGGACGGTGGCCAGAGCTGGCAGCAGGTCCTGGGTAAGGACGAAAACGTTGGCGCCTCTGACGTTCTCATCGATCCCACTGACTCCAATATCGTTTACGCCACCTTGTGGGAAGCACGCGAAGGCGCGTGGGAAAACGGCGCATGGAACGGTACTGGCGGCGGTCTTTTTAAATCCACTGACGGCGGCGCCACGTTTCAGCAGCTCACCGGCGGATTGCCCGCTGGCGTGGTCCAGTCCCACATCGCCATTGCCGATAGCAATCCCAAAATACTCATGGCTTCCGTCGCCACCAAGGATGGTGTGAAGCTCTATCGCAGTGAAAACGCCGGGCAGAACTGGGCCGTCATCACCACTGACGACCGACCCGCAGGCCGCATCGGCGGCGGTGATCTTTCCGTTCCCCGCTTTGATCCCAAAGATCCCAACATTGTCTACGTCACCAGCACGGTGACCTGGAAATCCACCGACGGCGGTAAAACATGGAAAGGCTTCCGCGGCGCTCCCGGAGGTGACGATTACCAGAACGTATGGGTCAATCCCAACGACCCGCGCATCATTATTCTGGCCAGCGATCAGGGAGCAATCGTGACCGTGAATGGCGGAGAGAGCTGGGGCTCATGGTACAACCAGCCCACCGCGCAGATGTATCACGTGAATGCTGACAACGCATTTCCCTATCGCGTGTGCAGCGGACAACAGGAAAGCGGTTCGGCCTGCATCGCCAGCCGCGGGAATGACGGTCAGGTGACCATTCGTGAATGGCATCCTGTTTCCGCCGAAGAGTACGGCTACGTTGTCCCTGACCCGCTCGACCCCGACACAATTTACGGCGGCAAGCTCACGCGTTATGACCGGCGCACCGGGCAGGCTCAACAGATTTCACCCAAGGCGTTCCGCTCGCAGAACTTCCGCGTGGTCCGCACTGAACCTATCGTCTTCTCGCCCAAAGATCCACACACGCTTTACTTCGCTTCCAACAATCTCTGGAAGACCACCAATGGCGGACGCAGTTGGACCCAGATATCGCCCGACCTCACCCGCAAGGATTTTGCTGTTCCTGCCAGCATCGGCAAATTCAGCAGCGAGCCCACAGCCAAGCCAACGCAGCGCGGCGTGATTTACGCCGTGGCCCCGTCGCCTCTGGACATCAACCGCATATGGGCCGGCACTGATGACGGTCAAATCCAACTCACGGTTGACGGCGGCAAGAAGTGGACCAACGTCACGCCCTCTGACATGCAGCCGTTCCAGAAAGTATCAATCCTTGAAGCCAGCCACTTTGATCCGCAGACCGCATACGCAGCCATCAACACCTTGCGGCTGGATGATCTTCGTCCGCACATTCTGCGCACGCACGATGGCGGCAAGTCATGGTCAGCAGATCGTCGCCGGCATTCCGGAAAATGAAAACGTCAACGTCGTCCGCGAAGATCCCGTCCGTCGCGGACTGCTGTTTGCCGGCACTGAACGCGCTGTTTACGTATCCCTTGACGATGGCGACCACTGGCAGTCGCTCCGCAATGACATGGCGCCAAGCTCCGTGCGCGACGTAATTATTAAAGATGACGATCTTGTCGCCGCAACCCATGGGCGCGGCTTCTGGATCATGGATGACATCACGCCTCTCCGCCAGGTCGAGCAGAAAACAATCTCGTCGAATGCTTATCTGTTCAAGCCCCAGACCGCCACGCGCGTGCGCTGGTCCATGAATCCTGATACGCCTCTGCCACCGGACTTCCCTGCCGGTGAAAATCCCCCCGATGGTGCTGTCATCAATTACTACCTGCAATCCGCATCCACTTCGCCCGTAACCCTGGAGATTAAAGATGCCGGCGGGAAAGTTGTGCGCTCGTATTCCAGCACGGAGAAACCCGAACCCATCGATCCCATGTTGAACATCCCCACATACTGGGTGCGTCCGCCGCAAACGCTTTCCGCGGAAGCAGGCATGCATCGCTTCCTGTGGAACATGCATTACGCTGACATTCCCGGCCTTGATCCTGAATATCCCATCTCGGCCGTGCCTCACAACACCGTCCCGCAACCTTCAGGAGCGTGGGCCACTCCCGGCACATACACGGTGGTGCTCACGGTCAATGGCCAGAATTACAGCCAACCGTTGACCGTGAGAATGGATCCGCGCGTGAAAACGCCGCCGGCCGCATGGCAGGCGCAGTTCTCCACCTCGCAGGAGATTACACAACGCCTGCTCACTCTCGTTCCCGCCGCAACGCAGGCTGCTGATGTTCGTAAGCAACTGCAGGATCGTTTGAAATCGGCTCCTGCCGGCAGTGAAATCGCCGCCGCCGTGGCTGCTTTCAATGAGCAGATGAACAACGTGCTTGGCGCCGCCGGACGCCGCCCCGGCCCAGCCAATGATCAACCCACGCTCGCCGGACTGCGCGTAAAGTACCTCACGCTTCTCGGCGCATTGCAGGAAGCAGACGACGCTCCCACCACGCAAACCGAAAATGGTATCGCTGAAGTGGAACAGCAATTCCCGCAGGTGATGAAACAGTGGCAGAACGTGAAAGACACGCAGTTGCCGGCTTTGAATGAAAAGCTGAAAGCGGCAAACCTGTCGGAAATCAAGCTGGCCGCGCCTGATCCGCACGCAACTGTCTCGGCGCAGGACAAAGACGAAGAATAATCAAGCCGACATCGCCGCTAGCCTCTGGCTCCTGGCTTCTGCCAGGAGCTAGCGGCTAGAAGCTAGCAGCGGTTTTATTGACACCAAGCTACATCCCATTAATCTCGCTGCATCGGAGTACCCCACATGAATTTGCGACTGACCGCCGCTTGCCTCATTCTTTTTGCCTGTTCCATGTCTGCCTTCGCTGACGATGATCACCATCACATGGGCCCCAATGACAAGCTCGGCAGCGTGTCTTTCCCCATCTCATGCAAGCCGGAGTCGCAGAAGCCCTTTGAACTCTCGATCGCCATGCTGCATTCCTTCGAATATGAGCAGGCGGAAAGCGGTTTCAAGCAGGTCGCCGCCAAAGACCCGCAATGCGCCATGGCGTACTGGGGACAATCTTTAACATTGTTTCATCTGCTCTGGTCCCGCCCATCAAAGGCTGACTTGCAGCGCGGCCATGAACTGGCAGAGAAAGCGCAGCAGCTCAAGCCAGGAACGAAGACCAAACGCGAACAGGAATATGTTGACGCGGTCGTCACGCTTTACCAGGCTGGTGATCTCGAACACAAAAAGCGCTTGGCCAACTACGCCACAGCGCATGGAGACGGTCGCCAACGACAATCCTAATGACACGGAAGCCCAGGCGTTTTACGCCGTCGCTCTGCTGGGCGCTGCCCCTGAAGACGATCCCACGCACGCGCAGGCGAAAAAAGCTGTCGCTATCCTGACAAAGATTTTTGAAACACAGCCTGACCATCCCGGTATCGCTCACTACATCATCCACAGTTGTGACAATCCGCAGATGGCCCCGCTTGGACTGGCCGCTGCGCGTGAATACGCCAAGATCGCGCCGGCTTCGCCGCATGCGGTCCACATGCCTTCGCATATCTTCGCCCGGCTCGGACTATGGCAGGATTCCATCGCCTCCAACGCCGCCGCCCTGAAGGCAGCCGACAAAATGGCAGAGATGCATTTCCACACCGCGCACCATCGCATGCATTCCATGGACTACATGCATTATGCCTATCTGCAAATTGGCGATGATCAGAACGCCAGAGCTGTCAGCGATGCCATGGCCAGAATGAATCGCGCGGAGATTGAATCTGATTATCAGGATTATTATGACGACATGGTGAGCAGCATGGCTGCGCGCTACGCCATTGAACGCCGCCAATGGAAAGAAGCGCTGGTGTTGCAGCCACTGGAAAAAGCCCGTCCGCAGCAACAGGTAGTCACCTATTGGGCGCACGCCGTTGCCGCCGGACATCTCCACGATGCCGCCGCAGCCCAGGATGCCCTTAAACATTACGACGAGCTTCTTGAAACCATACGCAAGTCTTCCACTTCCTACCATGCCGATCTGTTGAAGAACGAACACAAAGAAACCCAGGCATGGGCCGCCTATGCAGAAGGCAAGAATGACGAAGCAATTCGCATCCTGCGCGAAGTAGCAGACACGCAAGACAAAGTCGGCAAAGGTGAAACTGAGTCACCGGCGCGCGAAATGCTCGCTGACATGCTGCTGGAATCGAATCGCCCCAAAGAAGCGCTGGCGGAATATGAAGTGGCGCTCAAGACCGATCCCAATCGCTTCAATGAACTGAACGGCGCGGCCCTGGCTGCGGAAAAACTCGACCAGAAAGAAAAAGCCGGACAGTATTACGCTCAGCTTCTGAAAAACTGCCAGGGCATCGATTCGGATCGTCCAGAGTTGGCGAAAGCGAAAACGCTGGTGGCGGCAAAATAGAGACGCGACAAAATAGAGACGCGACAAAAAATATAAAACCATGGCCCTTGACCAAGACAATCGCCCCGTTCTTGATCCGCGCACGCAGTGGTTCCTTCAATTCCTGAAAGACCTCAACCGTCCGCAGGTCTGGGAAGTTACGGTCGATCAGGCACGCGCCATGCAGGTCAAAGGCCAGGAACTGTTCCCTGTCACCAAGCTGCCGGCGCAGTTTGAAGACCGAAACATTCCCGTTGGCCCGCGCGGCAACGTACAGCTCAGAATTGTCCGTCCCGAAAACACCACCAATGCTCTGCCCGTCGTGATGTACTTTCACGGCGGCGGCTGGGTCCTGGGCGACGCCACCACCTACGATCGCTTCCTGCGCGACATCACCAACGCAACCGGTGCTGCCGTAGTGTTCGTGGAATACCGGCGATCGCCCGAAGAGCGCTTTCCCATCCCGCTGGAAGAATGTTATGCCGCCACAAAATGGGTGGCCGAGCACGGCTCGGAGATCAACGTCGACGGCAGTCGCATCACCGTCGCAGGTGACAGCGCGGGCGGCAACATGGCCACCGTTGTCTGCCATCTTGCCAGACAACGCGGCGGACCTCGCATTCTCGCCCAGGCGCTTCTCTACCCTGCCACCGCAAATCCTGGCGTACAATTCGCAGTCATGTCGCGACTTTGGCCAGGGCTACTATCTCACCGAAGAAGCCATGAACTGGTTCTGGCGACAGTACGTGCCTGACGCGTCGAATGACACCGCGCCCACAGCCGCTCCCATCTTCGCTTCACCAGATCAACTCAAAGACCTTCCGCCCGCACTGATCATCACGGCCGAATGTGACGTGCTACGCGACGAAGGCGAAGCTTACGCTCGTAAGCTCTCTCAAGCGGGAGTGCCCGTAACCTGCACGCGATACTTGGGCTCAATCCACGGATTCATGGGCGCCAATGCGCTGGCAGAAACGCCTGCCGCCAAAGCGGCCACGGCGCAGATGAATGCGTTCCTCAAAAATGCGTTGGCGGTCAACAAATAAACCGACAATGAGTGCCGATCATCCTTACAAGCTTTACCTTTTCGACGATAAGCTCGTTTGCAAGCTTGTGAAGGGTGAGATCGTCTGGGACATACGCAATCGACACACTCATCCTGATCGCCGAATACACCACCAATGAAGGCCCAATGCGCGATGACTACTTTCTGGTCTTTTGGGGCTTTGAACAGGGACAATTGTTCGAGATGAAGTGCTCCTTCTATGCCGTGAATGCCATTGACACAATGGGAGCACTTCTCACAAAGTTGAACGCGGGTACCTCCTTGGGCCTCGCCTCATCAACTCGAATGGGACTCCAGAACATTGTGGCCCCTAACCCTTGCTGAGAAACCATATTTCGAAAAAGTTGAGCTTGTTCCCGCGACACTCAGAGCACGAATCTTCAAAGGCAATCTTCGGGCCGTCGTTCGAGTTTCGTCGGCGTCCGAAGTTCAAGCGTACTTGCGCGGGTTCATCAACTCTTCGCCGCAAATCGATCTCTAGTCATCCCGAGACCGCCTCGGAACAATTCTTAAAACCACTTGGATCAAGTTTGATTTTTGTTCCCATATTTTCTGGCCGTCCCTATGTATAATCCCATGACTTAAAATTCTTGCCCGACCACCTTGTGAGGGATATCAGCATGCGTTTGAAACAGACGGTTTGCGGAATTCTTGCCTTATCGTTGTCGTTGTTCGCCATCGGCTGCCAGAAGGGTGGCGGAAACACCACCAGGGTCGGCGTCATCACCTCTCTCACCGGCAGTCAGGCGGCGTTCGGCGAGGCGCACAAGAACGGCTATACCATCGCCCTCGATGAAATCAACGCCAAGGGCGGCGTTCTGGGCAAGAAGATCGAACTGGACATGTATGACGACCAGAGCAAGACCGACCAGGCCGTGCAGGGCGTGTCCAAGCTGATTGACCAGGACCACGTGCCGATTCTGCTGGGTGCGTACTCCAGCGAGAACACCAAGGCCATTATCCCCGCTGTCATACAACGCCAGATTCCGTTGATCATTCCCACAGCCACTGCAGACAACGTGATGGACTCAAAGTCGCCATGGATTTTCCGCATATGCGCCGGCGCCGCCGATTACGCCAAAGCCACGCTCGACTTCCTCAAGGCGAACGGCAATCCGCGCAAGATCGCCATCGTGTATGAGAACACCAACTTTGGCCAGGCAAACAGCAAAGCCATGCAGGCAGCCGCCAAGGCCGATGGCATGGATATCGTCGCCTTCGAATCGTATGAAGCCAAGTCGCCGGATTACAAATCCGTGCTGCAACGCGTGAAGCAGTCAAATCCTGACGTGATTTACTTCTGCTCTTACCTGCTGGATGCGGGCACGTTGATGCGCCAATCGCAGGAAGTAGATCTCAATCCCAAATACTACACGTCAGCCGGCACCGGATTCGCCGCGGCTGAATTCCCCACTGCCAAGGGCGCAGGCAAGAACGCCGAGTACACCTTCTCCACTTCGCAATGGCTGCCCGAAGCACAGTGGCCGGGTTCGAAAGAATTTGACGCCGAATATTTCAAGCGTTTCAACTCGCATCCGGCCTATCACGCCATGCAGGCATATGCTTCCCTCCATGCAGCAGCCAAAGCCATGAATGATGCCGGCTCGCTGGACGCGGCCAAAATTCGCGACGCCATCAAGGCCCTCAACCAGCCCATGACGCCATTCGGCCCCGTCCACTTTGACGCCGGCGGACAGAACCAGCATCCGGTGCTGATCACTCAGGTACAGGGCGGTAAGTACAAAGTTGTGTTTCCGACTGACGCAGCCGACTCCAAACCAATCATCCCGGCGCCCAAATGGAGTGAACGCAAGTAAGCCGGCTCTCAAGCAAGTCATTTTTTTGACGGAGAGAGGACGCCAAAGCTGTGACAGCTTTTCTGCAAGCCTGCATGAACGGCCTGCTGACCGGAGCGCTGTACGCGCTCATCGGCATGGGGCTCGCCCTGATCTTTGGCGTCATGCGCATCGTCAACTTTGCTCATGGCGCCTTCCTGATGGTCGGCATGTACGCCACGTACATTCTTTTTGATCGCCTGAAGATCGATCCCTACATCGGCTTTCTGCCTGCGGGATTATTCCTCTTTGCCTTCGGCTTTCTCGTCTACCGTGCCCTGATTCAACCCATTCGCGACCGCTCAGATTTCATGCAGATCCTCATGACCACCGGCATCTCGCTGATCCTGGTCGATACTGCACAGCTCGCCTTCGGTGCTGACTATCACCAGACCAACCTCGCGCTGGTGAATAAGACGTTGCGTTTCGGGCCGTTCGGATTGAACGCTGCCGCTGTGCTCTCATTCGTCATCGCGTCGGTCTTCATCGTCGGGCTGCAACAGTTCGTCGTCCGCAGCCGCACCGGCCAGGCGTTGCGGGCCATTGCACAGAATCGCGAAGTGGCTCCGCTGATGGGCATCAACGTGACTCGCATTCAGGGCATCAGCTTTGCTCTGGGCATTGCCTTCGCTGGAATCGCCGGCGGCTTGCTCCTTCCCGCACTCTATCTTTTTCCCAGCGTTGGCGAAGATTACACCCTCAAGGCCTTTGTCATCGTTGTGCTCGGTGGTATGGGATCGATTGAAGGTGCAGCCATGGGTGGACTTGCGCTCGGCATAGCGGAGAGCCTCACCAGTCTCTACATTGGCAATCAGTGGGCGCTCGCCGTTGATTTTGTCCTTTTCCTGCTGATGCTTTCACTCAAGCCCAGCGGTCTCTTTGGGAGGCAGCGCGCATGAATGAACTTCAGGGCTGGCGGCTGTGGTCACTCATTGCCTTGGGCATCATCGCCGTGACGCTTCCGATTTTTATTCAGAATGACTACCTGATGCAGGTCTTCTTCCGCATTGCATTGTTTGCAGCCCTCGGACTGGCATGGAACCTGGTGGGCGGTTATGCCGGCCAGCTCTCTTTAGGCCATGCCGCTTTCTTCGGACTGGGCGCCTACGGATTGGCGATTGCCTCAGCCCACGGCGTTCCCCATTGGATCGCCTTCATCCTTGCGCCCATGCTCGCCACCGCCTTTGCCGCGATCATCGGCAAGATCGTCTTTCGCCTGCGCGGCCCTTACTTCACGCTTTCCACCATCGCCTTTGGTGAAGTTCTGCGCCTGATCGCCACCAATCTCGCCATCACCGGCGGAGCCATCGGCCTCTCCGTTCCCGCATTGTTTTCCGGACACGGATTCTGGCGCTGGTTTTATTACTGCGCTGTTGCCCTGGCTCTGTTCACTTTCTCTATCAATGCATGGACCTCTCGTTCACGCTTCGGCTATTACCTGATGGCCATCCGCGAAGATGAAGACACCGCCAGCGCCGTCGGTATTGATACCGCGAATTACAAGCTGCGGTCACTGCTGATCAGCGCCTTTCTCACTGCGCTGGGTGGCGCACTCTATGGCAGCGCGTTCCAGTTCATCGTGCCGGACAGCATTCTCAACATCGATATTTCCGTTCAGATGGCCATCATTACCATGCTGGGTGGCGCCGGTACTCTGATTGGCCCAATCGTCGGCGCGATCCTCCTGCTCTCGGCCTCGGAACTATTCAAGAACCAGTTTCAGGAAAGCCACCTGCTCATCTACGGAATCCTGATTGTTGTTGTCGTGCTCTTCCTGCCGGAAGGAATCGTCGGCGGCTTTGAGCGAAAAGTACGCGCACAAAGCAAACCACCGCTGCCTCCATCGCTCGCGCCCACCGCGCCTGTCACCACCGCGGCGCCTGGTCAGGGAGGCGACTGATCATGGCCGGCGTACTCGAACTTCGTGGCGTGACCAAGCGCTTTGGCGGACTCACGGCCGTCAGGAACATCTCCTTTAGTCTGAACGACCATGAAATTCTGTTTGTCATCGGCCCCAATGGCGCCGGCAAGACAACGGTCTTTCAACTTGATCAGCGGCTTTTTCCATCCTGACGAAGGCGACATCCTTTTTGGCGGCAAAGACATCTCCCGCCTTGCGCCGCATGAGACCTCTCGCATCGGCATCGGACGGACGTTTCAAATCGTGAAGCCGCTCGCCAGCCTGAGCGTCCTGGAAAACGTGATGCTCGGCGCATTCATGCATACCGGTAGCCTGAAACAGGCAGAACACGAAGCGGAGAAAATTCTCGACTTCCTGCAGATGTCGCACGTCAGGAAATTTCAGGCCCGCGGGCTGCCTCTGGCTGCGCTTAAGCGTCTGGAAATCGCACGCGCACTGGCCACCAAGCCAAAACTGATTCTGCTCGACGAAGTCGTCTCCGGCCTCACCACCAGTGAGGCCCTGGCCCTGGCTGATCTCATCAAGCGGCTGCCGGAGTGGGGCGTGAGCGTGGTGGGCGGTGTGGAACACGTAATGAAGGTCGTGATGAAGATTGCTGACCGCGTCGTGGTGCTGGATTATGGCGCCAAAATCGCTGAAGGCATTCCTGCGAACGTGGTGAACGATCCCGCTGTCATTGAAGCGTACCTTGGACCGAAGTACAAGGAGTTCGAGCGCTCATGACATCCCCCAATACGAGTCCGCGTGACGAGCGAGAGAAACGCGCCAGCGCGTCCGCTGCTGGAGCTGGAAAACGTGACCGCGTACTACAAAGACCTGCAGGCACTCTTCGGCGTCACTCTAAAGGTCAATGAAGGTGAGATTGTAACGCTGATCGGCGCCAACGGCGCGGGCAAGACGACTACGCTGCGCGTGATCTCCGGCATGAAACACCTTGCGGGCGGTACTCTGCGTTTTGCCGGACAGGACGTCTCTCGCGTGCCCGCGCATGAAATGGTGGAGCGGGGTGTGAGTCACATTCCTGAAGGCCGCCAGGTATTTCCGTTTCTGACCGTGCGGGAAAATCTATCGCTCGGCGCCTACACTCCACGCGCGCGCGCAAGCATGAAGCAATCCTTGGAAGAGCAGCTCACCCTGTTCCCCCGCTTGGCTGAACGTATGGAACAGCTGGCCGGGACTCTTTCCGGCGGCGAACAGCAGATGGTCGCCATCGCCCGTGGACTGATGGCCAAACCCAGGCTCCTGCTGCTCGACGAACCTTCTCTCGGCCTGGCCCCGAAGATCGTGGATGAAGTGTTTGAGAAGATCAAGGAAGTCCGCAACAAAGGCATCACCATGCTGATCGTGGAGCAGAACGTTGTCAGCGGCCTCTCCATATCCGACCGCGGTTACGTGGTGCAGAACGGTTCCATCATCCTGGAAGACGCGTCTAAAAATCTCCTGAATAATGACATGGTCCGCGCCGCTTATCTCGGACTGTAAGATCACTTGCGGCGAATGTGCGCCGGCAAACGCGAAATCAAACCTTCCTTAGCCGCGAATAAACGCGAATCAAGCAAAAGATCCGCAGTATCACGCTCGACGCGACGCAGACCAATTTTTGCCTGTTGTCATGCTAGAGCGAACGTCGGCCTTCAGGCCCTGCGGTGTTCTTAATCAGGACGTCGACATGAAACTCTCATGCACTTTTCCTTGGTCATTCTCGCCAGCGCTGGGACTTTTTTGATTGCTCTCGGCGACCATCATTTTCCCGGCTGTCATTCCGAGCGAGCCGGAGCGCATGCGACGGAGAGAGAGGAACCTCCGAGGATGCTCGCTGGTAACGATGCCGCAACAGGGAATTCTCTCGAAACAAAAATAGTATCGTCATCCCGAACCTCGCAAGGAACTCGCGCCGTCTTCAGCGCGACCGAGCGCGCTGCAGGGACCTTGTGCTGGATTTCTTGAACCGCGCCACAATTAAGTGTGGTTAGCATCCGGCTGAAGCGGCATTTGCCTGCGTTAAAGCGACAAGAATCTTCAGCCCTCACAAGGGCTCGGGCCGTCCACGCGACCGAGCCCGCTGCAACAGGAGCCTCTTGAACGTGACCAGCAGCATCGCTGCCAAAGCGGTTTGGAGCGTAGCGACAGAATTAAAGCTGGAATAAAACTTCGCCCGGGAAGTTATGAACAGTGCAACAACGAATTGAATGCACAAGGAGACACTCTAATGAAACACATCTTCAATCGAACTCTTGCTCTCGCACTCTTGTCAGCCTCAATTGCTGGTTCCGCCGTGGCCGAAACCAAACCTTGCAACGATCAGCAAAACCCGACTCAGTCCAGCAAAGCTGAAAAGCATTCCAAAAAGGCCAAAGAGTCAAAGCCGAAGCAGCAGCAGCCGGACAACAGCTTCTACGCCATCTTTGGATAACGCGGCTTTGATCCGCGATAGAACGCTCTCTCCTCACAACGCAACTCACAATGGATACGGCAGCGTCGGCTAATTTTGATGCTGCCGTTTTTTGGCTTCGTTTTTGTCGCTTCGCTCCAAACCGCTTCACGAGCTAATTTTGTGGTTACGTTATGGATGCTCCTGTTACCGCGGGCTCGGCGCGCAAGTCGGCCTCGCCCTGAACGCCCCTTTCTACTCTTGCTTCGCTCCAAACCGCTTCACGAGCTAATTCTGTGGTTACGCTACGAATGCTCCTGGTGCCGCGGGTCTCGGCGCGCAAGTCGGCCTCGCCCTGAACGCCCCTTTCCACTCTTGCTTCGCTCCAGACCGTCGGCCTCGCCCTGAGTATTCCTTGATATTTTCACTACGCTCCAATGCGTTTAACATTGCTGCGATCTTCTGGCTACCAGCTAGTGGCTAACGGCTAGCCGCTTTCTCATTCGCAACCAAACCAGCCGTTGGCTTAACGGATTTGACATAAAATGGAGTGTGGCACAGCATTCCATCCGGCTCATCGCCGTTGACATTGACGGTACCCTCACCGACCCCGATTACAAGATCTCCGCGCGCAATTATGAAGCCTTGCGCGAAGCACATCGCGCAGGCATCGAGATCGTCCTGGCCACCGGCCGTCGCCATGACTACGCCATGCCTGTGGCCCGCGAACTCGGCTTTCCCATCTGGCTCATCAGTTCCAACGGCGCGCTGGTCAGATCAAGCCAGGGCGAAACTGACTTTACTGATCGCCTGCCTGCAAGCTCAGCGCGAAAGCTCATCCACCACATGGAAGAATTTCGTGGCAGCGCCGTTCTCACCTTTGATCGGCCACCTCTGGCCAGTGACTCTCTCGTACTGGAGCGCGCCGACGAACTCAACCAGAGCATCTCACGATGGATGGACTCGAACCGTCCTTATATAAAGATCATTTCGCCTCTGGAAGACGCACTTGGTGAAGATCCTCTGCAGGCAATGTACTGTGGCTCGGTGAGCAGGATGTTGGCCGCGCAGCAGCGCCTTTCTGAGGCCAACTTTGCTGACGAGTTCACGGTCATGCGCACGCAATACGATCATCGAGACTTGAGCATTCTGGACATCCTGACCCGAGATTGCTCCAAAGGCCATGCTCTGCGGAGACATGCAGAAAAGCACGCAATTTTGCCGGAGGAAATCATGGCCATTGGCGACAATTACAACGATCTGGAAATGCTTGAATACGCAGGAGTTCCGGTGGTCATGGCGAATGCCGACAGTGGCCTTAAACAACGCGGCTTTCATCTGACCGGCAGCAACTCTGAAAATGGTGTGGCCCTGGCCATCGAAAGGCTTTTTGGCGCTGGCTTTCCAGCCCCAATTCGGGGACAATAAGTACCTTGGGTCAAAATGTCTCTTCTTAGACCAATTGCGATCGGAATTCTTCTGCTGGCGGGGCAAATTGCAGCGTCTGCCGCAGAGGTCGCGGTCCTGCGCAACGGTTCGCAGATCAGTTTTGTGCGCAAAGAGCAGATTGACGCCAACACAACGCGTCTCTATCTCTCCAGCGGCCATCTGGACCTGTCCACAGCCGATATTGAGTCGTTTGAAAAAGAAGAAACTCCAGTTGCTCTGCCCGACGTCGCCGATAAAGACGCAAAAAACGATAAAAACGTCCAAAACGTAGTGAACCCAAATTCGTCAAGTCCGGCATCTCTAGGCCAGCAGCAAACAGCAGTCGTTTTGCCCGCCACCACCACTAAACCAGTGACACAGCCTGAGCTTGAACAATTTGTCCGCGATGCAGCAGCCAAAAACCGGCTGGATCCTGATTTCGTGGCCAGCGTGATCCGTGCAGAAAGCAACTTCAAGCCGCACGCAGTTTCGCCCAAAGGCGCTCGTGGACTCATGCAGTTGATGCCCTCCACCGCGGCGCAACTCGGCGTGGCAGACGCATTTGATCCAAAGGCCAACATTGAAGCCGGCACGGCGCACCTGAATTCCCTGCTGAACCTCTATCATGACGATCCGGTGAAGGCCCTGGCTGCCTACAATGCCGGAGCGCATCGCGTGGACCAGTACCACGGCGTGCCTCCTTACCGTGAGACGCGCGCCTATGTCTCTAAGATTGTGCGCGATTTCAACGCCAAAAAGCGCGCACAAATGAAGACACTTCCGGCAACTACGACCAAGGTAGCTGCCTCTTCCGGGTTAAGCGGCGCCAAGGCCGCCGGCGCGAATTCCACCAAGCCGGCGTCAACAGTTAAGAAGAAAGTCAAAACCACTCAGCCACAGCAAGCCAGTGTTTCCAGAGCAAACAAGCCTGCTTAAAAGAAGTTCCATTTACAATGATCGAGATCAAGTGTGCGTTGGGCATGCTCCGTCATACCCTACTCAATCCATCTGAATGAATAAGCGAAAAATTCTGCTCACAGCACTGGCCGTAATTGTCCTTGGTGCACTCGTCTATCTCCAGGTCAGGACATGGAGAAAGTTTGACTGGCAATCATTCAAGGAAGAGACGGAAGACGTAAACATCGGTCTGATCGTTCTGGGCGTCGCTATCATTTACTTCGATTACTACCTGCGCGCGCTACGCTGGAAGATCCTGCTGCGTCCGGTGTGCGACGTGAAGACCTCGCGCCTGGTTGCTCCCACCATGATTGGCTTTACCGCGCTGGCCTTGCTCGGACGTCCGGGCGAGTTCATACGTCCATATCCTGATTGGACGCAAAGAAAACCTCTCCATGTCTTCACAACTGGCTGTGTGGGTGGTGGAGCGTTTGTTTGACGTCGGTGCCTTCGCCGTGATCATGGCCATCGATGTATTGCTATCACCCAGCCTCAGAGACTTGCCGGGATTTGCGGGCGGCGCAACCCGAAAGATCGGAATGTTCCATCTTTCGTCATTTCAGCTTTTTGAAGTATTTGCTTTTGGCTTATTGCTGGCCGTGCTTGTGGGCGCGCTGTTCGCCTTCCTGATTCGCCGCAATCCTGAAGGTACGGCCCGGTTGATTGAACGTGTGTTCGGAAAAATCTCTCCCCGCCTTGGCAAAGGCCTTTCGCACCGTGTACACACCTTCGGCCAGGGCCTGGACACCATCCACGACTTCTCATCTTTCCTGCAAATCTCCGGATTGTCTCTGGCTCTGTGGCTTTTGATCGGCGCAACCTATTATTGCGTCACCCACGCTTACAGCGAAATGGGCCCGCACATGTCGCTTGCCAGCGCGCTCCTGCTCACGGGAGCCAGTGTTGCCGGAGGCACGTTGCAGTTGCCGGTCGTCGGCGGCGGTTCCCAGCTTGCGACCATCGGCACCATGGTCGGCGTCTTTCAATTTCCCAAAGAGCTGGCCATCAGCTGCGGCATGATGCTCTGGCTGGTGACTTTTATGTCCGTTATTCCCTTGGGCCTGATTCTGGCGCACTTTGAGCATGTTTCACTGCGCAAACTGAGCGAAGAGAGCCGGGCGGAAGAAGAGAAGGCGCTGGAAGAAAGCTAGATCAATTGGTAATTGGTTAATTTGGTAATTGGGTAATTTAAGGGCGAATTCTCAGAGTGACTGCAGCCAAATCATGGGTTTCAATTTCTAATTTACCAAATTAACCATTTACCAAATCCACCGAGCCCCTACCCATAGCGTGTCCCGCACTGTCTGATACAATCAACGGTATCCTATCTTCAAGACAGAGTTGTGTTTAAGCATCCATGAAATGTCCTTTTTGCGGGTTTGAGAACGATAAAGTTGTCGACTCGCGTGAGAGTAAAGAAGGCGAATCCATTCGCCGCCGCCGTGAATGCCTGAAATGCGAAAAGCGCTTCACCACCTATGAGCGCATTGACGAAATCCCCTACATGGTTGTGAAGAAAGATGGCCGCCGGGAGAAGTTTGAGCGCCAGAAAGTTCTTGCCGGAGTACTACGGGCCTGCGAAAAACGGCCGATATCCATGGGGAAGATGGAACAAATCGTCAATGACGTGGAGCAGTTCGTGGTGGATTCTCCGGAACGCGAGCGCACCGCAAGCGAACTGGGCGAGCTGATTATGGACCGGCTGAAGCTGATCGACAAAGTCGCCTACATCCGCTTTGCGTCTGTCTATCGCGACTTCCAGGACGTGAGCGAATTTCACTCCGAACTGGAACAGCTGCTCAACGCCAATCCGGAAAAACAAAAATCAGCGAAGGCGAAGACCTCTTCCAAGCAGTAAATCAAAATTCGGCAAGGCAGGTTTGAATGGCACACAAGGTAACGTTGATCCCCGGCGACGGCATTGGTCCGGAAGTCACCAATGCAGCGGTACGCGTGATTGAAGCCGCGGGAGTAAAGGTCGATTGGGAAACTGTAAACGCGGGCGCCCAGGCTTTTGAGAAATACGGCGAGTACATTCCGAAAGAACTTACAGCATCCTTTGAGCGCACCAGAGTTGGCCTGAAAGGCCCGGTCACCACGCCCATTGGCGGCGGCTTTGCCAGCATCAACGTTCAGCTCCGCAAGCAGTTTGAGCTTTACTCCAACTTCCGTCCGGTCAAGAGTCTGCCCTCACTGCCCACTCGATTTCCCAATGTTGACCTGGTGATTGTGCGTGAAAACACAGAAGGCGAGTATTCCGGTATTGAGCATGAAGTGGTGCCCGGCGTGGTGGAAGCTCTCAAGATCATCACGGAGAAAGCGTCCACGCGCATCGCGCGGTTTGCTTTCGAATATGCCCGCCGCGAGAAGCGCAAAAAGATACACGCCATCCACAAAGCCAACATCATGAAGATGAGTGACGGCCTTTTCCTCCGCTGCTGCCGCGATGTGGCCAAAGAATATCCCGAAATCACCTACGGCGAGCACATCATCGACAACACTTGCATGCAGCTGGTGATGAACCCTTATCAGTATGACGTGCTGGTGATGGAAAATCTCTACGGCGACATCATCTCCGATCTTTGTGCTGCTTTTGTTGGCGGCCTGGGCATGGTTCCCGGGGCCAACCTGGGCGATGGCTACGCCATCTTTGAGGCCGTGCACGGCTCAGCACCTGATATTGCCGGTAAAGATATGGCCAATCCCACGGCGGTGCTGCAATCGGCGGTACTGATGCTGCGTCATCTGCATGAAGTGGAGGCCGCGGACCGCGTCTACAACGCACTCGAAAAAACATACAAAGAGAAAAAACACACCACCGTGACGTGGGCGGCACCGCGGGGACCTCGGAATTTACTGACGCGATCATTGCTAACCTGGAAGCGGTGGCAGTAGCCGCGAAATAAGCTGAGTGAAAGAAATTCCGTGCGACCATGCGATCCACGTGTGGCACAGCCGCCCTCGGCTGTGCGAATTTTGCTTTTCAATCGCCGGAATTCTTCCTCTCTTAATCGAAAACAGGTGCGCGCCTAATTCCCTGCTCATGCGTTATGATTTCTGCAAGCCATGAAAATCATTTCTTTTTCTTTCCTGATGGGCCTTTGTCTGCTCGCCATCGCAGGTTGTAGCCAGCGTTCGCAACCAGCCTCTGACGCGCCAAAAACGTTCGTCACCATTGATCCCAACACCACCGGTGAAATCACTGGCGTCATCAGCTTTTCCGGTCCCGCTCCAAAGCTGTCCACCATCGATATGACGGCCGATCCCATGTGTCCGCAGAAGGCTCAGCCGGCGGAAACTGCAGCCATAAAAAATGGCAAACTGGCAAACGTGTTTATCTACATTAAAGATGGTCTTCCGCAGGGAGCTTTTCCGTCGCCAACCGCGCCAGTCGTGCTCAACCAGAAAGATTGCCGCTACATTCCGCGCATGATGGGTGTGATGGTAAAGCAGCCGTTCAAGATCGTGAATGACGATCAGGCCAATCACAACATACATGACATGCCCAACCACAATCCGCAATGGAATGAAGAGCAAAAGCCAACAGACCAGCCGATCACCAAATCCTTTCCCAATCCGGAGATGATGCTGCCGCTGCAATGCAACCAGCATCCCTGGATGCGTGCCTATGTCAACGTAATGACTCATCCATATTTCGCCGTCAGTGACGATGACGGGAAATTTGAGATCAGGAACCTGCCTCCTGGTGAGTACACGTTGGCCGCGGTGCATGAAAAATTCGGCGAGAAAACCATCAAAGTAAAGGTCGCCGGCAAAGACAACATAAAGTCGCAGTTCAACTTTTCCGCGTCTGCGCAATAAAAGAATTGGAAAAGGCAGGGATCTCTCGCTTCGCTCGAGACTTAAAACAAGCAGCCGGGTGCTAAAATAAGTGTTCTAGCAAGGAGCTGTTCTGCCCCCCGTCACCTACAACGCTGCGCATCATCGCTTTACTGTTTTTGTCGCCGCACTGGCATTTCTTCTGCTCATTGCCGGTGGCCTGGTGACCAGCAACAATGCCGGACTCGCCGTCCCCGACTGGCCAACCAGCTTCGGCTCCATGTACCGTATGCCGCAGATGATTGGCGGTGTTAAGTTCGAACATGGCCATCGCATGATTGCCGAAGGCGTAGGCCTGCTTACGATCATCGTGGCGGTCTGGACGTGGATGGTGGACAAGCGCCGCTGGATGCGCGCACTCACCATTGGCGCCGTTTTTGGAGTCATTTTTCAGGGAGTGCTCGGCGGGTTGACGGTGTTGAACTTTCTGCCTCCGGCCATCTCAACCGCCCATGGTGTAGTGGGGCAGACCATGTTCTGTGTTCTTGCCGCGATTGCCGTATTTACCAGCAAGAGCTGGCTCAATGAACCAGTGGAACGCATCGCGTTGAAAGATGCCAAGCCGCTGATTCGCCACTCATGGATGCTGATTGGCTTTCTTTATCTCCAGCTAATTCTTGGCGCTGCTTTCCGGCATGTGTGGACAAAATGGGGACCGGTTGGTTCCAATCACTGGCCAGTCCACAAGATTGTCCACATATTTCTGTATCCTCACATCCTGAATGCGCTGTTTGTCGCCGGACTGATTCTCTACGTCAGCATGCGCGGCCTCAGCAAGCACGCAAACATTCCGCACATCAAAAAACTGGCCATGGCCTTGCTCATGCTGCTGATTCTGCAACTCCTCCTGGGAGTAAGCGCATATATGGTCCGCGTAGTGCAGGGTGTGAATGATGTTCAGCCAACCATTGCGCTGGTCGGCGTGACCGTGGCACATCTTGGAGCAGGCGCACTGATCCTGGCACTGACGGTCATTTTCACAATCCAGGCCTATCGCCATCGTGGAGAGCCGGCAGAAGTTCTGCCATTCGATCGGACGCGTGAGGTAGCCCAGGCATGAGCACCAGAGCGGCGGCTCCCATTGCGATCAAGAAATATTCTGTCCTGGGCGACTATGCTCAGCTTTTCAAAGTCCGCGTAACCACGCTGATCGTCGTCACGGCGTGGGCAGGATGTTATATGGCGTCGTCCAAAAGTGGCGTCACATCGCTTTCGTGGACGCTGTTCAATGCTTTGTGGGGCATCGGCCTTACCTGCGCAGGTTCAGCCGCGCTCAACGAGGTGGTGGAATACAAGCTGGACGCACTGATGAAGCGCACACGGAATCGTCCCATCCCCGGCGGAAGAATGGACTTGACGACAGGATGGATTGCCGGAATCGCCGCCACTCTTCTCGGCTCGGTCTCATTGGCGTTGACCACGAATGTGCTGACCGGAGCGCTTGCCCTGGCGACCGCTGTGACCTATCTCTGCCTCTACACGCCGCTCAAGCAGGTTTCGCCGATCTCTACCTTCGTTGGCGCTTTCCCCGGAGCTATGCCACCTCTGCTTGGTTGGACAGCAATCCGGGGACACATTGAGCCGGAAGCCATCGTTCTTTTTCTGATCGTCTTTTTCTGGCAGTTCCCGCATTTCCAGGCCATCGCCTGGATGTATCGTGATGAGTACGAAGCCGCAGGAATCAAAATGCTGCCTGTGGTGGACAAAGCTGGCCAGAGCACCATCCGCCAGATGCTCGCCTACTGTGCGGCACTTCTGCCGGTAAGCCTGTTGCCTGCGTTACTGCGTATGTCCGGCCGCGTTTATCTGGCAGGAGCGCTGGTCCTCGGCCTGGGCTTTCTATATTTTGTTTTCCGGCTCGCCCGCACCAAACTTCCCACCACCGCGCCGGAGTCACGCATACTCGCCCGCAATTTGCTTCAGGCATCGATCATCTATCTACCGATCTTGTTCGCGCTCATGATGCTGAACGTGGTCCACTTTTAGTCAACTCATCATGACCGATTACTCAATATTTCCGGCCCTGAACGCCACGCTCAATGGGGCCAGTGCGATATTGATCACCACGGGCCGCGCTCTCATTCGTCGCAACAATGTCCGCCTGCACCGGGCGTGCATGCTGGCCGCGGTGTTCACATCAAGTGTTTTCCTGGTCTGTTATCTCTACTACCATGCCCATGTGGGATCGGTGCATTTCCCCGGGACTGGAATTGCCCGCAGCATCTACTTCACTCTGCTGATTTCGCATACCCTGCTGGCGGCTGCTGTGCCGCCGCTCGTCATCACCACACTGGTCTTTGCTCTGCGGGAAAAATTCGACCGTCACCAACGCATCGCCCGCTGGACGTACCCGATCTGGCTCTATGTTTCAATCACCGGTGTGCTGGTCTATCTCATGCTTTACAAGGTTTATGGCGCGCACACCTAGTTTCGCTTTTCTTTCCCGGGCCGCGCTGGTATATTGTCCGAAATTATTAAAGGAAGAAATCTCCCATGGCTAAGAGCGTAAACAAAGTAATACTGATTGGAAATCTGGGGAAGGACCCTGAGGTTAAGTACACTCCCAGCGGAACCCCGGTAGCAAAGTTCAGTCTGGCCACCAACGAGCGCTATAAAGACAAAGCCGGTGAATGGCAGGACCGCACCGAGTGGCACAATATTGTCGCCTGGCAGCGGCTCGCCGAAATCGTAGGCGAGTACGTGAAAAAGGGCTCGAAAATCTACATTGAAGGCCGCATCACCACCTCAAGCTGGGAAGACAAGCAGAGCGGCGAAAAGAAATACCGGACTGAGATCGTTGCCAACGATCTGGTCCTGCTCAGCGGTCGCGGCGAGGGCGACGGCGGCGAAGGTGGCGGGCGCTACCAACGCGGGGCGAGTTCCAGCAGTGGCGGTGGCATGGACCAGCGGTCACAGCACTCTGATGAAATGGCCTCTCAGGCAGAGATCACGGACGAAGATATCCCGTTCTAACAAATTAACCCTTGGTCCAAGATCGGTCACGGTTCCCTGCTCGACGAAGGTTGGGGCCTGCGAGGCCGTCCGTCCGCCTTGTGGCCAGAGATGGGAGCCTTCATGGACCAAGGTGGGGAAAGACTGCTGAGCGGTTTAGCTTAAGAAAACGACAAGCCACGAGGCCGTCCACGCGCCGAGTGGCGCTGCAACAGGAGCCTTCACGCAATAAGGTGGGGAAATACCGCCGAGCGGCTTACCATGAACAAACGCCGGTACATGGCCGCAAGGCAATATTCGTCATTCCGCATGACAAAATTTGTCATTTCACGCTAGAATAACGAGACACGCAATAATTCTGGAGTTCCTAATACATCGTATAGATGTTAATAAGTGCCTTGCCTGTATATATTTAGACAGTTTACGCTTCTTTACGTTGGCAGGCAGCGTCGGGAAAGGCAGCCAACATGCAATGTTATGTTCCGAAGATTGAGTTCTCTACCAGCTCTTCAGAGGCATTGCATACCGCGGCCTTTGGCCGGGGCAACGTATAGGGATTCCAAGAGGAGATTTTGAATGCGCAAACAAAAGGGTTTCTCACTTATCGAACTGTTGATCGTGGTTGCGATCATCCTTATCATCGCCGCTATCGCCATCCCGAATCTGTTGAGATCGCGTATGGCCGCCAATGAATCGGCTGCCGCCAGCACCGTACGTACCATCAACACAGCGCAGGTCGCTTTTTCCAGCAGCTATCCGCAAGTAGGTTATGCGGCCAGCTTAACTGTTCTGGGGCCGAATGCGATTGATTGCTCCGTTCCAGCCAATGTCAACGCTACCCATGCCTGCCAACTGGACGCCGTTCTTGCATGCGCAACTGCAACTTGCCCGAAAGGCGCGTATATCTACAGTGTAGCGCCGGCAACTGTTGCAAACGCCGATTACTTTGTGGGAGCGTGGCCCGCTTCTGCTGCAGGCGGAAACAAACGTTTCTGCTCTCTGACGGACGCCGTGGTGAAATTTGACACAACTACCGTAACCACTCAGCCGACGGTCGGCTCCTGCAGTCAGGGCGGTACCATGAATCCTCTTTCGAACTAAGATCTTTGTTTGGCAAGTACCTGGGGGAGGGTATAAGCCACCGAATGGGGTAAGGCCTTATGGCCTTGCCCCATTTTTGATTTGGTTTTATTTTGTCATTCAGAATGACAAAAACTGTCATCGTAACGTGACTTTTGCAGGGTATCTTGATAGCGCTCTTATCGTGGAAATACCGCTAAGGCTTTTATTTACAGCTGAGTTCGCGGAAATCAAAGCTGGTGCCCGAAGTATGGCCCTGTGAATGCACGATGTACAAATTGAATTTTGGAATTCTTTAGTCCGAACTCAAGGCTTCTAGAGGAGATTGCATGCGCAAGCAAAAGGGTTTCTCACTCATCGAACTTCTGATCGTTGTCGCGATCATTCTTATCATCGCCGCTATCGCCATCCCGAATCTGTTGAGATCGCGTATGGCCGCCAATGAATCGGCTGCCGCCAGCACCGTACGCACCATCAACACCGCACAGGTCGCCTTTTCCAGCAGCTACCCGCAAGTGGGTTATGCAGCCAACTTGACCAACCTGGGCCCCAATGCCATCGATTGCTCTGTTCCGGCCAATGTTGATGCCACGCATGCCTGCCAGCTGGACGCCGTTCTGGCGTGCGCAGCTGCAACTTGCCCGAAAGGCGCGTATATCTACAGTGTGGCGCCCGCAACTGTTGCAAACGCCGATTACTTTGTAGGAGCGTGGCCCGCTTCTGCTGCAGGCGGAAACAAACGTTTCTGCTCTCTGACGGACGCTGTGGTCAAATTCGATACAACTACCGTAACCACTCAACCGACAGTCGGATCCTGCAGTCAAGGCGGCACCATGAATCCGCTTTCGAACTAACGCCAGGTTTACACCAACTCATTCGTCAATTTTTGGCGAAAAAAGGGCGCGGAACCACCTTCCGCGCCCTTTTGCTTTTCTGACGAAAAAGGTTCAGATTTGCTCAATTGTGACACAATTTGTCGCCGCTTCAGGCCCGTGTCACCTTGGAATAAGGCCTGTCGTAGCGCGTGACTCTCGCATGTAAGTGATTGATTCATTACGGTTTTGGCTTACTCAAGCGGAAATAGTGACCTTGGATTAAAACATGTTGCAGGCTTGGCCCCTGAAATGCCCATACATCAGTGCGTTTAAAACGAAAAAAACGTCCATGAAGAAGACCAGGGGCTTTTCCTTAATTGAGCTGTTGATTGTGGTCGCGATCATCTTGATCATTGCGGCGATCGCAATACCCAACTTACTGCGCTCAAGGATAGCCGCAAACCAGGCAGCGGCCGTTTCCACCCTACGCAACATCAACAACTCGCAAGCAACTTACATTTCTCTGTATTCCCAGAGCGGTTTTGCCGACACCCTTGTCAAACTGGGGCCCGGTACGCCGTGCGATCAAACCCATGCCTGTCTGGTCGATCAGGTGATTGGTTGTCTCAGTCAACCTTGTCCCAAGGGCGGTTACCGCTATTATCTGGTCTCAAGCACCAGCACAGCTCCAATCGCAGATTACACAACTTCTGCGACCCCCAATGGATGGGGCGGGACGGGATTCGAAAATTATTGCAGCGCGGAAGACGCGGTCCTTCGGCGGCAACTCGCTGCAGCGGGCCAATTGTCTGGTGCGGTCCAGCATTCAACCTGCTTTGATACCGGGACATACACCTCTGTGCAATAGGTCGGATGATTAGATTGCAATTAGAAGCGTTATAATGGGGTTTCCTACGATAATCTAACTGCATACGATAATCTAACTGCAATGGATGCAATCGAGATCCACAATCTCTCCAAGCAATATCAGGTTGGCTTTTGGAAGAAGCAACTGCTGACTGGTTTAAAGCCACTCAATCTCACCGTGAAAGCAGGTGAAACCTTTGGCTTCCTGGGACCCAATGGCGCCGGCAAGACCACCACGCTCAAACTGCTGATGGGCATCATTTTCCCCACCTCAGGTTCCGCCACGATTCTCGGCAAGGATTTCCACGAGCCTGAAGTAAAAAGGAAAATCGGGTTTCTTCCTGAACAGCCTTATTTCTACGATTACCTCAGCGCTCCGGAGCTTTTGGATTATTACGCGCGATTGTCCGGCATGTCTGAAACAGAACGGAAGTTGCGTATTCCATTGGTGCTGGAACGCGTGGGCCTGCGTGACGTCGGCAACAAGCAGTTACGTAAATTCTCCAAAGGCATGCTTCAGCGCGTAGGCATCGCCCAGGCAATTGTTCATGACCCCGAATTGCTCTTCCTGGACGAGCCAATGTCAGGACTCGATCCATTGGGAAGACATGAAATCCGCGAGCTTATTCAAACCTTGAAAGACGCCGGCAAGACCATCTTTTTTTCCACTCACATCCTGTCTGACGCCGAAGCGCTTTGCGACCGTGTAGGAATAATCCACCAGGGCGAATTGCGGGGCGTTGGCGTGGTGAACGATCTCCGCTCTGCCGCGGCCGGCAAAAGCGAGATCATCTGGGAGGGATCGGCCGCGCTGCCCTCAGTTGAGTCCAGCCTTATTGAATCCCACCTGACCGGTGATCTTGTCCGGGCCACGGTAAATTCAGACGCGCTTGATCCTGTTCTGGCCAAATTACGACAGGAACATGCTCGTCTGGTTTCTGTCACGCCTTTGCATGGGACTCTGGAGGAGTATTTCCTTTCCAAGACCACTGACCGGGAGCATGTAGGCGCATGACATTCGAGATTATCCGCCATCACGCTCAATACATTCCGCGAAGCAGTACGTGATCGCGTTCTCTACAATCTCGTGGTGTTCGTTCTGCTGCTCGTCGCCAGCGCGCCGCTTTTCAGCCAGATTTCCATTGGCATGGAACGGCTCATTGTGGTGAATGTTGGCCTCTCTTCCATTTCCCTCTTCGGCGTCATCATTGCAATCTTCATCGGGATAGGTCTGGTTTCCAAAGAGATTGAGAAACGCACGTTGTACACCATACTTTCCCGCCCGGTCAGACGGTGGGAGTTCATTACCGGAAAATATCTCGGATTAATGCTGACCCTGGTGGTGAACACCGCTTTCATGACTGCCGGACTGTATCTGGCCCTGTTCGCCTTTGCGCGCGGCCAGCATCCTGCTGACCCTTTGTTGCTGGTCGCCGTTTACTTCACTGTTCTTGAACTGGCCATCGTGACCGCAATCACCCTGCTGTTTTCTTCTTTCTCAAGCCCCATTTTTTCCGCCATCTTCACCTTCGCGCTATTCGTGATCGGTACTTTTGCCCAGGACCTGAGAAATTTCGCCGCCCTCTCTCATGGCGTGACCAGGTGGCTGGCCACCGCAATGGCTTATCTGGTGCCAAACTTCGCTTCTCTCAATGTGATCGGACAGGTCGCCCATCAGAGCAACGTCAGCGGTCGCCTGATTCTGTTTAACTCTCTTTACGCGTTGTTCTATGCCGGCATGACGATCCTGGCAGCAACCCTGGTTTTTGAGCGTAGAAATCTGAAATGAGTCCGCAGCGAAACAAGCCGGTTATTTCAGGCATTCTGATGGCAGCGCTGTTTGCGGGTTCGGTTTTCAGCCTGCGACAGGCCCAGGCCGAAAGCGGCCATGACGCCACGCTGGAAGAAGTCCTTTATCTGCCCTCCGGCAAGATTCTGAAACGCTTCAGCCTGGGTTATTCAACCCTGCTGGCGGATATTTACTGGACACGCGCGGTTCAATATTTCGGTTTCAATCACGCAAACAACGCTACCAGCTACAATCTTCTTTACCCCTTGCTGGACATCACAACGGATCTCGATCCTCAGCTGATCGTGGCTTACGAGTACGGTTCCGTTTATCTTTGTCAGAACCCTCCGCACGGAGCAGGCCAACCGGACAAAGCCGTAACACTGGTGGAAAAAGGAATTCGCGCAAATCCAGGGTATTGGCGGCTGTACTTCACCCTGGGATTTATTCAATACATGGATCGGCATGACTACCCCGCCGCGCAGGCAGCCTTTGAAAAGGGCGCACAGATTCCTGGCGCCTTGCCTTTCATGAGAGTCATGGCGGCCCGCATGGCCGATCACCGTAAGGACGTAAACACCGCCATCGTGCTATGGCAGGAGGTTTATAACTCTCCCGCCAGTACTGACGTGAAAGATACGGCGTTGAGCCACCTGGAATCGATCCGCGCCGACCTTGATATTATGGAGTTGGATCGGCGCATCAAGATCTATCATGACCGTTCCGGTATGTACCCTTCGAACTGGGAAGACTTAATCCGGACCGGTTTGCTCCGCAGTACTCCCGTGGACCCCAAGGGCAAAGCATACAAACTCATGAGCAACGGCGTGGTCAGCGTGGAAGATGCAAAGCAGTTCCCTTTTTTGAACGAATGGCGATATCAATAAAATCCCGCCCATTGAAGCACCTTCCACTCTTCTCTTCCGAATCAGGCTGTTCCTGGCCAGTAGAAAAAGGGTGGTAATGGCTATTCGCAATTTGCGGACACTGGCGTCTCGTGTCCTCATTGCGGGATGCGTTGCCATAGCGCTGGTGTCGATCTCGAAACCGCAAGCGGCTCCGGCGCGCCCTGACATCAACGCCACGGCCCAGGCGATTGACGATCACTACAATCGCTTAAAAAGCTTCAAGGCTTCATTTGCGGAGATTTATCAAGGTGGCGGCATCAATCGTAATGAGAGCGGCGTGTTGTGGCTGAAGAAACCGGGCCGCATGAGGTGGGAATATCGCCAGCCGCGGGAAAAGCTGTTCATAACCGATTCGCAGACTGCATATTTCTATGTTCCCGGTGACCATCAGGCCAGGAAGACCGCTATCAAGAGGCTGGATGACATTCGCTCTCCGTTGCGTTACCTTCTGGGCAAAACCAAGCTGCAAAAAGAGCTGGATGGACTATCCTTCGCCCCTGATGTCCAACCGCTCAACGCCGGCAATGTAGTGCTAAGGGGAATTCCTAAGACCATGAGAGACAGAGTGGCCGAGCTATTGCTGGAGGTCACTCCACAGCACCAGATTGTTCGTATCGTTATAAGAGAAGTGGACGGAACCAACACGGATTACCGTTTCTCACAAATAGAAGAAAATGTGCCTGTCCAGGACGGCCTTTTTCGCTTTACTCCTCCCCCGGGAGTGGAAGTATTGCAGGATGACAAGGTGGCACAGTAGATACTTGATTACCTTCGTCAACTCAGAATTAAGGAAATTAATCGCCAATTCGCGCAATAATAATGGCAGCCCCCCATTCTATAGAAGTACGGCTACAAAGCCCTTAAAATGCTAGACTTGGACAAGGAGTAGGGACTTCCCCCACAAAATCCATGGCTGAATTCCTGGTCAAAATGGCAGACGAGCGCGGTCACGTGCTCGAACAGATGGAGAACGCAGGCTCCGAGCAGGAGATTCGGGACCGCTTCGCTCAGCAGGGCTTCATGGTTTACTCCGTGAAAGGACAAGCCAGTGCCTTTGGCCTGAGTCTGGGAAGAAGAAAGAAGATCAAGACAGACGAGTTCATCATTTTCAACCAGCAGTTCCTTACACTCATCAAGGCTGGTCTGCCGATCCTGAAATCTCTTGATCTGCTCGGGCGCCGTCAACGTAATGTTTATTTCAAAGCGGTGCTTCAAGACGTCCAGCAAAAAGTGAAGAGCGGCGCATTGCTGTCTGACGCGTTTGCGGCCCAGGGCAACATGTCAAAGATTTATACCACCACGTTGCTGGCCGGCGAACGAAGCGGCAATCTGGAAGAGGTTCTGGGACGCTACATAACTTTCCAGCGGATTGCCCTAACCTTCCGCAAGAAGTTGCTGTCTTCGTTATGGTATCCGGCCCTGCTCTTTCTTGCGTTGGGCGTAATGCTTACGTTCCTGATGACGTATGTGGTGCCGCAGTTTGCTGACTTGTATGCCAGCCTGAATGCAAAACTTCCGGCCAGCACAATTTTGTTACTGGACGTGGGCAAGGCCATTCGGAGCTACTACTACCTGATCTTTGGCGGAATGGTAGCCATTGTGATTTGCTTTCTCCTTTGGGTGCGGTCAGACTCTGGCGCCCGGACCCTTGATTCACTGCGCTACAAGGCCCCCCTGTTTGGGCAGGTCTGGATGAAATACCAGGTAGCCATGTTCAGCCGCACGCTGTCTACGCTTCTTTCCGGCGGCCTTCCACTTGTTCCATCATTGGAGACAGCGGGCCAATCTATCAACAGCTTCAAAGTTTCCGAAAGCGTGACATATGCCTCCAAGCGTGTGCGTGAAGGACAGCCGTTGTCCGGCAGCCTGGAAGAGACCAGATTCTTTCCTGATCTGGCGGTAGAAATGATTGAGGTAGGCGAATCCACCGGCGCCATGCCGACCATGTTGAACTCGGTGGCGGAATTTTTTGAAGAAGACGTGCAAAATTCACTGGCGGCGGCTTTACAGCTGATTGAGCCAGTCATTCTGATCTTCATGGGCGTCACGGTGGCCTTCGTGCTGATCTCTCTTTATATGCCCATCTTTTCACTTGGGGCACAGATACAACAGTAGGAATTTATGGATCAAAGAATAGCTTCACCCGCGATTGAGAACGGAATTAGCGCCAACGGGCAACCCATCGACCTGGAGCAGCGCGCACGCGACCTGGCAGCACGTTATCGCTGCGAGTTTGTCGATTTACGTGACTATCACCTGGACGCTGAGCTCTTCAAAACGGTGCCGGTTGATCTGATGTTCCGTTACAGCTTTGTTCCGCTGGAAGAAATCGATAACGTGCTCTGGATCGCCCTTGCCGATCCCAGCAAGCTGATGATGATCGATGAGATCGGCCTGCTGCTGAACCGCCGGGTAAAGACAAAAGTAGCCACGCTCGCGCAGATCAATGAAATCCTGAAGAAGACGGAGCAATCCCAGCGCGTGCTGGAAGAAGCCAGCGAAGGTTTTGTGCTGGACGTGGTTCGCGACGATGAAGGCGGCGGCGACGAGAATATCACCATCGACCGCATTACCGGCACACAGGACGCCGACGTAAGCCCCATCATTCGCCTGGTGGATACAACCATCTTCACCGCGCTGCAGAAGCGCGCCAGTGATATCCACATTGAAACCGAGAGCGACTCGGTTGTCATCAAGTACCGCATTGACGGTGTACTGCAACAGGCACTCAACCTCGCCAAGGAACATCATTCCACCATCATCACGCGCGTGAAGGTCATGAGCGAACTGGACATTGCGGAACGTCGCGTGCCCCAGGACGGACGCTTCCGCGTGAAATACAGCGGGCGTCTCATCGACTTCCGTGTCTCGATCATGCCGACGATTCATGGCGAGAACGCCGTGCTCCGCGTACTGGATAAAGAGTCCATGAGCGAGAAGTTTCGCAACCTCGTCCTGGACGTGGTCGGCTTTGACGAAGATGACCTGAGAAAGTTCCGTCGCTACATCGCCGAGCCTTACGGCATGGTGCTGGTTACCGGTCCCACGGGCAGCGGTAAGACCACTACGTTGTACGCCGCGCTGAACGAAATCAAGACTGATGAGGACAAGATCATCACCATTGAAGATCCGGTGGAATACCAGATCCACGGCATCACGCAGATTCCGGTGAATGAGAAAAAAGGTCTCACCTTCGCTCGCGGCCTGCGCTCCATTCTCCGTCACGATCCTGACAAGATCATGGTCGGCGAAATCCGCGACCAGGAGACCGCGCAGATTGCCATCAACTCCGCCCTTACCGGTCACCTGGTGTTCACCACCGTGCACGCCAACAACGTGGTTGACGTGCTGGGTCGCTTCCTGAACATGGGCGTGGAGCCATATAACTTTGTTTCGGCCCTGAACTGCGTGCTGGCACAGCGTCTGGTAAGAATGATCTGCCCGCACTGCAAAGTGGTGGTCCGGTACAGCGATGACGAATTGGACAACAACGGCCTGAATCCCGAAGAATGGCGGAACGTAACCTTTTATGACGGGCCAGGATGTATAGAATGCGCCGGGACGGGCTACCATGGCCGCACCGCGATCCATGAGCTGTTAGACCTGACCGACCACGTACGAGAACTGATTCTGGAAAAACGGCCTTCGTCAGAAATCCGCAAAGCGGCACATGATGAAGGAATGCGTTTCCTGCGCGAGTCTGCGCTTTGCAAGGTGAGAGCGGGCCTAACCACTATGAAAGAGATCAACAAGGTCACATTCATCGAGACCACACGATGACAGGATTAACCCAAAAATCGGTCCGGCCTCGGCTGGCTTGCGAAATCACGCGCGATCGCGTGATTGCAGGCCGTGCTTCAGACAAGCTTCCCCGGCTGGAGCTGTTTACCTCCCGGCAACTGCCGGAAGGCGCAGTGCTTCCTGGGCTAACCAGCCCGAACGTGGTGGATTCAGCCGCTTTGCGCTCCGCTATTTCCGGCGCCTTACAGGCAGTCAGCGGCGGATCAAAAGATGTAATGGTGATCATCCCGGACGCATCGATCCGCACACTGCTGCTGGATTTCGATTCGCTCCCGACCAAGCCGCAGGAGATTGAGCCGGTCATCCGCTTCCGCATGAAAAAGTCTCTTCCCTTTGATGTGGATAGTGCGGTGGTTTCCTATGAGATTACCCGTGGCAATGGCAATGTGCGCGTGGTTGCCGCTGTTTCTCCAAGAAGCATCATTGAGGAATATGAATCTGCGTTTCGCGCCGAAGGCTACCTTCCTGGCGTCGTGCTTTCTTCATCGATAGCGGCGCTGGGAATCATTGATGGTGAACGTCCCACGCTGATGTTGAAGGTTGACGCCACCAACATCACGATCACTGCGGCCGAAAAGCACGAACTGCGCCTGATTCGCCAGCTGGACAATCCTCACGGTTCCAATGTAAGTGCGTCCGAACTGGCCGAGGGCGTGTTGCCATCCATCGTATTTTTTGAGGACACCTTTGCAGCCCGCATTGAACAGATCTATGTGAGCGGCGTGGCCCATTTGGCGGAGGTTGGCCCTCTGCTGCACGAACACACCGGCGCGCAGGTGCAGGAATTGGCGCCTGGCTTAACCTCAGAACAGAACCTGAGCGGAGAAGTAATTCCGCCGGCGATGATGGCCGGCCTTGTGGGGGCGCTGCTGGGCTAATGCGCGTCAATCTAAATCTCGCGTCGCAAAAGTATGAAGATGTCCGCCGCTTCTATTCCATTGCATGGATGAGCATCGCCGCCATGAGCGCCCTGGTGCTGCTGCTGGCTGCGCTTTCATGGATGAATTTGAATGACACCTCGAAATCGGGTGCGCGAATCAAGGACCTCAAACAGAAAATCACGGCTTTGCAGGAAAAACGGACCGCCGCCGAGGCGTTTGAGAACCTCCCTGAAAATCGCGATATTTACCAGCAGAAGAACTTCTGGAACAATGAGATTGAAAAGAAACGATTCTCCTGGACACAGTTGTTGAATGACCTGCAACGTCTCATGCCCGGACGGGCATACATTTCATCGGTTGCGCCCGTACTTGGATCTGACAACGTCTTCAAGGTCAAACTGGTAGTTGTGGGCGAGAAATACGAAAACGCACTCGACCTGGTACGCAAGATGGAAAACTCGGCGCGTTTCCATAATCCGAGAATCATCGATCAACGCATGGTGAAAGACAAACAGCCCGGTGCACCGCCGCAGTATGAGATTGAGATTGAGACCGCATACGCGCCGCCGAACTTGCCGGTGGTTTTACGAAGCGCGAAGGGAGGCATGTAAATGCGTGACCTCCAGCAGATTCGCAAACGCGTCTTCATCGTCCTGGCAATCCTGGGTATGATCAGCCTTGGCTTCCTTGTTTACCTGCTCTGGCCGGGTGCGAGCGTTAGCGCACAGAAGGAGCAGGCAGAGGCTTTGCAACAGCAGTACACAACGTTGCAGCACGATGTGGAACCTCTGAATGGCATAGAAGGCAAACTGGTGCAGACGCGGGCTGACGTGAAGGACCTGCAGAAGGATTCAATCCCCAGCCACGCGTCGGAGATATCACTTCGGCTGGAAAAAATCAGTCTGGCTGTGGGCGTCCAGAGCGAGGGAATTCGGTTCACGGCCAAAAGCGCCGACAAGGACGACCTTCCCGGCCTGCAACACCTCTCGATTGAGACGTCAGTAAGCGGCGAATATCCCAAGCTGGCTCACTTTATCAACGCCATTGAGCAGGACAAGATGCTGTTTGTGATTGATGAGGTCTCGCTCCGAAGCCAGCAGAGTGGCGTGGTGACATTGCAGATCAAATTGCATACGTTTCTGAAGGAAGCCTAAAGCGGCAGACGAAACAAAAGAGGATTTAAGTTAAGTGAAATTAGGCGCTGAAAATAAAAAGCAGATCATCGTGATGGCAGTGCTGCTGGTAATCCTGCTGGCGATTGGCGTATATGACTTCGTCAGCTCCGGCGATACATCCGCCGCGCCGCCCCCCGCAACCTCTACCACCACATCCTCTGCGGCAACCAAACCGGCCATTCCGGGCAGGAAAACTTCCGCACCGTCCGGCCCCAATACATTGGATCCTACGTTGCATTTAAACGTTCTTGAGGCCAGCCGTCGCGTGAAGTATGAGCCCGGCCGCAATATCTTCCGCATGGAAGAAGCGCCAATACCGAAGCCCGACAACGTTCGCCCGGCCGCGACACCTATTCCCACACCGACGCCCACGCCGCCGCCACCGCCGATTCCGCTCAAGTTCTACGGCTTCCAGAATCGTTCGGCTACTGACAAGCAGATTTTCCTCGCGGAAAATGATGTGGTCTTTGTGGCCAAGCAGGGTGACATCATTGACCGGCGCTACCGTGTGGTTTCGATCCAGAAAACGTCTGTGACCATTGAAGACGTTCTCACCAACAACAAGCAGGATATCCCGCTGCGCAACCAGCAATAGAGTAGTCGTTTATGCATCAGACAAAAGTTCAGACAGCCAGGCCGGCAAGACAGTCAAGCCAGAGCGCAAGAGGCTACGTGCTGCTTTCCGTGATGCTGCTGATCACTCTGATGCTGATTGCCATGAGCATTGAGCTGCCGCGAATTGCGCAACAGGTAAAGCGCGCAAAAGAAGAAGAACTGGTGAACCGCGGCATGGATTACGCGCGCGCCGTTAAGCGCTTCTATCACAAGACCAATGCGTACCCCAATTCAATTGACCAATTGAAAGACACCAATCACGTCCGCTTTCTGCGCAAGGAATACAAGGACCCCATTACCGGCGAATCCGAATGGAAGCTGGTGCATGTGAATGAAGCCGAAATCAAGATTCCGCAGGGCAACGGCGTCCAGGGATTGCAGGGATCGAACCCCGGATTGGTCGGCGGCGCAGGTAACAATCCCACCGCGCAGGCTGGCGGAGGCCCGGGCGGCCGCGCCAACCGGCGGCAGCAGCGGATTCTCGGGCGGAAGCACAGGATTATCAGGCGGAAGTTCTGGCTTGTCCGGAGGAAGTTCCGGCCTGTCCGGCGGAAGCAGCGGCTTGTCCGGCGGCAGCAGTGGCTTGTCAGGAGGCAGTACGGGCCTTTCCGGCGGAAGCACCGGCTTGTCCGGCGGCAGCGGTACGGGATTGTCAGGTAGCACTACTTCCGGCCAGAGTTCGGGCGCCACCGGCGGTGTGGCCGCGCAGGGCGGAGCACAGGGAGGATCTCCACAAGGCGGGGCTCTGCAAACCTCCGGCATCGGCCTGAATAATCCTACCGGACAGACGTTTGGTGGCGGTCAGATTATCGGCTTTGCCAGCACCAGCAAAAAGAACTCGATCAAAGAGTTCAACGAAAAGAACGAATACGACCAGTGGTACTTCGTTTACGATCCACGACTGGAACAGCAGGGTCCCAACCAGATAGGCTCAGCCAATGGCGGCCTGGTTGTCGCCGCGCCTCGCGCCGGCGGTTCGGCGGGCCAGGGCCAGGCTGTACCAACAAATTTGCAAGGCAGCCAGAATCAGCAGGGCAACCAGAATCCGCAGACTGGCGGCACTCCTGGGACTCCGGTTCCTCACTAAACCATCTCGCTAAAAGCAAAAGCCCCGCCAATCGGCAGGGCTCCTGAAGAACAATTTTTCAGACGTTGATTAAACGTTGAATGACGATCCGCAGCCGCAAGTGCTCTTCACGTTCGGGTTCTCAAACTTGAAGCCTGAAGCTTCCAGCGTCTCAACAAAATCCACTGTGCAGCCATCCAGATACATGGCTGAAGTGGCGTCAACATAGACCTTAAGACCGTCGAAAGTGAGGACCTTGTCCATCATGCCTGGGGCGTTCTCAAACGACATGGAATAAGAGAATCCAGAGCAGCCGCCGCCCACCACACCAATGCGCAGTCCCGCCGGTACCGGGTTCTGTTGCGTCATGATCTCCCTTACCTTTGAGACCGCTGTAGGGGTCAGCGTGACTGGAGTCTTTGCGGGAGCCCCAACTTCGGGAGTGGTTGTAGTTGCCATTGCGTTTCTCCTTGGAAAGATAACTTCAAAAATAAAAGATAACTGTCGTTGAATACAAGACCATTATAGTACAGATTCGATTGGTTTCCCAAGCGGTGGTTTTTCAAAGCGATGGTTTCGTACCACCCTTCCCAACAGAACTTGCCTCAGGATTGGATGAGGCTCAATGTCCCTGGTTTCACTATTTTCGGTTTCACTATTCTCAAGCACGGGATAAATCATTGCCTGCCAGCGTTTTCCCGGCCATTTCTACGGCCAGTTTTTCAGGCAGTTCAGGAACAAACAAATATTGGCGTTTCTGTGTCCCCGGCGGGTCTATAATCGGCCTAGGTTCCACATACCCCGGCTGCAATGCACTTTGCAGCGTCGCGTAGGCGGGACCGCTTCCAAGACACGAGTCAAATCAAGGTGGATTCTATGATGCCGGCTCTGCTATCCATTTGGGGCGGTTTAACGTTGGTGCTGGTTGTACTTCTCATTTATCGCGGCACCCTTACCATGCATGAAGACGATCAGTTGTTCCTCGATAGCGCTGAGGACCACATGCAGAAAGAACAACAGGAACTGTTACACAAAATGGACAAAATCACTCCCTGGGTGAGGGTTTTGGGCGCCTGCTCGGCGCTGTTGATCTTTGTAATCGCAGGAATTTCGTTGTACACGAACCTGACTCGATAGCCGGCGAAAATACGACCCGGCCTCGGCGCCTGACCATCCACGTGAGTAGAAGGTTGGCGAACAGGCAGAATCTTCGCCCGAACACTTATTGACTTCTCCGCACCCTCGCTTCCCTTTCTTCGCTCATGATCGCCGATCAAGCGGCCTTCTTTAAAGGCGCTTCTTCGCCGCGTGAAGACCGCATCATCAAGGGCGCGAAATGCTCTGTCAGCACCGGTCCCAGAATCGAAGTCGTGAGCACCAGCACCAGCGTTACATTCAGCAAGCGGCCATCGAGCAGGCGTTGGCCCGCACGATCCATCGTGTTGTATGCCACAAGAGTTGCGGCCAGCGTTGCGGCCACCTGGGGCAGCGTCAGCGACCACATTGTCAGGCGCTCAATCGGTGAGTAAGAGAACGCGCGCCCTGCAGCCTCCGCGGCGATAAATTTGCCGACCAGCAACGCGCCAATCACGCCTAATACCAGAGCAGGACTGCCGATGATGGTATGCCAGAACACCACTGGATCAATCAGGAAACCTGTCACGGCAAAGAAAATCGGCACGAAGAACGAGTTGCCAAAAAATTCCAGTTTTTCCTTGGCCGGCGCGTCTTGTACGGCTCCGTTGACCGCCAGCCCGGCGAGAAATGCGCCCACGATGCCGGGGAGGTTTATGGTATCGGCCAGAACACCTGCAATAGCCATGATTGCCAACATGAGAACAAAGTAGGTGCCCTCGTCCTCCTCCACCTTCTTCAGCAGATATGCTCCTACGCGGCTCAGGACAAAAAGGATGAACAGGATAAAAACGGTGATCTCGATAAGTTGCAATCCTAGCTGTGACACCGAAAAGCCGCTCTGATAGGTTGAAACGCAGATGGCAAACACGACGAGCGACAGCGTATCAGACACAATGGTGGCGCCGAACGTAACGGTGATTGGTTCAAGTTTCGTTGCTCCGAGTCGCACGACGATGGGAGCTGCCAGGAGCGTATGCGATGCCAGCAGTGATCCCAGCACGACCGCCGCAACGGCCTTGTAGCCGAACCAGAATCCAACCGCGGTCCCGAGGAGCAACGGGACCGTGGTGGTAATGATCCCGAATATGATCGACCGGCGCTGCGCTTTGCGGAACAAGGCCAGATCGATCTCGAGGCCCGCGCAGAACATCAGCAGCAGCTTTCCTATTTCGGCTAAGAAATCCGCGACCGGCGCATGCTCGTCAAACATCCTCAGGCCATGGGGGCCGATTATAACTCCACAAAGAAGAAAACCGACCACTGCGGGGAGCCGCACGCGACGTGACAGCCGCGGAATACCGACGATGATCGCCATGCCCACAGCGAACTTTGCCAGCATCGGCATAGACAGCAAGTAGCGCGACCAGTCGGCCGACAAGGAAAGCTGGCGAGTTGCTCAACATGGGCATTCTCCAGGGCAAAAAGCACAACACATCCGAATGGAAGGCAGTTCCGCTTGCGAGGTATAACGATTTCTGCGCTCGTGGGAAGTTGCCGCTCAGTGTTCCTGCGGTTGCAGGACTCAATATGGCGCCATCACCCCGGTGTTACGCAGGGCCAGACAGGCCGCCAAGGTACCGACGAAAGTCACCGCACCGACAACCGCGATAGCCCCAATAATGAGAATTGATATGAATGGGTTTTGATCCTCAGGTAACGCCTTAACTGGCGCGACCAAAGTCAACGCCCGATTTGGCATCCGGTCTATCCGCGCGACACTGCTCATATGTCCTCTACTACTTTGCTGATAAGCAAAATTTTCCGTCTGAATATCGTGAAGAAGGTAGACCGACGAGACCACTGGCAGAAGTACGAGAACCTCAAGAATGGTGCTCACTCTGCCTTAACGAAATTAAGCTATTTGATTCCTTGCGAGTACGCTGCCCCTCGAACGTTCCGTGCAGCCATTACATCCATCTGAAAGAAAGTCTCTTGAGTACGGAGATGCGCCCTCATCCTCCATACTCTGCCCCTGTTACCGGTGACAGTTCCCAGGGCGGCCACCAGTGACCCACGATGAAAGCATGAGAATGAGCTCTTTGTCGGCTCCAGAGCGCGATCTATTTCCAGCTCGCGTTAGAGATCGATTCGCGTGAGCGTGAAGGCGTGGAGTCGACCCAGTCAGAACGACATGCCATTCCGTCAACCCACGGCGAATCAGCGAAGGAGCAATCAATGCGGGACAAAGAACAAGGTGGGGCAGGAATCAAAAGAAAAGAAGAGAACGCAATTCACGCAAGAACAGACACTGAGCGACAAGCTTGCTGTTGAACGCACAATTCTGGCAGCGGACCGGACCATGCTCGCCGGAGTGCGTACATCGATGTCCCTTATCGGATTTGGATTCACGTTATTCAATCTGCTGAAGTACCTGCAGGAACATGCTCCGATGACGCATATCCGGACGCATACGCCCAGGAATCTCGGGGTCTTCATGCTGTTGACGGGAACAGTTCCCTTACTGTTCATGATCATTCAGTATTACCGGGCATTGAAGCGGATGGGCAGGAAAGAGAGCATTCTCAGTAATCCCAATTTCCAGATGGCTGTCACCATTTTTGTGCTTGGAGCCATTCTGTTGATGACTCTCATAGGAGATATTCTGGTGCTGTGAAACGGTAAGCTGCCGCAATCCCGAGCGAGTCCGGACGGGACGAAGTGATCGGCTCGAGGTGACCGTGCCATCAAGCTGTTGTAAACTTTGATCTCCCAACTAGTGCGAAAGTGGCGGAATTGGCAGACGCACCCAAACGCCAGTCCCTACAATTTCCCCTACAAGTCCCAGAAGCGGATCGTGAGTGTAATCGCGGTATTTCGCCAGCTGAATCGTGTCGGTATGATGTTGGCGTAGATCGGTGGACAGACATGCCCAACAATACCTTTTGCGAAGAGTGCGACAGAATTGGTAATGGGAAATGCCGCGAGTGCTACGGAACCGCGCAGAAATGTGCACATCAATTCAGACGCCGCAAAGTGTGCGGCATGTGGCGGCTCGGGCAGATGCTCAATTTGCGGCGGGTCGGGTTTCGCTAGTCACCGCTTCATCTGGGATGGCTTTCTTCCTGACTGGCTTATCCGTGCTTTCAGAAGGCTGAGCGGTAAGGCGAAATACACTTAAGCGATTTGTGCGGCAAGTATTGCCACCAGGCGATTGCACTCACGATCCGACTAATTGTTCAAACTCGATTTCAGCTCTGGAGTGGGTGCGAGAACCGCAGAAGTCCCACGAGGGTATGGCAGAACAATAACAAATGCGTACCCTAGCAATCGAGAAGGTGTCCCTACAAAAGTCACTACACTGCACACTGTGCAGCGGAACCATGTGGTGTAAACTGTTGATTGTAAAGATGCGAAAGTGGCGGAATTGGCAGACGCACCAGACTTAGGATCTGGCGCCGTAAGGCGTGGGGGTTCGAGTCCCCCCTTTCGCACCAACAATTTTCGTTCAGATCCGTCACCGGTTATTGGCGAAAGTTCGGAGGTTTTCACCTCCCGGGGTCGGTCTTCCGATATCCGATTCAGCAACTCATCCACTTCCTTATAGCCGCACGGATACTCAACGTCCTTCACTGATGCCCCGGCTTGCAGCAGCGCTTCCACTGACTCCGGCGTTCGCCGATCGGTCCAAAACGAATCCACGCAGGCCTTCACGGCGAGCACCAGTGGCGAGCGTCCTTTAGCGTCAAGCTGATTGACCGGCGCTCCTCGTTCGATCAGCAAACGCACCGTCGCATGACGTGCGCGCCACGCTGCCACGTGCAACGCCGTGCTGTCTTTGGTGACGTCATGGTATGGGTCCCCGTCTGTATAGAGCGCTGCAACATTCACTCCGAGATCCAACAGATGGCGGACACCATCCGTATTTCCGTTGCCGGAAAATTCAGCGAGCAAGTTGCCGCCCTGAGCCAGCAGCTGATCACGCAGCTTTGAATCTTCTTTGACGATATTGCGAACGGCTTCCGCGTCATTCATAGCACATGCGGCGATCAGCCGCTCAACACCGTCCAGCTCCGTCGCGATGTCACGCTCCTGAAAAACGCGCAACACGTCGCCCCTTCCCTTGCGTGCGGCCATGGCAAATCCCGATTGGCCCGTCTGCTGGTTTTTAAGAGCTGCGTCCGCGCCATGGTCAAGCATGGTCTCGATGATCTCCAGCCTGTTATCGCGCCGTAGCGCCTGATGCAGTGCCGTGTATCCCCAGCGCGTCATGCGATTGGGATCGGCGCCATGTTGCAGCATCAGCTTCACCCCTTCCGCGTCATGCCAATCCGCTTTCCGAAGAAGAATCGTGGCCAGACTGTCCGGCGTTAGCCTGCCGCTTTCCAGCATCACGCGCAGGACTGAAAGATCGTACGTTTCCGGAACGTGGTAAGGCGTTTCTCCATCGTTGGGATCAGCGCCGTGTTCAAGTAACAGTCGCGTAAGCTTCCGCGTGCTGCGCCAGTCCGGCCGCTCCGTATAATCACGCTTTCCCATTCAGGTTTCGGCTGATGGTCTTTCTCAAACCATCCAGTGTTTGGGTCGGCGCCGGTATCCAGCAGAGCCTGCGCTGATCGCACAAAGCCGGCGGAGCGGGATTTATCCAATCGCAAATAGCGCGAGAAGCAGAGATAAGTCAACGGATCCCAATCGTAGGGGCCACCCTTACGGGTTGCGTCTTCAGCATTGCTCGCCAGGAAGCTACGCACCGCCGCATCGTCACCCAGAATCGCCGCGGTGTAGATGCTGTCACCGGCAACTTCCGGATGTTCAATCAGAATGGTTTGTGCCAGATCAAGCGTACCCGCAATGTGATCGCCGACTCTCGGCACCGAGGCCGCTTCGATGAACGCCTTTACCGGAGCTCGTTGCGCATCTGCGGAATTTTGGTACCTGACTAATTCGATTGCGCGTGTGAACCTGGGCCAGCTTTCAAATCCATGTTCGCGCGCGATGACCAGCTGTGCGTCGGTGAGACTGAACTTGTTCCTGGCTGACTTTTGCTGAGGAAGATGTTTTTGCAATCGCTGCAGAGCCTGCGGAAGAGATAACTGGCTCTGGTGAAGAAGTTCTTTGGCCTGCTTTTTGTATTGTTCCACGCTGGGGCGGGAGGGCAGTTCTTTTTCCGGCATACGAAGCTCCTTCCATGATTTGCCTGGAGTCCGCACAAAATCAGGCAGGAAAGAAGATTCGTGATCTTCACTGCAGTTAAGGTGGGCACTGCCCTTTCCGCGGACTGGATGCGCCCTTAAGCGCTGCCAACACTGTAGTCGCGGGGAAAAGCAGGCGTCAAATCCGTGGCGTGCGGACACTGTGCTTCCGCGTGTCCTCAGTAGTTCACCTGACCATGTCTCTCAGGGCATGTACTCAAGGACCCGCTGCCGGCGCAATTATTTGCTAATGTAGCTGCACTTAGTCCTGAGTACGTAGTACTCTACTTACAACGTGCTACTCTCGCCACTTCTTCACAATTGAATATCAATCAACTTTTGGAGGCCCAATGAAACGGGTACCTTTTGTAACACTTTTCAGTGTTGTGTTTGCTCTTGCTCTTACCCTTGCAGGTTGTGGCGGTAACGGCAGTTCCACCCCGCCTCTCCAGACCACCGGAACAACCGCCCAGATCGGCTTTGGTGACGCAGTTGGTGACAACGTTGCAAAGCTTGAAATGACCGTCAGCTCCATTACCCTGACTGGCGTGGCCCCCACAACGACAACCGGCAACCTGCTGGCCGCACCGGGCGAAATTGAGTTCGTGCACACCGCCGGCACCATTGAGCCGTTCAGCGTCGGCAAGATTCCGCCGGGCACCTATAGCGCGGCTACGTTCACGGTTTCCAACCCTGAGCTTACAGTTGTGAACGCAGGCGTTGTTACCAAGACTGCGGCAACTCTGGCATCCGGGACCTTTACCGTCACATTCGCCAGCAACATCACCGTTGGCACCACACCATTTTTCCTGAACTTTGACCTGGACATCACCAAGTCAGTTGACCTGACCAAGACTCCGGCCGTCATCACGCCCACGCTTACGGTAACCACCTCCACGGTTCCGGCAGACGATAACGGCGAAGACCATGACAACGGCGAATGCGACGACGTTCACGGCAGCGTAACCGCGATTAACGCTCCGAACTTCACCATCAGCACCACCTCCGGAACCAGCCTTACATTTGCCACCGACGCCAACACCAAGTTCAATGACGGTCTCACGCAGCTTTCTGACCTGAAGGTGAATGACGTTGTGGAAGTGGACGCGGTCACCAAGACAGACGGCACCAAGCTGGCCACCAAGATTGAGCGCGAAGGCGCCAACGAGGGCCAGGAAACCGAAGGCATCATTAGCGCCCTGGATAACCCGTTGACCAAGATCACCATTGCTCACCAGGTTGACTCCAGTAAGTCCGCCACGCCGCCGACGACAGTTGACATCACTGTCAACGCCAGCACGGTTTATAGCGTGCGCGCCGACAAGCTGAACGTAACGCCTCCGCTTTTTGACGCGACACACATTGGCGCCGGCCAGCGTATTGAAGCTGATGCCGACGGCACTACCGCCCCAATCGTGGCCAAGAAAGTGAAGCTGCGTGAACAGGCGCTGGTTGGTACTGTTTCCAACGCTTCGGCAACCGGCTTTACTCTCACGCCCAGCCCGACCTCAGCGTTCGCAACCCTGAGCAAGGCAACCAGCGTGGCAGTCACCTTTGCCAGCGGCTCCAACAAAATAGTGGCTCCGACAAACGGTGCAACCATCCGCGTCCGCGGACTGGTCTTCGTCAGCGGCACCACCTACTCCATGATCGCGGTCCGCACTGACGGCAACAACTAAACGCTTAACCAGCAAAAGGAGGCTCGCTTCGGCGGGCCTCCTTTTTATTTCTGTCGCTCCGCTCCACACCGCTCGACAGTCGTCACTCATGGTCGCGGCTTGTCATGAGCCTGCTCGACAGCGGGCTCGGCTCGCTAGTCGGCCTCGCCCTTATGAATACTCTCACCCTCTGTGATCTCTGGCGCAGTCGGAGCGAATGCGACAACATAGTCGAAGGATCCGCGGCGTACCCGTGGTAACGAGGTCGATTCAGGGAGTTCTCTCGAAACAAAACTAGATTCGTCATCCCGACGTCCGTTAAGCGAACGCGCGCTATCTTCAGCGCGTGAGTAGGACGGAGGGACCTTGTGCTTTATTAGCATCGACGAAATCACCTCTATTTGGCAGCTGAAGAATGCGCTGCTCCCGCTTACGGTTTGGCGTAAGGCAGGGCGTTGAGTTCGTTTTCCGGCACTACGCGCAGCTCAATCGAGCCTTCCTGCGGCAGCGCATCCAGGGGCAGATGATCTCGCCAGACAGAGAAGCGGACGCGGAGAGCGGTTCCCTGCTCTGCATTAAGTTCAGTCAGCGGAATCTGGCATTCCAGAATGGCGTCCATTGCCACGGACAGCCGAGGGCCCGGCGGTTTTTCAGTGCCGTTTTCACAGAACTGCCATCTTTTTACCACCCCATTCGCAATGTCCGATTGCAGCCGGTAAGAGATGATCGGCAGGGCCGCGTCCTGAGGCATGCTTTCCACCGCAATGACAACTCGTGTTTCGGCCGCCGCCCACTGGGTTGCAGGCTCCAGAAAATCGAGCCGGCAATAAAGGCTATCGGCGTCCACGCCGGCATAGCCTGTATCGAGCAAAAAGGCTTTGCCGTGCATGGCCGATGAGCGGCGGTCAGCCACGTGCGTGGCTGCGCCCAGCCAATCAAAGTAGCCAATATCCCTGCCGTCAATCTGCGGATGAATGTATGCAGATTGCGAAATGAAGTGCGGCCTGTCATGCCGGCCTGCAATAGGCTGCGCCAGCGTTTCCGGCGGAACAGCTCCCATGGCATGATAAATATTCGAAAGATGTTTACGGTAAAGCTCGTCAAAGTCGTGATCGTTGTCAGAATGGTGTTCCGGACCGTACCACCAATTCCAATCACTGCCCTCAGCAATCAGCAGCTCTTCAAAAGCCAGGGCACGCTGCGCTGGAGAAACCTTGTCCGCATTATCAGCGTAGAATTTGCGGGCAGCAAAGAGGTAGTCCCATGCGGTGTTGTCTTCGCGGGCGCCAATCCAGATATCAAAATTAGCATTGATCCATGATCCGGGAAAAATGGACGCCAAAGGCGCTGGCGCTTTCTCCACCTTCACGGCTTCCGCCACGGACATGGCGGCGATCGCGGGATCTCTCTGGATACCGTCATACAAGCGACGCAGAAATTCCCGCCCTGATTCAGGATAGCTCTCCCAGGCATTCTCGCCATCGAGAATGATCGGCACAACCGCATCGCGGCCTGACGCCAGCACTGGCGCGGCGGATTCTTTCACACGCCGCAGAAAGTCATTGGCGGCATCGCGCGGAGGCACTCCGGAATAAACAAAGCCAATCAAATCAGAAAGTGAGTGGTCGCGGAAGACTACGTTCATATTGGCGTTTTCCTTCTCCCATCGATACACGCGATAGAGTCTTTCCGCGGCCTCAGGCTCAAGCTTGCCGGTACCGTCACGACGGAATAGATAACCAATGGACCGGCCAAGCACTCCTTCATCCGTAGCCAGCCAGTTCAGGCCTTCTTCATGCGCGATACGCAATACATCATTGGAGACGCTGCCTTCAGACGGCCACATTCCGCCGGGTCGCACACCGAAAACCTGTTCATGCAGGTCAATGCCTCGTCTAATCTGCGTGCGAGCGTCATCTTCATGCTGAAACCTGTTCGCCGGAAGCGGCAGCCCGGAGTGGGAAACCCCGCCAATATCCGTATCACACACCAGGGGCAGAATTGGATGGTAGTACGGCGAGGTCGAAATTTCGATGGTCCCGCGTTGCGCCGCGCCGGCATACGCGGGCAGCACCATGGTGAGAAATTCCCTTTGCTTGTTCACCACCAGCTGCTGGTCATCAGCGGAGTAGCCGCGCCCTTTGTTCACCAACTCACGAATGTCAGGATCCTGCAGGAAAAATTCATCCATCCAGGCTATTTGCGAGAGTACCTGGAGATCGGTCAGGTCATGGTTCGACAGTTGGCCGACCAGATGCGCAGCGTCTTCAGGCTTGCTGCGGTAGTGCGCCCAGAGTTCTCGATACCGCGGGTAGCGCCCGATCATATTGTCAGTATTGGCCTGGAACAGATACTGGATGGCGAAGAGCCGTTCATTGAAATCGAGCTCGGGTGCGGGCAGAGCGGCCACCTGCCAGAATGGGTCCAGGGCTGCGCCGCTTACATAATCCTGAATCTGGACAATCAGTGAGGGAACCAGATTGAACGTCTGATGGACGTCAGGGAACTCATCCAACAGCTTCACCATGCCGTAATAGTCTTTGAGCGCGTGCAAACGGACCCAGGGAAGGCGGTAACGCCCGGTCACCAGGTCTTTATAGAACGGCTGATGCATGTGCCAGAGAAAAACAAGGCGGATGGAAGACATATTTGAGTAATCCATTAAATCATAATGCGCGAAATCATAAGGGCCGTCTGCTGGTAGTGGGATCAGCTTGAAAAACTGACCCGCCGGCAGTATCAGCGGCTAGCGGCTCGCTAGCAAATTTCGGGCCTTCAGGCAGAGGTTCATCGCGCAGCAGCTACATCATATTTCCACCAGATTGCACCAGTACCGTCTGCTAGACTCATATTCAACCGTCAGGAAATGGAACAGCACTCGAAATCGAGCGGCAGAAACTCAGACACCAGGAAACCGGCATAGCGTGCGCATTTTTACCCGCTACATCCTGAAGGAAGTTACTTCCCACGCGCTCCTTGGAGCGTCAGTGTTCACGTTCGTCATTTTCATGCGTGAGGTGGGGAGGCTTCTTGAACTGGTGGTTCGTAACAGCGCGCCCGTCCCCAGCGTTGCCGAAATCTTCTTTCTGCTCATGCCGGCCGCTCTTACTGTTACCGTACCCATGGGCGTTCTGGTGGGAATTCTCATTGGCCTCAGCCGCATGGCGGCCGACAGTGAAGTAACTGCCATGCGTGCCTCCGGCGTAAGCGTCAGGAAATTTCTCGCCATCATCTCTATCTTCGGCGTCACAGCGTGGGTTTTCGCGCTGCTTGATACCGCCATCCTTGCGCCGAAATCGGCGGCCGCCCTTGCCGAGTTGCAAAAGAAACTCACGTCCTCACAGATATCCTTCCAGGTGCAGCCGCGCGTCTTCTACGAAGACTTCAAGAACTATGTGCTTTATGTGGAAGACGTAAGCTCGACTTCCGGCGCGGCAGTCTGGAAGAATGTTTTCCTCGCCGACACATCGACGCCGGGCGCTCCCAAAATTACCATCGCCAAAGGAGCGGTTGTGAGCGGTGGCGGCCCCAATACCATACGGCTCCATCTCATCAGCGGCGAAACTCATGAGACCAACCCACGCCAGCCAAATCAATACACCATTTCCACTTTCAGTGAAACTGACACCTCACTGACCCTGCCTCCCGTCCCCAGGCCCGCGCAGGAAAAGATTCCCGTGTCCCAGATGAGTACGGCCAACGTGCTGTGGCAGCGTCACAACCCGGACAAAGAACAGGCACGGCTTTATTTTGCGGAGTTCAATCGCCGTCTGGCCCTGCCAACGGCATGTCTGGTATTAGTCCTCATCGGCATCCCTCTTGGCCTCTCAGCGCGTAAAGGCGGCAAGGGTGCGGGTTTTGTCCTTACCATCGCGTTGGTCTTTATCTACTATTTTCTTTACGGAACCGGATTATCACTTGCACGCAACGGCAAGGTGCCGGTGATACCCGGCGTGTGGCTGGCCAACATCATCTTTGGCCTTGTCGGCGCAGTACTAATCTCCCGCACAGACAAGCTGCCGGTTGAACTCGGCCTGGGACAGATGCTGTCTGCCCGCTTTAAGGGTTGGACAGAAGCACTGTCAAAATTGACCAGTAATGGACGTCCGCGCGAAAACGGCCGCACCGTTACCAGGCGGCCGCGACTGTTCAGTACACGTTTCCCGCTGATTCTGGATGATTATGTACTGCGCAATTTTGTCGGCTACCTGCTGCTGATCCTGGCCAGCTTTATTGTGCTGATCATGGTCTTCACTTTTTTCGAGCTCATTAGTGACATCCTGCGCAACAAGCCCAAGCCTCTCACCATCGTCGCCTACCTGCTGAACGAGATTCCGTCGCTGCTGTACGTTGTTACGCCTCTGGCAGTGCTGCTGGGCGTGCTGGTCACGTTTGGACTCATGCAGAAGTCCAACGAGCTCACAGCCATGAAAGCAACCGGGATCAGCATTTATCGCACCATCATTCCCGTTCTGTTTATCGCCCTGGCTCTGGCAGGCGGGCTGTTTCTGATGGACCAGTACTATCTGCCCTACGCCAATAAACAAGTCGAGACCTTGAGAAACCAGATCAAGGGAAAGCCGCCACAGACCTATCTGCGTCCGGACAGAAAATGGATCTTTGGCCAGAACGACAGCAAACATGGCGGCCAGGCCGAAAACCGCAAAGTTTACTATTACGAGTTCTACGAACCGGACCGCAATCAGTTCGGCAACATCACGACCTTCGAGCTTGACCCGCACAGTTTTCAGATCGCCAGGCGAATCTACGCCGCGCGGGCACACTGGTCAGAAAATCAATGGATCTTTGAAAACGGCTGGCAGCGTTCCTTCAACGGTGACATGGTCACCGCTTACAATCCTTTTAATGCCAATGCCTTTCCGGAATTGAATGAGCAGCCCAACTATTTCAAGAAGGAAGTGCGCCAGTCACAGGAAATGAGCTATGACGAGCTCAGCGCCTATATCCGTGACCTGCAGCAGAGCGGCTTTGATGTGGTGCGATTACGAGTGGCCCTGCAAAGAAAGATAGCTTATCCGCTGATCACGCTGGTGATGGCCGTACTGGCGTTTCCCTTCTCCCTTTCAGTGGGCAAGCGTGGAGCTCTCACCGGCGTGGCGACCGCGGTGATCATCGGCCTGGTCTATTGGGTCACCTCAGCTCTGTTTGAAGCTATGGGCAACGTCAGCCAGCTGCCACCGCTGATCGCGGCATGGTCGCCGGATATTATCTTTGGCCTCGCCGGTGGATACATGATCTTCAAGACGCCGTCGTAAACCCGATCTTACCGCTGATTAACGCTGATGACACTGATCTGACACTGATTTAGCTCTGTTTTATTCGCGTTGTGCAACCGTTGGATTTGTCTTGGCAGCCAGTTTGTTTTGGCCAGCGGTTATCAGTGTCATCGTGTCAATCAGTGGTGAGCAAGGTTTTCCTGAGCCTTCCGCCTGATAAAATCATCTATACAGGCTCATGTTCAAAAACCTTCAGCCGCTCTTCCCATACCTGAAACGATATCGATGGACGCTGTTCTGGGGAGCGCTCACCGTCTTCGGCAACAACGGCCTCTGGGTGCTGTTTCCGCAGGTTCTGAGGCTGGCTGTGGATGATCTGAATCGTGGCGCCACGCAGCACAAGTTCTTTATCTATTCCATGCTGCTGATTGGCATTGCCCTGGTCAAAGGCATGTTCCAGTTTCTGACACGCTGGCTGATGATCGGCGTCTCCCGCGACATTGAATATGACTTGCGCAATGACATGTTTGCGCACCTTTCCAGCCTTCCCTACAACTACTATCAGAAGAACCGCACCGGCGACATTATGGCGCGCGCCACCAATGACCTGAATGCCGTGCGCATGCTGCTGGGTCCGGCGATCATGTACTCAGCCAACACGCTGGTATTCACCGTGGCGGCCCTGTTCTTCATGTGGCATATCAGTCCCACACTGACCATCTATGCGTTCCTGCCGCTGCCGCTGGCCAGCATCATCATTCAGTATTTCGGACGCCGCATTCATGAGCGCTTTGAGCGCATACAGGCCCAGTTTTCCAATATCTCTGCCCGAGCCCAGGAAAACTTCTCCGGCGCTCGCCTGATCCGTGCCTACGCGCAGGAAGAAGCTGAGATTGCTCTGTTTGAAACGTCAAACCAGGAATATGTAACTCGCAGCCTTCCTCTTGCCCGCTTGATGGGTATGCTCTGGCCCGCGCTGGAACTGCTTCTCGGATTGGCTTATGCGATGGTGTTGTGGCTGGGGCCGCGCGGCGTGATCAAAGGCCAGATGTCGGTGGGCGACTTTTATGCCTTCAGCATGTACATCCTGATGCTTACATGGCCGGTCATCGCCCTGGGATGGGTGATCAATATTTTCCAGCGTGGCACTGCGTCCATGGCGCGCATTAATGAGATCCTGACAGCCAGGTCTGAAATCACCGACGAATCGGTCTCAACCCAGGCCCCTGAAACCATTGTGGGCGCTGTTGAATTTCGTCACCTGAATTTTGGCTATGAGGGAACGTCCGTTCTCAAGGACATCAACCTGACGATTCCCGCGGGCACCAGTCTGGCGATTGTGGGCCCGACCGGCTCCGGCAAGACCACGCTGGTCAGCCTGATACCGCGAATCTATGAGGCGGCGCCGGGCGCGATTCTGATCGATGGCCGTCCCATCCGCGAATATTCCCTGGAAACGCTGCGCCGCAACATTGGCTTTGTTCCCCAGGAAACATTCCTGTTCAGTGATACAGTGCGGGAAAATATTGCTTTTGGCGTGGAGCAGGCCACGGACCAGCAGATACACGAGGCAGCCGAGGCTGCCAGCATCGCTGCTGACATTGAGGCATTCCCTGAGCAATACAAGACGCTTGTCGGCGAGCGCGGCATTACGCTCTCCGGCGGGCAAAAACAGCGCTCCGCCATTGCGCGGGCCATTGTGCGTGATCCTCGTATCCTTATATTGGACGACGCGCTGGCCAGCGTTGACACCTATACGGAAGAGAAAATCCTCAATCACCTTCGCGAAGTCATGCAGGGGCGCACCACCATCTTCATATCCCATCGCGTTTCCACAGTCCGCAACGCTGACCGGATAGCCGTGTTGCATCACGGGCGCATCGTAGAATCAGGCACACACGATGAGCTTATCGCCCGCAACGGATACTACACTGAGCTATACAACAAGCAATTGCTGGAAGAGGAATTGGCCCGGGTCTAAGCTTTATTTCCCTTTCATGAACCTGATCATTCAAAGGGTGGAGCAGGCCTTCAGGCCTGCGGTAAGCAGACAAAAGGGATCAGGCTTTAGCCTCTGAGGTGAAACTCTCTGACGATGAAACGAGTGGTCATCCCTGAGTTTTTAGATACTGACGCGGGCACGCCCGAAGAGATTGAAGGATCTCTGGCTGACCTGCGGATGATCAATCGCAACTTTGGCGGCGTGCGCACCATGACCACATTGCTGCGTAGCGTGGCGCAAAAGCAAAAGCTGAAAACGGTGACATGGCTCGATGTTGCCGGCGCTTCAGGCGATGTAGCGTTGCTTTCACAGCAGAGGCTTTCCCGGGAAGGCATTTTCGCCCAGCCAACCTTGCTCGATCGCCAAATCACACATATGAACCGGGATCTTCCTGCCATCTGTGGTGACGCGCTGGCGCTTCCCTTTGCCGACGATAGCTTTGACGCTGTCGGTTGTTCGCTCTTCGCGCATCATCTGGAGCCCGATGAGGTCATTGGCTTTGCCCGTGAAGCTCTGCGCGTGGCACGGTACGCCGTCCTGGTTAACGATTTAATTCGCTCATCACTGCATCTTGCTCTCATTTGCGCAGGCATTCCGCTCTATCGCAGCCGTCTCACCCGGCATGACGCTCCCGCTTCTGTAAAGCGGGCCTACACTCTTGAAGAAATGAACAAGATGCTTCGGCAAGCAGGCGCCGCCGCCGTGAAAACCGAAACGTATTTTTTGCTGCGCATGGGAGTGATCGCATGGAAGCACCCGAATTCGATCTGATCGTGGTGGGCGCGGGGCCTGCGGGTTCCGCGTGCGCGATCACCGCTGCCCAACGCGGAGCCCATGTACTGCTGCTGGACAAAGACAGTTTTCCCCGCCACAAGGTATGCGGTGAGTTTGTCTCCTCGGAATCGCTGCACCTCCTCGACTCTCTTTTAGGCAACGACACTGCATTCGCCGGACGGCCAGGAATCACCGTGTCACGCGTGTTCCTCGATGGGCGCCAGATCACAATCCCGGTGGAACCTGCAGCCTCCAGCATCCCCAGGTATGATCTCGACGCTGCTTTACTGCTAGCGGCCCAAGCGGCAGGCGTGGCTGTGCGCGAAGAGGTTCTGGTGAGCGACGTCAGCAATGAAGCCGAATCGCCATTTACGGTTTCGACGTCTACAGGAAGTATCACAGCGAAGGCGGTGGTCAACTCCAGCGGCCGATGGTCACAGCTTACGCAGCGCGAAGCTTTGAATAAGAGAAGCCCCGATCAGACAAAGTGGATTGGTTTGAAATCTCATTTCAGCGAAGATTCGCCCGCCAACTCCGTTGATTTGTACTTCTTCCCCGGTGGCTATTGCGGGGTCCAGCCGATTGGCGATCACACCGTGAACGCTTGCGCCATGGTGCGGGCCGATGTTGCACGGTCGCTGGAGGATGTGTTTGCTCTTCATCCCGACCTCCACGGTCGAAGCCGCAACTGGCAGCAGAATTTTCCCACGGTCACAACTTCAGGACTGCGCTTTCGAGAGCCGCGAACGGAAGATCGAGGCATGTTGCTGGCGGGTGACGCAGCGGCATTCATCGATCCCTTTGCCGGCGACGGTATCTCGCTTGCGTTGCATGGCGGAGTCATGGCTGCCCAGGCACTCGTTCCCTTCGTCCAACAGTCTGCGTCTCTTGCCCCGGCGTCTCTGGCCCAGGCCCACGTGGCCTACCACACAGCTTATTTCCGGCAACTGGCTCCGGCGTTGCGAAACGCGTCGCGCATCAGGAAATTACTTTCGGCACCGGCATGGCTGCGCGCCAGCATCATGAGACTGGCTGGGAATCAAATGATTGGCAGGATGATGGTGCGGGAGACCAGGGCGCGATCTTTTATATCCCGAACGCAGTGAGGGAACCCTACAGCCGCCAGAATCTTTAGGCGATTGAGAGATTCACTCTTCAGGAAAAGAGGAAAGCAGATTCCTTGCTCCGCTTCGGAATGACAAGACCAATAGAGTGATCGATGGGGTAGGGTGCTCGGGATTAAAACAAGAAGGTAACCCTCTACCCGCCATGTGCTGCCATCTGCGCGCGACGCAGCACACGTCTTGCCACTGCCAGCAGATCAGCCACTTCAAACGGCTTCACCAGGCAGAAGATCTGCGTGGCATCCACAAACGTACGTACAGCGGGATCAGACACGTTGGAGAGCACAAGGATCGTCTTGCGCACCAGGTCGGGTGAATGTTTCTCCATATAGCGATAGACGTCTTCACTGGACCAGTCGCCGGGAATCTTGCTATCGAGGAAAACCGCATCAATGACCTCGTGCGACAGGTACTCGATCGCCTGGGCGCCGGAGTTAGCAGTCAGAATCGTCAAGCCGGCAGCGGTCAGCACTTCACGTTCAAAATCAAGCACTGCTTCCTCGTCATCCACCAGCAGGACCTGGCCCTCAAGACGCGATTCTCGCCGCGCCACAATGCGTTCACGTTCACTCAGAGGCTTTTCCCCGACGGCAACGGGCAAGCGGACCTGAATCAACGCGCCACCTGAGGGATGGTTCCTGGCGGCAATCTCTCCGCCGTGCTCTTTCACGATTCCATAGCAGATGCTCAGTCCCAGCCCGGTGCCTTTGCCTACACTCTTAGTGGTATAGAAGGGATCAAAAACGTGTTTAGGATCATTCAGGCCAGGACCGGAATCATGGAACTCGCAGACAACCTGTCCGTGGTCGCTGAATATCTTGATCCGCAGCACGCCGCCGTTTCGGCCATCCAGCATGGCGTCCGCCGCATTGTTGATGATATTCAGGTACACCTGCTCGAGCTGGTGGGGATCCACGATCACGGACGGCAACATGGCTTCAAAATCACGCTGCACCGTAATGTTGTTGACCTTCAGGTCGTAATCACGCAGGGCGATGGTATCTTCCATGACGCTGCGCAGGTCCACATGCACGCGTTGTGGCTTGTGCTGGCGCGCGAATGAGAGCAGGTTCTGCACAATTTTCTGCGTACGCTGCGCCTGTTTGTACAGCTTTTGAATGAACTCCTGTACGCGTGCCTCCAGCTTTTCGCTCTCCAGCAATTGCGCGTAGCCCAGAATGGCCGTAAGTGGGTTGTTTAACTCATGCGCCACGCCGGAAATCAACTGGCCCACCGCCGACATTTTTTCACTTTGCAGCAGTTGTTCCTGTGTGCGCCGCAGATCTTCATACGCCCGGCGCGTCTCATGGTAAAGCTGGATTTTTTCAATCGTGGTGGCCAGCTGCCGGCCTACAGCAATCAGCACGCCTTCTTCTGAGCGATTGAAATCACGCACTGCGCGGCTGCTGGTGGCCAGCACGCCCAGGATCTTCTCCTTGCGCCAGAGCACTACCCACATCCACGCGTGCAAACCTTCCCTGGCGATGATGTCAGTAACAATCTCCGGAAGCTTGCCCTGGCTCTGGTGGTCCACGATCTCGGTATGATTGCCGCGCAAGGCGTCCACAAAGTCTCCCGGCAGAACAATCATGTCATTGTCGGCAATGACCGCGCTGCGATGGCCATAAGCCGCTTTTTTGAGCAGCGCGTTCGTCTGATCGTCAAAAAGATAAACTGAAGCGGTGTCCGTGCCCAGGAGCTCAACAATCTGGAGCATGATCAGCTGAAGGATTTCATCCAGGTCAAATGACTGGTTGAATGTGACGGCAATGTTGTTCAGGACGTAAAGCTCGCGATTGCGACGGCGGATCTCATCTTCCGCGTGCTTCATCTCCGTCACATCCATCACCACGCCCTGATACCGCTCGACACGTCCGCCAGGGTCACGCGTGGCAAAGCTGCTTTCAATTACGTAGACTTCCTTACCATCCTTGCGGCGCAGGCGGTACTCAAAATTTCTAACAAATCCCTGCCGGGTGATCTCGCTGAGGAATTTTTTGCGGTCTTCGTTGTCAACATAAAGAGACTGAAGCACGTCCAGTCCCATCACTTCCTCTTTGTTGGAGTAGCCCAGCATGCGGACAAACGCTTCATTGCAGTCCACCAGCTTGCCATTCGGAGTGGAGGCAAACACGCCTTCATGCATGTGATTGAACAATGAGGTGTAGCGCTCTTCAGAGGCTTTGGCTTCCGTAATATCCTTGATCACGTGCACGGTGCCGGCGCGAGTCATCTCCTCATTTGTATAAGGAGAGGTTGACACCACTGAGTAGCCGCCGAAGCAGGGATCTTCCTCACCCGAGCAATCAGCATGCGCGCAGTACGGACAATTGGCCCAGTTCAACCCCGCCCCCGGCATGATGCTTTCGCACAACTGGCCGGTGATATCGACAAACGGCATTTCCAGGCGGCTCAACAGCGCCTGATTGGCCCGCAGGATGCGATAGTCACTGTCATGCACCAGAATGGAATCAGGAATGGAATCAAAGGTGCCCGCCCACTCACTGCGCGATTGCTCCACGCGGTCAGCGAGCCTGTGATTTTCCACTGCCAGCCCCAACTGCTTGGCTGCCGCTTTCAAGAATGCCCGCTCATCACCGCGATGAGCCCGGAAGCTGCTGATAGCCAGCACAAGCACTCCAAGGCGGGAATTTTTTCCTTCCACCGGCACCACCAGCGAGTGGTGAATGCCTTCTTTGCGCAGGGCCTGGGAGAGATGTGCAGGATTGGAATCCACTGAACGTACTACGTAAACCGTGCTATCGCGAAGGGCAATGCCGCTTATGCTGTTATTGGCGTCAAGGGTGAAATCCTGTTCCTGAAAAGCGCCCGAGAGTCCGCGCTGTGAGACCATTACCAGCTTGTCACCTTCAGCCAGCCGGAACCAGGCTGACGGGGCGCGGGTGATTTTCATCAGGTGGGTCAGTACCAGATCTACCGTCGCCTCAAAGTCCTGCGATTCAGAAATCTGGTGGGTAATTGTATTCAGCACGTCCAGCCGCTGAATCTGTACCCGTGAATCATCCAGAACAATGGTCATCATGCTGATGCCAAGCGCCAGATCTACCAGAAAGTCATGCCAGAGTTCCGTGCCCGGCCTATGCACCAGATGGACATGGAGAATGGGAAGCATGAACGCGAGAAGCCAGCGTCCAATGTTTGGCCGTCCCCAGGCAAGCCGAAGCAGTTGGGTGGACGCGATCAGCGCCCCCAGTCGCCACGTGATGGCAAAAGCGGTGTCGAGGGATTGGATATTTGGGAACCAGACATCGTGAAGAACAATCAGGACCAGCGCCACGCCGAGGACGATGCTGGTAGGAAGGATCAGGCGTCTTTCATCTGTGTACAGCAGGATGGCACTGGAAAATAAACCCACAGCCAGCAAAAAGCAGGTCCACGTCAGTAAAGTGAACACCACTGAGCCCTGGTCCAACTGGGACATCGATAGAAGCTTGCACGCGCTATAAGCGATCCAGCCTGCAATCCACGGGACGAGATATTTCTCCCGGAAGCTACGGTACAGGAGTACCGCACCAGCCAGGAGAATGAGTAACGTGGAGCCTTTAGCCAGAAAGGCTGATTGCAGAGCCAAATCCATGTTCACCAGTATTTTGATGTGGGGCTGTCTTAGCTATCATAAACCGATAATGCCCTTATTATTTGTTCATTAGGCCATTGTATTTCCGTGTGGACTGCGTTAGATTAAACTTCCCCTCGGCAGGAAATCCTCATGAATACAGACCGCATTCTAGTCGTCGACGACGAGGAATCAATACGTGAAATCATCTCGTCGATGCTAAGTGCCGCGGGTTACAAGACCCGCTCCGCCAGTTCAGCGGTAGAAGCCCTGGCCATTCTTAATGCTTCTGGTGAATTTGAGCTGATGCTCTCCGATCTGATGATGCCGGAAATGGACGGAATTGCCCTTCTGGAAAGGTCCAAAGAGAAATATCCTGACATGCCGGTGATCATGGTCACTGCGGTGCATGACATTTCTGTGGCCCTGGCCGCCATCCGTAACGGCGCTTACGATTACCTGCTTAAGCCATTTGAACGCGAACAGCTTCTGGCCATGGTTCGCCGAGCGCTGGAAACCCGTCGTCTGCGAATGGAAAACCGCGCCTATCAGTCAAACCTGGAATCGCTGGTAGCAGCGCGCACGGAACAACTTCGCCATGCCATGACAGAGTTGGAGCGCTCTTATGACGTAACCCTTGAAGCTTTGGGTGATGCGCTCGATCTGAAAGATTCCGAGACTGAAGGCCACTCCAAGCGGGTGACGGCCTTCACCATTGCGATTGCGCGGGCCATGAGTCTCTCCGCCGAAGACATCAAAGTCATTGCGCGTGGCGCATTTCTGCACGACATTGGCAAAGTGGCCATTCCGGACGCTATCCTTCGCAAGCCCGGGGCCCTGACGCCCGAAGAGACTGAAATCATGCGCGAACACTGCTTCCGCGGTTATCAGATGCTGAAAAAGATACCGTTCCTGTCGCGCGCCGCTGAAATCGTTTACTCACACCAGGAGAAGTACGATGGAACCGGCTATCCACGGGGCCTGCGAGCAGAAGAAATACCCATGGGGGCACGGATCTTCTCCATTGCCGATACGCTGGACGCCATTACCTCAGACCGCCCATACCGCGCTGCCCAGACCATATCCGCCGCTCGCGAAGAAGTCCTGCGCTGGTCAGGACGCCAGTTTGATCCCGAAGTCGTCCGCGTGTTCATGGACGATGCCGGACACAATCTGGGAAGACCTGCGTAAGGAAATCAATTCGCAGAAATTCAATTACGCCATCAAACTGCCGGCCATCGCCGTCAAAGTCACGTAAGAAAACCGTCCTCATCCCTGGCCCGTTTCCCTGAATTCTTCATGACGGCGTTGGTTCGATTGCGCTAACCACCAGGCCCTCCCGGGATATTTGCTTTTCCGTTCGTCCGAGCTTGCAACAAATTACAATGGATATTGAACTTGGCCCGGTAAAGATTGGGTCTTTCAAATTTGCACAAGCGAAGGTGACCAGATGGCTGTATTAAATGATTCTTCGATTCAGGCAGCTCTAAGCGGTCTTCCCGGATGGAAGCGTAATGGATTAGCGATTGAGCGGACTTTTGAGTTTAAAGACTTCAAGGCCGCCATGGCGTTCGTAAATAAGGTGGCAGATAGAGCCGAGGCGTCCAATCATCACCCTGACATCGACATTCGCTATAACAAGGTAAAAACGTCTCTTGTATCCCATGACTCAGGGGGAGTCACCGATAGGGACGTGCGCATGGCGGCAGAAATTAATCTGCTCGCGGGCTGAACAAGGGGATCAGGCCTGTTCTTCCAGGGCCGCTGCCAGGTTGTCCAGTGCGCGCTGGATGGAGGTTAACTGGTCATCCAGGAAATTGTTGAACTCGCCCAACGGGTCACCGTGCTCCACCAGACGATCAAACGCATGGCGAAGCTTTTCCCGTCCTCGTTCGCTGGCGACCACCAGTCCCAGCCCACTCAACCCCACAACCGCAATAGGTATGAACCAATTCTTCATAGTTACCCCGACCGATATAGGCCATTTGCCCAGGCGTTAAGATGTAAACAGCTTGCTGCAAATATGTCCGACTGTACAGTTACTTTAGTAATGAACTTCTTCCCACCGCAACAACACCGATCGGCCTGGGTTTACAGCTATCAGAGCAGTAACTGAGATGCAGGAGAGCTGTCCTCAGGTAGCTATCGTGCATCTCTGATTTAGCAACTGTCACCAAAATTCAGGTTAACTGCTTATTTTTGACCCCAAGAGGTGCAAGCCATGCAGCCAAAGTGGATCGCGTGTGTCTGTTTAATGGGACTGGCGCTGACAGTGAGCGCAGTCGCCCAAGACCAGGACAAAGACAGCGGAACCCCAGACTCGCAGAACAGCCCGGTATTGAAAACACGTCCTCAGGACCGATACCCCGGCCCGCCTCCGCAAGCTGGTGGCTATCATCCCAACCCTGTTTATGGAGCGCCGCCGAACGTTATTCCCGAGGGCCAGCGTTTCATCGTGAAATTGAAAGACACGCTGGACACCAAGAAAATGTCAGAGGGAAAACACTTTAAAGCCGAATTGCGCGAGGACCTGACTACACCCAGCGGGCTCATTATTCCTCGTGGTCGCAACGTAAAGGGTCACGTGGCCCGCTACGAACATGGCTTCACCGGCGCCCGCATCATGCTGGCAATGGATGAGATTGAAACCCGCCATGGGTGGGTGCCTTTGATCGCAACGGTCACCGGGGTCCCTGGTGACGCTTCCATCAAATCGGTCGGCGACGAAGGCGAAATGGTGAAGAAAGGCCCGGACAAGAAGCGCGTGATTGAAAACGCGGCCATTGGCGCCGGGGTCGGCGCGGTAAGCGGTTCGGTGATTGGCGGTGGCAAAGGCGCTGCGGTTGGAGCCGCGGTTGGAGGCGGACTGGGTACCGGAGCCAGCCTGCTCCTCAAGGGTGGCGAGATGAAACTGGATAAAGGCACCCAGCTCGAAGTACGCCTTGAGCGCGACCTGCAAATACCGGCACGTTAACTTTGATAAAGGCAGCAGGTTAAGAAGAGATAAGTGCTTCTCGGCCTGCTGCCCTTCCTGATCTGAAAGGCATCCAAAGTACGATGGCTGTGGAACCCACAAAACGGCGCGAACCCGGCAAGCACTTCTCTCTGTGCGCGCTAGCTCTTATCTTGATTCTGATCGTTCTGGTCTTCCTTATCCACCGCAACAGCGTCGCGCCTGTCGATGCCAATCCTCCCGCCAACACCTACCAGCGGAACTGAACAAATTGGTAATTGGTTAATTTCGTAATTGCGTAATTGAAAATCAAACCCAGATTCGTCAGATGTTCAATTTACTCACTTACCAAATTACCCAATTACTCAATCCACTTCGTCTTGCCCTTTTCCCTTCCGCACGTTAGACTCACGTGTTTTCCGAGAACACGTCTAACTGGCTGGAGACCATTCAATGACCTTGCGCCGTGCCCTGCCTCTTTTCCTGGCTTTCTTGTCTTATGCTTTCCCTCAGCGCTGTTGCCCAGCGTAACCGCGAAGATCGGCCATCTCCTGCACCGGCTGCTGCCTGATCAGACCGGCAAAGTCCCTGCGGACGCCAAAGCTGCGTGAGCCAAAGGCCGGCGAGCAGAAGAAGGACATGCCGGATCCTGCCGCCGATCGTGACGCATCATGAGGCACGTGTCGGCGGCAAAGTCCTGCATTACACCGCAACCACCGGAACATTGCCCTTGAAGAACATTGACACAGGTGAAGTGGAAGCGCACATCTTCTTTATTGCCTATACGCTGGATGGACAGCAACCGGCGCAGCGCCCGCTCACCTTCTCTTTCAACGGCGGTCCCGGTTCGGCCTCCGTCTGGCTGCATCTCGGCGCCATTGGCCCCAAGCGCGTGAAGATGCAATCCGACGGCATGATGCCTGCGCCACCGTATCAACTGGTTGACAACGAATATTCCTGGCTCGATCAGACTGACCTCGTGTTCATTGATCCCGTGGGCACCGGCTACAGCCGCGCCGTCAAGCGCGATCAGACCAAAAAGTTCCTTGGCCTCAAGGGCGATATTGAATCCGTGGGCGAATTTATTCGCCTCTATCTTGGGCGCTACGAACGCTGGTCGTCACCGCTGTTTATGGTTGGCGAAAGTTACGGCACCACGCGCGCCGCCGGACTTTCAGGATATCTGTTCGAGCATGGCGTCGCCTTTAACGGGGTAATGCTGATCTCCAGCATTCTGAACTTCCAGACCACGGACTTCGCCGTCGGCAACGATCTTCCCTACATCATCTTTTTGCCGACCTATGCAGATGCTGCGTGGTATCACAAGAAGCTATCGCCCGAACTCCAGCAGGACTTCCCCAAACTGCGCGCAGAAGTGGAACAGTGGGCTGCAACCGGCTACGCTGAAGCTCTGGCAAAAGGCGACCGCCTGGCACCGCAGGAGCGCTCCGCTGTTGCCGAAAAGCTGGCTCGCTATACGGGCCTGAGCAAGAAGTATGTTGAGCAGCACAACCTGCGCATTGACGAAGGTCACTTCACCAAAGAACTCATGCGCGATGAGGACAAGATTGTCGGCCGGTTGGACAGTCGCTTTCTCGGTAACGAACGCAGCACCCCGCTTGAAACCGCCGCATCCGATCCCAGCATGAACGCGATTCGTCCGCCTTACACCGCCATGTTCAACCAGTATGTGCGCACGGACCTTGGGTATAAATCAGATCTTGAGTACTACATTCTGGGCGGTGGCTTTCGCTTCGACGAATGGGATTGGGGCGTTCAGCGCGGCGGCTTCCCTGACACCGCTCAGGCGCTCAAAGACGCCTTCGACAAGAATCCTTTCATGAAACTCTTTGTCGGCTCAGGCTACTTTGATCTGGCCACGCCATACTTCGGCACACAGTACACGCTCAATCACATGGGCCTGGACGCAGACGAGCACAAGCGCATCTCGCTTGGCTACTACGGCGCAGGACACATGATGTACATACAGGACCAGTCGCTGGGAGAGTTGAAGAAGGACGTTGGGAACTTTATGGGGGCGGCGCTGAAGTAAAGAACATCGCCGTCATCATAGCAAGAAATCGCCGACAGCGCACGCTGAGATAAAATCACTTACCACAAAGGACACGAAGGTGTTTGAGCCCTGACTACTTCGTGTTCCATTGTGTCCTTTGTTGTTACTTGCTTCTCTTCCTTTAGGTGTTCTCCGTGTCTCCGTGGTGAGATTTTGCTGTTTATCGCCCAAACGGCTCTTCCAGGCTCGGACTTTGTGGCGTGAACAACTCAGCGCCTCCGTCAGTGATATGCATGTCGTCTTCCAGGCGAATGCCAAATTCGCCGCGGATGTAAACGCCCGGCTCATCACTGAAGCACATGCGCTGCGCCAGTGGCAGTTTGTTGCCGCGGACCAGGTAAGGCCATTCGTGGCCGTCCATGCCGATGCCGTGGCCAACACGGTGCCCGAAGTGCGCGTAGTCCGGCCCATATCCGGCGTCGACGATCACTTTACGCGCCGCTGCATCCACAGCTTCGCCCGGAACGCCCGGTTTTGCGGTTGCCAATGCGGTGGCCTGGGCCCTGTGGACGATCTCAAAAACTTTCTTCATCTTGTCCGTCGGCTTACCCAGAACAACCGTGCGGCTGATGTCTGATTCGTAGCCTTCCACTTTGCAGCCGCCATCCATCAGAAGAATGGTGCCTTCCTTGATCACCTGAGGCTTGGCCGATCCATGCGGTAGCGCGGAATTTTCACCAACCTGCACGCCGGCGCCACCTTGAAATCCCTGCTGGGAATGGGCTGCTGAAACCAATTGCGCAAAGTCATTCTGCGTCATGCCTTCCTTCATGGAAAGGTAAGCCGCCTCATAAGCGGCCAGGGTGACCTGATTGGCCAGCGTCATCAATTTCAACTCGTGGTCGCTCTTGATCATGCGGCAGCCCGCCGTTACGGGAGTCGCACTGGTGATCTGCGCCGCGGGAGCAGCAGCACCAACGCCTGAGCTGAACACGTAGTAAACCGTCTCTTCCATACCGATCTTGCCCGACGCAATGCCGCGTTCCTTCATTCCTGTGGCAATAAGCTGGTAAGGGCTCTCATCTTCCTGCCAAACGCGGACGTCCGCCTTGGCGTCACCCATGTTCATTCCAATCTGCTCACGGGCACGGTCTTCCTCAAAGGCCGGGCTCACATAAAACGGCGTGCCTTTGGCCGGCACAATCATGGCGAACAATCGCTCACTCAGCCACCAGCGTATGCCGGTGAAATAGTTGAGGGACGTGCCGCCGATCATCATGATGGCATCCAGCTTGTTGTCCCGCATCAACTGCTGGGCACGCTCGATTCGCCCGAGCCGTTCTTCACTCGTGATGGGCTGGGCCTCACTCTTGCGCGATTTCAATTTGGCGATGGCCGGCGGCAGTGGTTTTTCTGGCGCGCGTTCCTGTTCCTGCTCAGCGAACATGGCTCCGGGCTGTGCGACTGCCAGAGTGGTGGCGATACCGGCGTTCTGCAGGAAACTGCGGCGGGACGATTTCATCGGGGCTCCTTATATATCGGACGAACGGTCAACCCAAAAAGCTGTGCCATCTACTTCTTCGGCGCTGGGGCCGCATTTCCTGCCGGCGAGGCAGGTTTGTCAGTCGCAGTAGGCTTTGCTGCCTCACCGGCTGCGCGCGCAGGCGCTGCTGCAGGCTGGCCCGGCTGGTCCGGCGGAGGCAACGGTGGCATGTCCGCTTTGGCAAAGCGCGGCAGCATCTCATCACGCATGGCCAATTGATAAATTGCGGCGGCGGCTACCATGGCGGCTTTCTGTGCGTCCTCGGGAATAATGCGCTCATACGTATCGAGGTTGGTGTGCCAGGTGTCAGTGAAATACTCAATGGGGTCCTGGCCCATGCCAACGCCCGGCAGTCCGGCTTGTGAGAATGACGTGCTGTCAGTGCCACCCAGACGGCGGCTCTTGTTGGCAATGGCGCCTGCTACGCCGAGGTCGGCGAACGGCGCAACGGCCGCGCGCAGGATGTCACTATCTTCCGGCGGACCGAAGACGCCAAGACCGCGTACTCGTCCGGTGCCGGAATCGATATTGAAGTAACCATCAAACTTCGCGTATTCAGGCTTGGGATCTTCAAACGTTCCGAAATGCTGTTTCACGTACGCCTGCGATCCCAGAAGGCCTTCTTCTTCGCCGCTCCAGAGAGCTACGCGGATGGTGCGCCGCGGCTTCACACCAATCGATTTCAGAATGCGCGCCGCTTCCATCATGATGGCGCAGCCGATGGCGTTGTCCGTGGCTCCTGTGGCGGAGTGCCATGAGTCAAGATGACCGCCCAGCATGATTACTTCGTCCTTCTTGTCGGTGCCGGGAATTTCCGCCACGGTGTTGTAAGAGGTCTTGCCTTCGGGATAAATCTTGTTCTGGATGTTGAATTCCAGTTCCACGGCAGACCCATCGGCCAGTACACGAGCGATCCGCCCGAAATCTTCATTACGGAGAACGACCGTGGGAACCACCTTGGCGGGATCATAGGTGCGGTTCTGGAAAGCTCGTATGCGTCCGTTGCCCATACGCGCATCATTGGCGCGAAGCAATGCACCGTTTGCGAGCAGAAATTCATCGATCTGGGTATTGATCTGCGCGGGAGTCAGCGTGCCGGGAGGATCAGGCTGCGGCTGCTGCGCGTTGCGCGGACCAAATTGCCCGGCATTTGGATTCTTGGGATCGAAGCGTTCTGCGGCGGCTTTGTCCTCCATGCGGCGCGGCGCGGGCTCAATCACCACAGGCACCACTTCCGCCTTTCCGACCAGAACAATCTTGCCTTTGATCTTATCTTTCACCGAGTCGAGGTAGGCCGTGAGTTGTTCTTTCTGCGGCTTCTCCGGCGGGATGAGTTGGAAAACCTGCCCGGTGACCGTGCCATTGGTGCTAGGGGTCCAGGCCAACACTTTGAAGGTGAGTTGATCATGAAAGGGAGAGAGCGCATAGCCGCTGGCGCGTTCATTCACCCATCCTGGATGTCCGAAATCCCACGGCTCAAGGTGCGCATTCGCGAATCCCCAGCTCGTCATCTCTTTGACAGCCCAGTCAGCCGCGGCCTTGTGATTGGGCGAACCCGTCAAGCGGGGTCCGTAAACGTCGGCCAGAAAGTGCATGGTATGCATGATCTGCGAGTGGTCTTTCTCTTCCGCGCGGATCTTGTCATTGATGGACGGATCGCCTACGGTCGCGGAGGCGACGGCGGGAGCGGCCGTCTGCGCAACAGATGTGACAGCAAACACACAAAGACAGACGAACGCAAAGAGACGATTGGTCAGGGACATTTAGTTTTCTCCGGGAGGACAAAGATACAAGGGTGCAGCGAGAAAAGAAAACATTTTCTTGCCGGACGGGCAGGGCCATTGTATCCAATCACACTCTAATTTCATCTAAATGGACATGTGAAGGTCGACTTCAGAAGTGAAAAATGCCTTGAGGTCGAGTGGATGCGTATCTGGTGCGGGAATCGTCGTTTGACCTTCTCCGCGCATCGTCGCATAATAAAAAGTTTGCCACTCATCGTTGATTACCGCAGAGAACGGAGAGCAGTCTGATGTCTACTGATGTTTCTCCCGTGGCGCGCGGCGTACCTCCCCTCCGCGCTGGTCAAGGTCACTCATTTTTCTGGCGCCGACTGCATTCACTCACCGGCATTGTCCCAGTGGGCGCTTTTCTGGTGGAACATTTCATCTCCAATGCATTCGCCACCAATGGGCCGCACGCGTATGCAGAGCAGGTTAAGTTCCTGAGCGGTCTGCCGTTTGTTCCCGTCCTGGAACTGTTCGGCATCTACCTGCCTCTGGCTTACCACGCATTTTACGGTTTCTATATATGGTTTCGCGGCACGTCCAACGTTACTGACTATCCGTGGCAGGGCAATTTCATGTATGCCGCACAGCGCTGGACCGGCGCCATTACGTTTATTTACATCGCCTGGCACACATACACCATGCGTTTCAGTGGAATCCACCTGCTCACCAACAATGACGCGGCCTTCCACAAGGTTCAAATGGAATTGCAGAATCCCTGGATGGCCACCTTCTATCTCCTCGGAATCATTGCGGCATCCTGGCACTTTGCCTACGGATTGTTTCTCTTTGCCGCCAAATGGGGCATTACCGTGAGTGACCGGTCGCGCAAGGCGTTCGGCTACGTCTGCCTGGGCATTGCGGCCCTGTTTATCGTCGTCGGTTTTCTAACGCTGGGAGCATTCTTCAAGCCGCAGTGGCGAAACACGCCGGAACAATTGCCGGGGTGGGAGCAGGTGGAGAGATCAGCAAAATAATTCAAGAGCAAACCACACACGAAGGAACACAATGGAAGAACGAAGATTGCCAATTGAGTTGTTTAGTAATCAGGAATTGAAGAGCCGGCACCATCGGACTTCGTGATCCTTCGTGTCCTTTGTGGTTAAAGATTTGGTTCACAAAAAGGTTAAATAATGGCAACAAATCCCAGAATCATCGTAGTAGGCGGCGGGTTGGCAGGCCTGGCCGCGGTCATCAAGATCGCCGAAGCCGGCGGCAATGTGGATCTCTTCTCCATTGTGCCTGTGAAACGCTCGCACTCAGTCTGCGCACAGGGTGGCATTAACGCAGCCAAGAATCTCAAGGGCGAAGGCGACACCACCTGGAAGCATTTTGACGACACCATCTATGGCGGTGACTTCCTGGCCAACCAGCCGCCCGTGAAAGCCATGTGCGAGGCCGGTCCTGCGATCATCGATCTGCTGGATCGGATGGGCGTCACGTTCAATCGCACGCCAGAAGGCCTGCTCGATTTTCGTCGCTTCGGCGGCACTTTGTACCATCGCACCGCTTTTGCCGGCGCCACCACGGGACAGCAACTTCTCTACGCGCTGGATGAGCAAGTCCGGCGCTATGAAGCCGAAGGTCGGGTGAAGAAATATGAGCACTGGGAATTCCTAAGCGCGGTTCTCGATAATGACAAAGCCTGTCGTGGGATATGCGCCATGGACCTGCGCACCATGGAAGTCCGCACCTTCCCCGCTGACGCGCTCATCATGGCCACCGGCGGCATCGGCGCGATCTTTGGCAAATCAACCAACTCGGTGGTCTGCACCGGCTCTGCTCAGTCCGCGCTCTACCAGCAAGGTTGCTTTTACGCCAACGGCGAATTCATACAGGTCCATCCAACATCGATCCCCGGTGAAGACAAGCTGCGCCTGATGTCCGAGTCAGCCCGCGGTGAAGGTGGTCGCGTATGGGTACCGCGCAAGAAAGGCGACAAGCGCGACTGGAAGAGCATTCCAGCCAACGAGCGTTTCTACTTCCTGGAAGAATGGTATCCCAAGTACGGCAATCTGGTGCCGCGTGACGTGGCCACGCGCGCCATCCACAAGATTGTGTATGAAAACGAGCTGGGCGTTGACGGACAGCCCATGGTCTATCTTGACCTGACGCACATTGACCGTGAAACGCTCAATCGCAAACTCGAAGGCATTCTCGAGATCTATGAAAAGTTTGTGGGCGACGATCCGCGTGAAGTGCCCATGAAGATCTTCCCTGGCATGCATTACACCATGGGCGGACTCTGGGTGGATTACAACCAGGCCACTAATATCAAAGGCATCTACGCAGCCGGAGAATGCGAATACAGCTTTCATGGCGCCAATCGTCTGGGAGCAAACTCCCTGCTCTCCTGCATATGGGGAGGCTTTGTGGCTGGTCCCCATGCGGTTGAGTACGCCAGGAATGCCAAGTCCACTGATGGCACCAGCAGCACGGTGTTTGACGCCGAACGCAAGCGCCAGGAAGACGCCAACCGGAGCCTGATCTCGGCCAGTGGCACTGAGAACCCCTTCCGCATATGGCGGGAGCTGGGCGAGTTGATGACCAGGAACGTAACTGTCATCCGCTACAACAAGGCATTGCAGGATACGGACGCGAAGGTGGTGGAGTTGCTGGGCCGCTTTAACCATATCAACGTTGGCGATAAGAGCCAGTGGGCCAATACATCGTTCATCTTTACCCGCCAGCTCTACAACATGCTGCAACTGTCGCGCGTGATTGCCCAGGGGGCGGCCATGCGGGATGAGTCCCGCGGCGCACACTACAAACCAGACTTCCCGGAGCGAGACGACAAGAACTGGCTCAAGACAACGAAGGCCTACTTTGCCCCTGACGCCGACGAGCCTCGCTTTGAGTTCGAACCGGTAGATGTGTCATTGATTCCGCCACGACCAAGACGTTATGACATGGCGACTTAGGCGAGTCGGCCGGGTGAGCGGATTGCGAGCACTGGCTCGTGCGAGCAATTCGCGAGGGTTTGAGAGCGAAGCGGATCAAACCCTTGAATAAAGATGAGCCTCGTTTCGAGTTTGAACCGGTAGACGTGTCACTGATTCCTCCGCGGCAGAGACGGTATGACATGGCGACCTAACGACAGAGCCAACCACAAAGGACACCAAGGAACACAAAGGAATTCAGATGAAATTGGTAAGTGAGTAATTTTGTAATTGGGTAAATGGAAACACCTGGCAAAAAAACGGCCTTCGTGATCCTTCGTGTCCTTTGTGGTTAAAAAGGTTTTTCTGAGAATTTTTGTGGAACAACAACAAGAACAACTACCGCAACGCACCAACTCGTCGCCGGAATGGTACCGCAACGTCGCGATCATTTTTTTCACGATCGCAGCGATACTGACGTGGGCGGCGCTCAGGAAACATGACTGGGTGTACGGTTCGTTCGCGATTATTACGACCTTGAATGCAATCATGACTACCTTGAAATTCATCACAGTACGGGAGACCGGAAGATAATGGCCGAGACTAAACCCAAGACCGTCCAACTGAAGATCAAACGCCAGGATAATCCGAAAGCCTCTGCCCGCTGGGACGAGTTCGAACTTACCTGGAAGCCAGGCATGAACGTGATCTCCGCCATGATGGAGATTGCCGCAAATCCCGTGACCAAAGACGGCAAGCCGACTACCGCCATTACCTATGATTCCAACTGCCTGGAAGAAGTCTGCGGCTCCTGCTCCATGCTGATTAACGGTAAAGCTCGCATGGCATGCTCCGCCCTGCTGGATCAGCTTTCGCAGCCCATCACCATTGAGCCGCTGAGCAAGTTCCCCCTGGTGCGCGATCTCGCGGTTGACCGCAGCGTGCTGTTTGAAAACCTCAAGGCGGTCAAAGCCTGGATACCCGTAGACGGCACATATGACCTTGGCTCCGGCCCACGCATCGCTCCGGTGGAGCAGGAAGAGGCGTATCCGCTCTCGCGCTGCATCTCCTGCTGCTGCTGTATGGAGGCATGCCCACAATTCAATGACAGCACGGGCTTCGTGGGCGCAGCAACCATCGCGCAGGTAAAGCTCTTCAACCAGCATCCCACGGGCAAGGCGCTCAAACATGAGCGTCTGCAGGCCCTGATGGGTGATGGTGGCATTCAGGAATGCGGATACGCGCAGAACTGCGTGGAAGTCTGCCCCAAAGACATACCGCTGACCAAGGCGATCGCCGATACCGGCCGCGAAGTATTCAAACAGTCAGTGAAGGACTTCTTCACGCGATAAAGCGGTTACGACTTCGCCGTCGCATTCGCTGCGACTTCTCTCCGGGTTCGGAGGGCGGCCGGAGCCCATGCTATGCCTGCACCTCGGGTTACCTTCGCACACAAGATAGTCGCGTCATCCCGAATCCCCGTCAGCGAGCCAAGCGTTTTCTTCAGTTGGCGAGCAGGGGTGAGGGACCTTGCGCTTGATTTTTCCTGTCCCCAAAAACCGGACAAGGGCTCGCGCCGTCCACGCGCGTCGAGCCCGTTGCCACAGGTGCTCGATGGTGTGGCCAGGAGAAATGCACTAATGGCGGTTTGGAGCGAAGCGACAAAGTTGACGAAGCACAAGTTCCCTCAGGTCGGCTTGCGAGCTGAAGAAAGCGCTCGCTTCGCACCGACCTTCGGGATGACGATGGTTTTTGGATTGGCAACGAAAGTCGTCACCGGGCGATTTTCCACCGACCCGCCCTCGTCGAAGAGGGTAGTTGATCGCGGCTAAATCAGTCTATCTCTTCCGCGTGAACAATCTGCAGCGTGCGCTGCCAGATCGTAGCCACAGCAGCCAGGTTGACAATGATCAGCGCGATCCACAGCATGATTCCAGGCAGATAGACCATGCGATCAAAAACTGAAAGCACGCTTGCGGCTGAGAGCAGCATCATGGGAAGGTTTTTGATCGTCATGCGACTTTTGGGCTCTGGCACGCCACTTCGCATTTGCCCGACGTAGGAGCTGAACAGGCCAAGAAATGCCGCGCCCCAGGCCAGTTCCAATCCAAAAGGAAGGTTCTGAACGGCATAGCCCGCGGGCACAAGAATCAGCGCCTCAGCAATGCGATTGGGGAAGTCATAAAAAATAGTATGCGGACGAGGCTGCACGGTTTCACGCGACACAATCGTATGCAGGCGTCCGCAGAGCCTGCGCAACTGGATGGCAGCGGCCGCCAGAAGCAGTAGAAGCGCGCGGTCCAAAGCGTCAGGCTGCAAAGAAAAGTAAAAGGCAGCGCCAGCCGTGGCGGCAAACACAACGCCAAGCAGGGAGATGTCATTGGGAGTTACCTTGTGCTGGGCCAGAAAACGGCCAAGGTTGTGCGTCCAGTTTCTCCAACGCAGCAGGAAGTGCGGACGAGCAATGGCGTTATCCATATTGACGAGCCCCATTTTCTTACAACCTACTCTGAAGCCGCTAATGAAAACTTGGACGCCCGGGCAGGTATTCCGGACATGGGCCGCAAGTCACCATCGCGGGCTCACCGGCTTGCGGTAATCACGGTCGTCAGGTCGGCGCCCACGGCCGTGGCGCGATCTTCCATTACTTCCAGGAAAGCCTGTTTCGCTTGATCGTAGAACTCCTTGAGCGGCGCGGATCTTAATTGCCGGGCATATTCCAGAATCTCGGCGCGACTCACGCTTTTGTAGGTGCACAGCATGGACACCTGAAGAGCGTTCCGCATGCTCATCTTCAGGTCATTGCGATGACGCGCCACATCTTCTGCGGCGTTGGAATGATCTCCCACGCCCGACAGCATGCCCCGCACCACGACGATCACGGCATCGGCAGCCAGATCTGAAGAGCCTGCGCTGTCATCCAATATGGCGATTGCATCCAGCTGATCATCTGGTGGTGGCACAATCTGAATGGCCCGCGCATAACGCTTGACCCTCGCCTGGCCTTCAGGAGTACCCGCCTCGGCTTCCAGTGTGAGCATGCGTGAAACCAGCGGAGACTTCATGGCCGCAACGGCACCGGCCAGCTTTGCCTGATCACATTGAGACAGCAGACGCGCTTCCAGCGCTTTGCGCATAATGGAGCCATCAAAATCCTTCATGATGATCGGCTTGAATTTCGCGAAGTCGGCACTGCCGCTCTGCCCGCGGGAGACCTGCTGCATGAACTGCTCAGAGTTCATCATCTGCGTCATGCCGTCGATGGACTGGTTCAGCCCGCTCAGTTCCAGGGCCTGATGCGTCAGCGCAACACAATCCCCCTGCTGTGCCAAGGCGGGCGCGGCCAAAATTAACCCAAACGCCAATGCCACGAAGGTTTTCATACAGGCCTTTCTTCAGCGGTATCAGCGTAAGGCGATTGTCACCTCCGCAACAACGGTACAGCGGTGCGTGAACAACTACGCCACCCGTTTGGCGAAAGCATGGTCTTGCCATGGGTCTTTCGTTGAGACTTTGGGGTTTATGCCATGTGAAACTTAGGGGAATTTAGGGTGTTTTCCCATTACCACAGTCGCGGTCGGATTGTTACCTTGTCACATGCCAGCTGAGGCATTAATATCCTGTCGCTGACAAATTTTGTCATTTTCCTCGAACCTGCTGCAAAATGACAAACTTTGTCAGTCTTCTAAAGTCTTGATTACTAACGTCGATAAGTTGAATTAGCAAGTTTAATGAAATTGGGGCAAATCTCTGAGAACAAACGGAGCAGCTCTGGTTTAAAATCTGCCATCCAAGAAATTGCTCTAATGGACACGTACCCGATGGGCGCTAAGAGAATCCTTACTTCGTCGATTCTGATGTTGGCAGTACTGGCCAGTGCATTGCCGGCCTTTGCCGCCAGCGCAGTACGCCGTGATCTGCGTATGAAGCACCGTCGCGCCCACGTTCGCCGGGTGCTGTGGAATCCTGTCCTGCGCGGTTCCCATGATTCCATGGTCCGCCAGAATGAAGAAATTGACCGTTTACAGCTGCCCCGGATCGCTGATGACAATCAGTTGATGGAGCTGGAACGGACCCAGGAATTGATGCCAATTCAGGAAAGCCGGGCGCTAATGATCAGCCCGAACATCAAGTCAGACAAGCGCTATGCCCGGCCATGGGTCAACCAGTTCCTGGCTGACATGAGCGAAGCCTATTACACTGAATTCCACCAGCCTTTGCAGGTAACTTCCGCTGTCCGCACCATGGAACAGCAGCATAAGCTGCGCCGTAGCAACCGCAATGCGGCCCCGGAAAACGGTGAAAATGCTTCCTCGCATCTGGCCGGCATCACGGTTGATCTGGCCAAGCGCGGCCTTACCCGCTCAGAACATGCCTGGATTGAGGACTACCTTAAGAATATGCGTGACCTGAACCTGATTGAAGTGGCGGAAGAACGCCGCCAGGCCTGTTTCCACGTGATGATTTCCGATCGATATTCAGAATGGCGCGAGGCGAACACGGCGGCTGATAAAATTGCCCGTGAATGAACCAGCTTAAATCTCTCGCCGCCTTTGCACTGAGCTTCTGCGTCGCCTGTTCTCTTCCCGTTGTTTCTCAGCAGAAGAAAACCACCCAACCTTCATCAACAAAATCTGCATCGGCAAAATCTTCATCCGCCAAATCTGCTTCCGCCAAATCTGCTCCGCCAAACCAGCCAGGGCCAAGCCCGACTCCGCCCAGGCCATCCAGCAGTCCGCCATCATCATTGATACACATGCGGACACGCCGCAACGCTTTCTGGATGAGAACTTTGACATTGGCCAGAACACGCCGGTGTCAGAAGGCCACATTGATCTGGGCAAGATCAGGCAGGGCAATCTTGGCGCTGAGTTCTTCTCTATCTGGGTGGAACCGGAATTCAAAGGCCACTACGCCAAGCGCGCCATGGACCTGATTGACAGCGTCTATCTTCAGGCAGCGCGTCATCCCGACAAGATGACGATGGCCTTTACCGCCGACGACATTGTCAAAGCACACGATGAGCATAAGTTCGCCGCTCTGATGGGTATTGAAGGCGGGCACGCCATTGAGAACGATATACACCTGCTGCGTGATTTCTACCGCCTGGGTGTTCGCTACATGACGTTGACGTGGTCGAACACGAATGAGTGGGCCGATTCATCCGGTGACATTCAGAATCCCAACGTCAAGCATTACAACGGCATGACGGACTTCGGAAAAGATGTGGTCCGGGAAATGAACCGCCTGGGCATGATCGTGGACATCTCTCACGTATCGGACGCCACGTTCTATCAGGCTTTGCTCATCAGCCAGGCGCCGGTCATCGCTTCACATTCATCTTCGCGGGCGCTCACCAATCATCCGCGCAACATGACCGATGACATGCTCAAGGCCGTGGCTCTGAATGGCGGCGTGGTCATGGTCAACTTCTATTCGGCATTCATCGATCAGGCTTATCTCAATGCGTCGTCGGATCCGGAAAAGGTGAAGCAACGTGACGCAGAGGTGGCAGCCTTCACGAAAGCCCATGCGCACGCAGATGGCAGCCCCGTCGGCTATAACGAGACTGTAGCGATTGAAAAGAAGTGGGCAGCCCAGTTTCCGCGACCGCCCTTCAAGTCGCTCATTGATCACATTGACCACGTTGCCAAAGTGGCTGGCATTGATCACGTGGGCCTTGGCTCCGATTTTGACGGTGTCACTTCACTCCCCCAGGGTATCGATTCTGTCGCCGATCTGCCAAAAATCACCGAGGCGCTCCTGCAACGCGGTTATTCGCCGGATGACGTCCGCAAGATTCTGGGTGGTAATCTTCTGCGGGCTATGCGCGAAGTGGAAGCTACGGCAAAGCGACTTCAAGCCGAGCGCAAAGAATCTGATGCGCTTTCCGTGGACGACGTTGATCTCAAGATCCGCAACAAGGTCAGCTCTGCTCACCTGATCGACATTCTGAATCAGCATGGCGTGAACTTTGCCCTTACGCCGGAACTCCGGGCCCGCTTCAAAGCAGCCGGAGCCGATGAGTCCGTGCTGAATACCATTGCAAAATCCAGGAGATAACGGGTCGTGGTTCGAGTTGGTGGAGAGCGGTTTGATGGATAAGTCCAACTGGACTATGGCGTACTTCTTTGCGCTGGCATTCGGCAGTTTGATTGGAGCCCTGCCATTTGCGTTTTACCTTCGACGAGCATTCGTGACAGCGTCAGCGATCAAGCGAAGGAACATTCTGGTTTTCCTGATATCCGCACTTCTTTCAGGGCTGGTTATCCTCAAATCCCCGTGGTCGTTTTCCGGAATACTGGTCGATGCGGCAGTGCTGTCTCTGGCAGTTATTTCATACTTCGGGCTCGTCTTTTTGTTGTCCCTGCTACCGCCGCGAAGATGGACTTGGGTTCTCACACTGATTGGCACACTACCGATTGCAATCGCATTGCTCCCTTTATCATTGGGTTTGGTTTTTATCGTTGGAGACGAAATACCGCACTCCGAAGGACTACTGACAAGAAATTATTCCTATCGAATCAACTGGTTTGGGAATGCGACTACAAGCCAAAACGGAGCTGACTTTAAACTTCTTTATCACCCTTGGCCGCTCTCATTCCTGGAAAAGCAGGTCTTAGTTAAGCGATTTTCCGACAGCGACTGTACCGTCGACAAGCTTGAGGCTCACCCGGCGCCAGGCGGTAAACATATAATCATCGATTGTCCGGGTGCTGTCCAAACCGTTTTCACCACCGAATAGAAGCGACGTGAAAAATCCGGCGGCGGCTATACCACACCGCCACCGGATTCAACTGTGCTATCGAGAGAGAATCACTAACGCACAGAATTCCTTACCGTGCTGCTCCTGTTTTACGGATGTAGATGTTTCCGTTGAAGTCCTTGAACGTAATTTCCTGTCCGCCGCCATTGATCTTGCCTTTGACGGACTTATCAATCTTCACGCGATACTTACCGCCCTGGCTGCGGCCATCTTCCACCACCTGTTGCGGCGCCGTGGCTGTGAGCTGGACATCAAAATCACTGAACACTTCGCCATTGTCCGTGCGCATGTTCACGTTGGCCTTCAAGTCAGCGGGAAAAGTGACGTCAATGTCGCCATTCAATGAGCTGAAAGCCATCTGTTTTTGCGGATCAACGCGATTAAACGTGGCCAGCACCTTCCCGTTCAGAGCATGGGCCACCACGCTACCGGAGATGCTCTTCAGCGTCACGTCCCCGTTCACGTTGTCGATATCGAGTTCACCATCCACGCCAGTCACCACGATGTTGCCGTCATTCACCGTCTTCAGTGAAAGTGACGTATGCACTGGAACAGTTACAGTTACGTCCACCGTGCGTTGAATTGCGTCTGTGCTGATGCGGACCTGGTTGTTCTCCGCTTCGACATTGAGTCCGGTGGAAGTCATGGGGATCCGTTTCATGCCCGCGGATGGACCGCGACTTTCGCCGCGACCTTCACCACGACCTTCTCCACGTTCGCCCCGGCCTTCATCCCGCACATGCGCTTCCACCACGATCTCTTTCACGTCAGCGCCCTTGACCGTGATGCTGCCGTTGAGGAGATGCGCCCGCACGGAAGCCGGACGCGCAGGATCGGCCAGGGGCACAGCGATGCGATTGTCATTTTGAGCGTACGTTGGCTGCGCACTCACCAAAGCCGCAAGAACAATTGGGAGCAGATAAAAGAAATAAGTTTGTTGTTTCATAGATTTAGTTTTCATATGTGTGCTGTTCGCAGTCACTGGCGTTCAAGAATGCGAATATCTCCGTTTAGATTTTCTGCTTTCAGTTCCGGACCACCGTTCCCTACACGGCCACCGGTAAATCGATCAGACCGGAAGACGAATTTGCCGTTATGTTGTTCGCCGTTCACCTGCCTCGCCGGCAATGATGTCATCTCAAAATCGCTGAATACCGAGCCGTTAAACGTCTTCAGGCGAAAGTCCGCGGACAGCCCGCGCACAAACGTCAGTTCCACGCTTCCATTCACCGTCTTGAAATCCGAGGTCTGTTTTGGATTTTCCCGGAATGTGACCTTCACTCCGCCATTCACCGTGTTTGCATGGCCTGAGCCGGCGATATCCTGCATATCAATCGGGCCATTCACGTTGTGGACGGAGAAAGCGCCGCTCACGCCGCGGACGTTCACGTGGCCGCCATTGACGGTCTTGAGCTTCACGTCGATGGAGCGAGGGACCTGAAGTTGAAAATCCATGTCCACGGAATAGCCACGTTCTCCATGCCAGCCGTCGCAGCCGTTGTTACAGTTGCAGCGAAATGGCCCGTCGACATACAGCTTCAGCAGATCGGGCTGTTCGGTAATATCCAGCTTGACCTCCTTTTTCGCCGCGTCCATCTTTTCTTTTGATTCTGCGTGAAGGGTCTTGTTCACCACCATCTGCACCTGGTTGCCGTCTGTGGCCACAACTTCAATCGACCCATTGATGTTGTCCACTTCCAGCGTGCGATGCTCGGCGCTCAGCGTGAACGTCTTACGTATGGTTTCCTGTTCCTTCAATTTCATGTCGGAATCGTCATCGTCGTGGTGGTGGTGATGTTCGTCGTCTCCATCCACACTCCCAACCTCAACATCACCGACTTCAACATCTCCTGGACTCCACATCGACATCTCCAACTTCGACTCGTTCTGGCCTCAGCATCCACGTCCATATCTGGGGCCTGCGCGTAATCACTCGGTGCGTCCTGAGTGTCAATCTGGAGACCTCCATTGATGGTCAGGCCGCTGACTGGAGATGCCGCCTGAACCTCAGCTGCTCCACGATGGCTAATGAGCATCACCGCGAGAATCACCATGATCGCCAGCAGTATGAATATTCTGATTTTGGGCATACTTTTCCTTCCTTGATTACTCAGGGTGTTGGTTCGTCCTTTTCCCGATTAACTGAGTTGTTGTATCCCCCAATCCGCGCGTTTGCGGACTGTGGGGTCTATCTTTGGATCTGCCTGAAATTGCTTCAACTGGGGCACGATGCTTGCATCATGCAGGTCCACCAGCGTATCGATCAGAGCCACCTGCACCATGGGCGATTGCTGCGGCTGTAACGAGTCTTTCAATCCCTGGCGAATATCCGGCTGGCTACTGTAACGGCTCAGCGCATCCAGGGCCGCCAGGCGTACGTCCACGCTGTTGTCATAGCGTAGTGTGTGCAGCAATGCTTCCAGCACTTTGCCGTCAGGCTGCTTCTGGTCCATGCTGAAGCTCACACCTTGTAATCTTTCACTGGGCGACTGCTGCTTTAGCATGGAGACAACCACCAGCTCACGCATGTCCACCAGCTGCTGCTGCACGGTTGCCAGTTCCTTGCTGTGCTGCGTGTCCTTGTCGAGATAGCGTCCACCTACGAAGCCGGCAAGCAGCAATGCTACGGCCCATCCCATGCTCAGTGCCGGAGTGCGCACCCACGCCACAAGTGCGCCGAAGTCAAGAAACTTATTGCGTTCGCTCTGCAGGCTGCGATGTTCCCAGCGGCCTTCCTGGTAGGTCTCCAGCATGGTGTTAAAGCGTGACGCGAGCGCAGGACTGGGCTGTTCTTCCGGTATTGTGCCAAGTTTTGTCCACAGGGACACCTCTTCAGCACAGGCGGCTGCAACCTTCAAGATGAGCTTTAACGATGTTCGCCTGCTCTGGCTGCAACCTGTTGTGCAGGTAATCCGGCATCAAAGCGCTGATTTCTTCACACGGCTTTTCTTCAAACTTCTTGTTCATTGCAAACTCCCGGAGCTGGGCCATGCTCCCGATCCCTTTATTCCCGGCTTGCGTACCAGCTTGCCGCTTTCCAGCGCGTGAAAAACTTCGCGCAATTCCTGCAGCGCCCGATGGACCCTTACCTTGATCGTGTTTACTTCGCAATCCATCATTTGCGCAATCTCCTCATACTTCAGGTCCTGATAGCGGCTCAATATCAGCACTTCCCGCTTCTCTTCCGGCAGTTCCATCAATGCGCTGTGCAGCAATGCAGCTTCCTGTTTCTGCTGCGCTTCATCTCTGGGCACGATGGCCGGTGACATCTCCGGTTCCCAGCTGGTCTCCGGCTTCTTTTTGCGCCAGTGATCAGCACGAGTGTTGCGCGCGATCTGGTACATCCATGCGCGGAAACCCGTTTCCGGCCGGTAACTCTGGCGGTATTTCAGAATGCGAAAAAACACTTCCTGCACCAGATCTTCGCTGAGAGCACGGTCACCGCTTAACCTCAAGTAAAAGTTGAACAATGGAGACCTGGTAACGGTCAAACAACACGCCCAGCATTTCACCCACGCCGCTGCGCACCTGCGCCATCAACTCCTCGTCGGACATCGAATTCGTCTTGGTCATGAGTTACTTCAGGGATGTCTCAGTGCTGTTCATCCTTCACTTCAACTCCCCGCGATCGTGCTTTCCCATGCTACTCTGTGACGCTCTATAACCTTCTTGCAAAGATGATTACCGCGCCTCTAAAAGAAGGTTACAGAATAAAATCAACGTATGCGGGAAAGCGGGTAAGTTTCAGGGATCATTGACTTTACTTCTTTTCTCGATGCGTTTCTAATAGAACGTTACTTTCTCACAGGAGAGATGAATGTTGCATCGTAGCCTTTTGATTGTGTTGTCCCTGAGTATGACGGTTGCTGCCCAGACGCCGAAGTCGGCGGCCAAGCCTGCCCCCGCCAGCGCGCCCAAAGCCATATTCCACACCTCAGCTGGCGACATAACCTGCGAACTCTTCCCTGATAAGGCGCCCAAGACCGTGGCCAACTTCATTGGCCTCAGTAACGGCACCAAAGGACTGGACCAATCCTCGCGACGGCAAGACCATGCACGGCGTAGCTCTGTATGACGGAACGATCTTTCACCGCGTAATTCCCAATTTCATGGTTCAGGGCGGCGATCCGCTGGGCCAGGGCATTGGCGGTCCGGGCTACAAGTTTGAAGATGAGTTTGATCCCAGCCTGGCATTTGATCGTCCCGGCCGGCTTGCGATGGCCAACTCCGGTCCCGGCACCAATGGCTCACAGTTCTTCATCACAGATATTGCCACGCCATGGCTCAACAATCATCACACCATCTTTGGGCAATGCGATGATGCGTCCATTGCGCTGGTAAAGAAAATTGAGCAGGGCCCATGTACAGGCGGCACAGCTTGCGGCGGCAGCAACAGCAAACCTCAGGACCCCGTGCAGATCAAACACATACAGATTACGGGCGCAGGCGGCCCAGCATCATCGGGCCATAAGGGCGCAAAGACGCACGCGTCCACAACCATGCCGAAGAACATCGCGTCCAACCCTAATTACTAAAACCCGTAATCACCAGTAGAAAGAAGGAGTCTCATGTCCCGCCAGCCAGGAATGTACGCAACTTTTGACACGACAGAAGGTAAGATCGTGTGCCGGCTTTTTGAAGCGGAAGCACCCATCACGGTAAAGAACTTCACGGATCTCGCCGAAGGCAAGCGCAGCTGGAAGGATTCCGTCAGCGGAAAGGGCGGCGACGGACCTCTCTATAGCGGCACCATTTTTCATCGCGTGATTCCGGACTTCATGATCCAGGGTGGCGATCCCAGCGGCACCGGCATGGGCGGCCCCGGTTACAAATTTGGCGACGAAACCAAAGGCTCGCCGCACAAGTTCGATAAAGCGGGAAAACTGGCGATGGCGAATGCCGGTCCAGGAACGAACGGATCGCAATTCTTCATCACCGTAGCGCCTACACCATGGCTCACCGGGAACCACACCATCTTCGGTGAAGTGATTGAAGGCCAGGACGTGGCGGATAAAATCTCCAAAGCAAAAAAGGGCGCACAGGACCGTCCCGTCACGCAGGTAACCGTCAACTCTATTTCCATTGATCGCGTGAGTTAAAAAAGAGAGACGATGGAACCGGTCAAAGTCGTCATTTTCATCGTCGCGTTTTTGCTGCTCCTGATGCTCGGGAGGCTGCTATCCTCCCGGGCAGAAGTTCACGCCAGCCATCTTCCCGTCCCTGATCCAGAGAACCATACGCCACAATCCAACGTTTACGTGATGCCGGCGGCGGTAGGATCAAGGCCACTGGAAAATCCCGACGATCCCGATAATCGACCGGCCAAGTAAACCGGCACTGACAGGTGCAGAAATTCCGTTTCCTTTTGCGGCGCCTCCTGTGCAGCGCGACGATAAAGGAAGGTTCAATCGCCCGTATTACCTGAACTACTACTTCAGACAGATTGACCTGGTGGACGGTCCGCCTGACCGCACAAGTTTTTGTGACCATCTCACGATTGTCTATCAATATCCTGAGAGTTCGAACGTCTGGGAAATTGAATATCTTGTAGCAACCCCTTCCGGACTGCGCGACTTCATGAACCGCTCGGACTTTGATTCTCTTTACCTTGACCACTACACAGTAATTGTTCGCGAATGGAACCTCGCCACGATCCTTCGCACTTTAATGGACGAACAGATGCGAGCTTTGAACGCGAGCGACGACGCAAAAGAGGAAAGGACCGTGGTGTTAGCCATGCCGTTTTTCAGAATTCCATGAATCTCGCGAACCGACCCGAGAGATGTTGTGATAGGTCGTCGCCAGTACAAGCGCAAGGTCCCTCACCCCTGCTCACGCGCTGAAGACTGCGCGCGTTCGCTGACGGGGATTCGGGATGACGGCGTGTTGAAGGGTTGAACCGGCTGATCGGCCCAAGAGATTCATTCTGAGCCGTGAAGACCAAGACCGCCAAGGCTTCGTGCGGCAACCCTACTCAAAAAAAAACGCCGCCCGAAAATCGAGCGGCGCGGTTCAAATCCCAATCGACTACATTCCAAGAACTTTGACCAGTTCGGCCACTGAGTCCGCGCTTTTCTGCAGCGCAGCCTGTTCGTCTGCTGTCAGCTTGATCTCGATAATCTGTTCAAGGCCGTTTGCGCCCAGCTTGCAGGGCACGCCAACGAACAGGTCCTTGATCCCGTATTCGCCCTGGAGATAAACGGCGCAGGGCAGGATCTTCTTCTTGTCTTTCAGGATGGCTTCCACCATCTCTGTGGCTGCCGCCGAAGGGGCATAATAGGCACTGCCGGTCTTCAGATATTTCACGATTTCGGCGCCGCCATCGCGTGTGCGCTGGACAATCGCGTCAAGGCGGTCTTTGGCGATCAACTCTGTAATCGGAATTCCGGCAACAGTTGAATAGCGGGGCAAAGGCACCATGGTGTCACCGTGTCCGCCGAGAACAAACGCCGTAACGTTTTCCACGCTCACGTTGAGCTCCTGAGCGATAAAGGTGCGAAAGCGGGAAGAATCCAGCACGCCGGCCATGCCCAGCACGCGATTGCGGGAGAACTTGCTCAGCTTGTAGGCGGCCTGGGCCATCGCATCAAGAGGGTTCGATACCACGATGAGGATCGCATTAGGCGAGTTGGCAGTGATCTTGGCCACTACGTCCTGCATGATCTTGTAATTTGTGTTCAAAAGATCGTCGCGGCTCATACCCGGTTTGCGAGCGATTCCGGCGGTAATCACCACGATGTCAGAGTTCGCGGTATCCGCATAGTCATTGGTGCCCAACACGAACGAATCGCGCTTTTCCACCGGCATGGCTTCCAGCAGGTCAAGGCCCTTGCCCTGCGGCACGCCGTCAAGAACGTCAATCAACACCACGTTGGCCAGCTCTTTTGACGCGATCCAGTGGGCAGCCGTAGCGCCCACATTGCCTGCTCCTACAATCGTTACCTTCTTACGCATGAAATCCTTCCTGTATGTGTGAACGGAATTTTTTAGACTGCTGATTTTTTGCGCCGGTCCACCATGTTGTCGATCATGTGTCCGGCAAACTCACTGGTCTTTACCTTGGTTGAGCCGGGCATCTGGCGCTCAAAATCATAAGTGACCATCTTTTGCCCAATCGTGGCTTCCAATGACGTCTCAATCAGCCGGGCCGCTTCCACCCATCCCATGTAATCCAGCATCATCACGCCGGAAAGCATGACTGATCCGGGATTGATCACGTCCTTATCCGCATATTTCGGGGCCGTGCCGTGCGTAGCTTCAAAAATGGCGTGCTGATCGCCGACGTTCGCACCCGGAGCAATACCGAGTCCGCCTACCTGGGCCGCGCAAGCGTCAGAGATGTAGTCGCCGTTCAGGTTGGGTGTGGCCAGGATGTCATACTCCGCGGGGCGGATGATCACCTGCTGGAAGATGGAATCGGCAATGCGATCATTGATCATGATCTTCTTTTTCCATGCCCCGTTGCCGTGCGACTTGCCGATTGAATCGAGCACGCTTTTTACTTCCGCGTAAACTTCCTTGCGGAAGCTTTCAGGCGCAAACTCCATGCCTGGCTCAACCATGGCGGCGTTAGCTTCTATGGTGAGGTTGGGATTTTTGTCTTTGTTATCGAGAATCCAGCTCTCGCGCTCGGTGACGATATGGTCGCGGAATTCATCGCGAGCCACTTCATAGCCCCATTCGCGAAACGCGCCTTCCGTAAATTTCTGGATGTTGCCTTTGTGAACCAGCGTGACCGACCGGCGATGGTTCTTGATGGCATGCTGAATGGCCATGCGCACCAGGCGTTTGGTGCCGAAGATGGAAATGGGCTTGATGCTGACGCCGGAGTCTTCACGGATACGCTTCTTGGTCCCCTTCAGCATGTCATTGTTCAGGAAGTCGATCAGCTTCTTTACTTCCGGCGTTCCCTGCTTCCACTCGATGCCGATGTAAACGTCTTCCGTGTTTTCGCGGAATATAACCACGTTCAGTTGTTCAGGGTGCTTCACCGGCGAAGGCACGCCAGTGTAATACTTCACGGGACGTATGCAGGAATAGAGATCGAGGATCTGACGAAGCGCCACGTTGAGTGAACGAATTCCGCCGCCGACTGGAGTGGTGAGAGGCCCTTTGATGGCGACATGCAGGTCCTTAATCGCGTCAACAGTTCCCTGCGGCAGCCAGTCATTGAATCTGGTAAAGGCTTTTTCGCCGGCAAAGACTTCATACCAGTGGATCTTGCGCTTGCCGCCGTAAGCTTTCTCCACGGCTGCGTCAAAAACGCGAACTGAAGCGGCCCATATATCGCGGCCGGTACCATCGCCCTCAATATACGGAATGATTGGATTATCAGGAATCTGAAGCTTTCCATCTTTGAACGTAATCGGGCTTCCGCCGGCGGGCAGCGGAGTGCCGTTATATGAAGACGCCATGGTTCCTCCACGGTTAAGATTCAACGCATGATGCAAACTTATTAAGGTACCATCCAGCGCGGAGGCTGCGCAATTTGCACTGGAAATGGTGAATACAGCGGCTTTGCTTATTTCTGGGCTGGAGGTTTTTGAGCCAGGCCGGTTCCGTTGCAGGGAGTACAGCGCATTCCATCTTTAATGCCGGAACCCTGGCAGCGGGGACAGAGGTTGGTAGCGGATTTCGTGGATTCTGACATATATAAACAATCATACGCTCTATCACACACGGGTGCCGTTTCATTTCCGAGTTGGCGTTTTTCAAGAAGACCATAAACACTGATTCGCCGCGAAAGCATACAATCTATTGTCCTAATGAGAGCTGACCTATGATGCGCATCACACTGCTTTGCAGTCTGTTTGTGGTCCTTTTGTTGCCGGGTTCTATCTACGCGGCAGAAAATCAATATCTCTGGAAAGTTTCACTGGTGCAGGCTGCTCCCGGCAAACTGCCGGAGCTGATCGACCTATATAAGCAGCGTAGCACCGCTTTGACTGCCGTGGGCGATGAGCTGCCACTGTGGATGCGTCACAGCCAGGGCGACCATTGGGACTTGATGATCCTGACGCCTATGGAGAGCTATTCCCTCTTCTATCAGCCGGAACGCATGGCCAAGCGAGACAAAATAGTGCAGGCATCGGCGGACAAATTTAAGGCGGATATTGCGTGGCAGGAAGATCTCTTTGCTTATGGTCCGATACTGGGCGACCTGCGGAAGGCGTTCGCCAACGGCGCGTTTTTCCACGTTGAGATGTTTGTGGCGCTGCCGGGCATGTTCACCGATCTTTACAAAGAGCGGGAGATGGAGAACACCTACGCCAAGGCAATCAAGGAGCCGGAGAACTTTATCTTTGTGCGCGACCAGGGCGCGGCCTGGGATATTTTCACCATCGGCGTATTTCGTGATCTGAAGCACTACGCGGAAAGCGCAGACGTTCCGGCAGCCGATCAGCAGGCCGCAGCCAAGGCCGCCGGTTTCAGCGCTCCCAGCGATATCGGCCCATATCTACGACGGTTTATCCGCGAGCACCATGACACGCTGGCGGTGGGAATCAAATGACGAATTAGATGGCGCGAACAACTACCAGCGTCATGTCATCAAACTGAGGTGCGCCGGCGGCGAAAGTATCGGCATCGGCGAGTACCATGTTCACTACCTCGTCTGCTTTTCTGTCACAGCATTCCTCAATCGCCTTGAGCATGCTGTCTTCGCCCCATTCTTCGTCCCTCAGGTTCATGGCTTCACTCACGCCGTCAGTGTAAGCCACCAGCATGTCTCCCTGGGCCAGCATTACACAGCGTTGCTCATACGGCATGCCATCGATCAGGCCTACCACGGTTCCGCTCGCCTCAAGACGTTCCACCCGGCAATCGCAGGGCAGCTCGCCTGGCTTCTTTCTGCTGCGCGCATGGATTTCGCATCGACGGAGCAGCATCGGCGGATTGTGTCCAGCATTCACATAATTTAGTTGACGTTTTAATGGATCGTACTCTGCGTAAAAGAAAGTCGCGTAGCGATTGGACGAAGAAGCTTCATATACCAGGTGGTTGATGTTGCCCACAACCAGGGCCAGGTCGCTGGATGCTACCAGCGCCTGCCCGCGCAGACATGCTTGCAGGCTGGCCATCATGAGCGCCGCTGAGATTCCCTTGCCCGCGACATCCCCGATGGCAATTCCGAGTTTGCCCACAGGTAAAAAGATAAAGTCATAATAGTCGCCGCCCACACCCAGAGCAGGCCGACACTTACCGAAGTAGTCGAGTCCGGCAATCGGAGGGAGATGCTGGGGAAACAACCGCTCCTGCACTTCGCGCGCGATCTCAATCTCGCGGTGTAGCTTTTCACGCTGGGCCATCTCCCGTGCCATGGCATCCGTAAGTTGAGCATTTTCCAGTGCCATTCCTGTCTGTGCCGCGACGGATTGCAGCAGGCGCAAATCGGAACGGGAATAGGGCTCCTCCGAAAGTTTCTGGCCCAAACTGATAAAACCCAGCAGTTTGTCACGGGTACTCAAAGGCAACAGGAGTTCAGCGTGCAGTTGTAGAAGCCTGGCGCGCTCATCCGCGGAGATTTCAGATTCACTGTTCACCCATGAATTGGGGTCGTCCATGTAAACGCGTGCCGGCTGGCGCTCTGCCAGAAGCTGTTTCACCGTGCCGGCGTCAGGTGCAAACTGGAGATCCATCAAGTCCGAGTATCCCAATTCATAGGCGGGCAAGTATGGGCCTGAGTTGTTCAGCAGCACTGCCACCTGGCGGACGTGCAGTGAATCGGCTATGCGTTGCGCCACGATTTGAAGTAGCGCTTTTGGCTCAATAATGGTGCGGACTTCATCGCTCAAGTCAGTGAGAATTTGTTCGGCGTTGTAAGCATCGCGGAAGAACCTACGGTCTGTCCAAGCGCGCAGCTTTGTAGCGCCATGACGAACGAGAAAGATGGCGAGAAAGCCGAGCGCGATCGCTTCGATCTTCTGGGAACGATTACGACTGGTATCCGTAACCAGGGTTGCGGCAGCGAAGATAACCACGGATGAGGCGATGACCCGCAACGCCAGCACGCCATTGCTGGCAAGCGCGTATTGCAGCCCCTGGCGAAGCGCTACTCGGACATCCACGGCTCGATGCACAACGATCACGTACGCGAGCGTAAGTGGAAAGAACAAAACCAGCAGCAGAGCAATGAACAACAGCCAGGGCGGAATCAGCTGGTCAGGAGACACGCCCTTGAGCACACTGACCAGCGTAATGGAGATGGCAGGCACCAGAGAGACAAACGACCCAACATACAGCAAGGCGAGACGGCGCCTGGCATCTGTCGATCCCGCCAGGCGATACTTCACCGCGAGAGCAATGGTGAAGAAACCAATCGACAGATAGACAGCCACGCGTATGAAAGGTTCGATGGGACTTACCAGGTTCTCCAGCCAGGCAACTATCTGATAATCGTGATAGCCGGCGAGGTAGATATAGAGCGACGTTATCGTGTTGATTGCGAGAGGCGGGAGCAAAACCCACATCAAGACCTTACTCAGTGTGCGCCACCGGCCTGGAGGAAAGGGTTCAGGGAAATAGATTCCAAATAGCAACATCCATGCCGGCCATGTCCCGCTCAAAAAGGCCCGATATGCAATGGAGACGTAGTAGATCCATCCCGGCCATCTCTCCGTCAACGGTCCAAGGAGAATCTGGGTGAAACCAAGAAGCACCGCAAGCAACAACCACGCCATGTGATCGCGCGGACGAGCCAGCACTGTCCAGAATCCCAGCCCAATACAAAAGATGGGAACAAAGATTCCCAATGTGACAAAAATGATCTGATTGAGGCTCCATCGAGTGGCAGTAACATGCTCCTGCAATCGAACATCCACGGTCCTGGTTACAGCGCCCGAAGAAAAGGTTACAGCGATGGAGTCGCCGGCCCTGGATGCTGCCAGTAGTGTGGCAAAATCGGCCAAACCCCGGTAAGGACGTCCGTTCAAAGCAAGAAGCAAATCGTTCTGGCGAATACCTGCCTTTTCGGCAGCAACGAAGACACGGCCAATATGGTTGTCTGAATCGGAAATGAGAAAAGGCAGGTTGACCACGGACTGTGGCCACACGAGCGCACGCAAGTTGTCGCGCTGGTTAAACCATTGAAAAACGCACGTGGCAGCAAACAGTACGGCGATGACGGCGTATTGCCACTTCGGCGAACGAGTTCGCGGGACTGTTGCGGCCGATACGGACCGGCTAAGTGATGGCGAGAGTGTGTTCAATGGAGCCAATTCTACATGCGAACTTGAAGATCTATGGCGGTTTTATCGTGATCGTTTTACACTCGCGCGGGGATTGCTTCATGCCGCTTTACGGCGATTTCGATAAACGCCAGCGCAGCCCGGCTGAGGGCTTTGTCTTTGCGGAAGACCAGCGCCAGGTCGCGTCGAATGGATGCATCCGCCATAGCCGAGAGTCGCGAGGACGCCGGCCTTCACATCTTCCATGACGTTGGAGCGGGCAATGAAGCCGATGCCTACGTCGGCAGCCACAAAGCGCTTCAGTAATTCGCTGGAATCGAGTTCCATGGCAATCTTCGGTTTGAGATTGCGTTCATGGAACATGTTGGCCAACGCGTTTCGTGTGCGGCCCAGCTTGGGCAGCAAGACTGGATATTTGGCGACGTCAGCGACCGTAGCTTGTTTCATGCGGCTCAGCGGATGATGCGGCGGAACAATGATGACCAGTTCGTCGCGATGAATGTTAACGACCGTCATACGCTTGTCATCCACCGGAGCAGAGACTACGCCGAAATCGACCGAGTTATCGATGATCGATTCCAGAATCTTGGCCCGTTCCAGGCGGCTGATCTGCACGCCTACTTCAGGGTAGGCGCGCTTGAAGTCGGCGAAGACTTCAGGAAGGATGTGCAGGCAAGTGCCTTCATTGGCGCCCACCACGATCTCACCGCGTGGCACACGCTCCATTTCCGCTACGGTCACCAGCATGGCCTTGCGCGCTTCCAGCATGCTTTCAGCGTATTGCTGGAACGCCTTGCCTGCGCCGGTGAGTCCAACTTTGCCACCACTGCGATCAAAGAGCCTGGCCCCCACTTCTTCTTCCAGCGCACGTATCTGGGATGAAATGGCCGGTTGCGTGCGAAAACGCTTCTCCGCGGCGCGCGAGAAGCTGGTGTGCTTTGCGACCTCAAGAAAGGTCTCTAGCTGGTCAAAATCCATGGGTTGGTCTATTTTAGCTGGTTAGCAGCAGCGAGCAATTAGCAAATGGGAATGCGCGCCATCATCTGCGAACAATACGGCGGACCTGAAGTTCTGGAGCTGGCGGAAGAGATTCCCATTCCCCAACCCGGTCCCCACGGCGTCCTGGTGCGAGTCCATGCCAGCAGCGTGAATCCGCTGGACTGGAAGCTGCGTGCCGGCTACCTGGCTCCGCTATGGAAGCTGCGCTTTCCCGTGATCTGGGGTGCCGACTTCTCCGGCGTGGTGGAAGAAATAGGCCACGGCGTCACGCTATGGAAGCCGGGCGATGAGGTGCATGGATTTAAGAGCGGCAAAGTCGCGCAGACCTTTCGCGGAACCTATGCGGAATATGCGGTAGCTCCGGAAAGCACGCTGGTCCGAAAACCATCAAATCTCACCCACGAAGAGGCGGCAGCGATGCCAGTGGCCGCCGTCACGGCATGGCAGGCGTTGGCAGAGCAAGGCAGGGTGAAAGCAGGAAGCCGCGTGCTGATTCATGCTGCAGCGGGCGGCGTTGGCGTGTTCGCCGTACAGATTGCCAAAGCATTCGGCGCCTATGTCGCCGGAACAGCGAGCATCAGCAACCTCGATCTACTGCGCCAGCTTGGCGTTGATCTTCCCATCGACTACACGCGAGAAAAGATCGAAGACAAGATTTCCGGCTACGACCTGGTTCTGGATGGCGTGGGCGAGCAAGTCTGGTCAAGCTCACTCAAAGTCCTCAAAGCTGGTGGGAAGCTTCTGACTCTCACTCCGCCGATACCTCCGCCACCGGCCGGCAGGATCAAATTTATATCAACGCCGGCCAGAGCGGTAGCGACAGGCGTAACCAATGCTCTGCTCCACGGCAAACGCTTCGGGATCGTGCGGGTACAGCCACGCGGCGGCGATCTTGAAAAGGTCAATGCGCTGGTGGAGGCTGGGAAGGTGCGTCCAATCATTGAAAAGGTATATCCGCTGGAACAGATTGCTGAGGCGCACCGCAAAAGCGAAACCGGTCACGTACGCGGCAAGCTGGTGATCAAGATCGCGGAAGAGACTTCCGTTGGTGTGATGAAATCGAGCGTTCACGAGCTGCAATCACATGACAAACCGGAAACTAACTGATCCCAAGCTGGGCGAGTTAGTGAAGCTCAAATTGGTGCCACCGGACCTGCTTGAAAACCTGCCGATCGCAGATCGAAAGGCTATCTTGAGAGCGAGCTCTTCCCCCCATGCGATTGATTGAATATGACGAGGTGGGCAGAGCGGGATTGGACTTCACGGACGACAATGGAATCATCCACATTATTTATGTCAACCCCGACCTCCTCGACAGCGTCGTGTGAAACTCGAGCAAAATGTTAATCTAGAAACCGAGATTGTCCCTTTACCCATGCCCACTGATCAATTCACCGTTGGACTGATTCAAATGTCATGCTCGCCGGATCCTGACGAGAACCTTCGCCGGGCCTGCGAAAAGGTCCGCGAGGCGGCCAGGCGCGGCGCACAACTTGTCTGCCTGCCGGAGCTGTTTCGCGCGCAATATTTCTGCCAGCGTGAAGACACGGCACTGTTCGATCTGGCTGAGCCCATCCCAGGTCCGAGCACGGAAGCCCTGGCGCTCATAGCCCGTGAACTAAAGATCGTGATTGTCGCTTCCCTGTTTGAGAAGCGCGCACGCGGCCTGTATCACAATACCGCGGTCATGATTGAGAATGACGGCACCATCAAGGGTCTTTACCGCAAGATGCACATCCCGGACGATCCTCTCTATTACGAGAAGTATTACTTCACGCCCGGCGATCTCGGGTTCAAAGCCTTTGACACGTCTGTCACGCGCATGGGGACGCTCGTCTGCTGGGACCAGTGGTATCCCGAAGGCGCGCGGCTTACCGCACTGCAGGGCGCGAACATACTTTTTTATCCGACCGCGATTGGCTGGCATCCAGACGAAAAGGCTGAATACGGCGAGGCGCAGCATGATGCATGGAGGACGATCCAACGTGCACATGCAATTGCCAATGGCGTGTTTGTCGGCGTGGTGAATCGCGTGGGGCATGAGTTCGGCGATGTGCGCGGCAATCGTGCTCAGGGCAAAGGTCTGGAATTCTGGGGTGGCTCGTTTCTATGTGATCCGTTTGGACGCGTCCTTGCTGAAGGATCGCACGACAAGGAAGAGATCCTGATCGGCAAATGCGACTTGAAGCTGATTGAAGAGACGCGGCGCAACTGGCCGTTTCTGCGCGACCGTCGTATTGATAGCTACGGTGGCATCACGCAAAGGTTTATTGACTGATGGGCTCTCGGACATCGAAGAGTCTCGACAACTCGGTTGTGGGCGCTGAGCCGACACCTCGTTCTCTTGGCTATCGCATGCCTGCCGAGTGGGAGCCGCACCGCGCCACGTGGCTGGGATGGCCGCACAATCGCACGGACTGGCCGGGCAAGTTTGAACCTATTCCATGGGTTTATGCCGAGATTGTTCGCTATCTTAGCCGGGTTGAGGATGTAAACATTCTCGTTCGTAACGCCGCGGCCAAAGCTCAGGCGCGTGACATGCTTGGACGTTGCGGCACTGACCTGAAGCGAGTGAAGTTTCATTTATGGCCGATGAATCGTGTGTGGACGCGCGATTCAGGACCAATCTTTATTCGAAATAAAGACATTCGAAGTAAAGACCAGATCGCCATCACCAATTGGCGCTTCAATGCCTGGGCCAAGTATCCAGACTGCAAGCTGGATAATCAACTTCCTGGTCGAGTCACCGAATTACTCAAGCTGAAAGAATTCATCCCTGTCGTCGAGCGCGCTGGCAAGCCGCATCACGTGGTGCTGGAGGGCGGCAGCATTGATGTAAATGGCCAGGGACTGATGCTTACCACGGAAGAATGCCTGCTCAGCAAAGTGCAGGAGCGCAATCCGGGCGTCTCGCGTAAAAGCCTGGAAAAGATTTTCATGGACTATCTGGGGATCGAAAAGGTGATATGGCTTGGTCGCGGCATTGCCGGTGACGACACGCACGGACACGTGGATGACATCTCGCGCTTTGTTGCAGCGGACGTGATCGTGACTGCAGTGGAAAAACATCGCGGCGATGCCAATTATGAGCCGTTGCAGGAAAATCTAAAGCGATTGCAGGCCGCGACAGATTTGAATGGACGAAGATTGAAAATCGTGGACCTGCCGCTGCCGCGACCAGTGGTGTTCAAGAAGCAGCGCCTGCCTGCCAGCTACGCCAATTTCTATATCGCCAACAATCTGGTGCTGGTGCCGACGTTTAATGATCCCAATGACCGCGTTGCGCTTAACATCCTGGCGGACGTCATGCCCAAACATGAAATTGTGGGTATCTATTGCGGCGATTTCATATGGGGCCTGGGCGCAATCCATTGCGCGACTCAACAGGAACCGGCCTAACGTTCTTGTCGCTTCGCTCCAAACCGCTTGAGTGCTTCGTCTTCCGTCACACCCGGTAGGCTCCTGTTGCAGCGGGCTCGGCGCGTGGTCGGCCTCGCCCTTACATATCACAGCACAAATCAGGACCATTTGTGTTCGGCGCGATATTCCTTGCCATTCTGGTCTCTTACCAGAACATCCACTTTGTTCGCGCCGGGGAAAACGCCTTGCTGGGCCAGGGTGTCATCCCAGGCATCGAGCGGATTGTCGGGTGTATCTTCAACTTCCTGAAAATCGTTTACCCGTATTTCAATGTAGACGATTTTTTGCGGGGCGTCGGCCGTCAGGTTCACATTGATGTCCCAGCCCATCAGGGGATTTCTTGCGTGCGAGATCAGCGTTCTCATTCCATTCTTCCCAGTCGTTTATGCCGCTGCTGTTTTTGGACGGTACTCAAATAGTTCGGGATCGGTTTGTTGCAGGCGTATCAAAGTGTCTTTCCATACCGAGGGGATGGCGGGTATCTGTGAGATTTCACGCTTGGCGGTGAGTGCGTCTTCCATCTTGATGGGGTGCGGTTTGTAGCCAGTGGCCTGGGCCGCTACTGCCACCGAGATGTTGCGCGCACACATTCCTTCCAGCAACACCATGCGCATGAGCGCCACCTGTATGTTTGGGCCGGACGTGATGGCTCCATGATTGGGAAGAATGACGGCCGGGAAATTTCCTACGGCTTCAGCAAATGGCTTTACCCGATCTTCAGTGGCGGCAAGGCCACTGTAATCTTCATCCACAATACCCACGTCGCCGGCGAGAATGCAGCTTTCCTGATCATAAATTTCGGGAATCTTGCGGAAGGTTCCCCAGGTAATGGTTGCTGGAGGATGCGTGTGAGCCAGCGCCACGATCTGGGGATTATGCCGGTGGATCACGGCATGGAGCGCAATCGTTTCATTCACATAGGGATCGACAGAAGGATCGTGCTCAATAACCTTGCCTGCGAAATCGAACGTGCAGATGTCCATGGGACGCAAAGTGCCGAAGGAGGGACCGAACCGGTTCATCAGCATGCGGTTCTCACCAACGGCGACGCTGAGATGGCCGGCAACCCCGGCGCTTAGTCCGGCGCGAAACAGGGCTCGCGCGGCGCAGCATATATCAAACTTAATGGCTTCCATGGCAGAGGACATGATCGGGCTCCTGTCTTGGGAATGCCTGGAGCTACAGCAGGTGGCTTTCTCAGACCGATAATCCTAGCTCCCGCCGCCGAAATCCACAAGCTAGGGCCCACGATGCTACCTGCAAGACCTCGCCTGCGCACACATCAGGCTCCAAGACAAAAAAACTGCCCGGAAGCATCAACTCCCGGGCAGTTTGTGTTTGTCTTTTTGTCTAAGTGTCTAGGCTATGCCGCGCGCGTTATTTGCGTCTGCGGGCGATGAAACCAGAGACCAGTGAGCCCATGCCCAAAAGTCCGAGGAGTGGTAGCGGAGAAGCGGTCTGTGGCAGCTTCTGGCCCGCGTTTGCGTCCTGATCAGAGGTCTTCTTAACGGCGTCCTGATCGCTGGAAGTGGAAGTTGCACTCTGGCCAGCAGCAGCGCTCGGTGCGCTCTGGTCAGGGGTGCTGGGTGTTGTGGTTGCGCTTGGTGAAGCGGCATTCTGGTCAGTCGTGCTCGGAGTGGTCGCGCTCGGAGTGCTCGGAGTCGTGCTCTGATCGGGTGTTGTCGGAGTGCTGCTCGACGGCTGAGTAGCTGGGGTAGCGCTCTGCGAACTCTGATCGGTTGCAGAAGAAGGCGAAGCTGAGCTCGGGGGAGCGTTCGTGGCCGGAGTTGAACCCTGAGCTTCCGCGGCTTGCGCGTTCGCGCCAGGAGCGGTTGAAGCTGAGTTAGCCTGCTGATCAGTTGAACCGGTGGTTGCGGCCGGTGAGGTCGCACTCTGGCCCGGGTTGGCGGTGCTGGATGCGCTCTGGTCAGCGCTGGTTGCTGCTGCGCCTGCTGTTGCGCCGGCCGCGGCTGCAGGTGCGGCTGCTCCGCTCGTGGAATCTGAAGCCTGCTGGTTGGTGCAGGTGTCAGAAATCTTGTTGACTGAAGTTACAGTGAACGAGCCGTCGCTACCCTGCGAGCCCTGAACCTGTACCTTTTGTCCGTCATACTGCTTGATTGAAGAAGCGTCACCCGAGATATTAACGGTCTGACCGCTGTCTGATGTAAGAACCCAATTGCCGCCAGACTGCTTGAGGCAGCCCGTCATGGAACTCTGTCCGCTCGTAGACGTAGGGCTGGTCGAGCTTGGGCTGGTGCTGTCTGGGGTGCTCGGACTTTGGGTAGCACTTGGACTTTGTGTACTGCTGGGCGGTTGTGTACTCTGATCGGGCGCTGAGCTAGAGGGGCTCGAGGCGCTACCGCTCGGGCTTGTCGATCCGGCGCTGCCGCTGCCACCAGCTTGCGCAAATGCCATGCCCGAGACCAGCATCATTGCCAAAATCAATTTCCTGTTCATGTCTGTTGCTCCTTCGAAGTCACTGCTCTTGGGTTGTCGAGGCCCCTGCGCTTTCATGCACAAATGAGTCAGCGATTTCAGGTTAGACACTAGTTAACACTGGCGGGTTGACCGCATGAGCAGATTAAAGCAGAGCTCTTTGCTAAGATTTTGCATGCGCTAAGATTTTGGCTGGGATTGGCTGGCAACCTTACGATGGAACATGGTGACAAAAGCAGCATGAACACAGCATGAAACCTGTTACAAAATCCGGCGACATTGAGCAGCTCTCGCTTGACGTTGCGTGCATGGAGCTTGCTTTGGCTGAAGCTCGCATGGCGGCGGATGCGGGTGAAGTACCTGTTGGCGCTCTAGTGGTCAAAGATGGTGAAATCATCGCACGGGCAGGCAATCGCAACCTGCGCGATCATGATCCTTCCGCCCACGCTGAGATTGTCGCATTGCGGCAGGCGGCCGAGCGTCTCGGCAATCATCGATTAACAGGATGCGTTCTGTACGCCACCATCGAGCCATGCGCTATGTGCGCCGGCGCCATCATCCACGCCCGCATTTCCCGACTAGTCTATGGAGCCAGGGACGTAAAAGCCGGGGCTGCCGGCTCGGTGCTGGACGTAATCAACCATCCCCGGCTGAATCACAAGCTGGAGGTTATTTCTGGTGTTCTTGCCGCCGAGTGCTCGCTGATCCTGAAGAATTTCTTCAGCTCACGCCGATCCGCGGGTACAGAAGACATTCCCTGAGAAATCATAGCGCGAGCAAAAGTCGGAATTGCTTCATATCTCGTAGAAACTTGCGGCTAGACGCTAACCCGGCCGTAAGTTTCTAAGTCAAAAGGACTATGCCTGGTAGAGTATTCGCCGCCGCTGCTCAAGACCTGCGCTATGGCATTCGGATCCTGGTCAAAGCGCCCGTGTTTTCCCTCATCGCAATAGCCACACTTGCTCTGGGTATTGGGGCCAATACGGCCATCTTTTCTGTAGTCAACGGCGTGTTGCTGAAACCTTTGCCCTTTCCCTGATCAGCAACAACTGGTTTCTCTCTTTGAAGAAATACCAAACTTTAAGAACGGTTCCATTTCCTATCCAAATTTTAAAGACTGGCGGCAGATGAACCGTACGTTTGCGGACATGGCCGTCTACCGTTCCGTTGGCTTTAACCTTTCCGGCAGTGGCGAGCCGGAGCGTATGCACGGGGAGATGATTTCAGCGAGTTTCTTTCCGATTCTCCGCGTCACTCCCATTCTGGGCCGGAATTTCAGCGCGGATGAAGACCGCCTTGGGGCCAACCCTACCGTGATGATCACGGAAGGATTGTGGAGACGTAAATACGGAGCACGCAAAGACATCATCGGGCAGAGGATGGTCCTGGATGATGTGGGACGCACCATCATCGGCGTGGTGCCGTCGAGCTTTCACTTGCGGATACAGAACTTCCAGCGCGGCGGTGGCATGAATGATGTCTACGTTCCGGTGGGCGAGTTCAACGATCCCAAGTTTTATAACGAGCGCGGGGCGGGCTGGGGTTTGGACGGCATCGGCAGACTCAAACCCGGTGTGACTCTGCCACAGGCGCGCGAAGATATGGCCCGCGTGTCGCGCGAGCTGGCCATTGCGTATCCCGATATCGATTCCGGCCGCAAAGCCTACCTGCTTTCTCTGAAAGATGAAATGGTTGGAAACATGCGACCGATCCTGATCATCCTGCTGGTCGCTGTTGGATTTGTTCTGCTTATCTCCTGCGGAAACGTAGCCAACCTTCTGCTGGCGCGGTCCACTTCACGCCAACAGGAGTTTGCCATTCGCATCGCTCTGGGAGCTGAGAACACCCGTGTGATCCGTCAGCTTCTGACGGAAAGCATTCTGTTGGCGCTCATCGGCGGGGTTCTCGGGCTCGGGCTGGCAAAGCTGGGCACTCAGGCTGCGCTGGCTTCCATTCCAGAAGGCATGCCTCGCGCCAATGACATTGGCCTTGACGTGACTGTGCTCTTGTTTTCTTTCCTGATATCAGTGCTTGCCGGCATTGTTTTTGGACTGGCACCCGCATGGAAGGCTACACGCAGCAATGCGGGTAAGACTCTGAGCGAGACTGGCCGGGGGCTGGCGGGTAAACGCGGCGGAGCGCAGGCCCTGTTTGTAATTGGTGAGATGGCAATGGCCCTGGTATTGCTGATTGGCGCCGGACTGATGATTCGCACCCTGTTTCAATTGTGGGGCCTGGATCCCGGCTTTGATCCTCGCAAGGTCATGACGTTTGAACTTTCCGGCCCGGATTCCTATACCAAACTGCCCGGCGCGACGATTCGCACGGCGTATCGGCAGGTACACGATAAGCTTGCCGCTACGCCAGGTGTTGAGGCCGTTTCTCTTGATTGGGGCGCACAACCCATGGGCAGCGATGATGAGGAGGAATTCTGGTTTGTAGGCCGGCCGAAACCAGCTCATCAAAGTGACCTGCCCATGACGATCCTGTATGTGGTAGAGCCGGACTATCTGAAGGTGATGCAGATTCCACTCAAACGCGGACGATTCTTTACCGCAGCAGACAACGAGCAGGCAGCGGCGGTGGCTGTGATTGATGAAAGTTTCGCAGAGAAATATTTCCCCGGCAGCGACCCTATTGGCCAATTCCTCGACATGAACACCAATCCTGCGGACCCTGATAAGGTCCCGAATCCTCAGATCATCGGAGTGGTGGGCCATGTCAACCAGTGGGGGCTGGATAATGACGCGGGGAGCCCGCTACAGGCCCAGTTATACCTGTCCCTTGCCCAGGTGCCGGACAAAGACCTGAAGATGCGTGGATTGAACGCAAACGTCTTTTTCCGGCACAAAACGCAGGGCGAAGCCAATATGGGCAGCATCCGTGACCGTATCCATGAATTCAATTCTGAGCTGGTGATTCATAATCCTGAAGCCATGACAAAAACCGTGGCCGATTCTATTGAAGGTAAACGCTTCACCATGGTTTTACTCGCTGCTTTCGCCATGCTGGCTCTGTTGCTGGCCAGCATCGGTATCTTTGGCGTCCTTTCTTATATGGTGGGGCAGCGGACCAAGGAGATTGGCGTGCGCATGGCGCTGGGCGCTCAACGCTTTGACGTGCTGCTCATGGTATTGCAGGATGGCGCGCGCATGACCGTGATCGGGATCGGCATTGGCATTGCGGCTGCCATCGCGCTTACTCGCTTGATGGCCGGGATGCTCTTTGGCGTGAAACCACTTGATCCCGCGACTTTTGTTTCCGTCTCACTCCTGCTGTCAGTGGTTGCGCTGTTTGCATGCTACGTTCCAGCGCGCAAAGCTATGAAAGTGGATCCCATGGAGGCATTGCGACAACAGTAACCGGATGAAATGCTCCTGCACCGAATGAAATGCACCCGGCGTGCTGTGAAATGTGGTACTCCTGATAAAATACATTTCGACCACGAATTTTCACGGCGCGGAGAGGTGCGTGAGTGGTTGAAACGAGCCGCCTCGAAAGCGGCCATACCTTAACGGGTATCGGGGGTTCAAATCCCTCCCTCTCCGCCAGATTCCTTCAGCTCAGTAAATACTCTCCAGCCAACGGCACAACCAAGGGCCACTGGGCAAATACCCCGGATTGCGATCTCCGCGGTCACAAAAATCATTTCGAAAAGACTTGTCAGCTTAACCTGGAACTCTGCAATCTTCGCGCCGGCCTGCAGTGCGCGGCGGGAGGTATCCTCCTCGATTTTCAGCGGCACGCACTCAAACTTAGACTTGTGAAAGCTATTGAAATCACCCCGCAGATCAAGATTTTGATTCGAAGATGAACTTCCAGTTTGGGCGTGAGAAAGGTAGCGGCTTCCTATCTGAAACCTTTAAGCAAAGAATAGATACCGAGTACCATACAAGTTTCTTGTAGCTATAGACCCTCCTTTCTTCGGTATGAGATTTCATTAAGAATTCGTTTTCTAACAACCTTCACTTCTGACAATACCTGCTTAGCAGGACAACCCTACTCAATATCGAGAAACTCTCAGCTATCGGGCAGCTGCTTGCCTCTTCTGGAGGATTCGGTGATAGCAAGAACGTTTTTCCGCTACAGAAGGGTGATAGTTTTCATGTTTCTGGCCACGGCAGTTATTTACGTGGTCGCAAGTTGCGGCGGAGTAAGCAGCAGTGGCGGTCCCGACCCCGCCCCGTCTCCGACTCCTGATCCGACTACAGCCGCCTCGACTGGGTACTTCACGTGGAAGAACAATAACCAGCGGACAGGCTTGCAGTCGAGCGAGACCATCCTGACTCCGGCGAATGTGAATGCCGCGCAGTTCGAAAAGAAATTCTCCAACCCCATAGATGGCTTCGCCTATGCGCAGCCGTTGTATGTTTCCGGCGTCAACATCGCAGGCGCAAAGCACAATGTGGTCTTTGTAGCCACGGAACATGCTACCGTGTTCGGCTTTGACGCCGATAGTGCTGGTCCGCCTCTATGGAAAACAAGTTTCCTTGGCCCCGGTATCACTACGGTGCAGACCGCAAGCAACCCGCACATTCCGGTCCATCCGGAAGTAGGCATTACGGCCACGCCCGTCATAGATCCCGCCAGCGGCACCATCTACGCGCTTGTGCAGACGGTGGAGGACGGCGTTGCTCGAAATAAATTACACGCGCTCGACATCACCACAGGCGCGGAGAAACCAGGAAGCCCCGCCGTGCTAAGCGACCCTGCTTTCGACGACGAGCAGGAGTTTGAGCGCTGCGCGCTGTTGCTCGCAAACGGCAACGTCTATACCGCCTTTGCCTCCTATGGAGACATTGAGCCTTATAAAGGTTTTATCTTCGCGTTTAATGCCACCACCATGGCCAAGGTTGCCGTTTGGAACGTCACTCCCACGGGCAGCGAAGGTGGCATATGGATGGGCGCTGCAGGGCCCGCCGCGGACGCGAATGGAAACATCTTTGTCGCTGTCGGCAACGGAACCTGGGATGGCGTGACCAACTTCGGCCAGAGCGTGGTAAAGCTTGATCCCACGCTGCACGTGATGGATTTCTTTGCTCCCTTCAACGCGAACGAATTGAACCATGGAGATCACGACCTGGGCAGCGGAGGCGTATTGCTGGTGCCAGACCAGACTGGGGCCTTCCAGCACGAAGCCGTGGTTTGCGGCAAGAACGATCCCATCTTCGTCATCAACCGCGACAACATGGGGAAAAACGGCGTGGCGGACAACAACCAGATCATTCAAAACGTGCTCGGCCAGCTCGGCGGGCCTGGGCTCCAGGATGCAGACCACTGCTTTACCACGGCCGCCTTCTTCCAGCAGACGCTGTATTTTATCGGCAACAATGACGTCATCAAGGCATTCTCGCTGGATGCGGCCAGCGGGAAGCTATCGCTCACGCCCACGTCAAAGGGCAGCTTTGCTTTTGTCTTTCCCGGCGGCCAGCCCGTTGTATCGTCGAACGGCACAACCAACGGGATTGTCTGGGCTGTGGACCAGAACCCGGCTTCATCCCTGCACGCCTTCGATGCAACGGATGTCTCCCGCGAATTGTTCCGGAGTCCCCCGATCGGGCAGGCGGCCAAATGGGCAGTACCCACTGTGATCAACGGCAAAGTCTACGTAGCTACCAAGACCAGCCTCGTGGTCTTCGGCTTGAAATAGGCGACTACGGCTTAGGCCGGATTTAGGAAGCAGGTCACATTCACGGAATGTCGTAAATCTTGACCGAATTGATACTGAGGACAGCCAGTTTTTTCCCGTCAGGCGAAAGGGCGTAGCTGAAGTCTGTCAGACTCAGCCGTTCTAGCTGAAATCCCCCTCCATGCCGAACGGGGAGACGATCTTGCTCAACCTTGATCGTAGCGAGTTTGCGGCCCTGGCTCCAATCGACGACGTAGAGCTTTTGTACCAACTGGGGGCCTTGTTTACCCGTGGGCTGGCCATCATCATAGGCAAGTCTCGGCGCATTTGCTGCGTGAGGCATTGGCAGAGTGAACGATCCGGTCTGTCTACACGCGCTCCTTTGTCAGATGACGGTAATATCTTGTAAAGTTCATGTCCGTCTAAATCGACAACATTCGTGATCAAACAGTACATGCGTTTCGTCGAATAGGTCGTAGTGAACCAACTGCAAATTCTTATCCGCCGCCGCGGGTGCGTTGCAGTTGATACATTTTGGATCAACTAACCGCCATGTTCCCGCTTCTGGTTGAAACATCGAAAGCACCGCTAAACACGGCATGATCAGTCGCGTTAAAACCTTAGTAGCATCCAGCGGCATCTTTGTTGAGCTGCGGATGTCTGGCCAATTTGCTTCAGGCTCTTCGCTGTCATACAAGGAGAACTGAGTGCCTCCTGCATCGTGCCTCCCCATTAAAACATGGCAGATCGCCAGTGATTTTCCTGTTTGCGAGACTCCTAGCCAATACATTTCCGAAAAGAAAGGTTCGCCCGTCGTAAGAGGTCTGTTCCCATAATATGGCGGTTGCATCTCGCGTTCTAGCTGATAATCACGTGAATAGACCATGAAATGATTATCAACACGGACGGCGAATCCACCGTCCTCGGTGGGTAGGAGCTGTGATCGCTCGCTGTAAGCCTCCCAGGCAAATTTCCTGGCCTTACCAGGGCCTTCACTCACGTCAAATATTAGAGCGTGAAATTTGTGAGTCGGCGAATACGGTCTCGTCCTGTTCTCAATGTCGGACTGGCCTGCTCCTTCTCCATCGGGGTAGGTGACGGCAACGGTTTTATTGTCTAAGAAGGCAATGTTGGGTGGCACCAGCTTCAGAAAGGTTTGCAGTTGTTTGGCCGTTCTGGCCGAGTAATCCGGATCTAAAGCTAAATCCCAGGACTGGACCGCTAGAGACTTGTCCCGGCAATATGCCAAATGTGAGAAAAGCAACGCCAGAATACAGAAGGCGACGTTCCTGAAATCTCGCATTTTTACAACTTGCGCAATGTTTCCGTGATTTACCATTCTTATCACCCAACCTGAAGACCATTATTTTCTTGAACACCACTATTTCTTGAACACCACTACTTCTTAAACACCACGCCGCCCTTCATGACGAAAGTGATCTTCTGCATCACGGAAATGTCGTTCAGCGGATTACCCTGGACCGCAATGATGTCGGCGTACTTCCCTGCCTCAAGCGTGCCGATGTCGTTCTGCATCTGCATCAACTCCGCACCGCGGACAGTCGCAGCACGCAGGGCCTGCGCCGGCGTCATGCCCCACTTGACCATGGTGACGAGTTGCCGGGCGGGACTCATGTCCCACTCGAATGCGCCCACGTCAGTGCCAAACGCAATCTTCACGCCGGCCTGAAGCGCGCGGCGGAAGGTATCCTCCTCGATTTTCAGGCCGGGCGATTCCCGCGGTTGAGTGCCCGCGCGTTCTGCCCGCCACTGGGCGTCGTACTCGGCGACGTACGGCGTAGGTACGAACCAGATGCCCTTGGCGATCATCGTCTTCATGTCTTCCGGTGCGATGTAGTTGCCGTGTTCGACAGTGTCGACACCGGCCTCTACGGCGTTGTGCACTCCAAGTAGTCCGGTAGCATGCGCCGCCACACGGTGGCGCTCACGATGGGTTTCGTCGACGATGGCGCGAAGTTCGTCGAGGGTGAACGTTGGAATCGTCTCGAGGATGTTGTCATGAATCCTGCCGCCGCGGTCGGCATACACCTTGACCCAATCGGTGCCATGCGAAAGCTGTTCCCGCACTGCTTTGCGCGCACCCTCCACACCATCCACCGTCTCAACACCGATCGGCACCGTGACATCCCAGGCATACGCTGGTTGCAGCGGATAAGAACCGGTTACGTCCATGGCCCGCCCCACCACCTGCATGCGCGGCCCCCAGACTAATCTGTTGTTGATGGCATTGCGCACGTCAACATCGGCGTAGCCTGCGCCCTCGGTTTCGAGATCGCGGATGGTGGTGAAGCCCCAATCCAGAGCTGCATGCGCGGCGGTTGTCGCCTCAATGGCGCGATAGGCCACCGATTGCTTGAGCAGCTGCGCATCGTACTGGCCAGGCTTGCGATCACCCTGGAGAAAAACGTGCGTGTGCGATTCCACCATGCCTGGCAGGCAGGTCAGGTTTGAGAGATCGATGACCTGTGCGCCTGCCGGCGGCGAGGATTTGCCCACCTGCTTGATCCGGTCGCGCTCGATGACGATGACTACATTTTGCTCCAGCTCGTCTGACTTACCGCCAAACAAAGCCCCGCAACGGATGTACACCAGGCCAGGCGGTGGTGCCGGCACGAGTTTTACCGGCCGCGGAGCATTCTCTGTATCGTCCGCGATATTTTGAGCCATCGCAAATCCAGACAGCAGTGCGAACAAACAAAGCGGGATGGGAAACCATTTCAGCATGGCGGCAACTCCTAAAAAGAAACTATGTTGGATAGCAGCCGAACATGATAAACCACCGCACGGCCCACGAGATTACTGCAAGGTACACATAGCGACCAGCCAGGGATTCCACGGTTACAATCCATTCCCGCCACGTTGACCCACGAGAGCTTATAAGAATAGTCGATTTTCTAATTCATGTGTTGATATCAGTTAGGTTGGAAATGTCTCGCCGAACATCGGCCGCTTGCTTTTCGACTGTTCTTCCGTCGCTTCATCCTGAATGACGTCCCAATGCTCGACAAGAATTCCGTTTTGAATGCGCACAATATCTGCAGCAATCCAATTCGCCGGAGCACCGAAACCGCTAAATCGCCCGTGCAAGATCACAACGTCACCCTCAGCCACGATCGTTCCCGCTTCGTACTTCAAAGTAGGCGGAAGGCCCTTGATGAGATTGAAGAGACCATCGCGCCCAGGTTCGATATGAGCGCTGTGCTGAATATAGTCAGGTGACCAGAAACGCTCAGCGGCTGCGTAGTTACGCTTGTTGAATAGAGTGTCGAACGCTTCCAGGACAAGGACCTTGTTTTGTTCGGGCGTGGTCTTTGGCATATTGTTTCCTTTCTGTCACCCACCGCTGGCCAACGGCAAAACGCCTGCTTAGGTAATCACTTCGATCCCATCGACCCGTGAGGGATAAAACGCCACGTACTCTTTGATGTTGGCGACCGCCTCATAAGGTTCTTCGTACGTCCAAACGGCGTTTCCCGATTTCGGTCCGCCCAAAGGAATGCTGTAGTAAGTGCAATCGCCCTTGTACGGACAGTATGTGTAATGTGTGGTCCGCACGAGCAATGACATGTCCGCATCGTTGCGCGGCAAATAGTAAACAGGCGGATATACGCTCTCCTCCAGCCGAAGTGCTCGCGTCGATTCAGCAACTATCCTGCCGGAGACCGTTACAAGCACCTTGCCCTCAACGGGCGAAATCGTAATGGGATGGTCAGGCCCGGGTATTCTGATCTCCTTGTTTTTGCTCGACGTGGTATTCATTTTCGCTCCTTAAAAGTTGGTCTGCCAAAGCGTTTCCGTTCAAAGCTTGGAACCACCATCGACTGGAATACTGGCGCCGGTGATCCATCGCGCCTTGTCCGAAGCCAGGAACGCGACTACATCTGCCACGTCCTCCGGCTTGCCGATACGCTTCAATGCTTGCATTCCAAGCGTGATCTCGCGACCTGCCTCGGTCTTTGCGAAATTCGACATGTCGGTGTCGATAACACCAGGCGCAACTGCATTTACGCGAATACCCTGGGGCCCAAGAATCGCGGCCCAGTTTTTAACCAGAGTCTCTAGCGCCCCTTTGGTCGAGGAGTAGGCCAGGAGCGAAGGGTTGTCCACGCCTGGCTTCCCGACTACGGCGCGAGCCCCGATCGAAGAGATCACGATAATGTTTGAGCCTTCGCCTAGAATGGGCAGGAGTTGCTGCACCAGGAAAAACGGGCTCCGGACGTTCGTGGCAAAGAGATTGTCAAAATCCTCTACCGTGTAATCCGCGATGCGTGCCGCCTTGCTGATTCCAGCGTTGAGCACAAGGACATCCAATCGATCGCCGACGATGGAGCGGGCTTCCTTTGCCAGTGCGGTTGCTCCCTCCGGAGTTCCGAGGTCGGCGCTTATGGCATCGGCTCGGCCTCCCTTGGAACGGATACTTTCGACCAGAGACTGAGCCTCCTGCGCGGAGCGGCCGTAGTGAACCAATACGTTCGCTCCAGTCTCGGCAAGCGCCAATGCGATCGCTCGTCCAATTCCGCGAGAGGCTCCGGTAACGAGCGCCGTTTTGTTGGTTAAACCTGGATCCTTAATCTGTTTTTCTCTCATGTGTCGTTTTCCTTTTGAAAATCGTCAGATTGTCAGGACGACTCTGCCGAAAGGGCGGCTCTCAATGAGGTACCGCAGAGCATCAGCCGCTTCGGCCAGAGGAAAGGTCTTGGCCACGATCGGCTTGATCGCGCCGGATTTAAGCAGGGAGACAATAACTTTCCAAGCGTCAATAATGGCCGCCTTCGGCTGAGCAAACATGTTGAGACCCTGGATGCTGGCCTGTGGCACGATGAGACTTGTCACGTCAATAGTCGTCGTACGACTTGCGGAATATCCGAGCGTTATGACCCGTGCTTCCGACGCGAGCGCTCCGAGCGCTTCGCTCAGGACTTCGCCACCGACTCCGTCGATGACGATGTCCGCGCCGTGACCGCCCGTGATACGGCGCACGCCGTCACCTAATTTTTCTAACGAGGTATCGATGACTTCATTGAAGCCAAGCGCCTTCGCCTGCCCGGCTTTCGCATGATTGGTGGTGCTTGACATGGCGTGTTTTGCGCCCAGGGCGCGCGCCAATTGCGTCACTGCATTGCCGATCGACCCTCCGATCGCCGGCGACAGAACAGTTCTGCCTGGCCGCATACCAGCCAGAGTAAGAGCCACCTGCGCGGTAAGATACGCGACCGGTATACCTGCGGCGGTCGCGTCGTCGATATTGCCAGGAATCAGGCAAAGGTCTTCCTTCCGCACGGAAACCAACTGGCTGTAAGTTCCATCCTCAAAAGCACCGTAGGCGCCGAAGAACATCACGCGCGAGCCGGCGGGAAAGTCTGTTCCACCTCCCTCTTCCACTACACCCGCTCCTTCGTTGCCCAGGACCAACGGTGCCTTCGAGCCGTGAAATTTGCCCGAGAGGATCGTATGGTCCAGCGGCGTGACGCCGGCCGCGGTGATTCGTACAAGTACTTTTCCAGTCGTAACCGCCGGCTTTGGAAGATCTATGAGCTTCAGCCCTTCATAACCACTAAATGTTTCGGCTCGCATTGCACGCATATCATTTCTCCTTTCTATGCTTCAGGCGTTCATTCCGCCATCCACGGTTAGATTTGCTCCTGTAATGTAAGAGGACTCCGGGCCGGCGACAAACGACACCAGCGCAGCGACCTCTTCAACATGTCCATAGCGGTCGAGTGATGTGGCGGCCTTCTGCGGAACCGCCCAATCGCCCGCGGCGGGATTCAAATCAGTGTCGATCGGCCCCGGCTGAACGTTGTTGACCGTTATGCCCAGGCTCCCGAGCTCTCTGGACAGCGATTGACTGAATATCTTTACGGCACCCTTGGAGGCCGAGTAAGGCACAAGCCCGGGTACCAGGACACGCTCACCCACGGCCGAACCGATCATGATGATGCGGCCGCCGCGCTTCATGTACTTCAGCGCCGCCTGCGTCGCGACGAAGACGCCGCGCACGTTGATGTCGAGCACGCGATCCATCTCTTCCAGCGTGGTCTCAGCAAAAGTTTTCGGAATGGCCGTACCGGCGTTGTTCACAAGCACATCAAGCCGGCCGAAGGTCGCGACGGCCTTTTCGATAGCACCTTTGACTGCTTCGGCATCGACCGCATCCGCCTGGATCGCGATGGCCTTTCCACCATCTCGTTCAATGGCTTTGACTACGGCGGAGGCCGCGCTGGCATCCTTCGAGTATGTGATGGCCACGTTCGCTCCATCCGCTGCCAGCCGTTTTGCGATCGCCGCGCCAATGCCCCGGGAACCACCGGTAACGAGTGCCACTTTTTGAGTTAACTTAGGCATGATTTCCTCCAGTTTTCTTGAACGATTCACCCAACTCCGCCGCTTCAACTCAACTGTTATCTTGTTCGGAGTTCACAGGCTTGCTATCTGATGTGGCGGGAATGCAGGCAGATTTGGCATTGTGGGGAATACCAGCTATTCCCAACAGGAATGCATTGGAAGATCACCTTTTTTTGCTTGTAGGCAATGAGCAGAAGAATCGTTTTTCCTCCCATAGAATCCATTCCCTTGTGGAATAGGAAAGGCGAATACGGAGGCTGCTGTGGACAAATTTGAAGCAATGCAGATGTTCGTCCGGGTCATTGAAAAAGGGAGCTTCTCAGCTGTGGCAAAGGAACGTGGAATTGGCCAACCTGCCGTCAGCAAACAGATCTCCGCTCTTGAAGATGAGCTCGGCACCGAACTCATTCACCGCACCTCTCGTTCCATAGCAATGACTGACGCGGGGCGCGACTTTTATGAGTCTGCTGTGCACATTCTCGGTGACTTTGAAAACGCGACTTCACGAATCGGTCAGGGCCAAACATCGCCGAAGGGCCTCATTCGTGTGACCGTCCCTCCCACTTTTGCCCGCCTTCATATGGTGTCAAAGCTGCCTGCGTTTTTTGCTGCCTATCCCGAGATGGCAGTTGAGTTGGCTGCATCCGATAGTCCGACGACGATCATCGAGGACGGCTTCGATTTGGCTATCCATTCAGGTGACCTTCCCGATTCCACGCTGGTTGCGCGAAGATTTGCGCAGACGATGACCGTTCTGGTTGCCACTCCGCAGTACCTCATGCGACATGGCGCGCCGGAGGCGCCAGACGATCTCGACCGCTTTCAATCCGTCATTCTTATAGAGCGGGGTTCTGTACAGCCGTGGACGTTTGGCTCAGGACGAGACGCGAAGAGTGTTATCCCTAAAGGGGTCTTTCGGACCAGCGATATTGAACAGATGCGGATGGGTGTTCTTGAACATCTGGGGATTGCCCAGGCGCCTGCATGGCTCTTCGCCGCAGAACTCAGAGAGGGTACCGTTATCCGTCTCCTGGCCCCATTTGAGCGAACAGTGCCAATTCTCGCTGTCCGGCCTGCCAGTCGCCGGATGTCAACCAAAGTCCGAATCTTCATCGAGCACCTGGAGAAAACGTTCGCGCTCTGTTCCCAGTTCAATCCACGGCCCAGCTAAAACCGTGGCAGAATGCTCGGTCGGCGCCAGCGCATTCGAATTGGGGTTCTTAACTATATACCTCTACTGCTTTTCCCTGCCCCAGTGATTGTTTTCAACGTGCTATTCTGAAAATTCTCCCATGCGCACATTCCTACTTATCTTCCTTCTGCTGATTGTGGTGCCATTGATGGCATTCACGATTGTGTCCTCAACTCCAGCGCTGACGTTGCCGGCGAGCGTAACCAGTCTGGGCAGGTCGACGCCAATCGCAGTTCAGGTGAGCGATCCTCACGGCATCCGCCACGCGGTAGCGACGGTGGAACAGAACGGCGCGGTCTATCAAGTCTGGGACGCGACGTACCCAACGCACCGTCTGCGCTGGAAAGGCGGCGAGCCGGATACCACCCTGTCCTTCAACGCCGGATCGAAAACGGCGCCGCAACTCAAGGACGGCAAGGCCCGGCTGATTGTGGAAGCCACATCCAACGATTTTCGTGGGAAGACCGCGCGTGTGGAGCGCGAGGTCATGGTCATTACCCATCCGCCGAGCGTGAGCGTGGATTCTGACCAGCATTACCTTTATCTTGGCATGGCTGATCTGGCCACGTTTAACGTCTCCGGTTTTGCCACTGAAACAGGCGTAAAGGTGGGCGACCAGAAATTCCGCGCATGGCCCATGCCCGGCGGCAAGCCCGGCTTCTTTTCACTTTTCGCGTTTGCCTGGAATATGCCGGCCGGAACGCCGCCGCTGGTTTATGCCGCAGACCCTGCCGGCAATGAAGTTACCGGACAATTGCTTTTCCAGTTCCCGCAGAAAGAACAGCCCAAATACCGCACTCGAGATCTGCAACTGGACGACAAGTTCATTCAGAAGGTAGTAAATGAACTGGACCCCAACGGCTCGGGCGATATGGTGGAACGCTTTGTCAGGATCAACAGCGAGATGCGGAAAGCCAACAACAAAACACTATCTGACCTGCGTCTGAAGACGGCCGACAAGTTTTTGTGGTCGCAACCATTCAGGCAGCAGACCAATTCCAAGGTGGAAGCAAACTTCGCCGACGTGCGTAACTACATCTATCAGGGAAAGAAAATCGACCAGCAGGTCCATTTGGGCTATGACTTATCGATCACGCAGCATGTAGGCGTTGAGGCCACCAATGATGGAAGCGTGGTCTATGCAGCGCCGCTCGGCATCTACGGCAACTGCATTGTGGTGGACCACGGCTACGGATTGCAGTCGATCTACGGACATCTGAGCGAAATCGACGTCCATGAAGGCGACATGGTGAAGCAGAGCCAGATCATGGGCAAGAGCGGCATGACAGGTATGGCCGGCGGCGACCACATACACTTCAGCATGCAACTGGAAGGAATCCAGATTGATCCCAAAGAATGGTGGGACGCACACTGGATCAAAGACCATATTGCTAAGCGGGTGGACTTGCCGGGCTTTCCAAACTAGCCTACCTGGGCGAAAAGGACGAGGCCGACTTGCGCGCCGAGTCCGCTGCGACAGGAGCACGCGGGTGCGGCCACGATAAAACCTCTCCAGCGGTTTGGAGCGAAGCGACAAAATTGAAGCCAAAAAAACACCGCCGTTGTCGGCGGTGCTTTGATGTTTGATTGTGTCGAGAGTTATTGCGAGAGCAGTTTGACTCCGTGTGGAACCAGCGCTTTCGCAAAGGGTATGTAGGCGTAGCACATCACGATGATGGCAACGATGGTGCCCAGTGCGATTGAGTGCCAGAACACGAAGCGGAAGATCATACCTTCATTGCCAACCTGGTTGGTGGCCGCAGTGGCTACGCAAATAGACTGCGCATCCACCATCTTGCCCATCACGCCGCCGGCGCTGTTGGCCGCGGTCATCAGGACAGGATCCAGGCCGAGCTGCTGGGCCGTGATCTTCTGCAAGCTGCCGAACAAGGCGTTCGATGAGGTATCACTACCGGTGAGCGCCACGCCAAGCCAGCCAAGGAACGTTCCGAAGAATGGGTACATCCATCCGGAGTGGGTAAAGGCAAGTCCCAGCACCGCGTCTGTACCCGAGTATCGGGTGACGAACCCTAATCCCAGCATGGCTGATATGGCGAGCACCGCAAATCGCATTCGCCACGCAGTGTGGAAGAAGAGAGTCATGAGTTTAACCGGGCTGACGCCGCGGATAAGGCCGCCAAGAATGGCCGCCAGGAAACAGCCGGTACCGGTTGCGGAAAGCCAGATGAACGGGAACTTCGCGCCTTCGGGTGTTGGCTTGGCAACAACCGGCTTATCGCGCGAAATCTTGTTGTGAATAGGCGTTTCCCACCCGCCGCGAGGCTTGCCTTCGGGTGTGGTCCAGGCCGGAGTAGTTTTATTCAATTGTGTCTTGACCGGCTTGAATCCCCAGAGGAAGACAAACACAGAAAGGATCAGAAACGGCATCCAGGCCTGCAATGTCCGGCCAGCAGAATAGGTGTGCTGTTCCGGTCCGGTTGAGCCGCCTGAAACGCTGGGAATAGCTCTTCCCGCCTGCGTGACTGCGATGGGGCCACCATCCTCTTCAAATCGCCATATTCGCTTCGGCTTCCAGAAGAGCAGGAACAGCACCGTGCAGAGCAGTGAGAACAGACCAGCGGTGATGTCCACCAGGTTGCTGTCCATCTTGTTGGACCAGAAGAACTGCATGGAGGCGAATGAGATGCCTACCACCAGGATGGCAGGAAAGACTTCAAAGGTTTCTTTCCACGAAACCATGGCACGCACAAGCCAGAAAGGCACGATCAGCGCCGTGAAGGGCAGGATGCGGCCGATCATGGCGTTCATGTCGGCTTCTGGAAGCGCCGTTACCGTGGCCAGCATGTGGACAGGAGTACCGATAGCGCCCCAGGCAACCGGAGCTGTATTGGCGATGAGGTTCAGCGCGGCCGCGTGGAAGGGTTTGAAGCCCAGTCCGATCATGAAAGCACCGGCAATGGCAACGGGCGATCCGAAACCTGCGCAGCCTTCGATGAAAGCGCCAAAGCAGAAAGCCACCAGCAGAAGCTGCAGGCGGCGATCAGCGGTAATGCCGGCCACTGAGGATTTCATGACTTCGAAATCGCCGGTACTGACTGAAATGTCGTAGAGGAAGACGGCAGCCACCACAATCCAGACGATGTTCAGTAGACCTGTGGAAACGCCGTACAGGAAACTGCCTCCGGCCAGAGACAGCGGCATTTTGAAGACGAGGTTGGCGACCACCACTGCGGTCAGCGCTCCGGCCAGGGCTGACCAGTGAGGCTTCACCCGCAATCCGGCCATCAAGGTGAAAAGAACAATGATCGGCAGCGCGGCTACAAGAGCCGAAAGCCACCAGTGCCCGAGCGGATCATATACTTGTGTCCATGTCGGCATCGTAATCTCCTGAGATTAAGGAAGTCCCGGAACTATCCTCTTAAGACTTCAAAACTGCATTTACGCACTTCTTCCCTCGCGGCCAGACGGTTACGGGTTGGAGACAGGGAAGTGCGCCGAATACTTTCGTCCTTGCAAGCGTTTCTGTCAAGTGGTTTATGAGCCCTTACCTGGCTCGCAGCCACCTGAGACTTACAAATTGCAAATCAACCTTTGACTGCACCCACAGTAAACCCTGCAATAAAGCGGTCAAGGAACAAATTGTAAAGAAAGGCTATGGGCAGGCTGGCAATCAGGCAGGCCGCCATCAATGATCCCCAGAAGTAAACGTCACCGCGCACCAGAAAGATGGGAATACCCACGCCAACCATCTGATTGGATTCTGGAGAAATAAACGTCAAGGCGTACACAAATTCCTGGGTGACCAACGTGAAAGTGAAAATCACCACCGTAAGAATTCCGGAAAGCGAGATTGGCACCACCAGCTTCACGAACGCGCCAAAGCGGGTGAGTCCGTCCACCATGGCGGCATCTTCCAGTTCTCTTGGTATCGACTTAAAAAAGCCCATCAACAACCAGATGGAAAACGGAATGGTGACGCTGGGATAAACCAGAACCAGCGACCATATTGTGTCCTGCAGGCCAAGATTCGCCACCACGCGTGACAACGGAATGAACAACAGTGTGGGGGGGACCAGGTAAGTTAGAAAGATCCCGATGCCGATTCTCTCGCCCCAGCGTCCGGTAAGACGTGCCAGAGCGTAGGCCGCGGGGATAGAGAGCAGCAAAGTGATGGCGACGACCAGCGAACCAACCAATGCCGTGTTTCCCAGCCAGCGAACGTAGCGGGTTTCATTGAACAGCAGCTTGATGTTGTCAAGCGTAGGCTTCAAATTGAAGATGAATGGGTTGTTCTCAACGTTATACAGATCAGGGTTCTGTTTGAATGTGGCAATGACCATCCAGTAAAACGGGAAGGCCAGAAGCACTACGAAGAGAACAAGAACCACGATCTTTGTGACGCGTGGACCAAGCTTGCGAAGCAATACCTTGTTCATCACGCACCCTCCGTACGATGGGCTACGCGCAGCATAAGATAGGCGATCACAACGAGCACAGGAACCAGAAAGAGTGAAATGGCCGCACCGGCCGCAAGATCGCTGCCTTGAATGCCGGTGGCAAATGCCAGCGATGGCAGCGTCTGCGTAGAGTCGAACGGGCCGCCTGCGGTCAGGATGTAGACCACGGTCATGTCAGTAAACGTGAAGATGGTGCCGAACAGGAGGGCCACGCTCAAAATCGGCTTCATCATAGGCAGATTGATCTGGAAAAGCGTGCGCCAGAAGCCGGCTCCATCGATGGCCGCGGCTTCGGGAATTTCCTTGGGAATTGCGGTACGTCCAGCGAGCAGGATGACGGTAGAGAAAGGAATCAATCGCCAGCAATGTACCAGGATGACCGACGCCATGGCCAGATAAGGTTGACCCAGCCACATGGGCGCGTCATAGGGCTTCACCAGATGCGCCCAGACCAGGACCCATGTGATCACGCTGTAAATGGAATCGAGGATCCATTTCCATCCGATAGTGCCAAGCGAAACGGGCGCCACCCATGGCAGCAGGATCAGGAAACGTACCAGGCCGCGTCCGCGAAACTTCTTTTCCAGCACAATGGCAAGAATGTTGGAACAGATAATGACGATGATCTGTGCGAAGACGGTAAAGACAATGGAGTTCTTGATCGCCTTGATGAAGCTGGGGCTTTGCAGAATGCTGCGGAAGTTCTCAAACCCTACATAGTGAATTTCGTTGCTGCCGATGCGCGCATCACTGAAGGCGTAAAAAATCGCCAGCAGGAATGGTGCGGCAATCAGCAGCCCGATATAGAGGATGGCGGGACCGAACATGGCCGCACCCAACAGCGGGCTCTGCGCCGCTCCCATAGATTTGACCTTCGTCCTTTTCGGTGGCGGTACGGAATGCGGTTCGGCGCTTACTGCTGGGGTCATGCCCATGCCAGCGCCCTCGCTTCAGTTTTCTTTTCCGTAGTCCGATCAAAGAATTTCAGATGGCGCTCCGGCACCGCAAAGTCATACGTCACGCCAACTTCGTACGTATGTCCCAGCAACAAACGCGCGACGACTTTCTTGCCATCGAGCTGGCCGCCCATGATGAGTCCGCTCAGGATGAATTCCGCGCCGAGATATTCGACGTTTTCCACGCGAAACTTGAAGTTGACCTTGGCTTCCTTCACCTCTTCCGCCAGGCGGAAATGTTCAGGGCGGAATCCCACGATGAGGTCGCCGTTTTCCACCAGGTTCATAGGCGGCGAGCCGAGAAACGTTGCGACGAAGGTATCAGCGGGATCGTCGTAGACTTCACGGGGCGTTGCAAATTGCCGCACGACGCCCTTGTTGAGGACCATGATGCGATCGCCCATGGCCATGGCTTCAACCTGATCATGCGTGACGTAAATAGTAGTAGTGCCCACACGACGATGGAACCGTTCCAGTTCTTCACGGGCAGACAGGCGCAACTTGGCGTCAAGGTTGGAGAGTGGCTCGTCCAGCAGAAAGACCGAAGGCTCACGCACGATGGCGCGCGCCAGTGCTACGCGCTGCCTTTCACCACCGGAGAGTTCACGCGGTTTGCGCTGCAGCAGGCCGCCGATGCTGAGCAGCGATGCCGCCCATTCAACTTTCTCTTTGTGCAGGTTCTTCGGGAACGTTTTGCGCCTTGAGAGGGAATGCAATGTTGTTGTAGACAGTGAGATGCGGATAGAGCGCATAACTCTGGAAGACCATGGCAATCCTGCGCTCTCTCGGCGTCATGTTATTCACTACTTTTCCGCCGATAAGAATTTCACCGGACGTAGGTGTTTCCAGCCCGGCAATCATGCGCAAGAGAGTGGTCTTTCCGGAACCGGACGGCCCCAGAAAAACCAGAAACTCGCCTTCGCGAGTTTCCAGGTCCACGTTATTGACGGCTCCCAGCTCTCCTTCTTTAAATATTTTCGTCAGGTTACGTGTCTGAACGACAGCCATCGAGCCCCCGTGTGGTTTCCCTATTGATAAGTTCAGGACCGCCGGTGTTCTGACGGTCCTTGAGTCAAATGATTTTTTCTATCTGTCGAACAGTCCTTACTTCCATCTGTCAAAGATGCGCTTGTATTCTTTTTCTGCCGCTGCGACTGCATTCTCCGGAGTCTCATCGCCGCGTGCGACTTTAGCGAACATCGTCGGGATTACCCACGTCTTGAACGCTTCGTCGATGCCCGCGGTTGCATAACCGGGATAGCCAACATTGGTGGCCCAGTCCAGAACATCGCCCAGGACCGCGTACTTATTGTTCGGCGTTGCGCGCGGATCGCTGGCAATCTCTTCCTTCAGCTTGGGAACAGTGCTGGGGAAGCAGGGGAAGTTATAGAACTGTCCTGCGATGAAACCGTCATGGAAGGCATCAATGTAATCGATCAGGAATTGCTGTGCGCCATCCTTGTTTTCGGCAAAGTCCCAGATCACGTAACAATTCATTACGTGTTCCGCGGCAATGCGGCGAGCAGGTCCCTTCAGCGCCCGGCTGATCATGATCTTGCTGTCAATGGCCATCTTTTCGCGTTCAGCCTGGCGGGTGATGGAAATGGCATTGGCCACGTAGGAAACGCGTCCGGCCAGCATCGCCTGATTGTTCGAAGGCGGCGTCCAGGTAAACACTTCTGCCGTCTCAGATTCCTGATACAACGCTTTCATGAATTTCAACGCTTCAATGGTGTTCTTGGAGTTGATGGTTACGTTGCCTTCAACATCCTGCTCAGCGCCACCGAATGACCAGAGCAACGCGCGCATGGCCATGCTGGTATCAAGTTCCTGGGCCAGACCGATGCCGCAGGGATGGCCGTTCTTGTCCTTGATCTTCTTGGCGCCGGCACGGAGATCGTCCCAGGTGTCTGGGCCGTTCGGGAAGCCTGCTTCTGTCCACCAGTCCTTGTGCCAGTTGCCCGGATCGGGGGCGTACGAGTCAGAGAACGCGAAATATTTCTTCGTCTTGGGGTTGTAAGTGGATTTGTGGGCCAGATCAATCTTCTTGCCGTGTTTCTTTTCCACTTCCTGGTACACGTTGCTCATGTCAATGACTTGTTTTTCATAAGCGGCCGGCGGTGAGAGGAACATGAAGATATCATGACCCTTTTTCGCCTGCGCTTCAGAAGCAGCACGGGTATTGAGATCGGTGAGATTGATGTTATCCACAATCACGTTGGTGTTGTGTTTTTCACCCCATTGCTTGGCAAGAGTGTTGTTAAACCACTGATCGTAAGCCGGGACAAAGTGGCTCCACTGCAGGATTTTCAGGGTTTTCTGCTGGGCTGCGGCCCTCTCAGGAAACAGAAACGCCGGTCCCAGCGCTCCAGCAGCCATGCCGCCCGTTCCGGCAATCTTGATAAAGTCACGACGGGATACTCCAGTACCTTTTTTCCGGTCTTTCATTAACGCCTCCTCAATGTCGTGCGACACTAGCGTAAAACCGTACTTCGTACACCACCGACTTCTGTGCTCGAACTAATCTTCTTTTCCTTGTCTGATACTTAACGCTCTTCTCCAAATTTCTTCAGATCTTCCGGAGCGTCCTTTTTCACTACCTTCTTGTCACCCTGCACCATCACCCTGATCTGCTCCACGATATCGGGGTTTGCCAGAGTAGTTACATCGCCGGTATCAAGCTGATTGGAAATGGCCGCCAGCACGCGCCGCATGATCTTACCTGAGCGCGTCTTCGGCATGTCAGGAACAATATGTACTTTTTTCGGACGCGCAATCTTGCCGATCTGCGTTTCAATCGCTTCAACCACTTTCTTCTCGATGCCTGGCGACGCCGCGATTCCCGGCTTGAGCGCCACGTAAACTTCAGGCACGCGGCCCTTGACTTCGTCAGCCACCGGCACCACGGCGGCCTCAGCGACCTCATTGACCATCAGGCATGCTGACTCGATCTCCTTGGTGCCTAAACGATGTCCGGCAACGTTGATCACGTCATCCACGCGACCCAGAATGCGGAAGTATCCGTCGGGCGCCTGGACGGCGCCGTCACCGGCGAAGTAAGGCCAATCGTGCCAGTCCGTGCTTTTTTTATTCTTGTTGTACTTGGCGTAATACTGCTGCACAAAACGGTCGCGGTCGCCCCAGATGGTCTGGAAAATTCCCGGCCAGGGATTGCGAATGCAGATGTTCCCTGCCTTGCCTGATCCCGGCTTCACTTCCTGACCTGACTCGTCAAAGATGATGGGATAAATTCCCGGCAACGCAGGCCCGGCGCTGCCTGGCTTCATGGGATCGATTGCCGGCTTGGTGCTGCACAGGAAACCGCCATTTTCCGTTTGCCACCATGTGTCGACGATTACCGCTTCGCCTTTGCCTACGACCTGGTAATACCACTTCCATACTTCCGGCTCAATCGGTTCGCCAACAGTGGTCATGTGCTTGAAGTGATAGTCATATTTTGCGGGTTCGTCAGGGCCGGCCTTGCGCAGCATACGGATCGCAGTCGGCGAAGTGTGGAAGATATTTACATTCAGCCGTTGCGCCACGCGCCACGGACGACCGGCGTCCGGATAGTTGGGTACGCCTTCGTATAGAACGCTGGTCGCGGCCAGAGCCAGCGGACCGTAAACGATGTAGGAGTGGCCGGTGATCCAGCCAATATCGGCCATGCACCAGTAGACGTCTTCCAGATGAATGTCCTGAATATATTTTGAAGTGCCTGCCACGTAAGAAAGGTAACCACCTGTGCCGTGCTGACAACCTTTAGGGCGGCCCGTAGTTCCGCTGGTGTACATCAGGAAGAGCGGGGCTTCGGAGGGCATGGAAACCGGCGCGACGATCTGCCCGTGATATTTCTTCAGGACTTCATCCACAAAGAAATCGCGATTCGGGACCATCGGCGTGGCGGAATGGTATTTGCCCGCCTGCCGCCGCCAGACAAGTACCTTTTCAATTTTATTGCCCTCTTTTTCTGCAATCTTGACGGCTGTGTCAGCTTTCTCTTTGTGGTCGGTCAGGTTGCCGGCACGATAGTAAGCGTCAATGGTGACCAGCACTTTGCTGCCGGAGTCGGCTGCGCGCATGCCGCACGCTTCACCGCTGAAGCCTCCGAAAACCACGGAGTGGACCAGGCCAAGCCGCGCACATGCCAGCATGGTGACTGGCAGTTCCGGCACCACCGGCATGTGGATGGTGACGCGATCGCCTGTCTTCAATCCGCAGAAGTCACGCAATAACGCCGCCATCTCATTCACGCGATAGTAAAGGTCCTGGTAGGTGATGGAGACCGGCGGATCTTCTTCGGGCTCACCTACAAAGATGAAAGCTGCCTTATTCCGGTGTTTTTCCAGATGGCGGTCAACACAGTTGTAACAGGCATTCAGTTCGCCGCCGGCATACCACTTCCAGAAAGGAGCGTCACTGGTGTCGAGCATGGTGTGCCAGTACTTGTCCCAGGAGAGAAGGTCTGCATATTCGCGGAAGCATTCGGGGAAATTCTTTTCGCTGAACCGCTCAAGGACTGAAGGATCAGATAGATTGGCTTGTCCTGTGAACCTGGGACTTGGATAGTAGTACTCCTCTTCCCTCCAGTGCACCGCAATCTGCGATTCGTTTGCTTCCAGCTCTTCTTCCTCCGGTTTGGTTACGCGAGCGTCAGCCATGGCAGAGACCCCTTCTATCTCACTACTCTCAAATTTGTCTTCGAACAAAACTTCTTTCGAACCGCAGGCCCCCTGGGGATGGCGCAACGATGAGGCGGGTGGCACTTATGCCACCCGCTGGTTCGAAACATTATCGTATACCCACTTGGCGGAACACTTGCAAGCGGATGCTGGTCTATTTCTTGGCCACTTCCTGCCAGATTTTTATTCCCTCGGTGTCTCGGAGCATGAATGCGTCCGAAGATAAACGTTAGAGCTAGCAATGACAATCGGATAGTAAAGACCGTCAAACGGATCTGCCGGTCGCAGCCGGGATCACACGCAACAGCGGTACCAATCCTCCGAATATGCCGTTGCCGATGTGGTATGGCAATGACAGCGACGTGTACCTGACCTTTGCAGGAAAGGCCTCAACCAGATAACGCCGCGATTGGCCCGTAAACCATGGTGACGAAGATCAACTGCACGAAGACCAGCGAAAGCATGTTTTTATAGCGTCTTCGGCTAACGCCGCAGTCAACGAATTTACCCGTTGCATCCGCGATTTGTGGCGTAAGAACCGTCCGGTCACGGATCAACCGTCATTCGGTAGTTTCCACGTGCACCACGTTGTCTGTCGCTGCGCGCTGCATAGCGGGATTGATACCGACAGTCTGTCTCCCGGTATGCTAAATAGGATAGAGCCAACGCCAGCAGCAGTCCGGCCATGATGATCTTCTTGCGACCAACTCTTGTCAGAGAGCCATCCGAACAAAACAAACATAGGCATTCCCAGCAACAAGGCTTTGGCAATCACTATGTTCGCATCCGCGGCCTGGGACCTTCAGGATAGCTGTCATGAAGAACAACGCGAAAACTGGCCCGTATACCAGACCACGCCTTGTCCGGCCGTCGCGCCGAAAAGCGAAATCAGCACCTGCTTCAGGTTTGGCCATTGCGTAAAGGCTTCTTTCAGCGGCTGGGTCGAGGTCATTCCCGCGCTCTTAATCTGTTGGAATATCGGAGACTCTTCCATCTTCAGACGGATGTAGAGAGAGATCGTCACCAGGATCAGCGACCGAGGAACGGAATGCGCCAGCCCCATTCTTTGAAACTGGCGTCAGTCATCGTTCTACTGGGTTCCCAGAATCACAGCGAGGAAACAAACAGGCCAAGAGTTGCCGTAATCTGAATGAAGCTGGTGTAAAAGCCGCGTTTGCTATCGGGCACGTGCTCCGCAACGTAAACGGCTGCGCCACCGTATTCACCGCCCAGCGCCAGACCTTGAAGGACGCGCAAAATAATTAGACACGACGGGAGAAAACCAGCCAGCAGTGGCAAAGGTGGGCAAAGCACCCACTAAGGCAGTAGCGCCGCCCATGATCGTGAGCGTTACGAGAATGCATACTTACGGCCAACAAGGTCGCCAATGCGCCCGAAGAAGAGGGCGCCGAAAGGTCGCACCGCAAATCCGACGAAAAACGTTGCCAGATAGGCGATATACGCGAACAGCTGTATTGTTCTGGCGGATAAAACTTAGGCGCCAGAAACACGGCAAGAGTGCCGAAAATATAGAAGTCGTACCACTCGATCATTGTTCCAACGGAAGATGCCAGGATGACGGACCAGATTTTAGAATGTTGAGATCTGATCTGATGAAGTCACCGGCAGAGGAATGCTGCTTGACATTTGACCCTCCTGGGCGAGAGGTCAGACCGGCCAGGGTCTGCCTCTGAAAGTTGTAGATTCGTTGGACTATCTTCAATGCTTTCAAGACCGGACAGGACTTATCGCAAGAGGAATCCAACCATCTCACTGTGCCTGGGCCCGGCAAAAAATACTTCTCCCTCGCCCTTAGAGAGTGGGTTTTAGGAGGCCTTCTGATTCGGCAAACAGGGTAGTCGTATTCCCAATATTGTCAAGAGTTAATCGAGGCGAAGCCCTCATTCGTCAAACTTTGTGAGTATTCATCTGGGGAGAGCGCTAGGCATTCGCGGATTCTGGTTCAGGCACGCGCTGAAGTCTCAGGCGTCTCAGAACTTGCGCGAATGGTCCTTCGCCCACCGTTCCACCACCACCTTTTTCTCCGTATAGAATTCCACGGCGTCGCGACCCTGCCCGTGCAGGACTCCAAAGAAGCTGTCTTTCCATCCGCTGAACGGGAAATACGCCATGGGAGCAGCCACTCCAATGTTGATGCCAATGTTCCCTGCCGGCGCTTCATAACGGAACCGCCGCGCTGCAGCACCGCTGGACGTAAACAGTGATGCCTGGTTGCCAAACGGACTCTTGGCAAGAAAATCGAGCGCTTCATCCATGTCATCGGCATGCACCAGACTGAGCACCGGTCCAAAGATCTCTGTATTCGTGAGTTCGCTGCTGGCAGGAAGCGCGTCCAGTACAGTTGGCTTTACAAAGCTGCCGCGCTCGTATTTCGGGACTCTTGGCTTTGCGGCCGTCGACGATCAGCTTGCCGCCTTCTTTTGCGCCCAGGTCGATCAGAGATTCGATTCGCTCCCGGCTGCTCTGGCTGATGACCGGGCCCATCTGAACGTCCGCATCAAGCCCGTTTCCTACCTTCAGAGCTGCCGCCGCTGCGGTAATAGAATCCCGAAATTTCTTCTGCGCCTCACCCACTGTTACGGCGACTGAAACAGCCAGGCAGCGCTGCCCTGCACAACCGAACGCGCTGTCGCTGATGATCTGGGTTGTCATGTCCATGTCTGCATCGGGCAGAACAATGACATGGTTCTTGGCTCCGCCCTGGCATTGCACGCGCTTGCCGTGCTCGCCGCCGCGCGCGTATACGTGTCGCGCAACGGGTGTTGAACCGACAAAGCTGATGGCGCGGACCTCAGGATGGTCGATCAGTGCGTTGACCACTTCCTTCCCGCCATTCACGATGTTGACTACACCCTTCGGCAATCCTGTTTGCTGCAGAAGTTCAATGGCGCGACGCATGGTCAGTGGCACCCGCTCTGAGGGCTTGAGAACAAACGTGTTGCCGCAGGCGATGGCATAGGGCAAGAACCAGAACGGAATCATCCCCGGGAAATTGAATGGCGTGATCGCCGCCACCACGCCTAATGGCTGGCGGATCATCATCTCGTCGATGCCCCGGGCCACGTCTTCCAGGTTGTAGCCCTGCATCATCATGGGAATACCGCACGCCACTTCAACATTTTCAATTGCGCGCCGCAGTTCGGCCTTACCTTCGGCAAACGTCTTGCCGTTTTCCAGCGTGATGATGCGGCCCAGCTCGTCGATATGTTCTTCGAGAAGCGCCTTCAGTTTGAACAGATATTGAATACGATCTTCCGGTGGGGTGCGCCGCCACGCCGGGAATGCATCTGCCGCAGCCTTTACCGCCAGCCCAACTTCAGCAGCGCTGGATAGCGGCGTTCTCGCAATGACCTCACCTGTCGCCGGATTGATGACGTCCAGCATTTCGGCAGCGGATGATGTGGTCCACTCACCGTTGATTAAGTTCGGAACTGCCACGGCGGTTTCTGTGCTCATCATTGGATTGCTGATCATTGGATTGCGCGCTCCCGAGTTGCCATGTTGTCTGATAGTGGTTATCTGATACTTGGTTATCTGATAGACAATCCGCGGCGTGAGTACCTTGCAGCACTGCGGCCGCGAGAAGTATTTCATTATTGAAACACATTCCGCCGCCAAGCTCACGCCCTCGTGAGTTGCTCATTGCCGGCATGCATGGATCTGAGCATCCGCAAGAGCGGCCCCTTCATCTCAGGGGCCATGAAGTGGTCGACTGTATGCCTGAAAAAATTTTTGTTTCTAAAGCTATCTTTACGTGCGGAGCGCGCCACGCATTACTTCTTCAATCCGTAACAAAGGAAAAATGACTATACGCTTGTCCTTACGCGGGCGTGGCGCTATTATTCGTGGGCTTCAGTTTGGCTGCCAGAGCAATCTTCTTTATCTTTCTAGACCATAGAGCTCTCTTGGAGGGAGACCGGAATGCGAAATTCAACGTTGCTTCGTAGTGCGACCAATCGACTGGTAGTTCTGGCCTTGTTCGTCACCAGCGTCGGTGTGTTGTTTTCCGCCGCACAGGACACAATCAACATTGGCGTTGTCCTTCCCATCACGGGCAAGGAAGGCCGTCCCGGACAGTATCAGAAAGAGGGCATTGATCTGGCCATCAAACAGATCAATGACGCCGGCGGCATCATGGTGAAAGACAAAGGCAAGAAACTGCAGATCAAGGAAGTTTTCTACGACGATCAGTCGGACTCATCCAAGTCCGCTTCATTGACGGAACGCGCCATGAGTTCCGACAACGTCATTGCCGTTCTTGGCGGCTATTCCACCGCACTCGGTCAGGCTGAATCCGTAATGCCGGACCGCTACAAGACTCCCTGGATCACCACTGGCGCCGGCGCTACCGCCATCTTCGGCAAAGGCTATCAATACGCGTTCGGCACTCTCAGTCCGGTGGCCCTCATCGGCACCACTTCCGCGGAGTTCATCGGCAGCCTGATGGACGCAGGCAAGATTAAGAAAGGCGCCAAGGTAGCCATGGTGGTGGAGAACACTGACCACGGCGTCGACTACATCACCGGCTTTACCGAATGGTCAAACAAACATCCGGGCTACTTTCAGATTGTGATGAATGAGAAATTTGAGCTGAACGCCACGGATTTCTCCGGCGTTCTGCAAAAGGTGAAATCGTCTAAGGCCGACATCTTCCTCTCTGACGCCCACCTGCCTGATTACATCACCATGCATCGCCAATATCTCCAAAATGGCCTGCATCATGAAATGATCAGCTATGGCGCACGCGGCCCGGAATCAGATGCACGCAAGGCGCTGGGCGCTGGAACGGACTACATCTTCGCCGGCATTTGGTGGTCAAAAATGCTGCCTTATCCGCAAGCGAAGAAGTTCGTGGATGACTATAAGGCCTTCACCGGCCATGACGTGGATTCATGGTACGCCGCACCAGCCTATGACGGCATGCGCATCCTGGCCAAGGCCATTGAAAGCGCCGGCACGCTCGACAAAACTGCGATCCGCGACGCGCTAAAAAAAGCCGAGCTCAAAGATTCCATCCTGCCAGGACAGAGTCTGAAATTCGGCAAGGATGGGCAGTCAGAATATCCATTTGTGATCACGCAAAATAAACCGGACAACAAGGTCGATATTGTTTTCCCCAAAGACTCGGCCACGGGGCCTGCAATTGCCCCTACACCCAGCAAGTAAGAACTCTGATTTACTGGTAATGACCGACTGATATGGATGCAATCGAGTATCTCGATCTGCTGTTGAAGGCCCTTTTGCTGGCGGGCGTTTATTCTGCCATGGCGGTGGGGATGACGGTCGTTTATGGCGTCATGAAGATCGTCAACCTCGCCCACGCCGGCTTCCTGATGTTGGGAGCGTATTTCGCTCTGGAGATGTACGAGCGCTTTCACATTGATCCCGTATTGGGCGCAGTGCTCGCGCTTCCGGTCTTCTTCGTTTTCGGCATGATCGTGCACAAAGTGCTGATACGCTGGCTGCCCAAATCAGACACCCCAACATTGGCTTCCCTTCTGCTGATGTTCGGTTTCTGGCTGGTACTGCAAAACATCGGCTACCTCGTTTGGGGCAATGAAGACCGGTCCATCCTGACGCCTCTCACGCTTTCGTCCGTTCAAATCGGGCAAATATCGGTTCCCAAAGTCAACCTGATCGTCTTTGCCTGCGCCGTGGTCTGCATGCTGTTTCTGCAGGTGCTCTTCCGCAGTACATGGTTCGGGCGGTCCATGCGTGCGCTGATTCAAAATCCATACGCAGCGCAGATTGTCGGCGTGGATGATGAAAAGACTTCGCGCCTCACTTTTGGCGTCGGGACGGCCTTCGCGGGATTCGCCGGCGCACTGCTGGGAATGCTTTATTCCTTCAGTCCTGACTTTGGCAGGCAGTTCCTGCTCAGGTCATTCGTCATCATCGTTCTTGGCGGACTTGATTCGGTTTCCGGCGTCGCCCTGGGAGCTGTCGTGCTGGCCCTGGTGGAAACTTTCAGCATTATCAAAGTCCCAGCCAGCTACCAACCTGCAATTTCATTTGCGTTACTCGTAGTGGTTCTGTTGGTAATGCCGAAGGGTCTGGCCAGCCTGTTCAACAGGAAATGGCGGGCGGCATGAAGTTACCTGCCACCCTGGGCGGAAAACTGAATCTGGTGTTCCCCTGGATACTGCTCCTGATACTCCTATTCTTGCCCGTCACCAGCGTCAGCGACAATATCCTTCGACTCATCTTTATCACTGCGGTCTGGACCACCACCAGCGTAGCCTGGAACCTGCTGGGAGGCATGGCCGGACAGGTCTCCTTCGGCTTTGCCGTATTCTTCGGCCTGGGCGCGTACACCACGGCTCTTCTCATGCAGTATGGCCGTTCTCCTTACTTTGGATTTCTTGGCGGCGCAGCCATCGCCGCTCTTGCGTCATTCTTCATTGGCTTGCCAACCTTCCGATTGCGCGGTCCTTACTTTGTCATCGCCACGATCGGTGTGACGGAAGCCGTCCGCGTCATTATGAACAATATCGATATCACCGGCGGAGCCAGTGGATATCGAATTCAGGAAGCTGGCGCGTTCCGCCCCAACGAACATTACTATTCTGCAATTGTGGCGGTTGCGCTGGCGGTAGGTGTTTCCATTCTGGTCGCCAATAGCCGATTTGGCCTGGCCCTGCGCGCGATCAAGCAGGATGAAGACGCTGCCTCTGACATCGGCGTAAACCCGTACACTTCAAAGCTCTGGATTCATGCCATCGCCGCCGCGCTTACCGGGATCGCCGGAGGCATCTATGCCCGCCGCGCCGCTTTCTTTTATCCAGGTGACGTGTTTGCTTTTCAAACCGGAATCTCCATCCTTCTAATGCCGGTCATCGGCGGGATTGGAACGGTCTGGGGCGCAGTGCTGGGTGGCGTGGTTTTTGGCATCGTAGAAGAAGAGCTGGTGGCCAGGTTCCCCAATGTCCACTTGCTGCTTTATGGAACACTATTGATAGTTATCATTTTGCTGGAGCCGGACGGCTTGCTGGGACTGCTGCGACGGCTCTTCAGGAGAAAAAGAAGTGAAGATCCTGGAAGTAACGACGCTGACGAAGTACTTTGGGGGCGTGGCCGCGTTGAAAAACGTGACGTTTGATATTCCTGAGAAGCAGATCTGTGGCTTTATCGGCCCCAACGGTGCAGGCAAGACAACGCTCTTCAGCGTGATCACTGGAGCGCAACGCCCTTCGTCCGGCAAAGTTCATTTTCGCGGCGGTGACGTCACCGGACTTGATTCCGCCTCACTGGTAAAGAAGGGCGTAGCTCGCACGCACCAGGTCGTGCGTCCGTTCAAAGAGCTCACGGTGCTGGAGAACGTGCAACTTGCGGTGCATTACGGCCGTCGCGCAGTCACGCTTACCTCCGTCGCTAAAGAACACGCCATGGAAACGCTGAAGCTTGTTGGCCTGGATCGCAAAGCCAACCAGATGGCTTCAATGTTATCTCTGGGCGAACAGAAGCGGCTCGAAGTTGCGCGCGCGCTGGCCACCGCACCCGAACTCTTACTGCTTGACGAAATTTGCGGCGGCCTGACAGGATCAGAGACCCACGCCATGATGGATCTTCTCCATGTCGTGCGCGAAAAAGGCACCACGATCATGTACGTGGAACACGACATGAAAGCCATCATGTCAGTCTGTGACCGCATCACCGTTCTCAACTTTGGCCAGAAGCTTGCGGAAGGCAAGCCGGAAGAGATTCAAAATGACGACTCTGTCATTGAAGCCTATTTGGGTAAAACTACTTTGGGGAACAAAAAGCGTGCCTGAATCTTTGCAAGCCCAGCCCGGCAATGGCCAACTTCGTTACGGTGCAGAACCTTGAGGTCCGTTACGGGGCCACCCAAGTGATCTGGGGCATTTCACTGGCGATTGCCACGGGTAAAGTCACCTGCATCATTGGCTCAAATGGCGCCGGCAAGACCACTACACTGAACGCCATTGCCGGAGTTCTGCCGGCGACAGGTGGCAAGATCCTGCTCAACGGTGATGACGTTACTTCCCTTTCATCTCGTGACCGCGTGAAACGACGCATCAGTCTTGTACCTGAGGGCCGGCAACTGTGGCCGGGAATGTCAGTGGAGGAAAATCTCCTGATGGGGTGTTTCCTGCCGGCATTGCGCAAAAAGGCCGACAGTGGTCTGGAGCGGATCTACGCACTTTTTCCGCGACTGAAAGAACGCCGCAGGCAAATGGCGGGAACGCTCTCCGGCGGCGAGCAGCAGATGTGCGCTATCGGCCGTGGCCTGATGTCGGAACCGAAGCTACTCATGCTGGACGAGCCCTCCCTGGGCCTGGCGCCCATACTCGTCGACGAAATCTTCGAACTGATCGCCAACATCGCGCGCCAGGGAGTGACCATCCTGCTGGTCGGCCAGAACGTGAATTACACTCTCCAGGTCTCTCACTACGGCTACGTCATGGAAACCGGCAAAATCACGCTGGAAGGCCCCAGCGAGATGCTCTTCCACAATGACTACATCCGCCATGCGTATCTTGGTGGTGCGGGTGATTCACAGCCTTCAGCTCCAGCGTAACCCCCGCCGATTCCTTACCGCTTGCTGGCGTTTCTTCAACTCTCTGCTCTGTGGAAAAGAATCCAGTTCACCTCGGGTTGTAAAGCAGCTACAATCCTGAGCTGAACAACTATGGCAACAGAAATGGTTCCGGTAGAAGCTCCGGTAATACGTGTTGCGGGCGGGATCATCCAGCGATCCGCGCAAAACGGCGATGAAATCATGATCGTCTACCGCAAGCGTGAACAGGATTGGACGCTGCCCAAGGGCGAAGTCCGGGATAACGAGTCATTTCAGGACGCGGTCCTGCGCGAGGTTGAAGCCGAAACAGGTTGCACCTGCCGGCTTGGCAACTATCTGGGAACCATCAGTTACGCCGACAACGGCGTCCCCAAATTAGTCATGTTCTGGAAGATGAGCGTCATTGAAGAAAAAACCCCGATGTCGGCTGGAGAAGTGATTGGTGAATCGGTGTGGCTTCCTCTACCCGCTGCCATTCAGCGTCTAACCCACGCGCAGGAGAAATCGCTCATTTCAAGACTCGGCAGCACCTCCGCAAAAGCAGTTACCGTTCCGGTAGAAACGCAGACCCAGCCTCAACCAGTGATACAAAAAGCGCAGCCAGTGTGCAAGGCTGCCACCGCCCATCGCCTTCGTCATACGAAAACGCGCTTCCATTGAAGATGAACGCGTCCGCGACCGTTTACTGCGCGAATCAGAGGCCTTCCGCGTTGAGCTTGCTTTTCTGGAACGCCGTGGCGCCGCTGGCGATAAATCATGGGCCGCAGCCGCGCATGAACAGCTCGACAATGTTTTGCGCTGCCTGGAATCCAATGACATTGAAGGCGGTCTCTTCGGTTTGCATGCCGCACAGCGCTTTGCCGTGCATGGCCTGAACAAAGGCGAATTGATTACCCGGGCATACATTCTGCGCGAAGAAGCGCTCAAGATTTCATCATGGCGCGGCGAAGCCATGGACAACCTGCTGGCAGTAGCTGACGACCAGCTCACGGCAGACCGCCTGGCTGACGCCATGAAACTGCGCGACGAGGAATCCAGCAATCAGTACTACCGCACCCGTCTCACCGGTGATCACCTGCGTATTCTTCTGGTGATCTGCAGTGCTGCGGTCATTGCTTTTCTGCCTTTCATGCTGCTCTCCGGGCAAGTCCGTTTGCTTGGTCCGGTGCTGCTTTTCGGATTGCTGGGGTCATGCTTTGGCACGGCACAATCCCTGATGCGGGGCAAAAGCGATTCCATGATTCCCAATGTCTTTGTGATGCTCACGCCGGTAATCTTCGGCGGGATCGCCGGACTGGCCGGCTTCGGCATACACGAATACCTCTCGGGTCTCTATGGCTTCACTCACACGCACTGGGGCGGACTCCTTGCGATGGCGTTCCTTTTCGGCCTGCTGGCCCAGCGGGTCCTGGCCCGCTTTACTGGCGGCAAGCGCAGAAAAAAAGCCAAGGCCTAGCTCAGCGCCGGCGTGTATGATTCTCCCTCGCGTTGCGGATCCTCTCGCAACGCGATTTGAAGAATTGACTCCTTGAATTCATCAGCGTCCCAACCATCGCAAGCTCTGGCTCGCCGACTGGGTCTATTTGACGCCACCATGCTGGTCATGGGTGGAACCGTAGGCGCGGGCATCTTTATCAATCCGTATGTGGTCGCTCAGCGTGTTCACACGCCCTGGCTGGTTCTGGGTGCATGGCTGGCCGGCGGACTTATTGCCCTCACTGGCGCGTTCATATGGGCAGAATTGGCCGATCGCATGCCGGAGGTGGGCGGACAATACGCTTACCTGCGCGATGTCTATCATCCCCTGGCCGCATTTCTTTATGGATGGGTATTGCTGCTGGTCGTCCAGACGGGTGGAATGGCGGCCGTGACCGTCACCTTCGCACGCTATTTCCTGGAACTCACTGGAATTCATGTCGGCGACTGGCAGATCGCGGTGGCCACGCTGTTCATTCTTACCGTCATCAACTGCTTCGGGGTGCGCGCCGGCGGTACAGTGCAAAGCGCGCTGATGGTGATTAAGATTTTTGCCATCGCACTTCTGGTTTTTGCGGGCGCGTTTCTGGTGCGCGGACCACGGGTTGAATGGCATCCCGTTCTGGACCAGCCGATGTCCGGCAGTTTACTTTCAGCGTTTGGCGCCGCCATGGTGCCTGTGCTCTTTGCTTATGGTGGATGGCAGACCGCGTGCTTCGTCGCCGGCGAGTTGAAACAACCGCGTCGTGATCTGCCCCGCGCTCTGGTGCTCGGCGTGATCGGCGTTGCCGCACTTTATATTTCAGTGAACTTCATTTGCGTCCGCACACTGGGAGTCAATGGCCTGGCGGAATCGCATACGCCTGCATCTGCCGTAATGCGCCTGGCTTTGGGACAAAAAGGCGCCACACTGATTGCTCTGGGGATCGCTGTATCGACTTTAGGATTTCTCAGCCAAAGCGTGCTCACCGCACCGCGCGTTTACTTTGCCATGGCGGAAGATGGGGTTTTCTTTCGCCAACTGGCGTGGGTGCATCCGAAAACGCGCGTCCCGGTCGTCGCAATCACGTTGCAGAGCATCTGGACGGTCGTGATTCTTCTCTCCGGACGCTATGATCAGATCCTGAATTACGTGACCGCCATGGACTATACGTTCTTCACGCTCACGGCGAGCTGCCTTTTTCTGCTGCGTAAACGCGGCCCGGCGCCGGGCTTCAGCATGCCTGGGCATCCCTGGACCACCGCCTTCTTCTGTCTCTCGTGCGCCAGCGTGGTGCTGAATACGTTTTATCGTTATCCCGGAAATACGCTGATCGGTCTGGCGATTCTAGCCACCGGCGTGCCCGTGTATTACATTTGGAGAAGGACATCACACGCATGAGTATTCGCGCCAACGCCGGCTCCCCATACATGCAATGGTCCAAGCTGCACTCCACGGCAAAATACAACCTGGCCACCAGCGGTCTGGTGGGACTGCCTTTGGCCGAACTCGGCGTAAGCATCGATCAGCTCGAAATCAACGGGCCGACTGTTTACGGATATGACGTTCTGCTCGAATCCCTGGCCCAGCGCTATCGTGTACCGCAGGAATGTGTGGTTAGTGCGATGGGAACGTCGTTCGCCAATCATCTTGCGCTCGCCGCTGCTACGGAGCCGGGCGATGAAATCCTGATCGAGCTTCCTACGTACGATCCCATACTCTCTGCGGCAAAGTATCTTGGCTTGAATATCAAACGCTTTAAGCGGCGTTCAGAAGACAGGTTCGCGATCGATGTAGCTGAAATCGAAAGAAACCTCACTGCGCGGACACGGATGATCGTACTGTGCAACTTCCATAATCCAAGTGGAGCATTCACGCCCGACGCAACGCTGCGGAAGATCGCCAACCTGGCGCGTCGGAACAATGCTTACGTGACGGTTGATGAAGTCTATCGTGAGATGCTTTATGAATCGGACCCACAGAGCTCATTTCACATCGATCCAGAGCGCTTTATCGTGACCAACAGCCTCACTAAAGCGTACGGTCTCAGTGGCCTGCGTTGCGGATGGGTCCTGGCCCCGGCTGAACTTGCCAAACGGATTTGGAACCTGCATGACGTTCACGCAGCGACGTATCCGTTCATCGCAGAGCAGCTGAGCGTGGTCGCCCTTAGCAAACTTCCTGCTATCGCAGCGAAGATGAAATCGATGCTCGATGAGAATCGCCGCCTGCTGCTGGCATTCCTGCAGAGCCGGGATGAGCTTGACTACTTCTGGCCCGAATACGGGACCGTTGTCTTTCCACGGCTGAAAACCGGCAACGTGGAAGAGCTGTGCAGCTTATTGCGCGAGAAATACGACGTAAGCGTGGTGCCCGGCAGCTTTTTTGAAATGCCAGACCATTTCCGCATTGGGGTTGGAACTCCAACGGCCGCCGTAAAAGAAGCCCTGCTACAACTGGGCGCAGGGCTGGATGCATATAAGGCGTCTCTCGCGGCCAATGCCGCGCAGTCTGTTCTTTCGCGATAAAAATACGTCGCGAAAATCCGCTTCTCGAAACTGCCTCTAATCCTTATGGACGGCGAATTTCCCGCTGCCATAACAGGCGATAATCAAGAATGCGAAACAATAAAGAACAGCCGTCTCGCCACCATTTTGAATAGGCATGAATCCCCGGGGCTGATGCATCATGAAGTACGCTACCGCCATTTCACCGCTGCAAATGAAAGCTGCAAAGCGCGTGACCAGGCCCAGCAGGACCAGCAACCCGCCGCCGAATTCGATGACGCCTCCGGCCAGCATCAATGGAGAATGCAGGGCTTGATGTCCGCCGAACGCTCCGAATAACTTTTGCGCTCCATGACACATAAACGAAAAGCCGACCACAATTCTGAACGCTGCATACGCCACCGGTTCCAGGTCACCGAGAAATTTCATCTATTACTCCCCTTTAGTATTCAGGATGGCTGCTGAGTTTAAATGTCCGCCGCGGTAATGTCGATGACTCTTCGGACACCCGGTTGTCCTGCGAGCTTATGATTCGCACAGCCGGGGGCGGCTGTGCCACACGTGTATGTGCTTCTCCATTTACAATCGCAGTGATCATTTTGTAAGAGGAGCCAATTGACTATGCAACGAAACGCAAGCGCGCACTGGAGCGGTGGCCTTAAAGACGGTAAGGGCACACTTACTTCGCCCAGCGGAGTTTTGAAAAATACGCCTTACTCATTTGCAACGCGATTTGAGAGCCAGCCGGGAACAAATCCTGAAGAACTGGTTGCCGCAGCACACGCCGGATGCTTCAGCATGGCTTTGTCGGCACAACTCGGCAATGCAGGGATGACGGCCCAGTCCATCGATACCACCTCCACAGTTACTCTGGAAAAGCTTGATTCGGGCTTTGCCGTTACCACTGTTCATTTGCAGGTTAAAGTGAAAATTCCCGGAGCTGACAAATCGAAATTTGACGAAGCAGCCAAAAACGCCAAGGAAGGCTGCCCGATCTCCAAGCTGTTGAATGCAAAAATTACCATGGATGCACAGCTCGAAAGCTAACCGTTCAATTCGGTACGGACTTTTTCCGCGTCCGTACCGAACGCCTCTCATGCGCAATTCAAATTCCCTTGTCGAGTGCTCACCCTGGGCCTTCCAGTTCGTCTAAAAAACCGGCCCATGTCTCCGTCAAAAATTCGGTTCAATGAACATTTCTGTTATCGCGAGGGAATCACTATGATCAGAAAACTGTTTATTCTTCTTCTTACTGCCGCGCTGGGTATCTCTGCCCGGACCGCGCAGGCACAATCCTCAGTCATGGACATTCCGCGCGCCAGCCAGAGGGCGTCGGTCATGCAGCGCGTCGGGATTACCGACATCACCATCTCGTATCACCGTCCTGTCATCAACGGACGCAAAGTCTGGGGCGGCGTTGTTCCATACGGCCAGGTATGGCGCGCAGGCGCAAATGAAAACACCATCTTCGAAGTTACTGATCCGGTGACGATCGAAGGTAAACCCCTGGCCAAAGGCATTTACGGCTTGCACATGATCCCCAATGAGAATGAGTGGACCATCATCTTCTCGAAAACCGCTACTGCCTGGGGCAGCTTCACCTATGATGAAAAAGAAGACGCTCTTCGCGTCAATGTGAAGCCGCAGCCCACCGATATGCATGAAGCGCTTACCTATGACTTTGACGACGTAAAACCAGACTCCACCGTGGTGGCCCTGCGCTGGGAAAAAGTGGCGGTACCATTTCACATTGGCGTAAACACACATGAGATCGTGGCGAACAGCCTGCATAACCAGCTTCGCGGTCTGGCTCAATACACCTATGAAGGCTGGAATGACTCGGCAACGTACTTCCTCACGGAGAAGACCAACCTTGATGAAGCACTGAAATATGCTGACCGCTCCATCGGAGTGGAAGAGCGCTTTGACAATCTCATCACCAAGGCCAGCATCCTGGATGCTCTCAACCGCAAAGAGGAAGCCAACACCGTTCGCGCCAAAGCGATGCCTCTGGGAAGTCCCGTTGACCTGCATGGATACGGACGACAACTCCAGCAACAAGGTAATCAGGCAGCGGCGTTTGAGGTCTTTCGCGCCAACATCAAGAAGAACCCGACCCACTGGGCAGCTCACAATGAGAATGCACGCATGGCGATAGCTCAGGGCAATTACGACCTGGCGGCAAAGGAAATGAAGCTCTCAGTGAGTACCGCTCCGGACCAGTTCAAGCCACAGCTTGAGGCCCTGCTGAAAAAGGTGGAAGCAAAACAGGACATCAACAAATAACTCTCTTTCTTCTCGCACCACAAGGCCTCCCACAAGGAGGCCTTTCTTATTCTTTCGGCCTCTCTACTTTGCCCCCCTCCATGCGTTAAGATCGAACAGCTGTTCACACCAATCAGGGAGTGCAATCGCAGCATGCGTTGGCTTTTATCATTCGTTCTAGTGCTCACGCTTTCTTCGGCGTCTTTACGGTGTTATGCCCAGGAAATCCAGATTCCCGAGAATCCCGGCCCCATGGCCTTACAAGTACGCGGGGAGTTTCTCTATGCATGGAATGCCTACAAGGAATATGCATGGGGCCACGATGAACTGAAACCACTGACCAAGGGGTTCAAAGACTGGTACGGTACTTCTTTATATATGACGCCGGTGGATGCACTGGACACCCTGATCTTAATGGGCCTGAATGACGAGGCTGACAAAGCGCGCGAGGCGATCACGAAGAATCTCTCATTCAATCAGGACATTGAAGTCAAGAATTTTGAAATCACGATTCGCCTGCTGGGTGGATTGCTGAGCAGCTATCAACTGACGGGTGACAAGAAACTGCTCGCGCTTGCTGACGATCTGGGTGCGCGACTTCTGCCGGCGTTCAATTCACCCACTGGCATGCCCTATATGTTTGTGAATCTCAAGACGGGCAAGACCCGCGGCGCTGAAAGCAATCCGGCTGAGATCGGCACCCTGCTGCTGGAGTTCGGCACGCTCAGCAAGCTCACGGGCAAGCCTGTCTATTATGACAAGGCCAAGCGCGCTCTCACCGAGTTGTACAAGCGGCGATCCAAGATTGGTCTGGTTGGTTCCACCATCAACGTGGAAACGGGCGCGTGGATCGATCCCACCAGCCACATTAGCGGTGGCATTGATTCCTATTATGAATATCTGCTGAAATCATGGCTCCTGTTTGGCGACAAAGACTGCCAAAAGATGTGGAAGACCAGCGTGCAGGCGGTCAACAAATATCTTGCTGACAGCTCCAAGGCCGGACTCTGGTATGCGCAGGTCGATATGAATACGGGCAAAAAGGTCTCGACCCACTTCGGAGCCCTGGATGCCTTTTTCCCGGCTGTGCTCGCGCGCAGCGGAGAAGTTGACACCGCACGTCGTCTTGAAGAGTCCGCATACAAAATGTGGACAACGTTTGGCATTGAGCCGGAAGAGATCGACTACAAGACGATGCAGGTGACTTCGCCTGGGTATCCGTTGCGACCGGAGGTTATTGAGTCCGCCTACTATCTTTACTTCTACACCAAGGATGAGAAATACACCGAGATGGGATCAACTTTCCTGCTCAGTCTGGTTCGATTTTGTAAAGCGGATGCAGGCTATGCTGCGCTGAAAAACGTGGAAACGCGGGAGAAGAATGACAACATGGAAAGTTTCTTCCTGGCCGAGACACTCAAGTATCTTTACCTGATTTATGCTCCGCGGGGCACGCTGGACCTGAACAAGGTGGTCTTCAATACGGAAGCCCATCCACTGCGCAAGACGTGGTGATTTCCAGACAAAAAAATATGGGCGGCTGGTTTGCCGCCCATTCAGTGTTGGTTCTTACTGTTCACTACTCACACATCTGGAAAAAGGAGGTTGTTTTGGCTGCACTCTCACATTTTTACTTTGGCAAGGCTGCTTGCTTTCGCAAACCCGGAAACCTTACCTTCAAGGGTCTTACCGCTCTACTACATCCGTCACCGCTGTCTAACTACTTGAGAGATGCGCCGGAAGCGTTCCCTCAACCGGAAGAAAACTTTTAGAACTTGCGAGGTAAGAAGAATCTCCGGGCGCTTTTGAAATCTGTCCCCGCTGTTTTGCGCACACAATCGAGAATTCTTGTCTTACCCCGCTCACAGCATTGGCTCATCGCTACCAGCGCCCGCACCCACCTTATTATTAGAGCCGGTCCGAATCGGCTTTTATCTTGGCTTGCGCTTATTTTAGCTATCGTCTGCGCTTCTATATTGCAGTCGAGTAGCCAAACTCAATGTCTTGTAAGTTGCTGAAAACAGTTGGGACAAGAATGGAGTCGCAACGCCTGCCTGTGACAACCTGTCACAGACGCCCGGCAGGCTGTCACAAGCTGCGTGCTCGCAGCGTTCGATTGGATAGCCGATCACGAAACATCCAGCCACTACAATTCGCCCGACAACTCAGTTTACCCATTCGTTACTGTCCTTTAGTTCACTCCCTTAAGGGCTTAACCTTGATTTCAGGAACTATGTTGAAATTGGATACACCCACTAGGTCGTTTGTACACAGGTCCGGGCCTGAAACTACCGCCAACACCTCCTTTATTCAACAAATTGAGAGTTGGTTTGTGAATTGCTTTAGTTTTCGACGGTATTCCCTGCAGAACAGGCAGAAAAAGTAAACATGAGAATCGCGGCCACCACCGCTCTGCTCGTGGCATTCACGTTCTGTGCGTATGCCCAGCAGCAGTCTGACCTTGAAGTGATCGAAATCGTCGCGCAAAGCCAGCGCGCTCTGGATACCCATGACCATGCGCAGGCCCTTCGTCTGCTTCAAGATGGACTGCATCGCTTCCCAGATGACCAGGATTTGCAGCTTCAGCTGGCTCGCGTCTACGTGTACAGGAAGCAGGACCATGAAGCGATGGGAATCCTTGAGTCCATTCTGCAAAAAGAACCGGCGAATCGTAAGGCGAAGCTGGCGATGGCGCAGATCTATGGCTATCACTCGAATTTTCAAAAGTCGGATGCGCTTTATCGCGAGGTTCTGGCTGCGCGGCCGGGAGATGAACCAGCGGAACTCGGCCTGGTGCACAACCTTGTAGTGGAAGGCAAGACATTAGCGGCGAAAGAAGAATTGCAGACAGCCATTCAGCGCAATCCCACCAGCCTGGGCCTGCAGCAATACAACGAATACCTTTCTTCTTCGGGTGCTTCAGGCAATGAAAGGCGGCCTGAGTACTACCGCAGCATTCAGGACAGCCAGTCTTATTTCAGTGATAGTTCCGGGAACCATGCCCTGTATTCCTCGCAATCTCTGCCCTATGAAATCAACCGCAAGCTTTTCACGCGCTTTCGGATGGACGAATCCTCTCTCTGGATCGCTGCAGCAGCCGCCCGTAATGTAATCTCCGGCACGGAAGAAGCCGGGTACCGCATCAACAAATATGTCGGCGTGCGTGCCTCGGCTGGAGCCGTTCGATTCAATGACACCAGCAGCAAAGCCCTGTTCGGCGGCGACCTGGAGATATTTCCAATCAAGAATGCCGTGGTGAGCGGTGGCTATTCGCAGTTCGCGGTGGCGCCTACCTTTGAATCCATCCCGTTTGATCTGCTTTGGCAGGGCTGGCACACGCACGCAGGCTATGACACACGCAACCTGACAGTGAACGTGAATGCGAGCTTTGGCCGCTACACTGACAGCAATCACGTGGAGCGTGAATCGGGCGAGGCCATGCGCTGGTTCGGCACCAGCCGTATTTCCATCGGCGGCGGCTACGCATTCCGGCATCTGCACTTCACCCAGGCGTTCGACCATGGATACTTCGATCCCGGACAGTATCGCAGCCATCTTGGAGCCAGCGGCGTTCGTTTAGCGATGGGAAAAATTTATCGCCTTGAAGCTCTGGGCTACCTGGGCGCAGAAAAAATCAATCAGGGCAATTACACAACCGCCGGCGAGTTCCAGATAAGAAACCAGTTCTTCGTCCGTCGATGGCAGTTTGAAGGCGGCTATTCACACTATCAATTGGTGCAAAACACGGCCGCATTTCGAGCCGACATGGTGAGTGGATCCGTAGGTTACCGGTTCTAGGCGAAAGAGACAAACGCAATGACAGCAGCAAGAAACAATCCGCGCTTCAGAATCCTGGTGGTGGATGATGACGATTCCACGCGCAGTTTTCTCACGTCAATCATGGCCGCCGAAGGTTATGAGTGTCTGGCCGCCAACAGCATCGGCGCGGCCGAAGCTCTGCTGAGGCAAGAGACGGTGCACCTGGCCTTTCTCGACCTCTATTTAGGTACCACCAACGGCCTCAATGTGCTTGACCTGATTAAAGTCCTGCAGCCGAACTGTTCTTGCGTGATGATGACTGCGCACATGAGCGTTGAGACCGTCGCCAAATCGCTCGGCTCCGGAGCGCTTGAGTATCTGAGCAAGCCGTTATTGATCGACGACCTGCTTGCTGTAGTTCGCAAGGTACAGGCCAGCCAGATGCCTGCAAGCAGTAATGACAGCTTCAATCCCGACGAAGGTCCGGAAACCTCCATCATCGGTCGCACCCCGAAGATGCTGGAAGTTTATCGCGCCATCGCTCGCGTGGCGCCCACGGATGTCAGCGTACTGATTCTCGGTCCCAGCGGATCAGGCAAAGAACTGGTCGCTCGGGCGATCCATGACCACAGTACGCGCTCGAAAATGCCTTTTGTTCCGGTGAACTGCGGCGCTCTTCCGGAAAATATCCTGGAAAGCGAGCTGTTCGGTAATGAAAAAGGTGCATTCACCGGTGCAGACAGCGCACGTCCTGGCTTGTTTGAAGCGGCCACGGGCGGCACTTTGTTTCTGGACGAAATCTCTGAAACCCGGCCGAGCTTTCAGGTGAATCTGTTGCGTGCGGTACAGGAGCAGCAGATACGACGAGTGGGTTCGCACAAATACACACCGGTGGACGTGCGGATTGTCGCGGCCAGCAATCGCGACCTGAGCAAGATGATGGCCGCCGGCCAGTTTCGTGAAGACCTCTACTATCGTTTGAGTGTGGTTGAAATCAAGCTGCCGGGACTGGAAGAGCGTCGCGAAGATATTCCGCTCCTGGTCCAGCATTTCCTTAAGCGCTCAAACGCGAAGAACAAACGCACGATCAAAATTACCGACGAGGCCGTGAAAGTGCTCAGCCAGTTTCATTGGCCCGGCAACGTGCGCGAACTGGAAAATCTGGTGGAACGGCTCGCCATCTTCTGCACGTCCGGTGAGATTGGCGCGCGCGATGTGGAGCAGGAACGCAGTGTAGCTGCCCCAATCGCAGATAGTAATGGCAGCAATGGAAATGGCGCAGCTGCGCAACATGGTGATGCAGCCAACACCCTGGAAGACATGGAACGCCAACATATCGTAAGAATTTTGCAGGAGCACGCAGGCAATAAATCACGTGCTGCCAGGGCGCTTGGTATTGAACGCAAGACGCTGTATCAGAAGGCGCGCAGGCTCGGCATTGATTTGCAAGTAGAACGATGAACTTACAATCACAATCCGCTGCACCGCAATCGATTCATGGCCAAGTGACCTCGTGGGCACGCTGGTTGCGCCGCAACCTTGTCCTGCTGGCAATCGTAGCCCTGGTCAGCATGAGCTTCCCGGTGGTGAAGCTGAGCCAGAGCCTTACCGATGTTTTCTTCCGCATGCGCGGACCTCAACCTGTTTCGCAACAAGTAGCTCTGGTTCTCATTGACGACACAACGCTGGCGCACTATGGGCGCTGGCCGTGGCAACGGGCACAACTGGCGCAGTTAATTCGAAAAGTGACTGCGCAGCAACCAAAAGCCGTCGGTTTGGACGTCCTGCTGCCCGAAGTTGAAGATGAGGCCAATGATGCCGCACTGGAAAGCGCTATCGCTGCGGCGCCCAATCTGGTACTGGGAGCCAAGATTTCCGGCTCACTGGATAGCAACCTGTGGATCGATCCGTTGCCGCGATTCAGCCACAGCGCCAAAGGCGTTGGACACGTTCAAGCGATCGTCGACGCAGACGGCGTCTGCCGCAGCATTCCACTGGAAGAACCGACCACGGAAGGACCGCGCCCAGCTTTCGCTCTGAAACTTGCTGAACTGATTAATCCCACACTGGCAAGCCTTGAAAGCTCGTCAGGCGGGACTGCGCCGGCACTGCAGAAGTTTGAAACCCGGCCACTGCTGATCGACTTTCGCCAGCAATATGAACAAGGAAACAAGCCTCCATTTGCGGTGGTCTCAGCTGGAGAACTTTTATCCGGCGCGCCACATTCCGAGCTTCGCGGCAAAGCAGTCTTGATCGGCTTTGGCGGCATTGAGATGAGTGATCGCCTGGCAACACCGGTGAGCAATCAACTTCCCATGCCGGGCGTTGAAATCAACGCCAATGCCGTGGACATGCTCTTGTCCGGCCGCACCATTCGTTACGTGAGTTTCATCTGGCAATGGTTGCTGGTAGCGCTCACAAGCTCCTTTGCCCTGTGGCTGGTGGCTCGCTATCCCGGCGCGCGCGGGCTTTTCCTGCTCTCTGGTTTGTTGCTTGCCGGTTACGCCGGCGCATATCTGCTGTTCACACATACGCACCAGCTTCTGGTTTACACGCCAATACTTCTAGCTGGATTGTTGGCTGCGCCGCTGGCCCAACTGGAGAATCTTCTTCTGGTGGACCGTGAAATTACTTTGCGACTGCAACAGCTTCGCCAGACGATACGCCCGGGCCGCACGCTGAGTCATGCTGACGCCAAGCCCATGCAGAATAGGCGATTGCATTGGAAGCTGTCCGCGCTCAATGAACTTCAAGATGAGCTGAGTTCTCTCTACCGCTTCCATCAGACTTTGCTGGAAAGCATGCGTGAAGGACTGGCTGTCTATGGTCAGGATGGCATTCTGCGCTTCGGAAATCCCACGTGGAAAAAATTCTGTGCCGGCCAGTCAGCCGATCCGGCCCAGCTCAGTTCCCTTTCGCAAATGACTTCTGCATGGCCTGAGTTTGCGGCGGTTGCACAAGCAGGCGGCACGTGGATTGAAACCGAGCTTCCGCTCGGCGAAGACTTGTGGCATTTGTACGCTGTGCCTCTTCCCTGGACATCGTTTGCCCAGGAAGGTGCGGTGATGATCATCGCGGAAGATATCACGACCCGCAGACAGAGAGACCAGGCACGTTCGGAGGCGCTCAGCTTCGTCACGCACGAGCTCAGGACTCCGCTGATCGCCATCCAGGGATTTTCTGAAATGCTGATGCGCTATCCCGATTCGCCGGCCAGTGCGGATGCACCAGCGACTATCTTTCGTGAGACACACCGTCTGGTGGCGATGATCAACACGTATCTCGAAGTTCTCCGGCTCGATGCCGGTGCGCGTCCGCTGCGTCTTACGCACGCGAGTGTCCGTGCCATGGCCGATCATGTGGAGAAAGTTGTGCGGCCGCTGGCTCTGGCTGCCAGAATTGCGGTCGAGGTTGAGATTGAGCCAGAGGACGAGCATGTGACCTGTGATGAAACCCTGATTTCCGGCGCGCTTCTGAATCTGGTCAGCAACGCCATCAAGTACGGCGAAAAAGATTCTGAAGTGCTTGTACGAATCACAGCGCTTGCAGATGAAGTTGAATTTGAAGTGCACAACACCGGCAAACCAATACCCGCAGCCGAATTGAAGCACATCTTTGAAAGGTTTTACCGGCCGGCCCGCAGTGAATCCATACCGGGATGGGGGCTGGGACTCAGCTTTGTTCGCAGGATTTGCCAGCAGCACGGCGGAAGAATTGCAGTCAGCAGTGATCAAGACATGGGCACCTCGTTCTGCTTCATGTTGCCGCGAGGGGTCCGGGAAGTCACAGAGGTAAGTCCATGAAAATCCGATCGACAATATTTTTCATCTTCATTCTGGTGTTCAGTGTGTTTGGTCTGGCCCAGGAAAAGCAGGTTGCGCCCATCACCGCTCCTTTTGCAGGGTCAACCATCTCTGACTTTAAGGGCAAAGTGGAAATCCAGTTGCCCAATCACACGTTACGTGCGCCCAGCCGCGGAGAACTGCTCCCTGCTGAAACGCAGATCAACACTGAAGACGGACGCATTCTCTTGCGCCTGGCCGACGGCAGTGACCTGCTGGTCCGTTCGAACACACGGCTCGTGCTCAAGCAACCGGAGACGAACGGCTGGCGATACGTACAAGTGCTCATCGGCCGCGTTCGTGCTGAGATCCAGAAACGTCTCGGCACCACGCCCGGCTTCCAGATCGGCACTCCGAGCGCCGTCATCTCGGTCCGCGGCACCGTGTTTGACGTGGAAGTGAATCGCGCCGGTCTCACTGAAGTCGATGTACGTGAAGGAGTAGTCCAGCTTGATTCGGTCAAAGGTATGGGTGAATCGGTGCTGATCCGTGCAGGGTTCTCCAGCCGCGTAGGTTTTGACTCCGCACCGGAATCCCCCCGCCCGACCCACGACATGCGTCCTGACGTGGAGCGTCCTGGCCGAGGCAGTGGCGATGACAAGCACTCTGACCACGATGACGATGCCATCAAGCGACTCCAGGCAGCCACGAATGATCACCATGACGGCGGCTCGCATGACCGGCGGAACCAGCGGTGGTTCCGGCAGCACCAGCGGCGGTTCCGGCGGCACCAGCGGTGGTTCCGGCAGCACCAGCGGGGACTCGGGTTCCGGCGAACACAGCGGCGGACACGACCACGGTGGCGGCGGGCCTCCAGAGTTCTAGTCATTTTTTCAACCCGATCCATAAAAGCCGCAGGCATTGCTTGCGGCTTTTTTCTATCCGCTCGCGCTTCCAACAACCGATCACGTTCGGAAATCTCCGTTTGAAGTTGTTTACTTGCAACACACGTCTGTTCCCTAATGCCCCACCTCCCAACTCAATCAATTTCCTCAGCTGCGCTGATTTAAAAGGCTTTATCTCTTATTTTCGATTGGCACGCCAGCTGCACTATCCAAAGCATGATGTTGCGTCCGAATCTCGCTACCACTGCACGACTCGCTCTTAAGGGGGATCTAGAAATGTTTACAAAAACAACAGTATCGGCTCAGCCCAGGCGTCCATGGACAAGTGCTTTGTTCGGCGCCATCGTTATCGTCGCTATTTGCGCAATGCTGGTTGCAACCGGCTGCGGCAGCAGTTCCAACAATAATGTCTCAGCGGTTGGTCCCAACAGCACAACCATCAGCTTTGGCGACGCCACCAATCCGCAGGTCATCGCGTTTGAAATTACAGTCACGGCGATCACGCTGAACGGCGGCACCAACCCCAGCGTACTGGCAAAGCCGACCGAGATCGAGCTCACGCACAACCTGGCCACCTTCGAGCCACTATCTCTGGTGAGTCCGCCGTCCGGAACTTACACCGGCGCAACGCTCTCCGTTTCCAACCCGGAAGTGGTTGTGGTTGACCCAATCACGAAGGCAGTCACCAAACTTACCTCCACGTTGGCATCGTCTACGGTCAACGTTCCTTTCAGCCCGTCAGTCACTATCGGTCCGGGCGCGACCGTTCTGAACTTTGACATGAATCTGGGGTCATCCATCACCATCAGCGGAACGTCGGCCAGCATCACGCCGACATTCACCGTAACCACCGCCAGCGTCTCCGCCAATAACGAAGCCAATGAGAACGATGACGACGGCGAACTGGAAGACGTGCGCGGCACCATCACCAGCGTTGCTTCGCCCAAATTCACGATTCAGCCCGCACAGACCGCACAACCCATCACCATCACGACCGACGCCAACACCAAGTTCTCTGATGGCGTGACCAGCTTTGCCAACCTGACCGCCGGAATGATCGTTTCCGTCGACGCCAACACACAAGCTGACGGCTCAATTCTGGCCAAGAAGGTTGAATCTGAAACCGAAACAGCTGACGGCGAAGAAGTGGAAGGTATCATCACCGCCGAAACTTGTGCGGTAGCGGCCGGTTGCCCGGGCGCCGCGAACCTGGCCACGTCAATTGCCATCACCACTCACAAGGTTTCCGCCACGGCCAGCGCCACTGCGCCGGCCACCGCGACAACCGTCAACGTGCCGATCACAGCCAGCACCAAGTTCCTGGTCCACAGCAACATGAGCGGCTCATTCCCTGCGTTTAACGCCAGCACCATCGGCAAGGCCCAGCGCGTGGAAGTGGACAGTGAAAACGAAGCCGGCAACACCAGTACCTCAGTTGCCGCCAACAAAATCAAATTGCTGGAACAGGGTGTAACCGGCACCATCTCCGCTCTGGCCGGCAGCAACTTCACACTCACGCCGGACCCGACGTCAGCCTTTGTTTCGCTGACCGGTCAGACCACCATCGCCGTACAAGGCGCGGGTGCACGGCTCAAGAACGTGACCCTGGCGAACGGCACCGTGGTGAAAGCTCGCGGACTGCTGTTCTTCGACGGAACGTCTTACACCATGATCGCGTCGCGCTTCGCACAGTAGCCGTCGCATCAAGCTTGCGTTGCCCTAAAACGCACAACCCGTCACAGGGTTGACCCGCTGGAAAATCCTGTGACGGTCTCTAAGCCGTTCGTGAGCGAAATTTCTCGCGAACGTTGTTTCAGGCGCTTGTCGGTCCGCGCGGGACTTGGCAAGCGCCCTTTTTTTCCCTCAGCCCTCAGCACTCAGCCGTCAGCATTCAGCCGGGAAACTTTACTTTTGAGTCAGCAACTGGCAATGAGCAATTAGCAAAACCTTACCGCTGATTTCACCGATAACGCTGATTAACACTGATCAAAACCGGCCGCGATCATCCACGATCATCCGCGGTAGAATCGGCTTGTCTCTTATCAGGAATCAGTGTCATCTGTGTTATCAGTGGTAAGCTTTTGCCATTCCACCCCAAGCCGTTTTACCGAATCCCGCATCGCTGATAAAATTGCATAATCCACTCAACGTGGGGCTATAGCTCAGCTGGGAGAGCGCATCGTTCGCAACGATGAGGTCGTCGGTTCGATCCCGACTAGCTCCACCAAATTCTGGGTCAATATTTTCAATCGTTTCAACTTGAGCCAGATTTTGGTTTGTGCAACTTTTGTACAACCGAGCTAACTCAGGAATCGCAGCTTCTCTCCTAAGGGGAGCGAAAAGATGCTGACGGTCGACACCCGCCGCTCGCAAAAATGCCCGCACAAAAACAACATCACCTGGCGGCGATGCCGTTGCCCTAAGTGGATTCAGGGGCACGCCCAGCGAAGCCGGAGATGGGCTCGGGGGTGGCGATTTCACTATCGTCCCCAAAAGAATGCGTACGCTGATTCTCTTGATGCGTTGGTCTGGGCTTGCTATCTGAGACGCTGTATCTTCAGATGGTCCATTCTGAACTATTCAGATGCGCGCAGAGCTTGCTGGTTACGGCTCAGAAACGACCGCTCATAAGAGCCGCACTCCATGCGGGTTTCGCGTTCGGCATGGGTCCGGGAAAGGCGACGATGGGTGTGAGCACCGGAGCGATCGGTGCCGCATCCGGAAGATAGTCGCCGTGTCCATAGTCCCAGCCGTCAGGGATCTGCCAGTCGGCGTGCAGGTTCGCGGGATAAGGGCTCGCCGGTCCTTCTCTACCCAACGCCTCGTGAACATACGGGATACCTCGCGAAAGGATGCCGCTTAGAAAATTGCCCGTGGGAAATGCCCACTTGAGAACATCATCGCTGCGCGAAGCCACAACGGAAATGTTCTGCACCTTGCCCGCGGCGCTGGAGTATTCCTTGATAAGGCAGGTATTGTCGATGGCTCCCGCCATCACAAACAAGGTGCGGGGTTTTCGGTTGAGTCCGCTCATGGTCTGCAGCACCACCCTTGCGCCCAGCGAATGCGAAGCAAACGAGATCGAAAGCGCACCGCCGAAGTTGCTATTGATGAAATCGGCGAGAAGCTTCCCAGAGGCGATAGCCTCATCGCCCTCGACCACATAGTCGACTTTCGGAATCCACCGCGAATCACCGGGCCACAGGATGCCCAGCACCGCGACGTTGCCAAGGGTGAGGCCGGTATTCCATCCGCCGAGATTCACCTCGCCTTTAGACTGGGGGACGCTGAAACCGTGCGTCACCAGGAGAACGTCGCGGCCCTGAATCTCTTTCATGACGTCAACCAGGGAGTGCGGGCGATTGCTATCGTCCCATATTGAGACCGCCTTGCTCACGCCTCCACCACGAGGCAGGACCCGTGTGCTGAGCATTAGCATGTGCTACCCTTTTACCTTGCCGAGGGTGTCCGAGGCTGTCTGGATGGCGTTGGCGATGTCTTTCGCGATGGGAGCCAGCGGCGTAGCGATGAGCCCGATCAGGATGACCTGCCACCACGGCAGAGAATAATAAACAGGAGACGTGGAAGAAGCCGTTTCGTAATTCGCGGCGAGCGCAAGGCCAACGGCGACCACGCATGCGAGTGCCTTGCACACATTGCGATAGAGTTGATCGCCCTGCTGGTAGGCCTTATCGACCAGAGCGGCAACGGAGAGATCGAAGCGACCAAACGTATCCGTCTCTTCGGTAGTGAGTATGCTCTCCGGCGTACCGGCCTGCTTCAGCTTTTTTGCAACACTCAAGAGCAAGTTTGGATCAACACCAGTTGTCTTCGCGAGATTCCCGGCATTCTGCTCATTCAAATGCAGTTTAACGAAGGATGTTGCCGCCGCCTTCTGAGCGGCCGAATCCATTCCATTGATCCAGTTGGCCAACAGCGTATCCATGATGTCGGTCCGAACAAGGCCACTGTTCTGGTTTTCCGTATCGCCGGGCAGCAGTCTTCCCATTATTTTCTTTATGAAGCCAAAGCCGACCCGGCTTGTACCGAAGGGGCCGAATACTTTGGTGGTGTCAACTAATCCGGTGGCGGCGGTTCCAAGTGCACCGACGGCTAGCGTAGCCGAAGCCAGAGTAAGTGCCATTAAAAGTGCTCCTGAAGACAAATTATGCTCTGCAATTTTTGAGCCCTGACAAGTCTTAGGTACTAGGAGAATGCGGCAACAGTAAGGGAACCTGTAGGAACACGTCAAGGAAAATCAATAGTACAGCTATCTGGGATTGATTCCGCGCGAATACAGTTCTCAACACGCCGTATCCGGACATCGAGAGCAGCTCGCGGGTGCCCCTGGACGATGAAGAACAACGTCCGAAGGATTGATTGGGCGTTCTGCACCCAACTAGAGGGTGGGTGTTCGAATAGAAGAATCATGGTCGAGGTTTAGACCGAATCGATGGCTGGTGGAACGGCAGAGCAAAAGCAACAGCAAAACCTTCCGTTAATGGGTGATTGAAGTAAAGGTGCAGCACTTTTCAGTGTGTCTTCGTCGCGAAAGTTTGGTAAGCATAGCGATGCTTTCGCATCGCCAGGGATAGTTTGCCCCTGACAGCGGCTTCACTCTTATCGAGGGGCACCCAACCTTTTTTCTGAGGGATAGTAAAGGCGAGAAAGCCCAGGCCACCCGGCCTGAGCCCATCGCCACAGTAGCATGCTTAATTTTGGTGAGTACAGAGACTCGGGCGGTTTGGAGCGAAGCGACAAGAGGATTAGTTCAGCCGTTGAAGTTCTAAGCGGGCCTGCTTGAGAATTGGCGTATTGTCGTCGGCATCTCTCCAGCGTTGAAGAAAACTCTGGTATGCAGCGCGCGCGCCAGCAATATCACCCAGAGACGAACGGGCGCGGGCGAATTGCAGGTAAGATAGCGAGCAAATCAGCGGAGAAAGCGTTCCGGACGCGCAAACGCCTGGGTGGTCTACGATCTTTTGGAATTCGGCGGCGGCTTCCTCGCCTTTGCCAGCGCGCAGGTAAGCGAGCCCGCGAACGTAGTCAGGCAGGTTTTGCGCTTTCCATCCCAGATCGTACGGGGCAGCAGACTTCAGCAGCTCGACCGCTTTTGCCGGATTGCCACTACGAATTTCCATCTCTGCCTTAATAGTGGGAACCTTAACGTTGTTAACGTATAAGTCTGTTGGCCAGAGTCTGGTCATCCTGTCTGCAATCATCCCGGCGCGACGCGCGTCACCCATCATCGCGTACAAACAGCCCGCGACGTAGAGCGTGTGGCGATTGGCGCTTGCCAACAAGTTTTCCCTGGCCATCAGATTGGGCGAGCCACCAATCAAAGCTTCGGTCATGTCAAGGTCAACCCCAAATTGCAGAGGGAGATCCGCAAATTTTTGCTGTCGCGCGTTCTCAATGGCCTGGCGATAGCTTTCGCGCGCAGCTGCGATCTTTCCTAATGCAGCATTGGTTTCGCCGACTGTCTTAAGCATAAAAAATTCATACGGTTTGCCTTTCGCCCACTGAATTTCACTCTGCATGGCGGTCTGGTCATTCTCCAGAAACGCAATACTGTAGAGATCAATGTGGTCCCAGTGATAGTCGATCTTCAGCTCTATTTCTCTCTGGCGAGTCGCTTTCGCCTCCGCCAGTCGATTCAGCCCGAGGTAGGAAACGCCAAGCAATTCATGGGCGGTGTGCCAGGTCGGGGCGAGTTCCAGGGTCTGCCTGGCTTCTGCCAGCGCCTCACTATACCTACCCATGTCGCTATACTCGGAAGCAAGATCATTCGCGGGGCCCGGATCGCGAGGATACATGTCCCTCCAGAGTTGAAACGCCTCGATCCGCTTGTCGGTCTCCCCGGTGACTATTTCGTAGTAGCGTGTGATGATGTACAACTTTTCCAGTTCGCTGGTCCTGTCTTTCAGCGCAAACGCCTGCCGGATGTTGTCCACCGCGAGGTCAGAATGGTTGCTGTTTGCATAGACCTGCCCGAGACGGGCATGCGCCATGGCGAACTTCGGGTCTATTTCGACAGCACGTTTATATAAAGGTATCGCCGCTTGATATTTGCCGCGGTTCGCTTCCACACGACCCAGGCTGAATGTCTTCAACGCCTCCAGCGAAGCCGTGGTTGCCTGTTCCAGCGGCACGTCATATTTCTGGACGGTCGCCAGGGATTCACCAAGTTCGCCACGCAGTTTGGAGGCTGCCTCACCCAGCGCAAAGATCACCTTCTCCTTGGTTACGGCAACGGTTTGCTCCCGCGAAAGGGTTTCGCCATTGCGGCAATTGATCGCCTTAAGACCCAGGACATATTCAGTACCAAGCGCGGCAATTGCTCCTTCTATATAGGCTTTGCTTCCCGATCGCTGGCAAACTTCGCGCGCCACTTCTCCAACCACCGCGGTCCCGGGTGGACGTGTCATCAGTTTGAGATTTGCTGCAACCTTATCGTCAGAGAGAACACTCAGGAAGGGTGACTGACGCAAAGCAACATACAGACCCTGCGTGAGGGCCTCGTCGAAAACCGTGTCCCCTGTGGAATTGGAAAAATCGGCAATGACTATAGTGTCCTGGGCATTCAATTGGCCGGCCACATGAGCACGGTAATACAGAACGCCAGCGATTCCCGCCGCTAAAAATGCGGCTAAACCCACGGTAAGCCATGCTCGCGATTTCCTGCTGGTGCTCGCAGAGCCCGGGACCACTGTGATTGCCAGCCCGGCGTCATCCGGCGATGAAGCTGGCGCCAAAGTTAAACGTTGAAGGTCCTGCTGGATTTCCCCGGCTGTCTGGTAGCGAAGGGTCCGGTCCTTTTGCAAAGCTTTTTGAATGATTCTTTCCAGTTCTTGCGGAATGCCGGGCTGCAACTGTCGCGGGCTGGTTACAGGTAAATGCAATACTGCGTCCTCGATCTCAGTGGCGGTGTCGCCGGAAAATGCCCTTGTACCTGTAGCCATTTCGTAGAGCACCAGCCCAAAGGAGAACAAATCTGCCCGCGCATCCAGTTTCTCCCCCTCAACTTGTTCCGGCGAGAGATAAAAAGGCGTTCCTAACGATCTGCCGGTGGTGGAAGGTCCAGACTCACGGGAGATCTGTCCGGTAGCGACTGTTGCCGCGCCTTGCTCCGGCAAAGTATCCGGCGCCGGAGCGTCTGTTCCATCCGCGAAAGTTGCCACGCCAAAGTCCAGGATCTTGGCCTCTCCACGAACAGTAATAAAGATATTGGCCGGCTTGATATCGCGATGGACGATCCCTCTGTCATGGGCGGCCTGCAAACCTCGGCAAATCTGAATGCCCAGGTTCCGCACTGCATTCAGGCAGGAAGGGGTACTGCGGTTTGCGGCTTTTTCCACCCATTCGCGCAGAGTCTGCCCTTCCAGCAGCTGCATGACAATAAAAGGCTGGCCACCGTCTTCATCAAGTTGATAGATAGGGCAAATGTTCGGATGCTCCAGAGCCGAAGCGGCTCGAGCTTCGCGCCGTAGACGGGCAAATGCATCGGCATTGGAGGCAATCTCAGTGGGGAGAAACTTAATGGCAACTCTGCGGCCAAGCTTGAGATCTTCCGCCTTATACACCACGCCCATGCCACCGCCACCAAGGAGTTCGAGGATGCGGTAGTGGGAAACTCTTCTGCCTATGAGATTGTCGCGATTCGCTTCAGGACGCGTGGCTGTCTGCGGCAAGTTCCCGGGGAGTGTCATTTCTACGGCTGAAGCGATAAACCGGTAGCCCTTTCCGGTAACGGTCTGGATAAAGCGCGGATGGTCGGGATCGTCTTTTAATACGTGACGGATTTTTCTGATCGCGGCATTAATGCTGTTGTCCGCGTCCAGGAAGACGCCGTGTCCCCAGATTTTTGCGACGATCTGGTCTCGCCCTACCAGTTGTCCGCGGTTCTCAACCAGCAGACGGAGCAACTCCATGGGGATTCGCTCCAATTTAAGGACGCGACTCCCCCGGCGCAACTCGTAGGCACGGAAGTCGAGCTCAACGTCTTCTCCCAGCCTGATGCAGTCCGCAATTTTAATAGGTCCCGAAGCCACGGCAGGTCACCCCAAGTTTTGTGGGAGACATCTTACAACGTTCGGCGGCCCGCAAAGCGCACAATAGTTCCTATCACTTACGGGTTCATGCAAACTTAAGACAATCATCAGGCGCTCTCCATTGTTACTCCCCAGGTTCTCAGGCTTACTCAACCTGCCTCGATCCTCTCGAGGTTTACAGCAGCGACGACCAAAGGAGTTCCCCGATGATTAAGAACGCATTAACCGCAGGTTTCTGGATAATCTTTTTGGCGCTTTCCTCCCCTCTGGTGCAAGCGCAACTGATCGACAATAACCAGGCGCCCAACAAGGCCAAAGCCGGCATCAACAAATCGTTGACTGACGAAATTGGTCCTGGACGGGGGGACTTGATGACCCCGAATTCCTCTCTCTTTATCATCAATCGCGATCCGTTCCGTTCAGTACGGCGCGGTCGACAGATTTTCCAGAGAAAATTCACCCGGGCCCAGGGACAGGGGCCCGCTAATAGCGACGGTACGGGTAACATCAACCTAACCGGGGGCATCGGTGCCGGCCTGTCGGATAGTTGTGCTGGATGTCATGGCCGGCCGCGCGGCTCCGCCGGCGCCGGTGGCGATGTGGCGACGCGACCCGATAGCCGGGATGCTCCACACCTTTTTGGCCTGGGGCTGAAGGAGATGCTGGCCGATGAAATGACCACGGACCTGCGCAGCATCCGTACCGCCGCCCAGATTCAGGCACTTACCAGCAAACAACCCGTTACCCGCAACCTGACCAGCAAAGGGATTTCCTTCGGTGCCATCACTGCCAATCCTGATGGGACCGTGGACACTAGCAAAGTCGAGGGCGTGAATCCAGATCTGCGCGTCCGGCCATTTTTCGCGGAGGGCAGCACAATCTCGATTCGTGAGTTCCTGGTCGGTGCCTTCCGCAATGAGATGGGCCTGATGGCTGCCGATCCGGACCTGGCCAAAGCCAGTGCAGGCGGCCGGGTTGTTACCCCTTCCGGCATGGTCCTTGACGGTTCAATAGATAAAATTGAAGCTCCTCCATTGACTGACCCTGGCGCAGATCCGGATGGCGATGGTGTGACGAATGAACTCCCCGTGAGCCTCATTGACCATGAAGAGTTCTACCTTCTTCACTACTTCAAACCCGCGGTCTATCAGCAGACCGAGAGCACGCGCAACGGCAGAAAGCTGTTCGACAAGATCGGGTGTGCCTCATGCCACGTCGCCGATCTGCTGATTAACCATGACCGTCGCGTCGCCGATCTGGACACGGTTTACGATCCGGTCAGGGGTAACCTGAACAACCTGTTTGCCACTGCGACCGCCTTCCTCCACGAGATCAACGATGCCTCTGGCTTCCCTTCCATCAAAGTGCCGAATGGCGGATCGTTTTTGGTAAAGGATATTTACACGGATTTCAAGCGTCATGACCTCGGTCCGAATTTCTACGAACGCAACTATGACGGTACGGTCACGCAGCAGTTCCTTACCCGGCCTCTCTGGGGCGTGGGCTCAACCAGTCCCTATGGACATGACGGGCGCAGCATCAACCTGAACGAAGTGATTCTTCGTCACGGCGGCGAATCCCAGGCTTCGCGCGATCGGTATGCACGAATGGAAGGAGAAGACCAGGCACGCATTCTCGACTTCCTGAATTCGCTGATCCTGTTTCCGCCGGACGACACGGCATCAACCCTTGATCCGGGCGTCCGTTCCACACCCGGCTTTCCACAATTTGGACATGGCAGCATTAAGTTGACTGTCCTGTTCAATGACCCCACCGATCCTGAGTAGGAGGTTGCCAAACTCAGGTTCGACTGAGGTATAGCGGGCATAGCGACAGACTTTTGACTAGTTCGAGGGGGCGTCGCTGCCCAATTGAAGCGGGATCGTTGAGGAGCCATCCTTGGCGGTCCCGTATCCATTTCCGCATGATCCTCATGCACGGATTTGAGAGTGGCGCGGCTTGACTAAAGGTAATTAGTGATTGGTGACTGGTGATTGTATGCGCGGCAGAATCTTCTGCGCCACCGCCTTCTCAGCGGCTTCTACGGCCTTGGCGTGGTCCGGCTTATCGATGCTTTTCAGGACATTGATGTTGATAGAGCGCTCCTTGCTATAAATCTGCAGATCATCGAGCAGGAAATAAGCATCATCTCCAAACCCAGGCGCGGGCCGCATCTGTTTTCCATAAAGCTGCTTGCCAGCGTCCCATACCTTTTGCTTTTCTGGCGTAATCGCAATGTGGATCAAGTAGGGCGAGACGCCGCCATATACCTTGACGGTTTTGTAATCGCAGATTCGGTTCCCTCCCAGACTGTTCGGTTCCGGATTGCCAATAGGTCCCCCGAGGATCTCTTCCGCCTCGGCCTTGGTGATCAATACGCAAGGATCGGGCAGCGCCGTCTTCGCATCGGTTGCAGTGGTGCTTGCAGTGCTGGTGCTTGCGGTGCCGGTGGTTGCAGCTTGGGAAGCGGTCGAAGAAGCGCTCTTAGTTGAGTTACACGCAGTGAGGGAAAAGAAAGTGGCTGCCAACAACATTGCGGAGAAACGAGGTAAGGTCAGCATTTGGTCTTTTTACCTGTACAAGTGGCCGCTGTCAATTTGAGGTTTGTTCGCTGTCATTCACCAAAACTCCTACCTCAGAACGCTCCACTTGCCCTTTGCATCTGTTCTAAAGTAAACCGTTGGTGTAGTTCCCAAAGCTCTCCTGAACATGGAAATGAAGGCACTTGCCGTGCTGTAGCCTGATTCCAGAGCGGCGTGCGTGACTTTCGCTCCCTCGGCCAAAAGCCGCATCGCTTGCATGAGACGTAGTTGCTGCCGCCACTTGCCGAAGCTCATGCCCACCTCTTCCTGAAAGAGTCTTTCCACTGTCCTCTTGCTGGCGCCGGCTACTTTGCAGATTTGTGCGAGCGGTCGACTGTTGCTCGGATCAGCTAAGAGGACGTCGGCTACTCGGCGCGCTCTTGGATCGGACAGATTAGGAAGCTGCAAAGCAAGCATCCGAATGGATTGGAGCTGATCGATGATTACGTCTGTCAAGTGACTCTCCACCCGAATCGTCTTCTTCAAGGCCGCGAAAGTGCAAGCGTGGAGAATGAGTTCCCTGAGCAACGGCGACACGTTGACGACGCAACACTCTCGCGGCAGCGTTTTTGCCAGTCGCCGCCTGAGATATAGAGTTCGCATCGCTACCGTGCCTGACATTGCAATGGTGTGAGGAACCGCCGCAGGTATCCAAACCGCGCGATGGGTTGGTACCACCCAAGCTCCCTCGCTGGTGCGCACGGTCATTACTCCCCGCGAGGCGTAGACAAGTTGGTCACGATCGTGGAAATGGGACGGAATAACGTGCCCGGCGGGGTAATCGTGCGTGAGGGTCGTAATCTGGGAGCGGCTTTCACCCAGCGGATCGAAGATCGCGGTTTGCCGCTTTTGCGACATTCCTTGTCATGATATCGAAAGTATGCAGAGCAGGCAATCGCTAGACTGACCCGGTCGGAAGTTGAGAACCGTTTTCCCGAACTATGAGAGGCAGGATCCATGCGGCAATATTCCCTCTGCTCCATGACATGTCTTATGGTGTTGCTGTTTCTTGTTCAAAAACATGCAGCCGTCCCCAGAGATTCCAGGCTTGAGGCGGTCACGTTGAAGGGCACCCTCGAAGGAACTCAATTTGGTCCAGCCGCAAATGAAGTCGCATTCCTCGGCGTGCCATACGCCGCTCCACCCGTCGGGGATCTCCGCTGGAAACCACCGCAGCAGGTAAGCCCATGGATCGGCACACGCAGGGCGACGGAATTCGGGGCGGCCTGTCCCCAGCTTCCGGCAAACTGGTTTCCGTATATCGGGTGGGATGAAGACTGCCTCTACCTGAATGTCTGGACGACCCAATTGTCGGCGACCGCGAAACGTCCGGTCATCGTCTATTTTCACGGAGGATCCAACACAGCCGGCTATAGCCAGATGACCCCGCTCGGTCCCGCGCTTTCACGTCTCGGCGTTGTCGTCGTAAGCGTCAACTATCGCCTTGGCCCGATGGGATTCTTTGCGCATCCAGCGCTCACGGCAGAGTCCCAACATCACTCTTCCGGAAATTATGGCCTCCTCGACCAACTCCAGGCTCTTCAGTGGGTGCACGAAAACATCCTTCGCTTTGGAGGCGATCCCGGCCGTGTCACCGTGATGGGCCAGTCCGCCGGCGCGGTCGACATCTGCTTGCTGATGGCCTCACCGATGGCGCCAGGGTTGTTCCAGCGAGCGATCATGGAAAGCGGGGATTGCCAGAGTGTCCTCAATGAGGACATCCGCACGCCTCAGCAGTACAATTCGATCCCCGGTACCGGCGAGGGCTCCGGAGATCGCCTCGCGAACGACTTAGGGGTCGCAAATGGTCCTGACACATTGCAAAAGCTCCGCAGTATTCCCGCCGACAAGATCCTGAAGATCTGGAGCCAGGATAGGCGCGTTCATTTTGATGCCATCGTCGATGGCTGGGTCATACCAGAACAGCCCGCAAAGGTTTTTGCTGAAGGCCGGCAACTACATGTTCCGATCCTGGTCGGCTCCAATGCCGACGAAGCGACGGTATTTGGCCACGGAGGTCCGAAGACCGTCGATGAATATAAGAAGTATCTGTTCGAGGATACGGGAAAGTACGCCGATCAGGAATTGCAGGCCTACCCCGCAGGCTCGGATGCTGACGTTCCAGCGCAGTATCTGCGGCTCCAGAGCGACTCCTTCGCGTATGGCGCTTATTCGATGGCACAAGCCATGGCGCGTGCGGGACAAAAAGCATACCTCTATTACTTTACCTACGCTGAAACTGGAAAGCGGGCAGACCTGGGTGCATACCATGGCGAAGAGCTTATGTTTCTGAGCGATTCTTTCCCGAGGGACTGGGAGCATAACCAGGACGATGAGAAACTTGGCCGAGCAATGCGAAGTTACTGGATCCAGTTCGCGAAAACCGGAAATCCGAATAGTCGTGCTTTCCCGGATTGGCCCGCTTACGATGCACGAACACTTCAGCGCTTCGAACTCGGCCGCGCCACGAGCGCTCACGCCGTCCCAGCGCGGCTTGAGGTCTTGGAACACATCCTGCAGCAAGTCCTGGTTGAATCAGGGGATGCCCGGCCGCAATCAAGATCACACTAGATCACTTGCGTCGATTCGTGGCTTAGGAAATTCGTCGCCCTCGTAGCTGCGCGGTGCTGCGCTCTGGCCCAATGCTAATTTCAGAAAATATTTCGGGAAGCGGATCGCGGTGGACCTGGGCAGAATGGGCGGTCGTTCTCTCCGCTCACAAGCCATGGGAACGCGGTCATGCCGCCTTGCGGCAGAATCCGATAAAATGGTGACCGCCTGAACTGCAGCATTATTTATTCTGAGAAGTGCCTAGAATTCTAGAGGCAGCCACCAACCAAATGGTTACTGAAAAACTATATGGAATCTTCGCGCACTTCAGGCTGTCCCCTTTTTCCCCCCTTTTTCCCTTTCTCTATTCGGACGATGGTTCTTTTATTCACAACTTTTGTCTCCGCCCAGTCGGCCGATTCTGTAAAACTCTTGAAAGCTTCATACATCGAGATTGATTTCCCTGGGGCGTCGATCATAGAAGTCCACGGAGTAAACAGGGTTGTTGTGACTCGCAATCGCCTCGTTAAACCGGGGGGCTCACTTCGCAACATCGTTCTTGATTACTTGGCCGCCTTTCATCACAAAGTGGACGCGTTCTAACTCTGTAACATCGGTTAGTGGATCGCCGGCGACCGCAATGAGATCGGCAAATCTGCCCGGCTCGATTGCGCCGATGCGGTCTTGCCAGCCTAACATTTCCGCTGCGCCGCTGGTGATGGCGCGAATCACATCGAGAGCCGGCATTCCCGCGTCGCGCAGCTTGATCAATGTGCTGACGCTCGCCTGCCCCCTTGTTTTTCCCGGGTAAAACCAACACATGTCCGAACCCGCAGCAAACTTCACGCCCGACTTCAGTACTCGTTGGACCAATTGATCGTACTGCCGTTTACGGACTGCATCACGGCTAACAATGGCAGCGCGGGAACCCGGAGAGATGACTAAGTTCGGTTCAGTGATTTTCAGATAAAAGGCGTCATTGAAAGTAGGCGTCAAGCCGAGGAATATCCCCTTGTCGCGCATATCCTTCAGCTGCTCGTCAGTCACATCATTGCCGTGTTCAATGGAATCTGCCCGGGCATCGATGGCGGTTTGAATGCTGGTTGTGTCGGAAGCGTGAACTGCCACCTTGAGATGCTCGCGGTGCGCTTCCTCAACGACTGCTGTGAGTTCTGCAACGGTGAGGTTCTCGTCCGCCGTGACCTTGATCACATCGACCTTTTGGAATGCGTTCCTCCGCACCGCCTCCCGCGCCTGGTCTGTTCCGCTTATCAGCAAGAATTCCTCCTGCAGGATTGCGTCTGCAAGAGCGGGATTGAGATTTTGGGCGTATGCGCCTCTAGTGATAAGTTTGCGTCCGGAAGCGAGGATTCTCGGTCCGGGAACGCGCCTTGCATTGATCGCGTCTCGCAGTTCGGTATCGCCGTCAATACCGGAGTGTCCTAGATTCCGGACTGTGGTGATGCCGCTCTCCAGGTCTTCACGAGCTGCTTGCGCGCCTACAAGCACACGCTTGCTTGGCGACTCGATGATAGCGAGCAACATCCCCGGAGCGAATAGTCCGTTCGAATGGCGCTTCTGTTCGAGTTCCGGCGGCACAATGATGTCGAGAAATAGATGTGTGTGGCTGTCGATTATTCCGGGCAGTAACGTCGCACTGCCAAGATCGATCATTTGAGATCCATCCGGAACGCTGATCTGAGAGGGTGACCCGACCTGCTTGATCTTGTCTCCTTCGATCAATACGGCGGCGGGCTCGAGCATCTTGCCAGTTCGTGGATCGAGCAACCGGCCCGCCTTGATGAGCGTGATGGAAGCTGGAGCTTGGCCTTGAAGTGGACCTGACCACATCATCACCAAAACCAGCAAAACTAAAGACAGAGTGAGCCTTCTTGATCGAAATGGTCCCCCGCCCGTAACTCTCGCGCTGCGCTTCATTGCGGCCATCGCCAACCTCCTACATGCTCCGGCAATGGTACTACAAACTACAGTAGGAAGCATAGTGAAGTTTTGAAATACCGACGGAGGAGGGATCGGCAGGGCATTTCACAAATCGAGCTTGCCCTACACCGTGCTTCTCGATGCAATGGGTTCATCGCGCGAGGCTTACGATATTTCAATTTTCCTTTTATTGTGGGAACCAGCAGCAGAGCGAGCCGAAAGACTCACTTCGCGAATCATACCTACTACATTGCACGTATATTCTACTACAGGTATCGTAACTTGGGGAGCGAATCCCTGGAAAGCACAGAATCGCGTTCGCTATTTGCGTTCACACGCGATTACTGGAACGGCTGCTTTGGCAGTAAAACAACAAGCAGTGTGCGCCACAGTCCCATAAATCCCAGCGCCAACGGCGCACCCAAAAAGCGCGAGCAAGGCCGCATTAGCCGCAAGAGGCGCAGAGCGTGGATGAATTGCGTCCAGGCGTGTCAGGCGGTGGTGAATGTAGGAGGACGCTGAAGATTCCAACAAAGGCTCGCCTTCAGGGTCTGCCAACTTCGCTAGCGCAGAGACCAGGTCTCGGCCGCGGGCACTTCGAATCACAGATTCATCACAGGAGAGCTCCCGGTAGAGCGCCATGCGATGCCCACTGATCCACATGAGCGGATGAAACCAAAGTATGCAGAGTCCAATTTCGTGGATTAGACGAATCAGATTGTCGCGCCTTCTTGCGTGGGTCAACTCGTGCAACAGGACTGCGTCGAGTTCCGGGCCAGTGAGCATTTCTTCGATGCACTCAGGGAGCGAAATGTGCGGATGCCACACCCCATCCACCGCCGGAGCCCCACGCCCGGGAACAAACCTTACAAGCACGCCTTGAACAAGACCTTCACGTGTCCTATGACTCAGACGTCCATTTGTGGGCTGGGTTGCGCGATGTTCGGCCCGTATGCGAAGGGTCAGGCGTCCTATTAACATTATGGCCCCGATCAGCCACACCATGCCGAGCGCACTTGCGATGGTCAGGTTCTCCGAGACCACAACGCCGAGGAATCCAATGAAACTGATCGGCGTAGCCCAGGAGAGATGGCGCGCGCCGACTTTGTCTAGAACTGCACCCACAGGAACAATGAAATTGAGGGATGTCGCAACCCAAATCCAGTACTTCGTCGTGGCGCTTCCGATTCGAACAGAGGTCAGGCCCCAAGCCGCGAGCCAAACGATGGAAGCATAAACGAGATGAACTTCGAAATAGTAGAAAGGCCGCGCAATGTACTCATGCATGGCCTGCTCCTCCGCGTCGATGGCGGTCCTTGCCACGGCGATCTGCGTTTTGAAGGGCCTTGAGATCTCTCAACGTGATTGCGCCTGTCTCCAGCAGGTTCGAGACAAGCAGGCGAGGCGACCCTCCAAACAATTCCAGCAGGTCCCCCACCAAGCTCTTGCGATACTCTTGCGGGTCGATGGCAGACCGGAATAGTTGTGCGTTTCCGATCTTCTTCACCTTTCGCACGGCGCCCTTCTCTTCAAGACGGTAGACGAGTGTCTGAACCGTGGTGTAAGCGACTTGTTCTTCTTCTGGCAGACTCTCCAGGATCTCGCGAACTGAGCAAGTGCCCAGCTTCCAGAACTGCTCCAGGATTCGTGCTTCAGCCTTTGAAAGGCGAGCTTTGGTCATTCTCATCTCCTACGTGTCCCGGATATAATACTACAACTTCCGGTGCTGGAATTGAGAGTATTAAAACCGGCCAGTCTGCTAACGGAAGGACTGCCGGAGCGTCCAAGAACCCTATGCCGATCACGCGTCGCGAACTTTTGAAGTTGGCGGCCTTGTCAGCGCTCCATTCGGCGCACGCAGGTGCCGGGAGTGCGTTCTTCAGCCCCAGCGCGGAACCGATTTCGGAGAGTGCAATCTCGCAATTTCGCAAGCATTTCGGCGGCGATGTGCTTCGTTCGGGGGATGCGGCGTATGAATCCGCGCGGATGGTCGCGAGCTTCAATTCCACAACCGATCGTCATCCCCGACTTATAGCGCGTTGCAGCAGCGAGACCGACATCATTCGCGCAGTCACATTTGCCAACGAGCATTCACTCGACATTGCCGTACGTGCAGGTGGGTTTGACGTGCTCGGGGCTTCCGTTTGTGACGGCATCGTGATTGATCTCTCACAGCTCAAAAGAATCGACATCGACCGAAATCAAGGCGTTGCGCACGTTCAAGCGGGCGTTCGCTCGGGCGAGTTGGGCAATGAGGCTGACGCGCAAGGCTTTGCACCGGTACTCGGCTGTCATCCTTCGATTGGGGTGACGGGACTTACGCTCGGCGGGGGATTGGGTTGGCTAGCCGGAAAATACGGAGCCGCATGCGACAACCTGATTGCAGCGAACGTCGTAACAGCGAGGGGCTCCACCTTGCGCGCAAGCACCACGGAAAACCAGGACTTGTTCTGGGCGATTAAGGGCGGTGGAGGCAATTTTGGAATCGTGAGCTCACTGGAACTGTGCCTGCATCCTTTGGACCGGGTATTTGGCGGTGTTGCTGCCTATCGTGGCGACATCGCTTCTTTCCTCCGCTTTTACCGCGATTTCATGAAAGACGCGCCCGATGAGCTAACTGTAGAGTTGAACCTTCGGCAGCTTAAGGTTCCGACCATTCTCGCCACGGCATGCTGGAGTGGCGATGCGGCGGAAGGCGCGCGTGCATTGCGTCCGCTGCGGGAATATGGTCCACCGGTTGCGGATGCAATGAGTAATGTTCCCTACAGTCATTTGATCGACCGACCTGGCCCCGAATTTGGCCGCCGGATCTTCGGCGACGGTCCTCCCCCACCGGTGCCCACAACCCAGAGTGGCCCCTGGCACGATTACTGGAGAGGAGGATCGCTGTCAGAGTTGAGCGACGAAGCGGCGGAGCATATCGTCTCAGCCGTGTTGAGCGCACCGGCCGGCTGGTCGATTGGTTTAGGTCACTTCATTCACGGGCGAGTCAGTCGGGTAACTGAAGCGGAAAGTTCATTTCCGCGCCGGCTGGATCAGCTGACATACTTTTTCGACGTAGGATGGCGCGACCCTGGCCTCGCGAACACCGCGATTAGCTGGGTAGAAGCTTCGCTTGCCGCCATGAAACCCTATTCGAGCGCGAGCACTTACATCAATTACTTAAGTAGCGACAAACCCGCCGCGGTCCAGGCATCGTATGGCGCAAACTATCAGAGACTCGCAGCGATCAAACGGAAATACGATCCGCACAACGTTTTTCACCACAACCGGAACATTCGTCCGCTTTAGCGAATTAGGTTCGCGAACTCGTTCGCTATTTGCATTATGTTGTCCCCATGCGCGGGGAACAGTTGAGAGTCATCGCGTATTCAGAAAGAAAGCTCTCTTCCGGCAGGCAGCAGAGTCGTGATCGATTCAAACGTAGCTCAGTCACAGTCCTTAATGAGGATGCGAACGAGAAAACGTTACCGATTTTCATATGGCAATCGCCTACACTGGCGCTAAGTCTCGGGATGCCCATACTCACCGGAGAAAACCAACGTGAATCTGATTTCTCGCGGAGAAAATGGTGACAGCCTGAACTGCGGCATTATTTATTCTGAGAAGTGCGTAGAATTCTGGACGCCGCGACCATGCAAATGGCTACTAAAAAAGTATAGGGAATAATCGCGCACTTCAGGCAGTCCCATTTTTCCCCCTTTTTTCCCAACCGGATTGTGAGTGATATGGCGATATCATGTCAACTACGACAGGGTAAGCTTCTTTCATGACGCTGCTCAAACCCACCGCCCCGCCTTCTCTAGCATTGAGACGCTTGAACCGAATCGCGGTAATAGCGCTGCCAGTTCTTGGGATTGTGCTCGGCGGGTGGGAAGCGAAGGACTGTGCCGCAATACGATTTGGCTACGCGGCCGGATACGCATACGCAGCAACCGTCTTTTTCGCCATCGCCCTCTGCGTTGTCGGCTTGCTGCTTCTCATCTACTGGCGGACTCGGAGCATTGGAGTAGGCCTTATCGCAAGCGGAGTTCTGAGCTGTCTAACCTTCTATGGCGGCATGGGAATCCTGCTTAGGTTAGACCGCGTGTCGTGGAAGCATGAGCCGCCGCCCGTTGCAATCGGCCCCGACCAGAAGGCTACCCTCGTGGTTTATTTCAAACACGGTACAACAGACGAACAGATCGAAAACTTTCGCCACTCCGTACTGTCCGGGGCCGCAGAACCATTGGAATATCTGAGGCTGCTTCCTGATCAAGCAAACGGACATGAGGCCGTTGCCCTGACGTACAGCAACGATGTCCGCTCAGAACAACTAACGCGGTACATCAACACCATTGAGCACGACAGCCGCGTGGAGAAAACCTATCGGAACGTCGCTCCAAACGCGATTCCACCAGAGCAGGAGCGAACTCAATCAGGAAAAACTCCCTCGTAGCCGACGTTAACAGGCGTTTACGCTCACAACCAAGTACTGAGTGAAATCGCGATTTGTCGCCACCAATCCGGCTAACTCGAACTCCCAGTATCGAATGATTTCGCTCCATCGAAGTAGGCACGCGCCTCACGTAAGGCTTTGACCACCTTACGGCGCTTAGGTTCTTCACGCAGGAACAGCGGAAGACGTTCGTACCACCTCTGTGCTTCGCCAGAGTCGCCGCCGTAAAAGAGGAACACTCCCGACGGGATGATACTGCTTGGAAGGGTTTTCCGTTCATAGTAGGCGATGGCTCTTTCCAGTTGGGGCAGACTTTCGAATCTAAAAGTAAACGAACAGACGTGGACAAACACGCTTTCATGAGGCACAAGCGTCGGATTCTTCTTGTGCGCTTGGATGGACGCAAGGGCATCGGGACTCCAGTCCACAATCCCTTCTGGACTCCAATCCACAGCGTGCCTACTTGGCGAAGAGTCCCACGGTTCTTTCCAGATTCGTGCCATGTATGCAATTTTAGCGAGGTTTGATCACAACGACGTTGATAAATGTTGAGATCACGCGTTTACACTCACAATCCAGGTCGTGAGTGTAATGGCGATTTAGCACCAATTACCATGACGTGGGTCGCTGGATAGACTAGAATTAGCGCCGTGTGGCGCATACTTCACGTGCTTAGCCCCGTGCAAAGTCTCGCACTGGCATCCTTTTCCGCGGCATCACTCGCCTTGCCGTTGGCGGTGCAGTCGATATCACGTGACCAAACGGCACTCTTACGCAATCTCTTCTGGCCTGACACTCTCGACGTTTACGTAAGCTTCTCGCTCTTCTTCATTGGCGTGCTACCCGCCCTACTCGGCTACTACCACCTGGGACGGCTGGGCTTTTTGCTGAACGTCGCAGCGGGATTCGCGCTCGCCTGGATCATGGCCGTATGTTGGATTCTCTGCTTCGTGTATCTCGGGCATCATTTCGGAAGCCTATGGTCCAGCGCCGTTGCCTATGCTGCATGCGTCATACTGGTGTACCTGCTCATTGCATGGCTCCATTTAAGGGCTGCAACGTCTCCGTCCGTGCGTGACGCTCAGCGAAAGCTTCACCTACTTCCTGCTGGAACGCTGTGGCTGTTGTAAAACAGGCGTTGGAGCTGTCGACAGATGGAGTTTGTGCCGCCCGACATATCGCAAGGTGCCACGTTACGAGGCAATGAGTACGGTTGGAGCGTCTCCTCGTTTCCTGATGCTCTGACCAGCGCACAGGCCCACGGGTACGCATGCTTGGGCGGTCAGTTTCAGTTTCGTCTAGACGACGGTAGTACTTGTGAGATGTACTGGCTCGACGTTGATTCCAAAGAACGGGCAAATGGGGAATCTTGGGCAGTCTATTGCCATCGTTCCTGCTCAGAGGTTCTGAACAGGTTTCAACATTTGGCGTCTGTCACAGATTTCAACAAAGAGGCATCGAGCTGGCCATCGGTTCAAATCGACCCGACAAAAAGCCTAGTATTCGTTGCGCATTTTGTCACTGAAAGCGAATTGGCCGAGCTGGCCAAAAACGTCGTGCGCGATAAGTGATGTAATCAGGCGATTACACCAACAACCGGATTACTGGTGAAATGGCGATGTTACGTCAGCTATTCCTGTTTCTCGCGGAAAATGGACATAAAAACTGGGGACAGTGTCCCCGTATTTCCGTAAGGCTTGTCCCCTTTTTCCTAACGAAACCTTCTACCACAAAGGGCACGAAGGAACACCAAGGGGAAACCGGAAAGCGCCCCCGGAGGCGCGGAGAAAGGCGAAGGCTTTATTGCGATCAAAATCGCTGAAAGCTACACCAATCAACGCACCTGGCCGGAGGGCCTTGCAAATAGCTCTTACTCAACGCTCACGGACAGGTACAGCCGGTGATGACGTCAGCGTCTAGCGTGACCGCACCATTCCGAGCCAGCGCTCTGCCTTCCAGATTCACGCCGGTGGTGATTGTGATTGATGTGAGCGCCAGGACGTTTCCCTTGAAGACAGAGTTGGTTCCCAGCGTGGCTGAACTGCCCACCTGCCAGAAGACGTTGCAGGCCTTGGCGCCGTTGGCCAGGATCACGTGGCTGCCGCTTCCTGTCGTAAGCGTGGATGAGATCTGGAATATGAACACCGCAGCCGAATTGCCCTGGGCATCGAGAGTGACGTCTCCGGATATTGCCAGCGACGACGTTGATTTATAGACGCCGGCGGTGAGAGTCCGTCCCACCAAATCTCCGGCCACGGTTGTGCCGCCCGATCGTCCGGCCGCATCGAGGTACCCGGTCGTCAAGGCAGCCTGTGCCTGGGCTGCAGCGCCGTCAGCACTATGGATCGCGCCGCCTGCAAGCCCCGGTGGGAATCCGGTTACAGCCGTACCCGGACTGACTCCAACGTCCCCGGAGATTACAGTAGAACCGGTATTGGTGACGGTGGATCCCGCCAGCACTGAGAAGTTTCCGATGAACGGACACAGAGCTACGGGAGCCACTCCGCCGCCCTGACAGGGACCGGTGGTAAAAGTTTGTTGAAATGGTGCAGCTAGCGACACGCCGCCCAGGTCCTTGGCTCCGGTGGTGACCGTGATGGTGAACGTAGTGTTCGCTGCCAGATTGGCCGCAGGGGTGAAAGTTGCCGTCTGACTGACAACATCAAACGTCACTGCGCCGGCCACGCCTTCAATGAAGATCGTGCTGGGATTGATGGTGAGTGAATCCATTTGCTCATCAAATGTGACTTTGATCTTCTGGTCCAGCGCCACGCAAGTGGCGCCCGCAGCCACATTGATGGCGACAATGTCCGGCGGAGACGTGTCACTGGTGGCTCGCGTAGTAAATGAGAAATTGAAGGGCGCGGCCAGTGGAGTGCCGCTTGCGTCTCTGGCCCCAACGTTAATGCTCGCGTTGAACATGGTGTTGGCGGCGAAGTCAGCAGAGGGTCTGAAGGCGGCAATTCTGTTGGTTGTGTCATAAGTCACTGTGCCGGCCACGCCTGAAACCACAAACGTTCCGGCGTTGATAGTTGCAGGGTCCATGGGCGTGCTAAAGACCACCGCAATCGCACGGTTGGTGCCCACGCCGTTGGTTTGCGGGACTACCATCAATATCGTGGGAGCATTGGAAGCATTGGAAACGATGGGAGCAGGCGAGTTGGAAAGACCACTACAGCCAATGAGAAGAGCCGCCAACAGAAAGGCGGTTGAGACCTTGGGGAACTGCGGGATTGACATACGATTCCTTAAACATCACAAACCTTACCGAGCTCCGGCGGTGGAGATAACCTTGCACCGGAGTCTCACGTTGGTAGGAGCATGCCAGAGGCCGAAGTGAGCAGCAGCATTCAAACTGCTCATTGCAAACGCGAGTTGCGGGAATCTGAGATTTCATGTCAGCGGCGTACTGGTACCTGGCTGCTCTAATAGACACATTGCATTCTCAATTCAGGTACATAGCTAGTGTTCACAACAGCACACAGTCGAACACGAGTGCGGGTGCGAGGAAGATCTAGTAATCGGATGATCTGGTGATCGGATGATCTGATGATCTGAAAGGCAAGCACAAGATCTTGGAATCGACGAGAGCGCCGAGATCGCACGTCATCGCACGACATCGACGGGAGCGAAAATCCGAGCAAGCCGACGATCGGGTGATCTGGTAATCGGATGATCTGGCGATCAAGAGCAGTCAGCCAAGGCAAAGGCAAAAGCGGTTAACCACGAAGGACACGAAGGAACACGGAGGAAAGCAGGCGCGGAAAAACCGAGCAAAGCGGTCCCCTCTTTCTCAAGGCCCCGTCCTTCCCATTGTTACGGCTGCGCGGAAGCGCTAAGGAAGACCGGCTTCACCATTGCTTCAATCCTGGCAGCCATCTCCTCAGCGGGAATGCGGTCGGGTGTCTGGTACCACCGCCGCGCGGCGCCGAAGATTGCCCAGGCGACTGTAGTTGCCAGCAGTTCGGGATCGGCGCCGGGTGCTGCGTTGTGATTGGCAGCGGGATGATTGGCAGCGCCTTTCAGGAATATGCTCTCCACCACCGGGACGATGGAACCTTCGAGGGGCATCTTCGCCAGCTGGCTCGGGCAGCTGGTGCTCTCGGCGAGATAGTCACAGACGCCCAGCGCAATCGCGCGCAGCGCACCGTCGCAGTCGGTGAAGGAAAGGCCGCGACGCGCGATCAGGTCGCTGAAGCGTGCGGCAGTCATTGCCTGTAGCAGTGCATTTTTGTCTGGATAGTGGAGGTAGAAAGTGGCGCGGTTGAGTGTGGCTTCGTCGGCGATCTCCTGAATGGAGATGTCGTCAAACTCCTTTTTAGTCAGTAATTTGGCCAAGGCCTCCATCAGCATGCGGCGACTGCGGAGGATGCGGGGATCCGTCGCTTCCTCCTTATTACTAAATTCGAGCGGCTTAGACATAACACCAGACATAACACCTAAAGTATAGCACTTATGCAGCAATAGATGTGTAAACGACAAATGTCAATTTATTTGAATCGACATATGTTTATTAGACATCAATTGTCGTATAGGAGGATTTTTAGCTTATGCCTACGCTTCTTCACATCGACTCAAGCCCGCTTTACGGCCGGTCGGTCTCTCGCCAGCTAACCGCTGCGTTCGTCACCCAATGGAAGGCTTCGCACCCGGATGGAAAGGTCATTGACCGCGACCTCAGCGCAACAGCAATCCCGCCGATTAATGCGGAATGGGTCGGTGCCGTCTACACGCCGGAAGAGGCCCGCACTCCGCAGCAGAAGGAATTGCTTTCGCTCTCTGATTCCCTGCTCACCGAATTGGAGCAGGCCGATGAGTACGTCATCGGAGTGCCAATGCATAACTTTGGTGTGCCCTCTGTGCTCAAGCTATGGATCGACCAGATCGCGCGTGTCGGCAGGACCTTTTCCTACGGCGACGGAGGGCCGAAGGGCCTGATTATCGGCAAGAAGGCGACCTTCATCATCGCCACGGGCGGGATCTACGACGCCCAGACGCAGATGGCCTCGTTCAATTTCGTGGAGCCGTATCTGCGGTCTGTATTTGGTTTTCTTGGCGTGACGGACGCGACCTTCCTCACCGCAGGCGGGACCAGCGTGCTGAACCAGGGGCACGACAGAGACGCTTTTCTTGCACCGCACCTTCAGGCCGTGCAGACGCACGCGCAGACTTTCCAGGGAGATCACGTATGAAGATTGCTTCGATTCTTGCTCGCTACCTGCTGGGGCTGATCTTTACGGTCTTTGGGCTGAATGGATTTCTCAACTTCATCCACCAGCCGCCCCCGGCGAATCCATTGGCAATCCAGTTCTTTGTTGCCGTAAGCGCATCGCACTTTGCCGCATTCTTCTTCGCGATTCAATTGCTCGGTGGGCTGCTGTTGCTTTCTGGCTACTTCGTGCCACTTGCGCTGACAGCGTTGGCGGCGGAGCTCTACAACATCCTTGCGTTTCACCTGACGCTTGCGCCGGCAAGCATTGCTCCGGCTCTGGTGGCATCTGTACTGTGGGTACTGGTCTTCCTTCAGTACCGCGAAAGCTTCAAGGGCATCTTCACCGCGAAGCCTGCGACGCAGACATAAATTGCGTCGCAGTTATGTTCCTGTTTGCCCACGATTCGGGAGTTAATGTCCACAAGGAGCGAAAGGTATTTTGTTGCGGGTGCTGCTTGCGGTCATGGACTCCAGGCAGCGCCGAATTTAGACAAATTCAAATGCGGTTGAGACTAATTCGGTTCCATGATTCGCAAAACGGGACGGCCCTCCACGCTTTGCAGTGGGAAGTACACCAGATGTGTACCTGGGTCAACGCACACCGTATGCGCGTGCGGCATGGATAAGGAACCTTCGTTGACCAGGACCTTGCCTTTCTCACGGAAGACCGTCACGTTTCCCGACTCGGCAGATACGTAGAGGCGCTTAAGGCCCGGATCGAAGGCGAGGACATCGGGATCTTTCCCAACTGGATACGTCGCCAGCACTTTCATGTTTGTGAGATCGACCAACGCCACCTTGTGATTCTCTTCTCCCGCAACGAACGCCATTCTCGCATCCACATCAAGCGCAATCCCATGCGGGCTCTCGATTCCAGTCATCGGGTAGCGTCCGATGATTTTGGCGCTTGCCGGATCAATGGCCACGAGTTCGTTCTTTTCGTGGACCGCGACCAGGATATGGCCGGAGCCGGAATCATAAACGGTATTGCCGGCGCCGCCGCCCAGAGGAATTGTCGTGACGAGCGAATTGGTTGTCGCGTCAATCACTGCATCGGCGTCCCCGTGTTCGTCGGACACAAAGACCCGCTTGGGGCCGGGAGCGTAGGCGATACCGTCCGGATAATTGATCGGCCCGGCCTTGGCGATGGTCTTGAGCGTCTTCACATCGACGACGGCAACTTTGTGTTCTCCGGTCGCGGACGCATACACTCTGCCCAACTCCGGAACCGCCCAAACGCCGTGAACACCAGGAAAGCCGGCGAGGTTGGCGACAACCTCACGTTTCTTCGTGTCGAACACCACAAGGTGATCGGCATTCATGTGGGAAACATAAAGACGGCCTGCGGATTGGTCGAGACTTTGATAGTCGAAGCGCACTGCGGGACCCGGCAGAGGTACGTCGGCGACAGTCTTGAGTGGCGCCTGCCCGCTTACAGGGGGAACGGCAATCACAATGCCTGCCAGGTATGAAAGTCGCTATGGTTAAAACCGCTATCGTTATAACCAAGAGATGTTGAAACCCGCTGAGTCGTTTTCGCAAAGCAAACCTCCCAGACAAATTGCAAATTACAAATTGCAAATTAAAGACAAAATCATTTCATGCGCACGCCGTTCGAGAAAGCCACTCACCCATGGTGCAAAAGCAAGCCCGCAACCGCAGCGCAAGCAATGAGAGCGGGTTCGGGAACCTTCCAGCGAAACAGAACAGCAACGCTAACGGCACAGATGAGAATTGTCGGGACGTCATAGACGGAACGTCGTGCAAGAACCACTACCGCGCCGGCGATTGCACCCGTTGCCGCCGCTGTTACACCTCGCACGAAAGCATTCAGTTGTGCATTCTTTGCCCACCGTTTATAGGATGGGGCCAGCAGTACAACCACGAGATATACGGGCAAAAATATTCCGAGCGCCGCCGCCGTCGCCCCACCAACCCCCGCAACCAGGTAGCCGATGAAAGCCACGGTGATGACAACCGGTCCCGGTGTAATCATCGCCACTGCGACAGCGTCAACAAACTGCTGGTCAGTCAGCCAGTGATGCCCCTGCACCACTCCACCGTAAAGAAATGGCACCACGGCGAGTCCGCTACCGAATACGAACAGCCCTGCTTTGGCAAAATAAATAAAGATTTCCAGCAAAATGCCGCTTACGCCAGGAATTGCCAGTGTTCCCGGCGCAAAGAACGCAACGACCAATGGCGCCGTGCTTCTCGCCGGGAAACGCGATGGGAAAGCCCTCGCCGCCAGGTTCACCGCTCCACCCAGAAGAAAAAGCCAGATGATCTCGTGTGAGGTCCATGCTGTTGAGACGGCCAGGGCAGCGAATATTCCCCACAGCAACTTGTCTTTCCCGAGGGTGAGCCTGGTCAGCTTAAAAGCAGACCGGGCGATGATCCCGATCACGGCTGCGCCGATTCCGTAGAACATCCCTTGCATCCACGGCAACCCACCGAAACGAACGTAAGCCGCCGAGAGCGCCAGCACCATCAGGAATGACGGCACAATGAACGCCACGCCCACGGCTGTCGCTCCCAGCACTCCCGCGCGAACGTAGCCGAGATAAATCGCGAGTTGGGCAGCGAGCGGGCCGGGAGCCAGTTGCGCCAGTGCAAGGCCCTCCATGTAGTCTTCCTTGCGGACCCAACCACGAGTGTCAACCAGGTCTTGTTGCATGTGTCCGGCAAGGGCAATCGGCCCGCCGAATCCCACGGTTCCGAGCCATAGAAAGTATCCGACGAATTGAGCGAGCGACGCTTTTCCAGGCTGTTGCTCTGGCGAATTTGTGTCGGGAGTCATTTTGCAGAGTTTGTTTTGTCCAATGCGGCGCGCAGGCCTTTTGCCAGCTTCGTGGCATCGTCATTGGCCCAGAAATGCATGAAGAACAGGCGAGGCTCTTCCGTCAACATGTGGCTATGTAACGCGGTTACCGCAATTCCATTGGTTCGCAACGCTTTGATGACCGGATTGACCTCGCTTCCAAGAAGAACGAAATCTCCGGTGATCGCAGCTTTTCCATTTCCTGTCGGTTGGAAGTTCAGGGCGGTTGCTACGCCCATCGACGGCGGAACGGTCATACCAGAATCGGTAATTGCTTCGGCTCTCGGAACTCCGATCTGAAGAATTCCACCGTTGACCTTTCCCGCATGCCCGAGAATCTGTTCGACCTGCTTCTGGTCAAAACCTAAGTCGGCTGCGGGTTGGGTCTGCCGGAGCCGCTGCCGGAGCCGCGTCCGGGCCTGGAGTCTTGGTCAATGCCAGCGCATCGTGAATAGCCTTGGCCATCTGTAAGGCGTCGCCGTGGCTGGCGATGTGCATGTACATCACATGGGGCGATTCACCGATCAGGTGATTGTGGACGGCGGATTCATTTATGCCGCCCTCCTGGAGCTTCATCATGACTGGTTCGACTTCATCTTCCGTGATAACCAGGTCGCCCATAACCATGGCGCCGCCGCCATCTCGCTTGAAGGCTGCCCATGAACCTAACGCCAGGCCGGGCTTGATATCGACTCCACCGAGCACGACATGAAGGTCTTTTCGCGGCATTCCAAACTTGATCACGTCACCAGGCTGCATTTGCCCTGGACGGCCCATCGCAGCCTCGACCTGCTTCCAATCGCTGGTAGAAGCACCTGTGGCAGAAGGCGTACTCTTCTGTCCTGCTGCCGAGGCGCCCAAGGCGCCAAAAGACATGCAAGCCAAAACCAGAACTGTTGAGATTTGGAGTGAGTGAGTTTGACGACCGATAATAGGCATACTTTGATTCTCCTTCCTTCAGGCTGCTAGATCTAACCGAACTCCCGAACCGTCCCGCTCGGCCTTTTCGTAAAGGAAGGCCGCAGCAGCCACGTCTTGCAAGGCCATTCCCGTGCTGTCAAAGATGATGATCTCTTCGTCCGATTCGCGGCCTGGCTTTTTCCCGGCCACAATCTCGCTAAGTTCTGCGTGCACATCTGCCCGGGTCACCACGCCTGCTACCAACGCATGATGCAAGTCCCCCATCGCGGCACACTGTTCCACGACGTCGCAAACAATCTTGCTGTTCGCCATCAGACTCGGGTGCAATTCGTGTTTTTCCGGATTGTCCGCGCCAATAGCAGCCACGAAGGTTCCCGGCTGCACATCGGCACAATCGAGCAGCGGTTGTTTAGATGGCGTGCAGGTCACACAAATATCGCTTTGCCGCACAGCATCGGCCAGGTCAGGTGTCGCCTTTACAGAGACATTCAATTCTGATGCCAGTTCATGAGCAAACCGCTGTGCCTGCTCTTCGTTGTTGTCATACGCGAAGACGGTTCGGATCTGGCACACGCGGGAGATTGCTTTCAACTGAACACGACCTTGATTGCCGCAACCGCAAATCGTAACCACCTGTGAGTCCTGCCGTGCCAGATACTTAGCAGCTACCGCCGTGGCTGCGCCAGTACGCAACGAAGTGATTTCGCGAGAATCCATTATGGCCAGAGGCGTTCCATTTCCAGAATCACAAAGAACGATGACTCCCTGAATTGTGGGTAGTCCAAAGCGGATGCCATTGTTCGGGAAATTCCCGTTTACCTTCGCCGCGAAATATGCCCGATGAAGTTGCAGCGATCCGGCCTTGATATGAAAGCCTCCCTCGCCTGCGTGCATGCTCAATACTTCTGGTGGAGATGCCTTCCCCTCGCCGTATAAGCGGAATGCTTCTTCTACCGCCCCGATGCACTCGTCCAGGCTCAGCAAACTCCCAATCTCTCGTGATGTCAGCAGCAATAGTTCTTTCTGTTTCATGCCGACTGTCCTTCCGGGGAGACAGTTTTTCTCCGCCTCCCAGGTCTCAATCCAGTGACTCATATAAGCCTTCGACAAGATCCATGCCCCGCTGCAGCAGCTCATCGTCAGGCAAGTCCTGCTTTCCCCAACCATTCAGCACTTTGTCTAGCCCGAGGGCTTCCGGCCGGCCGAACTTCTCGTCGCCGAGGTCGGCGTCATGGATGATTTGCGCAATGCGTTTCACCTTGCTATCTCGGATCGAGAACTCCTTATACAAAGTCTCAAATGTGCAGTCCTCTCCGCGGTGACCAAAACCTTGTTCGCAAAACATATCGAAGGGTATGGCGTCGGGATGGCTATTGGGGTCAGCGTCGAAGATAAAGCGCGCCCTGGGGTCAATAAATCGTCGGATAAGCCATGCTGAGGAAACGCGATCAATGCCTGGACGAGGGCGAGTCACCCACAGACGGTTGACGTACTCCGCAGACTTCTGTTTGCCCTTGCGACCGCGCTTTACCGTTTCGAATTCATCAGCCTTCGCCAGCAGGCGCTCGACTTTGGTGCGCAAGGGGCTGCCAAAGAAGTCGATGTCTTGAAGCTCTTGAAACCGGCGACGTATCCGATTCAGAGCGCCACTGGGCCGTCTGGCAGATGAGAGTGCCAGAAACTTCTTTGCTTCATGCAACAACTTCTGGTAGTCACGCGATCTCGCCTCTATGAAGAGCCCTTTCAGTCGTTCCACCGGCAGGTCGTCGAAAGCCTTGACTTGAACGACCGATGCCTGGCCTTTGTACGTGCGAATAGCCGTCGCCAGCCATTCCATCCGTTCCTGGTTCTCAGGAGTATTGGGGAGAACATGTCCGGAACTTCGGAGAGCCAGCGTTCCATACCGCTGAAGTTTTCGCCAGACATCAACCCGCTGGCTGGCCTTCCTTGCGGGAAGGCTAAATACCAGGAGCAGCCAGGGGGTATCGCCGGTAGGCGGTAGACTCATAGCGTAGATGTTACATATATAACATCACATATGCAAAACGGCTGCTCAACCGCGTATGCATAATCTCAAAAAAAGGAGGCCCAACCAGCGGACCTCCTTTGTGTTGTTCTGCCGACTCACTACTTTGCATTAATGGTGACATTGAACGTATTGTTCGGAGTGTTCGTGTCAGTGCCATTAAAGGTTCCGTGACCTGTGGAGGTGAAAATGCCGGCTGCGGGCACGCTCACATTCACCGTAACAATCATTGTTTGTCCTGCGGCCACACTGGACGCAGTGCATGTAATGGTCCCAGCGCTCCCCACGATTGGAGCGGTGCATGTTCCAGCGGAGGTCGAGAGTGAGTTAAACGGCAACCCGGCGGGCAGCGTCACTGTAAAGATCACTGCGTTGGCGGCCTGGTTCTGAGCGTTCTTGATCTGCCAGGTGATGGCGTCAGTTGTCGCCGGCCCAGCTGCTGGCCCGCCGTTTTGTGCTGATCCGGTTACTTGCAGATCAGTGGTCGTCTGCGGCGCTGTGATTGCCGTGTTGAGTGTGGCGGTGTTGTTGACCGGCACTGGATCAGACACAGGGTTTCCTGCCGCGTCATTGGCTACCACCGTCGCGGTGTTTGTGATCGCAGACGTAACGTTCAAAATCACCGTCACCGTCGCGTTTCCTCCGGCAACAATTCCACCCAGATTGCACTGGAACTGAGAACCAAGCAGTGAGCATGCTCCCTGGCTCGGCGTTCCGGAAACAAATGTTGCGCCCGCGGGAACGAAATCAGTCACGGTTACTTGCGGAGCAAAACTTGGTCCCAGGTTGCTTGCGGTCAGAGTGTATGTGGCATTGCCTCCCTGATTGATGCTTGCAGGTCCGGCAATGGCAATGGACATATCCGTCGCGCCCAGTGGACGTGTCGGGGTCACGGCATTGGATGGCGCCGAATCCGGCCCCGGTCCTTTCGCATTCGACGCGCGCACCGTGAAGGTGTAAGTAGTTCCGTTAGTGAGGCCGGTTACAACGGCGGTTGTAGTGGTACCGTTGGGTGTGGTGGCAGCGTTTGCCGTGGCCACGCCGTTAACACGTGCCGTCACCGTATAACTGGTGATGGCGGAATTGCCGTTGCTTGCCGGCGGGACCCATGCGACCGTTGCTTGCGAATCGGCTGCCTGCGCAGTCGCTCCGGTCGGCGCTCCCGGTACGGTGATCGCCAGCGGAGTCACGGAGTTGCTGGGCGCAGAAAACGCGCTTGTTCCCTGAGCGTTCGTCGCCGAGACGGTGAACGTATAAGAGACTCCGTTGACCAGACCATTCACGGTCGCCGTCGGCGAGAGAGTGGACCCATTGACTGGCAAAATCACATCGGGCACCAGATGTCCGTTCGAAGCAGAAGCATTGCGAACCGTGAAACTCGTCGCTGGAGTTCCGCCGCCGCTGAGCCAGCTCACGAATGCCTGGCTGTCGCCTGCGGCAGCCGTGGCTCCAACCGGCACACCAGGAATCGTAGGCGCCGTTGCAGCGGTTGATACAGCATAGTATCTTCCTCCGCCGGCGACTCCACCTTCCTGTCCCGGATCGTCGCCCACATACAGCACCGGATTTGCAGGATCGGAAGCATCGATGGCGATGCTGATCAGAAACAAATAGCCGTTTCCATAATTGTTGTCCAGGGTTATGTTCCCGGTAGGACTCGAGACACCGGAGAGCCTGAAGATGTTATTACCTGCTTCTGACATGTAGAGGTTATCGCCATTCGTGGCCGGATAGGCCTGATCGCTGACGACTGCAACCTGGTTCGTGAGTAGAGTTTTCAGTTTGGTTGTAGCGTGACATGGGGCGTTGCCATTGGCGGGGGTAAAGCACTGATCGGCGTTCAATATCTGCCACATCCCGCGAACATCAGAGCCCCACAGGTCATGGCCAATCCATGCAACAGCCAGGCCACGTCGCGCGTCCGCGGTTGTGCCCATCACAACAACGTTGGAGCACGGCACGATCTCACTTGCTGGAGAAATCACGCGCACCAGATTCCCGTTCAACTTGAACGAGACGTACAAATTGCTATCGGGACCAAGAGCAAGTGCCCAGGGAAAACTTCCGCCCAACCCGCATCCGTTGGTATCTCCCACGAACTCGGCAGTGGTGCTGACCAGTCCCTGTCCTGAATCACCGTCCGGAAGAAAATGATATCGAGCCACGTTGGCGCCGTTGCCATCACTGACCGAATAGATCGTGTTCGTCAAAGGATCATAAGCCATGCGTCCGGGGCTGAACGCTGTTCCACTGACTGTGGTGACGCACGTTGCCAGATTTACGGTGAGTGGTGCGCCCGTATCCAGGTCAGGATCCAGACGGCACAAGCCGCCGGTATCCGCCGACCACAGATGTCTGAATGGGCGTCCTGTTGCAGGATTGATCGCCGATCCTGTAAGCACCTGCGCCCCGTACGGGAGCGTAAAACCAGTTGCAAGCAGTGTGTTACTGGCTGTGGGGCTGGTAATTTGCGCTTGCAGCCCCGTAATCATCAGTACAAATAAAACCAGGCACGCCAGACGCATCTGGCAACCTTGAAAAATTTCGACGGACAAACCCTTCTTAATGGTGGGATCGTTCGGTTTCATCATACGCCTGCAATGTTGCTTTCTCCCGGAAGCGTATTGTGATTGTTAAAACTTCTCTTGCCAGTCGTGTTATTTGCGTGCAGGTCTGACTGTGCGCCTCACGAAAATGAAGGAATGGCGCGCACCAGTCTCGTACTAAAGTAAGCAAGAACGCTCATAAACACGGTGCGTCACGTAATTTGCCTGCCTGGCTCGGTGGGAAACTTTTTCGATTGCTGCCTGACATGCCCTTGGAGGAAGGCACTATTAGCGATGATTTCTCGGCAGCACTCGGCGCGGATGCTTCGAAGAGGTCAACGAACAAACGGAGTCTAATTCAACTTAGGAAATGCTGCATCATTTTTTTTAACAATTTTCTAAATAAGTGCATTCATATGTTCACATCTATACCAACCAACAAAGCTATGCCTGTAACGTGAGCAAAAAAGGACAGCGAAGTTCAGATGTTGTCGGAGTTCTTCTCATTCACGGTTCCTGAATTTCTTATAAAACGACTTCTTAAGAACGATTTTCTAATGAAGCGTCTTTGCTTTTGTCATCCCGTGGCTTTCGACAAGCTTGCGAGATATGTCTGGTGTCGTACATAGAAGCAACAAAATCCTCCAAATCCAGGACACGTCCACACTCTTCAGCGTCTACAGTTTGGTATTGCGCTCCGTCACCGAAGGTCCTATTATTTCGATCAAGAACGCCAGGTGTAAGTTCCTCTACAAAAGAGGCCATGAAGAAGTGAATCGTTGGGCGAAACTCGTGCGGCGATGTGCTCTGGGGCTGATGTTCATGCTCTCAGTGGCCGCAAACTGCACCAGCGAATCCTATGACCCGGATCCGTACGACGATACCCCGCCTGTCACGGTCAACTTTGAATACCTGACACCACATATCACCACAGCGCCCTCTCGTCGTGACGATCTCGGCAATTCGACTGCCGCGCATTTTGAAAGAGTCGAGCCGGGGTTTTTCCGCGATACACCGGTTTTCACCGTTTTTTACTCAGGTCTTGCAGCTCCAAAATCCACCCTTGTACTTGTACCTGTGCCTTTGCGGCGCTGACCACTACCGAACCACGGCGCAGATTCTCATCCATCAGCCCATTGCTGCACTTGCCGCGTCAACGGCAACCTGACTATCGCTGAGAATCAGCCATCCGTTCCAACATCCAATTTTGTTCACTCTTCCTCGTCCAATGTGACGGGACTGGGTCGCTAAGACCCAGACGAGTCCGGGGCTCCTTCGGGAACCCGGTTGCTGGCCGGTTCTATCGGGCACCGGCCACGCTAGAAAAGGCCGGACTTAACCGTCCGGCCTTTTTACTTTTTGAATTATTTCTTAGGACTCGATTTTTTTCTGGTTCGGGCCGTTCAGATCTCCAACGTGGACCCATGACGTGGGTGGTGGAGGTCCAAAATAATCATCGTTGTAATCGGCATGAACAGAAGCGGAAACAGAAGCATGAAGGCTATCGAGTTTTTGCCGGTACAGTTTTCCATGAATCTCTGACTTAACATCTTCGAGAGGCGGCGTTCCGCGCTTTTCCAGTTTAAAAACGATGTAAGACCCCGGCTGCTCCACTACCTTGCTCACTTCACCAGGCTTGAGAGCAAAGAGCATCTCTTCCTGCTCTTGTGCGAAAACTCCACGGCGTACCGGCGCCATTTTGGTGGAAGGCGGAGCCTTGATACCCAGCGCCTCCAGCGCCTCTTTCTGCAGCTTGTCCATGTCTTCGCCTTTGGCTGACCGTTCGCGGATGTCATAGGCAAGCTTTTTCGCTTTGGCCTCGAAATCGGGGTCTTTCAAGTTCGCCGAATTGTATCTGGGCACGCCGATGTGGCTGAGAGTAAGCTCTTCAAAGCCTGCAATATTCTTTTCGTAGTATGCTTTGATTTCCGCGTTGCTGACCTGGTTCGCTTCTTCCTCAAGACGCACCTGATACATGTCATTCAGGGCCTTCAGGCGGGCCAGGCGGAGAACATCCGCAAAGCGGGGATCCTTGTCAACGCCGGCCTTTTCAGCGGCCGCGGCATTGGCCATCAAGTCCACATAGCTCATGGCAACATCACGCCGCTGCGGAGCAAGCACGCTCCTTCCCGTTGCCTCTACTACTTTCACCACGGTTTCCATTTGCTGGCGGGACAGCGTAGTCATGCAATCGCCAGGCTTCTTCGACTCCCCGCCGGTCGAAGTCGCGCGAACGTCACTACAGAGTCCGTGAATTGTCACTACAGTCTTTGACTCCGGGATGTTTGCCGTTGACCCGGCGCTCGCCGGCGGCAAAGACGCCGCCTTGGCAACGGTTGTTGTGGTTGAAGTTTTATTCGCTTGATTCTGCGCGAACGCCGGAAAAGCCGCGAATACTGTGAATGAAATTAGTACCCGGAGTAGAGTGGATGACATGTTGACTTACCTTCCGTCGAACTACGCACTTGTTCCCTGCGTGTGCGTAACATAGCGCAACTTTGTCAAAATCCTCAACACAAAGTTTGCCGGGGATGCGCATCGCATTTCTACATGTGATCAGAATTGCACAGAATGTCTCCGCAGGATTCTGAGCGAATCTCCGTTCCCGAATGCCACGTACATTCGGCAAGTGAAGAATTTAAAACCAGTTCAAGCGTAATAAGCGAGTGATTGCGTGAATACATCGCCTGCGCAGAGCAATACTGCACTGCGTGTTCAAGAATGGTCCAAAAAATTGCAACATTAAAATCTTTAATGTGTTTTTAATGCACTTCTAATTACCAAAGCCCATTGTCCTCTCAGTTGGAAAAAACTATTCCAGATCACAGTGTCCGTTGCGGGCCGCTCCGATCCGGAAGCTGATAAAAACTCCTCGCTCCCACTCGAACGTTCAAAAATCGGGTACGCGCAAGTTGGGTAGCTGAACAGCAAGACTGACAATGGTCTGCGCCTACGTTCACTACATGTGCCCGTGAAGCTACCTGTCCGTCTTCAAAACTTCAGCACCATGAAGGCTTAGCTGGTTGCCCATCCCAAAGGTCCCAGGCACCCGCCACTCCTTTAGTTGGTTGAACTTGCTGCACCTTGGTTGCGCCGAACTCCCAAAGTGTGTCGCACGAGAACGTGTGATTGACATGGAAAGACCCGCGTCTCAGCGAATCAAGCTTCAGCCAATCCACCATTCGCCTCAGGAAGCCAAGGCTTCCGGACGGGAAAGACGGACACGATAAAAATATGAAATCCCCTACACGACTTCAGCAGAACCGAGCTGGCAGGACGTCTATTTCTCGCCTGGCTTCGTTTTTCTGCCTTGCTGTTTTCCTGATGTTCGCCATTGCCGCGAACGCGCAGAACGTAACGCAACTTAACGTGCCGACGACCACGACCCTCTGGGCCGGCACACAGGATTGGAACCAGTTCGGATTGTCATCAGTCACGGCCCCGGCTTCGGGAATCATCCTTTCGGGAACCGCGATCAGCGCCTTCACCGGCCAACCGGTTCGCCACTTGTGGTACGGCGACCAAAGCAACGGCATGTGCCGTATCGATCCCGAGGTGGATGATCCGAATTTGACCCAGCCTTCAACTGGAATCGGCCGTTTCAACAACATTGAGCGCACCTGCGTCGGCTTCATTCAAGCCGGTGGTTTCGCTCCTCAGCAGCTGACCTATGATGCCAGCACCAACACGCTGTTTGCTGCAGACATTCCGCGCACGGCGAACGGCGTCATCCGCATGCACTATGATCCGGCGGGCGACAACGGACATGGAACCATCGATCCCATCCACGTGGAATCGCTGATGGGCGCTCAAGGGACCAGAAATGCCGCCGGCGGCTGCCCGGTAGTTCTGGATCCACGCAACGGAGCTACACCCGAAACCATGTCCGCGGCTACGCTCGGCCCTGACGGTAATCTATATATCGGCTGGATGCGAGACGGCGTTATTGAACGCATTCCCCACCCGGCAACTTTCGATCCCAGCAACGACGCGGAGTGCGCCCTGATCGATGTGCCCATTTTCGCGGCCGATGCCAGGCTGGGCAACGGCGGTGCTGCCGGCCATACCTTTGGTCTGGGGTGGATTGGACACACGTTGTTTGGCGCGGACAACATCAGCCCCTGGTTCAAAGACAACGCCGACCAGTGCTTGACGCCGGCGAACGGCAACAAGCGTTGCGGACCAACCTCAGCCGAGGGCATCGGGACCGAAATCCTCGGAGCCTTTGCACCTGGCCCGCAGGCTGGCCTGGTCTCTGATTTTACCTATAATGGCCCCAACACAACCTTCCCGGGCAATTCGCTTTATGCGCAGACTCTGGGCGGGGCGGTGCGGGTCATCAACGCCACTGACGTGCAGAATATCGGCGTAACGCCCCAGTTCGGCGGCACCTTCTGCTTCATCACCGGCCTTTCCATCGATACAACGAACCTGGCAAATGAGACTGTGTTCATTGGATCGGACTGCACCCAGGGCGCGATCAACGGCGCTGGAGCAATTTGGAAAGTAACGCCGCAGCCTCCGGCTGGAGCTCCACCGGCAGTTCCATCGAGCGTTCTTGCTGCCAACGCCACGCCTCCAGGCGCGGCTTCAGGTGCTGCTATTGTGAGCTGGCTGCCGAGTTCTAACGGACAGGCGCTCACCGGGTTCGTAATCGAGACGTTATTTGCTGCTGATGGCACCTGCGTATTTCCTGATCCGGCCAACCCCGGCGCATGCCTCAATCAGCCAGTTAACGCAGGCCCCAATGGTGTTCCGCCGAACTCCGCTCAGGTCACCGGCTTGCCTCTGGGCGTCCCGGTGCAATTCCTGGTTGCCGCTTCGAACTCCTTCGGAACCAGCCAATTCTCCATCGCCAGTGCAGCCTTCACGGCATTCGTACCTCAGCCGCCCACCGCGCCGACAGGCGTCGTAGCCACTGCGGGTAATGCTTCCGCCCAGGTTGCATGGAGTGCTCCATCCACCAATGGCGGCCTGCCGATCACCAGCTATACGGTTACCGGTCTGTTGAATGGCTTGACCTCGGTTGGCAACATGACGGTTGCTGCTCCTGCAACCGGCGTGAACTTCACGGGCCTGGCCAATGGCTCGCTCTATAACTTCACCGTGACCGCGACGAATGCGGCCGGCAATAGCGCGGCGTCTCTGCCTTCCAACGCAGTGACTCCATCCGTCCCGAACGTTCAGGACATCGCGATCAGCATGGGCGGATCGTCTTCGTTGAACGCGGGATCGTTCGCAACCTTCACCATGACCATCAGCAGTCTTGGTCCTGGCGACGCGCCGAACGTGACCCTGGCTGACAACCTGCCGGCTCCTCTGATCTCGTTCAGCACCACTCAGGGATCCTGCTCCACTCTGGGCACGCAGTTCAGCTGCACCCTGGGCGGAATGACCGCCGGCGCCCACGCCACGGTGAAAGTCACCGTTGCCATGAGCGCTTCGTCCATTACGAACACAGCCACCATCACGCTGCGCGATCTGTTGGGCAACGTGAAGACGACTGATCCGGACCTGACCAACAACACCGCAAGCTTCACCACCAACGTGAACACTGGCGGAACCCACGTGAGTGCTGACCTTCAAGTGGTGGGATCATCCAACAATGGCGGACCCGCAGTTGGCAGCAACGTGCTCTTCACCTGGCAGGTAAAGAACAACACCGGCAACGTTACCGCTCCGAACGTTACGTTCGAGATTAACCTGCCGCCGTCGTTCAACCTGGTGCCTGGCAGCGTAAGCACCAGCATCGGTGGCTGCAGCATCAGCGGGCAGACCCTGGATTGCACCACTCCGACTCTGACCAACGGTCCTACCATGCTGATCACTTACAGCGTGACTCCGACCCTGGCCGGCTCATTCACTTCAACCGGAACGGTTACTTCGGGCGCGACCAATCTGAACCCGGCGCACTCGACGTTCCCTGTAACGATTCAGCCCAAGTAAGCAGACGACGGGAGCTGAAAAAACCGGGGTGTGCTGTCCGCACCCCGGTCTTTAAAAAAATTCTGGTGACTTCTACGACGGTAGGAAACGCCAATAATTCGGGGCTCTTGGAAGACGGATTCCGGAAGCCTTCCCTCACGGAGGTGAATCACGAATATGCCCTACAAGCCTCGACCGGTGCGCGGCCGGGAGGTTTGAAAAAAACTTGGCTCGATAAATGAGTACTGTACGTCTTCTAGTTGAATAACCACGGTTTCAGCCTTAGTGGTTATTCAACTTTTTTTATTTCAGGCGCGTCGCAGCGTAGCCAATCCCAGAATGAGCGACACACTTGATGCCCTACTGGTATGGTGGCAGCGCGAAACTAAAAAGATATAGATCCCGCCGATTCTTATATTTTTTAATGATGCTCCAATGAACCTTTAACATGCCCGGAGGAATATCAGGCATCGACGGATCGATGCTTCCGGGGCTAGTCTCACGCGCGGTCGGACTCTAACGACCTAGAACTCTCTCCCAGCATCATCAAGATGCTTACGCATTTTTTCACGTTCCCTCGAGTGGCTCGCACGTGCAAACGGCGTTGCCTGGCAGGTAAAGCCCAAAGAACTGGGCTCACCCATCTAAAAACACAAGATTAGTTCTGCGTTCGCAACCGATAGCAGGATGCTCTGATGTTTCTGGCGCTTTAACTGTCCGCACAACTCCGACTGATTCCGATTTCTATAAAGCACCCGAGCGCATCGATCCTCCATTCGAGAGAACCCAGCTCCCGCGGCAACGTGCTGTGAGACTTTCCCCCAACCCCCAGTGAGCTGTTCCGGGCAGCGCGCTTTTACCATTATTCCGTGGTGGAGCTGCAACCTCAGTTCACTTTCGATTGTTTCGGAAAGCCATCGCTATTCCGAAAAGAAAGCTGGAAATTTAATGAGCAGCTTCAGGCACATTATTTCGAGTGAGCAGACATGCGGCAGGGTATGGACTCGTAACCTGATTGCCCTTTGCCTTGCTCTACTGTTCGCGTTCGTGGCTGCGAATGCCCAGAACGTGACACAGGTCAACACGCCGACAACCACAACATTGTGGGCCGGCACGCAGGACTGGCTTCAATTCGGCCTGTCCTCGGTAACTTCTCCAACCGCAGGTGTGATCCTGCAGGGAACGGCCATCAGCCAATTTACCGGCCAGCCGGTGCGCCATATGTGGTACGGAGACGCCAGCAACGGTCTCTGCCGTGTCGATCCCGAAGTGGATGATCCCACGGTATCAACCACACCTGGAATCGGCTTTCACAATAACATTGAACGAACCTGCGTCGGCCTGATTCAGGCTGGAAGTTTCGTTCCTCTTCAACTGGCCTTTGATGCCTCCACCAACACTCTGTACGCGGCAGATCAGCCACGCACAGCCAACGGCGTGATCCGCCTGCATTACATTCCCTCCGGCGATAACGGTCAGGGATCCATCGATCCGATTCACGTTCAGTCTCTGATGGGAGCGCAGGCCACGCGCAACGCAGCCGGCGGTTGCCCAGTCGTTACTGATCCCCGCAATGGCGCTACACCTGTGCAGATGTTCGCCGCCACGCTGGGGCCGGATGGAAACCTCTACATTGGATGGGCGCGCAATGGAACCATTGCACGTATTCCCCATCCAGACACTTTCGATCCCGGCAATCCTGCCGACTGCGCCAGCATTGACGTGCCGATTTTTGCGGCCGACGCCAGGCTCGGTGCGCGGCGCCGCCGCGGGTCATACGTTTGGTCTGGCATGGATTGGCCACACACTCTTCGGCGCGGACAATATAAGTCCGTGGTTCAAAGACAATGCTGACCAGTGCAACTCGCCGGCAAACGGATTTGTACGTTGCGGGCCGGTGGCCGGAGCAGGAACTGAAATCCTCGGCACCTTCGCTCCCGGTCCTCAGGCGGGTCTTGTCAGCGACTTTACCTATAACGGTCCCAACACCACGTTTCCGGGAAACACGTTGTTCGCGTCGTCTCTTGGCAGCACCGTACGTGTGACCAACGCAACGGATGTAACCAACATCACGGTAAACCCGCAATTCGGTGGCACCTTCTGTTTCATTACCGGCGTCACCATTGATACCAACGACCTGGCAAACGAGACAGTTTATGTTGGTTCCGATTGCACACAGGGAACCATCAACGGCGCAGCCGCCATCTGGCAGGTAAAGCCGGAACCGCCGGCAGCGGCGCCTCCAGCTACTCCAACCAGTGTTATCGCAACTGGTGGACCGAATTCCGCATTGCTGAACTGGATCCCTGTTCCCAATGGACAGAGCATCTCGAACTTTGTGGTGCGAACGCTTCCTGCCACCGGCGGCAGTCCAGTCATCCCTGATCTCACAGTAGGGCCAGCGACGAACGGAATCGTTCCTCATGCGGCAACGGTCACGGGATTAACGAATGGCATTCCTGTGGTGTTCGCGGTGCAAGCCTGCAACACGACTGGATGCAGTCCTTTCTCGATTGTCAGTAATGCGGTCACACCGGCATCGCTTTCGATACCAGGCACTCCCACTGGAGTGGTGGCTTCGACGGGTAATGCGTCCGCACAGCTGGCCTGGAGTGCTCCGGCCAACAATGGTGGAACTCCTCTTACCGGCTATACGGTAACGGCGTTGATTGGTGGATTGCCGACTGCAACCAGGATTACCGTGCCTGCATCTGCGAGCGGCGTGAATTTCACCGGCCTGACCAATGGCACCACGTATTCCTTCACCGTGCATGCCACGAATGCGGTTGGGAACAGCGCGGAATCTCTGCCATCGAACGCTGTGACGCCGGTCGTCGCCAATATACAAGACTTGGCGATTACTATGACATCGCCTGCGTCAGTCAACGCTGGTTCGCTCATCACCTACACGATTGTCGTAACCAACGGTGGCCCAGGAAACGCAGCCGACGTGACGTTGGCCGACTCCATTCCGGGAACATTCTCCTCGTTCAGCACAACCCTGGGAGTCTGTTCTCGCACCGGAAGCATCCTCAGTTGCACGCTTGGCGGGATGACGGCAGGGCAAATCGCCACCATCAAACTGAGCGTGCTGATTGGCTCCACTGCCATGACCAACACCGCGAGCGTGCAACTCAGAGACGCGAGCGGCAACGTGGTCAATACTGATCCAAACCTTACCAACAACATTGCATCTTCAACCACAGCGATTAATGTTGTTGCTCCGCCTACACCTCCGCCTGCTCCTGTTCCTCCTCCTCCAGCTCCTCCGACAGGCGGTGGTGGCGGCGGCGGTGGTGGTGGTAAGGGCGGTGGCGGTGGTGGTGGTGGAACTGGTGGCGGCGGTGGTGGCGGTGGTGGTGGTGGTGGTAAGCCCCCTGCTGCCGCGGTAACACCCGCTCCGGCAACCGCACCAGCAACAACTACGACCACAACAACAACTGGCGGCGGAAAAGGCCGTCACTAAACGATCACGTTGGACGAATACGAAGACGACAAACGGTGAGCCGCAGTATCAGTCGAGTCGTCTCCGGGGCCGGGGTGCACTGAGATGTGCATCCCGGTTTTATAGCAAAAATCTCATGCGGACTTTGAAGCAATACTTCCTCAAGTAAAAACATTTGCAACTCTTCAGTACGTTCCAGCCATTTGTAAACAATCCGTAAATTCAAAATAAAGATCCTGTCCGCGTGCACACGATGCACAAGAAAAATATAAGATGATTCCCTATTCTTATACTTTTTAATGTTGTTCCAATTTATCCCTAATGTGCATAAGTGAACATACGGCATCGACGGATAGATGCTTCCGGAACTTCTCACGCGCTGGTCAGATCTCAACGACCGGGATTTGTTTCCGAGCATCAACTGAAAAGTTTTCTTTCAGGCTCCTGGGTGGACCGTCGGTGCAACGCTCTGTTTGACAACAGAGGTCTGATGCAAGAACGGATGTAAATCGATCCCAGGGTATTCCCCTCCGAGTCTGATTCACCGCTCTTTCATTTTGCTTCCGGTATCTCTGGTCATTCAGGTCACTTCCGGGACCCAACTAGCGCGCACTTTGTCCATCCTCTTTATTCTTGCCTGAACGGAAGTATCTATCCGTCACCTGGCTGCGAGATTCGCAGCCTGACTGCCCAAAAGGAAACTGAGTTTTCCCGGGCAGGAAGGGACGGAACATGACAAGTTTGAGACGGGTGAATCGTTTTGGAGACCTCTCTTCCGGGATTTCAGAGGCTCCAATGAAGAGCAAGCCTTGGATGGGCCTTGTTCTTTTCTTGGTGCTGGCGGTCGGCGCCGCCAGCGCCCAGAATCCGACGCTTTTTGCGACGGGCGTTACATCGCCGGGCGGGGGAATGGTACTGACGGGTACTGCCATCAATCCGAATACGGGACAACCGTATCGCCACCTCTGGACCAGTGACCAGGGCGGCTTTGGCCTGTGCCGCATGGATCCTGATATTGATACGCCCGGACCGCACTTTCTCAACGGCGGCACATGCATGTCATTCGTCGCAGGCGTTCAATTCAAGCCCGGACAATTTGCCTTTGACCCGCTCTTAAACAACATTTACGCGGTTGATCTTCAGGCGAACACACGCGGCATTTTCCGCCTTCATTACATTCCTTCGGGAAGCAACGGGCACGGCAGCCTCGATCTTATCAATACAGAAGTGTTAGGCGGCAACCTACTTGGTCACAATACGCTCCCGGGGTGCGGAATTGCGGGAAACGTCCCCAATTCCGCCGTCTTGGGGCCGGACGGTAACCTCTATATAGGTTTCAAGGCCAGCGGTGACATTTTGCGTGTAACCGCTCCGCAAACAGAGCCTCTTCCCTGCGCCAATGTTCAGGTGATGGGAACAACGCCGGACACAACAAAAGACTTTGGACTTGGCTGGATTGGCCATGACTTATTCGGTGGCGATGGACGCGCCGCGTGGGTGATTCCCAATGGCGACCAATGCTTCACGCCCGGGAACGGCAATATCGCCTGCCATGGCACCAACATCCTGGTTGGTCAGACTGCATCGCCCACGTTCGTGATGAGTGACCAGCAATATCCCGCGGTGAATGGCAGATATCTTTTTGTTGGCAATCCGAGCACGATCACGCTGGTTGACGCCATCACTCTTCAGGTAACGCCAGAGTATGCAACCGGCTTTCAGTTTCTCAGCGGCATGACTCTGGATCCGCTCAATCTGAATCTTTATGTAGCAGACGATCCCAGCAACGGCCTCATTGGCGGTCAAGGCCGCTGGTGGAACGTTGGCAATCAGGGCGGAAGTGTCGCTCCCGGCACGTTGGTTAAATTTGCCGATAACGTTACTTCGCCGGGCGGGGGAGTCGTCCTGGCTGGTACGGGGATCAATCCTGCGACGGGCAGGGCGTATCGCCATCTATGGTCCGGTGATCAAGGCGGCTTCGGACTTTGCCGGCTCGATCCCGATATTGATTCGCCTGGCCCGCATACGATGAACGTGAATACCTGCTTACCGTTTGTTGCAGGCGTGCAGTTCAAGCCGGGACAGATCGCCTTCGATCCAATTTTGAACAACCTGTACGTCGTGGACATGCAAGCCAACACGCATGGCATCTTCCGGCTGCACTTTGTTCCCGCGGCGGATGGCGGTCATGGTGGCATTGATTTTATTCACCAGGAAGTATTAGCGGGGAACGGCGGAGTTGGTCATAACGGTTTGCCTGGATGTGGCATTGCAGGCAACGTGACCGACTCCGCAGTTCTGGGACCTGACGGCAACCTCTACGTCGGGTTCAAACGCAGCGGCGACCTTTTGCGCGTTACCAGTCCTCAGACTGAACCGCTGCCTTGCGAGAATGTTGTTTTGATCGGCAGCACACCCGACCGCACACGCTCCGTGGGACTGGGATTTATTGGCCATGACCTATACGGTGGCGATGGCCGCGCCGCATTCATTATCCCCAACGCCGATCAATGTATGACACCACTGAACGGCATGAACACGTGCCAGAGTAATAACATCATTGGTGGTCAGACGGCGGCACCAACCTTTGTGATGAGTGACCAGATCTATCCTTCGTTGAGCGGGAGAAATCTGTTTGTCGGCCAGCCCGGAAGCATTACGCTGGTTGATCCCGTAGCCATTCGCGTCACGCCAGGGCTATGTTGCAGGCTTTCAACTGCTGACCGCGATGGCGCTTGATCCCACGAACCTTACACTGTATGTGGCGGACGATCCCAGCGCCGGGCTGCTCCCTCAACAGGGTCATTGGTGGCAGGTGGCTCCTCTTGATGTAACGCCCGCCGTGCCGGGAGCGCCGTTTGCCGTATTCGCCACCGGTGGACCAAAATCGGCTACAGTTCAGTGGACGCCCTTCCCAGACGGCCAGATCATTACCAGCTATCTGGTACGCAACTCATTCAACTCTGCAGGTGTATTTGTTCCAGACGTGATCGTGACTGCGCCGGCGGGTTCCACGGCTGTTCCAACATCCGTAACGATCAATGGTCTGATCGACAACGCGGTGTACGAGTTCATTGTTGCCGCCACGGATGATGCGGGCACCAGCCGATTCTCAGTGCCAAGCAATCTGGTCACGCCCAACACTCCGAGTGTTTCCAAATCTCCCACGCACGTGGTGGCAGCGGCAGGAGACGGCTCCGCTTCGGTTGGATTTCAGGCAGTTCCTGATTACTTAAACGGTGGATTGCCCATCAAGGTCTATAAGATTGAAGCCCAGGTCAACGACAAGAGCACGGGCATTTTCGTAACTGTTCCGCCCACCGCAACCTCTGCTCTGGTGAACGGTCTTACCAACGGCACGCCCTATACTTTCGTGGTGGTGGCAACCAATCAACTGGGTGACAGCCTGCCTTCGTTGCCTTCGAATGTGGTAACACCATCCTTGCCACCGACGAACGCTAACGTGAGCGTAGCTATCCTTGGACCGGCTTCGGTGGCAGCGGGATCGAACAACACATTTCAAGTCCGGGTGAGCAACACCGGGACAACGGCGTTCCCACAGGTAAGGGTGAGTGAGGTCTATAACACCAGCGGCGGGAAACCACTGGCGGTTGTTGCCAGCCAGGGAACTTGTTCAGGCTTTGTAGGGTCCATGCTCTGCAGCCTTGGCGGCCTGGCCCCTGGCGCCAGCGCCACGATCAGTCTGAACATGAGCGTCACGGCCCAGTTGACCAACACAGCGAGCGTGCAACTCCTGGATGCAGCGGGAAGAACGATTGTTCCCGCTACACCTGCCACGGCCACTGCTTCTCTCAGCACGGCAGTTACCACGGCTCCCCCTCCTCGCCAACGCCAACGCCGGTTCCGACTCCAACACCGGGTCCGGCCCCAGTTCCAAGTCCCACGCCGGCACCAATTCCGGCAACTTTACCAACCGTAACGGATGTACAATTGACCGGAACTTACACTCCAAATAATCCGAATGGAACCATTAACTGGGTAGTCACAAATATTCTCGACCAGCCGGCTAATGCGGTACAGTTGAGCAGTACGTTGCCCTCGACTCTCCAATTCGTTTCGCTGACCACAACAGCGGGCGCCAGTTGCGCGCCACTGAATGCGGGCATACTTACTTGTAACCAGGATGTTCTCGCTCCTGGACAAAGTATGATTGTGCGCGTCCAGATAGTTCCAGGAAGTGTCGCGACCATCATCGCGGCAAGAGTCGGCTTTAACGGAACGGATAGTAACCTTGTAAACAATCGATTCAGAATGACCATTCCTGTCGCAACGGCTGCGGCGGGAGTGGGTGGAACCGGCGGCGCCCCAGCGGGCGGCGGTGCTGGTCTTGGCAATACAGGAAGTACTCCTCCCCCAGGTACCACTCCGTCACCTGCACCAACACCGGCTCCATCTCCTGCTCCTGCGCCCGGCGTTGGAACAGGTGGCGGAACGGCTGCGGGCGGTGGTGGAACAATTGCCGGCGGCGGCAATGCTGGCGGTGGAAACGGCGGTTCAGGTGGAACCACAACCGGCGGTGGTGGTGGTGGTGCAACAGGTGGTGCGACAGGTGGCGGGTTAATCGGGCCTTGCCAGCTATTGAGTGGCGGCGTAAACCGTCACACTCCAGATACAGGTCCTGTGGCGGGTGGTTGCCCAGGCAGATGAGGTGATCAGTTAGACCCTCAGTACAGGTTGCGACTCGACACTTGCCCGATAGTGCGTGGGTCGCATCAGGGGTTGCCGTTTAAGTAGTTGCCCGCAAGCCGGCAACCCCACTAATAAACTCTCACTCACTGGCTTCGGGTTGGTCCAGTGAAAGCAAGTTGCCCAGACGGTGTTCGCTGCCAGATTTTTGCGGCAAGAGGCAGAGCGGCCGCTGGGACGAGAGAAGCAGTCATCATGTTTAATCAACCGATCCCACAGAAGCCCAGAGTCCTTTCATCCATCTCAGCGCGCCTTGAAGCGCCAAAGAACAAATCAGAAATAGGTAAATTTCTGGCGCTATCAGGCCTGGCCGGCACAGCCATGTCCCTGCAAAGGAAAGCCGTGGTTTTCAGGCAAGGCTCACCCGCGGATGCAGCATTTTTCATCCAGCAAGGCCGGGTAATGCTCTCGGCCGGATGGAACGCAAACGAGCCGGCGACTCTGGCTCTGCTTGGACCCGGGGATTTTATTGGGGAAGAATGCATTGCTTCCAGGCAGTCATTCCGTCCCGCTACGGCGACCGTTTTATCTCGTTGTACAGTCGTAAAAATCGACCGTCATATCCTGGAACAAAAAATCCGCAATGAAGCGTCGGTTTACGAACTTTTCATGGGCCTGATCATGAACCGCAGCCAGCGCATGCAGGAAGATCTGGTGGCACATCTTAAGTTTTCCAGTGAGCAGAGACTGGCGCGCCTGCTTCTTCTCATGGCCGGGCTGACGAACTCGCAAGAGGCAGAAGTGACAATCGCCAAAGTCAGTCATCGTTTACTGGCTGAAATGATAGGAACCACGCGTTCCCGGGTCAGCTTCTTCATGAATCGGTTTCGCGAACGCGGACTCATTGACTATAACGGCGACTTCACCATCCGGACTGCGCTCGCGCGAGTCATTCAAGAACCACCAACCGAAGGAGGAGATTCCCTTTCCTGAAAGAACTCGGTCTTAAACCACTCGCAAAAATGCCGAACCAGCAGTGTTATCTCTCAAAAGTGTTCACTATGGAACATGACTGCCCGTTTTTTCTGACTCTCTCATTGCTTTTCAGAAGTTTCTTGCTATCCTGCATTCATCTGATTGCGGTTATCCGAAATGAAACCACAATCACACCCTCCTTCCGGGACTGAGTTCGGAACGCTGGTTCCGAGCAGTACTCACGAACGAAGATTTTCCTTTTACCGCGCGAACTAGTGTTTTGACGCGCAGAGCGGTGCGCCGCTGCTGCTGAAGATCCCATTTCAATATTTTGAGACTCCGTGACCCAGTGTCACTCACTCCAGGCGGGAAGGATTTTTTATGAAGTTTGTTTTTCGAATTGCGTTATCAATTACATTCGCTGGTTGCTTGTCACTCGCTGTCTTTGGTTTTGTTGGTTGCGGTGCTGTGGGGCAGACCGCATTAAGCAGCAATACAACTGCCACACCAACCCCCACGCCTGGTACTGGTGCATCGCCGACGCCCACACCAGCAGCAACTCCTACACCAACCCCTGCTCCTACAGCAACGCCGACACCAACTCCAGCACCGACACCGACACCAACTCCAGCGCCAACCCCGACACCAACACCAGTGCCCACGCCGACACCAACTCCAGTGCCAACACCAACGCCCGTGCCGACGCCGACACCAACACCAACGCCCGCGCCTGCAAGCCTTGTGGTTTCTCCGAGCGCAGCGACAGTGCCTCTTGGAACAGCGCAAACATTCACGGCGACTGGCTCAGGCACTCCTGTAGCGTGGAGCGTAAACGGTGTGCCAGGCGGCAACTCCAATTTCGGACTCATTGACGCCAACGGCGTCTATCACCCACCAGCATTTTTCCCTACCCCCAACACCATGACCGTTACGGCCTCTTCGCAGGCCGATCCCACAAAGACCGCCGCTGCTTCCGCCACCATTGTTTATCCCAATGACAATGCCGCGGCGCAGACCTTCCCAATCAAGCTTGGCACCGCCGGAGGCAATGGGCAGGACGTGAGCTTCAGCGGCAACGTTTGTTGCACCGGAACGCTCGGCAGCCTGGTGATGCGTGATGGACTCCCTTACATTCTCAGCAACAGCCATGTTCTAGCGAGATCAAGTTTTGGAGTGAATGGCGAAGCCATCAATCAGCCGGGCCCTGCGGCCTGCTTTGCATCAACCTCAACCGTTGCCACGCTCAGCTTCCAATCCACCATCACACCGGTGTCCCTGGCTGACAACCAGGCCGTCAGCAATGTTGACGCAGCGCTTGCGGCAGTGGCTCCTGGCGCGGTTGACCTGAGCGGCAATATTCTCGACCTTGGCCTCGCGGGTCCCACCAGCATCGCGGCCGCTCCTCCGTCTGCCACGCTTGCCAACGCCCTGATCGGACAACCTGTGGCAAAGAGCGGCAGAACCACGGGCCTCACATGCTCAAGCATCACCGCCTTCAATGCCACGATGGTGGTTGACTACAACCAGTCGTGTTCCGGGGCTCCGGCCTTCTCGTCCAAATATGTAGGACAGATGGTGATTGCCGGAACAGCATTCGCTGCGCCGGGCGATTCTGGTGCTCTAGTTGTCACTACGGACCAGGCCCGCCCCGTGGGTATGCTCTTTGCCGGTAACGGCACGAACACCCTGGCTCATCCCATTGCCGACGTGATTTCGGAATTTAGTGTGCATACGCAAAATCCAGGGCCCATCATCCCCAGCATTGTCGGCGGCCCGGACCACCAAATCTTTTGCGCTCCAACTTCAAGCGTGCCTTCTGACAATCCTCCGGGAGCGTTCGCAACTGTAGTACCTGCACTCTCTGCCAGTGAGCATGCTCGCGTTGCCGCTGTGCACCGTGATCACGCTGTCGAGCTGATGCAGGATGCGTCAGTCAGTTCCGTCAGCATCGGGGCCAGTAACGATTCTCCAGGCGAAGGTGCTCTGGTGATTCATGTGAACAGCTCGAACTATGCGGTTGTCCCCGCGTTGATCGATGGTGTGCGCACCAGGGTGGTCCTGGATTCACAGGCGGTATCGACAGGAATAGCTGTAGCGCAATCGGAGATCGATCGCGCCCGGCTAGCCAAGGAATCGCATACCGACGAGCTTTTGGCCAAACCGGGAGTTCACGGCATAGGCGTCGCGTTCAGCAAAGACAATCCGGCAGAAGCCGCCGTGGTTGTCTTCGTGACCCGCGGTGTTCAACATCCGCCAATCCCCGCGGTGCTGGACGGCGTCCGCACACAGATCGTCGAGGGCGAACGGTTCCGGGCTTACTGATTACCGGCAGTTGTTCCCCGGTGTTCGCCGGGGCGGCACGATTTCGTCGTACGCCCCGGCCGAGCACTATCGAAGAATTAACTACCTTCACAAAAAGACATCCTTAGTCCAGAAGCGCATTAAGCTGTCGTCGAAAGCCAGACAACCTCTCCAACGACTCACGATTTCTACCCGAGTGCATAAATGCCGCCACCGAATAGCCCGCAAATCCTTCATTTCGACACGCGTTGTTCGCAGCTGGGCTTTGGACCTGCTGCATATTTGGGCAATATCGCTATAATTTAAGAAGGCCGCTGCGATGCCGACTAGCAAGACCAGTCAGTTGAGAAACCTGAGTGAGATGGTTGCGCTCATTGTTGGCGGCAACAGATCTACGGGGAGACTATGACCAAAGCTCATCGACATCCGCTTGAACAGATACTCGAACATCGAATCGCTATTATCGATGGAGCGATGGGCACGACCATCCGTACGTACGGCATGACCGAAGCGGACATCCGCGGCGAGCGCTTCAAGAATGCGACCAAGGGCCTGCTGAACAACGGTGATCTGTTCAGCCTGACCAAGCCGGAGATGATCGGCGACATTCATCGCCGGTTTCTTGAGGCTGGAGCGGACATCATCGAGACAAACACCTTCGGAGCAACCACCATTGCCCAGAGTGAATTCTTTGTGGACGACCCGCGCGAACGCGGCGGTCGCAAGGACCCGGAGTTTTATCAAAAGATCATCGACGATTCCTCCCTCGGTGACCTGGCGTGGGACATCAATGAGCAATCGGCGAAGCAGTGCCGTGAATGGGCGGACCGTGTTGGGACAGCAACTTCGCGCCAGCGCTTTGTCGCGGGAGCGATTGGGCCTCTGACCGTTTCTCTTTCAAACTCGCCGGATGCTGATGATCCAGGTTTCCGTGTGGTCACCTTCGATCAGGTAAAAACCGCGTACGCCCAGCAGGTGCGTGGGCTCATTGCCGGTGGGGTAGACCTATTGCTGGTTGAGACGATTTTTGACTCGCTGAACGCCAAGGCAGCACTGGTCGCCATCCGCGAGGTCTTTGATCAGGACGGAAAGGAACTTACCAGTCATGATCTCAGCGGCCGTTGGCCGTGGCGGTGAGACCATGATCTCAGCTCAGACCACCGAGGCGTTCTGGAATGCAGTGCGTCATGTGAGACCTCTTTCCGTGGGACTCAACTGCTCACTCGGTCCCGACTTGATGTATCCGTTTCTTGAAGAGCTCTCGCAGAAGGCGGACGTGGCGATCTCATGCTACCCGAATGCCGGCCTGCCCAATCCACTTGCGGAAACCGGGTTCGATCTGGGTCCCAAAGATATGGCCCGCTACCTCGGCGAATTCGCACGCGCAGGACTGATCAACATTGCCGGTGGCTGCTGCGGCAACACGCCGGAGCACATTGCGGCGATTGCCAAAGAGCTCGAAGGCCAACCACCGCGCAAGTGGGGGCAGCTCTGTGCCGACGAATCGTTCGAGCAGCAGATTGAGAGCCACGCGTGAGCATTTCCGATCCGGTGAGGGTTTCAGAAGTTGTGAGTGAGGCCGGGCCGGCGAAGATCAAGCCGCTGCGTCTTTCCGGCTCACAGCCCTTCACCCAGCAGGCCAACGTTTTCATCATGATTGGTGAGCGGACGAACGTTGCCGGTTCGCCCAAGTTTGCCAAGCTGGTCAAACAGGGCAAGTTTGAAGAAGCGGTAAGCGTAGCCCGGCAGCAAGTCGAGAATGGAGCCAACGTTCTCGACATCTGCATGGACGAGGGCATGATTGACGGCGTCACCGCCATGACGCGCTACCTGCAGTTGCTGGCGAGCGAACCTGAAGTCGCCAAGGTGCCTTTCATGGTGGACTCCTCGAAATGGGAGGTCATTGAGGCAGGTTTGAAATGCCTGCAAGGCAAAGGCATTGTCAATTCAATCTCATTAAAAGAGGGCGAAGATAAATTTCGTGAGCACGCCGCCGCGGTCCTGAAATACGGCGCCGCCGTGGTGGTGATGGCCTTCGATGAAAAGGGCCAGGCCGCGACATACGAAGACAAGATACGCGTTTGCCAGCGCGCCTACCGGATACTGGTCGACGACCTCGGTTTTCCGCCCGAAGACATCATCTTTGATCCTAATATCCTCACCGTCGCCACCGGCATGGAGGAACACAACAACTACGCAGTTGACTTCATCCATGCCACTCGTTGGATTAAAGAGAACCTGCCGCACGCGAAGGTAAGTGGCGGCGTCTCGAACATCTCTTTCAGCTTCCGCGGCAATAATAAGGTCCGCGAGGCCATGCATTCCGCATTTCTTTATCACGCCATTACGGCCGGCCTGGACATGGGCATCGTGAATGCCGGAATGCTCGAAGTATACGAAGAGATTGAGCCGGAGTTGAAAGAACTGGTGGAGGACGTGCTCCTGAATCGCCGTCCCGACGCCACAGAGCGTCTGGTTGAATTCGGCGAATCACTCAAAGGGGCAGGCACCGCCGCGAGTGAGAAGAAGGCCGAAGAATGGCGTCATGGTACGGTTGAGGAGCGCCTTTCACACGCGCTGGTCAAGGGCATTGACACCTTTATTGAGGCCGACGCCGAAGAAGCGCGTGTCAAATTGGGCCGGCCACTGTTGGTGATCGAAGGCCCACTGATGGCCGGAATGAGTGTGGTGGGGGACCTGTTTGGGGCCGGCAAAATGTTCCTGCCTCAAGTTGTTAAATCCGCCCGCGTCATGAAGAAAGCCGTGGCCCACCTGACGCCGTTCATGGAAGCCGAGAAAGTCGCCATGGCCGCATCGGGTCAGGAGGTCAAGGCGCAGGGAAAGATCATACTTGCCACGGTCAAAGGCGACGTGCACGACATTGGCAAGAACATCGTGGGCGTTGTCCTCGCCTGCAACAACTATGAGGTGATCGACCTGGGAGTGATGGTTCCCTCCGAAAAAATTCTTGAACGCGCGAAGGCTGAAAAAGCCGACATGATCGGGCTCAGCGGCCTGATCACTCCCTCACTCGACGAAATGGTCCATGTGGCACGGGAGATGGAACGTCAAAAATTCAAGTTGCCGCTGCTCATTGGTGGCGCAACCACCAGCCGCGCGCATACGGCCATTAAGATTGCGCCGCACTACAGTGAGCCAGTGGTGCACGTGCTGGATGCCAGCCGGGCGGTACCGGTGACCACCAGTCTTCTGAGTGATGAGGGCAAGTCAGGGTTTGTGACTCAGCATCGTGCCGATTACGAAGCGCTGCGCAAGGCCCATTCCGCGCCGCGTCAAACGGTCGTTTCCCTCGCAGAGGCCCGCGCCCGGCGCACTCCGATCAAGTGGCGCGCAGAAGATTTACCAGTGCCCGAATTTACCGGCGTTCGCGTGCTTCACAACTTCCCTTTGGCTACGTTGCGCGAGTTCATTGACTGGTCGCCGTTCTTTCATACCTGGGGACTGAAGGGCGTTTATCCCCGTATTCTCGACCACGAGACACAAGGCACGCAGGCGCGCCAGATCTTTAATGAAGCGAATGCTCTCCTGGATACCATCATTGAGAAGAATCTGCTGACTGCACGTGGCGTTTACGGATTCTTTCCCGCCAGTGCTGTGGGCGACGACGTGGAGTTGTACAAGGATGCAAAACGCGGCCCAGTGCTGGAGCAGTTCCATTTCCTCCGCCAGCAGTCAAACAAAGAAGGCAGCGAGCCCTGCAGGTCGCTATCAGACTTCATCGCGCCGAAAGAAACCGGACTGCACGATCATGTCGGCGCCTTTGCGGTAACCAGCGGGATCGGTTTGCAGGAGTTGTGCAACCGCTTTCGGTCTGAGCACGACGATTACAACGCGATCATGGCGGAGGCGCTAGCCGATCGTCTGGCCGAAGCGTTTGCCGAATGCCTGCACAAAAGGGTACGGGATGAATGGGGTTACGGCCGTGACGAAGGGCTGAGCAACGCGGATTTCATTCAGGAGAAGTACCGCGGCATCCGACCGGCTGCGGGTTACCCCGCCTGCCCAGACCATACGGAAAAAGGCACACTCTGGCGTTTGCTCAATGTGCAGGCGAACACCGGAATGCTGATTACTGAGTCGTTTGCCATGTGGCCCGGTTCAAGCGTGAGTGGCATCTACTTCGCGCACCCGCAATCGCGTTATTTCAGCCTCGGGAAAATTGATCGCGACCAGGTAGCCGATTACAGCCAACGCAAAAACATGACCGTTGCAGAGGTCGAGCGCTGGCTTGGGCAGAACTTGAACTATGATCCTGCCGAATAGGCTCCGGACAACCCAGCCCAACTCATTAGCGCTCTCATTTGCTCCTTGATCCAGCGACCACCAATACGATCCCACCCACCAGCGCCAGTCCGCTCAGTATCGGTGAGATCGGCAAGGTGTCTTTTTCCCTATGGGAAACCTGCAAAGGGCCAAGATCAACATCCTTCTTATCGTGGGTAAAGCTGATACCGCCCATGGCAAATCCGACAATGCCAAGGATAATGAGTAAAATTCCAACGATCGTTGCAGCCTTCATCTTTTCTCTTTTCTATACCTGCAAATGATTGTCCGCCGCCAGACGCTTCCCGGCTGAACGTGCTGTTCTGGTTAGATGCAGTTTTCTACCCCATTTGCTAGCAATCGAACGCGATAATGGTTGCGGCCGAACAGCCGCTCCATCATTCCGGGGCAGTTCGCATAGACTGTCTGGGGAGAAATGCTTTCATGACAAGAACGATGTTCATGGTACGAGCTGTTTTCTGCCTTTTTCTGTCGAGTGGATTGTATGGGATGACGATCCAGGATGTCATGCCGGAAAATCTGGCGCCCCAGGCAAAGTTTTCTCCCCTGAAACGAATTGATTTTTATGACGATCCTCTGACCATTCGACAAACGGTCAATCCTGGCCAGCCATTCTCCATCGCCGGCGATCGCGGCGCCGTGTTCGGACTGCAAAATGGCAGTTGTGAGCTATGGGCTTTCCCAGTCAAAGTCTTCCAGGGACTGCACATCACGGCGCACGTGGATGATTACCCGGTCCCCATTGACATGAACGCTCAGGCCATTACGCTGCGCATTGCGCCCGACCATACCACAATCGTCTATTCACACGCAGCCATCGTGATTGAGCAGCATATGTTTGCTCCGCGCGCCAGCACGGGCGGAAACGCTTCGGCAATCGTGTTGTTTGAAATACGTTCCAGCCGCCCGGCGAGCATCACTTTCCAATTCGATCCGGTGCTGGCGCCGCAGTGGCCGGCGCCAAATTTTGGACGGCCATCAGCATCCTGGGTAAAGATTGGCGACGGTGGCGGATTCCTGCTGGAAACATCAATGTCGCAAATTACTGGATTGGTTGCCATTCCCAGAACATCGCTGGAAACTCTTGCGCCAATTCAGGAACCGCCATATCCGTACCCGCTGGGAATGACTTTGCGATACAACCCTGCCCGGGACAAAGAGCTGTTGTTTCCCATGCTCGCCACGGTTGCTTACAACCCCTCACATGTCACAAAGCCGGTACCAACAGCGATGGAGCTGGCAAAGGAACTGCTCGCATTAAACGCGCAGGTTCCCGATCTGTATGCAAAGACGCATGACTATTACGCACATTTTTTTGATAACAAGCTAACCATTGACAGCCCCGATCCGGCCTTTAACCGTGCGTTACGCTGGGCGGAGCTGGTGATGGACCAGTCGCAAGTTGTGTTGAACGGCGAAACCGGACTGGTGGCGGGATGGTATTGGTCAGGCGCATTTGCGCGTCCCGGATACGGCTGGTTCTTTGGACGGGACACACTCTGGAGCAGCTATGCCCTCAATTCATACGGTGATTTCGCGTTGACAAGAAAAGCTCTGGAGTTCCTCATACGCCGCCAGCGCGCCAGACGGCAAAATCATGCACGAGTATTCGCAAACATCGGACCAGGTAGATTGGCAGAAACTTCCTTATCCGTTTGCTGCGGCTGATTCCACTCCGCTCTTTGTGATGGCAATGGATGATTACGTCCGTAGCAGCGGTGATGTTGCTTTCCTGCAGGCACATGCCGAAAGCGTAAAGCGGGCGTATGCATTCACGCGCACCCATGACGCCGACCACGATGGCGTCTACGACAACGGCGAGGGCACAGGATGGGTTGAAAATTGGAAGCCTCGATTGCCGGACCAGGAGATTTACCTCGCGTCGCTGGATCAGCAATCAGCCCAATCGATGGCCGAGCTCGCCCACCTTCTAAACGACAATGACCTCGCGCAGCAGGCGCTGGCACAGGCAGCGTTGATTCGTGAGCGAGTGAATGCTTATCGCCAGCCGAATGGCTTCTACGCGTTCAGCAAAAATAAAGACGGTAGCTATGATCCGGCGGCCACGATTTTTCCTTCTGTTGCATGGTGGACCGGTCGTCTCACCCTGCCGGATTCGGACCCAATGCTCTCGCGCTGGGCATCCCATGAATTTTCCACTGACTGGGGCCTGCGCAGCTTGAGTGAGCATAGCCCTCTATACGATCCCCTGAGCTACCATCAGGGCACGGTCTGGCCGCTATTCACCGGATGGGTGGCCATGGCGGAGTACCGCACCGGGCACCCCCTCGCGGGTTATCAACAATTGATGTCGAGCGTAAATCTCACATGGACACAGGATGCTGGAGGCATTCCGGAACTTTTGTCAGGACAGTTTTTTGAGCCGCTGGGGCGCAGCAGTTCCCGGCAGATGTGGTCGTCAGCTATGGTGATCACCGTTGCTGTTCGCGGAATGCTGGGAATAGAAGCCGACTCGCTTCACCACTTTTTGAAGGTCAATCCGGCATTGCCGGCGGCCTGGGACTGGTTGACCGTACGCAATCTTCCCTATGGCGATCAGCGACTCGACCTTACGATGCGCCGCGTAAGAGGCAGCCTGGTCATTGATGAACTTTCAGGCAAAGAACGCATCCTTTGCATCACAGACACATTATTCAACGGCGCGGAATGTAAGCAGCCTTCGGCAACAAAGCATACGGCAAGAATCCAGCTTCCGCCGGTGGAGATTGGAATGATCGTCAAACCGCCTGATCGCGGATCAGAAACACGCCAGATGAAGGTGCTGCAGGAACGCTACCTGAAAAATAGCCTGACGCTTGAAGTAGAAGCGCCCGCCGGAACCGTGCAGGAGCTCTTGCTGAAGTCCAACGTGGCGAATAAGAAACAGCGATTGAACGTGACGGGCGGGACCATGGAGCGTGATATCTTACGAATCCCTTTTCCCGCGGGAACGGGCTACCAGCGAAAGACATTGACTATTCAGTGGTAGAACTGGCCGTACAATCAACTGCAAAATCATGAACTCCATGCGTAGCAAAGGCCCGGGTCGCGCACCGGGCCTTTTCGTAAATCCATAGCAATCAATCCCTAGTTCATGCTGGCGCGTTCTTTTTTCTGGAGCACAAAATGCGCGCGCCGGTTCTGAGACCAGCAGGATTCATTGTTTGCACTGGTGCAGAACGGACGTTCCTTACCAAGGCTGATCAGTTTCACTGCGCTCCCGTTCACGCCTTGTCTTGCCAGCGCTTCCATTACCTGCTTCGCCCGATTCTGCCCCAGCGCCATGTTGTAGTCTTCTGAACCGCGCTCGTCGCAATGGCCTTCAATGGTCAACTGCCAATCCGGATGCGCCGCCAGAAACTGCGCATCGGCGTCAAGAACAGACTTTTCGTCAGCGCGAATTTCAGCATTGTCATAAGCGAAAAATATGTCTTTCACGTTCTGGGCAAATAGCTGTTCGTCGCTGAGTGAAGCCCGCTTGGGCTCAGGAGCGGTTTGTTCTCGTTGCACGCTTGGAGGTGAAACGGTGTTGCTGGCTGAAGGGGCCGCGGAGGCTATTGCCGGCGGGGGCGTTTGTGGTACTACCGGTTGATGATGGTGGCATCCGGCCACCAGAATTGCCAATGCGGCAAGGAAGCAGATCGAGCCAATCGATTTAAACATGAGTTCTCTCCTCAAAGATATTTGCAGGCATGCAGAGCATGGCCTTGTTGTGCGGCTTAAGGAACGCAATTATTTTTTGCTTTTGAGAAGGGCAGAAGAATCAGCAGCGCATGGTCGAACAGTCGAATGTACCCTGGCCACCGTGGCGATCGGTTTCGAATGATAATGTGAAACCTTCAATCATCAACTGGACTGAGACCCGCAATCTTGAAAAGAACATGGTCCCGGTCTGAATGATCAGCAGCATCAGAGCGAGAAGAGCCCTGCGCGATCGGAACGCCGTGTTAGGACCGTGCGTGGCCTGAAACGGCCCATGAACCAAAGGAAAGAAAAATAACAGAAGAATACACACTGCAAGCCAGGGAACCATCCAGCGGCTGTGCAGTAAAGCGAACATGGCGAAAGTATGATCCAGAGTTGCTGCCTGGGTCAAGACCGGAATACGCCCTAGCGGACGCCATGAAATGCAGTACGGGCGGTCACTTGACTGACGTTACACGGCTCTTTCGGCGGCGGCGGTTCCCTTCGGTCAGCCGTTGAAGGGAGTCAGACAACACCGGCCCAATGGATCGCAACTCCATGCGGGAGACGCTTGCCTGCTGGCGCAGTACAACTTCCCCTTCGCGTGTAATCGCAAGCGTAACCTGACGCCGGTCAGAATCAGAACGGTTTCGCAGAATAAGTCCTCGCTTCTCGCAACGTTCCGCCAGTTCCACCATGGTGTTGTGGTTTAACTGCATGCGCTCAGCCAGAATCGAAATGCTTGGCACCTTCGCATCGGGCAGGCCTTTAATAGCGAGTAAAAGCTGATATTGCTGCGGTTGCAAACCCGCGGCGCGCGCATGTCCTTCCATGAACCGGAGATACTTTCGCAACTGATACCGAAATTCCGAAAGCGCCAGATACTCAGAGTCAGTTAAGGGTTTTGGATGGGATAAAGAGGCGGACTTCTTTTTCATTCTTCTATTGGGCCTTTTCATTCAGCTTCGCGACGAACAACGACGGGTCAACCCCAAGTTGGGCTGTTCCCATGAGCACAAGATAATTTGATTTATGGAAGTATTCTAATCCGGCATTCAGGGAAGAGCCAATTCTCCGAATCGCCAGCCTTATAAAAGGACCCTTCACGAAGCTGAGGTTGGTGGGGCGTCCAACGGTATTAGCACGCCTTCATGTAGCCTGGCAGGCACCCGAGTGCCAAAATGGAACCCGATTGCGGCTTGCATATTCGTCCTTCGCCACGTATGTACCTGAAAATACACCATCACACTTTCGCCACCCGTTAACATCCGCCGGGCAACAAAATTTAACCATTCCCAAAATGGGCTTCAATGCTAAACTTTCAACATTTTTAAAGGCGTTATATCGCTAAGCGATGTGTTCGCTTTGCGAGATATACGCTACACGATACTTCCGGGCTTTGGCTCCGCAAAGCAGGCTTGGCGGAGATCATTTCGGGGTCTTGTTGAAAGAAGGTCCCTGGAGCACCAGCAAGAATGTGGCGCTCCTTCGATTTTGGCAGGTGATGCCCATCTGCTTCCGACCCGCGTAGGCGTGAACAGCGCTTTCGCCGGCGGCTACACCAAGGCTCCGACAAAACTTAAAGGAGCGTAGCTATGAGTTTTATCTACCTGCCGAAGGATGCATCTCGAGCGCGCGTGCGAGATGCTGAGAATGCCAGAAGAAACCGGGCCGAGATCGTAGAGGCCTATTCTCAAGGCAAAGTTACTCGCCGCGACCTCATCAAATGGGGTCTCATTACATCTGCCGGAGCACTGGCTCCCATTGGCGGACTTAACCCGTTCGTCAGCGCGGCCCATGCCGACGATTTCCAGATCCCAACCGGTGCACCCCGCAGCCCGTTATTCAATGTGCAACCGTTCTCAACGCCGATGCCGCGCTTTGATGTAATCCCGCGCCAACCAATTCCAACTGTCATTGACGCAACCCATCCGCATCCCTTCGGCCCAATCATTCCCACGGCGGAATCCAACCAGACACAACAACCTCTGGATCCTGCGCTGGTGAACGGACAAACCAATCTCACTGGACCCATCGAAGGCCGGCCACCGGGAGCAATCTGGGCGCACCAGCAGTTTGACAAGTTGCCGCCGAAGATTGCCATTGAAATGAGCCAGGCACAGGCGCAGACCAACACGGTTTACAACCCAGGCGTGGATTCAACGCTCAACTCCGGAATCGACCCAACTGCATCTATCCCGTTGAAATTCCATCCCCAGTTTCCCACGCAAAACCCTAACTCAGTCTGGACCTTCAATGGAACCATTCCTCCCAAGCTGGTCCAGGGCAAGTATGGTGAGCCAATCATTTTCCGCCATCACAACACGTTGCCTGCGGACGTGAACGCTAACAATGGTTTTGGCCGCCACACCATCTCGACGCACGAGCACAACGGGCATCACGGCGCGGAAAATGACGGATTCACAGGCGCATTCTTCTTCCCCAACCAGTTTTACGACTATCACTGGCCCATTGTTCTGGCTGGACGCAACACCATCAACACTGACGCGAGCGACCGTCGTGCCAGCAGCCCTGATGGTAGCGGGGGCCTCAACCTTGTCACGGGCGACTGGCGCGAGACCATGAGCACTCACTGGTTCCACGATCACATGTTCAGCTTCACCTCACAGAACGTGTACAAGGGCAACGCTGCCATGTTCAACATATACAGCGGCCTGGATCGCGGCAATGAAGGCATCAACGATGGCGTCAACCTGCAGCTTGCCCAGCGGAACGGCGAACGACTTCGGCAACCTGGACTACGACGTTAATCTCATGCTGTCGGATAAAGCCTTCGACGGCAGCGGTCAACTCTTCTTTGACATTTTCGATTTTGACGGCTTCCTTGGCGATGTGATGACGGTGAACTTTACTTACAATCCATTCTTTGAGGTGGAGCGCCGCAGATATCGCTTCCGCATCTTGAACGCCAGCGTCTCACGGTTCTTCAAGTACGGTTTGTCAGACGGATCGGCAATGATCCAGATTGCCAATGACGGTAACCTGCTCCCAACGGTCGTTCCCCAGGCTGTGTCTGACGAGCAGGGTATCGCCGAGCGCTATGACTGGGTCATTGACTTTTCCAGGTACAAGATCGGCGACAAAGTCTGGCTGGTCAATGTGGCGGAGCACGAGGACGGCAAGAAACCGCACAAAGACTTAACCATCGCAGAGGCGTTGTCCGGCACTTCACCGGATCCCTGCGTGGGTAAGTTCCTCGAATTTCGCATTGTGCGCGATCCGGTCAAACCCGACAAGAGCAGAGATGTGGTCGCAAATCCGAACCTGATCCCAAATCCAGACCTCACTAACGTTCCAGTGAGCCGCGAGAGAAAGTTCCTGTTCGGCTCCGGCGGCAGCCAGCCATTACCAGCCTCTGACCCTGCGGCATTCGTTGGTCCATGGGGAGTCAGCACAGACGATGGGCCGGTCTTCAACGCCAGCTTTGGTCGTATCTCCGCAGCGCCGAAGTTTGGAACGCGTGAAATCTGGACGCTTCAAAACGGTGGCGGTGGCTGGGACCATCCAATCCATATCCACTTTGAAGAAGGCCAGATCCTTGCCCGCAACGGCAGCGCCAGCAACGTGCCCGCGTGGGAAAAAGGACGCAAGGATGTTTATCGTCTGCGTCCTGGAGGTAGCGTGACTCTGACCCTGCAATTCCGTGACTTTGGCGGAATGTACATGGAGCATTGCCACAATACCGTCCATGAAGATAACGCCATGCTGGTGCGTTGGGAGATCAGTGATGCGGGAACACCATTCCTGAATCAACTCCCCACGCCCATTGCCACACCCACCGGCGTGACGTTCGCGGCTCCTGACGATATAGCTCCAACTGCGTTCTAGATAGAACGCAAAAGGACTGAAACAACAAGGCTGGCGGGCCGCAAATATCGGGCGCGGTCCGCCAGTGCCTGGAATCCGAAAAATCGAATTCGCAGGTTTTCTGGGAATGTGTGTAAAGGGAAAACAATGAAACGGAAATCAGAAGTAAAAGGGCCGGCGGTAAAGATGGCGTGCATCGCGGCACTGGTTGTAGCAGCACTGCTGCCATCTGTGCCAAGAGCGGATTCGCGCTGGGGTGCGAATTATTTCCCCAACGTGGAGCTTACAACGCAGGACGGCAAAGTTGTCCATTTTTATGACGATCTAATCAAGGGCAAAATTGTTGTCATTGATCTTATCTACACTCATTGCGTGGACTCATGCCCGCTGGAAACGGCGCGCCTGGTGCAGGTACAGAAAATGCTTGGCGACGCCGTGGGGAAGGAGATATTTTTCTATTCCATCACGATCGATCCCAAACGAGATACGCCGCAGGTGCTGAAAGAGTATGCAGAGAAATACCACGTTGGACCGGGCTGGACTTTTCTGACCGGCAAAAAAGAAGACATTGACCTGCTCAGCAAAAAACTGGGACTCTACTCCAGCCCCGATCCTAATGACAGTGATGGCCACACGCCTGCCGTGCTGATAGGGAACGAACCCGGCGGTCAATGGATGCGGGACGGAGCCACAGACAACCCTCGCTTCCTGGCCAACCTGATCGGCGACCGATTCAACAACTGGAAGCTTACGGCCAGGCAGGCAACCGGCGGTACGCCTCAGCCAGTGAGCTTTGCTTTGGACCGGGGCCGTTACGTTTTCGCCACATATTGCGCGGCTTGTCACACCATAGGTCACGGCGACAAAATTGGACCTGATCTTCAGGGAGTCGGTGAGGTTCGTGATCCCAAATGGCTGAAACATTTTATCCAGAGCCCGGAGAAAATGATCACTGACGGCGATCCGGTTGCTACATCTCTCTTCGAGAAATATAAGCAGGTCAGAATGCCAAACCTGCGTATTGGCGACGACGACACCGCAGAGATCATTGCCTTCCTGAACAAGCAGAGCAAGGCTCCCGATGGCGCTAGTGCTGGGAACAAAGTTAACCCAGGCAAAGCGGAAGTGCAGATAAATCCTGACAATGCGCACCATGTGCCTGCGAGTTCCGCACCACAACCGTAAAGTCGGCAATAGAGTTCTTCTCAACTTTGGCTGCACTCCGGTCGATTTTTAGCTGGGAGGGCGTGATTTTAAGTCCCTCCCCCGGCCCGGAAACGCTCCAGAATTTCCTTCTTTTGACCCTGCTCCTTCCATGCGTGATGGGCGCCCCTTTTTATCTGTGACAAGTCCAGTCGGCGGCTCACGTTGCAAAACCAGCCTTGCTGTTAAAATCTTTAGAAGAACGCTGTGCCCGGCTTGTGGCAAATGCACAATCCCTGAGCCAACTCCGGATACAACTTTTGCCGTCCTAGTCAGTTCGCCCTCTCATGCAGGATTGGTACAAAGACGCAATCATTTACGAAGTCCATGTCAGGGCTTTTTTTGACAGCGTGACCGACGGTATCGGTGACTTCGGCGGACTTACGCTGAAGCTGCCCTACCTCGAAGACCTTGGCGTCACGGCCATCTGGCTGCTGCCATTCTGTCCGTCGCCGCTTAAAGACGACGGGTACGATATCTCCGATTACACCGATATCCATCCGTCCTACGGCGCTTTAAAAGACTTTCAGCGCTTCATGCGTGAAGCGAAGCGCCGTGGTCTTAAAGTGATCACCGAACTGGTGCTCAACCACACTTCTGACCAGCACCTCTGGTTTCAGCGTTCGCGACACGCACCGCCCGGGAGCCGCTGGCGGGATTTTTACGTCTGGAGCGACACGCCCGACCGGTATCGCGATGCGCGCATCATCTTTAAGGACTTTGAAACGTCCAACTGGACCTGGGACGCCGTCGCCAAGGCATATTACTGGCACCGGTTTTATTCTCACCAGCCTGATCTGAACTGGGAGAATCCGGAGGTCCGCAAAGCCATGTTTGCCGCCATGGACTTCTGGTTTGACATGGGTGTGGATGGCCTGCGCCTTGACGCGGTTCCCTACCTCTTTGAGCGAGAAGGAACCAATTGCGAGAACCTGCCTGAGACACACACGGCCTTGAAAGAACTCCGCAAACATGTAGACGAAAAATATACGGACCGTCTTCTGCTGGCCGAGGCCAACCAGTGGCCGGAAGATGCAGTGGCATATTTTGGCGATGGCGATGAATGCCACATGGCCTTCCATTTTCCTATCATGCCCCGGCTGTTCATGGGACTGCGAATGGAGGACCGCCATCCCATTACGGAAATCCTGCGGTTGACGCCATCGATTCCAGAAAATTGCCAGTGGGCAATGTTCCTGCGCAACCATGATGAGCTAACGCTGGAAATGGTCACGGACGAAGAGCGCGATTACATGTACCGCACCTATGCTCATGATCGCGAGATGCGTATTAATCTGGGCATTCGCCGCCGGCTGGCGCCCCTGCTGGAGAACGACCGTCGCCGTATCGAGTTGATGAACGCCCTGCTCCTGTCGCTACCCGGCACTCCGGTCCTTTATTACGGTGATGAGATCGGAATGGGCGACAACATCTATCTGGGCGACCGCAACGGTGTTCGCACACCCATGCAGTGGAGTCCGGACCGTAACGCAGGCTTTTCGCGCGCAAATCCGCAAAAGCTCTACCTGCCCGTGAACATCGATCCTGAATATCATTACGAGGCCTTGAATGTTGAGACGCAGTCCAACAACTCACATTCATTATTGTGGTGGACAAAGCGCATGATCGCCCAGCGAAAGCAGCATCCGGCATTCGGGCGGGGAAAAATGGAGATACTATTCCCCCCCAACCGCAAGATACTGGCGTTTGTGCGCGAATTTGAGGATGAAAAGATTCTGGTGGTGGCCAATCTTTCCCGCTTCACGCAATGCGTGGAACTGGATCTCTCCAGACATCGTGACGCTGCTCCCGTAGAAGTCTTCGGCCGCAATCGCTTCCCTGCCATTACGGAACAACCCTATTTACTTTCGCTGGGACCGCATGCTTTCCAGTGGTTTCACCTCCAACCGCGTGAACAGAGCCAGGAGTCATTCTCAGTCACCGCGCGAGGGGAGGAAATACCCGTCCTGACCGTGGATCCTGAGCAGATTTTCAACGCTCCCACGCGCAACACCATCGCACGCCTGCTTCCACGTATGCTTCGCGCGCGTCCGTGGTTTAGAAATAAGAACCGCATCATCCGTCTGGTACGCATCAATGACGTGATTTCCCTTCCTGACACCACCGCGCACATTCTCATGGCCAGCATTGAATATAGTGACGGTGAACCAGACACCATCCCCATTCCTCTTTCTCTGGCTACAGGCGACCAGGCTGCCTCGATTCTCAGCGATAAGCTGCACGTGGTTCTGGCTAAATTGCAAGGAATGCCTAACCCGCAGTCCATTCTTTACGGAGCAATTTTTGACCGCCAGTTCATTGATGCGTTGTTAAAGGCCATGCTGCGCCGCCGCCGGATTAAAGGCGAACAAGGAGACCTGGTGGGCACGCACACGCGTGCGTTCCGCGAAGCATGGGGTCGCGTTCGGTCGAACCTTGACCCCCAGCCGCAAACTCTGGACCTGCACAAAATCCAGGTGACTCTGGGTGAAGATTTTGTGCTGGATCTTTATCGTGAAGTGGAGCCGGGGCCGAACCCGGATCGCGAAATGGGCGAGTTCCTCACCAATTACACCGATTTCTCACACAGCGCACGCAACCTTGGCGCTCTGGAGTACCGCGTTTTACAAGCAGATGAAAGTGAAGAAGTGACCACTCTTGGAACATTAACGTCCTACGTCCGCAACGCAGCGGACGGATGGGTTTATACACTTGACCATCTTGGACTCTTCTTCGAACGCGCACTCGCAGTGCCCGACAATGATCCGCGGCTGAAAGACCTGACGTCCGGCACTCCGCTGGCACTTGCTTCTCAGCCAGTTCCAGCGATCATCACCGAACTACTAGGCGGTTACGCTGAAATTGCGACCCTCCTGGGACAACGCACGGCTGAGCTGCACATTGCGCTCAGCAGCCATCCAGAAATCCCTGACTTTGCCCCTGAACCTTTTACTGAGTTCTACCGGCACGGCCTTTATCACGGCCTTCTCGCGCAGTTGAACAGGTCGCTCGACGCTCTTCGCCAACGCGTGGACCAGCTATCGGGATCCGCCCGCGAAGAAGCAATGGAAATACTGGAACGCCGGGACACTCTACGCGACCGTTTTGGCTCACTGCGTGACACTCGCATCTCTGGAATGCGCACCCGGCATCATGGCGATTATCATCTGGGCAATGTGTTTTACACCGGCAATGATTTCATCATCGGCAACTTTGACGGCGATTATACGCGCCCCATGAGTGAGCGGCGCATCAAACGGTCGCCCATCAAAGATGTGGCGAGTATGGTACGTTCATTCCACTACGTCTCCCACGCCGTGCTCTTCAATCACGTACCCGGAATTGTTACCACCCAGGATATTGACTGGCGGCTGGAACGTTGGGCCAAAGCCTGGTATCAGTGGGTCAGCGCGCTGTTTCTGCGTGGCTACTTTGAAGCCGCCGCAGCCGGAAATTGCCTGCCTAAGACACAGGAAGAAATCAAAGCTGTGCTGGATGCTTATACGCTGGAAAAAGGCCTGGTTGAAGTTGAGTATGAACTTGAAAACCGTCCGGACTGGGTCCGCATTCCATTGCATGGAATTCTGGAACAACTGCAATGAAGTTTCCCCGCTCAGCTGGAGTGCTGCTCCATCCCACATCTCTGCCGGGGCAATACGGCATCGGTGATCTGGGACATGAAGCTCAACAGTTCATTTCTTATTTGCACCAGGGCGGAATCAAAATCTGGCAAGTGTTGCCACTGAATCCCACCGGCTACGGCGATTCTCCCTATCAATCTCTCTCCGTATTTGCGGGCAATCCATTGCTGATTAGCCTGGAGAAGCTTGTGACAGAAGGGTTGCTTGATCCCCGAATGCTTAGTTCGCTGCCCAGCTTTCCCAAAGATAGAGTTGATTTCAGCCTGGTCATCCCGTGGAAATTCGAACTTCTCCGCCGGGCCGCGGACAAATTTTTTGTCTCCGCAAACACCAATGACAAAGACGCCTTCGATGACTTCGTTGCACAGAACCAGGCTTGGCTTGACGACTACGCACTCTTCATGGCCGCCAAAGACGCACACCAAGGGCGAGTATGGACTGAGTGGGACCCGGAACTCGCAGCCCGCCGGGCACCGGCACTGACCCGGTGGAGCGAGCAACTCTCGGCTGAGATTGCGGCCTACAAATTCTGGCAATTCATTTTCTTCCGGCAATGGAGCGCCATTCGCGCCGATTGTGCCAGTCGCGGCATACGCATCATGGGCGACATCCCCATTTACGCCGCGCACGATAGCGCCGACGTCTGGGCACATCGCGACATGTTCTGGCTGGACGAAAAAGGCAATTCGCTGAAAGTGTCGGGTGTTCCGCCTGACTACTTCAGCGCCACTGGCCAACTCTGGGGCAATCCTGTATATCGCTGGGACCGGATGAGAGCCACTGGATATCGGTGGTGGATTGATCGGGTGCGCGCATCACTCAACATGTTTGACATGGTGCGTCTGGACCACTTCCGCGGCTTTGAGGCCTACTGGGAAATCCCTGCGGCCGAACCTACCGCGGTCAACGGGAAGTGGGTGAAAGGCCCAGGCGCGGACATCTTTCAGGCACTCACCAATTCTCTTGGTCCTTTACCGGTCGTGGCTGAAAATCTGGGCGTGATTACTCCGGAAGTTGAAGGGATACGCAAGCAGTTCGGCTATCCCGGCATGGCTATACTGCAATTCGCCTTCAGCACTGACCCGCAGGCGCCGACATTTCGTCCGCACAATTATGAGCAGCAACTCGTGGCCTACACAGGCGGTCACGACAATGACACCATGTTCGGCTGGTGGCGATCAGGCGTCTCACAAAGCACGCGTTCTCAAGCTGACGTAAAAAAGGAATACGAAGACGCTCAGAATTATCTGGCTGTGACTGCCGCAGAGCTTGACCGCGAAGTGAACTGGATTTTCATCCGCGAGGTGATGAAGTCCGTGGCCGATACCGTGCTGTTTCCCATGCAGGACGTGCTCGGCCTGGGCAGTGAAGCCCGCATGAACACCCCGGGCACACTGGGCGGCAATTGGACGTGGCGTCTCAGCGAAGATGGCCTTCGCGACGAAGACCAACAGCGATTAAAACTGTTTTCGGATATCTACCAGCGATAAGCCGCGCCATGGCGCGTCTGTTCACTTACTTCCCGCAATTTCTGTGGTCGCGGCATACAGAAATTCCACGAATTTGCCGAAACCGGCGATCTGTATACGCTCGTCATTGCCGTGGACGTGCTTGATGTCTTCACTACTGAGTACGGTGCCTATGTCATAGGCCTGCACGCCCTTGGCGCGCAGTTGCGCTGAGTCTGTGGCTCCCACCTGCATGATCGGAATCGTCGGTACCCCCGGGAACACTTTCTGCTGCGCATGTTCCAGCGCATGAAAGCCGTCAGTATCCAGACCGGACGGCTGACCTGTGGGACGGGCATGCGTGCTTTCCTGGTCCACAATCTGAATCGACGGATCGTTAATCAACTTTGTTAACTCCGCCTTCAATGCATCCATGTTTTCGTCTGGCAAAGCGCGAACGTCAAACCGCGCCTCTGCGTCGGCAGGAATCACGTTCGACCTGAAGCCGCCTTTAATGATGGTTGGGACCAGCGAGGTGCGCAGCATGGAGTAGTAAGATGGCTCGGTTGCGTGAAGCTTCTGCTGTGCCTCAGGCTGCTCAACGTGGGCATAGATCGCGGCTTTGTCCGGAGTGCTGATCTTTGCCATCTGCTGGAAGAAACGCCGCGTAGTCTCGTTCAATCGCATGGGAGCTTCCCAGCGCGCAGTCTTATCGACAGCTCCAGCAAGATGGGCGATTGGGTTGTCAAGTCGCGGCGCAGACCCATGCCCGCTGGTACCATGCGCCACAAGACTGAACCCTCGAGGTACCTTCTGTGTGGTGCTGACTGCTACATATTGCACCTTGCCGTTCTCTTCCTGAATTCCACCGCCTTCGTTGAGCGCGTATTCGCAGGCAATATCGTCCCAGTGCTTTTCCACCATGAAGTCGATGCCGAACTGAGTAGTGCCTTCCTCGCCCGCTTCGGCCAGGAGGATCACGTCGCGATCTAAAGGAACTTTCAGCCGATGAAGCAGAAGGAAGACTTCGAGGTTGGCAGCGTCCATCGACTTATCATCAATTGATCCGCGTCCGTACAGATAACCATCTTTCTGGATGGCGGCAAAAGGGTCAACCGTCCATTTATCGCGCTCCACGCCAACAACGTCGAGATGCCCCATCAGCAGGAGCGGCTTCTTTTTGCCGTTTCCTTTTAATCGCGCTACCACATTGCCGCGGCCAGGCGCCGATTCATATATCTGCGCGGTAATCCCCTCAGATGCCAGGACACTTTTGATGTATTCAGCCGCCTTCACTTCATTTCCCGGAGGATTGCTGGTATCGATCTTCACCAGTTCGGTCGAGAAAATGCAGGGCTTCATCATGCGCTTTGGCAAAGTCGGGGGCCTGGGCGGATGCATGGCCGAGCAGTGAGCAAGCCAGGAATAAAATGAGTACGAGCCTGACGCGGGTTATGGATAGAGGAGTGTTCATGGCCCGCCAAGACTAAAGCCTGGCTGCCGTCTCATGCAAGAGAGTTTCTAAATCCACGGCATTGTGTGCACCGGGCAAGCCTCCCTGTGCAAGTTCGGCGCTGCCGCCGCCGCGCCCACCGCGCTCGGCAAGAGTTTGCTTCACCAACTGTCCCATATTCGATTTCAAGCCCGCGCTTTGTGCGAATACCAGCGTCGTCTGGCCAACGCATGATGCCAATAGAGCAACCACATCCGGCTTACTGGTCAGTTTTTGCGCCAGCAATTTGATGAATACGGTATCGCGTTCCGGGAATACCGCCGTTATTGTTCGAGGCGATCCGGCTTGCGCTGCCAGCAGTTTCTCCGCCTGCAATTCCGCGAGCTCTTCCAGCAGCTTGTGCTGGGCTTTGCCCGATGCCTTGATTTCTTCCAGGACTTTGCGTATCTGCTGCGGCAGCTCATGGATATGGGATGAATACAACGCGGCCGCTTCCGTCAGCGTGGTGTAGTCTTTCCGCGACATGGCTACGGCGCGTAACCCGCAGACAAACTCCACGCGCATTCCCTGCTTTATCTTCTCGGATTTGCGAAGAAGGATGCAGCCAATCTGGCCAGTGGCGCGAACATGAGTACCGCCGCAGGCGCATAGATCGAACTCTTTGATGTCGATAAGGCGCAGGTCGCCGGCCTGTTTTGGCGGCAGCTTGCGCAGCCCCAGTTCACGCGCCTCTTCGAGCGGCACGAACCGGATCCCAACGGGCCGGTCCTGCGCAATGACTTCATTTGCCAGACGCTCCGCTTTTTCCATCTGCTGAATTGTCAGAGATGACGTATCCAGATCGATGGTGCAGCTTTCCGCGCCCATGTGAAAGCTGACGGTCGGCATGTTGAATAATTGAATGAATGCCGCAGAGAGAACGTGCTGTCCGGTATGCTGCTGGATATGATCGATGCGACGGGCAGAATCGATCTCCCCGCGAACCATGGCGCCTTCGGGCACTGCGAATTGCGTGAAATGAATCACGCGACCGTCATCTCCATCGGCAACTTCGAGGACTGCCACTTCTTCCCCGCCCTCGACGCACAGCCGTCCCGTGTCATGGACCTGTCCGCCGCTGGTGGGATAGAACGCAGTGCGGTCCAGAACGATGGCATGTCTTCCGTCGCGTTGAAAGGATTCAACAACGCGGGCGTCAAAGGAGAAAAGGTATGAATTGTGATAGTAAAGGCGGTCTGTTGGCATGTTGTTCTTGGTTCTGTTTCTGAAATCCCGAGCGTGAGCGAGGGATCCCTACTTATTCAGGCGTTTTTCCCGGCAGCTTCTACCCACGTCTAGAATATCGCGGCGATAGCGATCCCTCACTGCGTTCGGGATTTCAGAAAGTAAAAGTCCATCGCGGCGATTGGGATCCCTCGCTGTGGCCCCAGGATTTCAGAAAACAGCCGAAACAACAAAAAACTAATACGGCTGAATAATCCCGCCGATATTCCGCGTCGCTGGAGCACTCATGTGCGTCGCAGGTTGTTGCGCTCTGATCTTCAGCGCGTCTGCCGTGACCTCAAGATATTTCAGTCCCGAGCCAGTGTTGAACAACACAACTTTGTCTGACTTCTTGAGGAAGCCCTGGTCCACAAGCGTGTTGTACGCGGGCAGACAGGCAGCGCCTTCCGGCGCGGCAAACAACCCTTCACGGCTGGCCAATTCTTTAACACCGACGAAAATCTGATCGTCGGAAACGGAGATTGCCGTTCCGCCGCTCTTTTTCAAAATATCGAGGATGATGTAGTCAGCATACGGCTTGGGCACTCGCAAGCCGGCAGCCAGCGTGTGTGCGTTCGGGAACACCTCCATCACCATCTTCTTTTCGTTCCAGGCCTTGGTGACCGGTGAACATCCCTCGGCCTGTACTGCGACCATCTTCGGACGTTTCCTGCCAATCCATCCCAGCTGTTCCATCTCATCGAAGGCCTTCCACATACCGATCAATCCGACTCCGCCGCCGGTAGGATAAAAGATGGCATCGGGCAGTTCCCAGTTGAGTTGCTCAGCCACTTCGTAGCCCATCGTCTTTTTGCCTTCCACGCGGAACGGCTCTTTCAAAGTGGAGATATCAAACCAGCCTTCGGCTTGTTTGCGCTCGTTCACCATTTTCGCGCAGTCAGAAATCAAACCATCAACCAGCGTAACGTTGGCGCCATACGCTTTGCACTCCACCAGATTGGCAAGAGGAACATCTTTGGGCATGAAGATGTTGGCTTCAATCCCGGCAGCGGCGCTGTATGCAGCCAATGCGCTGGCTGCATTGCCGGCTGATGGCACAGCCAGCTTCTTCAATCCATATTGCTTCGCCATGGTCACAGCGGCGCATAACCCGCGCGCTTTGAAGGACCCAGTGGGGTTGAGCCCTTCATCCTTTATATAGAGATTGGGATTGTGGCGGCTTTGCAGCATAGGCGTGAAGCCTTCACCCAGGCTGACGGGATGATCTCCGGGAAGGACTTCGTGATAACGCCACATACTGGCGACGCGTCCACGCAGCGAATCCGGAGTGAACTTGGCTTTTAACGGCGCAAGATCAAAGCGGACATACAACGATCCGCCATCTTTGGGACATATAGTTTGGGGCTGGGCGGCGCTGATATGATCGCCGCACTTGGAACATTCAAGATATGCGATTTGGGCCATTGCAAAGATTTTAACTTTAGTTGTCGCTTCGCTCCAAACCGCTTTGAGAGCGAATCTTCTGGCCGCATTCAACAGGCCCCTGTTGCAGCGGGCTCGGCGCGCAAGTCGGCCTCACCCTTACGTTCTTGTCGCTGCGCTCCAAACCGCTTTGAGAGCGAATCTCCTGGCCGCATTCAACAGGCCCCTGTTGCAGCGGGCTCGGCGCGCAAGTCGGCCTCGCCTTCTCATATCCGTGTCGCTGCGCTGCAAACCGCCGTGGGTGCAATCTTGTGATTCGTTGAGATCCACTGCTACCGGTTCACTTATTTCCTTTTAGCCGCCGGTTCTGGATTCTGCAACGACCTGGGATCAGAGAGGTTTCGCGGCGACGATTTTTCCAGTGCCGCCAGCATCTGGCGCCCACTCGCAGGCGTACCTACCATGTGCTGCAGCACAATTTCGCGGGCGGTAATCTTACGGCCGTAGATTTTTTCATTCGCTCCGTTGTCCTGGCGCAAGGTGGAACCCTCCAGAGAGACTCCGGCAAATAATCCACGCGATCGTGAGTAGGTAAGGATTTCGGCGTGCATGGTGGCGTCCGTAGCAGCCTCAGCATCGCGACCCTTCGGTCCAACTGCAACCGCGGCCTCGCCGCCCAGCTTTACCTTGCTTCTGAGAATTGAGCTCACGCCTTGCGTGTTCACCACAAGCAAAACAAAATCGGTAGCCTGGCCACCAAGCTGCAATCCGATGTTGCCGCCTTCCAGGGCATACATCGCCGGCGGTCCCCAGGTGCCGGTGTAGCTGGCGCCACTACGACACGACATTGCACCGCGGCCATAACTGCCACCCACGCCGATGGCGAACTTCTTTACCGATGGAAAGATGACCACACACTCTGCGCGATCAAGCCAGTACTTGGGCACGCCGTCAGGAATATTGAGGATCTCAGCGAGGACTTCCCCGGAGTGCTTCAAGCGGTCTTGTTCATGTTCCTGGGATTGCAAGGTGGCCGTAGCCAGAACTATCGTCATCAGAAAAAAGCACGTCTTCTTCATCAATTCCATCCTCAACGCTGTGTGATCCTTCAAAACTAAACATTGTAAACCCCGATGCAAGTGTGCCTGAAAATTGACGCGGGATCTTCCGATACCTGTCACCGAAAGTGATGCCAACGCAGGTTTAACCACCCTTGCTGTCAACGGGCAGTTTCGCGGGATCTGGCACATCCGATACCCTCGTGCAACTACTCTGGTTTTGCTGTATTATTCGCGGTTCCACTCCTACGATTGGCAGGCGCATACATATGAAAACACTCCTCAGAATTCTCTTCTTCGTTAGTTTTATAGCCGGCATGAACGGGCTATTGCCGGCCCAGGGCAACGCATTGAAAGATACGAAAAAATCTTCGGGCAAACAGGCTCCGGACAAAAACGCGCAAAAGCCGGTGGATACTGCGGCAGCGTCGACACCCGCTGATGCCAGGGGCGATGACACGGCGGTCAAAGATCCGCTGCAGTATTTCCGCTTCCGTAATCTTGGACCAGCGGTCGGCGGCGGGCGCGTAACCTCTGTGGTCGGAGTTCCCGGCAAACCAAACATTTATTATGCGGGCGCTGCCGGCGGCGGCGTGTTCGCGACCCAGGATGGCGGCCTCACATGGCGGCCGATTTTTGAAAAGGAATCCACCGCATCGATCGGTGCGATCGCTCTGGCTCCGTCCAATCCAAACCTGATCTGGGTTGGGACGGGCGAAAAGAATATCCGCAATGACGTAATCACCGGTAAGGGTGTTTACTTCTCCTCCGATGCCGGAGCTAACTGGAAGTTCATGGGACTGCGTGATGCCGGCCAGATCTCCAACATCGTGATTGATCCACGAGATCCCAACGTCGTCCTAGTCGGCGTGCTTGGCCACGCCTGGGGACAGAACGCCGAACGCGGCGTGTTTCGCACCACAGACGGCGGTCGCAACTGGCAGAAGGTCCTGTTCGTGGATGATGAGACGGGAGTCAGCTCTCTGGTGATGGACCCGGGGAACCCCATGGTATTGTTCGCCGGCCTATGGCGCGTTCGTCGCTACCCATGGAACCTTGACAGTGGCGGCACCACCGGCGGCATCTTCCGCTCGCTCGATGGCGGTTCTACCTGGAAGAAGATGAAAGACGGCCTGCCAGACGGAGCGACCGGGCGAATCGGCCTTGCCGCTGCACCCAGCAATCCGCGCCATATCTATGCGTTGGTTGAAAATCTTAAAGGCGTCCTGTACGACTCAGTTGATCTGGGCGACCACTGGAAGATGGTCAGCAACAATCACAATCTGGCCGCACGCGGATTTTATTTCAGCGAACTTGAAGTTGCCCCCAACGACGAAAGCCGGCTTTACTTCCTCTCCTTCAACATTATGCTTTCTGAGGACGGCGGCAAGACGGCGCGGCCGACCTCGGCGCGTGTTCACGTTGATCATCACGCCATGTGGATTGATCCCCAGGACCCGAATCGGATGATCAATGGCAATGACGGCGGCGTCTACGTGAGCTCAGACGGGGCACGCACCTGGCGATATCTGGACAACCTTCCCATTGAACAGTTTTACTCCGTAGCTGAGGACGACAACTCTCCTTACAATCTCTGCGGAGGACTTCAGGACAATAACGGCTGGTGCGGACCTTCCAACAGCCTGAGCCGCGGTGGCATCAGCGGCTTTGACTGGTACACGGTGGTCGGTGGCGATGGCGAATATATTGTTCCGGCGCACGGTAAAGACACGCACATCATTTACGCGGACTCGCAGAACGGATCCATCCAGCGTGTGAACGCGGAAAACGGTCTTTCCAGTTTCGTGCGTCCTTACTTGCAGGGCGTGCAATCCATGAAGCCTTCGGACTTAAAGTATCGCTTCAACTGGACGTCGCCCATCGCGGTCTCGTACAGCAACCCTAATGAGGTCTACCTGGGCGGTAACGTGCTCTTCCATTCCACCGATGGCGGAAATCACTGGACGCCGATGAGTCCAGACCTCACGCGGAATGACAAATCAAAACAGATTTCCAGCGGCGGCCCGATTCAGTACGACCTCAGCGGCGCTGAAACGGTTGGCGCAATCCTGTCGATGTCGATTTCTCCGGTTGATCCCAAGACCATCTGGGTGGGGACGGACGACGGTGTTGTTCAAGTAACACATGACGGTGGCGAACACTGGAGCAACGTGACCGCTGCCATGTCCAACCTGCCGGAGTGGGGACGCATTCAACAGATTGATGCATCTCCCTTCGACGCCAACTCTGCCTTTGTGGCGGTCGACTTCCACGAAGTTGAAAACAACAAACCATACGTTTTCAAGACGCATGACAGCGGGAAGACGTGGACCTCAATCGCGCAAGGACTTCCCGGGGAAGATCCCGCGCGCGTGATCAGGGAAAATCCGAATAAGAAGGGCTTCCTGGTTCTTGGCACCGACACGGGACTGTTTATTTCAGCCGACGAGGGCAGCCACTGGACGGCGATCAAGAGCAACTTCCCCACCGTGCCGATCTACGACCTGAAGTTCATCAAGCGCACCCATGATCTGGTGATAGCCACACATGGTCGCGGGCTTTTCGTGCTGGATGACATCACGCCTCTGGAACAAACCGGTGGTGACTTTGCCAGGAGCGACTTTCAGCTCTTCCCCGGTGCTCCGGCCGTGAATTGGCACGCATGGAACAAGCACGGCTTTGCCTCTGGCGGATATGTAGCTCCCAATCCGCCCACGGGCGCGGCCATTACTTACTATCTGCCGGCTGAGATTAAAGTCACACCTGAGCTGCGCAAAAAGGAGCAGACACCGGTCCGCATTACCATTTCAGACAGTACGGGCAAAACTATCCGCACCATGTATGGGCCTTCGCGTTACGGAGTGAATCGCGTGGCTTGGAACCTGCGTTACGATGGTCCGCGCAAGCTCAACTTCCTGCCGCCCCGTGAAGGCGCGGAAGAAGAAGAGTTCTTCTTTGATCCTAATAGCGGTCCCACGGCGCTGCCCGGCACTTACAAGATCACCGTCAACGTGAACGGCAAAACCCAGACACAGGATGTAAAGGTTGAAACCGACCCGCGGTTCAAACTTGATCCGCAAGCCCTGGACGCGCAGTTGAAGATGAGCCTGGAATTGCGCGATCAGGTTTCAGCACTGAACGAGGCGCTCAATCGCCTTAGCAGCCTGCATAAGCAACTCACCAATCTGCAGGATCTCCTCACCGGCGATGAAAGCCAGGCCGGCGAGGTAAACGCAGCATACAAGCCGGTGTTGGACGAAGCACGAGCTCTGGACAAGAAGATTACTTCGATCCAGAATCCGCTTTACAACTCGGAAATTCAACCCGGCAGCCAGGATGACGTCCACTATCTGCAGCGCTTCCATGATCGCGTCCAGAACCTGATGCGCGGTGTAATGGGCGCCTATGGCGAGGCACCAAGGGACATTCAGTTGGAAGAAGCAGCTGACGTCCGAAAAGAGCTGGACCATCAGTTGCAGCAGTTCAATACGTTCCTGAACACCGAGGTTTCAGCCTTCAACAAGAAGGCCATGGAACACGGATCAAGCACTCTGTTCGCGGGCGGCCCGGTGGAGATAAAAGCCGGCGCCGGAGCGTCCGGGTCGGGAGCCGGTGAGCTGGAAGACGACGATCCTGATCAATAAATGATGCGGTCAAATCCCTTGGGCGTGGCGGCAGGTTCGTCACGCCTTTCTTTTGTCTTGTCCCTGCAGCTTTCTTCCATCTGGCTTACCAGTTCCCTTCTCCCAGCTAGCTTTCTCTCAGCGGGCTTGCACCAGTTCGCTTGCTCCAGATAGCTAACGAAGGCTAGACTGGTTCGTCTAAAATGATTACCCTTCACGTGGAACAGCAAGTCACCCCAAAGCAACTGAAGAGAAGCTTTGGAGCTTTGTGCCCAGTTTTAGAAACCCAGTTTTAGAAACCCAGGAGACAGCCAGTGAACGCGATTCGCTTTCTAGTGACATGTATCTTCTGCTTCTCTGCCCTGGCATCGGCCCAGACCGCGGAAGAGCTGGTGGCCAAAAACATTCAGGCCAAAGGCGGAATGGACAAAATCAAGGCCATCACCACGTTGCGCACATCCAGTGATCTGGATGCAGGCGGATTCAAAGCCGTCCTGGGACAGGAGAGCAAGCGTCCCGACCTGCTCCGCACTACGTTCACGATCCAGGGCATGACGCAGATACAGGCGTATGACGGCTCCAGCGGCTGGCAGATATCCCCCTTTCAGGGTAAGAAAGATCCCCAGCTTCTGGGCGAAGATGACATGCGGGGGCTGGTGGAAAACGCCGACTTCGATGGACCGCTGGTCGATTATCAGAGCAAAGGCAACAAAGTGGAATACCTGGGACACGACCAGGTGGACGGCGACGATGCTCTCAAACTAAAAGTCACGCTCAAGAACGGCGACGTAAATTATTACTTCCTTGATCCGGATACGTTTCTTGAAATCGAAGTGGAAAAACAACAGTTTATCCGTGGGTCAGTGCGCGAAAGCGTGACCATGCTGGGCTCATACAAGCCGGTAAACGGCGTGATGTATCCCTTCTCGATTGAGGCGGGCTCCAAGAATGATGCAGATAACCGGGCCAAAATCACGGTGAAAAAGATTGAAGCAAACGTACCGGTGAAGGATGGCGACTTCAAGATGCCGGAAGCGCCACAAGGCACTGCGCAACCAGCACCCAAAAAGCCCACGGCCAACTAATGCGAACCCTTCTCATGAGGACTTTTCTGATGATCATTGCCCGCCTACGCGTTTCCACAACTCTCTTGTTCTGCTGTGTCATGACCTGGATGCTGACTGGTTCAATCGTTGGGCAGACTCCGGCTGCCGGTACTGAGCACCCTGTGAAATATGATTCCGGCACGATTTCCGGACTTAACGCACGTAACATCGGATCCGCCACCATGAGTGGACGCGTTGCTGCGGTGGACGCGGTGGATGAGAACGGCAAGATTACCCTTTTTGTCGGATCGGCAAGCGGCGGTGTGTGGAAGTCAATCAACGGTGCCACGACCTTCAAGCCTGTGTTTGACAAGGAAAAGGTGCAGTCAATTGGCGCGGTGACGATTGATCCTACCGACCATAAGATTGTATGGGTAGGCAGCGGTGAAAGCTGGGCGCGCAACAGCGTGTCAGTGGGAGACGGTATTTACAAGTCCACAGACGGTGGCGAAAACTGGACTAACGTTGGCCTGAAAAACTCTGAGCGCATCTCGCGCATTCTGGTGGATCCCACCAACAGCAACAATGTGCTTGCCTGCGCCACCGGCCACTTGTGGGACGACAACGACGAACGCGGAGTCTATAAGACAAGCGACGGCGGGAAGACATGGAACAAAGTCCTGGCCGGCGCCAACGGGTCCAGCGGTTGCGGAATGCTGGCCACCAGCCCGCAGGACCCCAAGACCATCTTTGCTTCCACCTGGGACTTCCGCCGTCAAGGCTGGACATTCCGGTCCGGCGGCCCGGGTAGCGGACTGTTCAAATCAACCGATGGCGGCGACCACTGGACAGAAATCACGTCTGCCAACGCACAAGGCATGCCGGCGAAGCCATACGGCCGCATCGCGGTGGCCGTGGCGCCTTCCAAGCCAAACGTGGTTTACGCGATGATCGAGTCCAAACAGAGCGCGCTATTCCGCTCTGATGACGCGGGCAAGACATGGAAGAAGCTTGATTCCAGCCAGTATATGGTGTGGCGTCCGTTTTACTTTGCCAACCTGATAGTTGATCCGAAGAATGAAAACAAAATCTACAAGCCGGACCTGATTCTTCTGGTCAGCACGGACGGCGGACGCAGTTTTAGTTCCACGGCCAACGCGCACGGCGATTTCCACACCATCTGGATCGACCCTACCAACCCAAATCTGGTGTATGCCGGCGACGACGGCGGCTTCTGGTCAAGCGTTGACGGAGGCACTCGCTGGACTCACGCCATCAATCTACCCGACTCGCAGTTCTATCACGTGAGCACCGATGACGCCGATCCGTATCATGTTTTTGGCGGCTTGCAGGACAACAGCGTATGGATGGGTGACTCGTCTTATCCCGGCGGCGTGACCAATTCACGCTGGGAAAACCTCTACGGTGGTGATGGCTTCTGGGTGTTCCCTGATCCGGCGGACAACGCGTACGTTTATGCTGAATCACAAGGCGGAGAAGTGGCCCGCGTTAACCGGCACACGCTTGAGGGGCGCAATATCAAGCCACAAGCCGGTTACAACGAAAAGAAACTCCGCTTCAACTGGAACACGCCGATCCACATGAGCCCGAACGAAAAGGGCACCATTTATATCGGCGCCCAATATCTCTTCCGCTCGCGTGATCATGGTCAATCATGGGAGCGCATATCACCGGACCTGACCACCAATGATCCGGAAAAACAGAAGCAGGAAGAATCTGGCGGTGTAACCATCGATAACTCCTCCGCCGAAATGCACACTACCATTTACTCGATCAGTGAATCACCACGAAATGGCCGCCTGATCTGGGTAGGTACTGACGACGGCAACCTGCAAATCACGCGTGATGGCGCCAAGACATGGACCAACGTGGTGGACAAGATCACCGGCCTGGGAAAGAACGCGTGGGTCTCCAGCGTGAAAGCCAGCCAGTTTGACGAGGGCACGGCGTACGCGACATTCGATCTCCATACCTTTGGCGACATGAAACCCTACGCCTACAAGACCACCGACTTCGGACAAACATGGACGGCGCTCATCACGCCGGACAGCGGTGTAACCGGCTACGCGCACGTCATCACCGAAGATACCAAGGACAAGGACCTGCTGTTTCTCGGAACCGAATTCGGGATGTGGATCTCCATTGATGGCGGCAAGAACTGGGCACAATATCGCGGCAGCAACTTCCCAGCGGTGGCTGTGCGCGACATCGTAATCCAGCCACGCACGTCTGACCTGGTGATGGCCACTCACGGACGCGGCATCTGGATCATTGACGATATCTCATCTCTGCGCACGCTTACTCCTGACCTGATGACCAAGGAAGCGGTGTTGCTTGATACCACCGCGGTGCAGTACCTGAGCACAAATGGCGGATGGAATGAAGGAGACGCAGCGTTCAGCGGCCCCAGTCGCAGCAGCTCTGCGTACATCACGTACTACCAGCGCAGCCGGCACATCTTCGGCGACATGAAGATTGAAATCTTTGATTCCGCCGGAAAGCTGGTGGATACCATCGCCGGCAGTAAACATCGTGGACTTAACCGTGCAACCTGGTCGATGACACTCAAAGCGCCCATTGTTCCGCCCGCAGCGACGGCCGCGTTCGGCGCATCCTCAGGACCGCGCGTGCTTCCTGGTGTCTACACCGTGAAGCTCACGAAGGGCGACAAGGTCTACACCAGCAAGTTGAACGTGGTGATAGACCCTCGCGCCAAGTACACGGCGGAAGATCGCAAAGCCCAGTACGACCTGGCCATGAAGCTTTACAAATCAATGGCCAAAATGAGCTTTGCCGTGGACTCCATGGTCGGCCTGCGTGATGGAGCAGGAATGCGTGCGGCCAAATTGCCTGCGAACGATCCATTGCGCAAGAGCCTGGAGCAATTTTCACAGCAGGCCGACGCGTTGCGATCAAAGATCGTAGCCACCAAAGAAGGAGGCGCGATTACCGGTGAAGAGCGTATCCGCGAGTTCATGACCGGGATCTACGGCGACATCACCAACTACGAAGGCCGGCCAACCGATTCACAGTCGGCCCGGGCCGACGCACTCAGCCACGAGCTGGATGATGTGGTTAAACAATTGGATGAACTTACGTCGCGTGACCTGACCAAGATTAACGAAGGTCTGCGGAAGAAGAAGCTGGAGCCAGTCCAACCATTGACACAAGCGCAGTGGGAAAAAGCGCACGAAGACGAAGGTGGCAGCCACTCCGGGGACGGCATGCGCGGACGGCGAGAGATCGACTAAAACCTGAATCTTTACTTGAACCGGCGCGGCTGAGAAATTGGCCGCGCTTTTTTTGCTTGCACGAGCCAGGTGCGTCACACGCCTTCCGGGGTTCGTTTCTTTAGGCCGCGATCTTAGTCCACGATCTTAGGCCACGATCTTGTTGGCCACGACTGCTTCACTGCAGTTCAAGGCGTCCAGACCAAGGAACCTGGCTCCTTCGCCCAGTTCCTCTTCAATGCGCAATAGTTGGTTGTATTTTGCGATTCGGTCTGTACGAGAAGCCGATCCGGTCTTGATTTGTCCCGCGCCTGTCGCCACCGCAAGGTCTGCGATGAACGTGTCTTCGGTCTCGCCAGAGCGGTGCGAGATCACGGCAGTGTAGGCGTTGCGCCGGGCCATGTCGATGGCGTCCAGTGTCTCACTCACGGAGCCGATCTGGTTGACCTTGATCAGAATCGAGTTGGCTACGTCTTCATCAATGCCACGGCTCAGGCGTTCGGTGTTGGTGACGAAGAGGTCGTCACCGACCAGTTGGATCTTGTCACCGAGTTCGTCGGTCATCATATGCCAGCCGTCCCAATCATCTTCGGCAAGACCGTCTTCAATGGACACAATGGGATATTGACGCACCCAGTCTGCCCAGAAGCGGACCATCTCCTGCGAAGACTTGGCTGATTTATCAGATTTCTTGAAGACGTACTTGTTTCTGTCCTTGTCAAAGAATTCACTGGCCGCGGGGTCAAGCGCGATGGCTACATCTTCGCCGACGCGAAAACCAGCCTGACCAATTGCTTCAAGGATTACTTCAATGGCTTCGACGTTGGCTTTCAGCGAAGGGGCAAAGCCTCCTTCATCACCAACCGAAGTGCTGTATCCACGCTTCTTAAGTACACCTTTGAGGGTGTGGAAAATCTCCGCGCCCCACTGCAGCGCTTCAGCAAAAGTTTCAGCGCCGACGGGCATTGCCATGAACTCCTGAAAATCCACATTGCTGTCGGCATGTGCGCCACCGTTCAGGATGTTCATCATGGGGACGGGCAGCAGGTTGGCGCCCACTCCTCCGAGATAACGATAAAGCGGAACTTTAAGAGCAGCAGCACTGGCCCGCGCGCACGCCATGGACACCGCCAGGATCGCATTGGCTCCCAGTTTGGCTTTGTTCGACGTGCCATCAAGTTCCAGCATGGTGTTATCGATGTGGCGCTGGTTGGTGGCGTCACTTCCCTGCAGAGCGTCGGCGATGACGGAATTTACGTTGCCCACCGCATTCAGTACGCCCTTGCCCAGATAGCGGTCGTTGTCGCCATCGCGAAGTTCCACGGCTTCATGTTCGCCGGTAGAGGCTCCGCTGGGAACGGCAGCGCGTCCGATGGAGCCATCAGCAAGTGAAACCTCTGCTTCAACCGTGGGATTGCCGCGGGAATCAAGAATTTCCCGTGCGTGGACATCAGCAATGCTCAAATCCATATCGACCTCTTAAGACCCAAAATTATAAATGAAGCAACGCGCCGCGTGCTGTAATGCGCCCTGGTAACTCATCACACGGCATTTCCCCGCCTTGCCTGGTTCTGTTATGTTCAATGCTTCAACCTCGGCCCTGGAGGGCGCACATGTCAAATCCGCCGCAACCTAATATTCGAATCCTGAATTCGCCTGAGTACCGGGACGGCTATGCCAATTCAGTGCAGGTCCGGGTAAGCGTATGGGACTTTCTCCTGATCTTTGGTCGCCTGCAGCCGCAGAGCACAGAAGAGGTTGAAGTCCATAACTTTCAGGGCGTCTATCTTAGCCCGCAACAGGCCAAGGCACTGGTCTCCATCCTGCAACAGAATATTCACCAGTATGAGAATGCCTTTGGCGAGATTAAGTTGGATGCCAACATCATGCCGCCCGGCGGACCGATCCACTAATTCTCTGATGACTAGCCATGTGTGCGCAGCATGAAATCAGCCAAAAACGTACGAGTGCGCCTCGGGAGCATGCAGCTTTTCTTCATCATCTTCCTGGCGATCACTGTTCTTCATGCGCCGTTGCTGCACCTGCCCTTCTTCTGGGATGAAGCGGGATTTTACGTGCCTGCGGCCTTCGACCTGGCGCATTATCATTCCCTGATTCCTGTCACCACGCTGGACACAGGACATCCTCCGCTCCCGGCAGCGTACCTGGCGATGTGGTTTGGGATTTTTGGCTGGATGCCAACAGTAGCGCGCATCGCCCAACTTCTGCTGGCTGCGCTGGCGCTGACCAACGTTTTTCTTCTGGCGAGAAAAGTTGCGAACTGGCCAGTGGCAACGGCCGCCACTATCGCTACGGCCCTCTATCCGGTGTGGTTCGCGCAGAGTTCACTGACACATGCAGACCTGGCTGCAGCCGCGTTTACCCTGATGGGGATCAGGCTGGCGATCGACGAACGACGGTGGCCTTCGCAATTGGCTTTTTGCGTGGCTGTTCTGTGCAAAGAAACAGCCATCATTACGCCTCTGGCGTTGGCTTTGTTTGAATTGGGCCTATTTAAGGCGACTCGGCGAGATGGTGAAGGTCTTGGTGATCGCCTGAATCGGGCACTTCCCTACCTTACGGCCATTATCCCACTCTCACTCTGGCTGATTTATCACCACCACGTCACCGAAAGGTTCTTCGGCAGCGCCGACTTCTACCAGTACAACGTGACTCAGGCGATCACGCCGGTGCGGTTCCTGCTCGCATTCATGCTGCGCGTGTGGCATCTGTTCGGCACCATGAACATGCTGGCGCTTACCGGAGCCATGATCGCGGCGATGTGGTTTCCACCGGTGACCGATGAAGACGGCGAACGCCAACGTATCGCCATTCCCATTCAACTTCTGTTCGGGTTAATCATGCTAGCCCATGTGCTTGCATTCTCTCTGCTGGGAGGCGCTCTGCTAACGCGCTATCTGCTGACGGTCTATCCTCTGCTGATCATCATCGCCGTGTCGACGTTGCGACGTCGCATTCTGAGCTGGCAGTGGCCGATGGCTGTACTGGTGATTTTCTTTGTACTGGCATTGTTCTTTGATCCGCCGTACCGTTTTGCTCCGGAAGACAACCTCACCTATCGCGACTATGTGATTCTTCATCAGCACGCTGCGGAGTTTCTGCAACAACATGAGAACGACTCCACCATCCTGACGGCATGGCCCGCGACCGACGAGCTTTCCAAGACGTATCTGGGCTATGTACACGCGTCGCTGACAATGATTCCGGCTCGAGACTTTACGCTGGAAGAAATGTTGCGTGCCCAGGCTTTACGCAAATCCGGAAAGAGCAAATATCAAGTGGTGTATTTGTTTTCGACCAAATATGAAGCCGCCACATGGTTCCAGTCCGAACGGTGGGAGGCACTCATCAGTAAGTTCTTCGACTACCATCGCGATCTGTCTCCCAACGTGGCGGCTGAACTGATGGGCGGCAAGGTGGTTTATTTCGAGCGTGAAAAAGCTGAATGGGTGGAGATTATCGAGATGGATCAGGCGGCGGTGGCAGGGCGCTGACACGGACGGGCGCCGTTAGGAAAAAACCCGGATCACGGCGATGTGAAGAGATGGGTTGTACCAAACATGACATAACGCGTTTAACACTGCGTTGAGTGCCCGGAAGTTAGCTTGTTGGATATCCATAAAATTCTTGGGCCAATTCAGAAAATGAATCAGCTGGCTTTTGCTTCCACCTCAATGTGGGAGTGAACAGGCGCCACGGCGGGGTCACTTGCAACCACGCGCATGGTTTTCCAGTCATAGGCAAATTCGCGACCGCAATCCAGGCAAACCACATAGGTGCCCGTTTTCGCGGCGGCCTGTGACCGGCGCTGTCCGTCTTTAGCACGGCGGGGCCTGGCGCTGAGGGGAAAGCTCATGTTCTTGTGCCAGCAACCAAAGAGTGCGTCAAATATCTTCACCGTCTCCTCCATATCCCTGGGAACTAAAACCGAACTAGAAGTACTGACCCACCCAGAACCATCGGCAAACTCCGTCTGATGCCTTAGGAATCTGGTCTTGCAACCGTTAGTACTTCCGTTACTGCTTAGTGCTATTAGACACATTCCCGTTTCAAACGTTTCTCTAAAATTAAGTGACAAAATGTGTCAATTGTTGCTTTATATCTCCACTGTTTTCAATACGCAGAACGCACGCAAACGGATTTGTTGCAGGCTTCCATTCAAAGAAACGTAAAGCGGGCAGCCGGCCCAGTGCTGTAGAAAAGAAAATGACTGTACACGAGGCAAGGTAATCAACATCTGGCTGTTCGGCTGTTCCTTGTTATTCAAACCGCGTTCTGACTCGCCACGAATTTATATCGCTTTTTGTTCGCCCTGGCAACCCCCAAAATATAGCGTAGTTTGCCGGCGGATCGCCTACCGGTTCGGCTTTCGAATGATCCAGCGATGGACTGATGACTTGTAGTGGAGGTAGTTGGAGCCAAATTTTCCGCTCAACGCAGGTTCTTCATATCCCACAACAATAATGTGCGTGATGAGCAGAAACGCAAACGCGAGCAGGACAATCGACGGAGAAGACACGATCAGCCCAGCGCCCAGAATCACAGCCGCGGCACCGATGTACATGGGATTGCGCACATACCGGTACGGTCCTGACGCCACGAATTCCCGCGGCGGATCAAACGGTGCTGGCGTGCCACGGCCGCGAGTAACAAATGTCGCAATGCACGTGCCGGCAAGAAGCGCTCCTGAAAAGCCAATCGCGTAGCCCACGGGGCGAAGCCAGAGCGGCAGAGGTCCCGGGAACTTAACGTCAAACGTGCGGGCTACCAGCGCCAGCCAAGTCCACAGCCATACGAACCCCGCAGCGTAGACCACACCGCGGACTATGGTAAAACCTCTGGACAATCGAGATGCGAGCAAACGAGATGGCATGGGATGAGCCGCCGAACGGCAACAAAGAAAATTTTAACCCTTTCGCGGACCAGCGCCGCGATTAAACGTCTTCCGCGGGATTGATCCCGCCGAGGACAACCGTTACGACGGCTGGTGTAACATCGTGCTGGAAACACAGCCATGACGCATTCGGCTTCTAACGAAAACCCTGACGAAAACACTGACGAAAAAATCGACTGGAAGAAACACGGGTTGCGCATTGTTCGTGGAGGCGAGTTGGACAGCAACACACCTCAAACGCCAGGCATGACGCGTGCTGAAGCCATCTCGCATGCGCGGGTTGGCGCGCAAAAACTGTGGGCAGGAACCGTGATGGTGCACCCCAATGCCAGGACCGGACCCCATCATCATGGCGAACTGGAAACCGTGATCTACGTTGTACGTGGCCGCGCGCGCTTTCGCTGGGGAAATAACCTGGAGTTCGTGGATGAAGCGGGCCCAGGCGACTTCGTTTATGTTCCTCCTTACGTTCCACACCAGGAACTCAACGCGCGCAAGGACGAGCCGGTGGAAGCCGTGATCGTGCGCAGCGGCCAGGAGCCTATCGTAGTCAATCTCGACATTCCCAGCCCGGAAGACGCTCCCAACAATCCTGAATCTGATCCGTTTCACTCCGCACCCAGGCGCTGAGTATCAACGACTGTTCAGCGCTATTTCATGCTGACCACATAATCCTTGAAGTAACTTGTGCTATCTGTCTTTGACCACAGACCAACGCGGCCAGACACAGGCGGCTGCAGCACAGGATTATTCTCTGGAACCAGGTCAGGGTGCGGCGCTCCGCCGTTGCGTCCAGGACCGGGCTGAGTGCCCAGAGTGTATTCCAGGGCCAGCGTGCCATCGAGCGATACCTGCAGTTCAGCGCCATTCACCGTGAGCTTCAACTCGTGCCATGCAGCGCGATCAAGCATGAACGGCTTGGTCTTATCGCTGAACTTCACGCCTTTTCTGATGCCGTTGTGAAATTCCCAGAGCGCGACGTTGTTTTCAGTGTCATTGTAGCGAACGGACAGCCAGTCTCCGTTGGGCTTAACGTTGAACAGAATCCCGGAACAACGATCAGCATCACCAGAAATAGTCTTGAACTTCATGCTGATGGTGCCGTTGGAAAACGTGTCGACGCTCCTGAGGATTGCCACCGGGTAGTAGGCGAACTGTTTGGCATTGTCCATCAACTCTTCGTTCTTTGTGCCATAGAGTTTGCGCGCGCCATCAATCAGCAATTTGGTGGGATTGTCTTTACTCGCGACCCAGGGACGGCCATCCACCATGACGACTTTATCTTTGTTGTCTTCCGTCACGATCCAGGTGCCGACCATCGGCTCAAAAACCGTTGGCGGCTGGCCAACGTGCTCTTTGCCGAGATCAACTTTCTGGTCTGCAGCTTTGGGCGCGGCCAGGGCCGCCACACTCAGGAAAATGACAAACAGGTACTTAGCAGATCTCATGATCGTCTCCTTTGTACGACAAATCCAGCGGCCACCACGGTGACCGGCCAAATGAAATAGAAGACCCACGCTGCGCCTTTGGGCAGCACGGCCAGCGGATGTCCACGAAAGATGTCCGCCTCGTTCTGCGCGGGCGATGCGATTCCGGCAACAGAATAGATTGTTTCAAGCACGCCTTCAGCGGTGGTCACGCGGCTCATGGCGCGGCGTCCGTTGAGTTCGTACCAGATCTCGCCATAGTGGGCGCCGGCCTGCTCAAACAATCCGATTGAAGTTGAAGAAACATAGTTGACGTGGAGCCGGGGCATTAGTCGGCGCAGCTTTGACAGGGCCCGCTGCTCCAGGTCAACGCGGCGGGGATCTTCAGGCGCCAGATGCACTTCAATGGTGAGCGGAGAATTGATTTGCCGAAGCGCCTGCTCGTCCGCTCGGGAAAACGAATTCATACGGTTTTCTGAAGTGTCCCAGCTCGTAGTGAAACCCGTAAAGGAGAAGATCATGACGGCGGACAGTGCAGCCAGGCCGACCGACTCCCCAATCCGGCGTGGAACGGCCGTGCCGAGACGCAGCCACACAGCGGCCAGAGCGAGGCCCAGCAGAATGAAGGTTACAGCGATGAGTACAACATCCATGCGCACCAGGCCATGCTGGAATTCGGCGACCATGGCCGTTGGCGTATATCCAGCCACGCGCTCCCAAAGGCCTCCCTGCACCGCAGCAATAAAGTTGATGATCCAGGACCCAACCGTCACTGTGAGAGTCAGGATGGCGGCGGTGGCTGCGTGTTCGGTGATTGCTGCTGCCGCGGCGCCCAGGCCGATGGTGAGACCTGCGTTGAGAAGATGGCCGAATACAACAGTCGCAAGTTCGGGAGCGTAGATGTTTCCACCATAGCTTCTCCATAAGAGCACAGCGATTGCGGGCGCCAGCGACGCAATCAACCATGCGGCAACCAGCACCAACGCTTTGGCCGAGATCCGTGTGAACGAAGACATGGGATGCTGAAGTTCCAGTTTCAAGGCTCCGCTCTCGCGGTCACCCGCAACCATGCGGATGGCTACAAACGGCAGCAGGAAGGCGGCAGCCAATTCGCAGGCACTGAACGTAGGCGCCCAGATTCCTACCAATGGCGAGAATGCTTCGCCAACTCCAGCTGAGGTGCCGTTCAGTCCGCTGGCCTCAGCATATGTGCGCACAGCGCCGATGAATGACACGCCTACCAGTGGCCCCATCAAGACGAGAAAGACCCACCACGCCCGGGAAAAGAGCAGTTCCCTCCACTCTTTATTCAGCAGCCACCCAAAAGCATTCATCTGCGAGGCATAGGCAGGCTTAGGTGAGGGCAAGAAACACCTCTTCAAGATTGCCGGCGACAGCCGCTTGATCGCGCGACGCTGCTTTGGATGATAGCTCTGCCAGCGTGCCCTCACCGCGGACTGTCCCTCCGCTCAAGAGAACGAAGCGATCGCAGACCCGGCCGGCATCGGCGATCTGATGGATGGAAAGCAGCATGGTGCGCTTTCCCTGCCCCGCGTAGGCGCGCAACGCGCGGGCAATATCGCGCGTCTGGCGGAGATCAAGCCCTTCGAACGGCTCGTCAGCGACAAGCACTGGCTGAGGCGTCAGCAGGCCTATCGCCAGAAGAGCGCGCTTGCGCTGGCCTTTCGAAAGAGTTCCCATTGGCTGGTTGAGCAGAGGTCCCAAATCAAGTGTGCGGACAACATCATCGCGCAAGGCTGTACGTCCATTGAAGAGGCCAAGCGTGTAATCCATGGCCCAGCGCACGGTTTGCGCAGGCCATGGCGCAATGGCATCGGGCAGATAAAACAGCATTGCCTTGCGCTCCAATGCGGTGAGCGGCCGGCCTTTTTGCAGCAGTGAGCCACCATCCGCCGGAGACACGCCGGCCATGCATTCAAAGAGTGTGGTCTTGCCGGAACCATTCGGGCCGATCAGGCCCAGAACTTCGCCTTCCCGTACCGTGAAAGACACATTGCTCACGGCCGTGAACCGGCCGTAGCGTTTGGTCAAATTGCTAACTTCAAGAAGAGGACTGGTTCCGGCTTCCGTGCTCGGGGTTTCCACCATTCTGGGTCGTCGATTCCTGACATATCGCAGGCAAAACCTCAGCCAATGAGATTCTGCCGCCGGGTCTAGTACACAAAGCGCATCGAGAATTGTACCGAACGCGCCGGAAGCTGGTTGGTGATCCCGGTGAGCGGTTGTCCGAAGCCGTTGCCGGCAGTGGCGCCGTTGCCGAAAGTCCCACTGTAGCCGACAAAATTGGGATGATTGAACACGTTAAATGCTTCCGTACGTAACCGGAGATTCATCGCTTCACGAATGTGAAAGTTCTTTTCTACAAATGGAGAGAAATCATAGATCGCGTGCCCGCGGCCGGCGTTGCGGCCAACCACAGCTCCGTTGATCACCGGACGGTCCGTAGTTGCTCCGGCGTCACCGCTGTTGTTGGTTCCGGTAACGAAATTGAATGGCAAACCGGAAGCCAGGCTGCCGACGCCACCCAGGTTGAATCCGAGCGGGGCGTTGTATGTGCCACTCAGCACCAGGCGATGGCGCTGGTCAAAGATGGCATTACCCTTCTCCTGCGCACCCGTAAAGTTGGGATCGTTTGGATTGCCGCCCGGCGCGTCCGGATCAACGTTGTCGATCGCGTGAGAATAGACATAGCTGGTCAGCATGGAGAAATGCTTGTTGAAATGGTGGCTCAGGTTGATATTGAGCGAGTTGTATTGCACAAAGCCGTCATTCACATCGGTCAGGATTACGCCGTAGGCGGGCTGGGGCGGATTCGCAGCCGCGGGGTTGCAGGCGCGACCAGCGGCCGCATAGAACTGCACCCAGAGCGGACGCGTGCAATTCGCGGCTTGCGCGCTGCGTGTCTGTCCCTGCGCGGTACGGATAAATGGCGTGGGCGCGTCGACATCGAGCGGACGCACCACGTGCACCGTGTGCGAGCCTATGTAATCAGCGCTGAGCACCCAGTTTTTACCCAACTGCCGTTCGATTCCCAGGGTCCATTGTTCGGAATAAGGATTGAGAAGAGCATCCTGATAGCCCTGCAAGACAGAAGTGGGCAGGAATTGATCGTACAGATCGCGGCGACCTGGCTGGAGATAAAGGCTACGCACTGGAGCGACCGCGCCCGCGGGAAATACCGGCAATGGCACGGCGGCAACACTGGTGGGGAATCCAATCTGGCCGGGGGCGGCGGTGAAGTTGAAAACTCCAGTGGGACCGCCAAGGGCGTAGTTTGCCTCTGAGTTGTCCACTACCTGAGCGTAGTAAATACCGAAGCCGCCACGCACTACCGTCTTCCCTGCTCCCTTCCAGTCATACGCAAATCCCACGCGAGGCGCGAAGTTCTTTCGCGCATCAGTAAATGTCTGTTGCTCATATCGCAGACCAAGGTTCAAGGTGAGGTCGGTGCGAATACGGAAATCATCCTGGGCAAAGACTGACCACAGAGCGTCATCCACCGTGTAATTGCCGTTGCCATAGCTCTGTGTATAAGTGCGAACGTTGGCAATGTTGTTCAGGAAGGCAGGACTCTCACAGATGCTGAGAGCCTGTGTGCAGGTGTTGTATGTGAGCTGGCCGAGAAAGATTGGCCCACCAAACTCTTTGCTATTGCCGCCGTTATGCGCATAGACCAGGTCGGCGCCAACCTTGAACTGGTGCCGTCCGTGTGAGAGTGCAAGCGTGTCACTGGCAGCGTATTGCCGGTTCAGCAGCAGCGCCGACTGCGACGTACCGGTGGTGAACGTTCCGCCCGTGGAAACCGGCACAACAAACTGCGTGCCGAAAACTACGGGATCGAACTGGGTGATGGGAGCTGCAAGCTGAAACTGAACCCGTGCGGCGTTCAGGAGAGTGGGTGACAATACGGCTGTCTCGCTGGCCTCAACGGAATAAGTGCGACGGCGGAAGATGCGGTCCACCGAAGGCAGACTGTTTCCTCCCACAGCGCCATTCGGATTAGTGTCATGAAAGCTGTCAGTGTTCGCGCGCAGGAAGATGTTATTGGCCTGGTTGATCTGATGATCGAGACGAAGGAAGGTCATCCATCCTGCGTAATGGCCGACGAACACGCCGGGCGAAATCGGTGATGTCACTGGCGAACCGCGGTCCTGGCGGCTGTATTCTCCGGCAAAAAAGAAATGGGTCTGCTGGATATATGGAACCGGCCCGGAGAATGATGCGGCCAACTGCCCCAGAGAATCCGTGACGATCTGGTTGCCGCTGGTAGCGTTGTTCTGGGTGAATCCTGACAGCTTCGCAGCCGTGTCACTTGGCCGCCACAGTCCAAGGAAATCGCCGTGATAATCCTTGCCGCCCGTTTTGGTCACAATGTTCACCACGCCACCGGTGGTCGCGCCGTACTCGGCGGAGAAGGCATTCTCCAGAACCGTCATTTCCTGCACCGCTGTTTGCGGCACATTACTGAAGATGGTCTGGCGACCCCAGCTATCGTTGCCCGTGCTGCCATCCACGGTCCAGGCTGTCTGCCGTCGTCCGGAACCGTTGGTGGTAAAAAGATTCTGGTTCATGAACACGTCGCCCTGGTTAATGGCCGGACGGTTGGCAGCGTTCAGTAATGGCAGGTAGGTGATTCTGCTATTGAGCAGCGGCGTTTCCTGCACCTCGACTGCGCCCAGGCGATCGCCAAGTTGCGGTTCGTCTGATCGGACTTCACCTTCCGCTCCGGTGACAATCACCTCTGTCTTTACTTCGGAGATGCTGAGCTGAAGCTGGACGTCGGCCGTTGTGCCGCCCAGCAAAGTGATTTCGCGCCTGACGTCAGAGAATTTGTCTCTGTGCGCCGTAATCACATAGCTGCCTACCGGCAATCCTGAAAACGAGAAGCCGCCTGAAGCGTTCGTGCGCGTGGTGCGTTCCCAGCTCAGCAGTGTGCTGGTGATCTTGATTTCTGCACCAGCCACCGCGGCGTGGGTCTGGTCCGTCACCTGACCGCGCATGCTGGCGGTATCCGGGGTTTGTGCTGCCAGAGAAGCGACGGCAAGAAACATCACGGCAAGAACTGCGCAGAATTTGGACATTGTTGGCTAGCCTTGGCTGGGATTTATCAACGAGCGGGAACACGGAATCGTATTTGGCTGGCCAGAGTACTACCAGAACTAGTAATGAATGCCCCGATGCGAAACTAGTCTTAACTGTATCGGTGAGCAGGGACAAAACCTTACCGCTGATTTCACTGATAGTACTGATTAGCGTTAATCAAAGAGCGAAGATCGAAAACAGCTTTTTCGGATTGGTTTACCCGATTACTCAATTCCCCGATTTTGGGATGCCCTACCCCTCCCCACTCATCCCAATATCTAAAGGACTTAGCGGATTCACCCCAATTTGGCGTGGGCTTGAGCATTTAGAGCCTTCAGCGATTTGCCGATCACTGCTTTCCTTGTGTTCCTTCGTGTCCTTTGTGGTTAACCGGTTTTTGGTTTCCAATTACCCGATTACCAAATTACTCAATTACCAAATCCACACGGCCCTGCCCCGCCATCCACCCCACCCGATCCCAGTCATCCCAATTTGGCGTGGGCTTGAGCATTTAGAAACTTCAGCGATTTGCCGATCGCTGCTTTCCTTGTGTTCCTTCGTGTCCTTTGTGGTTAACTCGGTTTTTGGTTTCCAATTACCCGATTACCAAATTACTCAATTACCAAATCCACACGGCCCTCCCCCGCCATCCACCCCACCCGATCCCAGTCATCCCAATTTGGCGTGGGTTTGAGCGATTAGGGCCTTTAGCGATACTCGTGTGGAACAGCCGCCCTCGGCTGTTCAGATTCCTCAGTGTTCCTCAGTGGCCTCTGTGGTTACGCTCTTGCTCTTCCGATCTCGGCGATGACGAGCGATCACGGCGATGTCGGCGATTCCCCCTTGACTATGCCTCATGTAGGCCCGCGAAACAACCAATCTTAAGTTTCTTCTTGTACTGGGAATCGTGCTCAGGCACTGACCTGGTTTAATCAGCGTTTATCCGCGTTAATCAGCGGTAAGGGGTTTGATCTCCCGATCTCGGCGATGTCGGCGATTTCTGGGGGCTGTCCCGGAAGCCCGTTTATGGCGATTCCGGCTACGGGCAGCTCGGTCGGCATTCTGCGGCCTGTCCCGGAAGCCCGTTTATGGGCCGCTTCCGTGCTACGGGCAGCTCGCTTGCGTCAATGAGTGTAATGGCGATTTATCGACAACCATCCACGTAACCCAAGCTGCTCGGCTTAAAATTACCGAACGGAAAGCATGGCGACAACCCCCTGAGTGACATGACGAGTCATAGCGATCATCCATTCCCATCCGATATTGAAACGATGCTCCGCGAGATCGATTCTTTGGGGGGGCGCGCCAATGCGCTGGAATCTGGCACGCCCAGATTTTGGTTCGATCGCTCTAAGCCACTCGCTTCTTCTTCGCGTTGAGTGCCGGTAGAAGAAGGTTCAGAAGCGCTTGATCAGAGAACGGGTTCTGGCCTGAGATCAGCTCGCGATCTTGAAGGACATAGCTCGTCCATGGAGCGAGCACACTTACGTCAGCGCCCGCCGTACTCAAGGCGAAGTCCGGGTAGAAGAGAACCTTACCACCAATCTCAAGCGGCTCCCGCTGCTGCTCTTCCGCTGTCGCAAAGACAGTCATCTTATATCCAGCATAGATCCAACCTTGAGCCTTTGCCCGCGCTCCAGCGGTATCGCCCGCCGTCAGCGCGGCGACCACTTCCTTCGAATTCGGAGAAGCCGAGAGAAGTGAAATCGGGCCATGGCAGAGCACCGCCGTAGGCTTGGATGTTTTATGAAAGTGTCTCATCACGGTGCCAGCGTCGGGGTCATCGAGAAGGTCCATCATCGGGCCATGGCCGCCGGGGACGAAAACAGCGTCATATTGATCCAGGCCTGATGCGATGACATCCGAGATACGAGTTGGATTTTTGAGCCCAGTCAGGGTGTCGCGGAATTTTAGATAGTCCTGAAGCCTAGCCTCGTCTCCACCGAAGAACTGGGGTATGGCTGAATTGACATCCATTTGCGGCGTGTTGCCTTTGGGGTTGGCGAAGGTGATTTCGTAGCCCTCCTTTATCAGGGCACGAACCGGAACCGTCAGCTCGTTGAGGTAATAGCCGGCGCCCTTATAAACCTTGCCGTCTTTCAAGGGCAAGCCGTGACCGCTCGAGACTAATACCAGGACTTTTCCTTTTGTTGTCATTTTGTTCTCCTTTTTAAAATCGATTCTGTTTTCCTGGTCTACGATTTGAGGATGATGAGCATCAATTGAGGGCCGGGGGATCGCGCAAATTCAACCCCTCTGCCGGAAATTCTTTGTCAGTTGACAATTGGCTCTGATCTGAGTTGGGCTCCGTGAGTTGCAATAAATTTTCAAACAGAAGAAGAGTTTTCGGAATGCTTACAAATTCTGGTGCAGAGCTAGCTCTAGTCAGTTGTTTTACGCAGGCGATTACACTCATTAACGGGTCGTCAGTGTAATACGGCAAAAATGAGGATGCCGCTTCCCATTGCAATCTGACTTCACTTCTGGCAGAGACATCCTGTTTTTTTTCAAGAGCATCCGACGCTTCTGGGAAGGCACCTGTATGAAGCCGAGTACCCTCGCGTGACCGCGCCTGTCGCCTCGAACGCGCTTAGTGTCAACGTTTTTACCGCCCCGGGAAAGGCTATGGTCGGCGAGCGGCCAAAGCCCTTCGGCGAAGCGCTCGGCTTTGACCCGATCACGTCGACTCTAATCTTCGGCGAGTACGACGCGGTGCTGGTAGACGCAATGACGACGGTGGCTGAGGCTGCGGCTCTCGCGGATTGGGTTGCGCTGCACAACCGCAACCTGGAGACCATCTATATAACGCACGGCCATTTCGACCACTTCTACGGTTTGAGCATTCTGCTCGACCGTTTCCCGGGCGCTCGGGCGATAGCAACGCCCAAGACGGTGAAGGCCATGCAGATGTCTTTCACTCCCCCAGTGGAGCGGTTAGCCCGCCGGTTGTTTCCTGGGCAAGTGGCCACTAAGTTGGTTGCCCCTGAGCCCTATGAGCACGACACGTTCACTCTCGAGGGCCAGGAATTGCGCATCATCGAGCAGGGCCACACCGATAGTGCCGATACGACGTCTCTGCACGTTCCGTCGATCGACCTGGTCGTCGCTGGCGACGTGGTGTACAACCAGTGCCACATGTACGTCGGCGACACCACCCCCGAGAGCCGGAAGAACTGGGTCGCGGCGCTCGACCGGTTGGCAGCGCTGAAGCCAGCGATTGTTGTTGCCGGTCACAAGAAACCTGGTGCGCCTGACTCACCGTCGGCGATCCAGGACACTAAACGCTATCTGCTGGACTTTGATCGGCTGCAGCAGACAACGGCGTCCAACGAAGAGCTATTCAACCAGATGACCGAGCTTTACCCCCACTGGGCAGCCAACCAGTCGTGGTTGATGTTCGGATTCCCGAGCGGCTGATGTGAATGCTCGCTCTTGTGTGATCGAAATTGGAGGCGTCAATGAGCAACGTACAAATCGAGCAGAAGAGCTATGAGATGCCCCCGCTGGACGGGATGAGCATTGCGCAATTTCTCACCGTCGCTGACATCGAGCGATCGGCTCACTACTACGAAAAGGTCTTCGGCGCTCGCATCCTGACCCTGGGTGACGGCAACGCGCCTGCGTACCTTCAGCTCGCGAATATCTGGATGATTCTGAACGTTGGGGGCGGGCCGACCCCGGATAAGCCGACGGTAACGCTCAGTGTCCCCGACCCGAATCACATCAACAGCTTTATGAATTTCCGCGTTGCGGATATTCAAGCGTGCTATGAATTATGGAAAAGTCGAGGAGCGGAGTTCATCACGAAGCCGATCCCCAAGTACGGCGAGACGCGCTGCTACATCCGCGATCCTGACGGTTATATTATCGAGGTCGGACAGAGCACTGCCCTCAAGTACGGGTAACGCTCGGCCCGGATGGGATGCGGATTTAGACGCTTACGGATGTCCGCTTAGCCCTTGAGTCGGCTCACAATTCGTCCTTGCTCGGGGCCTGGAATGTTCATGTGCCGCCTGGCTAAACCTTCGTCAGGTGGATTAGCGTCGGCGAGGAAGTCCCTTTGCCGAGGCCTCGGATCCAGCTGGTTCACGGAACGGTTCCACAGAAATGCGCTGCGTAACACACTTCCAGCACGGTCAGGTATTCTGTACCGCCCGGCACTTGAAGGACTACGCTGTCACCCGCTGCCGACTTCATCAACGCGCGCCCCAGAGGTGACACCCAACTGATGTGGTTGCGGTTGAGATCGACCTCGTCGGTGCCCACGATGCTCACCACTCGCTCCGCTCCCGCGGCATTGGCATAGCGCACGGTCGCTCCGAAGAATGTCCTCGTCGCCGCCTGCCCCGCTCTCGGAGCTTCCGGGTCCACCACTTCCGCGGCTTCGATTCGCTTCGTGAGAAAGCGAATCCGCCCATCGATCTGCCGCAGCCGCCGCTTGCCGTACTGATAGTCGGCGTTTTCACTGCGATCGCCGTTGCTGGCAGCCCACGCCACCACCTCCGTCACGGCCGGGCGTTCCCTGGTGAGCAGAAACCGGTGCTCATCTTTCAGGCGCTGCAGCCCGCTCGGCGTTATGTAGTTCTTGCCTGGCGTCGCGGGCTCGTCCCGTTGTGGTTCTCTCGTAAACCCTTTCCGCATCTCAGTCCTTCCTGGATAAAGTCCTTCCTGGACGAATCCAGTGGGTGCCCCAAATAAACGCAGATGAACGCCCGATAGAAAACGCCGCAGGTTATCCGCGCACATGGGAGTTCATCTGCGGCCCTAACTGATTTTTTCACATTTTGCAGTCCCTTAGCGATCGTATCCATCATCTCGAACCGTGCCGGCGAAGGCATGGTGAGCGCGGAATTACTGGCGCAAAGTATCCCAGCTTCTACTGACCCAGTTGCCAGACCTTCCGGTGTCGCTATCCATATGTCGGCTTAGGGGAAGTGTCATCAATGCGGAAGCGTAATGATGAATGACTCGCGGTCCAGGTCCAGGGAATAAAATTCAGACAAGGCGGCTGGCTTACGTTAAAAGCATGGTGACCCTGGCAGGAGTCGAACCTGCGACCTGCGGTTTAGGAAACCGTCGCTCTATCCATCTGAGCTACAGGGCCACTGAACGTAACCCCATTATGCCACGTTGGTTTACGGAAGTGGATGGGGCCGAGGGGTCACTTGAACTGTCCCATTCCAGCGTGGCCATCGCACCGCAGACCTGCCTTTATGAGTGTGAAAACAATCTCGTTTGCGGTGATTGAGCGGAATTACTTTACGCCATTGCCACTCATCAAAATCACCGAAGGTACAACGCTGGACGAACTAGGTATGCTGAGCGTCCCCGGGCTCTGGCCCGCTGCAACCGGCGTAAAGGTAACCGTAATCTCGCATGTAGCCCCCACCGCCAAAGGCGACGAGGAGGTGCATTTATCGGTTTCTGAATAGGGTTCGGTTGCTGAAACAGACTTGATCATCAGGTGCATGTCGCTGAATGAATTGTTGGTTGCCGTCACTGACAGGCTTGCGCTCCTGCCAACCGGGACGTTTCCAAAGTCAAGGGAGCTGGGCGAAAAAGTCACTTGGAAACGCTCGACCGTGACGGGGATTGTGAGCCGAACGTCCGGGCCATTGGGGTTCTTGTAGCTGACGATGGTTCCGGCCGTTCCGGTCGCCACCGCCATCGCTGTGCCGGTCCCATCCACCGTGACGATCTTTGTGTCCGTTGAACGAAAGGTAACCTTCCCCGAGTCCCTGGTGTCCATTACGCTCCCATCGGCAAAATCTGCCAGGATCAGCAAAGGGTAGGTTGAACCCTGAGCTCCAAAGTGCAGGCGCGTGAGATTCAGCTCGGAAAGAGAGACCGGCATGTCAGGTCGTTCAACGACAATGTCGATCGAGTCGGACTCCTCAAGCTCCCCCGCAGCGGTCCTGCCCATTGCTGTGAGCGAGTACCGGCCTATATCAGCCTTCGCGGGTATGTTTATCGAGAACTCGACGGGTAGAGAGTGAACGAATTCAGTTGGAGGTACATTGGGAATTGATAGAAGCACGCCAACAAATTCCCAGGTGCGATCAGTTGGAGACGTGACCCGAACCTTGATGGTCTGGCCTGGGTTGACGACTGTGCCATCGGCAGGAGAATCGATCTGGAGCACCCGCCCCGCTCCAACGGCTTTGCGAGCCGTTTGACCACTTGGGTCTATCGCATTGGGTTGTGGATCGTCGAGATTACTGAAAGATTTTTGTTTGGCCGCGTCACCCTGCGCTGTCGGGGTTTTCTTTTGGCGTTGCTCGTGGGCCAGGTCGCCCAGAGACTGGGCAATAGCAATTGCTCCAAAAACGACTACCAGGCTGCATGCAAGTATTTCTCGCGGGATTCTACTGGCAGCCATAATGTTTCCAACCTCCGCACCAATGTGCAGGTTCTAGTTGCTCTGAAAAAATTGCCAAGTTACTTCGGAGCTTGTCATTGTGCCACGAAGAGTGAAGAGCACGAAAGGTGATTCCTGAAGTAAACAGGAATTTGAACTCGAACCCTGTCGGGAGTGAAATAGCGGTGTCGCAATAATTAGGGGCTATGTCGTATTCAGCAGCTGCTGAACGTCCTCTCGGGCCGTGCCCTTCGTCGCCTGCAACTTCCAGCCCTGATGCCGATTGAAAGCTGCGAACCACGCCTCGACTCGATCACCCGCAGCGCTGTATACCATCACGCTTGCTTTGCCATTCGCGAGAGTCTTTGCGCTGTACCAAATGAAACATGCAGACCGGCTGAAGCTCGCAACGCGCCTGTTCAGGTTCGTTACGCTGGGTTGCTTCTTGGAAGGGTGCGGCAATAAACGCAATGGCTCTTCGGAGTAGTCGTCGTTGACTCGCACAAATGACCACTGTCCCAAGATTCTGTTTGGAGTGAAGGGAGGGAACGTTACTTTGTCTTGATAGAACTCGTCCAGTGCTCCGTCGTATCGATTCATGAAAGCGGGAAACTGGAAATCCACGGTTCCAATACCGGAGAACCTAAGCCACTTGTGGTCAAACCAGTTGTCAATCTGGATGATCCAGAGTTCCTGAGGTGCGTCTTCTTCGATCAGTCCGCCCACCAAGGAGTTCAGTAGCGTGATGAACTGTGGATCGTCGGTTTCCCCGGCTGCAACCTTTATTGGCATGAACGCATTATCGGACAATCCGACCTCGTCAGCAGCATAAACTGTTGTAACCGGGCGTTAGCACTCAGAACCAGAATGTGAGTGTAATGGCGCTTTTTCGCCCAATGTCGCCCGCCAACAAGAAACTCGGGCAAGACAATGAAAACTTTAAAGTTTGGCGGCCTCGTCGAGTTTGGCCTGTGCTTCCTGCGGTCGGTTCATACGTTTCAACAACTCCGCATGGAACTGCAGGTCACGCTTGAGCGCCTCAGAAAGCTTTCCCCGTCGGCAAAACTCCTCAGCGAGAGACATATCCTTGTCACCGCCTGACATGTCCTCAGAGAAAGCACGGATTTGGCCTCGCAAGGAATATGCTGCCTCACTGCCGGAGTCGTCGTCGTGTCCCAGGTTTATGACCTCAACAGCTTTGTCTGCGTAGTGAAGGGCTGTCTGGAGATCACGGATATTTCCATATGCCGTAGCCGCATAGACATATGCGCTGCGACGTTCCACGAACCTCCGGTCAGCTGGGAACTCGTCGGCGATGGCCGCAGCCTCTTTGCAGGCATTCGCCGTACTTACATCAGTTGCCTGAGCGATTACCCCGGCTGTGCAAGTTTCCCAGGGAATGTCGAACCGCGTAGCAACTTCGGCGTCCGGCTCTCCACCGTGGTCGGTGGGCGGGAACGTTATAGAGACAGAGCGGCTTCCATTTGCAGACGATTCGTGAGGAGTGTGACAGCCGGTTTGTCCCCAAGCGTGAAACTGATAAGGACATTTCCCGTGACTGCAACAGTCGCTCGACCGCTCTGAAATGACGAATATCTCCACTGCTTCAGGGTAGACGCGGCAGCCTGCCTAAGTATCGAGGGCCCGCTGAGAACTCTTGATGATCTGACCAGGCCGTCAGGGCTGATCTCCACTTTGATGACAACGTCGCCCTGTACATGAGCCGATTGGGCGGCGGCGGGATAAACCGGCGGCACATACGTCATAAGGTGACTTGCTAATTCTTCTTGGGGCACCGTAGGAATCTGAGAGGTCTGAGCGCCAACTGTGGCGACCCCAAGGAATACCACCGTAGTTATCGACAACAGAATCCAGTAAAGACGCATGAAATGTGGTCCACCTCGCGCAGATTATATCTTGGTTCTACGAGTTGTCGTAATCAGGCGATTACACCAACAATCCATGGCCCAGCCACCATTGAACGATGACGCATCCAGGCCGGATTACGGCGAATCACAATAAGCATGGGAGAAGCATTTAGGGCGTTAGTGTTCAATTTGTCACATCAAGTTCTGGGATTGAAAGGAACCATATGTCGGATCAACGAACGTTTTCGCTTTCCACTGTTACTGCCGAAGGAGTATCACGACGCGGTTTTCTTGGCTTCGCAAGTGCAACCGGCATGAGCGTGGCTCTTGCGCCGTTTATCGGATGGGCGCAGGACCAGCCGCCCGTATGCCAGGGCAAAGGACCTTATGATGCCATGGTGCTTTCCTGCATCGACCCGCGAATCATTGATCCTGTGCATTACTACATGGACGTGATTAACAAACAGAGCTGCAAGTACAGCCAATTCGTGATTGCCGGCGCCGCTGTCGGGAGTGGTAGCGCCGAAATTCGAAGCCTGGCACGTGGCTTTCTGGGAGAACCTGGATGCGTCCATCTCATTGCACAAAATCAAGAAGGTGATTGCCATTGATCACCGGGATTGTGGCGCGGCAAAGATTGCTTACGGTGACAAGAGCATTGCCGATCCGGCCACTGAGACGGCTACGCACAAACGAGTGTTGGCGGAATTCCGCAAAGAGGTCAATCGCCGGCACCCCGATCTTGAGGTTGTGACCGGACTCATGGCTCTGGACGGTAAAATGGAACTGTTTACCGGCAACGCCGCCTGAAGCGTAGATCGCGATTAGGGGTTTGCTTCACTCCGATCAGTGTCATCAGTGTAGATCAGTGGTGAAGTTGCCCTTCCGATCACGGCGATGTCGCGCGATGACGGGCGATCTCGGCGATCCCATCCCTCCGTGTTCCTCTGTGAACTCTGTGGTTAATTCCTGGCTTTAATCAGCGTTTATCCGCATAATCAGCGGCTGGAGTTCCCTTTCCCGATTTCGCCCGTCTGGCTTCGCATTCCTTACGGATCGCAGCATAGCGTTCCTCCAGGGCGTCGAGCTCCTCGTCGGAAAGCTTTTGAATGTCGATGAGATCGTCATTCGCTGGATGGTGCGAGCGGATCAGCTCGTCCAGCTTCAGGTGCAGAGCTTTAGCGTCACGGTTTTGCGTGTTCTGGATCAGGAATACCACAAGGAAAGTGATGATCGTGGTTCCCGTATTGATGATGAGTTGCCATGTATCCGAGTAATGGAAGTATGGCCCGGTGACAGCCCAGAGCGCGATAACAAAGACCGCCGCCAGAAACATTAAGGGATGGCCTACAACCTGGGCCGCCTGGCTGGCAAAACGGCTAAACCAGAAATTGAGCCCATGGGTCTTCTGGACCAGTTCTTTGGCCTGGTGATAACGCGTCCGGCTTGGCTGCAACATGCCGGGGTTAGATGGTGGAATTCCAACATATGATGTTTACCGCCCGGGATGTGTGTCATTTAACACCAATGCCTTTGCCAGTTAGCACCAATGCCATTGCCATTGAACGCTCATGCCCTTAAACAACTAAGGTTTAACAATTCCTTAATCTGGCATTCATCCAACGGTTTCAAAGCACCCGTACATTGCTTGGTTGGAAATCAATCCCTCGTCAGGAGAGTGTATGTTCAACCGCAAGATACCCGGCTTTTTATTCGTTCTGTTCGTCGTAATAACCAGCTCGCTCGGATTTGCCCGCGACAATGACGACAGGCGCGACGTAAAACACGTGCTCCTCATCAGTGTCGATGGCATGCACGCGCTTGACCTCACCAATTATGTTGCCAGCCATCCCAACTCCACCCTGGCACAACTCAGCGGACACGGCGTCACTTACACCAACGCATACACGCCTTATGTTTCCGATTCATTCCCCGGCCTTGCCGCGCTGATTACCGGTGGTTCACCCATCACCACCGGCATGTGGTATGACGTAAGCTACAACCGCAAGCTCTCTCCGCCCGCACAAACCACTCTGAACGGAATTCCCGGCGGCGCCAATCTTTGTCCAGGGACGGTGGGCGCTCCTTTTGAATACTCGGAAGGCGTGGACTTTGATGACACCCGCCTCGACGCGGGTGGCGGCGTTAATCCGGCTTTCCTGCCGCGCGATCCTAATAACGGCTGCCAGCCTGTTTTCCCCCACCAGTACATACGCGTGAACACCATCTTTAACGTTGCCCGCGAAGCTGGTCTTTATACCGCATGGATGGACAAGCATGCGGCGTATGAATGGGTGAACGGTCCCAGCAATCAAGGCACAAATGATTTCTTTGCTCCGGAAGTCAACTCCGCGGTGGTTCCTCTTACCACGGCTCCTTTTGACGTTCCTCGCTGCCACACCGTACCTGATCCCGCGAATACCGGCGATTGGACTAAGAGCGCCCTCAACATTACCTGCTATGACGAAATCAAGGTCAATTCCATCATCAATCAGATTGATGGTTTTACGCATGATCGCTCCAAGCGCGCTCCGATTCCGGCCATCTTTGGCATGAACTTTCAAGCTGTAAGCGTAGGCCAGAAGCTGAAAGGCGCTGGATACACTGATGTTCTGGGAACACCTTCGGCCCTGCTGGCCGGTGATTTTGATTTCGTCGATCAATCGCTCGGTCGTATGGTCGCCGAGTTGAAGAAGAACGGCGCCTTTGACCAGACGTTGATCATCGTCAGCGCAAAGCATGGCCAGTCGCCGATCGACTTGCAGAAACGCACCGCCATCAATGATGGGCTGCCCGGCGACAATCGTCGGCCCGGCCTACGCGTTTGATATCTCTGACGATGCGTCGCTGATCTGGTTGAAAGATCCTTCGCTCGCGGCCGGCGTTGTCGCCAACCTGAGCACGCCGGCCAATCAGGCGGCTCTGGGCATTCAGGAGATATTTGCCCTGCAGTCGCTGGCGAACAAGTTTGACAGCCCGGTGCGCGACGAACGCACGCCTGACATTCTTCTCAAGGTCAACACCGGCGTGATCTTTACCACAGGCTCCAAGATTGCCGAACACGGCGGCATGAATGAAGACGATGTGCACGTCGCCTTGCTGGTATCGAATCCCCTTATCTCAGCCCAGACGGTGAAGACGCCGGTACTCACCCAGCAGGTGGCTCCCTCGATCCTGAAATCACTTGGGCTGCAGCCGAATCGCCTTGATTCAGTTCGCAGTGAACAGATCCCGGTGCTGCCGTTCCTCTTTGACCGTGACGACCACTAGATCACGCTCATAGCTCATAAGCGCGGAAAGGGCCGGCGGCATCCGGCCCTTTATCTTTTAATCGTGAAACCGTTTTTGCTGACCACGCCAGCCGTAAGCCTTTTCCGGCGCTCTCGCGCCAAATGCGTGACATGGATCCCTGATCCTTATTATCCTTGTATCCTATTCATACTCTGCCGAATCACTCTGGAGACAAGTTGCTTATCGTCCGCCGATCTGTTGTTCTTATCTGCTGCCTGCTCTTTTCCGGCGCGGTTTTCGCCGCCCAGCTTACGGGAACCGTGACGAATGCGACCACCGGGAAACCTGCTGCCGGAGACGAAGTCACACTACTCTCTCTCAAGGAAGGGATGCAGGAGACGTCCAGCGCCAAAACAGACGCTCAGGGCAAATTCACGCTGGATGAGCCCGACGAGGCAGTTGAGCACCTCATTCGCGTGTCGCACGGCGGAACGTTCTACTACAAGGCTGCGCCCGTGGGTACCAGAAATGCTGACGTCAACGTGTATGACGCTGCGGCCACGGTCGACAATGTGCTGGAAGACGGACATGTATTTCAAATGCAAACCGGCAATGGCCAGTTGGAGGTAATGGAGAAATATATCGTCCGCAATGAGTCGGCGCCGCCGCGCACGCGCATGGGAGACCATTCGTTTGAAATTCAGCTGCCGCCGGGTGCGCAACTCATTGACTCGGTGGCCGCGGGTCCTGGCGGAATGCCGGTAAAGGTTTTGCCCGTTCCACTCAAGACAAAAAATCGCTACGGAATGCCCTACCCTCTTCGCCCGGGCAAGACTGAGTTTCGCATCAGCTATAAAGTTCCGTACTCCGGGAGCTTTGATTTCACTGTGAGTCCGGAAACTTCTCTGGCCGAGCTTGGAGTACTTCTGCCAAAGGGTATGAAGCTGACGTCGGCGGGATTCTCACAAGACCGTGACGAAGAGGGCATGAATGTCTTCTTCATGAAAGATATTTCTGCCGCTCAGCCGGTCAAGTTCTCCGTAAGCGGAGAAGGAGTTGCGCCTCGTGAAGCCCAGGAACCACCGGCGCCAGACGATGCTGCGCAAACAGCGCCTGCAACCGGCACAACCGCCGGAAGCGGTGGACCGCGCTGGTACCTGATTGGCCTTCTCTTTGGCCTGCTTGTCGGAGGCGCAATCGTGCTATTTCGCAAAATAAAGCGAGGTTCGTCTGACGCAACAACGGCGAAGGCCGATGTCGCTGCACCGGACGACGAATCAGAAGGCGACATGCTGGCTGCGCTGAAAGAAGAGCTCTTCCAGCTTGAGACGGACCGGCTGGAAGGCAGGATCAGCCAGCAGGAGTATGAAACGTCCAAAGCCGGAATGGATACCCTGATCCGCCGCCAAATGAAGAAAGCAAACGAGTCATAGTGCCGGCGGCACTGCTGGCCAAACGAAACCTTTTTGTTACTGCTTTTTCTCGGGAGCGGATTTGTTCTCTTCGCTTCGAGCCAGTTGGTCTATACGCAGATCAAGCTTTGCCAGCAGCAATTCCATCTTGCTGCGCTGGCCGGCAGACGTCGCTTGCAGGCTTTCCCTCGCCATGGCGGGCTGTTCGCGCCGTATCTTCTGCCCCACCGGCGACGAATAAAACTTGATCACCGCCTCCACATCAGATCGCGTCAGGTGCTTCTGGTAAATCGGCACAACATCCTCAATCAAGTCTTCCAGGCCGATCTTCTTGAACTCCTCATCCACAATCGCGTCAACTGACTTGATCTGTGCCGGCGACGGATTATGGATCTTTTCCTGAAACATCTGCAAAGCGCCGACCTTCATCTGCTCCTTCATCGCGTCCATGGTCATGGTCAGGCTGTCCGGCACCTGCAGCAGTTCCAGTAATTTCATGATCTGCTCGCGGGTGGCAACGTTTCCTGGCTGGGCTGTAGCCTGGCTGGTTGACTGTGGCGACTTTGCTGGCGGAGCGGAGGCAGGTTGCTTTTGTGCCAGAACAGAACAAGAGAACAGCAGGAAAATCAATAGGGCTATTTGCGCTCGCATCGCGGCACCTCAAGTGGTGACTATAACCATGGCACATTTTTCTCGCCCTGACCAGTTTATGCAGTAGGTGAGGCGGAGCCGGCCATATCCTGTACCTTGGGCTGAGTGCCTGAAAGCCGCTTCAGCAAGCCGGCAGCCCGGCGGAACCAGGGGCGCTCACGCCTCTTCAGGTAGCGAGGCATTGTTATCTTTTTGGCCAGGATCTTTTGCGCCCACGTTTGCGCTTCATCCGTCCTGCCCAGGTCAGCCAGCAGACAGGCGTAGTTAAACTGCGTCTCAGACAAAGTCGAGGTGACCGTGACTTGCTCAAACAATGCAGCGGCTTTTTCTTTGCTCCCGGTCCGCGCAGTAGACATACGCCAGCAGCCCCACGGCCCGCTGATAGTCATAGTTGCGGTCAGTCTTTATCACTCGCTCAAGGTCCACCAGTGCGGCGGCAAAATCGTCCAGCTCGATCTCGCACAATGCCCGTCGATAAAACGGATCAGGAGAGTCCGTGCGCGAAGAGATGGCTTTGTCATAGCAACTCCGGGCGCGATCATATTTCTTCTTCTCGAAATAAAGATCGGCCAGCTCTTCATAGTTGCCGGCAGAAGGATTATCCAGCACCATCATTTCCAGTTGCTGTATACGCTTGCGGTGCGAGAAGACTTTGTACGACTGCCGCAGCATGCCCATATCGGGCAGCACTTCCACCACAATGTAGGCCAACGCGCCTACACCGCCGCCCACCAGGATGATCCAGAGCCAGTAGTTATCCGGACGCCGGCGCATGAAGTGCACCAGCGCAATGATCTGCAATACGAAACCGTATTTGTAGTTGAAAAAACCCATTTTTTTGATGACTTAAAAAGGTTCTCTAGAATGTCACAGGTTGGCTTACTTTTCCAGTGAATAGATTCTTACAAAGATTGGTAGTCAGGCGACCTACTTTGCCCGGGGATGGGTCTTATCGTAGACCTCCATTACATGTGTAATGGATAGCTGCGTGTACTTCTGGGTAGTAGACAGCCGCTCATGGCCTAGCAACTCCTGGATGGCCCGTAGATCAGCTCCTTCGGTCAGCATGTGTGTGCCAAAAGCGTGTCGCAAGGTATGCGGATGGATATCCGGCGGAAGACCTTTGGCCACCGCGATTTGCTTCACGATACGTCCTACGCTCCTGCTGGTCAGCGGCCCGCCGCGCTGGTTAATAAATAATCGCCGCGTTGCTTTCTTCGTCTCCAACAGGACCTTCTGCCGGGCAGGGCGATACCTCTGCAAAGCCTCGTCGGCAGCGCCTTCCAGCGGAACATAGCGTTGCTTCTTGCCTTTGCCGCGGACCAGAATCACGCCATTGGTCTCTTCGATGTCATTGAGTTCTATTCCCACCAGCTCTGAGTTGCGCAGGCCGCAACCGTACAGCAGTTCGAAGATCGCGCGATCACGCTCCGGAAACGCTGCCGCTTCCGGCAGTTCACTGTTGAGCAGGCCGTTCATCTCTTCCATGGTCGGAACGCGCGGCAACTTCTTTGGCAATTTAGGGGACGAGACCAATTTGGCGGGATTCTGCTGTACCACACCTTCTCTTGCCAGCCACTTGTACATCGATCGCAATGCCGCCAGCGCTCTGGCTACCGAAACCTTACTCAACCCCTGCGAATGAAGCGACGAGAGAAAGCCACGCAAAAATACGTGGTCGATATCCTTCCAGCGAATCTCCGGACCAAGGTATTCGCCGAAGCGGCTGAGCTCGTTTCGATAGGCACGTAGCGTATGAGCCGAGGCATGCCGTTCGCCACGGAGATGCTCCAGAAAGCGGGCCATGCCTTTTCGAATCTCGGGGCTTGCTTCCTGTCGTTTTGAAGACGAGTCTGCTGCCTTGGTTTTCATCGACCACTCTCAGCCGTCTTTTTACCCCGAGGATGGTACTTGCGATAAACGCTCTTCAGCCGATCTAACGCAACATGCGTATACACCTGCGTAGTAGAAACATCAGCGTGACCCAGGATTGTTTGCACCGTGCGCAAATCCGCTCCGTTTTCCACCATGTGTGTGGCGCAACTATGACGCAACATGTGCGGACTGGCGTGCCGGCCTGCACTCGACGCCGAACCCACCATCTGCCACACGCGTTGCCGCGTCAGCTTGCCACCGCCCCGTCGCACAAACAGCAATGGCGAAACCTTTTCGTTCAGCAGTCGTTGCCGGCCTTCACGCATATAAGTTTGCAGGGATTCCTGCGCAGCACGTCCCAGCGGCACCAGACGTTCTTTATCTCCCTTGCCACGTACAAGCACATGTCCCAGTTCCAGCTTCAGGTCTTCCAGTTTTACGTTTACCACCTCAGACACACGCAGGCCGCCGGCATACAACATTTCCAGAATAGCCTGATCGCGCTGCGCCAGTGCCGGATCGGCCCCCGGAGATCGCTGCGTCCTAACCGATTCCACCATGGAATCAATCTCTTTGCCGGCCAGCGATTTCGGCAGAATCTTCCACTGTTTAGGCGAATCAATGTCCAGCGTGGGATCATGCTGGATCAATCGATCGAGCAATAGGTATTTATAGAAATGCCGCAGCGCGGAAAGCTTTCGTGCCACTGCCCGATCGCTTACACCATTGCTGAACAGATCGCCAAGGAATGCCCGGACGTCATCACGCCTGGCCGACAGCAACTCGCGTTTGCGCTTGCCCAGGAATTCTGAAAACTGGACCAGATCGGACTGGTACGCACTCACCGACAGAACAGCCAGGCCCTTCTCAACTTTCAGGTAATCAAGAAAGCCTTGCAGTACGCGCTGGTCTGCACTTTTTACCCCGGGAGTCTTCGGCTCCGCAGTCTTCATCTCGCTAGTATGATGCCGTGAAACCGGTTCGCCAATAACTTGCGGGGTTCTTGGGGCTTATCCCGACGAGGCGAGGGGAAGGTTTTATCCCGAACGAAGTGAGGGATCCCTACCTCTACATTGCGGCGTAACGATGTCGACACGGGGCATTCTACCGAAACTGCCCATAGTCACGTCATCCCGACGACCGTCAGCGAACACGCGCTGTTATCAGCGTGTGAGCAGAGCGGAGGGACCTTGTGCTTGTTTTTTGTGAGAGTAGAGGATCCCGCGCTCTGCTCGGGATGAAATCACGGAAGCTTCTTCTTCGTCTTCTTCTCCGGCATAACAAACGGCTTGGCTTCAATGCCATTCAGCCGCGCAGCCTGCACGGCATTCAACGCGCTCTCCGGTTGCTCCTCATGTTTGAAGAACGCATACACTTCCCTGCCGGCCGCCTGGGTCTTCAACTCTTCCGCCACCATCTGCAAGTCCGGCGAACTGTACTCCGGTTCGCGAAAACGGTAGTACACAAAATTCGCGGTGGCCACTTTAGGCGTCATGATCTTTTCGCTCTCCGCCCAGCACAGCGCTACGTTTTTTCCGCGCAGAATGTCGTAGATAGAATCGCTGAACCAGCTCTCATGACGAAATTCAAAAGCAAACTGATATGCGGACGTAGGCAGCGCCTGTACGAATTTCTCCAGCAGCGCAGTATCCGCCTTCAGATTGGGCGGCAACTGAAACAAAACCGGACCCAGCTTGCCCGACTGTCGCATTGGTTCCAGGCTCTGCATCAGGAAACGCATGGATTCTTCGGCCTCTTTGAGCCGCTTGAAATGCGTGATCGATTGGTGCGCCTTGGCCGCAAAACGGAAATCCGCTGCCGTTGCATTCACCCAACCGGCGATAGCGCTCGCTGTCGGCATGCGACGGAACGTGCCATTCAACTCAACGGCATTCAACTGCGTGGCATAAAACTCAAGAAATCGTTTGGATGGCAGCTTGTCCGGGAAGAAGGCCGGCTTCCAGCTTGAATAGGACCATCCCGACGTGCCGATGTGCAGATTCATGGCGAAGAGTATAGCGGCATTGCAAGATCATTTAGAAGTGGACCGGGGACGATAATCCTTCCCCTTTTAGATCGTCATCTCGAATCCCCGTGAATGAGCCCGCGCCGTTTTCAGCGGGCGAATAGGGGGCCCCGGCGCGCGCTTCGTGCGCTGGGGTGGAAGTAGGGGTGAGGGACCTTGCGTTTGATCTGCAATTTCCCACTCTTCTCCGTGTCTCCGTGCCTCCGTGGTGGGTGTTGTTCAGCGGTAAAGCAGAAACTTTGTCCTCATCTCTCGAAATTTCTGCAGATCATCCTGCCAGCTCTGCGCGATCGCTCGCGGATCGTCGCCGTTGACAATCGCATCCACCACCGCCTGATTGGCTACGATGGCATTCAGCTTGTCGATCTTCCAGTGATCAGGAAACAGCTTCTGCAAAGCCGACGCCAGTTCCACGCCCATCTCCGGCGCGTCCAGAACATTGCGGTCAGTCACAATAAAATTCACGCCGCCACAAACCTGGTTCACATAGGGCCCAGTCGTTGGCGTAAATGAAATAGGCACAAAGCGGACTCCCGGTATCAGCCGCGCGTTCAGATATTCAGATAACACCTTCGCATCCAGCCAGGGCGCGCCAATTAATTCAAAAGGCGTATTGGTTCCGCGACCTACCGAGATATTCGTACTCTCAATCACCGCCACGCCCGTATACAGAGACGCTTCATAGACAGACCGCAGGTTCGGCGAAGGATTGGTCCAGACGATCCCCGTGGAATCGAACCAGTCTCCGCGCAGCCAGCCCTGCATGGAAACCACGCGCAGCCGGGCGCCGATCTTTTTCTCCACGTTGTACATCTGCGCCAGTTCACCCAGTGTCATACCGTGACGAATCGGAATGGGAAAATAGTTGGTGAAGCTGGGAAATTCAGCCGACGACATCGGCCCCTGCACCACCGCGCCGGTCACCGGATTGGGGCGATCAAGAATGATCACCTCCACATTCGCCGCTGCTGCTTCCTCCAGCAGATAACCCAGGGTGGCCGGATATGTATAGTACCGCGCTCCGGCATCCTGTATGTCCATCACCACGGCGTCCAGGCTCTTCAGCATGTCCTGCGGAGGCCTGCGTTTTGCGTCGTTGTTTCCATACAAGGTAAACACCGGCACGCCGGTGACCGTGTCCGCATTAGGGTCACCCACGTTCATGGCGTCCACTGCGCCAAAGATTCCGTGCTCCGGACTGAAAATGATCGAGAGCTTCACGCCCGGCACGGCGTTCAATACGTCAATCGTCCGTTTGCCCTGGGCATCAAGGCCCGTCTGGTTGGTCAACAGCCCGATGTTCACCACATCTTTCTCTTTGCCGGCCTTCAATTCAGCAAAATCGTCTTTTTCCATTACATCGATTCCGGTGAGCACGTGCCCATTGCGGGCGGATACGTGGCGCGACGCCGCTGCCGCCTCGCTGTATCCCGTCATAGACAAAAGCTTCTCTCTGGACGGCGAGCTGACATCCAGCTTCAGGGTAGTTGCCACGGCCGTCGCCACACGCGACCGCAATGACACCACCGGAACATTCGCCTGTCGAGGACGCACGCTGTTCGTCAATAGAATGATGTAGGTGTTGGTGTTGGGATCAATCCACATGGACGTGCCCGTGAACCCTGTATGCCCAAACGATCCCACAGGCAGAAACGCGCCGCGGTTGCTGGAGAACGGCGAATCAATGTCCCAGCCCAGGCCGCGGACTTCAATGGCATTCGGGGGCTGCTGAGGCGTGGTCATCTTCTCAATGGCATCGGGGGTGAGAATGGTCTCGCGATCAATCAATGCCTGCGCGTAATGCGCAAGATCGCCTGCGGTGGAGAAAACACCCGCGTGTCCCGCAACTCCGCCCATCCGTTGCGCCGAAGGATCATGAACAACTCCGCGCAGCAACCGGTGGTTATCGATCCACAAAGTTTCAGCGATCTTTGGCGCCCATGCCGCCGGCGGCTGGAAGCGCGTATGCGTCATGCCCAGCGGACCCCATATATGCACCATGGCATATTTGTCCAAGGACATGCCGGACATCTGCTGCACCAGTTCGCCCAGCTCGATGAAGTTGATGTCGCTATAGACAAACTGCGATCCGGGAGGCGTTTGCAGTTTTTCATCATGCGCCATGCGAAAAGCCGTGGCCTGGCCTTCCCACGCGATGTTCAGGTCGAGATCCGGACGAAGGCCGGAATAATGCGTTAGTAGCTGCCGCACCGTTACGTTATCTTTTCCATTGGCGCCAAACTCGGGGATGAAGTGTGCAACCGGCTCATCCAGTCGCAACTGCCCGAACTGCACCAGCCGCATGATGCTGGGAGCGGTGGCAACCACTTTTGTGAGCGACGCCAGATCGAAAATCGTGTCCAGCGTCATGGGCTCGCGCCTGGGCGTTAGTGCGCGATAACCGAATGCCTTCTGGTGAACGATGTTTCCGTCATGCCCCACCAGCAGTACCGCACCGGTAATGGCTTGGTCGTTCACCTGCTCCTGGACCAGCGCGTCCACGGCGCTGAAATCGCCCGTCTCTTTGATCTCAATGGGATGGTGCTTCTTCTTTGGCTTGGGTTTCGTTTTGCTGGATGCTGCCCCCGCCACGCAGTTCAGCACCAAAAGCACAAAAATGCACCAGACAGCTACTCTCATCCTTGATTTCATCGGTGAACTGAGTGTGTTATAAACCGGAAACAAAAGCAACTAAATGAGGTATTTACGGGGTTACGAAGAGTCATCGCCATTGAGGTGACAGAGCTTAAGAGCAAATGCGAGACTCTAGCGCTCCCAAAATTTCCACCAAGCCCTGGTCTTCGTTTTGCGGGAGCCAGACACGATATCCGGGATTTTTAGCATCACCCGATCGTATGTCTCGTGATCGAGAGACTCAATCAGCAATGGGTCAAACGCAGAATCTGTCTGCGGGTCATACACGAAGTAGCCGGCTGTCTCTCGTATGATTCGCAGGTAGGCGAAAAGTTGTGCGAATACGCTGGCTGACTCGCCAGCGCCATACCAGTATGGAATCGTTATATCAACGCGGTCATCATAGATCGTGAGCTGAATCGCCGGGTCTCCCTCAGGCGCATTCAATTCGACATGGCTGTATTTGCGACGGGCTTCTTCTTCTGAAATCCGATCGAGCTTTGCAATCTGAGGATAGTCAAAGAGGAATGGTTCCAGCCGCGGATTGGAATGAACCAGTGCGCTAACAACTTTTTGTTTATTGGATCGCAAAGGAGCGTCTGCGTTACTGCCCTCTATGGAATCAAAATCCTGGGCCTCGGATTTGTCGACAGTTCCTGACTTCGATGGGTAACAAAGAAGGTCGTAGCTCATGAGATTGGTTTGGATTAAATTACCAGACTATGCGGAATTTATCATTAAAGAGTAATGCTGCCGTGATTAATCAGCCCTCGTAGGATTATCGAGGAAAGAACGGCCATGACAATAATGCCACCTAATGGTATTCCCACTCTGAGCGGAATCAATCCTTCCGCGATGGGCGGGATAATGCCGCATGAACTCAAAGGGCAGGAAAGCCGATTCCAGCGCGCGCTGGACGTTTTGCGCGCTGGTATCGCCCAGCACGCATTTCCAGGCGCCGCAACGGCCATCACCTTCGAAGGCCGACTCGTCTGCCTGGCGGGACTCGGTCATTTCACCTATTCCCGCTGTTCCCGGGCCATTACAGCCGAAACCGTTTTCGACCTGGCGTCCCTGACCAAAGTAGTTGCCACCACGGCGGCTTGCATGCTGCTTTATGACCGCGGCGAGCTGGACCTCAATGAACCGATATACAAGACGCTGCCGGAGTTCACGGCGTCCGTAACGGACCGCCGCCGCGCTCTGGTTACTTTCCGTATGCTGCTGGCCCATTCTTCCGGACTTCCGGCGTACATAAAGCTCTTTGAGACCGCCAGGACTCCAGCCGAACTGATGTCCCAGGCCTTCGCCGTGCCTCTTACCACAGATCCCGGTACTCGTGCCGAATACAGCGATATCGGCTTTATCCTTCTGGGAGAAGCCATCCAGCGCATGACTGGGCAGCCGCTCGATCAGTTCTGCCAGCGTGAGATCTTTCAACGTCTCGGCATGGCTTCTTGCCGATACCTGCCGCCGCCAACTCAGAAACGCCTCATCCCACCCACCGAAAAAGACCGCAGCTTCCGGCGCCGGCTGGTTCAGGGTGAGGTCAATGATGAAAACGCTTACGTTCTGGGCGGCGTTGCCGGGCACGCCGGCTGCTTTGCCTGCGCGGAAGACGTGGCCGTGTTCGCCGAATGCATGTTGCGCGGCGGCGTGTTACTCGGCGAACCCCAAAAGCCGTGGTTTCAGCCGCACACTGTGGAAATGTTTACACAACGCGAGGCCTTTCCGGCCGGAACCTCGCGGGCGCTCGGCTGGGACACTCCCTCCGCGCCGTCATCCTCGGGCAAGTACTTTTCGACAAAGTCTTTTGGCCATTTGGGCTATACCGGTACTTCCCTGTGGATTGATCCGGAGCGTAAACTCTCTGTTACTCTTTTAACCAACCGCACCTGGCCGGACCGCGGTTCGCAAGCCATCCAGCAGATCAGGCCTGCGTTCCACGACGCGGTTTCAGAAGCACTGACGCCGAAACGATAACGCCCAAGCCCTTTCGTCTGAAGCAACGCCCTGAGTTTAAAAAGTGACCGCCAGCCGATCCCCCATTCGCGACCTTGGAACCGAGCGCCAGAATCCCAGTTCATCAGAGCTGGATACACTGTCTGCTCTTGAGATCGCGCGCATCATCAACCAGCAGGACCAGACTGTTGCCGCAGCCGTGGAACAGGCGTTGCCGCAGATCGCGCTGGCGATTGACGCGATTGCGGAAGCCATCGTAAACGGCGGACGCCTGATCTATGCAGGCGCGGGAACCAGCGGACGCCTCGCCGCCCTGGACGCTTCCGAATGTCCGCCCACGTTCAGCACTGACCCGAAAACAGTGCAATACATAATTGCCGGCGGCGAAAAGGCACTGAGCCGCGCCACTGAGACCAGCGAGGATTCGCGACCAGCCGGACGCGCTGATATGGCGAAGCGTAAGCCATCAAAGAAGGATGTGATCGTCGGCGTAGCCGCCAGCGGACGCACACCCTACACCATCGCTGCGGTTGAGTTCGCCCGCAAGAAAGGCGCGAAGACCGTGGCCGTTGTCTGCAATGCTGATTCGGAGCTGGGCCGTGCTGCGGAAATAGAAATCGTTGCCGATGCAGGCCCTGAGGTGCTTTCCGGATCAACCCGCATGAAGGCCGGGACCGCGCAGAAAATGGTCCTGAACATGCTCACAACCGGAGCGATGACGCGTCTTGGTTACGTGTACGGCAATCTCATGGTGAACGTGCACACAAGGAATGAAAAGCTGGCGGAACGTGGGTTGCGGATTTTGGAGCAAGCTGCCGGAATTGACCGCCAAAAGGCGGCCCGGGCGTTGAAGGATTCACACAACCAAGTGGCAGTTGCGCTCATCATGGTTAAATCTGGTTTGAATGCCCGGAAGGCCGGGCAAAAACTCAAGCGCTATAAGGGAAATGTCCGAAGAGCTGTAGAAGAAAGATGATTTACGATCCGGGTGATCTAATACGATGCGGGTGATCTAAAATGAAGATGATACCCAAGCGGCGAGAAGTCGGCTCCGTGCAAGTTCCCTCAACACCGGGCCTGCTGGAAGCTGTAAACGGCGATTTGAGAAAACATCCGGTGCGCGTACGCGCGCTCCGACTGGACGGCTCGCAGGTAACGGTACCTGAAAACCATATGGACAAGTTCGTAGTGCGCGGAGGCAATCCGCTGATAGGTTCAATCCGCGTGAGTGGCGCAAAAAATGCCGCTCTGCCCGCGATGGCGGCCGCCATCCTCACCGATGAGCCAGTGGTCCTGGAGAACATCCCTGACGTCCGCGACATTCAGACGGAGCGTAACCTGCTTGTCTCCATGGGCGCGGAGGTGGAACTCGGCTACGGTCGCGCTTCCCACCGCACCACCATGTGTTGCCGCAACCTGGTCAATCCCGAAGCCGCCTATGAGTTGGTAAAGACGATGCGTGCCTCAACCCTGGTGCTTGGGCCGCTGGTGGCCCGCATGGGCCGTGCTCGCGTTTCTCTTCCTGGCGGCTGCGCTATTGGCGCGCGTCCTATTGACCTTCATATCAAAGGTCTGGAGAAGCTGGGCGCCACAATCACGCAGGAGCACGGCTACATTGAAGCTGCGGCTGAACGTCTGCGCGGCGGCAATATCAATTTCGATAAGATCACGGTCACCGGCACGGAAGACCTGATGATGGCAGCCACACTCGCCGACGGTGAAACCGTCATGGAAAATTGTGCTCGCGAGCCCGAAGTTGTCGATCTGGCGGTGTTGCTCAACAAAATGGGCGCCAGGATCACCGGCCACGGCACTTCCACCATCCGCATTCAAGGCGTGAGTAAACTGGGCGGCGCGCGCCATCGCATTATCCCGGACCGCATTGAAGCCGGGACGTTTGTGATCGCCGGTGCTCTCACCGGAGGCGACATCACTCTTAACAACTGCGATCCCACCCATATTGGTTCCCTGCTGCAGAAGCTGGAGGAATGCGGAGTAACCGTCCGCACCACCCCCGATACCATCCGCGTGACCAATGGCCACCGGCTCAAAGCCGCTGACATCAGCACGGAAGAATATCCCGGCTTCCCCACTGACATGCAGGCGCAGTACATGACGCTGGCGACGCAGTCCGAAGGGACCTCCGTTGTCACCGAGAACATCTTTGAGAACCGCTTTATGCACGCGCAGGAACTGGTGCGCATGGGCGCGAATATCAAGGTGGAAGGCAGTCGCGCCATTGTTCGCGGACATACTCAGCTCAGCGGCGCAGCCGTGCAGTGCTCTGACCTGCGTGCCTCGGCGTCACTGGTGATTGCCGCACTGGTTGCCGATGGTGAAACCATTCTTGACCGCGTCTATCACATTGATCGCGGTTATGAGCGGATTGAAGAAAAACTACGCGGCGTAGGCGCTCAGATCAAACGCATCGGTGAACTGCTCCCCAAACGTTCAACCGCTATCCCGGCCGGCGTGGCGTAACAGATCTGAAAAGCAATTTCCTCTTCCAAATAAGAACCGCGCTGAGAAGCGCGGTTTTTTATTCTATGGATGAAAGTACAAAAGAATAGTTGTCATTCCGAATCCCCGAGCGCAGCGAGTGGGTGAGGAATCTGCTTTTCCTCAACAACACGTGAGGCAGTCTCCGTCACTGGCCATAAAAATAATAGTCCGCACTGTACTCGCTCTTTGACTCCGACTTTTCCGCGCCCGGATCGCTTGGCGGCTGGCCGCCTTTGGTCGCCACACGGTGTATATACTTTGCCGACTTCAGCACGCCAGCGCCGGAGTTATTCACAATCTCAATCAGCAGCCATGGGATGGCCCCGGATTCAGGCGCATCTGCTTTCTCCAGCATTTTGCCCGTCACCTCGCTGCCGTCGTTCAGCTTCCAGGTTGGTCCCGCATAGTGCGCGCCCAGCACGTCGCCCTTCGCGTCAAAAAGCTCGGCCAGTGGCCCCTTAAGCACCCATGTCATTTTGCCGTCATTGTCGCGTTGGCTGACGTAGACCTGATAGCCCCGCGCGTGAACTCTCAATATCTCCGCATGATCATCGGGAACTTTGAGTCTTTCTGGAATCTCCGGCAAAGGTCTCTCCTTGAATGACGCACAACGACGGATATTAACGACGGATACTAAAGATAGGCGATAAGCGATCGCCGCCGATTCTAGCACCTCTGCCCTTTGCTTAATTAATCCCGAGCAAAGCGAGGGATCCCTACAAACTTAGAGGAACTTACTTGCTCTTTTCCAATGCCGCCCTGGCTGCCGCCAGTTCTTTCTGTCGAGTCTTTGATACTTTAGGAAAATCCAGCTTCAGGCTTTCCAATGTTTCCAGCACGGCGGAGCCTACCGCAAGATGCATAAACCACTTATGGTCCGCGGGGATCACATACCACGGGGCCTCTGGTGTCGACGTATGGCGAATCATGTCTTCATATGCGTCCATGTATTGGTCCCAGTGCTCGCGCTCGTGCACGTCAGCCTCTGAGAACTTCCAGTTTTTCCCCGGTTCTTCCAACCGAGCGAGAAATCGCCGGCGCTGCTCGTCTTTGGACACATTGAGGAAAAACTTGCGGATCACCATTCCGTTGCGCGTGAGATAGTTCTCCATGTTGGAGATATCTTCGAAGCGTTCTTTCCAGATTTTCTTACCGGCCAGTTCCTGAGGCAGATGCTGTTTGGCCAGGAATTCCGGATGCACACGCACTACCAGTACTTCCTCGTAATAAGACCGGTTGAAGATGCCGATACGCCCCCGCTCCGGCAGGCAACGATTGGTTCGCCAAAGAAAGTCGTGGTCAAGTTCTTCGGTCGAGGGCTGCTTGAAGCTGTAGACCTGGCACGCCTGCGGGTTCAGACCGGACATTACGTGCTTGATTACGCCGTCTTTTCCGGCGGCGTCCATGGCCTGAAAGATCAGCAGAAGGGCCCACTCGTCCTGGGCGTAGAGTTTTTCCTGGCGGTCCTGCATGAGGGTGATGCTTTGCTGCAGCAGTTCATCCGCCTGATCTTTCAGGTCAAGACCACATGTGTCAGCGGGATCACATTGTTTCAAATGGAAAGATTTTCCGTGGTTTACGCGGAAAGCGTCAGCCAATTTGAACAGTTTCTTGCTCATCTTCATATTGCAAGTTGTACCGCAAAGCGCTGGCCCAGAGCAAAGCCCAACACAGACCGTTCCCTCACTCCGTGAAGGATTTATTCTCTTATCTCGAGCGTTAGCGAGAGATCCTTTTCTTCATCCCGAGTGGAACGAGGGATACCTACAGTCTCTATAAAGTTGACGTGGAGCGCAGCCGCCCCCGGCTGCGTACTGTCTTATAGAACGTTCCCGTTCCACAAATTGAACGTGATTGATCAGAATGATGGCGGACGCAACGATCCGGTATTCCTGCTATCGGCCCAGGGCCGAAGGCCCGGCATTATGTAGCCCAGCTCGTTCCCGAGGCGCGTGTTTTTCGAAGAAAAGCCGCGCTGAGGGATAAGGGCTGGGTAGGAGCGACGCAAAACACTTCCATCCTGCCGGAGGCCGGAGCGCAGCGCCAGCGGAGCGACATGCCAAGACGAATGAAACTTCGTTCAAGACCTAGCGTCCCGCCGCGACCTTTTCTTCCACGCCCGACAAAGATTTCCATCCCCGCTTAGACAAATCCCAGAAGATCAAATATCCGGCTAAAGCGGCAACGGCCAGCAGACACACGCCTATTGCAACCTCGCCGAAGATGATCTTGCCGCTGCCGAACAGCGCGCAGTAAACCATAAGACAGCCCATGGCCCAGTCAAAGGCATTGCTGCCCACATCGCGCACTTCTGCTACTTCCGGCGCCAGCTTCGCTACATGTTTCCAGCCATAAATCGTCGGGCGGACTCGTCGATAAAAGGCCAGCAGCTTCTCTTCCGACTCGGCCGGCGTCAACAAGGTTGCGATTATCCACGCCACAGTGGTGCACCCTGCTGTGATCAGAGAGTTCTTGGCAAACGTCACTGGATCATCGCCCGGCGCGTACTTGTGCAGAATTAGAGTGACGACAGCAGCCACGCTCATGGCGGAAATCTCACTCCACGCATTGATCCGCCACCAGTACCAGCGCAGGATATAGACCGCTCCTGTACCGATGCCCAGTTCAAGTACGATCTGCCATCCTTGCCCCACTGACGTCAGTTGCCCGGCCACATAGCCGCTGACCAGAACAAGAACAATGGTCAGCAGACGGCCTACACCAACATAGTGCCGTTCACTTTTTTGCGGCGCCATGAAGCGGCGATAAAGGTCGTTCACCAGGTACGAGACGCCCCAGTTCAGCTGGGTTCCCAGCGTAGACATGAATGCCGCCAGAAAAGCCGCAACCATCACACCACGCAAAGCGGGCGGCAGATAATCGCGCAAGACCATCACATAACCTTCCTGCGGATGAGCACCGAACGTGGCCGAAGGATGCAGCCCGCCATGCGGCGAGTACACCGCCAGCGCGACGAGTCCGGTGATAATCCAGGGCCATGGCCGCAGTGCATAATGTGCAATGTTGAACCACAACGTTGCGCCCAGAGAATTCTTTTCATCGCGGGCACTGAACATGCGTTGGGCAACATAGCCTCCGCCGCCGGGCTCAGCTCCCGGATACCATGCTGACCACCATTGCACGCCGAGATAAGTCAGGAAGGTCAGCACCGGAAGAGTCCACAGCGCGCTGGATGTCCAGCCAAGATGAAAGTCAGGGAAAAAGGCCAGCGGATTCGATGGGTGCGCGCCGCTCTCTTGCGCCGCTTTGCCCACAACTGCCAGTTGCAGCTTCAGCGCATGCATGCCGCCGATCTTTGCGACGGCGACCCATGCCAGCACGATGACCATGCCCATCTTTAATATGAACTGGAAGAGGTCGGTAACCAGCACGCCCCACAGGCCGCCTATCGACGTGTAGATTCCAGTGAATGGAATCAGGATGAATACGCAGATGAAAAGTGCCGTATGGTTCGGTGATCCGAAGGTATAGTGCAGCAACTCATGTCCACCCACACCAAACGTCAGGATCTTCCCTTCTGGAAACATTGGTCCCAGCAATACGGCGATGATGCTGACCATGGCATTGGTCACCCAGCCAAGGATCAGGCAGTTCATGATCAACCCGAGATAAAGCGCTTTAAACCCGCGAAGGAATGCTGCAGGCCTGCCACCGTAGCGCAGCTCGGTCAGCTCAACATCTGTGAGGACCTCGGCTCGTCGCCAGTAGCGTGCGAAGAAGAAGACAGTGAGCATGCCACTCAGGCAGGAGCTCCACCACAGCCAGTTTCCAGCAATACCCTGCGTGGCAATCACACCACTGACAAAGAGCGGCGTATCGGCGGCGAAGGTTGTTGCCACCATGGATGTGCCCGCCAGCCACCAGGAGACGTTGCGTCCGGAAACAAAGAACTCTTCCGTATTGCCGCTGGCGCGTCCGCGGTAGTAAATGCCGATTCCCAGGTTGATCAGTAGATATCCACCAATCACCAGCCAGTCAATCCATGTCAGCGGCATGTGTCTCCTCCTTGGGCGGAAACTGCGTTGGACTTTGAGTAAGTGATGGTCGCAAGTCTAGCAAACATTGGTTGTTGGCTTACTGCGTAAAACAGCTTAGGTGGCTGGCTACTCAACCACCGTCGCTTCCACCAGCTTTTGTACCGGCTCAGCGAGCATGTTCAGCAACTCGGCCTGTGGCTTCTGCGCTTCTTTGAGCATGTCCAGCTGTTGCTGCCGCCACGACGCGGGAACGCGTTGGTTTGAATCGAGGTATTCCAGTGCCTGCAATCCTGCAGCCGCCACGATCGAAACATTTCGCGAAAGTTGCGCGGTTTCCTGAAGCAAGGCGCTACTCTGGATCATCGGCGCCAGCAGCTGGTCATTGCTTTGCCAGATCCTCAGGTTCTTGCGCATTGCCTCAACATCTTCAGCCGACGCAGACCCGGGCGATGCAGACTTTGACAGATAAAGCGCAACCTGTGCCGCGAATACTCTTCCCTTGGCGCTCTCCGGTCGCACCGTGTCCACCAGCCGGTTCAGCGGTGTATCAGTTTCATAATGGCGCGTGTGCGGGCGCTGATACACTTTCACGGGTTCCACCACTTCCGCCAGTGTGCGCAGAGATTCAATATCAGCGCTGCCGCGCAGACGTTCCAACATCAGACGGTAGGCAGTGTTGTGGGTAAGCCCGGTCTGGTCCAGCTCTTCGCTCACGTAGTCGAGACGTGTATACATGGAATCCACGTCACGCACTGCCTGAGGTGACCAGAAGCGCTCCGCCACAGCCGCGGTTCGCGGCCATATACGTCCATCCACATTCTCCGGCGTTACCAGCTCTGACCACATGCATGCCTCGCCCCCGAGCACGCGCTTTTGCTCTTCCGGTGACAGCGTGGCGCGGCGCTGCCCAGCGGATCGATCAAATAACTCTGTTGCGCCGGTTGCATCAGGTCGAGGTAATAACCGTAAGAGAGCAATCCGCTGTAGCCCCGGCGCGCTGCGTCGGCCAGAGATTTCTGTCCTCGCCAGGACTGCACCAGCACGTCTTTCGGCAGGTCAGCATGCAAAATCTCATCCCAGCCTTCCATGATCTTTCCGTGCCCGCTTACGATTTTGAGCAATCGCTGGTTGAAGTAGGCTTGCAGATCAGCGTTGCTCTTCATCTTGTGGCGACGCTTGAATGCGCCGATCGCCGGGCTGGCGTTCCACTGCTTGCCATTCACCTCGTCGCCGCCAATGTGGAAGTAGGCGTCGGGAAACAGACGTGACATTTCACCGATCACGTCATCCAGAAATTGATAGGTGTGATCGCGCGTGGGATCCATGGCCGGATCATTTACGCCGAAACTCTTCCACGGCTCATATTGCCCGGGAAGGCTGGCCAGTTCAGGATACGCAGCGAACCAGGCAGTCGTGTGTCCGGGCATATCAAATTCCGGGACCACACGTATGCCGCGGTCCCGCGCATACGCGACTACGTCTTTGATCTGTTCATGGGTGTAGAACTGGCCGCCTGATGCCTTCTCTGCCAATTTCGGGAACTTCCTGCTCTCAACGCGGAAACCCTGATCATCTGACAAATGCCAGTGCAGAACGTTCAGCTTTACCACTTCCATCGCATCCAGGTTGCGCTTGATGACCTCTACGGGCATGAAGTGCCGCGCGACATCAATCAGCAGCCCACGCCAGGGAAATCTTGGCGCGTCTTCAATGGTTACCACGGGGACAGCGGCGCCGCCGGGCGCAGGCTGCGCAAGTTGTAACAGCGTTTGCAGACCGTGGATCACGCCCAGTGGATTGTCCGCTTCCAGCCTGATTCCACTCTCAGTTACCGTCAGGCGATAGGACTCGTCTTCGCCCAGCTTCTGTACCTTCTCGCCCGCCTCACGGCATTGGATCAACATCGTCATCTTCGCTGGGCCATTGCTCCGCGTGACTTGCAGCCCAGTTCGGCGGGAAAGATTGGTCCGGAAACGTTCTACAGCACTGGCAATTCGGGAGTTACTTTCCACACCGGAGATTTCGATGGCGAAGTCCTGCGTTATCGCAAGCTGCCCCACGCCTGGAGTCACATGTGCGGGAACAGGCATGAGGCGCTGTGCGGGCGATAAATCAGCTGCTTGAACCGAAGGTGAAAAGCTGCCAATCACGGCAATAAGACTACAGAAAAACGCTCGCTTGAATTTCATCAGGTTACAGAATACTCAGGTTGGATTTCTCGAACGAAATATGAATGACCAGGAGACTCCAGCAGAAGCGTGAACCGCCAGACTACTTTCGCTCTGACTCCTGCAGCGTCTTGAGATGGGCTTCCAGGGCCTTGGAATATTCACGCTCCGCGTGGAGCTCAGCCTGAAGCTTCCTGACCAGACCTTCAAGCCGCAGAATCTCTATTCGGGGCATGTTGAGGTCACTATTAGGTGATTTTGCCGCTGCACTGGTTGGCACGTCGCTATAAGGCGCCCCACTCACGTTGGCTGACGGTTCGCTCACTCGCGCTGAGGACGCCACAGGCCTGGCCGGGGACGATGAAGTTGATGGGCTCGGCGCTGGCTTCGGCGCGTTCGGCAGTTCCAGTAATGGATCGACATCAGGAACTACAACCGAAAACGACGGCGCTATCGTCATGGCAGGTTGATGCGGAAGCAAACCATGAACCGGCTGGACCGGATGATCGGTCTGGTCCAGCATCGCGACCGACGCCGCAATCGACAAGACCGCCCCATTGGACGGCGGAGGCATTGTTGCTGAAGTGGAAAAAATACTGCTGAGTACCGCGTTGGCATTGGCCGCTGCTGCCGGCGACACTCTGGGCGCGCCCTTGCCGGTAAGCAGGTTGCGCACGCGCGCGATCAGGTCCTGGGGCTGAAAAGGCTTGCGCAGAAGCTCATCTGCCTTCACGGCAAAGGCCCGCTCCGCCACTGCTCGATTTACCACACCGGACATCAGCACCACCGGAATTTTTGAAAGCTCGGAATGCGTCTTGATGAACTGGCAAACCTCATACCCGTCTTTCACGGGCATAATCACGTCTGTAATTACGATATCGGGCCGTTTCTTCTCAATCTCTTCCAGGGCGAGCACGGCATCATGGCTGGTGAGGACGTTGATGTTCTCCCGGCGAAAGGCAATCTTGATGACTTCACGCATGGTGGCGCTATCGTCAATGAAATAAACCGTGGGCACCGTCGCCATCAAAGGCCTCCATCTAAATCGCTTTGCATAGACTCGTCCAGTTCGCGCAGCGCTTCCAGCATCAGCTCGGTTGAAGAGCGCAGCACGGTGCGCGTTGTGGCCGTTTCACCGGGCAGGAATTTGTATGATCCTGAATCTTGTCCATTGCAATGCTTCACAATCCGGACCATGGCCTCATCGCCCACGTTATCGCCGCACTCGGCGTGAGTGACAATGCCGTTCTCAAAGAAGATGATGCCGTCTATCAGGTTGGCATTCACGTACAGGGCGCCGTTCTGCCGGGTGTGAGTCAGCATCTGCACAATTCCGGGCAAGTCCATATGAGTAAGGCTGCCGGTGAGTGCAGTGTCTGATGATCCAAGCATCTGCAGGGGCTGAAATCCTTCCGTATTGCTGCGCAGAAAAGTCTTGATCTGCGATGCGATCAGTTCCGGTCCCAGACGCTTGTCAACGTAATCGGCACAGCCGGAACGAAACGCTTCCATCAATGCCTGGTCGCCGCCTTCACCAATCGCAATCACCGGGATGTGGGCCGTTTTGGGATCAGCGTGCACAATCGGCGGCAGTTCATGGGCGTTGATTTCGCGCATGCTGGTGGAACACAGAATCGCTGCCGGTGTGTCATATTCCAGCATGGTAAGCGCGTAACCAGTCTGCGTGCTGTGGACCACCTCAAAGCCTTCCTGCTTCAACGCATCCGTGATGCGCCGGGCAAAATACACATTGGCGTCAATCAGCAGGATCCTGGCCGGAGTGGAGACGTAAGTACTCACCGCGACACCTCTATGGGCGTGAGCGCCATTGATCCCAACGTCTCGCAATCCAAATTCATCTTCATACAGCTCACAAAGCTCCCGTGTTCACTCCCGTAGCTCACCGGACCTGTTTTCAATGAACCCAGAACAAAATTCACTCGTTTCTCAATCGCCGGATAGATATCTTCGATCGCCAGCGTCTTATCCACCACGCCGGTCTTCAGCGCTTCCTGCGGCATGCCAAAGATCACGGCGGTGGATTCATCCTGGGCGATCACATATCCGCCAACATTTTTCACGGCCTGCACGCCTTTGGCGCCATCGTTGCCCATCCCTGTCAGCACCACGCCAATGCTGAGATTGCCTGCATACTCCGCAACGCTGGCCAGGGCCGCGTCTGCGCTGGGGCGATAACCGTCGATCCTCGGACCATCATCCAGCAGAAACCTGCCGGTGGATGAAATTCGCAAATGGTGCGAGCCCGGGCAAACGTACAGCCGGCCGGCTGAAACCATCTCTCCCGCTTCGGCTTCCTTGACCTTGAGACGGCAGACTTCCTGCAACTGCGCGCTGAACTGCGAAGTAAAATTACCCGGCATATGCTGGACGATGATCACAGCTCCGGGAAAATCCTTGCCAAAACGGGGAGCAAACTTCATCAACGTGGCAGGGCCGCCGGTTGACGATGCCACGACAACAATCGGAAACCTCCCTACGCCACGCTTACCGCCGAGAGGCGCCCAAAGCGTTTGACTATCCGAGGGCTTGCTGGCTCCGTTGGAGGCAGCCGATGCCGCGAGCGGCAGTTCATTGCGCGAAATTGTCGGGGCCGGGCTTGGTGAAATCCGGGCCCGCGTCGCGGTACGCACCACGCGGACTTTAGCCGCCATCTTCAATTTGCGAATCAGTTCTTCGCGCACTGAGCTCATGTCCAGGTCAATGCCGCCGGATGGCTTGGACACAAAATCGATGGCGCCCAACTGCAACGCCTTCAAAGTAACTTCTGCACCGTCCCGCGATTCCGAGCTCACAATCAGAATTGGCTTTGGATTGGTGGACATAATGATTTCCGTGGCCTGCAGGCCATCCATGACGGGCATGTTGATGTCCATGCTGATCACATCAGGATTCAACGCCTCAAGTTGTGAGACCGCCGTCTTGCCGTCTCGCGCCTCTCCACAGACCTCCAGCATCGGGTCGGACGAAATGATGCCCTCCAGCACTTTGCGCATGAAAGCAGAGTCGTCCACCACCAACACTCGAATTTTCTTATCCGCGGCCATTTTGACTTTTTTGGATCTTTCTTCCGTCTATCAGCTCTTACCTTTTCATCCTGCCGTGGCAGCTCTTGACGCTTGTGGAACCTCCACCGTGCCAATCAATCTGGCCACTGCGGAAATAAAATGGTCTTCCTGCACCGGCTTGGTCAGGAAGGTTGACGCACCTTCCTTCAGTGCCCGTTCACGATGCTTGGCTCCTGCGCGCGACGTGACTACCATGACCGGAATGCCGCGCGTCGCCGGATTCTGCCGCAGATGTGAGAGCAACTCGTAACCATTGGTACGAGGCATCTCAAGGTCCGTGACGACGAGATCACATTTCGTCTGCGCCACAATCTCCAGCGCTTCCAGTCCGTCACAGGCCAGTCTTACGCGATAACCGGCTTTCTCCAGCATGCGTCCCACGAACTTGCGCACGCTGATGGAATCATCAGCCAGGACAATCACTTTCTCTTCCACCACTTCCTCAATTGCTTCCGGCGGAATGCTGTTGTGGGCCACTGCCTCAGCGCCTGGGAAGAAGATGCGAGCAGCACTTGGGGGCGCCACGGCAACGTTGCTGCCTTCGCTGATGCGTTCCCGTTCCAGAGCTTCCGTGGCCACCAGACGATTCACGTCCAGCAGGAGAATCAGGCTTCCGTCCTGAGCGATGGTGGCTCCCGGGAAGAGCTTCACCTTCTTCATGTACTCGCCCAGGCTCTTGATCACGATTTCATCCTTGCGGATCACGTCTTCCACAATCAGGCCAACCGGATGTCCGATGGCGTGCACAATCACCATGCGGTAATAGCCATTCATCGGCTGGATGGGCTCAAGGCCGAGAGCAACGTCCGTGCGTATGACCTCAATGGTGGCTTCGCGAACTTTGGTATAAAGCTTGCCCTTTTCGCCTTCGATCTCTTCCAGACGCACGCGTCGTATCTCTTCCACAAAGGCCAGAGGGACCGCGAACGTGGTTTTGCCGCAACGCACGAAGAGCGCCTGCGAAATCAGCAGCGTGAGTGGAACACGCAAGGTAAAGCGTGTGCCTCGTTTGGCTTCCGAATGGACTTCAATTTCACCATTGAGCTGGGCCAGGTTTGACCGGACTACATCCAGGCCAACGCCGCGACCTGCAAGTTCCGTCTTGTGCGGCGATGTGGAAAAGCCGGGCAAGAAGAGAATATCCATTAACTGGGCTTCTGTGAGCTCGGCTGCCGCTTCGGCATAAATCAGGCCATTGGCGGCTGCGATCTTACGGACTTTTTCGAAATCAATGCCGCGCCCGTCATCTTCCACTTCAATAAATATGTGGTTGCCTTTGTGGTAGGCGCGGACGGCAATGGTGCCAACGTCACTCTTTCCGGCCTCATAGCGCTCGATATCATGCTCCAGGCCGTGGGCCACAGCATTGCGGACGAGATGGACCAGGGGATCGGATATCTGCTGGATGATGTTGTTGTCCAGCTCAGTCTCTGAACCTTCGAGCCTGAGATCAACTTTCTTGCCCGTGGCCTTGGAGGCGTCACGCACCGTGCGAGTGAGGCGGGTATACAGGTTGCCCATGGGCACCATGCGCGCCTGCGTGATTTCATTTTGCAGATTGTGCGTGAGCTTGGTGAAATCATCGATATCAGTATTGGCCCTGCGGACGAACTGCCCTAACTGCGCCAGCACTTCTGTGACGTCAGCTGAAACTTCCGACAGCGAACGCGAGAGAATACTGAAATCGTCATAGCGGTCCATCTCCAGCTCAGTGAAGTCGCCCGCATGATCCAGCGGAGAGAGAAAGCCTGACAAATTAGGCCGCTGGGCAAAACCGTCATGCGTCGGGGCAAAGCGGGTAGCGTGTACGCGATTGAATTCGTACTTTTCCTGGAACTCCGCCACCTTTTCCTGCATGCGTAACTTGGACATGTTCAGCACATCAGCCAGACGCTCCAACTCCGATACTCGTCCCATCATGCGAGTGCGGTTGATGACCAGCTCGCCGACCGCGTTCATCATACGGTCAAGACGATCCAGGGCGATACGGACTGACTTGGAGTGAGGCGCGGTCTGCGCTTCCCTACGCTGCGATTCTTCTTCCTGCTTGTCGGCTTCGGCTTTGGCCAGCTCAGCCGCAACCTCTTTGGCCGCAGCATATTCGGCCAGCAACTTCTCCTCTTCGGGATCAAAAGCCGCAGTACCAGTCTGGTCAGCGGATTCTTCTTGGACACCAGGAATCGCCGCGGCAGCGGACAGGCGCGTGATGCGCGCGAGCAGAGGCTGCACGCCTGCATGCATTTCAGCTTCGTTTGCCCACTGGCGATAGAGAAATTTCTTAAGTACGTCAACCGCATCCAGGCAGATATCGATGATCTCGGCCGAGGGTTGCAACTCACCATCGCGCAGGCGTCCGATCAGGTCTTCTACCCGATGTGCCACGTGCGCTATGCGATGGAGCCCAACCTGCGCTGCGGAACCCTTTACCGTATGCATCGCGCGAGAGAGGCGGTTGATCTGCTCCTGGCTGGGACTGGTTTCCAGACGCAGCAGGCATTGTGTGACTACCTGAAGATGCTCTTCGGCTTCGGCAACAAAGAATTCCAGAATCTCAGTCGGCACCTGATCGTCGGCGGGAAGCTCCTCAACAGCTGCTCCATGGCGAGGAACGTCTGCGATAGCAGGCCCAAGGTCCGCGGCAAAATTTCGCGAAATCTGGACAATGTTTTCCTGTGGAACGTTTTCCTGTGGAACCGGGTGCTGACTGGGTGCAAATGGCAGAGCAACATCTTCGCTGGCGTTCTGCACCAGCAATGGATCGGTCGCGACAGGAACTTCAGTTTCGTCCGCTACCCGTTCCGGGGTTCGCTCGATTACAACTTCCTCATTCTCCAGCGCTCGTTCGGAAACGGTTTCGACCGCCCGCACAGGTTGATCGATTTCACCCTGAGAAGCTGGTTGCGTGGACTCCTGCGCATTCGCCGCCTGAGGGAATGCAAACGGATACCGCTGCTTAAAAATGACAAAGTCATCTTCATTCTCAGCCATGCTGGTGCTGACCATGATCAGGTCAGTCTCAAGCAATGACACAGCTTCAGAAATAAACTCCACCAGCGGCGGTGTAGCATCGGGCGCGATGGTGGCGTTCATCGCGTATTGAAAAATGTGTCCCAGTTTGCCCGCCACTTCGGAAAAAAGAGGAAATCCGTAAGACGCGGCGGTCCCAGTCAGCGCGTGGGCAGCAATGTATAAACGTTCCAGTTCTTTGGCGTCTGGATAGGTGTCCAGGAGAATAGTGGAATATTCCCGCAGGAATTGCAGGCGCTCAGACGCCTCCTGAAGGAATATCTCAACGAATTCTGCGCTGTACTCGCTCACGCTCTCTCCTGCGCCGCTGCCACGCGGCGAATCGCCGGCGGTTTCTGGTAGACACATGAATCGCTGTGGATATAAGAATCAAACTTCACGTCAGCCCGGCTGGCTGATTCCGCATGGCCCAGGAACAGATATCCGCCCGGCTCCAGATATTCGTGAAAACGCCGTAGCAGTTGTGCCTGCCGCTCTTCAGAAAAATAAATCATCACGTTCATGCAGAAGATGCAGTCAAATTTGCCCATGTACACGACCTGGGCCAGGTTCATGGGAGCAAACGTAACCATGTTCCGCAATCCGGAGCCCACCGCAAACTGTTCGGCCCCCTGACTCAAGCCACGGGAAAAATATTTCTCTCGCTGGCGCTGGCTAACCGGCTCCACACGGCGCGCGTCATAAACGCCGCGTTCCGCGTGGTCCAGAGCTGACCGGCTGATATCGGTGGCGAGAATGTGAATGTTCCACGCCTCCAGTGACTCCAGCACATCCGCCACGGTCATGGCGATGCTGTATGGCTCTTCACCGGTAGCGCATCCGGCGCTCCATATGCGGAGTGAGCGCGGGTTCTCCCAGAACTTGCGGGTCTGCAGCTCAGGCAGGACCTTCTTTTCCAGTGCGTCGTAAACAGCCGGATAGCGGAAGAAAGAAGTCTCCTGCGTCAGCAGGCGCTGCAGCAGCGAATCGTATTCCACGTTGGAATTCAGGATCAGGCGAATCAGCTCAGTGCCATGGCTCAGCTTGCGGTGTTCAATATGATCACGCACACGCGTAGTGAAGAACCGCTCGCGGGATTCATCAAAGAGGATTCCCGAACGCGATTCAATCAGGCCGCGTATCTCGCTCAACTCATGTTCGCTGACTTGCGCCATTCGTCCTTACCTTTGCAACCTCTTTACCTGCCTATCCGTGCCGCACTTACCGCACTTACCAGCTCCGGACGTGGTTCATTGGTGACCGGAGCGTTGCTGACCCGGAATTGTGACAGCGCTTCATTCAACTGTTCTGACATATGCACCAGCTGTTCCACCGTGCGTGAAGTCTGGCGCGCGCCCTGTGACGTTTGCCGCGTGATATTGGAGATGATCTGCATGGCGTTGGCCACGCCTTCCGTACCGCGCACCTGCTGTTTTGACGCCAGCGAGATCTCCTGCACCAGTTCCGCCGATTGCCGTACCACACTGGAGATGGCATCCAGCGCACGTCCGGCCTGATCAGCCAGCTTGGCGCCGATTTCCACTTCCCTGGTGCCTTCTTCCATCACGATGACGGCGTCATTGGTTTCTGCCTGAATGGCCTTGATCAAGGCCGCAATGTCTTTGGTGGCGCTGCGTGAGTGTTCCGCCAGTTTGCGGACTTCGTCGGCCACCACGCCGAACCCGCGGCCGGCTTCACCGGCGCGTGCAGCTTCAATGGCTGCATTCAGCGCCAGCAGGTTGGTCTGCTCGGTAATGTCATTGATGACTTTGACGATCTCTGAAATTTCCAGCGAACGGTCACCCAGGGCCTTGATGCGCTTTGCTGTAGCCTGCACGGACGAACGAATACGCTGCATGCCTTCCAGCGTGTCACGGACTGAACGATTGCCCTGTTCAGCGGCATCCAGAGCGCGCCGCGCCGCTTCCGCGCTGGCTTCTGCGTTGTTGGAAACCTGCTTCATGGATACGGTGAGCTGTTCAACGGCAGATGAAGTGTTCGTGATTTCCTGGTCCTGCTGCATGGCGCCGGATGACATCTCTTCCGACGAAAGCAGAATCTCATTCGCGCTGGACTGAACGTCGATGGCGGCTTTGCGGACGCGTTCCAGAACTTTCACGAAGTTATCCAGCATGTAGTTGACCGAATCGACTACGTTGCCCAAAGCGTCCGTGGTTACTTTTCCACGTAGCGTCAGGTCGCCGCGGGCAATCTGGCTCACGATAGTCAGGAATTCCGTGACGCTCTTCTGCAACGTCTCCTGGGCTTCCTGGTTGAAGAAAGCCCGGGACGAGCTGTCCACTGCCCTGTTAAGGTTTTCTGCGATGAAGCCAAAATCATCTGCCGAATCAACCGCGATGCGGGAGCGGAGATCGCCCTGGGCAAATTTCTCAGCAAATTCAGACAGCTGGGTCACTGGAAGGAGGACCTTGTTGCCGATGACGATAAACGTAGCCAGACCAGCAGCCACGCAGATGACAATTGCAAACAGCACCTTCAGGTCTGCGCCGTCAGCCAGATGGCCGATGTTGCTCAGAGGCACCTTGGCCGTGGCTCCGGCGCTATAGGCCAGCAGAAACACGGTGAACAGTGCCAGGGCATCGACAATCACCAGCCCCATCAGGGTCCGGTTTAAACGACCTTTCATACTTCCTCCAACAATTCTGTCGCTTCGCTCCAAAACCGCCGCTGATCCATCCCCAGCTGGCGATTATTCAGCTCCTGCAACGCGCTGCTCGACGCGCAAGTCGGTCTCGCAGCTTCCATTTCTCAGATCACCGGGACAGGAAACGCCTCAGTGACCTTTTTCAAATCCAGAACCAATGCCAGACGATCATCGTGTGGCAAAAGCCCGCAACAATGCGGCACTTCCAGTGGTGCGCTATCCACGATCAATGGATCCACAGTGCTGTAGGTGCCAATCAACTCGTCTGCCGCGATGCCGATGCGAAGGTAATCGCGACCCTCGTCGGCTTTCAGTCCGGCAACCACTACGTGCCGCGGTGCAAGATCAACACGCCTGCCTTCGGTGATCGCGATATCTACTACCGGAACGATCGACCCACGCAGATTGAAAATTCCCATCAGGAATGGCGGCGCCAGCGGTATGGCAGTAAGCGGCGGCCATTCCACAATCTCTTCCACATCGAGAATGGAAAAGCAGAAGCGTTCACGGCCGGCACGGAAGATGCAATACTGGCGCATGAGATCTTCCTGCGGCGTCTGCACAGATTCATCGTCGCTTCCGTCCGTTTCCTGGGCTTCTGATTCTGACGTAATCTCGCGGACGTGCGGAGCCGGCTCCGGAATGGCAAAGCCAAATCTTGAGGACGCAAGAGCACTACTGAGCGTCGAGGCGTCAAGCTTCGGCGCCGCAGTATTGGCTTCCGCAGCCGTACGATCGATTTGAAAAGGCTCTTCGTGCATTAATTCAGTCTCAATTCCCAAATCATGCTTTGGGCATCAGGGGAATCAACGTTCCCAGCAATTCTTCGCTCGTAAAGGGCTTTACTACGTACCCGTCCGCGCCCTGCTCCTTGGCCCAGAATTTGTCACTGTCGGTTTTCTTGGAACTGACCATGACGACCGGAATGGCTGAGTAAACGGCATTGCCCTTCAATTCACGGCAGGCCTGAAAGCCATTGCGCTCCGGCATGACCACGTCCATCAGGATCAGGTTAGGCTTTTCCATGTCGATCATCTGTTCCAGACGGGTTGGATCATGAACAACCACAGACGAATAGCCGGCGCGATCCAACACAGACTGCATAAGCCTGACTTCCGCGGGGGAATCATCAACGATCAATATCTTCTTCACGTGAGACAAACCTGTGCCTATGGGGATATCCTCTATGAGTATTGCAATCTCTCAGCCAAGTTGAAGCCTGACAAAAGAACCAGTGTGATACACGTAAGTATTTAAGGCGAATAGACTTAAGAGGGACGGGGCGGTAACCCTAGGAACTCACAAAACTTGCATGAGACACGCGTTCAGTCTCATCCTGAGATTGTTTCTCAACCACCTGCATTTCCATGGCGATTGAAGAGAACCTTTGCATGACAGCGTGCAGGTGCAATGACATCTCATGGATGGTCTTCACCTGGTCACTGGCGTGATCAGGCATCCCGGTGCAATCCATCATCAGCAGTTCCGCGTTGCCAAGCACAGAGGTAAGAGAGTTATTGAAATCATGCCGTGCCTCCAGCATGTAACGTCCCAGAGCCGCCTGAGTTGCCATCATGACGCCGATGTGCTCGGCCTTTTTTAAGCGAGCGGCCAGCGCAATTCGCTTCAGACATTCATGCGCCAGCAGGACCAGGCTCTCTGTCCAGCTTTCGTGCTTCTGTAAACAGAGGGTGCGCGGGTACTGATTGCGGATGGTATGAGTTTCCTGGGAAGTCTCCAGGACGCAAATCACGGAATGCTTTCCGCTTTCGACGCGATTGAGCAGATTCGGCAGCCTCCCCTGGCGCACCGGGCCAACGATGACCAGGTCGCACTCCACTTCAGCCGCTGCGTGAAATAGTTCTGTACTGACAACGGTGATGGCGGGAACGTTGCGCTCCATCTGCCAGCGTCCGGAAAGATCGCGGGCAAAGCTGATGTCATCGGCAATGATCAAAACAGTTGGGGAATTCTGCACAGAACCAGCTCCGTCTAGGCGTTAAGTCTGTCACCTTCATCAATCAATGCCAGCAGTCGCTTGGTGGTGGCTGCCAGGTTCACCGCAGCGTCAATATTGTTGGCTTCTTTGGCAGCTGCAATCTGCGCTTCCATTTCCTCTGTCTGCTTACGGGCCATGCTCAGGGCAAAGCCAAGGTCCGTGGGTTCATTCTTGCGGTGGCGTTCCATGCAAACATGCAGAATGGTGCGGGCAGCTACAGTTCGCTGAAGAGCGGCCGAAAGTTCGCCATGGGCCTGAGTGAAAGCTTCAGCCTCCCAGGTAGCGATCAGCAGCTTGCAGCCGCCAAGGGTGATGGCGGACACGGTAGGCGTGTTCTTGTGCGGCACAGCAATCAATTGATCGTGGATATCGGCCACGCAGCGCTGAATGCTTTCTTCGTCCTCACCGAGCGGAGCGGCGGAATCCCGAATTGCCTTAGCATCCGCAACCGGCGCACTATCGGCTCCATCGTCATCGGTTGAATTCGGGGTTTCAAACGCCGTCGGCGTGTCGAGCGCAGAGACTAGTTCCGGCTCGGCCTTGAATGCGACTGGTTCCAGTGACGGCGCTGGGCGGACTGCCTGGGGTCGCGTTTCAAAAAAATCTTTGGGACTGTCCGCGATGGGCTGGGCAGGCCTGGCTTCTAGATTTTCCCCGTCATGGGTATCAATATCCATGGTGCCGCCCATACCGGTGTTGCGCGAATGTGCTTCATTCACGGTGTACTGCAAAGTGTGGCGCAACAGAATCAGCTGAAGGAATGATGATCCGCCGGAATACGGCGCACGGAAAGGCGTCTTCCACTGATGCACCACATGGCGTACCTGGTCCAGGGACTCATTTTCGGTGAGACCGGCATCCCGGCAGTCGATGGTGGTGTAACCCAGGCTCTCTAGTTCATTCACCACAGTGCGAATGTTGTGGAGATCCAGGTGCATTGCCTTGAAAAAAGCGCGTCGTGCACGGAAATTGAAACGCGTGAACGCCACCAGAATTCCGGGCTGAAAGTAATCATCGCCAATCGCCAGTTTCAGTTCGCGGACTTCCAGCAAGGCCCCAGAATTCTGCAGCTCTTCAAGACTGTTGCTGTCATTCAACAGTTGCAGCTTGTCATCCAGACCAGGCGCCCACTCGGGATACGACTCGGGCATGCTGCCCAGGACCGGCTCCAGGACGCGGGCAACTTCATCCAGCGTGACCTGCTGTTCAGTAATTCCCTGCGGCGCGCAATGCGCGAAGTACTGCACCAGAAGGAAGTCCAGCTTTTCCTTGTCCGGTTCAGTCCTTTCTTGTCTGCCGAAATGGCGGGCAATGAGATAGCGCAGGTTCTCTTCATTCTGCAGACCGGTACTTTGCAGAAGCTGGCGCAATTGCCAGACCTGTATGCGCGTGTCCATCTGGTCAAACCATTGCCGGACGCGGTCCAGGACTTCGGGTTCGGAGTGCTCAACGTTGTCTTCCAGTTCAGCGCAGGGATCCAGGCCCAATTCAAATGTATGGTCCAGCTCCGCGTAGATGGCGTGCAGCCTGCGGGCTACGCGCCAGAACTCCGTGACTTCATTGCCGTTCAAGGTAGCCGTTGTCATAAAGATCTCTATTTGATAATCCAGTTGGTCACGTTTTGCAGAAAACGCGCCGCTACAGCTATCTTGCCTTTATCCAGCTGCATGGCAATGATTTCAGCAGATACATCAAACGAACCGTCAAAATTTTTCATTCGCACGATGTCTTCGAAGTCCAGTGGCAGGCCGGAGGCAAAGATGACTTCGCCCGGAGTGCCGAATTCGATTACGGTTTGTTCCGCCGTGGAAGCCACGGGATTATCGAGCAAGGCGCCATTCTTTTCAGAACTGACGATCTTCATGACTTGCACGGGAATCCGTACCGGTACTGCTCCTGGAAAGAACTCCGCCAGTCTCCCCACACAGCCGGCCTGAGGCCTGCTGGCCCCGATTTCATGCTGCTTCTGCATTTCTTCTCCCTGCTTTTGCAACGTAAAGCACCAACCTGCTGCAACTTCTCCTGAGCCGTACGTGAAACGTTGCTATGAATAGAGCAATAGGCCAGCCAAACATTGGAAGAGTTAAGTGATTGATTTCGCAGGACAGTAACACTCGGTCGGTAGAAGAGACACTGGGTTTGTCTCAGGATGAAACAT